>JAAFJE010000009.1 GCA_013298025.1 Cytophagales bacterium | reverse complement strand
AAGATGCTTTTGATGCAGAATATGGAGAACGAGGATCATAAGGCGTGGTTTCAGTAAAGAAATCTTCTGGATTGTGTAATTCTCCATACACCTCATCTGTTGACACATGATAGAAGCGTTTACCTTCGTAACCAGATGCTTTCCAAAGGTTTTTGGCTGCATTGAGTAAGTTGCATGTACCTACAACGTTAGTCATTACAAATGCCATTGGTTCTGCAATAGAACGATCTACGTGCGATTCAGCAGCCAAATGAATGACACCATCAAATTGGTATTTCTCAAATAGGCCATTGATATAGGCAGCGTCCACGATGTCGCCTTTTTCAAAGATATAGTTAGGCTTATCTTGAATATCTTTTAAATTTTCTAGATTTCCTGCATACGTTAATTTGTCGAGATTGACAATCGTATAATCTGGGTAGGTATTTACAAATAACCTTACCACATGCGAGCCAATAAAGCCCGCTCCGCCAGTAATTAAAAGTGTTTTATTCATACTATTTTTATTTTCTTAATTATTTATTCTTTTCAAAAATTTCTTTAAAGTGTGCTAAATATTGTGCTATAATTACATCCCAAGTATAAACTTCTTTAATTTTTTGTAGATTGAGTTTTACAAATGGACGATAGTCTTCTTTGGCTTTGTTAGTCAATACATTCGCAACATCTCCAGCATTAGCAAAATAAACAGCTTCATCACCTAAAATAGCCCTATTAAAAATGTTATCGTTAGCACAAATAAACGTTTGTGATGCCATTGCCTCTAATAAAGAAGGATTTGTTCCTCCAACAGAATGCCCATGAAAATACACATTAGAATAATATCTAAGGTTATTGAGCACATTAATATCGTAAACTCCTCCAACAAACTTGATGTTTGATACTGATTGATATTTCTCTTTCAAATAAGTACCATAGGGTGTGGTATGTTTACCAATAACAAGAAAAGTTCTTGTCAATTTAGAGAGTGCTACACCTTCCAAAATCGTTTCTATGTTGTTTTCAGGTTCTAATCTTGCCACCAACATATCATAGCTATAAGGTGCCACTTGATATGGTACAATCATTGATTCGTCAGGCGTTTCAAAGGCAAAAGCACCATAAGGAATGTAAATAGACTCCAACTTATATTCTTTTTTAAGATACTGTTGAATACCTATAGAGTCTGAAATCCAATAATCACTAAATACGGTACCTAAGTATTCAGCAAATTTGATAAATTTACGTACTGGTTTTGAATATTTTGAACGAATCCACTCAAGGCCATCCATGTTGGTAGTAATAATACTTTTTTTGGGCAGCAACCACCCCCAAATTGTACTACTGGTATAACCTAATTGGAGAATAATATCAAAATTTCGTTTCCTTGCATCTAATATACAGTTGAGGTCATAAATAAACTGCCCAGCCGTTCCCATCTTATCTTCAGGGTCATTGCAATGAATAATTTTCACTCCATTCCATTCTTTTTCTTGATAAGGATGTGTGTGACTATTATATACAGATATATCATATCCCTGTTGAGCCAAGCCGTATGCCAAGTATTCGGCAAATTGCTCGAAGCCACCATAGTGGTTAGGAATTCCTCTTGTACCTAGTATAGCTATTTTCATTTGTAAATTATAAATTTTGAATTATCTTGTTAAAATTAGCAATATAAACTTCTGGTGTATAATTTTTTTTATATTCACTGATAGCATTTGCACTATAAAAATCTAATATTTTGGGATTCTGAATAACCTCTGAAATAATCTTTGATAACTCAAATGCACTGTTTGGTTTAAATAAAATACCAGAAAAACGATCCTTTATTATTTCTGTTAATCCTCCATGATTTGCAGCAATCACCAGCTTTCCAACACTCATCCCTTCAATTGCAACTAATCCAAAAGGTTCAGGTTTTAAAGAAGGTACAACCACTAAATCAGCCCAATTATAATGCTCCTCAGGTGTTTTAGTAAAAGGTAAAACTTTAATTATTCCAGTAAAATTATTTCTATTTATATTGTCAATAAGATCTGTTTTAAAATATATTTGATCTCCATATACATCTCCAACAATTCTTACATCGACCCGCTTCTTATCTTCCTCCTTCAATAAGGAAATGGCTTCTACCAGCAGATTTTGTCCTTTCCAACTATTAATTCTACCTATCAATAATATCTTTATCTTATTATTTAAAGAAATTTCTTTATTGAGAAAAGGTACTTGATTTATACCATTAGGCAGTATAAAATAAGGAACATTAATAGATGAGAATGCATTTTGAACAGCCTTTGAAATATAAATTAAAGGAGCTTTATTAAATTTTATTAATCTCACAAAAATTGTATTAGCTAAACCAGTAGGTATTTCATGTATGTGAATTACTTTCTTGAGTTTATAAAATTTACTATAAAATATAAAATCTAAAACAACTGCGGTATTAATATAAAGTAAGTCTGTATTCTTTAGAAGTCTATGGTAAAACCTAAAATTGAAAATTAATCTATAAAAAACTGAAAAGTTTAATTTTTTAAGCTCTGCTTTTCTTAAAATTCCTAGTGGGTGAAAAATAATATTTACAGGAAACCTTGATATTAAATTCGTTAAAGGACCATCACATGGAAGAACTACATTTATTTTAGCATCAACATTACTTTGTACTATAGCCTCTACAATTAGTAAAAACATTTTATCAGACCCATATAATTCATTAGATGGGTGAACTAAAGTAATATTCTTAAACTTCGTCATATTTAAATTTAATTATCGTTTTAAAAAACAAAAGAGATCACTTATTTTCCAAAGCTTTACCTAAACCAATTAAAAAGTTGTTACCTGTTGCTGTTGGTGTTAGATATGCTCCTTCTCCATATTCATTCCACGCATATATCATACCCCATCCATGCGTTTTATTGATATTTTCTGTGATCCAATCTACACAACCTTTTACAGATTTTAATACCGATGTGGGTGAAAATCCACGATAGCGGCGTTCATTTGTATAAAAGTTTTTTCCATCTGCCCATGGTCTTGGATCCCAGTTTAGTGTTGTAACAGGTATATAAGTCAATTTTGTAGTATTTGCAAGCGTAGTCCAAATGCGCTTTTCTCCTGTTATCAAACTATCAATCGGTATTACGGTATTTCTGCTCGTAAAATACCCTGCCTCATGGTAGTTATAACCCGTAAGTATATCAAACCCTATTTTTTCTGCCACTTGAATCTGTGTCATATCAGCACATAACGCCAGCTTTATCTTGCCGATACCTTCTTCTGATGCTTTGTTTCTTAAATAAATAAAAGCTTCTTTTACTCCTGCCTCTCCTCCTAAATTATCTAATAATGTTTGTAAACTAAAAAAGCTTAGAATAGGCTGATTATCTATTGTACAATAATTGGGATGTTTAAAATATTGAATCCATTCATTACAGACAAAAGCCCAATTTTCTTTCTTAATTTCAAAACCCTTATGATTAGCCACCAATAGTGAAAATTTTATCTTCTTTTGGTCGGTATTCATATAAATTTTGAGTGCATTGTTGAGTGGTTCTCTACGATATTGTATGTTATCATTACTATAATACCAACAAAAACAAAAGAAACTTAACCCTATTTTATTTGCTTCCCTTAGCTGCTTTGCTACAATTTGAGGTGTACTTGTAATCCATCCCCATCGTGGTTTTCTTTCAGGAAACGAATCTCTGAGCATAGGGGTTATATGGTATGGATATGTACCCGTCCAACCATCAAAATAATATGCTCCTAATGTCACTTTATGCTTCAATTGCCCTATACAAAGTGTACTTGTCCATAGCAGAGCGACCAATGACAGGATTATTCTATTGTTCATAAGCTTTTCTTAACGTAGTATAGTATTGTTCTGCGATATTGTTCCAATTATATATAGCTTCTACAAGCTCGACTGAGGGTACTTTAGGCTCAAAACCTCGACTTCCAATTGATAAATTTGTGGTAATCTACTTCTCTACTGTACTTTTACTTAGCATTCTCAACTAGTGATATTTTATGATTTGACAACACAAAATTCTCACTTATTGGGGAGTGTTTTACATTTGTTTAAGCAGCTTCTGATAGAATATGTTTATTATCCCGATTCTTCAAGTTTGAATCAATTACTTACGAATTTTTAGACTCGCTAGAATGCCCCCCTAACACATCTAATATTACTTTGACATTTGATTCTTCAAACATTTTTCTTAGGTTTTCTTTTCTGTCTTTTCGTGAAAAATCTATAGGTGTACTTAAACATTTCAAAATTTTATCAGCAAAATCAAATTCATTATCTGCAATTTCAAAAATATCACTAATTTCCGAAGGTAAACCTTGAACACCTATACTTGTGGAAACGACATGACAATTCTGAAAAAGCATATCAACAGACTTAATGTTAACTCCACTACCAAATTGTACAGGGTTGATTAAAACCTTTACTTTTTCGAGGTAAAATTGAGGCTCTATTGGATTTTCAACCAATAATATGTTGGAATAATCTTTTAGCATTTTTTTTATATCCAACGATGGATTAGACCCCATTACAAGAATTTTTAAATCGTCTGAATTAATTATAGGTAATACTTTCGAAAGAAACCATTTAATAGCCTCTTTGTTATTAGGTGTGTTCAAATTACCAAAAAATGCTATATCCACTTCTTCGCTGAAACTACACTCTAATTTATTATCGGTATGCATCCTAGTTGGTCCTAACCAAATACCATTAGTCAAACCTTCATTTTTCCAAAAATTTAAATCGTTGATTGAAATATCAAAAACGTAGTCAGCACTTGAAAGCGATTTATACTCAAATCTTCTCAAATGAAGCAAAGCCAATAATATGGAAAGTTTATTATTAAAATTATTGGCTAACTTAAACTGCCCTCTCATGTAAAAATGTTCTATATTGTGGCTTCTTATTCCTAACTTTAAGTTTAGTGCTTTTTTTAACCACAAGCCTATTTCACTAGCATACAGACCATCCGCTAATATCATTTGAGGGTTAAAAATTTTCAATTCTAAAAGTAAACTTTCTCTTTCAGAGCTATTTAAACTCCTTGCAGCAATAAGAGATGGAGATTTTAAAAGTGCTAAAGCTCTTTTAAAATCTCTACGAATTTTAAATATTTTTAAATGATTTGTATATTTTTTTACTTCAGAAATCTCTAATTCACTGGGAAAATCATTCTTAACTACTCCAACCCATGTTACAAAAAAAATTTCTGCTCCATGTTTTTTTAGAGCCTTTATTCTATTCCAAGTATCTACTCTTCCTCCATGATTTGGAGGAAATGGAAACTCTTGAGCAACAAGTACAATTTTCATTAGAATTTTATTTTTACGTTCAAGCTTATACTTTTATTTATATGTATATTGAAATATTGTGAAAAGTCAATATTTAGTATTAGGAAAACTTTTTTCTTAATAAATTTGTCGAAGGTTATACAAGTACATACGTATTTTTTTGCTATTTTTAAAAATCAGACATATCCTAAGACGGCACAGGCGAGTCCCCCTTAATACTCATAAATATATTTTACACTTTCCTCATTTTTAAACTCATCCACAATAGGCTTATATAATTAAGTAACTAACAATCAATACTTTAAAAAATAATAATAACTAAGGTTCATTAGCTAAAATTCCGTTCATTATGTATATTATCGACACATAGAGCAACTTGAAATTATAATTGAGCCATACTTTTTATAGATGTTAGCAGGCATTCTAGGGTTTCTCCCAATAAAACACATCTATTGTAGGAACATATAATAAAACTAATTTTCATCTTTGTAAGTAAGCTCTAAGTATGAGTTCAAAATTATGAGCATTGATTTTTACATTTAACATACTAACTTTCAATCGGTTGTAATATCTAAAAAGTCAGATTTAATTCTGTAAGATTACCTATTTTAATTTTTTGAAATATTTAATCTTAATCAATGAATACAAGGAGAATAATATAAAAAATAGCTGATAGAATAGTCCAGCTTTTAACTTATTACAACAATATAAAATCAACGAAACTTTGTCTTTAATAGAAAGACCTGTTACTTTTATAGCTTCATGTAACCATTTGAGTTTATCAAAAGTAGATGTCTTATCTATTAAATTATTATCTGCTAAAAACTGCTTACACCAATTAAGATAGCTTAAACTTGCATTTATTTTTCTCAAAACAAATCCTCTATCTCCAATACCTGACGAAATATTTACTCCACTATATCGCCACAATACATTAGCTCCTTCAATTGTATGTAGCGAAGAGGCACTTATCATTTTCATCCAAGTGGCATCATCCGACCCCCATGCTAAATCAAATGCTTCAAATCCTCCTTTTTCCTCAAATATTTTTCTATTAACTATATATTCTACTACATAGCTACATATTCTTCCTTTCATTTTTAATTGCATAAAATCATTTGCTAACATATTTGAAGGAAAAGGCATTTGGTCATATATGAGTTCTTGCTTCTCATTGATTACTTTTACATTGAAATGAAAGGTAGAGTTTTCTGATACTCTAAGTGATTCGTAGAAATATTCCACACATCGAGCATCCACTAAATCATCATCTGAGAAGAGCCAAATCCATTCTTCATCTGCTATTAATGATAAGCACCTGTTCCATTGATCTACAAGATTTTTGCCTCCAACGTTTGTATCGAATTTTTTATAGATAATATTTATTTTTTCTTCAAATTCAGATACAACAGAATATAAATCATAGGGACTATTATCATCTCCTATGTAAAGATTAAAATCTAGACATGTTTGCACAGCAAAAGATTCTAGCGTATCTCTAAGAAAATCTTTTTTATACGCGGGTATAACAATGGCAAGTTTACTTTCTGAGCTATTCATAAATTATCTATTAGGGTCTGTCATCAATACAGAAACAATACGGAATATAGCATTTCTGAATATCAGCGTTTATCCATTACTAAAAAATATCAAGATCTAGGATTTATTTTCGTAATTAAGGCCTGTCAAATTTGTATAAGTGAAAGAGCCTACTTATGCGTCATGACATCTTTATAAAAATTCACTCTTCTGTTGATGAGTTTTTCATATGAGTATTCTGAATTCAAATAATCGTTTGCATTTCTAGCTAACTTACGAGAAAGCTCACCACTTGATAACAATCTTTCTACAGCAGTACAAAACTCATCTGGTGAATCTCCAACTAAAAAATCTTCTTCTTTTCTAAAGTTAAGTCCCTCTACACCTATGGTTGTACTAACAAAAGGTAGCTTATTCTGAACAGCATCTATAATCTTCATTCTCATGCCACTTCCAATACGAATCGGTACAATAAATACTGCATCTTTTAATTCTTTCGACAGATCAGGGACAAATCCAGAACAATATACGTTACTATATCTTTCTTTTATCTCTTTGTGGGTTTCATCAGTCCATTTGCCAATAATTTTAAGCTTCAAATTTGGATATTTACTTTGTAAATTAATCCAGCAGTGTTCAAGAAACCAATCTATTCCGTCTTTATTTGGAAAATGTTCTTCTCCTCCTAAAAATATCAACGTATTCATGTTGTCATATTCTTGTTCCAATACACCACTCCCTTTATATTTGATTGTGAGAGGAGAGGCATATACTTTTGTTGGAGGCAAAACCTTCTGTAGCTCTAAACAGTCATCATCAGATACTGTGACAACTTTGTCGTAAGCATTCATGAAACTACACTCAAAACCTTTGTTTTTTGTCAATAAAAAATTAAAAAACGGAATATTTTTTTTAATCAACGATAATTCTCGTTCTTCTCGAATATACCTAATTTCGTGATTTACATATACATTCTTCACATGTTTAGGTAAATAGCTGACAATAGGCAGAAGCGTATGAAACTCAACTTGTACTATATCTAATGATTTTATATCAACCAATTCATTAATTGCACGAATATATTTCGCTTCTACATCAAAAGCTCCTGAAACAAATATTTTGCTATTCTTTATTAGAAACTTTTCTGTATGATTAAACTTATATTTTGCAAAAAAGAACTTTTTGAGAAATTTACAATAGTATTCAATAGGTTTACGAAAAATTAAATTACTTACCATGTTATCTAACTTACTTCGGAAACTATTATAAATGGGTATGAACTCTACATCTTGCCACAGTTTTTTTAACTCTTCAAAATCTTTTTCTTGTCCAGCATACACAGGAAACAGCATTTTCAGATTGACATGCTTTCTTAAAACATTATTCATTTCAAACTGTGCTATATTTCCCCCTGAACTCAAAGGATACGGCATTGATTCCGTTATAATGAGTACACTTATTTTCATTATATTGTATTTTTGTATTTCTATTGATTTTATATATGACGTAACCATTGAGCTTCCCAGAATATAATAGCACTCAGTATTAGTTACATTTAACAGCAGTTGGGAAAATCATTGAATCTTACTTTAATAGATTATTTCACACCCTACAAGTATAAATACTTATTTTTGAAGTTTAACTTATCATTAGACCATTAAATATGTATTGACCACCCAAGTTATGACTGTGTTAAAGATTCATTGTATTATATCAGATATAGATTTTGGATAAAATAATTTCATTTTAATTAAATTATTTTAATATAGTTTAAGTCTAAATTTAAACATCTGTAACCCAAATAATCTTCTGTATAATTAGTATGTTCTATTATTTATTATAGCCAAGAAGAGTTTTTCTTAAAAATGACAATCGAATTCTTGTCTCCTTTTGAAATACAAGAAAACTTGATAACATACCATAAGTCATTCCCAACAACTTTTTAATATATTGAAAAGCTAAAATGCTTTTTTGAATTATTCCCAATTCTCTATTTTCTTCAAGATCCAAAAGTAACCACTTAATTATAAGACTATTTGCTACTGGATATTCGACAAAAATTGATTTAATCCAAATAAAATAATTGTATTTAGCTTCTAATTTTCTTTTGAGGATATTTAAATCACTTTTAATGGATGATATATTAATACCACTGAGTCGCCATTTTACAAAAGCTCCCTGTATTGTGGTTATGCCTGTCGCTTGAGCAAATTTAATCCAAGTGGCATCATCAGAACACCAAGCGAGATCAAAGTTTACAAACTTTCCATACTGGTCTATTAAACTTTTATGAAATACATATTCGATAACATAACTTTGGATTTCTCCCTGTATTTTAGCTTTAAAAAAAGCTACAGCTGTCATGTTAGGGGTAAAATTATTTAAAGACTCGTAAGACTTTATCTCTTCACTATTATTATCAATTACTTTTACATTAAAATGTAGTAGTTTTTTGCTTGGGTTTTTGTTCACACATTCATAAAAAGATTCTACACAATTCGTATCCATGCAATCATCATCTGAAAAAAGCCATATCCAATCTTCATTTTTAACCAAATCTAAGCATCTGTTCCAATGGCTTACAAGGTCTTTCCCTCCCCAGTTTGAATCAAATTTTTTATATTCAATTTGTAAATCGGTAGTAAATTCTTTGATAACCTCCCAAAGGTCTTCAGGACTATTATCATCTCCTATATAAAGTGAAAACGCCTGATTAGTCTGACTTTTAAGAGAGTCAAGCGTTTCTTTCAAGTATTTTCTTTTGTATGCTGGTATTACTATTGCAAGCCGATTATTTTGTTTTACCATTGTATATGTTAGTTTTTATAGGTTGTATTAATAAAATACTATACAACTAAAATAGCAGCATTTTGTGATGACATAGCCTGCTCTTTCATTTTAAGGCTTTCTAGGCCTTTTAAATTGATTCCTAAAATTGAAAAGTATATTTTGAATGTTCCTAAATCACCCGTTCCAAAAATAAAAAGTAAAAAACAACAAAGCATGGCTAGGTTTAATATGGCAAACTGTTTACGTATGGTACTCTTAGAACGAATAGCATGACTGACCAAATAAATCACAATAGATAGGATAAACAATGTTTGACTAATAATTCCTATCAACCCTTGTTCTATTAACATTTTGTATAGATAACTCTCAAACCCTGCAAAATCATTATCGCTTACTCGGTTTTCAGCTTCCGAAGCAAAACCCAAGTTTTGTACAATATAATCAATACCATTACCCGTAATAGGATTTCGACTAAAGATAAATAGTGCTGCATCTAGTTGCCTATTTCGCATTTCAACAGAACTTCCTTCTAATTTAGACCCTTTACTACTAAAAGTATCTAATGAATCGTTCACAAACTCGGCAAATTTAGGTACGCTAGTCAACAAAATACTTAGAAGCCCTAATGCAAAAAAGGTAAATCTTAATTTTTTTTGCAAATCTAGTCCCAATACCAAGAAGATAAATAACCCTCCTAACAAGGAGAAGAAAGGGGTTCGAGAGTTTACAAAAAGTATATTCACTATTATTCCTAGCAATATCCACTGATATATCCTCTTGGAGCGAGCTTGTAGTTTTAAAATAATAAGTAATAACATACTCATTAAAATACCCATCCCCAACACAAAACCATAATAAATAGGATGCCAAGTAAATGAAGAAATTCGAAAGCGGCCATCCATCCCCGACATATATACCTCTGCAAAATCTCTTACACCATAAATAGTTGTGAATACAGACATATAAAAGTTATCTCGTGTGACGATGTTATAAATTCCGTAAATTGATAAAACGCCAAAAAATAGGAGTATAATCTTATAGGCTCGAATAAGGTCATCAAATGTTTTGATAAGATGATAACATAAAAACACAACCAAAAAATTGTCTAAGAAAAGCCCTCCCCCCCAAAGAATAATTTTTATGACATCTTGTCTTAGTCTATCGTCTGCAATGGATGTTATAATGAAGCCAATCAAAATAGCCCCCCAACTAAATTTTAATGGAAAACTCTTTATTTTCTTTAACAAATTATCATAATTTTTCAATAAGAAAATACACATTAGTGAGAATATAAAGAACCTTGATGAAATAGCTACGCTAAACAATGGAAAATGATCTGGAATAAATAAAATAGCAAACAAAAACCAAGCAAGCCGCTCTACATAAACCGCTTGATACATTTTGTACACTATACCAAAAGCTATTAGTTGAAAAAAAATTCCTTCCATTTACTATGAATTATACAATTACGACTCTTTATAGTTTTACCTGATACCTCTTCTGTATTTGTCCACCTTCATTTTACTCAGGGTCTGCTGATGGTCTTTGTTTTTTTGTAATTTTTTTTACTATATCTGCTATATATTTTTTTTCACTAATATCCAAAAAGAAACTATAGGCAACCGCTATTGCTATACTCACAAATAGTAATTCTTTGCATAATACAGCATAATAGAGCTTAGCAAATATAATAAACTCAGATAGATGATAAATCGCTAGGCAAATACACCCAATACTTGCCACTGGCACAAAAAACGAATGAATAAATATCTTATTAGAACTATAGCCTAGTTTGGTAGGATAATAATAAATATAGTAATAACCCATTTGAAGTATTACATACAACGAATAGGATATAATCACCCCTCCCATTCCAAAATAATTCATTAGAAACCAAGCTGCTGTAAGGGAAAATATAGTGGAGAATGCAGACATATAAACAATTGGTCTAAGAACATTTCCCGAAAGAACAATACTTGATAGAGCAGAATTATGAAGACCGAAAAGCGATATTGCCCAGATATTAAACCAATAGGCTAGGTAGGCATTCTCGCCTCCTACGTACATTGATATTATTTCTTTGGAACTTAAAACAAAACTAAAGATCAAGAATGCTAAAAAAATACTGATATACTTTGTTCCATTGCTAGCTATTTGCATTTCAGCTTCTTTATCACCCAAGGCTTTAGCCTTAGTTGCATGAGGCAATATCACTCCCAGAAAGCTCGACCCCAGTATCAGTATCAGATTGGCAATGCCTTCTATTAATCGAAAATCCGTAACGCTAGATAACCCTAACTTCATGCCTAATAATACTGGTCTTAGGTAATTGGCAGAAAACTGAAATAAACCAAAAGAAAACACACTCAAACAATATGGTAATACCTCAGCCATTGCTTTTTTGTGATACATAGGCATAAAGGATATCCCCAGAGACATATTTTTTATTCTTGTAACATAAAAAGGTATAACTATTAAAAAGCTACACGTATTGATTGCAAAAAAACTAACAACACTTAGTTTTAAAAAAATTGTTAGCAACAACGATGCTATTTGACCTATTTTCGATAGTAACAACACCCTTTGTTGCCAAGCAACTAATTCTTTGGCTCTCAATAACTGTTCCATAACATTAGAACCCCAAACAGGAAAAGATGTTATGATTAATATATAAAGAAGTTTCTTAAATACTTCATTTTCGTCTGCGCTTAAATGGAAAACTTCTTGACAATAAAAACTCAAGCCAAACAAAATTAAAGCATTAATCAGTGCTATTGATATGTAAAATAATAGACTAGACTGAAAAAGTTTATTTAACCCATTAAAATCATTTTTCACTAAATAAGTTGAAAAAAACTTAACATTTCCAGAAGAAAATCCCATATCAAGAATCCTCAAATAAACATTCACAGACAATGCTATGCCGATAAGTCCATACTGCTCTTTACCAAAGTAATTTAGTAGTAGTGGCACCGAAATAAAACTATACCCTGCTCCAATAACATTAGAGATAATACTCCAAGCAACACCACCAAATATATTCTTAAAACCATTCATTTGAATTGTATGTTAATACCTTAAAGGTCTAATAGTTCTTTGTATTGATTTATTCCCATTCCAATGGCTTCAGCCAATAGTCTTTCAACACGAAAATTAAGATCTTCAGAATTTGTAGATTGGAAATTTGAAATTTTATCTAATAGACTGGAAGCATTATGAAAGTAATCATCTAACCCTTCAAATTTTTCATTTTCTGATGGCTCATAACGAAAACATACCATGTCGTAATACATTGCTTCGTAATATGCAGTTGAATTATTTACGATAGCAAAGTCATAATCCTTTTGTTCAAAAAGCTCATTTAATGATTCTTTGCCTTCAATAACACTTATATTAGTACCATCACATAGTCTTTTATAAATAGTACTGTCTAACGAAAGGTGAAGTTTAAGTTCAAAACAAATATTAGGTAATGTGTTTGATAGTTCTTTTAATATATTTACTATATCAAAGTTTGATTCTTCATAGATTTTTCTACCTAGAAGCACTACTCCTTTTTTAAAACTTTGTTTAACATTGATAACTTTTAAGGCATATTTTGGATTACCCGCCACTTCTACACTGTCTTTAGAAACTCCAAAATGGTTAATGAGATGCCTTCTTGAAGACTCTCCCCAAACAAGAAGCTTTTCAGATACAATATTTTCTGCATTTATTATATCTAAAGGAACAAAACTTTTGTAAGTTGTAAAAATGCAGTGTGATAAAGAGATTGTTCGGATATTCTGGCTTCTAAAAAATTGAGTCAGTAGATTTTCAACTGTAAAAGCACTATTAAAGGCTACAAACACTTTACCCTCATTATCAAACTTATCAAACGTTTTATAGAGTTGATCACAGAGATTTTTGTAATATACTAGTCGGCTTGCTAAAAAAAATATCTGTGTAAAATTTAACTGATAGGCACCCGATATTTTTAAAGTATAAAAAAAGGCTTTGAAAATTCTAAATATATTTAAACTTTTTTTCCAAGAAAAATCACTTAAAATCCAAATTTTCGTTGAATCTATATGCTTAAATGTTTGATCAAGCTGATGCTTGTAGTCAAGCCTATCAACCGAATAAATACAGACAATTTTGTTGCTTACCATTGACTGTTTCAATTGATTAAAATCAATCTTGTAAAATAAATTATGAAATATTTCTATAGCTCGATTAGTACCATTTTGATTAAAAGTAACTTTAGCTAGATCATGAGCTAAAACTTTTCCTAGATCTATTTCCTTATATACAAAACCAAACTTTCTTTTTAGTTCTATATATTTTTGAAAGCAATTGTCATCAGTCATTCTATTAAAAATATTATTTATTTACACAAAATGTAGTCTATCTGCATTCGGAGAATAATTATACTCTTTTCTTTCTCTGAGAGCAATTTTCTTAGCAGGAATACCTCCTACAACTGTATATGGCTCGACGTCTTTTGTAACAACAGCTCCTGCTGCAACCACAGCACCTTCACCAATAGTTACTCCAGGGAGAATAATACATCGTGAACCTAACCATACGTAATTACAAATTGTAACCTTACCTCCAACTCCTTTAAACCCAATATCATTATAGTCATGATGTAATGACCAAATCATAACCTCTGTACCGAAGCAAACGTTATTACCTATTTCGAGTCCCATTCTTGCATCCAAAATAGCCCTATGTCCTAAAGCAGTATTCGTTCCTATAGTAAGTCCTTTAGGATTTCTATATTCATTGCCTCCATACACAGCTGTCGATTTAGGAATTTTTGCACCCATCAAATTCAAAACCCAAATTCTTATTCTTTGGGAAGGAAAAGAAGAGATTATGCTATTCAAAAATAACCATTCTAATGATGTTAACCAGTGAAATATTATTTTCCTTACACTGATTGGAATTAATATTAATAAGATTTTTTTCATAATGTTTATTTTAAAACGGTAATTTTATAAAAGCTATCTCACCTGTGCTGTTTCTATTAAATCTTCTAGAATCTGTTGTATAAGTAAGATAATAATTATTTTTATATCTAAATAACGACGGATAGTGGCATCCAAACTGATTTCTAAATTTAATTTTTATAGGGTTACTACAAATTGATGGGTCTTTACCGTATCTAATTTCCAAAGTTGTTCTGTAATTGTAATTATTTACATTTTCTGTTGTATTCCAGATAGATAGATATCCCTCATTATATTTTACTAGAATAGGTTTTGAAGCCAAGGTATTAAATCCACAAGCATCATTTAAAGAATAAGGGGTCGTAAAAGTGTATCCTCCATCATTACTTTCACTAAGCATAATATTTCCTAGGCTATTTCTTCCTATCAGAAGCATATTCTTTCCACTATTATCAATGAAGTCAAAGGCTCCCTCAACAAATTGGCGACAATACTTTGGATTAACTTTTCTTCCATCAGGAGCACCTATCACAGTAAAAGATTGGCCAGCGTTTTCTGTTTTCATCAGTAAAGTGGTACCTTCATCTGTTTGCCAATTTACCGTAAATCTTCCTACTGTAAGACCGATATAGTAACTGTCATTAGCCATAAGTGACTCAGATGTAGCGTACATAAAATCGGTACTTAGATCATAATTAGGTCCTAAAATATAACTCAGATGCTTCCTTACGTTATTAATATCAAAATCTACTAAATTACTATTTCCTTGAATAGCTATTTTACAAATTTGGGGATTAGTCAAAGTAGTACTGATCGGATCAAAATCTCTATAATAGTATTTTTGTTGCCATCCACCAGTATATACCTTTGCCAATATTCTCACTTTTTTATCCTTTGTTAGAAAAAGTACAGGGGTATAGCAAGGAGCATTCTGCTCTAATTTCAAGGTTGGATATTGTTCATTTTCTTTAAAAACATCGTATATTTTTTTGTTGCTAGGATTCTCTATATCGAATACAGCCAATCTCACAGATTGTCCTCCTACCCCTTCTTGTGCACTAATGTCATTACCGTAATAAGCACAATACCCCACTCCATCTGCAATCAATAGCTTTGAATCGTGAGCATAAACTTCCCCTTCGAATTTAGAGATAGCCACTTGTTTTTTTATCAGTTCATCTCCGTATTCTATGGCTTGTTTCTCAGTAATGTTTTTTTCAATAAGTACCGTATCTTTGGGAATGACAGGTTGGTAAGACATAGAGATGTCTTCTTTACAACTCGAAAACACAAGCGTTTTGAATACTAAAACGTTTATAAGTAACATTAACTTTTTCATGGTAAAGAGAAGAGCTTTATTTGTTTAGAGTTTATGAAGGAGCAAGGTGTCACAACCAATCCATACTTCGTGACACCTTATTTGTTTGTTTAATTACTTTTTTCGTTTGGTACGTATTTATGATGTTCTTTTGCATGAACTTTTTTCTCTTTTTCACCACAAATAACAACCGCTTTTTTTACTTCCTCTACAAAGCTTCTTAGTTCGCCTTTGGTTATATCAAGAGCTACACTATCAAAATGTACCCAGTCGAGATTACCCAATTTCACATGCTTTTCAATCATTAGTGCTCCTGCACTAATGGCCATTTGCGAAGCTAAAGCTCCTACATCATGACTAGAATAGCCTGGTATAATGTTCGGGAATCGTTCGTGACGAATTTCATTGTAATGACGAATCACTGCAATGTTACAAGCATCTGGAGGAGCAGGATAAGAAGAAGTACACTGCAACAAATACAATAGACGGTTGTTAGACGTAAATTCATTTAAGACAAATTCTTCATATTCTTTGTCTGTAAAGCCCGTAGATACCACTATATCACCATCGAAAGTATCGGCTACATGTTTTAAATAATTACGGTGATTAGAGATGGTGCTTGGAAGTTTGATCAATGGCAGGTTGTACTGGAGAATATATTCATAAGAATTTTTGTCCAATACAGAAGTAAACCAAAATATTTCGTTCTGACGACATTCCTCTATTAAAACCTTAAATAAATCATCCGTAAGTTCTACTGATCTACGGTAATGCCCTAACGTGTTACCAAAGGGTGATTTATAAGGCTTGGCTAGTTCAGCTTCACTATAAAAAGTATCTACATCTCTTCTTTGGACTTTGATAATATCAGCACCTTCATCTTTTGCCATACGAATCATGGTTCTAAGACGCTTTTCGTCCCCGATATGGTTATTGGTTAATTCAGCCACAACCATAGGAATACCTGCAAAAATCTTTTCCTTTACGCCTAAATATAATTCGTTGTTACTTTTATGCTCAACAAAGTCAGTAAAATTTCCTTGGTTAAAGAGACCAATAGAAATATCGCTGTAGGGCTTACGTCCAACATGAACCAAATTGATAGAAGGTACATCTGTTTCAATATACGACTTTATTCGTACAAACGTATCTTCTTGTGTACGCAAAACAGCATCTCTAAACAATTGGCTATGTCCAGAAAAATCTTCAATTAAAGTAGCATTAGAATCACTACCGAAATCAAAGCCTAAAAAGTATATATCTAGTTTTTTATTCAACTCTTTTGCCATTACAACGCCTAAACGAATGGCCGATAAGAATAAAAAGTCTGAAATAAATAATTCGTCTCCATGAGCTGAAAACAAATAACTCTCTGTAGTTTCGTAGGTATCTGGAAAATATGGTACTTGAATACTGTTAACAGATTCGGGCATTTGTTTATCCGAAACATAGCAACCAGCCTTAAAGCCATTTTCTTTAATACTCTGATAAGCCCATAAGCTGTGTACTAAAGCAATATCACCTGCGTAATATCGCTCAGAGTCGTTAATGTTAATAACAACGCCATCTTCCAGACGACTTTTTGCTATTTTACCAAGGCTTGCACCTTTACCTAGTACGTAAACTCTATCGGTTTTGGATTTTGAAAATATATTTCTGATTTGGGTCGAGAAGTTCTCCATGATATTCTTGATTATTTACAGTAACTGATAAACCATTTTCTAATGCTAGATTCAAACCAGGTATAATATCCCATACTTTAGCACCCTTGGGATTTTCAAAGCTGTAGAAGGAACCCATAACAACATTATACATATTATATACGGCACAACCAATGATGCGATACTCAAAACCTGGTTCTAATTTTAGAATATCTTCTTTGGTTAAGCTAGATGATATACCTGCTATTCTGGATTCAAACTTTTGGAAACTGTCACCCGTTTTCAAATAGCAATCTAATTCGGGTAAAGCAAGCATAGATTCTTTATGCTTTCCGTATTCATATACACATACCGCTACTCCCCATTCTTTTAGCCCCGACACAAAATTTTCTGTACCATCAATTGGGTCAAGAATAATCACTTTATCCTGTTGCCAGTTCCGTTTATTATCTTCTGGCGATTCTTCTGATACCAGAGCATAATCGGGGAGGTTGTTTTTGATAAAGTCTTTGACTAATTTTTCGCATAAGTAGTCACCTTTTGAAACATAACTATCATCTTCTTTCAACATTTTTTCTTGTCTAAGCGTGATAATATCGTTAAGGTTTTCTTTTATTATCTTTTTTATCTCGTCACAAATATTCATAGTACCTATGCTATTTTATAAATTCGCTTCTATTTGAGTAAATCTGCTCTGCCACAAAAAAATCAAGTGGGGTATCAATATCTAATCCTTCTATTTCATCTGTAATTGTAAACATAGGCTTCATTCCTACAATATTTTTGTATTGTATCAAATCTTGCCTTTTGATTAAATTAAGTCCAAAATTCAAGGCATAGATATTAGGTAAGTTTTGGCTATTGGGCTGCTTATCTCTTTCATAGTTAATAGGATTACCATCTAACCATAAAAACTCTTTCACTAGAGATACTGTAGCCAAACAATCATGTTCAGTACTCAACAAAAACGCATCTATTGCTTCTTGAATCGTTGAAGGTTTAATAAAAGGTGTTGTGCAAGGGCAATAGGCAAAAATGTCTGTTTCTGTTACCAACCCAAGATGTTGTAAAAATTCACTATTGGTACATTGGGAAGAGGCATAATAATCCTCTCTTCTGTGAAAAGATACTCCTTTTGCCTTAGCTATTTCTATTGCTTGTTCAGAATCTGTGTTTACAATGATTTCGTGAATACCTTCTACTCGTTGTAAATTATCTATCTTTAACTCAAGTAAGTTGGTATCTCCAAACGGTTTAAGATTCTTATTTTTCACGCGTTGGGATCCCAATCTGATGGGAATAACCGCTGTAATTTTCATATTATACTTGTAAATATTTTAATAGCCTTGTATTACATTTTTTCTCTTCCTTCATAGTTACCGTAGCCATAACCATAGCCGTAACCATAGCCATAACCATAGCCATAACCATAATAACCTGCTGATTTGAAATCAACACCATTGAAAATAAGGTGCAAAGACTTTAATTTTTGTTGTCGAGCCAAATCGTTTACAATATTAAGTTGCCCTTTGAAAGTATAGTTCTGACGTACCACATAGAATGACATATCAGCACTTTCTCCTATCACGATTGAATCTGTTACTAACCCTACAGGCGGGGTATCGAGAATAACATAGTCGAATTGAGTTTTCAAATATTCAACAAGCTCCTTTAATCGCCCATTAGAAAGTAGTTCTACAGGATTGGGAGGAATGGGGCCAGAAGAAATAATATATAAGTTGGGGTCAACATCTGTACTTTTGATAATTTCCTCTTTGGTAGCAGCCCCAATCAGGTAGTTTGTCATCCCCAAGCTTCTGTCAACCCCCAAGTATTCAGACACTTTAGGTTTACGTAAGTCTAGTTCTAGTACAACTACTTTTTTATCTAACACAGCCAAACTAGCACCCAAGTTCAAACCAATAAAACTTTTTCCTTCACCTGATGCCGACGAAGTAAAGAGAATTACTTTTTGTTCTCTCAATCCTCCTCCTAAATATTGTAAGTTGGTACGCAACATTCTAAACTGCTCCGAAATAATACTCTTGCCACGCATATCAATAACAGAACCCAACTCATCCTTGCTTTTCTGACCAATCTCTCCTAGGATTTGTACTTTAGTATTCTCTTCAATGTCTTGTCGAGACATTACTTTCGTATTCAACATTCTGATAATATTAACAATACCAATAGGTAATATTAAACCTAAAATGAAAGATACTAGATATATAAATGACCTTTTAGGTTTTACAGGAGCAGAAGATACATAGGGGCTATCCACTACCCTGCTATCAGACACCGCAGAAGCATAAGAAATAGCGGTTTCTTCTCTTTTTTGCAAGAGGAGTAAGTATAAGCTTTCTTTAATCATCTGTTGGCGTTTAATCCCAACAAATTCTCTTTCTTTGTGCGGAATATCTCGAATCAATCCCTCTATTTGTTTGCCATTGGTAGCCAGCTTAGTCTTTGAGGCGAGGATATTACTTTTTTGGTTCTGGATATTCTCTCTAATCGCCTGCTTAATATTAGCTATTTGTACTTGTACAGATTGCAGAAGGGGATTATTGGTCGTTTCTGTTCTGGAATACTTATCTTTTTCTGCTTCTAAATCAGCCAAACGCAAGACCAGTCCTTGTAAAATAGGATCCATGCTGGTTGTAATAGACGCAGGTGCAATCAAGGTTCCACTATGTTTGAGATAATTTTCTAGATTATCTAGCATTTTCAATTTAATATCAACTTCATTTAGTTGTGTATCATTTTCGTTGATTTTTTGTAGAAATAGTCTAGCCTCTTCACTCAAATCAGTAATACCTCTATTACTTTTATATTCTTCTACATTTTTCTCTACGTCCACCAACTCACCAGTAATGAGTTTCAAACGATCTTCTATAAAATGTAAGGTAGTAGCAGCCTCTTTGTTTTTATCTTCAAGTGAAGTTGCCACGTAAACCTCTATAAGCTTATTGAGAATAGCCTTTCCCTTAGCTGGAGCTGTTTCCTCTAGTGATATACCAAGTACTGTACTTTTTAAATTGAGTAAGCTTACATTTAAAATATCCAGATACTTGTCTGTCATTGTATTTTTAGGAGAGATTACAACCTTGATTGGTAGATTATTCTTGACAAAGTTTTTCATCACTGCGAATACCCGAAAGCTTCCTCCTGCTACACTAATACGCTCTCCAAAATCTACAATCTTATCAAGACTTTTACTTGGTGTTGATATGCGAAATGATTTACCATTAATAATATTGATAACAAAAACTTCTTTGTATATATTATCATTAATTTTTTCAGGCTGAAAAATAATTGGCGAATTTCCAAACAGTTCAGGATCTCGTTTTAATTTGTAATCGGCATAATAAGTGGTTGTTAGCTGTAGTTCTTCAACTACCTTATCCATTAAAGTACGAGATTTTAACACTTCCATCTCGTTTTCTACAATTTTGTTTCCTCCAAAAGATGCGGCTAAATCTTTAAGTACATCATTGTTGGCAGTTAGCCCTTTTTTCTCATCTTTAATCAACAAAGAGGCAGATATTTTATACACTGGTCGAACATACCATAAGTAAGCCAATGCCCCAACTGTTACAAGGATTAAACTTATGACAAAAAGATACCAGTATTGAACGTATTGAACAAAAATTTTTCTAAAGTCTATTTCTTTCTCTTTTTCTTCAAAGAAATTATTTTCCGATAAATTAGCCATACAATAAATTAATGAGTTTACAAAATGATGATGTTAGATTAGATAGGTATTCTAGTTACGTAAATTAAGTATTAAAATACCCAAAGCCGACACAATTCCTGTAAATATTGGCACCAATTGGTAGCTTTGATCTGTTACTGTCGCCTTTGTTTTGAGTGGCTCAACATAAATTACATCATTAGGTTGCACATAATAGTAAGGAGAGGTTAGAATATCTCTTTTGGTCAAATCAATTCTTACCATTTCTCTGAGGCCATTTTTACCCTCTCTTATCAAAAGTACATTTTCTCTTTTCCCAAAAATCGTCAGGTCTCCTGCCATACCCAGTGCCTCGGTTAGGGTCAATCTATCTTCAATAATATTATATACAGAAGGACGATTAACCTCGCCCAATACCGAAAATTTATGGTTGGCTATTCGTACACTTACCGATGGTTCTTTTAGATGTTCTTTTAGTTTTGCTTCGATAAGTAAGGCTGCTTGGTCAACAGTTTTGTCTTTTACGTTAATTTTACCGATGAGTGGCATAACAATATTACCCAAAGAGTCCACTAAATAGCCAAAAGGTTGGCTTCGACCTTGGCCTGGATTTTGGGAGTAGTTACTAACGCTCATATTACCCATAAGAGGTGCATTAAATAGCTCGTTTGACCCTGTACTGATGCTTGTCACCAAAACGCCTAATATATCGCTAGGTTGAATATATCTTGGCGTTGCGGCTGGTACTTTAAGTGAAATATACCTAGTTGTATCTCCTTGAAAATAGACAATCTGCTTAGTTTGTACACATGAGTTGAGCGATAGCACCAAGAAACATCCTAGCAACAAACTCAAGGAATAATACTTAAAATTGAGTACAGAAGTGTTCATGAATTTCATTCAATAAAAATTCGTTAATTTTTGTTTATTTGGGTAATAGCAATATACCAGGTAAAAGCTTGTTTTGTTAAGGGGTTAAAGCATACTAGATGACACCCTCTTGCTTAATCTGTCATAAGTTGCGTTAGAGCAAGGATATGTGCTTTCTTACGAAAGTTATATTTTTGGAAAGTTTTATTTTCTTATCAGTAGTTCGTAAGCGGTTGAGCTTCTACTGATGTAATCTTTGTAAAGTTATATTTATTTTTCCATAGAAAAAAGACTTAAACAAGATTACATTTCTTATGAACATACGTATGAATGAAAATATAGAGAAATGTAATATTACAGTTTTTTTCGGTTTGAGCAAAAACAATCCGAATAAAATATACATTATAGAATTGTAAACCATATTTTATTCTGATTATGGTATCAAATTTATATATTTAATTCGACATTATTTCACTCCCAAACAATAAAATTATTAAACGGTCGATTGTCGATTAAAAAACCACAATAATTATAAAATAAGTACAACAATCAGTATAATAACTCATTGAATCATTAAATATCAAACACTCCTCAATATTATAAGCAATACAGATGTTATATAAAAAAAAGTCAATTTAGCTTTGTTAGATTTTAGCCTGTATCATTTATTGCCTACATCCATTTCATTGATATTTACGAAAAAAAACAACCATGAGATGGCTTGTGCGTAAAATAGACTGCCTATTGCCTAATTAAGCCTTTATCAGACAAATCGTAGAGAATTATTCTAACTTAATAATTGCACATCGCCACATAATTTATATTTTTGCTTTACGTTTGTAAATAAAGCTATAGCGTACCAACTATTTTATGTTTCATTCAAACAGTTTTTATATGCTCTACTTCGCCCACTCTTTAACGAAACCTCGCTTTGTGACGTTGTTGATGATTGCTATATTGGGATTCATTTTGCCAACGAAGGCTCAAAAACTTTATCAACCTGCTTATAATACCCTCAGCTTTGGCGTAGGTACGGCTAGTTATTATGGTGATTTATCCCCTTATTCCCGACCTGTTCCTTCTACTCTTAATGAGTTGAGATGGAATATCGGAGCCTTGTTTACCCATAACTTTGGCAATAGATGGAGTGTACGAGCAGGCCTGAGATATATCAGGATTGCCGGTGATGACGGAAATATGTTAGGTGTAAAAGGTAGAGAGTATCAATTTGCTCGAAATGTACATTTTAGAAACGACCTCAAAGAGCTTTCTGTCAATCTTACTATGGACTTATTCAAAACAGACCATTATTTAAGACGAAGAATCATTAGGCCTTATCTCGTGGGCGGTTTTGCCTTATATTTACATTCTCCCCAAGCCAGACCCAACCCCTCTGTTAGTAGTAGCACATGGGTATCTCTCAGAGATTTAAGAACTGAAGGACAAGGACTACCAGGCTATGGCACGATTTATAAATCTTGGGCTGGAGCCCTTACAGGAGGACTAGGTTTTAAAATAAAGCTCAGTAATTACATAGACCTAGGGGTAGAGGGAACGGTAAATTATGCGACAACAGACTACATTGATGATATTGGAGGAAACTATGCCAAACCCTCAGACCTAGCCAATATTGGAGCATTGAGCGTTGCCATGGGTAATAGAGCACTAGAAAGAACATCTGCCTACACAGGCTTAAACAGAACGGCTGGAGCAAGAGCGTATGTTGTTACAAAAGAAGCAGCATACAACAATACAGCACTAGACCCTTTTGCTTCTACTACTATGCAGAACTTTGGTACACCCGGTACACTTAGAGGCAATGGTTCTCGTTTGTCTGATGGTTATATGCTCACCTCTGTAAGTGTCATTTATTATTTAGGTAGAGATAGAAATACAAGATGTCCGAAATTTTAAACAATAACGTATCTTATATAAAATGCTGGTAGTCTGTGAACTACCAGCATTTTTTATTGATTTTGTTGCTATTAACGTTCTTGTGTTACTAAATGTTCATCTTTAGTTCTTGGTACAAAAAAGTACGCTTTGCACGACAAGCAACGATACGTTCTGTGCGTATCTTCTACGTGATATTTGGCCATTTTATAGCGAAAAGGAGTTTTAACTCTTACGCCATAATTTTGAGCACACTTTGGACAATGGTTCTTGGCGGTAACGCTTACAGAAAGTAAAAATTTACAATACACAAAGTAAGCAACGAAACAGCCCGCAATAATGGATAGGATTAGCGTTATATTTTCCATAAATAACTATAAATAAAATGAAATACTCAGTATAAAAATTTAAATCATGCAAGACTATGATTGATATGAATCTTACCTTATGATTTGACTGAATAATAGCAATAGTTAACTTATGTATGTGTGCGGTTGTATTGAATAAAATAACAAGAAGATAACGAAATGAATTATAAAGGAGAAAATATGTGTATTTACACGAATTAAATCATTTACGTGTATCAAAGGTACTTATTTTTTATCTAAAAATAAAATATCTTATGTAAAATAAATATGATTTTTTTAATATCCTACAACAAAATAGCCTACTCAAAATTAGAAAATAACAGCAGATTTGTCCTGATTTTTTAAGAACGATTAAACCTTTCGCCGCTTTACCTTGTCAAAGTACTGAAAATAAGGTAAAAAGTTGAATCCTTTTATCACAGATTTGACCAGTAAAGCACACTTCTCAATTTGATTGAGATAAAGCTTTAGAAAAACATATTTTCCAAGCATCGGCAGAAGCTCAACTTTATAAAAAGTGATTATTTCAATATTTATCCGAATACTTCTATGAAAAAGAATCGTTTGCTGACAAGCCTATTATTTGCTTTGTGTATCACCGTTGGTTTACAGTACATGAGCTATGCACAGGGTGGTAGGCCACGTCAAGGTTTTCAAAACAAAAGCCCAGAAGAAAGGGCTAGTTTGCAAGTCCAAATGCTCTCTAAACAACTCAACCTAAGTGCCGACCAAGAAAAGCAACTTACGCCCCTGATGTTGGAGAGAGTACAAAAAAGAGATGCCCTACGAACGGCAAGCGATAAAAAAGCGGCTCTATTAGAAATGCAAGCCTTGAATCAAGCACAGGAAGGACAAATCAAAAGTATTTTGAGTCCAGAACAATACGAGCAATACAAGGCTTTACAAGAAAAAATGAAAGACCGTATGATGGACAGAGCAAGGGAGCGTTTTAATAACGAATAAAGAAAATAGATTGTAAAACAAAAAAGCTTTACCGAACGGTAAAGCTTTTTTGTTGGGTGGACCAGCATGGGCTCGAACCATGGACCCCCTGATTATGAGTCAGGTGCTCTAACCAGCTGAGCTACAAGTCCCTTACGTATCAACCTCTTTGCGAGGTTTTCGTAACAGGTGCAAAATTAATAGAATACAAGGTAATTTGCAAACGATTCTATGGATTTTGCTAGAAATTAAGACGCTAAAAGATGTAAGATATAGGATAAATCTGTAATTTTCAGTCGGTAAGCATACCTAAAAAAATAAGACCTGAAAGCAGATTTATTGTTATGAATAAGAGAAAAATAATCAACGACCCTGTATATGGATTTATCAGCATTGCGAGTCCACTGATTTTCGACCTGATAGAACACCCACATTTCCAAAGGCTTCGCCGCATCAAACAACTTGGTACAGCCGAATATGTGTATCCTGGAGCATTACATACCCGTTTTCATCACGCCCTCGGTGCAATGCACTTGATGCAAGAAGCCCTTTCGACATTACGTAGTAAAGGACAGGATATTACTGAAGAAGAATACGAAGCCGCTCAAATTGCCATTTTGTTGCATGATGTAGGACATGGTCCTTTTTCACACGTACTCGAACACACCATTCTCAACCACGTACCGCACGAAGAAATTTCGTTGTGGCTCATGCACCAACTCAACACCGAGTTTTCGGGTGCTTTAAATCTAGCCATTGCTATGTTTCATGGCACGTATCAGCGTCCTTTTTTTCACCAACTCATTTCAAGTCAACTAGACGTTGACCGTATGGATTACCTCAACCGTGATAGTTTCTTTACAGGCGTAAGAGAAGGCTCTATCGGGGCCGACCGCATCTTGAAGATGCTCAATGTGGTTGACAACCAATTGGTAGTGGAACAAAAAGGCATTTATTCTATCGAAAATTTTCTTACGGCACGTCGCTTGATGTACTGGCAGGTGTATTTGCACAAAACCTGTATTTGTGCCGAAACCATGCTCATTCAAATTATTAAAAGAGCCAAAGAACTTATCCGACAAGGCGAAACCCTATTTACAACGCCAGCGCTGGGTGTTTTTTTACAACAAGATATTAGTTTGGCGATGTTTAAGGCTTCTCCGTCGATAGTACAGGCTTTTACCGAAATGGACGACACCGATATTTGGGGCTGTATTAAGGTTTGGGCAAAGCATCCCGACAAGTTGTTGTCGAGTATCAGCCAAATGTTATTAGCAAGAAAACTTTATAAAATTACGCTTTCAGACGAGCCAATAAGCCAAACTCATCTTGAAAAAATTCAAATAGATTTACTCAGCCAAGAAGGACTCACGCCCGACGATTTGCCTTATTTCATGGTAGAAGGGTTTATTACAAATGCTGCTTACCTTGCTGAAAAGCAAAACATTAATATCCTGACCAAAGACCGTGGCGTACTTGATATAGCCGAAGCCTCCGACTTACCTACGATTAAAGCCCTTAGCAACATCGTCAAAAAATATTATATATGTTGGGCAAAGAATGTATATTTGCATTTGAAATAGTGGTAGGTGATGGCACACGTAGGGAAAACATCGCTGTCTGAGTACTTTTCTGCTGACCAAACACTTACTCCATACCACTTATAACTGCTTACATGGAATTTACAGTTGAACAAATTGCATTTTTGCTAAACGGTGAAGTAAAAGGAGATAAAACCTTAAAAATAAACCAACTAGCAAAAATAGAAGAAGGAACAGAGGGTGCTATTTCCTTCTTGGCCAATCTCAAGTACGAACAATACCTTTATACAACCAAGGCAACTGCCGTGATTGTTGACAAGTCGTTTGAGCCTAAAAATTCTTTTACTACTACCCTCATTTTAGTTGATAATGCCTACACCGCTTTTACTGTTTTACTGCAAGAATACCAAAAAATCACAGCTAACAATAAAAAAGGTTTAGAGCAACCCCATTTTATCGGCACGCATACGTCGGTAGAAGAAGACCTCTATTTGGGGGCTTTTGCCTACATCGGGCAAGGCTGTAAAATTGGCAAGAATGTCAAAATATACCCACACGTAAGTATCGGCGACAATGTACGCATTGGCGACAATACCGTGATTTATTCGGGTGCTAGAATTTACGCCAATACAGTTATTGGCAACCATTGCACCATTCATGCCAACGCCGTGCTTGGCTCCGATGGCTTTGGCTTTGCTCCGCAAGCCGATGGCACTTACAAGACTATTCCACAATTGGGTAATGTTGTACTCGAAGACCACGTAAGCGTCGGGGCAAACACTTGCATCGATTGTGCCACGATGGGCTCTACGATTATTAGACAAGGAGTTAAAATCGACAACCTTGTGCAAATAGCTCACAATGTAGAAATTGGCAAAAATACCGTGATAGCTGCACTGGCAGGTATTTCTGGCTCGACCAAAATCGGAGATAATTGCATGATTGGCGGACAGGCGGGTATTGCTGGTCACTTACAAATAGCCAATCGCACTATCATAACAGGACAATCAGGTATTTCTAAAAATATTAAAAAAGAAGGACTTAAATTAAGTGGCTATCCGGCTATGGAAAGTACCGATAACCTCAAGTCGCAAGCCGTTTTCCGTCAGCTTCCAGCTTTAGAAAAACGATTGAGAGAAGTTGAAAAAAAATTACCATAATTTTATCATGAACAATAAACAACACACTATCAAAAAAGCGGTCACGTTGTCGGGCGTTGGGTTACATACAGGGGTGGTTTCAAACATGACTTTTTTACCAGCCCCTCCTAATCATGGCTATAAGTTTCAGCGAGTTGATTTGCCCAATCAGCCTATTGCCGATGCCGATGTAGATCATGTGGTTGATATTTCGAGAGGAACAACCATTGAACACAATGGTGCTAGAATCAATACCGTAGAACACGTGTTAGCTGCTATGGTGGGTTGCCAAGTTGATAATGTTTTGATTCAATTAGATGGCCCAGAGCCACCTATTATGGATGGTAGTTCTATCAAATTTGTAGAAGCTATCTTAGATGCGGGACTTGAAGAACAAGAAGCACACCGCAAATTCTTTGAAATTACCGAAGAAATCCGTTATAAAGATTTAGAAAGAGGGGTTGAATTGGCAGCATTGCCACACAGCGACTATCGCCTTACCGTGATGGTGGATTACAACTCTAAGTTTTTGAGTAGCCAACACGCCAATCTTACGCATATTAGTCAATTTAATGACGATTTTGCCAAATGTCGTACTTTTTGCTTTGTACATGAGCTAGAAGCTCTTTATAAAGCGGGGCTCATCAAAGGTGGCGATTTGTCGAATGCCGTGGTAATTGCCGACAGAGATTATACCGAAGAAGAGCTTGAGCACATCGCTATGGTGCTAGGTAAGCCCAAAGTGAGTGTTTCAAAAGAAATTGGAGTACTCAACAACATCAGCTTGCACTATAAAAATGAAATGGCTCGTCACAAACTATTAGATATGGTTGGCGACTTGGCATTGGTAGGTCGCCCGATTAAAGCCCAAATTTTGGCGGCTCGCCCTGGTCATGCAGCGAACATTGCCTTGGCCAAAAAAATCAAAAAATTGATGCTAGAGGCCGACAAAAACCAAGTGCCAAAATACGACCCCAAACAAACACCTATCTTTACCCACGAACGCATTTATCAGCTATTGCCACACCGCTATCCGTTCCAAATGATTGATAAAATCATGTATCTCGACGATATGAGCGTAGTGGGCATCAAACAAGTAACCATGAATGAAAACTATTTCATGGGACACTTCCCCAACAATCCTGTTATGCCAGGCGTAATGCAGGTAGAAGCAATGGCCCAAACAGGTGGTATCTTGGTGCTTAGTACAGTACCCGACCCCGAAAACTATTGGCCCTACTTAGTAGCTATCGAAAATTGTCGTTTCCGTAAAAATGTTATTCCGGGCGATACTGTTATATTCAAATGCACGTTATCGGCACCGATTCGTAGAGGTATTGCCAAAATGCACGGGGTTGCGTATGTAGCCGGACAAGTGGTGTGCGAAGCCGATATGACTGCCAGCTTGGTACGCAAAAGCTAAAAATATGCTATAGGCTGTAGGCAAAAGCTTATTGATAAGCCTCCCAATCGTCATCTAATCACAAGAGGCTTAGACTATAATTTTATACCATTTTTTGCATAATTACTCGGCCTATCCAATGGTGCAAGCCATTGTTTGTCAAACACTATAATCAACTATTATAATCAAAGCTAAGTAATTATCCGAAATAATTATGACACAAACTTTAGCATATATACATCCTGACGCTAAAATCGCATCCAATGTAACCATTGACCCGTTTGCTGTGATTCATGCAAATGTAGAAATTGGTGAAGGCTGCTGGATTGGCTCTAATGTGACCATTTTTCCCGGTGCCAGAATCGGGAAAAATTGCCGCATTTTTCCCGGTGCGGTCATTTCTGCTATTCCACAAGACCTAAAATTTGATGGCGAAGATACCATCACGGTGGTTGGCGATAATACTACGATTCGTGAATGTGTCACTATCAACCGTGGTACGAAAGAAAAATTTCAAACAGTGGTAGGCAGTAATTGTCTTTTGATGGCCTACGTGCATATCGCCCACGATTGCGTAGTAGGCGACCATTGTATCATTGCCAATAGCGTACAAGTGGCTGGCCACGTAGAAATTGGCGATTTTGCCCGCCTCGGAGGTGCTTGTGCGATTCATCAATTTGTAAAGGTCGGAAAACACGTGATGGTTTCGGGTGGCTCGCTTATCCGTAAAGATGTACCGCCTTATACGAAAGCTGCTCGTGAACCGCTTTCGTATGTGGGGGTCAATTCAATTGGTTTGAAAAGAAGTGGCTTCAGCGACGAACAAGTAAATCTCATCCAAGAGGCCTATCGCTATATTTTTCTTAGAGGTTTCAATACAACCGATGCACTGGCTCAAATTGAAAAAGATTTACCCGATACTTCAGAAAGAAATGAAATCGTTTCTTTCATCAGAACGTCTGAAAGAGGTATTTTCAAAGGGCCTGGACATTGATAGAGCTATGGTAGGAGGACGCTTGCCTCTTACCATACAATGCATCATTTTTTACGCACAATTTTTTACGAATGGATATACTGACCGAAAATTTAGGAAAAAAGTTTAGAAATGAATGGATATTCAAGGCTGTAAACCTGCATTTTAAACAAGGCGAAGTATATACTTTTACAGGCTCGAATGGGAGCGGTAAGTCAACTTTATTACAAGTGCTTTCTGGCTATATGCCTGCTTCAGAAGGTACAATTCAGTACAGCTTACAAGGGGAAAAAATTTCACCCGACGATATTTTTAAGCATATCGTGATTGCCGCACCTTATCTGGAACTCATCGAAGAATTTACCCTTACCGAACTGCTCGCTTTTCATACACAATTCAAACCTTTGGTGCAGGGCTACACACATGAGGCGTTTATTGATTTTATCGAACTACCGCGCGCCAAAAATAAGGCTATCAAGCATTTTTCGTCTGGTATGAAACAACGGGTTAAATTAGGCTTGGCGTTTTTGTCGGAAAGTGCCGTGCTGATGCTCGACGAACCTAGCTCTAACCTCGACCGCCATGCGATTGCTTGGTATAGCAAAAATGTACAAATTTTTGCCCAAAACAGACTCACCTTTATCTGCTCTAATCAACCCGAAGAATATACTTTTTGTCCTAATATTTACAATATTATGGACTACAAATCACTTTGATTGGGGATGTGATATTTTTGATTTCGGGTTTCAGTAAAATAGTGTTCTTCTAAGAACAAAATCCTTGGCAATTCATTATTTTGCCTACATTTTTCCATCAAAAATCTGCTATAATCTTTATTGTGTGTTGGCAATACGCAAATGGGCTGTCCACAAAGCCAACACAATGACCGATAAAAAGTACAGTACATTTCGAGAATCTATCAAACCTCGGCTCAGGGCATCGTATTGAAAATCAAGGGCTATTTGTTGTAAAAAATAACCATTCGCCCCCAACAAAGGCAAGGCTGCTATTTGTCCAATACCATAATACAGCAACAAGCAAAACACAAAACCCAAGACAAAGGCAGTTACCTGATTGTCGGTGAGTGTAGAGGCCAAAATGCCCAAAGCCGCAAAAACACAACCCAAAAAGAACAGACCAATATAAGAACTAAACACCGCAGCCGAGTCAACATTTCCTTGTGGGCTTCCTAATTGATACACCGAATAGTAGTAAAGCAAGGTGGGTACTAAAGCACACAAAATCAAAAAACAACTAGCGGCGTATTTGCCCACCACAATCTCCCAACGCCTAATAGGCTTGGTAAAAAGTAGCTCTATCGTACCTGTTTTGACTTCTTCCGAAAAAGCCTTCATCGTAATGGCAGGAATCAAAAACAAAAATACAAAAGGGGCTACCTGAAAAAAAGAAGACAAATCGGCAAAGCCATAGTCTAGGATGTTGCCGTTGAAAAACCAAACAAACAGGCCAGTCATGGTAAGAAATACCCCAACAACCATGTAGCCAATGAGTGAGCCTAAAAAGGAATGAATTTCTTTTTTAAAAATCTGATACATCAACTGAATCAATTATAAAGTGATTATTTTCAGTAGAGCCAATACCTGTAATATTATGGTATATAGGCATTGGGATACCTTGTATTTTTACTCAAAAATTGTTTTATCTTTTTTGACAAAAGCAGCAATAGCTAACGATAAAATAAAGCCTATAAAAATCACCGAAATGATACTGATTACAAACAACACGCTTGGCGACATAAACATTTTGCTATATTCTAAGGCTTGTTCAATTTGCTCGTCAGAATAGCCTTTTCGCTCCATTTCGAGTTCGGCACGTTTGAGCAACTGTTCGGTTACAGTAGGGTCGATAAAGGTCATATACACATACGAGAACGCACTAACCAACAAACCCGATATAGCCGAAACCATTGTGCCTGTACCCAAGCCTTCGCCAAACGACAAATAACCTTGGTTTTCGGTTTTATAATTGTTCATCGACAAATAAATACCGATACCCAAGAGTAAATACAATAGCCAGTTAACGCTGTCTTGTATGCCTAATACAAGCATGGTTGTATTGAAAATGATAAAAACAATGCCTAAAATAGCACCCCATTTCAGGGCAATTTTGGTAGTAGTAGTTTGATTTTCCATGATACAATGTGTTTGTTTATGAGGCTATTTAACATACTGTCTTCTAAAATACAAGGAAATCATGATAGAAGGTAAAATGGCTATCAAAGGGCGTTGCTTGATTTCGCTCCACGCAATAGAACTAGGCGAAATGGCTTTGATGCCTGCTATAAGACTGTTGTAATACGCCTCGTTGGTTTCTTTCACGATTTGGGCTTTTCCGCCAGCGTATTCTACTAAGGCTTGTTTGATAAAGACTTGAATCAAACTTTGTCCGTGTGCTGTCGCAAAATAAACGTACATCAATAAAGCCAATAAAACCGCTGCTATTGATGCCGTAAGCACCGACACCACCAATCCTTCCCAGAAATGCAAAATGGCATCAGGGTTGTGTTTACGGTAATTTTTTACGGCTAAAATCATCGCCACTAATACAAACAAATTGCTAGGAAACAGCTTTCCCGACAATGGAATAATGCCCATGACATCTAATACAAAGCAGTACAAAAAACAAACTACCCCAGCAACTGAACCAAACAAAAACAAATTTTTAGCAAACGACTGATTAAACATAAGGGTTATTTATTTAATGAGTAACGCACAACCGCTACGGGTTTTCCTTTCAATTGTTTTCCAATAAAAGGTGAGTTTTTAGCATCTGAAACGATATTTTTAGCTTGATATTCCCAAATACAATCAAGGTCAAAAACCGTCAGATTTGCTTTCGCTCCTTCTTTCAATTCGGGTACAGGCAAGCGTAAAATGTGGCGAGGAGCAAGGGTAATTTTAGCCAATAGCTCGTCTAATGGCAAGCCCACATTATACGTGTGTAAGGCTGCAAAAAGGGTTTCTAAGCCAATAACGCCAAACTCTGCCATATCGAACTCTAACTTTTTCGATTCTTCGTCTTGTGGATGATGGTCTGAAACAATGGCATCAATCGTGCCATCGGCCAAGCCAACCCAAAGGGCTTCTACATCGCTTGCCGTGCGGAAAGGAGGATTTACTTTGAAATTGGTATCAAAACCTAGCAAATCATCTTCTGTAAAACATAACTGATGTACTGCCACATCGCACGACACAGGCAAGCCTTTGGCTTTGGCAGCCCTGATTAATGCCACCCCAACAGCCGTAGAAATACAAGCAAAATGAAGCAAGGGTTTATTGGTTTCGATGGTGGCAAAAGGCGTTTGAAGCACATATTCAAGCAAGCGTAAGTCACGAATAATCATCAACTCCTCTGCCATTTCGGGCATTCCTTTCATCCCAATCAACGTACTTACATGGCCTTCGTGCATTTGTCCGAAATGCGTCAGTTGCGTATCTTCTGGCCTATTCACAAGCAAGCCTCCGAACTGCGTAAGATACTGCAACGATTTGAGCAAAATATCTGGATTTTGTAAAGAATATTCGCCGTCGGTAAAAGCCACTGCACCAGCATGGTGCAAGTCTATCATTTCGGTAAAATCTTTTCCTTCGCATTTCAACGTAACAGCCGCCATCGGATGCAAAGAAATCGCCTCCCCTGCCCTTTTCAGGTAATGCACACCTTCTTTGGTTTGTACAGTAGGTTTGGTATTAGGCAATAAAGCCACCGCCGAAAAGCCACCCGCCAACGCCGCTTGTTCTAGGCTCGACAAGCTTTCTTTGTGTTCATAGCCCGGTTCTTTGGCATGCACACGCATATCAAACCAACCCAACGAAACGCCCAGTTGCTTGCCCGCAATGAGGCTTGCGGTAGGGTCGGTGATATGGTCGGCGATTTGGCGAATAATGCCATCTTCAATCAAAATATCTTTGGTTTGTCCGTTATAGACACTCCCTTTTTGATAAATAGTAGCAGCTTGAATGAGGATTTTCATGTTGATAATAACTCGAAAACTTTCGAGCAATGGTCAAAAAAAAGCCCTGAAAAACAGGGCTTTCTGGCATATTTAATACAAATTAAAGTCCAATAAATTGTTTGTATGAATCTACATCCAACAAAGCGTCGATGTCTTGCACATCAGAAGCTTTGATTTTCACGAGCCATCCATCTCCATAAGGGTCTTCGTTGACCAACTCAGGTGCGTCGATTACTTTGCTATTGACTTCAACAATTTCTCCAGCCACAGGCAAAAACAAGTCAGATACCGTTTTTACGGCTTCTACCGTACCAAAAATAGCATTTGCCTCTAAAGTTTCACCAAGCGTATCAATTTCTACAAACACGATGTCGCCTAATTCACTTTGGGCAAAATCTGTAATACCTACAATGGCAACGTCGCCATCAATCTTAATCCACTCGTGTTCGTTGGTATAGCGAAGGTCTGCTGGAAAATTCATTTCTAAAATGTTTACAGTTAATAATTTGATATATTTTGTTGAAGAATTGCGGTGCAATTTACTGGAAATTCTCCAAAATGACAATCTTTTTCCTTGGCTGATTATTCAGACAAACTAAATCTTACTTGTACGCCTGCGGCTACGGTTGAGCGATAATACAGGGTAGAAACCAATGGATTATTAAACATTTTATCGAAATACATATTGACATTCAGGCGTTTACTTACATTATAACTTACTTGTGGGCGGAACTGAAAGTTGATAGAGCCATTGGTAACAACCGTTTCGGCATCTAATTTTCTTTGTATCGTGCGGGTATCTCTTACCGTTAGGTTCATTTGAAATTTCAAATCGTTGGGTAATCTTACTCGCCTGCCTTGTATTTTGAAAGGAACTAATACGTTGTTGCGTGTAAAGCCCATGCCAAAAGTAAGGTCTTTGTTGCTCAACTCAGCTACTTGGGCGTTCGACAAATTTAAGCCTACGCTGCGGTCTTGGGCATACTCCAAACGCAAAGTAATTTTGTTGCGTGTAGTGGCGTTGAACCCAATCAGCGGAGCAAATTTTTCTTCAAACTTTATTGTACTCATCACATATACAGGTATCAAATAGCCTTGGTCGTTGACTTTAGACGATAAAGGATAAAGCATATTATTGATGTTGAGTTCAAAAGGATTATCGTATTCCAACGACGAAACAAAGTTTCCGACGCTATAGGTAGAAGTGTAGCGATGCGTGATTGAAATAGCCGAAAATTTGCGTTTGAACCAACCAATATTCGCCAAACCGCCGTAGTCTAATTGCCAGTTGGGCAAAGGAATATTCACAAAAGGCGAGAAACTCACCTTGTTGGGCGAAACGCCACTGTAAGCCGCAAAGAAGGCTGGAATCAATACATCTTGCGAATTTTCGTTGTACTTTTCACCTGCATTGAGTTGGCGTTCGGTTTCTAAACGTTTTTGAATGATACTTCTATACGACTTAAAACGATTAAATATCACGGAAGTTTCGTCGGGAGCATTGCTGTCGAATGCCGTTAAAAACGACAAAAACGACATACTATAATTGCCCGAATGTACAGGGCTTTGGTGCTGATACGCTCCGCCTGCCGTGGCTGGTCGGTAATATTCTTGGTAATTGTCGGTTCTTGACCATTTGCCTTCTACCTGAATCCTAAAATCTCGGAAAGGCTCTACCGAACTTCGGTAGGTGAGGCTTTGGGTCTTGGTTTGTACAAAAGGAATATTTTGTACCGTACTTTTCGACAACCAACCATTAGCACCTGCTCTTTCTAAAATACTATAATCTTGGCTTCCCGTAACAAATCCAAAGCCTGGTGCCGATTCGTCACGGCTCAATCCGAACAAACCTGGCGTTGGCATAAAGCCCGGCAATGTCGTAGATTCGTTGATGTTGTACGTCACTTGAATGCCCCGCAAAGCCATCAACAAACGGGTAATACTGCGAACGATAGTTGGTTGTGGCTTGACAATTTCGTCGTCGTCGCCGGGCATACGGGCAATGTTTTTGCGTACAGGACGAGGCTGATTGGCCAAACGCAAAGCTCTAATGCGGTTGTACAAAGCTACAAAGTCGATACGCCCAGCGATGGTTCTATCTCGGGTGTTTTTGATGATATTGCCCATAGGCACATTCAAAGAATCTCGAATATCGAAGGAGCTTGCCGTAAATTGGTAGCCAAATTTATGGGTATAATCAGCCGACATCCAGTCGGTTAAAGGCGATTTATTCAACGGAAGTCGCCATACAGCACTAAAGTTTTGGTCGAAATTTTTGGTTCTACCCAATTTCATAATATTCTTCCAAACAGAATCCTTCTTGGCTTGGGTATCTATATCGCCCACAGGCTCATCAATGATGGCATTTGCCGTGGCGTTGTAGTTTAACACCACCGATTTTGTCAAATTCCATCCTACATTGTATTGTCGGTTGAAGAGCCAATATTTTTCAAACATCGGAGCAACGCCGTCGGTTGTAAGGTCGGAATTGCGGAGTTGTGTTTTGACAAAACTTCTATCCATTTCGGCCCGCACGATGATAGAATTGGGCAAAGGAGCAAAATTAAATTCTTTCACCCAACGCAACAAAGGGTAATTCGACTTGATGCCCTTGAATGGCTCGATGGGTTTGCTTGTACCCGTGTAAGTATAAGTAATGCCTCCTCGATGCGACAATTGGCGGTATCCTTGCGTTTGGATATTGCTTCGGGTAAGTTCGGCAAAAGAATATGATAGGGCAATATTCTCGATGTCCCATAAATGAGAAACCGTATTTTTACCCATTTTTATCTTGCGTACATTGGTCAAATTGATGCTTCTTCTTTCCGAATTATCTTCTACCAACTTGCGATACGCCTCTCTAACGGCAGGGTCGGCAATGTTGTTGAGGGTTGCTTCTAAAGGAATATCAGGGTCGAGCGGATTGAAATGTGGCGACGAGTTGCGTTTATCATAGCTCACAAACAAAGGAATTTTCAAGCCCCATTTTTCAGGAAAAAGTTTGTCCACATTGATGGTGGCAGCAATGCCATATTCGTAGGCATTTTCTCTGGAACGTTCCGAAATTTTAGATTGAACGCCTCCAAAGCCATAGCCTTTGTAAGAGCCATTCATGGAAATATTGGCGAAATCGGCGAGTTTCAAGCCCAATTTACCAATGGCAGCATTGCCCGAAGTTTGGTCAAAACCATTGGCTCGTAGCTCGTTTACCCATACCGTAAAAGTTTTGGGCATTTCATCGGCACTTTTCGGATTCCGCACCCCAATCATCAGCGACATCACGGCACTCAGGTCGGGGCGACCAACTACCGTAACCCAGTAGGTTTGTCCGCTATTGCCTTGCACTTCCATGCGATAAGGCGTAAGCAAGCTCACATTGTTGCGGTCACGCTGGAGTTTTACTTGCTTTAAAGCATCGAAAGCTAGGTCTATTTCGTTTTCTGTGGGCCAAACTTCTGTATCTAAATACGTTCCTCCTTTAAATGTTGTTTGCTTCAAACCCTTGGTTTCTATTTCGTAGTAATTGTCGGTTTGGTCTGTACCCAACCGTACAAAGGTAGAAACTTGCCCGTCCACCTGCTCGGTACTTTCAAGGTGTACAAACATCCGTAAGTTTTTGTAATTCAGAAAATCGAATAAGGTATTTTTAAACACCGCCCTCGAATCGCCATCACGCAAGCCTTCTACACTTAGGCTCAACGACTGTTCGTTAAGGGCGGCACTGTTGACGGTCGTAATGTCTTGGTCACGCTGAAAGCCCGGCGGTACAGTATAAGATACCGTTGTGCTAGATTTATTGGCGGAAGGTCCATTTTCTTCTATGTTAACCGTTCCGACTTTAAATTTAGCATCATACGGCTCTGGAACTTCTTGCAATCCTCTGGGCGTTAGTTCTCCTGTATAAGTACGATACTGATAGCCAGAAAGTTGCAACGTTGCAAATCGCATAACCACTGGTGCTTCCCAGTCGGTGAGGAACATTCGTACAAACCGAATCGACTTAAAGCCGTTGATATTGCCTACTTTTGAAGTATAGTTTTTAATAGGTATTCTAAACAAATACCAACTTACGCCATTTTCGGTTACTTTGTCCACGATGTAATTTTGCCCTACAACCAATTTTTCCTTCTTCATATCCAATTCGTATTGGTAATACGCATCGGTGTCGGTAATGGTGTTATCGTTGTTCAAATCCTCTCGGTCGGGCTGTTGGTTACTTGCTTCGGTATAGCCCGAAGCCGTATTGGTAGTAGAAGCGGGCGAGTTGTTTTCTAAACCCATGTAATTTTTATAGCGTTTGATTAAGCTTGTGGTGGCATTATACCTTTCGTTGAGATAGTGTACAAAATCATCGCCAGAAGGGTCAGCTTCTATTTCAGCTATTACTGTGGGGTCGATGTTGAGTTGTTGAATACTGCTAACGTAATTACCAAACTTGGCTTTTTCGTTCAGCCCATTATCGCCATTCGTAGGGTTGCTGGGCATCCCGTCAAGGCCAATATCTTGCTGTTCTCTCCCATTTTGTAAGTCAAAAGCATTGGTCACAAACTGCCGAATGGGTGCTACGCCCCAAGCGGTTTCGGCTACATTGGCTTGCGTACCAGTGGTGATTTTTTGTCCTACAGGAATCCCATTTTCAAAGTTGTAGCGTGCATCTGGAATAAAGTCTTCTGAAATATCACCAAGGTTAAAAACCAGTTTTCCGCCTGTGCTATTGCGTGCCAAACTGAGTTGTTTGTCTTTGTCGAAATCGCCCGTTGCACGCACAATGCCTTTGCGGTTGCCTGCCTTTTCGGTAGCAGTTGCGTCAAATTCAACGAAAGGGTCCATAAGCCAAAATTCTAAGGTTTCGATATTGGCATTATCGAAATCGGTATCCGAAGAAATGGCCCTGGTAATTGCACCAAAATTTTTACGGGGATTGTTGATGAATTGGTCTAAACGGGTATTAAAATTATAAATGCCTCGTTCGCTCGGAAAATAGGCAATATCTAATACACCCAAAGGTAGGTTAATGTTATTGGCAATAGAACGGTTGGGAAACAGCGACTGAGCATTGACCACTCTTTCGTAGGCATATTCATTTACTTCGTCTGGGTTTAAGCCCAAGCTTGCGGCGTTCAACGTGCCGGAACCGTACAAACTGTAGTCGGTTGTATAAGCCGAAATTTTGGCCCGCAAGTTATTGCTTTCGGTGCTATTGGGGTCGATGGTACTCACAATAGTTTTGGGAACAGAAGCGTGTTTCCAAGCGGTGGCTTGGTTGCCCAAGCTATACACATTACGAGTCGATTCAAAATCATCAATAAAAGCATTGCTATTCACAGCACTGTTGACATTAGGAATGATTTTAGCAAATTCTCCTTGAAAATCGACTGCAGATACCTCTTTGGTCGAAATAAGAGGAAGGGCATCAATCATGCGAGTCAAGAGCATCGACTTCTTTTGAAAAGCGGCATCAATGCCCAACACCGTGTTGTTGATGGGTTCGTTGCCGATTTGTACCCTCGACAAATATCCTGCTGGACTTTCTTTTAGCTTTTGTATGGTAGCCCCAATGTGTATATCTTTCCCTAAAGTATAATCGACATGAGCCCCAAGCAATGTGCGGATTTGGTTATTGAATAAATCGGGCTTTTCATAACAAACCTTTATCTCTCTGCTCGAATTGGCTATGCCAGCGTTCAAAATACGAACTTTCCCTTGCTGTGGCTCTACAATGTAATCAACGCCGGGCGTAAGGGCAACGCCGCCGGCTGTTACTTGTACCGAATTGCCATCTACGCCAAAAGGTAGGCTCACATCGCCCCCAAGCGACGACTGATAACTACCTTTTAAAAAGAATTTGTTTTTACTGGCAATCTGTTGGGCATCAGTAAGCGTTGAGGTATAAAGTTTTTCAAAAACATATTTATCTATCAAAAGGCTTTCGTCACTATCGAATTTTTTACGCAAAGCCGAACCAAAAGGTTCTAACACAGGGAAGATAACTTTGCCGTTTTTGCTATCAATGGTTACACCTTCTACAAAGTCGAAATTGCCGTCTATTTGGGCATCGCCATTTTGGTTGAGTTTGTCTGCCCCCAAGGCTCTTACCAAAGGAATATCTCTGAGGTTACGTCCTTCCTGAAGGTTGGGGTTATCGATACCCGTTTGGTCGTCTTTGTAAATAACCCTGAGTTGAAAGCCCTGCTTGCTCACTTGCTGGGTATTGAGCGAATACACGTTTTTCATCATCAAATTCCACATTGGGTGATTCAGTACGTTGCGGATGGTCGATGATTTGAGCATTTTCAAGACAATCACTTCTCCATCTTGACGGCTTTGGTAATCTTCGGTGAGTTCGCCAACTTGGTATTTTCTGCCGTTTAGGGTGTATTCGTAGGCAACTGCCAAAATTTCGTCGTTGCGAAGTGGCGTTACCAACGAAATATAGCCCAACTCGGCGTTGAAGCGATATTCTCGGTCGGTAAGTTTTTTTGCTCCTCGCAACAAATCAAAGTCTGTTCCTTTATCTAATTGATATTGAGAAGTAAGAATGGCGGTTGTTTGGTCCACCGCCCGAATGGCCTTATTGCCTTGGACTGAGTCTAAGAAATTATCGTATAGCTTATTGTTTTTGTTATTGACGGGTGTATTGGCTGCCACCAATGTTTGAGCATAAGGATTGTTCGGATTGTATGGATTGGTTGGTACAGCCTCGCCTAGGTCTGAGAAACCAACCACGTTGCGTAAGGTTTCGGTACTTTGCGAGCGGTTGGTGACATATACTTCCAAACGAGTGATATTCACCCCCGACGTTACTAAGGGCAAATTATTGAGTGAGCGTTCATAATTATTTCTAAAATAACTGGATAAAAAGAAATGACGATTTTCGTCGTAATTATCAGCCCTGATTTCAAAGTTTTTGCCCTGCGAACCACCTTTCAACGTAATACAATCTTGCTTAGAGCGTTGCTGTGCCGCCACGAGCGTAAGGTCAACTTTACCAAAACGCAACAAGGTTTTTAAACCAAAAAGGTTTTGTACCCCCGGAATAAGCTGGCTATTGAGCGTCCAAGAGGTATTGCCGACTTCAATATTTTGTAAAATATCTTCTTCGCCAGTACGCCAGTTAAGTTTGAGTTGGTTTTGAAAATTAAAGCTTGCCTTGGTATCAAAATTGGTATTAAGGTTGAGTTTATTTCCAATTTTTCCCTGAAAGTTGATTTGAGCTTGTTCGTTAAAATTCAAGTTCCCGATGTATCGTTGTTCAACAGGAATAGCAGGATTATCAATAAACTGCCCGATATAGCCCACATCCAACAGGACATTCCCATTGGGTTTGAAATCTATTTCTGAGCCTCCAAAAATACGGTCGATGGCCGGAGGAAGTTCTATTTTAGGCAATAAACCTCTTCCTTTGGTTTCGTCTTTGCCGTCTTGTGCGGCGGCGTATTTACGCCAATAATCCCGTAAAAAGCGTTTCTGCTGCAAGGCTTCGTATTCTTTCATCGACAACCTTTGGGCAGGCTTCAATTCAATATTCGATTGCTTGAGTTTTTCGACAATAGAAATCCCCGCAGAATCGAGTTCAAATTCGGTTTGGGTGGTGTTTTTAGGAACAAAAGGCGAAGCGGCTGTAGGATTTACAAAACTATTGGTCGGGCGGTCTTTGGGCTTGTAGCGTGGTCGGCGACCCGTCTTTTGTAGGGTATCGCTGGCCGATTCTTCGAGGGCCACTTCTTGGGTTAAGTCCACAACCGTGCGACGAGCAGGAAGTATCCATGCCCAAGAAACAAATACCGACAAGACCAAACTCCCAGAAATTATATATGACTTCCTTCTTTGCACAGTTTGTAGTGTAATAGTCAAAATAGCGGTTTAAACGAAAATAACCCTTCTTTAAACGTACTTTGCCCTTAGATTATTTCTCAAAATGTAGGTTTGGGTCAAAAATCCTTTCAAAATTAGCGTAATGCCATTTTGATAAGTTGTTCTACCGTAAGCTGATTGCCCTCTTTTTTGAGAATTGTATCGAGGCTTTTTTCGGCAACATTTTTCGGAATACCCAAGGTGACAAGAGCGGCCAAGGCTTCATTGCGTACTTTGGCACTCGACGTATCTATCAAGTTGAGGGTTGGGCTGCCTGTCAATTGCTCTTTCTTGAGCTTATCTTTTAGCTCAATAATGGCACGTTGGGCGGTTTTTGCCCCAATACCTTTGATGCTTTGGATAGTCCTAACATCTTCTGAAACAAGGGCTTGTCTGATTTCTGCCGACGACAGCGACGACAGCATTACCAACGCTGTATTTGCTCCAATACCCGACACGCTGATGAGGTCGAGAAAGAGCGTTTTTTCATCAAATTCATGAAAACCATATAATACGTGGGCATCTTCTCTGATGTGTAGATACGTAAAAACCTTGCTACGTTCGCCCACTTCGGGTAAGGCAGCGTAGGTTTGCAGGGAAATCCTAATTTCGTAGCCGACACCTTGCACGTCTATCACCACAAAAGCGTGGTCTTTATGGGCTAATTTTCCGTCAATATAGGCAATCATGATAGCGTATTTTAACAACGATGTTTTTGAGTAAAAATCAAAAATACATAAAAAGTCCGCATACGCCAAATATGGTTTGTATGCGGACTTGCCCTTATATATACTTTATAAAAATGGCTTGAAGGTTTATGATACCCTTATTTTCATGCCTGCCCGCACTACATTTCCTTTGATACCGTTCATTTTTTTCAATTTTTCGATAGAAATACCGCCATAGCGTTGTGAAATATTCCAGAGCGTATCGCCATCTTCAACCGTGTGAAACTTGGCTTTTCCTCTGACAGGCTTTTCTTTACGACTCGACTTTGCGTATTTCTCCGAGCTTGTCACCGCCGATTCTTTCAAAATGGTTAATTTTTGTCCAGGTTGTAAGCTCGATTTTTTAAGCTTATTCCATACTTTCAAATCATATACATCTACATCGAATTTATTGGCAATGTCGAAAAGGTTATCGCCTCGTCTTACCACATACACTTTTTTCTTTGGTTTTTTGCGTAGTACTACTTCTTCTACATCCTCTTCCACGACGGGCGTTACTTGTACTTTTTCGGTACTTTTAACTGCCACTACGGGTGTCGAGTCTTCACTTGTGCTCGTCGCATTATTGGCAGCCGCCACCACTTCTTGTACCGAAGGCAACAAGCCAACTGGTAATTTAGAGGCCGAATCGAGAATCATATTTCGATTAGCCTGAAAATATGCCAATTCATTTTTAGGCAATCGTAAAGCGAAGTGGCGAGTATTATTGGGCAAGATATGGGTCAAAATATGCGGATTGAGTTTTTGAATATTTTCAAGACTCATATTTGCCAAGCTTGCCAGCTTATCAATATCGAGGTACGAATTTACATGAATGGTATCATGTTCGATAGGCGTTTCTATGGTTTCAGCCACAATATCATGCGATTCGGCGTGGTTCATCATGTATAAAATACCTATGTATTGCGGCACATAGCCTCTGGTTTCACGAGGCAAACAATTGTAAATTTCCCAGAAAGTTTGCCCACCATTACAGCGTCTAATTGCTCTTTTAACGTTTCCGGGGCCTGTATTGTAAGCCGCCAACACCAAGTGCCAATCTCCAAAAATATTATACAATTGGCGCATATAACGGCAAGCCGTTTCTGTAGCCTTTTCGGGGTCGAAGCGTTCGTCCACATATTCGTCGATACGCAAACCAAAGTCAACTTTAGCAGTTTTGGGCATAAACTGCCACAAACCACCAGCACCCACACGTGACATCGCTCTTGGATTAAGCCCCGATTCTATCAGCGACAAATATTTCAGTTCGTCGGGCAAGCCATATTTTTTCAAGTATTTTTCATACAAAGGAAAATACAACTCTTTGCGTTCGAGCATGGTTTTGGTAAACGACGGTTTACGAAAAGCAAAATATTCTACAAACTGATGCGTAATAGAATTGTACGTAAGAGGAATGTCTTTTTGGAGGGTTTCCAAGCGAGGTTTGATGATTTCGGGGTCAATTAGCCAAGTCGGTTCAACCACTACAGGAGGCGGTGTTACGGTAGTCGTAGCCGTAGTCGTATCTGTTTTGACTGGCGTTGTAGGGGCTGGGGCAGGCGTTGGCTCAGGAGAAGCCCCACCTACTTGTGCTTGCATTGTGGTACTTATCCACAACAAAGACCCTGCTAAAATCGAACGTAAAGTAAGTAATGTCATCTATGTAATTAGCGATACAATGAAAAATCAACCTTAGTGGCGTAAAATTACGCTTGAAGAATAAACTGCTCTTTTATGGCTTATTTTGCCTATTTTATACCAATAGATAGCTCTATTTTAGAATAATCTATTGGCAGCTATCTTCTTAATGTAAACAAAATTAATGATTTTCTTTCAAAGAAACCAGTGTTTTTTTGGATAGGAAAAACAAAGCATTGAACTTTTACAAGAAAATCTATTACAGTAACGTCTATACCCCTTTTTTACTTGTGCTAGTCTGTAGGGTAAAAAACGCAATACCCAATACAGACCTTGGTGTTTCTTCTGTATTGGGTATTGCGTTTTTTACCAATTAACATATATCAAACTGTAGAAAAACTATTAAATACAGCGTTAAATCAGGTATTTTTTCAGCCAAAATTTGCTATCACAAAAAGTATGGAAGTTGTCTTCGTATTTAACATCTTTCTGCATCTGTCGAGGTTTTATATGACGAGCCCTAATTGATATTTGACGAATTTCTGGTTTTACATTTGTACCATACACTCTATTAATGGTGGCAATTACATATTCACTAAAACACTGTGCTGCACTTAACTGCTTTGTTACATTTTCCTTTCCTTTTTTGAGTTCTATTAATAGTACAAACAGCTTTCCTTTATATTCTGTAAAAATTACATAATCACAAAATGAGCAAACTTTAGGAGTACCTCTATTGAAAAAAGGGAATAAACCCTTGGGAAAATCAGTTTTAGGCAATATTTTATCGAAACTAAAAGACAAAAATCTTAAATTACCACTAATAAAATCGACAGACATATCCTCTTGTATTTCAACTAATTTGGTTATGTTGTCTTCTTTGAAAAAGTCGTCAAGCACATTAGAAATAAGCTCTAGTTTATTCTTCATCGTCCGAATATTTTAATTCATAAAATAGTTCTTCAGCAATGTTGTTTTGGTTATCTATAATCTCATTAATTGAGGGTATTTCAAAACCGCTCAACGCTAATGTCAAATTTCGTACAACGACTTGTTTGTTTCCTTTTAGCTTTTTAGGATAATCAAAATAATGTATATCAACATTGTTATAGGCAATAAATTCATCTTCTGAGTATCCCAACTTTTTAGCTATTTTTTTCATCTTATGATTAGAAAGCATAACTAAATTATTTATTTCTCTTACTACATAGTCACTGTGGGTACTAATCAATAAACGAAAGCCTTTATTAATCAACTTTGCGAATAACTTAGTTAAAATAATTTGGTTGTCTGGATGTAAATTTATTTCAGGTTCGTCAATAATCACCAAATCATTGTATCTAGCAATATGCTTCAAATAGATGACCAAACTTGATAATGATTTCACAATAGAGGCCGTCATGTGAATCGGCAAGGATTTTTTAGGTGATTTATCAGGTTTAAATTTCAGTTCCCCATCATTGTCTATTTCCAATTTTCCATGAAGTAGATTATTTTCTAGTTCGGTTGCAAAATCATAAAAAACACTTTTATTCTTCTTTATTTCTGTTAAATCTTCAGCTATCAGTAAACCATCTCTAATTGGAAGTGGGTATCTTTTGGTATCTGTAAACAAAATATCAAATCTACTTAGCTTTTCTTTGCTAGTCATGGCATGAAAATAATCAACAGCCTCTTGCCTACGAATAGAGAGTTCTTTACTAAATGTAAAAATTGAATTACGTTCAACAGGCAGAATAAAAGTTGAGCTAACAGGATATTTAGCTAACATAGATATTAACGAAGAATAGAAAAAAACATCTAATAATTCTATATCCTTATTAGAGATAGTCTTATCTAGTATTTCTATCAAAACATTATCTTCTCCTTGCTTTTTAACAATCTCAATATCTATTTTTCCAAAAGTTTGCTGCAAAGTAAACGCTGCCTGTACTAAATCATCGTTGAGAGAATCGTAATTTTCAAGAAACTTCAGTTCTGTTTTGCCAAAATTCAATTTTATAAAATCTTGACTAACACCAAATAAGCTATCTAAATCATCTTTGAATGATGTTAATATTGCATCTCGGTACGAATTAATAACATTAAAGTCAAAAGTATATTTTGTTTTTTTTGTTTCAATTAAATCCTTAATAAAATCAATTTTTCTACCAAAATGTAAATCCGTTTTTAGCATACCGTAAATTGCGTATGCTACATAAGTTTTTCCTGTACCATTGGGGCCACAGAATACGTTCAATTTTTTAGATAGGTCGATATGTCCTTCTTTAATTGCTCCTATTTCAGTCAAACTTATTTTCATTCTTCCATTTTAGCTATATGTAACAATTTACTTTTTATGGATGTAGGCTATGAGCAAAAGCCAATAACGCTTCTTCTTGAAACGCCCCAGCCATCACCTGAAAGCCAATCGGCATTCCGTCGTTGTCTAGTCCGTTGGGAACAGAAATAGCAGGCAGTCCTACCACGTTGGCTTGAACCGTAAACAAATCGCCCAAGTACATTTGAATAGGGTCTTCGGTTTTTTCACCCATTTTATACGCTGTTGTAGGCGTAGTTGGGCATACCAAAAAATCGTATTTTTGGAGCAATTGGTCGGTATAATCTTTAATCAAGCGACGTACTTTTTGGGCTTTCGTGTAATACGCATCATAATAACTTGCACTAAGCACAAATGTTCCGAGCATAATGCGGCGACGTACTTCTTTCCCAAAACCTTCGGCACGGGTTTTCTTGTACATTGTTATCAAATCGCTTGCTTGTGCAGTACGGTAGCCATATTTTACGCCATCGAAACGTGACAAATTAGAACTTGCCTCTGCCGTAGTGAGAATGTAATACGTCGGTAAAAAATATTTGATAAGTGGAAAATCAACCGCCTCTACGGTATGTCCTTGGGCTTCGAGCCATGCCAATTTGGCTACTGTGGCAGCCTTTACTTCGGCTTGCAAACCCGTACTTTCTACGGCTTCTTTCAAATAGCCAATGCGGTATTTGGGCGATTGTGCCAAAGGGGCAAAAGCGGCATAAGCAGGCACAGGTTCATTTGAAACGGTGCTATCTTGTGTGTCGGCACCGGCTATTACTTCCAACAGCAAGGCTGCGTCTTCTACCGATTTGGTGATAGGGCCAATGCAATCGAACGACGAAGCGTAGGCAATCAGTCCCCAACGAGATACCCTCGTGTAAGTAGGTTTTAAGCCCACCAAACCGCAAAAACCAGCAGGCATACGCACCGAGCCGCCTGTGTCTGTACCCAACGATGCCAAACACATATCGGCTTGTACCGCCACTGCCGAGCCACCCGACGAGCCGCCAGCTACCCGATTTTCGCCAGCGGCATTGAGACAAGCCCCATAAGCTGAGTTTTCGTTGGTCGAACCCATACCAAACTCGTCGCAATTTTGACTACCAATAATAATAGCATCGGCTTCTAACAAACGCTGTACTGCCGTAGCTGTAAATTGCGATTCAAAACCTTCTAATATTTTACTTCCTGCCGATGAAACATGGCCTTTGTAGCAAAGCAAATCTTTGATGCCAACAACCATACCAGCCAATTTTCCCGCCGTTCCTTGTCGAAATTTTTGGTCTATTTCGTCGGCTTTTGCCAAGGCTTCTTGGTCAAATACTTGTAAGAAGGCGTTGAGTTTTCCGTTTTTTTCGGCAATATTTTTTAAATAATATTCAACCAACGCACGGCACGTAACCTCTCCTGCTTGTATATCGGCTTGAATATCCTTTAGTTTTATATAATTCTTCAAGGCTAACAGCTAAATTAATGATGAATAGACTATAAAAAACAAGAGCATAGTCAAGGCTGAAAAACAAGCTCGACTATGCAATGCAGTATCTTAGAAAACGCTAAAAATGGAACTATAGAGCCTTATTTTCAGGAATATAATCCATTCTCAAACTATTTTGTATCATCCAAACCTTTTGTGATTTGTTCTTGTACGTCTTTTTGAGCGTCTTTAAATTCTTTGAGTCCTTTACCTAAGCCTTTCATCAATTCAGGTAATTTCTTTCCTCCAAAGAATAAAAGAATAGCAAGGCCAATCAACAATAATTCGCCTCCACCTAAACTGTTCAAAAATAGTAAGATTGATGTCAGTTCCATTTCCGTAATGAGTTAAATTTTTTGTAAATATACTTAATGATTTTTGAATTTAGCTGTTGAGCTTCTGTTTTTTATCCAAACAACCCTACAGCCCCAACTACCGTACTACGATTCTATCATGTTTGAAGCGTTATCTTGCCAGAGTTGTCCTTTTTCCCAAGCTTCAAAATTGGCGATGTCTTCATGCAATGAACTGAACAGCCACATCACCAAAGCGAGGTCATCAGAGAGCCCAACCAAGGGCAATATATCAGGTATAAAATCAAAGGGAGAAACGAAGTAAATCAGCACCGCCACAATTTTGAGTATGGTAGCCCAAGGCACAATTTTGTATTGCCCACCTGCATACGCCTTCACCATGCGTACCAAAAGCATGAGCTTTTCTGATAACACTGTAGCTACGCCTTTTTGTTCTTTGTCGGCCACGGCTTTTACTTTAACAAGTACTTCTCGCAACAATTCAAGTAGCACCAAGCCTCCTCCTACGTATTTGCCTGCTTTGTCGGTTGCTTTCTTAAAAAAGACAGATTGCAACACTTTTTGTAATAACGTCTCGTTCATATTTTTAATTGCTCGTGTATATCAAATTAGGAATGTGCAAAGGAATTTCTTTGATTTCGGATTTAAACGTTTTTCGTTAAAAGACGATTAAAGTTACTGAAAATATACGTTTTTATAAACCCAATCGCATAAATTGGCGATTCTTTTGCTTATCTATGGAAAGACAAAAACGGGTTTATCTACTCGCAACCCAAGCATAAAACGTTTATAGCATTCGTTTTTGTGCTTTCATTTGTATATTTTGCTAATGAAAAGATACTTTATTCCACACGATTTTTGTCTTTCAACAAGCATTTATAATAGGCTAAAAGCCTCATAAGTTGAATAATAGCAAGAAAAATAGGGCATATCATTGAACTAAAACAAGTTTGATAAACATTCATCAGCCCTATTCCAAACGAAGTTTGGCACATATACAGTTTAGCAACTTTCTTATAAAAAATTAAAATAAATCTAGTTTTGGTCAGTTTGACGAATAAGTAAATGCCTTACATTTGCATCAACTCGACAAAGGTTGATAGCCTTTAGTTCTTTCATAATCTCTTTACTCTATGTGACTGTGACATAAACCTTTCAGCCTTTCATATTGGGTAATGTATTGTTTACTATTTTTTCACAAAAAACATTAACACTATGTCTAAAATAACCGTCGTAGGTGCAGGAGCAGTAGGAGCTACAACAGCCGACAATATCGCACGCAAAGAATTAGCCTCTGAAGTAGTATTGCTCGACATCAAACAAGGTTTTGCCGAAGGAAAAGCCTTGGATATGTTCCAAACAGCCGCTTTATTGGGCTGGGACACCACCCTCACAGGCGTTACAAACGACTATGCCAAAACAGCCAATTCCGACGTTGTAGTGATTACATCGGGGCTACCTCGTAAACCCGGCATGACACGTGAAGAGTTGATTGGGGTCAATGCGGGGATTGTAAAATCGGTGGTTGACAACATTTTGCAATATTCGCCAGATGCCATTTTTGTGATTGTATCGAACCCTATGGATACCATGACCTACTTGGCACTCAAGGCTTCGGGCTTACCCAAAAACCGTATCATTGGCATGGGCGGTGCTTTAGACTCGGCTCGCTTCAAATGCTATTTATCGTTGGCCATGAATGTATCGCCAAACGATTTGCACGCTACCGTGATTGGTGGCCACGGCGATACCACCATGATTCCGCTTAAACGCCTTGCCACTTGGAACGGCACACCAGTGAGCAATTACCTCGATGCCGAAACCCTCAATAAAGTTGCTGCCGATACAATGGTTGGTGGTGCAACCCTCACAGGCTTGTTGGGTACATCGGCTTGGTATGCCCCAGGAGCGGCTTCGGCAGCGGTTGTAGAGTCGATTATCAGAGATGAAAAACGTGTTATTCCATGCTCGGTACTTTTGGAAGGCGAGTATGGTCAATCGGATATTTGTTTGGGCGTTCCTGTAGTGTTAGGAAAAACAGGCTGGGAAAGCATCATTGATTACAAACTCAACGAAGAAGAACAAGCGTTATTTAGCAAATCGGCCGATGCCGTGCGTAACATGAACAATGTACTTGCTACGCTTTCTTTATAAGTGATAAACAACAAAAAAGCGGTGAAGGCTATCTTCACCGCTTTTTACAAGTTATTCTGGTTATAATTACGAACACTGGATTATCAATACTTAAACAATCAACACCTTTATAGTCTCTCAATTTCTTCTTTCGATAATCCTGTTGCTTGAATTATGGTCTCTATTGAAGCCCCTGCTTTTTTAAAAGCTCGAATCATTTCAAGTTTTCCCTCATCAAAGGCGGTATCAATAACACCTTTCAAATCTCTGTAGGTTTTCAAACTATTCTCGTAGTTCGCAAGCTCTAATTGTCCAAATTTAGCGAGCTCTGCTTTTGCAAAAGCTTGACTAAAGACCTCATCTGAAAATATGGCTGGAATTGTCTGGAAGTCTTCCAAATGTTTTATAAAGTACAACCATTGGTCTAACCGAGTGGAAAGTTGACTTTCTGCTGTCTTGAAATTAGGCATTTCAAGATAGATAAAAGTCAGCTTATCGTAAAAAGTTTTACCGTGTTGATTTTTTAGTTTGATTGTATGAACAACATCACTTTTTTCTAGCTCAGATTCGTAATCATTAAATGTAAAATCTAAAATTCCGATACAATATACTGCTTTCAACTTATAATTCCATTCGCCTTTTTCGGCTTGTTCTCGAATTGGGAAAGTCGAATAATAAATGGTTCTTTCTTTAAAATAATTCTGCTTTGCCTTTTGCAGTTCAACGATAAATTTTTCATTTTTTTCGTTCTCGCAGTAAATATCATAGATTGCTTTTCTATCTAGGTCAGTTTGTCCTAACTGTTCGTTATTTTTAAAAGTTAAGTCAATAATTTTATCGGCATGAGGTAATAGAGCGTTCAAGAAGTCAATAAGTAATGGTTTACTAGCTTCTTCACCAAATATTTTTTTAAAACCGAAATCTGTAAACGGGTTTACATATTTTGCTTTCATCTTATCGTTTGCTATCAATTTCTTGTATAACAAATGTACAAATAAACCTCATGCTTTGGTCTAATAAGTTCATTTTTAATGGTCTATGTCTTACTGAGCAAAATCAACTTGTGTAACAAAATATTCAGTATCGCCCATCCACCAAAACTTCAAATAGGGTTGTTCGTAATGCAAACGCACCCGCTTGCCTGAAAGCAAGGCATCTTTGAGTTTTTGCGAAACGTCCGGATAATCGTCGCTTACGGTAAAAGCCCATGTATTGTTGACCATATTCCCTACTTGTCCTTGTGCTCCTACGTTTAGTTCTCCTTCGTTGGTTTTAAACATGACTCCTTTCGTAGAAAATTTCGACACTACACCAGCCCTATCTCCTTCTGAATAAGGAACTTGGGTAGAAATAAAAGTAGCCACAATAGTCAATACAATAAGTACCACGACACCAATGATAAGTTTCCTCAAAAAAGAAGCTGCAATACTTCTGGTAGCTTCTACATAGTTGTTATATGCCATAAAAGTCTTCGATGTTTAGTTTTGATGTAAACTAAAAACTTTAAACAAAAGAACAAAATTTAATCGTATAAATTAAAAATAAACCTATAATGCCATAAGCATTCGCATTGCTTCAATGCAACTATTTTGCCCGAATGGCAATGACGGGGTCTAAACGAGCCGCCGCCCACGCAGGAATAATGCCCGAAAGCACGCCTATTATAGAAGATGTAAACAAGCCCCAGAAAATATTTTTAAACGTGAGCGTCAAGGTTAATGCCCCCAATGGCACAAAAGAAATCAACCATACAATCAGAATACCTACGCCTCCTCCAATCAGACTGAGCAATACCGATTCAAACAAAAACTGAAACAAAATAAAGTAATTTTTAGCCCCTAGCGATTTTTGAATCCCAATGATATTGGTGCGTTCTTTTACAGAAACAAACATGATATTGGCAATGCCAAAGCCTCCCACCAACAACGAAAACATCGCAATAAAAAAGCCTCCAATATTCATTTGAGCAAAAATACTATCAAAAAACTTAACAGCCCCGTCGAGTCTATTAATCGAGAAGTTTTCTTCTTGGGTAGGTTTCAAGCCTCTTTTGGCACGCATCAACCCCGTTACTTCGCCTTCTATAGTTTCTTGGCCAGCATCCCAATCGTAGGCTTTTACGGCTACATCTGGCTCTGGCTCGTCTAGCTGAAACACTTTGGCATAGGTGGTATAAGGAATATAGGCTCTGTCGTCGGGCGAGCCGCCCAAGCTAATCAAATCTTCGCCTTTGAGCTTCATTGAGCCAATGACTTTAAATTTGATGCCATTAATTTTAATGATTTCGCCCAATACATCGGCTCGGTTAGGAAATAAAGCTTCTTTTACTTTTGCCCCCAATATCACCGAAAAAGCTGAGTTTTCGGCTTCTGCTGGCGTAAAATAACGCCCCTGCTCAATGGGTACATCCGAAATTATATTGTAGTCGTAGCTCACCCCAAGCATACGAGTTTCCATGCTATTGTTGGCATTTTTGAGGGTAGTCATACGGCCGTCGATGATGGCTACAGCTTGGGCATTTTCTAAATTATCTTTCAAATATTGGTATTCACGGTATTTCATTTTAGGGCGATTGATGTATTTCCACCAAGGATAATTATTGCTCATAATCCAAGGCCATTTGCCTACATACACAACCCCTTTGCCAAAAGAATCGATTTGGCTTTTGATGTTCATATTCATCGAATCGACTACCGTAAAAACGGCTACGATAGAAAAAATCCCAACGGTTACACCCAAAAGCGAGAGGGTGGTACGCATAAGGTTGGTGCGTAATGCTTCTGAGGCAAAACGAAAACTTTCAAAAATTTGTCGAAGAAACTTCATATTTTCAGGAATTGACAATGCTACCAACATTAAATTTACAAGTCGTTGAGAGCAAAACAAAAGAGTAAATGACCAAGCCTCTATTTCTTTGGCATGAATGGCAAAATAGGCTTAGGATTGGCTCTGAGTATATTGTTTGGCTCAGGCACTTTTGTTGAATAAGATTGATGATTGTTATCATTTCTTTACTTTAATTGTAGATAACAAAAAAGCGAAAGTGTAATTTTGAGCGACACAATCGCCTACGGCATATTTTTAGCAGCATTTTATGGCAAAAAGAATCTCCATTTCCGACTTTGAAGCATTACAACAAGATTTTGCAGGTGAACTGTACTACAATCATACGCCAGCCCACCAAGCACAAAAGGTAATTTATGCAACCGATGCCTCGGTTTATCAAGAAAAACCTTTGGCGGTGGCTATGCCTCGTAATGTGCAAGATATTCAAAAGCTCATCAAACTCGCAGGGCAATTTGGCATTACGCTTATTCCTCGTTCGGCAGGTACTTCGTTGGCTGGTCAAGTGGTGGGAAAAGGAATTGTAGTGGATATTTCTACCTACATGACAGGTATTCTTGAACTAAACGTTGAAGAACGTTGGGTGCGTGTGCAACCGGGCGTAATTAGAGATGATTTAAACGCTTGGCTCAAACCCTACGGCTTATTGTTTGGCCCCGAAACATCTACTGCCAGCCGTGCCATGATTGGCGGTATGATTGGCAATAACTCTTGTGGCTTGCATTCGATTGTGTGGGGCACAACCCGTGACCACCTCCTCGAAGCCAAAGTCCTGCTACACGATGGTTCGGAAGCGGTCTTTACAGCCCTCGACAAAACGGCTTTTTACGAGAAAGCTCGTTTGCAAAACACCGAAGGACAAATTTACAGAGATGTACATCGTGCCTTAAATAATCCTTTTGTACAAGAACAAATAGAAAAATCTTTTCCGAAAAAAGCCCTTACCCGTCGCAATACAGGCTATGCCCTAGACCTCCTCAGCGACAACCTCATTTTCAATCCCGATAGCACCCAGCCATTCAATATGTGTCGTTTGTTGGCAGGCTCGGAAGGCACTTTGGCGTTTGTTACAGAAGCAACATTGCAATTATTGCCCTTGCCTCCGCAAGAATCGGCCTTGATTTGTATTCATTGCAATAGCATACAGGAAGCCATGCAAGCCAATCTTATCGCCCTTGCACATCGACCTATGGCATCGGAATTGGTCGATAAATATATTTTAGATTTTACCAAGGGGCATCCAGAATACGACAAAACACGCTTTTTTATCGAAGGCGACCCAGCCGCTATTTTAATGGTAGAGTTGATGGATGATTCACAGGAAAATATTACTCCTAAAGCCCAAGCTATTATTGCAGAGTTGCAAGCGGCAAAGCTTGGCTATGCCTATCCGATTGTGCGAGGAGCAGCCACCAAACCAGCATGGGACGTTCGGAAGGCAGGCTTGGGACTTATCCGCAATTTGCCTGGCGATACCCAGCCCGTCAACCTCATCGAAGATTGTGCCGTACTGCCCGAAGATTTACCAGCGTATGTAGAAGGACTAGAAAAAATTCTTGCCAAACACCAACTACACGCTTCGTATTATGCCCATGCAGGAGCAGGCGAGCTACACGTAGAGCCCATGATTAACCTCAAAACCAGCGAAGGACAACAGCTATTCCGCACGGTATTGGCAGAAACGGCAACGTTGGTCAAATCGTTTGGAGGGTCGCTTAGTGGCGAGCATGGCGACGGAAGGCTGCGAGGCGAATTTATCCCGATGATGATGGGGCAACAGATGTACCAACTTTTCCAAGAAATCAAACATATTTTCGACCCTAAACGTATTTTCAATGCACATAAAATTGTAGATACGCCTCCGATGAATGCTTTCTTGCGGTACAAAGCCGACCAGACAGTTACGCCTATTACCACAACGTACAATTTCGACAAGCAAGAAAGCATGTTGCGTTTGGCGGAAAAATGCTCTGGCTCAGGCGATTGCCGAAAAACCCATGTGTCTGGCGGAACCATGTGCCCAAGCTACATGGCAACCCGCCAAGAAAAAGATACAACCCGTGCAAGAGCCAATATATTAAGACAATTTTTGACGCAATCTGATACGCCCGACCGACTCGCCAAAGAAGAAATCAAAGAAGTGATGGATTTATGCTTGTCGTGTAAAGCCTGTAAAGCGGAATGTCCTTCACAAGTTGATATTGCCAAGATGAAAGGAGAGTTTTTACAGCAATACTACGACAAACATGGCGTGCCATTTCGTACTAAAATCATTGGAAACTTTACCCAGTCGCAACGCTGGGGAATGCTTGCCCCAAGTATATACAATTGGGTGGCGACCAATGGTGTAACAAGTAAATGGATTAAACAAGTCATTGGTTTTGCTCCTGAACGTTCGTTGCCAACACTTAGTAAAACAACACTACAACAATGGTATCATCAGCAAAAGAATCGTTTTTCGGCTAATTATTTTCAACAACTTGGCAAAAAAACCTACCTTCCTCGACAAGGAAAAGTGTATTTATTCTGTGATGAATTTACCAATTACAACGACTTAGTTGTCGGACAAAAAGCCATTTGGTTACTCGAATCCCTAGGTTTTGAAGTACTGATGCCTCAGCATTTAGAAAGCGGGCGAACGTATCTTTCTAAAGGGCTTATCAAAGAAGCCCAACGCATTGCCCAGCAAAATGTAACGATTTGGAGTGAATTATTGGCAGAAGCCCCCTATCCTATTGTAGGCATCGAGCCCTCGGCTATTTTAACTTTACGTGACGAATACCTCGATTTAGTACCAGTCGAGTGGCAAGAAAAAGCACAGTTAGTAGCACAGCACAGCTTTTTGTTAGATGAATTTTTGGGCGATTTGGTCGATAAAAAGCAAGTACAATCAAGCGACTTTAGCAGTGAGCCAAAGCTCATCAAGCTACACGGGCATTGCCACCAAAAAGCCCTGTCGTCATTAGTTCCTACGAAAAAGTTTTTATCGCTACCCAAGCATTACGATGTGCAACTCATTCCATCGGGCTGTTGTGGCATGGCAGGCTCGTTTGGGTACGAAGCCGAGCATTACGAAACCTCTATGCAAATTGGCGAATTGGTGCTTTTTCCAACCATTCGTCAGCAAGATGAAAGCGTATTGATTGCCGCACCAGGTACCAGTTGCAGGCATCAAATCAAAGATGGCACAGGAAGAAAGGCACAACACCCTGTAGAAATTTTATGGGAAGCTTTGCTTTAGTGATATAAAAAAAGTGAGTGTAAACAACACTCACTTTTTCTATAGACTTTTCTACAAAATCTTATAAATATCAACCGAATCTATTTTGTCTTTCAATTCTTTGATATTAATGCTCGAACGAATCGCTGCGTCTTTTTTCTTCTTTTTCGTAGTAAGGTCTTTAATTAAATCGTCATAAACCATTTGAGCCGATTTTTCGCCTACCGCTTCAATAATATTGTTGCCTTTTGCGACATTGATAGCAACCTTCACTTGTTCAAAATAACGGGTTTCAAGCTCAAAATAAGCATCATGAATCCCAACAAAGCGATTACAAAGCGATTGCAAGTAATCTAAATTATTGTTTACATGACGCACATCCAATTCTGATTGAAGCAACTCGCCGAGGTTAATCATTTTACCATCTTTGCTCGTATATTTTTTCTCAATATCGCCCAAACGCTTGCGTACAAAGTCGGGATTAAATTCTTGCATGAGGTAATTAAAGTAGTCGTCGAGGGTTTCATCGCCTTTGATTTCTCTTGGATTAAATCCTACTTTAGAAGCATCTTTCTTGAACTTTTCCAATAAATCCAATTGCAAAGATTCTAACTGCGTAACCGTTTGCGAACTGGTGTTTAAGTTTGTGGCATTCGCTTTATCGAGTGCATTATAAAAACCCGTGTAGCGTTGTAGCTCTTTTTCAAACTCTTTGATTTTGTCGAAATTGGTTTTTTTGTCGTTTACACCAGCCGCATACGCCACATTGACAGCCGCCGTTGACAAGTTTACCGCCTGCGAAGCATACGGAATCAAGCCCACAATAGGACTATCTTTCAAGCTTTTGAGTACATTGACAAAACGTTCGTTTTTGGCTTTATCGCTAAAAATGGCCTTATTTTGAGCCGTTTTCATAATTACTTCCTCAAAAGAAAAGCCCAACGGCCCTTTTTCAACGCTACTCAATTTTTTGATGTAGCCTTGGTAATCTTGGTTGATTACCTGCGATTTTAGGTCGATGATGTCGTCGCTCAAAATTTTATAAACCTCGGCACTTTTTACCAAATTGGTACGAATTTTTTCCCATTTGGTGCGGTCGGTTAGCGACTGATTTTTTGAAATATCATTGAGCGATTGGCTTTGTAGCTCAAGACGGCTTTTGAGGTTTTCGTTTTCATTTTGCAACTTGCTTAAATTCCCTTGGATATTCATTAATAAAGAATCAGAGAAAATTTGAGCTTTGGTCGAAAAAGATAGCATCGAGGCTATTGATACACTAAAAAAGATTGCTTTTTTCATGTTGAGTTATGAATCTGATTGTGTGACAAAGCTACAGAAGCCTTGTCTGTGGTGTTAAGTATTCCTATTTTCTCTAGCATAAGTTATGCCACAGCCCTAATATTATGGTTTAAAGGTCGGAAATCCTAGTTTTTTTTTATCTTGCCTTGTATAGTATTCTTTTATTTATTTAATTAAATATTACAAAAATTATATTTTAAAAAAACACTAAAAACTTGTTTTCAAATCAAATAAGTAGAAAATGAGGTTTTTATTGTATTTATTATCTAAAAAAAGTCCAATTGAATTTGGATACTGAAAAAAAGCGTTTTACCTTTGCGTCAGGTATCACAAAAACATCCGCACGTCTCTGTGTTCGCTTCTTAGGCATGAAGCAATTTCCAATCTCAAACTGTTGTAGCAGTTTAAATCGGTTTCTCCAGAGCTTTAACGGATGTTTCGGGCATCATTAAAGCATATTTTAACAATCACACATTTTGTCAATTTTGACCGTAGCCCCTTTTATACTTGAATGTAGTACGCATTCGGACTGTACGAATAGGATGCTCCATTCGCTTGATGCCGGCTGGGTTGTAGTCAAATAGACATTTCACACAAAACAATGAGTCAATTATTAAGATTCGACGAACTTTCGCTTTCGCAGGAAGTTCAACAAGCGGTAGCAGACATGGGTTTCGAGACAGCATCTCCTATTCAGTCTGAGGCAATTCCATTCATTCTCGAAGGTCGTGACGTAATCGGTCAAGCACAAACAGGTACGGGCAAAACAGCTGCCTTCGGTATTCCGATGGTAGAAACGATTGTACCTTTTGAAAAATTTGTACAAGGGCTTATCCTTTGTCCAACTCGTGAATTAGCGGTACAAGTAACAGAGGAAATCAAGAAAATTTCAAAACACAAAAAAGGTATTTGGGTAACAACCGTTTACGGAGGCGATTCTATCGAACGTCAAATCAAATCCTTGAAAAGCGGTGCCAATATTGTGGTAGGTACACCTGGCCGTGTAATCGACCTTATCGAACGCCGTGCCTTGAAATTGGAAAACGTGAAAATGGTGGTATTAGATGAGGCTGACGAAATGTTGGACATGGGCTTCCGTGAAGACATTGAAAGCATTTTGGAAGAAACACCAGCACAACGCCAAACCATCTTCTTCTCGGCTACGATGTCGAAGCCTATTATGGCTTTAACTAGTCGCTATCAAAACGACCCTAAATTGGTGAAAGTAGTGAAAAACGAAATTACCAATGCCAATATTGAGCAGTTATATTACGACGTAAAAGGCAAAGCCAAAATGGAAGTAATGACTCGTTTGATGGACTTCTATTCGGTGAAATTAGGCTTGGTTTTCTGTAACCAAAAGAAAAAAGTAGATGAAGTAGTAGAAGAACTTCAATTGAGAGGTTATACTGCCGAAGGCTTGCATGGCGATTTGCGTCAGGCACAACGAAACAACGTGATGTCGAAATTCCGTTCGGGTGTAGTAAGCATCTTGGTTGCGACAGACGTAGCGGCTCGTGGGCTTGATGTGGACGACGTAGATGCCGTTTTCAACTACGATATTCCTTTAGACGAAGAATATTACGTACACCGTATTGGTCGTACAGGTCGTGCGGGCAAATCGGGTAAAGCCTTTACCTTGGTGGTAGGTGCTGAACGCAACCGTCTTCGTGAAATTATGAATTATACCAAAGTGAAAATCGACAAAGGTGTAATTCCTTCTTTCTCCGACGTAGTAGGCGTGAAAAAAGGTATGTTTATTGAGCGTGTAAGAGAATCTATCGAAACAGGCGACTTAGAACTTTTCAGCGATGTACTCGAAGGCTTGCATCATGCGGGCTATTCTACTGAACAAGTAGTTTCGGCATTGGTGAAAATGAACATGGGCATTACGAAAAACGAATTTGCCGACGAAAACCTCAGTGGCGATTCAGAACGCCGTGAGCGTGGCGACCGCTTTGGTCGTGATAGCCGTGATGGTCGTCGTGGAGAAGGTCGTTTCGACAGAGGAGGCAAAGGCGAAGAGCGTCGTGGTGGTCGTTATGAACGTTCAGAGCGTAGCGGTCGTCCAGAAGACAGAGGCCCTCGCACCGACAAAGCAGGCAAACCATACCGCAAAGACCCCAACATGGTACGTATGTTTGTAAACATTGGTTTTAACGAAAAAATCTCTCCTGCCAATATCGTTGGTGCTTTCGCTGGCGAATCGGGCATTCCAGGCAATGCACTCGGACAAATTGATATTTTCGATAGATATTCGTTTGTTGACGTTCCGAAAGAATATGCTAACACCATATTGAATCGCATGGAAGGTGCATCAATCAAAGGAAAGCGTGTAAACGTTGAGATTGCTAAACCAAGCAACTAAGCATAGCTATAGCATAAAGTAAAAAGGCTTATTCAGAACTCGTTTCTGGATAAGCCTTTTTTTTTATAAAACAAGTTCCAAAATATGATGTTAGAAAACTTTCTGCCCTTCCTTGAAACCTTTTTGTTTATTTGGTGTTAATAATATATACTCACTTTTTATCCTTTAATTGTTTATTTTTTAAGTATTTTTTATTGATTTATATTTGTTAAAACAATTTTTGTTTTGAATAGTATTGTTTTAACAATATTTCAATTTTAATTTTACGTAAAATTTCCACATACAACAAACAATCTATGATATCATTATGAAACCAGACCTTACAGCTAAAAAACAGGCAATCTTTTTACATCGCATATTTCCTTCCACTTCCAGCAATTATAATTTGAGTTTCTTTTCAATATAAACGGTGTTGAATAGCAACCCGTTTGGTGCATTTTTTCTTTCATAACAAACTAATTTAATTACAACATGAGCAAAAAACTACTATGGGGTTTTGTCTTCATGCTTGCATTGGTATGCAACGCTATTGCTCAAGACAAACCTATCACAGGGAAAGTTACATCATCAGAAGATGGCTCTCCACTTCCGGGCGTAAACATTGTTATCAAAGGTTCAAACAGAGGAACGACAACCAAAAATGACGGAACTTATAGCATCAGTGCACCGTCGTCGGCAACGCTAGTTTATACTTTTGTAGGATATCAGAAAACTGAAGTGCGTGTAGCAGGACGTACAGCAATCAATGTTGTTTTAGAAAATAACTCGGCTAATTTGGAAGAAGTTGTTGTAATTGGCTATGGTGTTCAGAAGAAAACCAAGCTAACTTCTTCTATTTCAAGCGTTAAGGGCAAAGACGTAGAAAACCTTACTACCCCAAGTTTCGACCAACAATTGGCTGGTAGAGCATCGGGTGTACAAGTAACGGTGGGAAGTGGGATTGTAGGACAAGCCCCTCGTATCAGAATCAGAGGGACAAACTCTATTACCTCTGGCGGTTCGCCATTGATTGTAATTGATGGTGTACCAGCACTTGATGGCAACCAAAGTGGTGCTAATGCCCCTACCAACCCATTGGCCGACATCAACCCAAGCGATATTGAGTCGATGGACGTGTTGAAAGACGGAGCAGCAACTGCTATTTATGGTTCGAGAGCCTCAAACGGCGTAATTTTGATTACTACGAAAAAAGGAAAAAAAGGACAACCTTTACAAGTATCGTTAGATGCACAATATGGCGTCACCAATGCCGTGAATCGCTTTGATTTGTTGAATGCCAAAGAGTTTGTAACCATTGCCAATGAAAAAATTAAAAACGCTAACTCGGCCGCAGCCAACCAAGCTTTTGAAGACCCCAATGGTACCGATACCGACTGGCAAAGTGTGATTTTACGTCAAGGTAAAACACAAAACTATAACGTCAACTTTACTGGCGGTACAGACAAGACCAACTACTATTTTTCACTTGGGTATAACACGATTGAAAGCCCTGTAGTAAGTAACGGTCAGACGAGATATAACTTTACCAGTAATTTAGACCACAACTTCAATAAGTTTATTACGGTAGGTACAAAAATGCAAGTAACACGTACCGAAAACATAGGGCTAAATGCAGGTACAAACGCTTTGTCGGGCAACCTTACCAATGCCGCACGTTTGTTCCCGAACGTACCTATTTATAGCTCGACACATCCGACAGGCTACAACATTTCGGCCGACAACTCGGTGTTGGGTTCTGGCGTAAATACACGCAACATCGACAACAACTATACCAATATTCAGTTTGTATTAGACAACAACAAATTTAAAGCACAAGTGAGCCGTGTATTATCGACTTCATACGTACAATTGAATTTGTTTAATGGCTTTTCGTTGAAATCGACTATTGGTATCGACTACACGGATGTTCGTCGTTTTGAATCATTTGACCCACGCCACGGTGATGGTAGAGGCTCGAATGGTATCATCAACCAAATCTCACGCAATGTAACACGCTGGAACTGGCAAAATACAGCCAACTATTTGAAAGATTTTGGGAAACACTCGGTCAACTTAACCGCAGGAACAGAATACCAAAAACAAAATATTTCATCGTTTACGGCAAGTCCAAGCAATTTCTCCGATACTTTCTTCCAACAAGAAAACATCATCTCTGGCAGTTACTCAACACAATCGGTTGGAGGCTCGGCTGTAAGTGCTGGTTTCGATTCTTATTTTGGTCGTATTTTGTATGACTATGCCAACAAATATTTCTTGACTTTCTCGGCTCGTAACGACGGTATTTCGGCACTTCCTGCGGCTGGTCGTAGAGGTAATTTCTTTGGAGGTTCGTTGGGATATAAAATTTCTGAAGAAACCTTCTACAAAAATTCTCCTTTAGCAAGCGTAATCAACGATTTGAAAATCAGAGCAAGTTATGCACAAGTTGGTAACGTAAACATTGGTAGCTTTCCTTATTTAGGCTTATTCGGTGCAGCACAATATGGTTCGCAAAATGGTATTGGCTTTGTGCAAGCAGGTAATCCCGACTTAAAATGGGAAGCGAGTACACAAACCAACGTTGGTATTGACTGGGGCTTACTCGACAACCGTATTGTATTAAGCACAGAATACTACAACAACGACATTAGTGATTTGATTTTGAGTGCCCCTACAGCTCCTTCCTTGGGTGTGCCAAACAATAGTATCTCGAAAAACGTAGGAGCCTTATACAACCGTGGTTGGGAATTTACAGTTGATGTAGAAGCCATCAAAACAAAAGACTTTAGCTGGGACATCAATGCCAACTTCTCGACTAACACCAACAAAGTAACAGGCTTGAATAAGGGTATTGATGGCAAAGACCAACCGATTATTCTGACTTACCACGCTATTAGAGTGGGCGAACCTGTAGCATCGTTGTATGGTTATCTTTCGGCAGGAGTAAACCCTGCCAATGGCTTCCCTTTGTTTGTGAAAGGTGATGGTCGCATTGTACAACGCAACGTATCGTCTGGAGCTTATTCATTCTATGACCCAGAAAATCCTAGTGCTACAGGCAGTACCACAGGAGCCGCCTTGTTGTCGGCAGATGTATCAGACGGTGGCGATAGAAGAGTATTGGGCAATACTAACCCTAAATGGTTTGGAGGCTTAACCAATACATTCAAATGGAAAGGCTTCGACCTTACAATCTTCACACGTTTCTCGGGTGGCAACAAAATTATGAATATTACACGCCAAGAAACGCTATTAAACCAAGATTTCAACAACAACGGCAGAGAAATTTTGAACCGCTGGACAACCGCTGGACAAATTACCGATGTACCTAAAATAGTATTAAACAACGGAAACATCATCAATATGAACGGTGGTGCTATCAGTAGATTTGTGGAAGATGGCGATTTTGTGAGAATCCAAAACATCATTCTTGGATACAACATTCCTAAAAGTATCTTGTCGAAAGCCAATATTGGTCTTACAGGAGTACGCTTGTACGCACAAGTACAAAATGCCTTCACCTTTACCAAGTACAAAGGCCTTGACCCAGAGCTTAACTCAGACGGAAACGTAAACCAAACATTTGGCTTGGACTACAACACCAACCCACAATTCAGAGTATTTACTTTTGGTGCTAACATTCGTTTTTAATTCACAACAAACAGAAGAGTCATGAAAATATTTAATCATAAAAAAATAATCGCTTTTGGAGCATTCGTTTCGTTACTTTCGGCTTGCCAAGTGACAGACCTAGCACCAGTAGATTCATTCTCAGAATCGTCGGCTTTCCAAACACCCGAACGCCTCGAACTAGCAGTAGCTGGGGTGTATGACGGAGCACAGTCAGGATTCTATGCTGGAGGAGCTGTACGGGGGTATCCTTTCGGTTCGGCTCATTTGCAACAAGGCGATTGCCGAGGCGAAGATATGGTAAGTGTAGCGGCTTTTTATGGTATTACTTATGATGGTACTTACGATGCTACAACACCTAATAATGGATTTTTCTGGCAAACGATTTATGCCATGATTAACCGTGCCAATGTAGTAATAGACGGTATTCGCAAAGCTCCAACTACGGCAACCCTTACTCAAGAAGTAAAAAATGCCTATGAAGGCGAAATGCGTTTCTTGAGAGCCGTAGGGCATTTTTATCTATTAAACTATTTTACTAGACCTTATGCCGATGCTCCTACAACAGCCAACGGTGGTGTTCCTTACAGAGACCAAGCTATTGGTACAAGCACTGGCGTGAGCATCGACCAAGCAAGTCAGGTTGGAAGGGGTACGGTAGCCGAAGCTTATACCAAAGTTTTGGCAGACTTAGACTTTGCCGAAACCAATTTGCCTGCAACTCGCACAGGAACGAAACTCATCACTCGTGCTACTAAAGGAGCAGCTATTGCCTTCAAAACGAGAGTAAGATTGCATCAAAATAACTGGGACGAAGTAATCAAAGAAGCCAATAAACTTGTACCCACAACAGGCAACTTGGTAAGTCCTATTGGTAGCTATACCCTCACAGCTACGCCGATGGGTCCTTTTGGTTCAGCTAACAAAAGCAATACAGAATCTATTTTCTCTATCGAAAACAACGATGTTGACAACGGAGGTGTAAACGGAGCAGCCCCTACGATGTATGGTGCCTCAACTGCTGGCGGCCGTGGTATCGTAGCGATTAGCCCTGTCATTTGGAATCAACCTTTCTTTCCTGCCAACGACTACAGAAAATCATCAGACATGGTGGTGCAAGATGGTGCAAGTGCGGCTGGTCGTGGAGCATATTTTTCAAAAAAATATGCCGATGCTGTAAACCGTACCGACAACGTGCCTATTATCCGTTATGCTGAGGTATTGTTGAATGCCGCCGAAGCCATTGCTAGAAGCACCAATAAAGTAGATAGCAGAGCGGTAGCTTTATTGAACGCCATACGCAACAGAGCTGTGCCTGCTGGTACTGGCAGATACACAGAAGCCAGTTTTGCTACGGCCAACGACCTTATCGGAGCAATTTTGAACGAGCGTCGTATTGAGTTTTTAGCAGAAGGCATCCGTTGGCTAGACATTCACCGCTTGGCAAAAGACCCTGTATTCTCTACTGGTGGTATTCCTGAGAAAGCAAGTAGAACCATTACTTTTACAAACTTATATACAAATAACCCTGCTACGACGTATGCTAAATTAGCGGCTATTCCTTACAGCAGCAATAAGTTTGTATGGCCTATTCCAATCGAAGAAATTGTGAATAATCCTGCCTTGAAAGATTACCAAAATCCCGGCTGGTAGGCTGGATAATTAGATGTTTGATTTCTTTTCAAGCTAAATGTTGCAATCAAACAACTGTTACAAGTGCATCTTTTCATATAGTCCGCCATCTAAAAGGCACAAAAGGCTACCTCTGCGAGGTAGCCTTTTTGTTGATATACCTACCCAAAACAAGACATATCTGTTACCAATCTTCACTTTCTTTGGTTTTTATTTTGAAAAAAGACGTATTTTAGCCCAACTATCAAACAACTATCAACAAATATGAATTTTTATTTAAAATTTCGTTATGCTTTCCTAAGCGTACTTTGTGCTTGTATGCACACCATGATGGGACAGTCTATCCAATGGATTCCCAATAGCACCGAATTTACGACACTCGACATGGGGCAAATTGTACGCATCAATGCCTTAACTAACGAAAAACAAGTACTTGTTACACAAGAACTCCTCACGCCTGCCAACAACCAAAGTCCACTGGCTATTAGAAGCTATACTTTTTCGAGCGACAACCAAAAAGTACTGCTTTATACCAATACCAAACGAGTATGGCGTTACGACACCCGTGGCGATTATTGGGTACTCGACATCAAGAAAAAAGTACTCAAACAAATAGGTAAAAAATTCCCAGCGTCAACCTTAATGTTTGCCAAACTTTCGCCCGACGCAAGCAAAGTTGCCTACGTACAAGCCCATAATATTTATGTAGAAAACCTCGCTACAGGTGTTATTACGGCATTGACAACCGATGGCACAAAAAAGCTTATCAATGGTACATTTGATTGGGCGTATGAAGAAGAATTTTATTGTAGAGATGGCTTCCGTTGGAGCGACGATAGCAAGGCTATCGCCTACTGGCAAGTAGATGCCAATACCATCAGAGATTTTTATATGATTAACAATACCGATAGCATTTATTCATCTCTCGTGCCTGTAGAATACCCCAAAGTAGGACAAACACCCTCGGCTTGTCGTATTGGGGTTGTGGCTTTGGATACCAAGAAAACCACGTGGATGAAGATTCCGGGAGCGGCTAATCAACACTATTTACCCAAAATGACTTGGGTGCCTCATACCAACCAATTGCTCGTAGAGCAACTCAACCGCAAGCAAAACCAAGCCAAATTGTTTGTATGCCAAGCTCAAACGGGCAATAGCCAAGTGATTTATCAAGAAAGCGATGAAGCTTGGGTTGAAGTTTTTAACGAAAACCAAGGCTCGACCGACTGGGCTTGGCTAGATAACGGCAAAGCGTTTTTATGGCTTTCGGAAAAAGATGGATGGACACACCTGTACAAAATCACGGTAGAAGGCAAAGAAACGCTTTTGACCAAAGGTAATTTTGATGTAATTAAACTTTTGAATTTTAATGAAAAAAATAACCTAGCCTATTTTCTCGCTTCGCCCGAAAACCCTCGTGAACAGTATTTGTTTAAAGTTTCACTTGATGGAAGCAAAGGGGTTGAACGTGTTACGCCTGCCAATTTAGTAGGTACACATGACTACGAAATTTCGCCAGACCAACAATACGCACAACACGATTTCAATAGCACTAAAATCAGGTCACAAAGCGAGGTGATTCGCCTGCCTAGTCACCAGCCACTCGATGCCTCACAAAGCATTGAAGAAACCCTCAAACGCTCGAAATTCGCTTCTAAAAACCTTGAGTTTTTAACCATCAAAACCAAAGACAACGTAGAGCTAAGTGCTTGGATGATAAAACCAGCCAACTTCGATTCAACCAAAAAATATCCAATTGTATTTCATGTGTATTCAGAACCCGCAGGAGCAACCACCAAAGACGAATATTACACAGGTTTCAATAGCCTTTATAAAGGTGATATGGCAAAAGACGGGTACATTTATGCCTCTATCGACGGCAGAGGCACACCTCTACCCAAAGGACGTGCTTGGCGTAAAGCGATTTACCGTAAAATAGGGCGTGTCAATATCGAAGACCAAGCCCAAGGTGCCGCCGAAATACTCAAGAAAAGCTATATCGACACGGCCCGAGTTGCCGTTTGGGGCTGGAGTGGTGGCGGTTCGGCTACGCTCAATTTGCTTTTCCAACATCCTGAAATCTACAAAACAGGCATTGCAATAGCGGCTGTGGCCAACCAACTTACTTATGATAATATTTATCAAGAACGATACATGGGGCTACCGCAAGAAAACAAAGAAGATTTTGTCAATGGTTCGCCCATTACCTATGCTAAAAATTTACAAGGAAACCTCTTGTACATCCACGGCACAGGCGACGACAACGTGCATTATCAAAACGCTGAAATGCTCATCAACGAATTGGTAAAATACAATAAAACCTTTCAATTGATGGCGTATCCCAACCGTACCCACGGCATCAGCGAAGGCGAAGGCACACGTCAACATTTGGTCAATTTGTTTACCAATTACCTGAAAAAGTACTGTCCTCCGGATGCAAAATAAGTATTTTTTTTACCCATTTTATAAGCTGAAAACACCAATTATGGTTTATTTTCAGCTTATTTTTTACCAAATAACGATAAAAAGTTACAGTTTATCGAAAATTTTACCCGAATGTGTCTGGATTAATTATGTTTGTTTATACACTGGCTTATTGTATGGTCACACTAATAACTTAGAAATACTATCCATCAATTTTATTGACCTTAGATAAGAAGTAGTTTTCTATCATGGCAACATTTACAACAGAACAGCGTTAGAGGCTTTAATCACAACGTATAATTATACCAACCATAAATAACCTAAGTACTATTATTACAAATTTTTAAGGACATAATAAATTATGCCAAATGCTAAAATAGTGTAATTTTAATATTAATTTGCACTCAAGTGTATCTTAGCATATAGCATACAAGCGTCACAACATTTAGCCCAATAAATCTCAAGTGTATTTTAAAAGTCTCTTAACATTATGAAGATAAGTCAGATTGCTTACCAATTCCAAAGCTGGTCATCTATCAGAAAAGATGAAGGCTTTTCGGCAGAAAAAGCACAGTTAGTCCTTGCATTTGGCGAAAGAAATTTATTTGAAACAGTAGCAGTTTATAGTTATTTACGGACGCAGTTTCCTCATGCCCACATTGTAATCAACTCTACTTCTGGAGAGATTTTCAATGACATGGTTTATGACGACACGATTATTGCCACAGCCATTGAATTTAGTTCAACGCAGGTAAAAGTGGTAAAGAAAGAAATTCAAGACCATACCCAAAGCTTTGAGATGGGTAAAAGCATTGCCCAAGAACTTATCGCAGAAGGCCTAAATAACATTTTGCTTATTTCTGACGGCGGGCGTGTCAATGGCAGCGAACTCGTAAGAGCTTTCAACGAAGAAACAGCCTATAAAATCCCTGTTACGGGAGGATTGGCAGGCGACCAAGCACGTTTCGAGAAAACCTTGGTAGGGCTAAACGCCGAGCCAACCGAAGGGCAAATTGTGGGCATTGGTTTTTATGGCAAAGCCCTCAAAATTGGTCACGGCACCATGGGTGGGTGGGATGTATTTGGGCCAGAAAGAGAAATTACAGGGGCTCAATACAATGTATTGTACTCGATAGGCGACAAACCTGCCTTAGATTTATACAAAGAATATTTAGGGAAATATGCCTCAGAATTGCCCGGTGCAGCCTTACTATTTCCGCTTTCCTTGCGAGATGAAGCGTCTGATGAAACCGTTGTACGTACCATTTTATCGATTAATGAAACCGATAAAAGCATGACCTTTGCAGGCGAAATGCCCAAAGGAGCGTATATTAGGTTTATGAAAGCCAATTTCGACCATATTATTGATGCCTCGGCAAGTGCCGCCGAAGATGCCCTTACGAATGTACAAAACGAGCCAGATTTGGCCATACTTATCAGTTGTGTAGGTCGAAAGCTTGTACTAGGCACAAGAATCGACGAAGAAGTGGAAGCTGCCCGTGAAATATTTGGAGCAAAAACAGCCATCACAGGTTTTTATTCCTATGGCGAAATTTCTCCCTTGCAGGCAGAAGTAAAATGCCAACTTCATAACCAAACCATGACTATCACAACATTTATAGAAGATTAAATTTATGCAAACGACCAATTTACATAAGCTATTAGTAAAACAAATAAATAAGTATCTGAAGCCTGAGTACCATAACAACGAAGAGATACAAAAGTTTTTGAATGTTATCAGTGAATCCTATTTTAATTTTGATAGGGACAAAGAACTTTTTGAACACTCTTCCATTTTGAACGAAAAAGAATATGCAGAGATTAATAAGCGACTCAAAGAGGAAATCGCCCAGCGGCGACAATCGGTAGAGAAGCTCATCGAGGCTATTCACTCTTTGGAATTGACAGAGGGGAGTACATCTTTGTTTGATGTGGATGCCGACAACCTTTTGGCGTTAGTAGATTTCTTGCAAAAGCAAATTGATAACCGCAAAAAGATGGAGGCTGAACTTCGTAAGGCGAAAGATGCTGCTGAGAAAGCAACACAAGCAAAATCTGAATTTTTGTCAATGATGAGCCACGAAATCAGAACCCCACTCAATGCAATTGTAGGTATGACCTACTTGTTGCAACAAGAAGACTTGTCGCCAACAATGGCCGACAACCTTAAAACCTTGCAGTTTTCGACCGATAACCTGCACGTGTTAATCAATGATATTTTAGATTTTAGCAAGATTGAGGCGGGAAAGGTAGAACTAGAAGCTACCAGTTTCGACTTCAAGCAGCTTGTTTCTAATATCAAACGTGCCAATCAGGTAAAAGCCGAAGAAAAGGGCAATCGCATCAAACTGATGGTCGATGACGATATTCCTGATTCTTTGGTTGGCGACCCTTTGCGTTTAGGACAAATCCTATCGAATTTGGTTTCTAACGCCGTGAAATTTACCATGAATGGCAGTATTTCGATTGAAATATCGCTCGTAAGTAAAACCGAGGAAACCGCTCGTGTGTATGTATCGGTTGAAGATAGTGGCATTGGTATTCCAGCCAACAAGCAAGAGTTGATTTTTGAACGCTTTACACAAGCCAACTCCGAAACTACACGCAAGTTTGGTGGCACAGGTTTGGGGCTTGTAATTACGAAAAAGCTCCTCGAACTTCACGGTAGTAAAATCAATTTACAAAGTGAAGAAGGCAAAGGAGCGAAGTTCTTTTTTACCCTAGACTTTAGGGTAGGTTCTGCTATCAAAAAAGTAGTAACACCTGTAGAGAACATCAACGAGATGACACTCAAGGGCGTGAAAGTACTTTTGGTAGAAGATTATCCTGTAAACGTCAAAGTAGCAACGAAATTTTTATCTCGTTGGGAAATAGATTTCGACGTGGCCGAAAATGGACTTGTAGCCGTAGAAAAATATACCGCAGACCCCAAGAAATACGACCTTATTCTAATGGACTTACTGATGCCAGAAATGGACGGCTATACTGCTACCGAAACCATTAGAAAGGTGGACAAAGAGATACCAATTGTAGCACTTACGGCATCGGCAACACTCAATAACCAAGATAGAGCCTTTGAAGTAGGAATGAATGATTATGTAACCAAACCATTCAATCCTAAAGAGCTTTTCCAGAAAATTGCACGCTACAGCCACCGCCATTAGTCTTTAGAGCATATTGAGCCTGTTGAGTAATTCTGACTTATTGGCCCTACTGATAGGAATAACCTTGTTGGCAATAACGAGGTTATTTTCTTCTATATCGACTATTTTTTCTAAATGCACGATGTATGACCGATGCACCCGTAAAAACTTTTTGCCCAGTTTTTCTTCCAGCGACTTCATCGTACTATGAATTACATAGGAATGTTTGCTCGTGAAAATTTTCACATAATCTCCCACATTTTCTACATATTGAATATCGGAATAAGGCAAACGAATGTAACGCCCATCATGCTTGATATAAATTTCGTTGTGTTGTGCTTGTGCATTTTCTTTCTTTTGGCTCAGTTCTAACACTTTTTCTACTGCCAAGTTGAAGCGAGGCACTGTAATGGGCTTTTTGATATAATCAACCACTTGGTATTGGAAGGCATCAAAAGCATACTCCGTTTTAGACGTAGTAAGCACCACAAATGGCATACTTGTGATTTTCTCCAGTAAATCAAAACCCGTAAGGCCAGGCATTTCTACGTCTAGCCAAATCAACTCTATTTCTTGTTGTTCTAAAATGGCAAGTGCTTCCTGTGCATTCACACAAGTTGCCACCAATTCGATTGATTGGTGTTGCTCGCACAGCTTCTGTAATGCTTTTCGAGCCATCAATTCATCATCAACAATAATGCATTTTAACTTCATGATTTTAAAGGTTTTTTAAGCGGTGCAATTCATCTTTTAATGTTGGTACGGCCTCATCTAAGAGATGCGTAAAGCGTTCTATTTTTTCTTTTAAATCCTGATAGTCAGGTTTTTCCAGGGCAATGTGTTCTATTTCTATTAACTTTTGTTCTAAGGTTGTTAAGCCCACCATGCCAAGGGTAGGTTTGAGTTTATGGGCTAATCGTTTTATATCCATAAACTGTTGTTGCTCGTTGAGCGGAGTTAAATCAGCAAATTCGTGCAAGACATCTTCCAAAAATGTATCGAACATATCTACTTGATAATCTACATCGCCCTCATACATTTCTTGTAACCTTTCGTGGTCTAATATATCTCTATTGATACGAGGCTCTTCTTTTTTAGTCGATTCTTCTGGAATAGCAGCCATTTTTTCGCTAGGGTCTTTTGCATACTTTTGTAACATTTCAAAAAGCTGATTCGGTGCAAAAGGCTTTGGTAAAAAGTCGTTCATGCCCACATCAATAGCCTTGGTTTTTTGGTCGAGCATAGCCGATGCCGTGAGGGCAACAATCGGAATATGTTGGTTTTGCGACTTGGTACTTCTGATAGCGATGGTAGCTTCGTAGCCATCCATGTGTGGCATTTGCAAATCCATGAAAATAATATCAAACTTCTGTGCCTGTGTTTTTTCTACGGCTTGTTTACCGTCAGATACCACCGTGAATTGTCTTTCCCATTTATTCAACAAGCTTGAGATATACTTTTGGTTCATGAGGTTATCTTCTACCACCAAGATATGTCCATTTTCAAAGTCTTTTCTTTCCATGAAATGGCTTCCTTTAGGAGGCTCAATTACCATGTTTTGTCCTTTTTTATAAGGAAGCATGAAAATAAACGCACTTCCAACCCCTTCTTCGCTGGTAGCACGAATAGAGCCACCCTGCAACTCAACAAGCTCTTTGGTAATGGCTAGTCCTAGTCCTGTACCTTTTTGTTTATGACCTTGGTGATTGATTTGCTTAAATTTCTGGAAAATCAAGCCCAGTTTTTCAGGCGATATACCAATACCTGTATCTTGCACCTTGAACTCCAACAAGGCATTTTCGTCGTCGTCGGCTACCAAACGCACACTCAGCGAGATACTACCTTTTTCTGTAAACTTATCGGCATTGCCCAGCAAATTGAGTAAAATTTGGTTGAGCAATAAGTCATCACCAATATACGAACCATTGATTTTAGAATCAATCATTACGTGTACATCTATGGGTCTGGCACTAATTTTTATCTCAAAAACCTTCTGAATTGTTTTCAGCAAGCCAATTAAGTCAAATTCTTTGTGATGCACCTCAATTTTACCTGCCTCAATTTTCGCCATGTCGAGCAAGTCAGAAATAAGACTATGCAAGAAATCGGCAGAACTTCTGAGGATTTCGAGGTATTCCATTTGCTGTGGCGTAGGGCGAGTATCGAACAACAAATGGGCCATACCAATAATGGCATTGAGTGGCGTGCGTATTTCGTGGCTCATATTGGCCAAGAACTGCTTCTCTGCTTGTCGGGCATCTTCGGCAATTTGCTTCGCCAAACTGAGCTCTTGCTCTAATTTTTTACGCTCATTGATGTCGTAGTGAATCCCGATGGAACCCGTTACAACCCCGTCTTCGCCAATGATAGGAGCACCACTAATGAGCGTCCAGATTATATCACCGTTTTTATGCAAAATAGGTACTTCATAAGAACTACTACCTCCTATTTTACGCAGGCTTTGTTGCTCTTCTATTAACTGTACAAACTCTTCGGGTAAGAATAAATTTTGGGCATTTTTCCCAACTAACTCCTCTGCCGAATACCCTACCATTTCACAGAAACGAGCATAAGCTCTAACAATCGTTTGCTCGTTGTCCACTTCTAGCAAACCAAGCTCCATGTTGTTCATGATGCCTCGGTACTTCTCTTCACTTTTCCGAATGGCTTCTTGGGCATGGTATTTCTCTGTAACATCGTTGTATTGCCAAAGATGCCCCATATATTGATTGTCCAAGAAAATGGGAATATACGAGCGTTCCAAAATACGTTTATCGGCCATATAAACGGTTTCATTCAGGAACATTTTTCGTTCGCTTAATAAGTTATTGACCTGACTGATAAACTCTTCTGGGTCTTGGAACTGGTGTTTAAGGGCATCCATAGAAACGGCACAATCAACGCCAACCATCTCTTCTGGATTTCCTTTAATACCAAAAATATCACATAAAAACTGATTAATTAAAATAATTTTACGATTTTCATCTTCTACCAAAATCCCCGATTGCATATTAGAAATCAGTGTTGATAGCCGAATTTGCGTATTTTTTAGTTGTTCTTCTGTATTTTTTCTATCTGTAATATCTCTGGCTACAGCCACCAACTCAAGTACATTGTTGCCTTCATCAACCAACCGAACGGTTTGGCCAATCCAAACAAGTTGGTGATTTTTAGTATATACGGGAAATTCGTTATAGGTACTTTCTTTACCATTCGTAATCATATTGAGGTAAAAACCAATCAATTCTTCATGGTATTCGGGTACAACCAGCTCCGTAAAATGTTTTCCTAAAATTTCTTCTTCTGTATAGCCAAGCCTTTGCTCTACGACCGAATTGACAAACGTAAAGTAGCCATCGGGCGAAACCTTGTATATAATGTCTTGCACCGACCCCACAAGCTGACGGTACCGGCGTTCGCTGAGGCTCAGTTCAGATATTTTTTCATTAATTTGTATCTCAAGGCTTTGGTTGAGCTTTAGAAGATTTTGGTTCGATTCAAATAATTCTAAAGCCTTTTGCTCAAGGATTGTTTCGGCTTGAATACGAGCTTTTCTCTCTCGTTCAAATCGCTTTTTTAACAGTTCTAATTCCTCTTCTGTACTCATTGCTTTATAATTTCAAATCTTACCTTACTCCCAGACTCATTCAAGTAGTGCATCGAAACGGAGGCGTTTTCATGGTAAAATGCCAGACATTCTTCCAATAACCCCAAGGCAAAAGCCCCCATACTTCTATCAGAGTGATAATCGAGCACCAAGCTTTCTGCGGATGGTTTATGTACATCGAAATGGGGCAATTCGGCATCAGGGTATAACTTATGTACCTCTACGTGTATATAATTTTCGATACTACAAATCAGGTCGAAAGCACTGTGTACATCTTTTAAAAAATGGCTGTACGTATTGGCTAATACCGGAAACATATACCTGCCAAAAGTCTTTAGCAAATCTTCCACTGAAATTTGTGTCAGGGCACTTAGATTGACCACAAGCGTAACGATTTCTTGGTGGGCGTAAGTCCCCACGGCGGTATAAATACCTTGAGAAGGTAAATTTGATGCTTCAATGAGCTTATCAACAAGGTCGTAACCAAATTTTTGTTCGACCATTTCCAGAAAATTAGTAAATACGATACCCTTCATCAGATGTTATATTGGCAAATAATTGTGGTTTGGGACTTCCTAATCAATTTACCACCTACAGCGTTTGGTCATGTAGGAGTGGCTGTTTTATAATCTTTTAAATATATAGTTGTATGAAGTAAGCATAGCTATGGTACGCTACCTATCATATTTGTTTGGGCTATTTTATTAGAGCTAAACTTTTAAAATAAGCAAAAAAGAGTATATGTATTATTTAAAAATAAAAATATTCTTTTATATAAAAATAACTACGACTATCACAAAATTGCTTTTCTATTAAATTACGTTAGCCTAATTTTCCATGAATATACTATTTTTCTCCTTAAACTTTTGTGATTACAACAGATAAATTAGGGAATAATGGCTTTATTAGGTGCGTGTTTAAGGTTATTTTATTTGTTTATTGTATGTGTTTTAGGATGTTGTTTACAAGATTTTATTAAAATATCGGTTCATACCTGCAAATAAATATTTGTCTGAAATCATATCATCAAGCTGCTTTTTTACTTCTTTCTTTGTAGGTTCATCAGCCAAAGCTTTGTAGGCTATCTTAAAGGTTCTGAACGTTTTAAAAATAGCATAGCGAATACTTTTTAGTTCGGTACGGTTAATACCATAAAAGTCTTCGGCGGCTTTTATATGTGCATTGTATTGTGGGTGTGTTGCTACAATTTTCACTTCTTCTGTTATGTCATCTGCTTCATACTTAAAATAAGTTGTAGGGTCATCAAAATACGGATTAATTAAATACGCTCCTTCCGCTCAGTGTTCTTCCAGATACTTTTCAAGTGTATAATTCAACGTAATGTCGATAGGGTCGGGCGAAATATTTCCAGCCAATTCCTCTATAGCTTGGTCGGTTGTATTCTGTGTGATGGGAGGTGCTGAAAGTTGTGTTGCTCCGATAGGAAAGCGATTACTTTTGTATTGCTGGTTACAAATCTGGCAAGCATACAAATAATTATCATAAGTGTAAGCAAGCCACCAATATATACTTTTGGGTCTGTAGTGTTCTACATCGCCATGTGCTACCACTTCGGTATTCGCTTCGCAGTAGGCACATTTTCCGTGGCTTTCTTTTTTTAGTTGCCCTTTAGCTCCTTTCCAAAAAGTACTTTTGAATTGAATTTTCTTATTTGGGTCATGTAAAAAAGCTCGTTGAGCAAGCATCAATTCCTTATCTTTTTCTTTCTTATCTGCTCCTCTGAATTTATAATTGATGGCAGAAATAGTTCGTTTTCGTACTAATGCTATCATAGCCATCCTTGGTTATTTAGTTGATTTTCAATTTTTTGTAGGAGTTCCAACTCTTTTTCACTTGTTATAGATGTCTTTCTTTTAGGAAGATTGTTATTTAATTTTTCCTTGACAATCCGTAATGCTTTTTGGTCTTCGGCATCAAGGTTTTCGCCTTTTGCTTTCAGTTCTTCATATTGTTGTTTGGCTTTTTGTATCTCATAACTTTCGTCTGTTTCTAAGCCAAAAACAGGTGTCATTAAAAGCTGATTTACTAAAAGTGTTTGGGGCGAACCTATAAAAGGAAACAACTCAATGCTATTTTCTTTGTTTCGTTTAAGGGCAAATAATTCACCTTGGGCTGCTTGCTGTGCCGTAAGTGGCGAGTGAGTGGTGGCAATTACCTGAAAATTAGGCAGCTTGACACTGATAAATTCATATAACTTTCGTTGCCATTTAGGATGCAAATGCAAGTCCACCTCGTCTATGAGCAATAGCCCTCGTGCTTCTAAAGGTTTTTCATAGTCTTTAAATGTTTCTGTAACCCTAAAGAGCAAATCGCCAATCCATGCGGCCATATTTTGATAACCATCGCTCAGTTGGTCTAGCGGCATTATACCGTCGGTTGTTTTAAAAAGTACTTGTTTTTTCTCCTTATCAATTGAGTGAAATTCAATATCTGGTAAAAAATCCTGCAAGGCTTCTTTTATTAGATTTGTGCCGTTGATGCCCTTTCGATAGTCTAACTCGATAATCCAAGCAGCCAAAGGATGTAAAACGGAAGCATTGTCAAATAAATTTCTTACATTGATAGAGCGAGCGGTTCTATTTTTTTCAACACTTGAGAAAAAATCATTTGAAAATCTTCTGCTTGCTCCATAAGCAACTACAAAATAATTTCTTTCAGCATGCTCAATTGCTTCATCAATCAAATGCAGTGCTGCTGCGTTGTTGGTTATTATTTTTGAAAGGTTATCACCTCTATTAATCTGCAATGAAACCGTTCGTGGCTGACCTTTTTTAGTTTCAAATTCAGCCGTAATCTTGCAACTTTTTTCATTATATTTTATCCATGTATCGGCATTTCCTAGTAGTTCACCTAAAGCATTACTACCAGCAGTTGCCAATGCAATTGCTTTGAGAACATTGCTTTTGCCTGTTCCATTTTCTCCCAAGATGAGCGTCCACTTTCTGTTTTCAGCAGTATTGTTTTCAAATGACAAGTCAAGATTGCTAAGGCATTTGAAATTATGAAGTATAATACGTTTTAAAAACATGGGTTGTTGTGTTTAGCTGCTAAGTTAGTACGGTCTATTTAGATAAGAAACAAGTGCTAAAACCGCAACACAAAATGCTGTTTCGCCTGATTTTTACCTACAAAGAAAAGCCCGATTTCATACAAATCAAGGCTAATGCTTACGCACGGATGTTGTTGTATTTGTTGCCAAGCCAGCAGGTTTTCGGCATTGGTATAGGGTTTTTCTAAAATAAACGTGAGTAAGGGAGCATTTGTTTGCATTTGCCATGCGTGCAAATAAGCACTTAACTCTTCGTAGGTATAGTGTACCGCATAAACTATATTCGGAACGATTTGTTTTTCAAGCACTTGTGCAAATAACGTTTTTCTTTCGCCTATTTCCAAGGTTATATTTGGTGCAGAGGCTAAGGCTTTTTCTAGTAATGTAGCCTTTTCTTTGGAGGCCTCAAACAAGTATATTTCGGCCTGTGGGTACGCTTTGGCACATAGCAAAGCACTGCTTCCCAACGAACCGCCTACGTCAACTATCTTACTAGGTTTCAAGTACTTGAGCAGTCGGGCTAAAAGTTTGATGGTTTTGATGGGTTGATGTGTGCTTGTATGATTGGGTTGCTTGAGTAGCAAAGGTAGTTGCTTGAGGGCAATGACTATATTGGCTACTTCGGCAGGGTTGTCTTCTATTCGGGTAGGTGCGTTCAAGTCGGGAGCAGCAACTCGTATCAATTGAAAATACCTGCCCTGCTGCGGCTTTAACGCACGACAATACAAATCAAATACAAAGGGAGAATGAATGGCATGCTCGTTGCGAGCTGCTAGTTTATATTGTATATAATGTTTGATCAACAAGGGCAAAATTGGTTAATACAACACTTCAATCAGAACTTAATTCAAACGATAGGGGACTACCAACGTGAAGTCGGGAATGACTACTTTAAACAGTTTTCCGTCAAAAATTCTTTCCATTTGATACGTTCCAGCCATTTTTCCCATAGACGTATCGAGGTTACAACCGCTCAGGTATTCATGCGATTGCCCCGGCTCTAGCACTGGCTGTTGCCCTACTACGCCTTCGCCTTCTACTTCACGCACCAAGCCGTTGGCATCGTGGATGTACCAATGCCTACGCAAAAGCTTGACCGTAAAATCGCTTCCATTTTCGATTTTAATTCTATAAGAAAAAACGAAATGAGATTGAAGTGGATTAGAATATTCAGCTTGATATTCTGTCACCACACTCACTTTTACGCCGTTTGTAGTAGCTGACACCATGGAAGTAAGAATATAATGAGTTTAAAGCTTTAATAACAATCTTAAGCCAACAAAATATAGGACACAACGCTGTTGTAACAACAAATATACACATTCATGTTTAATATTTTTTATGCTACATAAAAAGGATTTTATCCAAATGTTTTGTACATGAAAGATAAAGTTATTTCTTGGATTCTGTAGGTTTCTATCAGGAAAAGTTATGTATCACATAGCTAAAATATGTAGCTTTGTTTGAATAAAGTGTGAAACAGCTATGAATGTTAAAATAGAAGCCTCTTGGAAAGCTCGTTTGAACCAAGAATTTGAAAAACCTTATTTTTCCAATTTGGTTAGTTTTGTCAAGGAAGAATACGCCAATCATACGGTGTATCCGCCGGGCAAGCTCATTTTTAATGCTTTTGAACAATGTCCTTTCGATAACACCAAGGTGGTGATTCTCGGACAAGACCCTTATCATGGGGCTAGGCAAGCCATGGGATTATCTTTTTCGGTCAACGACGGGATTGCCCAACCGCCTTCGCTCATCAATATTTTTCGGGAATTACACGACGATTTGGGTGTAGCTGTACCTGTTTCTGGCAATTTAGAACGCTGGGCAACCCAAGGGGTATTATTGCTCAATGCTACGCTTACGGTACGTGCCAATACGGCTGGCTCGCATCAAAAAAAAGGCTGGGAGCAGTTTACCGATGCCGTGATTAAATGTATTTCTGACGAAAAAGAAGGCGTTGTATTTATGCTTTGGGGAAAATATGCCCAAGACAAAGGGGCGGTTATTGATGCTAAAAAGCACTTGGTCTTAAAAGCCAAACACCCTTCGCCTATGTCGGCAAACCAAGGCGGATGGTTTGGCAATAAGCACTTTTCGCAGGCCAATGCCTACTTGGTACAGCAAGGCAAAAGCCCTATTGCTTGGTAACGAAGTACGAATATAAAATTGTAAATTAGTGAATTGTGAATGAGTGTTTTGATTTTTGATTAAAGTAAATTATAAGTTTTTTAAAATAAAAACACCAATTCGCAATTTTGTAAGATTACCTACTAATGTATTCAAAACCAATTTTTTATGAAAAAAAACCTCTTGCGTTGCTGCTGTTTATGCTTGTTTTTTCTTGGTTGGCAGGGCGATTTGTTGGCTCAGAATAAATTTGAAGATGAAATCATCCGTTTTGAAAAAGCCGATTCGTTGAATATGCCTGCTGCCAAACAAATTTTGTTGGTGGGTAGCTCTACGCTTCGACTTTGGCGTACTTATCAAAAAGATTTGGAAGGTTTCCCTGTCTTCAACCGTGGTTTTGGAGGCTCACAAATGAGCGATGTGAATTATTTTTTCGAGCGTCTTGTAGCAAAATATAAACCTTCCCTGATTATGGTGTATGAAGGCGACAACGACCTCAACGCTGGCAAATCGCCCGAAGCGGTACTCGAAGACATGAAGCTTTTTGTAGCAAAAGTCAAAGCATTTGCGCCTAAAACAAACATTGCTTTTATTTCGGTAAAACCCAGTATTAGCAGAATTGAGCTGCTCGAAAAGCAAAAGCAATTCAATAAGCTCCTAGCCGATTATTGTGCTGCAACCAAGCGTTTGGCGTACCTTAATGTATTCGACAATTTTTTACTGCCTACTGGCGAAATCATGCCCGATATTTTTATCAGCGATAACCTCCATTTGAACGAAAAAGGTTATGCCATTTGGACAGCCAGCATCAGGGCTTTTTTGAAAGAACACTGGCGTAAATAGACTGTAGGATTTTATACGGAAGAATCATGCGTAGGTATTCATTATAAACAATTGAAATAGTCTTATTCTGTAAAAAATGTACGGGCTATTATTATTAAAAAAGGCTCAGTTATCGTTTTAAGTTTTTTATAAATAATTGATATACAGTTTTTTGTAAAAAAATAACAACTAGGAATAATTGGTAAAAAATTAGTTAATTATGTAAGTTTTTAATACATCAAGCAACTTAAAATCATAGTTGAGCCTATTTAGAAAGAATTGAAAAATGAACCGCAGTTTTTGAATAGCCAATGGAATTAATAGACAATAAAGCGTTTGTCGCATTTGTAGAAGACATCAAAGACCGCATCAAAGCGGCTCAATATCATGCTTTGCAAGTAGTCAATAAAGAACATATCCAACTTTATTGGGATATTGGACAAATGATTGTTGAGCGACAAGAACAACACGGTTGGGGCAAAAGTATCGTAGAAAAACTATCCATTGAACTCCAAGATGAGTTTGTCGGAATGAATGGTTTTTCGGCTCGTAATCTTTGGAGAATGCGAGCGTTATATTTAGAATATAGCAAGAGTCCAATTCTGCCACCAGTGGTGGCAGAAATCGCTTGGTCTCATAATATTATCATTTTAGAGAAATGTAAAGACGAACATCAACGTTTCTATTATATCGAAATGGTTCGACGTTTTAGCTGGTCTAAAACAACGCTGATAAATGCAATTGATGCTCATCACTACGAAAACACGCTAGTTAATCAGCAAAATTTTGAGGAACAATTACCCACTCAGCAGGCAAAAGAGGCGATTCTGGCACTTAGGGACAAATATACTTTTGATTTTCTGAATCTTACAGAACCCTATACCGAAGCACAATTGGAGCAAGCCCTTATCAGTAATGTAAGAGAGTTTTTGGCTTCGATGGGTAATGATTTTACTTTTGTTGGAAATCAATTTGGGGTGAAAGTTGAGGATAAATATTATGAGATTGACCTTCTTCTCTACCACAGAGGCTTACAGTGCTTGGTAGCGGTTGAACTGAAAATAGAAGAATTTAGACCCGAATTTGCTGGTAAAATGAATTTTTATCTATCTGCTCTCAATGCCTATCATCGAAAGCCACACGAGAACCCAAGTATAGGAATAATTATTTGTAAAAGTAAAAAACGGACAGTTGTGGAATTTGCTTTGCAAGACATTCAGAAGCCTATCGGGGTAGCAACTTACACCTTGACAGAATCTTTACCCAAGGAATTAGCTCAATTTTTTCCAAGTAAAGAAGCATTTATTGAACGTATCGAGGGCATTACTGAAATCTTGACAAACAAAAACCGTAGAAAGAAAGAATAAGATTGGTCGGTGTTTGAACGAGATTTTAAGAGATTTAACATACATAAGTGAGATAATTGTTAAATAGGCTCAATTATCATTTCAAGTTGTTTGATTTTATAATAAACTTAAAACCATAATTGAGCCTCTTCTTTTTAGGATTCGATGCCCAGCAAATCTGCAACTGAAATCAGTCGTTCTTTACCCTATTTCCTCTAAAACCGTATCAAAAAACACAAATTTACCTTGAAAATGCTGGTCGATTTGGCGTATCATATTGTCGAAATACATCACTTGAAAATCTAAACAACTACTCATGTCTTCAAAAAAATATTGAAAAGAGTAGGTATCTCCTTCTACCGCTAGGTCGCTCAACAAGCGTAATACTTTGTGTTGTGAGGGCAGTTTGGTTGCCATCACGGCGGGTACATGGTTTTGTTGCATCCAAGACAAGAAGTTGGTTGCGTCTTTATTTACGTTGAAAGTAATATTTAGAATAATCATAACGGTTGCGGTTTTGCTATTGAAAAGGGCCAAGATTGTGGAATCTTGACCCTTTTCTCTAACAAAAATACGATAAATTTCTTTATTGATTGGCTAGTTTTCTGATTTCGTCAAACTGCGTACAGTTGGTAACACAGTCGCCCGTTTGGTTCAGTACAAACTTGTTGTTGTTGGCATCGACCAATTCAAATTGTTTGCTAGAGGGTAAAATATTGATTTCTGTAAAATAACAAGGAGCAATTTTGGCATTGTAGCGGTTGATAATACCCAATTTGCCACTACCTTTCGACACAATGGCAAGACCATTATTGAACGGTCGAACTTCGTCGTAATCGAATGCTACCTGAACTTTTCCTTTTTTATCAATAAAACCATACTTGTTGTTTTCGTATTTTACGCCATACAATCCTTCTGTGCTATTAAACATCTCTTTGTACGAAGGTTTAGCGATAATTTTGCCAGTGGTATCAATCAAGCCCCATTTGCCTTCTTTGAGCACAGGAAACAGCAAATTGCTATCGTATTTACGAATAGATTTATAGCCTTGCGTAGTGATACGCTTTACGCTATTACGCTCGATGAGGTTGTATTCAAGTTCTTCGTTGCCATTTTTATCTGGCACAAATGTTTTTACGACAATAAAACTACCATTAAAAACCGTGTCTGTGGCCGCATACCGAATACCAATAGGAGCAGCTTCGTTGGTTTTGCCAATCACTTGCGTGCCTGTTAGGTCATACACCATATCTACCTTGCAGTTACCCGCAGGCATACTACAGTTTTTGGCATTTTCCCGAACAACCACTAAGCCAAATTTATTAAAATTAGCCACCTCGTCGAAGCTCAATGGAATCACTTCTGAGCCATCGTATTTCAAATAACCACATTTCATGGTATTGTTGCCTGCGTCTTTGCAAGCAGAAGCCAAGCCAAACTCGTTGAAGCTACCCAATGAGCGATACACGGGTTCTATCACTACTTTCAAATCGGTATTGATGTAGCCAAAATACTTGCCATCTTTGATAGGGGCGATACCATATTTGTTAAATTCGCCGATATACGGATACGTTTTCGACATCCGAAGGTCGTTCAAATCAATGAGTTTTACACCAAATTCATCTTTAGCAATACCAATATTTACTACAGCAACACTAGGGTCTATTGGTACAGAAGTGATACTTTCGTAGGTAGGTTTTACACGCAAATTTCCTTCGGTATCCATCAAACCTACTTTTTTATTCTGCTCAATAATCATCCATTTGCCTTTCTGATTGGTCACAATCAGATTGTCATAGGTCGGCTCAATTTTTACGCTTCCGTCAATTTTGATTAAGCCAAAATATTTGCCTTCTCGTACTTTAAACAATTCTTTGTTGAAAGGCGTAATTTCGTCGTAAATGCCCGACACTACCTTTTTAGACACATCGTAGCTGTTGTCAATCAAGGCATATTTACCATCTTTGAAGCGTACCAAACTGATACCATTACGCAAGGCTTGGGCTTCTAGCACATTTTCGAGGGCTTCGCTTTCGTTGCCATATACATCTACGAAATACCATTCAAATTTCTTGACCAAAGCTTTGCCATCGTTAAAAGGCTCTGCTTTTTCAAATTGGCAAGGAATCACTTCTTCGCCACAGTAGTTCAAATAGCCAAATACTTGGTCTTTTTTGATACGAGCAAAACCTTGGTGATAATTTTCAACCAAACCATAGCGAGAGTTTCCTTTAAACGACTCTAAAGGAAAAGCAATGATTTCTTCGCCATCCAAATCGTGCATCCGAATGATAGAACCTTCCGATTTGTTGGTCAAGCATTGGGCCGACACTACCTGTGCATGGCGTTTTTTGATTTCACTTTTTTGGTCAATTTGGAATACATCCCGAATGTTGTCGGTTTCGATAGACCGAATATCGGCTTTGTATTTTTTTTCCAATTTGGCCACATAAGCCGAAAACACATCAGTAGAAAAGTTTTGGTCAACCGACACCGTTGCCAATTCTGTAGCCAAGGCACTTTTGTTGGTTTTCTCTAAATTATCCAAATCTTTTCTAAGCTGCTGGAAAGTAATTTTTTTTGCCTGAGCCATAGAGCTAACACCACCCGTAGCGTGCATGTCGCCGATAAATAGGCCAGACGAATCTTTGGTTGAAGCAATAAACTGTTGGGCATACACGTATTGGCATAATCCAACCGTGAAGGCTGTAAGTAGGAATTTTTTCATAATGTATGGTAAACACTGCTGTATTTGGGGGTCGGGTATTTAATCTTTTTTGAAAAAGATACTGTAATTTAATAAGTATTCTGTATTCAAATCAAGTTTTAGGCAAAAATAAGTAAATTTTATAACCGAGATTTAATAGTGGAGGTGTAGGGAAGGGAAGATATAAAGAAAGAACATCTGTCATGTGATACTGTATGACAGCCTGATGATTCAGTAATGGTTATTATTTCTCTGTTAGTATTGTTAGTAAAGTTTACAAGTATTGTGAATTGAGAATGGCTGATTTCGAAAATGTTAGAAGACACCTTTTTTTTACAAAATAAAACTAAAAAACATTTTGTAAATCTGGCATCAATGATTTTCACAATTTTTTTGTAGGACTCTTAATAAGTAGAAGGTGTATAAATTATCAAATATACACCTTCTGAAAACTACTTACTGTTACGATATTTTTTTAATTTTTTCTCTGTTAATAATTTGATTACTCTCTATGACTTTCACAGTAGGAGGTTCAGAATATTCATAAGATTTTAATTCTCTGATAAGTGTATCAAATTCGTCAGAAGTCGCCACTATCACATCATCAAGCCCTATTATATCACCCGTTTTAATTTTTGCTTTTACGCTTCTGGCTTCATTTGCCTCTAAAGTTATTAGATAGCTGAGTGCTTTTCTGTGTACATATTTGAGAGCTATTGCTTCCAAGTCGGCTTGTTTATATCTTTCTCTTAAACTTGTCTTTGCACTAAAACAGATAGGCCCTCTTGCCTGTGTATAAAACATTAGGTCATAAATCACGTTCGGAACAAAAGCTACTTTGGCACTCATGTAAATAGGAACGATGTTTTCTCTAATACAAAGGGTAGCAAGGATATACTCAAATATCTTTCCGTTAAGATTATTATTGCGTTCGGTATGTCGAATATAAGCATCCCAATATTTTCCCACATACTCAGATGGTTTGGAATATTCTACTTCTAAAAAATTAGGGTATAACCCGTCGAAGATAATTTCCGCTTTATTGTCTTTACCTACTGTGATACTCAGTTCATTAAGTTTTCCCATAGCTATAGTTGTATATTTTTTATAATTTCATTTGCCGTAGCTTGAATAGCAGGAACAGCCACTGAGTTGCCAAATTGTTTATAGGCAGAAGCATCCGAAACCGGAATCGTATAGGTATCAGGAAAGCCTTGCAGTCTTGCCCATTCTCTTGGTGTCATTTTTCTGATACCTAGTCTATTTACCGTTCCTTTGATATGCGTTGTTGGCGTAAAATCAGTTATTCGGTGGTCAATCACCAAGTTCCGTTCTCTTCCCATACCGCCCACTACAATGGCATTGCTAATTTCATGGTCTTGGATGATGGCATAACCAAAGCCATTCCCTTTTTTTTCATGCCTCGCTTTATGGTTTTCGAGCGTAGTAAGGTATTGCGTAGAAAGATAATACTTGGTAGCTACCACTTCTTTTTCTTTTACATCGGCAAAGGTGGCCTTCGAGTTGAAAGGCTTAGGATACTCAAACGAATCGACACCTGTAGAAGCATGAAAACCCACGATAAAAATTCGTTCTCTGTTCTGGGCTAAACCAAAATCTTTGGCATTCATGATTTGCGGTTCTGGTACAAAATACCCTAGGTCGTTTCTCAAAACGTGTAAAATGGTTTCAAGCGTTTTACCTTTATCATGATTTTTTAGCCCTTTTACATTTTCCAAAAAAATAGCTTTGGGTTGTTTTCTTCTGATAATTTCGGCGACATCAAAAAACAACGTTCCACGAGTATCTTCAAAACCTCCTCTTTTTCCTGCAATCGAAAAGGCCTGACAAGGAAACCCTGCACATAGCACATCGAAATGGTCTGGAATATAAGCTTTTACTTCTTCTTGGGTAATGTCGCCAAAAGGTATTTCGCCAAAATTTGCCCGATAAGTTTTTTGTGCTTCAGCGTCCCATTCGCTCGAAAAAACACATTTACCTCCCAAATTTTGCAAGGCAATTCTAAATCCTCCGATGCCTGCAAATAAGTCGATAAACTTAAATTTGGGTTGTGCGATAGCCTGAAAAACGCCATTGTCACAGAGGAAAACGCCTTGTTGAAGTGCCTCTTTTGCCAATGCAAGAGGAATAGTTTCGTTGGGATACTTCTGATGCAAAATCAATTGGGCTAATGCGATGGCATCTGCCTCATAATATTTCGATACGCCATTGGTGGCATTGTGCAAATAATGCGTCAATGCCGATTCCTGATTGGGATGAAACGACAAATTTTTAGGCTTATGTTTACTATTGCTCCATGCCTCAAGCGATATTTTTTCTTTAAAATTCATTTTACTAATATGAATAACTGATGAAAACTCAGTAAAAGCCTTAACTGATTAAAAATGAGATAGTTTTAAATTTAATTTCTTATTTTTTGATGTTTAACTCAAGCTTAGTGTAAGAATCTGAACAAGGATTTATGAACGAAAAAACCTTACAAAATCTATTTTTAACAACAATTACCATATTGTTAATATGTTAATTTCCAGAACTTTAAAAGCTTTTACTAAGCTTTCAAATTACTCACAATGGTAATGCGTAACATCAAGGATAACGGTAATTAAGCAAGTCAAAGTTATTAAATTATCGAAGGAATTTTTAAAATCAAGAGCCGCTCGGAAAAATAAATTTTCCGAGCGGCTGTCATTTTTGTTCATTCAGTGTTATTTTTTTATATATTTATCCTTGCAAATATAAATTACAATATTATAATTACAAGGATGATTGCAAGAAATAGCCAAGTTGAAATCATTGAATTGCTCGAAGAATTTCCAGCGGTAAGTATTTTAGGACCGAGACAGGTTGGAAAGACAACGCTTGCGGAAGAGATAGCCTTATCCCTAAGTCCTGAACCGATATATCTTGACTTGGAAAGCCCTATCGACCAAGCAAAGTTAAATGACCCAGAAGCCTATTTTGAATTACACAAGGGGAAACTTATTATTTTGGACGAAATCCAGCGTATCCCTGAATTATTTGCCATATTAAGAGGCGTGATTGACCGCCGAAGAAGGCAAGGTTTCAAAACTGCTCAATTCCTGATTTTAGGTTCGGCATCACTTGACCTTTTGAAACAGTCTTCGGAATCTTTGGCGGGAAGGATTGCTTACAAAGAATTGACAGGTTTGACAGCTTTAGAAGTCAATTCTCTAAGCCAAAACAGTATTGATATGCTTTGGCTGAAAGGGGGCTTTCCAGATAGTTTTCTTGCTAAAACAGAAGCAGCCAGTTTTAGATGGCGACAAAATTTTATCAGTACTTATTTGGAAAGAGATATTCCACAATTAGGAACAAGGATTCCTGCGGTAACATTACGCAGGTTGTGGACAATGTTGGCACATCATCAAGGAGGACAATTAAATACAGCACAATTAGGAGCAAGTTTGGGAATAACCATTCCAACTGTAAAACGATACATTGAACTATTAGAAGATTTATTCCTTGTTAGAACTATACTGCCGTGGTCTGGAAATGTTGGGAAAAGGTTAGTTAAAACGCCCAAAGTCTATATTCGTGATAGTGGACTGACGCATGCTTTGCTAAACCTTATTACGCAAGACGATTTGTTGGGGCATCCAATTGTTGGAGCAAGTTGGGAAGGTTTTGTTATTGAAAATATTATTTCTTGTTTACCTCAAGGGCTAACATTTTGGTTTTATAGAACTTCGGCAGGAGCAGAAATAGATTTAGTCATTGAGATTAACAATCAAGAAAGATATGCCATTGAAATAAAACGTTCTTTAGCACCCACGGTTTCCAAAGGTTTTTATTTGGGCTGTGAAGACATAAAAGCTACAAAACGCTACATAGTTTATCCCGGAAAAGAAAGTTTCCCTTCCGCTGGAGGTGTAAAAACGATTGCTTTGGTTGATTTGATGAAAGAATTACAAGGTGAAGTTTAAATGGTGCATTTGAAAACTTAGTAAAAATTTTAGCTGACTAAAAATAAGTCTGTTTGCTTATTTGCTTTCTGGTATTATTCACAATTGTGATATATGACATCAACAAATAACTGTCATCTAATTTTCATGTCAAGTTACTACATCTTTCCTACAACTGTGATTCATAAATCTTGGCATAGATAAAAAGCTATGAACAGATTTTTCTATTTTTGTTTTGTAAACCATTAGGCTTTTGCCTCTTCATATTTAACTGAAAATTATATGCAATACCTTCAACAACAAACCCAAGCGGGGGTGTGTACCATTACGCTACACAGACCCGATGTTTTTCATGCCCTGCATATTCCGCTTATTCAAGAAATTACCCTTGCTTTTACACAAGCCCGCAACGATGCCGAGGTACGAGTAATTGTACTCACAGCCACGGGCGACAAAGCTTTTTGTTCGGGGGCAGATTTAAAAGCTGGGCTTCGTCTGGATGACGATTTTGGCGATATTTTAAGGCGATATTACAATCCCATGATTTTGGCCATTCGGCAATGCCCTAAGCCTGTGATTTGTCGGCTCAATGGTATTGCCGCTGGGGCAGGGTGCTCGTTGGCATTGGCTTGCGACTTGGTAGTGGCTGCCGAGTACGCCAGCATGAGAGAGTTGTTTGTAGGCATTGGCTTGTCGATAGATGCCGGTTCTTCGTTTTTTCTTACCCGACTGGTGGGCTATCAAACGGCTTTTGATTGGTGTACTACAGGTAAACTCCTCGATGCCGCTACTTGCTTGCATCATCGGTTGGTACATCAAGTTGTACCTTACGAAGTCCTTGACCAAGCCGTTGAGCAACTTACACGCTATTATGTCGATGCTCCTACGCAAGCAATTGGCTATATCAAAGAATCGCTGAACAAATCTAGTGCCTTGTCGTTGGAAGATTCCCTCGAACTAGAAGCTACACTGCAAAGCAAAGCAGGCAAAACAGCCGACTTTATCGAAGGCGTTCAGGCTTTTTTGGGTAAGAGAAAACCGATATTTAGAGGAAAATAAATGTTTGTAGCAAAGCGATAAAACGAGAAAAGTCACGGGCATAGCCTGTGACTTTTTCTGTAACCCGAACCCATAAAAAAATAATCTCTAACATGATTATTTGGTTTTCGTCATAACGAATAAACCATCAATCTGGTATTGATTATTAACTTATTATCTTTAAAACGTATCAACGACTTGAATTGATATGTTTGTTTGAATCAGTTAAAAAATAATGTTGGAATTTGTCTGTCAAGCTATAAAGCAGAAAATAGCAGGCTGTGCGAATTTGCGTAGGCAAATCCATGAGAATATGAAGAAATTAGCGAAGTATCAAGTAAGGTTATAATTCTGACTAATTTATCATATCTACATTACATCCGGCGGGTATGCTTTGAAGACATTGATAACGATAGCAATTTGCAATACATAATTCTAAATATCAAGTTTTTCGAGAAAAAAATTCATAACTATAGGGGTATTTTAAGGATAGAGCATGATACCCATGCCTCATTTGGATAGCGTTATGTTTTTTAGAAAACTTATTAAGATGATTTAAGAACCAAACAACCGTGGTTTTGCTAATATTTTTTTATCTTGCAGGCAAAAATAAATCCTTTTTGTAAGGCATTATGGCAAGATTGCTTGCTCAATACAAACAGTATCATGATAACAAATGCGTTGCGTCAGCTTTCGGTAGCCTCGGTTGTTCCTTTCGATTTGGTTCATGACCACGTGTTGGTATTAGATTTGACCGAAAATAACCACGACTTAGCACAGCTTGATTTGAGCGATACGACCGTTTTTAGTACCTATATTTTTGAGCAGATACAGGCAGCAAAGGCGGTTTGTGCCATTGGTGGCTACCTCGAAAACCGATACATTTATCGCCGTAGCCAGCATTTTCAGCAAGGGACAGAACCCCGTTCTATTCATTTGGGTATAGACATTTGGGCAGTGGCAGGTACGCCTGTGTTTGCTCCTTTGCCAAGCAAAGTACACAGTTTTGCCAACAACAACACTTTTGGCGATTATGGTGCTACCATCATTTTGAGTCATGCAATAGAGGGCATCTCATTTTATACCTTATATGGACATTTGAGTCTGAGTTCGCTTGAGGGGTTGTACGAAGGCATGAGTATAAGCCAAGGAACAGCCTTTGCACAATTGGGCGATATACCCGAAAATGGACATTGGCCACCGCATTTGCATTTCCAACTCATGACCGATATGTTGGGTAAAAAAGGCGATTTTCCCGGTGTGTGTGCACCTTCTGAAAAGGATTTTTATCAAAAGATTTGTCTGGATGCCAACCTTTTACTGAGAGCATCGGCATTGATGTAAAACATTGTAATTAAACGCCTTTGAGTATTGTAAAGGCATAAAACATACGCAAGCATTGGCTTGCACAAACACCATCTTCAACCCATGCACATTGGATTTCTAAATTTTGATTTTATTGATTTATTCGACATTGTATTGGTAGCCTTTTTACTCTATCAGATTTACAAGTTGATAGAAGGAAGTATTGCCAACAAAATTTTCTTTGGATACCTCATTATTTATGTCATTTACTTGATGGCAACGGCTTTGGGCATGGAATTGCTCTCGGCCATTTTGGGACAATTTATGAATGTGGGTGTACTGGCATTATTGATTATTTTTCAACAAGAAATTCGTCGTTTTTTGATGATGCTGGGGCGTTCTACGTCGTTTCAAGAAAACCCTATCTTGAGAAGGTTTTATACCCCCAAAACCTCTAAAGACAATATTTCGACCTTACAGGCGATTGTAGAAGCTACTAAAACCATGGCAAGTACCCACACGGGAGCGTTGATTGTGATTGAAAAGGAAGACGAGTTAAAAAAGTTCATTGAATCGGGCGATGAAATTGATTCAAAAATATCTAAGCGGCTGATTTTGACCATTTTCCACAAAAACTCTCCGCTACATGACGGGGCTGTTATCATCAAAAATGGACGTATTGCGGCGGCTCGTTGTATGTTGCCTGTTTCGGAAAGTGGCACGATTTCGCCTACCTTGGGTTTTCGTCATAGGGCTGCTTTTGGTATGAGCGAGCAAAGCGATGCGGCCATTATTGTTGTATCTGAGGAGAAAGGCGAGGTTTCATTTGTCAATAATGGCGGTATTTTTAGGAATATGTCGGCGAAAGATTTAGAAGCTAAATTGAGCGAATATTTGATAAAGTAAAAAACAATGTTAGGGTGTAAAAGTACCCTAACATTGTTTGAGCGTATGGGCGGATAAACTCCCTCATACACCCATGATTGTGTTATCGTCTTCTGCTTTGAATCCTTTCGTAAACCATTTGAATAATTCCATCTTTTAAGCCTACGTCAGGCACAATGATAGACGCTGCTCCTGCCCAACGCATCACGTTGAGATAGATTTCGGCGGCTGGCACAATCACGTCGGCACGGTCAGCATTTAGGCGAAGTCTATTGATACGTTCTTCGTAGGTATGTCCTGCAATAAAGTCTTTTACCCGTATCAGTTCATCAATACTAATGGAGGTTGCCGTTTCGTGATTGGTAGAAAAATTAAAAATCTTATTGATATTACCGCCTGTTCCTACGGCTGTAATACCTTTTTTGTTCGGTTGTACGTGCTGTTCAATCCATTTACGCATTTTGTCCCAATCGCTTTCTCGCTCTTTGTGTTCTAGCAAACGCACCGAGCCAATCTTAAATGACCGAGAAGCTACTTTTTGGCGGTTGCTATAGATGTTGAGTTCGGTAGAACCACCGCCTACATCTATGTGCAAATAATCGTTGCCATCGAGCGATTGTACCACCACGTCGTTGATAAGTTCGGCTTCTTTTGCCCCATCAATCACGTGGATTTTCATATCTAAAATCTTATGAATACGGGTAATAATGGCTTCGGCGTTGCCCGCTTCTCGCATAGCAGAAGTGGCACATATCATGTAATCTTTCACTTCGTGCAAGTCCATGAGTAACTTGTAGGCATGAAGCAATTTAAAAATTCTTACCTCCGACTCGGGGCTAATCTCTCCGTCGTTAAAAACATCATGTCCTAAACGCAAGGCAAAGCGTACATATTCAACACGCTTGAAGCTAATCGTGCCTTCGTTTTCCAACACTCTTGATATTTGCATTCGGGCGGCGTTCGAGCCAATATCTATCGCTGCAATTTTCATCAGTAAATCAGTAATTTATATAAAAAGATGGATGCTTGTATGCCATGACACCTCATCGTGCTTACTTTGTATGTTTGGCTATGCCGTTTGTTTGACAAAAGTAAAACCGTTTCCTTCCTCCTCAAAATCAAGCGTAACACCAAGCAGATACATCAAATGATGCTTATTGATAAGCACCGTAATGCCATCTATTTCATACAATTGGTCGTGTACTTCTTGCTTATCGAAACCAATCAGGTAGGCGGCACTACAGGCACTGCCTCGCAAACCAATACGCAAGTAATACGCCTCTGGAATCCCTTTGATTTGAAAGGCTTTTTGTATTTCTGCCTTGGCTTTTGGCGTAATGTTTATAGGATTTATGCTGGTATGATTCATAAACTTATACAGTTCAGGGCGAAATTAGCTATTTTTGAAAAATTTTCCATTAATCCCAATAAAATACTCGCTAGGGAGTTATCGCTAGGATATTTTATGTAAACCCTTTCTTTATGGAATTAGTTGCCGATTTGCTCAAAGTGATACTTCCTGCGGCTTTACTTTTATGGGCTATGTATTTGGCTATCAATGCTTTTATCAAAAAAGACTTAGACCAAAAAAAGTTAGAAGCCCAAGGTTTAAGCGACAAAACAACTCTTACGCTACGCTTGGGTGCTTATGAAAGAATTTGTTTGCTCTTAGAAAGAATTGCTCCAAGCCAACTGCTGTTGCGGACAAGTCCGCCCGAAATTTCGGCGGTAGCTTACCAACAACTGCTCACCCACGAAATCAGAAACGAATTGAGCCACAATTTTTCGCAACAAGTATATATGAGCGACGAGGCTTGGCTCACTGTAAAAAATGCCGTGAACGAAACTATTTCACTTATCAACCTCGCTGCTACCGAGCTAGAGCCCGATGCTCCTGCCGTGGCGTTGTCGAAAAAAGTATTTGAAAAACTCCTCCAAAGCCAACGCAATCCGAGTGAGGCTGCCCTTGTTTTTATCAAAGAAGAAGCAAGGTTATTGTGGGCTTTCTAACTATTGTTGAGGGCGAAATAAGTTATTGCGTGCTTGAGTGAGTTAAGTTTTTTATTTTCAAATACTTATCTTAATTTATACTAAAACATAACTTTTGAAAACTAAAACACTAATTGACAATTGACAATTAGTGCTGTATGAAAGTTTGGTTTTATCTTTCAAATAGAATTGGGGTAGCGGCAACCCTTGCGGTTGCCACACTCAACATGGCAACCGCAAGGGTTGCCGCTACCCCAAAAAATGCGAATAATAAGAACGCTTTTGAACAAAAGAAAATCCTTCGCACTAATTGACAATTCACAATTTCACATTGATAAATTCCATATTTTACGATGAACCAACCTACTTCAAAAACCACTTATCAGCATTTATTTAGTATTCCAGTGGTGGTAGCCGCACTGGGCTATTTTGTTGACATTTACGATTTATTACTTTTTGGCATTGTGCGTGTGCCAAGCTTAAAAGACCTTGGCTTATCGAAAGAAGCAGTAGGTATTATTGGCAAAGATATTCTCAATTGGCAAATGGGAGGCTTGCTCATTGGTGGTATTCTTTGGGGCGTATTGGGCGATAAAAAAGGGCGTTTATCTGTACTTTTTGGCTCTATCCTCACCTACTCTATTGCCAACATTGGCTGTGGTTTTGTGCAAGACACCAACACTTACGCTATTTTACGCTTCATTGCGGGCATTGGCTTGGCCGGCGAACTGGGTGCGGGCATTACGCTGGTGTCGGAGGTATTGCCCAAAGAATTGCGGGCCATTGGCTCTTCGCTGGTGGCAGGTATTGGCTTGTTCGGGGCGGTTGTTGCCTATTTTACCGTAGAACTTTTTGGTAGTTGGCGGTATGCCTATTTTGTGGGCGGAGGCTTGGGTTTTGTGCTTTTATTATTGCGTATCAGTGTTTTTGAATCAGGTATGTTTGAAAACATCAAGCAAAATACTTCCGTAAAAAAAGGGAATTTCTTTGCCTTGTTTACCAATGCCAATCGCCTGAGTCGTTATTTAAAATGTATTGCTATTGGTATGCCTACGTGGTTTGTGATTGGGGTACTGGCTACTTTTGCCAACGAATTTGGCGAGAAATTGGGCATTGCCGAGGAAATCAAACCGGGGAAAGCCATTATGTTTTGCTATGTAGGTTTGGCCATTGGCGACTTGGCGAGTGGTTTTATCTCGCAAGCACTGCAATCACGCAAGAAAGCCGTGGCGATTCTCTTGCTGCTTACCTTGGTTTGTAGTCTGATATTTTTATTTGGTAATATTTCAACAGCTACAGGCTTGTACAATGTATGTATGTTGGCTGGCTTTTCGGTTGGCTATTGGGCCATGTTTGTGACCATCGGGGCAGAGCAATTTGGCACAAATCTTCGTGCTACCGCCGCTACTACTATTCCGAATATGGTGCGTGGTACGGTGATTGGCATGACCATGCTTTATACCGAACTCAAGCCTAGCCTCGATGTGCTGTATGCGGCGGCGGTAGTAGGGGGCATTTGTTTTGTATTGGCGTTTTTCTCCATCCTCACCATTCCCGAAACGCATAGCAAAGATTTAGATTATTTGGAGGAATAGCACCCGTGGCATCGGAGGTTTGATATGCGACAGAGGAAATAAAGTCCTATTTCACAAGTAAAATCAAACCTCCAGTGCATCTTGCGTAATTTTTTCACTCCTCATGCTTCTTTCTATCATTCATTTTTCAACATCCTTGTTTTGGTTACTCAACTCATGAATCAAACGATTTTAGACATACTCGAACTCACCCTCAAACTGCTCGAATTGCACGATGAGAATGAATTTAAAATCAAAAATCTTAGTTTTGCTGTACGGGCATTAGATAAGTTTACGGGCGATTTGGCAGAAACCGATACCGCTACTATTGCGGCGATACAAGGCGTAGGCAAAAGTACAGCAGCCAAAGTCGAAGAAATCAAGCGTACAGGCATGTTGCAAGAGTTAGAAGATTTGCTTGTAAAAACGCCCGAAGGTTTGCTCGAAATGTTTCAAATCAAAGGCATTGGGCCAAAGAAAGTCAGGGCGATTTGGCAAGAATTGGGCATTACCGATGTACGAGAATTGGCACTGGCTTGCGAGAATGGAGCGATTGCTCAACTAAAAGGTTTTGGCGAAAAAATTCAAGAAACCATCAAGCAGGGTATCGCTTACAACCAATCGAATGCGGGCAAACTTCGCATGGAAAAAGGCGAAGAACTTGCCAATGTCCTTTTCGATTATCTCGAACAAGCATTTGAACAAGTAGCCATTGTAGGCGATGTGCGTCGTAAAAACGAAGTGGTGACAAGCATTCAACTGCTCGTAGCACATACACAGCCTTGGCTTGTACAACAGCATCTCAATGCTTTGGATGGATTGCAACAAGTAGAAAAGCAATCATCTCCCTTTGCTTGGAGAGGCTTTTTTGAAGGCAAAAGCATTCCTGTAGAAATACTGATTTGTTCGCCTGAGCGTTTTGTCAATCAAACTTTAGTGTATAGTGCGGCACAGCCCCATTTGCAACAATACAATTTATACAAAAGCCTTCAACAAAACGTATTTGACTCGGAAGAAGCGGTATATGCACATATTGGCTTTCCGTATATTATTCCAGAAATGCGAGAAGGAAACCAAGAATTTGATTGGATAAAAAAACACCAAAATACCGATTTGGTCACTTGGGATGCCCTGAAAGGTATTTTGCATAATCACTCTACCTATTCCGACGGAAAACATACGCTGGCTGATATGGCCAATTATTGCCGAGCATTGGGCTTTGAATACCTAGGCATTGCCGACCACTCGAAAACGGCAGTGTATGCTCGTGGGTTGTCGGAAGAACGTGTATTGGCTCAACAAGCCGAAATCGACCAGCTTAATGCACAATATGCCTTGGATGGGAAACAGCCTTTTAAAATTTTGAAAGGCATTGAGTCGGATATTTTGGGCGATGGCTCGTTAGATTATAGCAACGAAATATTAAAAACTTTTGATTATGTAGTGGCTTCGGTGCATCAAAACTTAAAAATGACCGAAGAAAAGGCGATGAACCGACTTATCAAAGCTATCGAAAATCCTTTTACTACTATACTAGGACATCCTACCGGACGCTTGCTATTGGCAAGAGCAGGCTATCCGGTTGACCATAAAAAAATGATAGATGCCTGTGCCGCCAACGGCGTGGTGATAGAAATTAATGCTAGTCCGTATCGTCTTGATTTAGATTGGCGTTGGATTGACTATGCCCTAACACAAGGCGTAATGCTGTCTATCAACCCCGATGCCCACGAAAAAGAAGGGTATTTCGATATGCACTATGGCGTGGCCACTGCACGCAAAGGAGGATTAACCAAAGACATGACTTTCAACGCTTTATCGCTAGAAGCTATGGAAGCGTATTTAGCCAAAAGAAAGGCATAAAATTAACACCAAAAGCAAACAAAACGGGTAGCGAATGCTACCCGTTTTGTCTTTAGAATGTATAAAGAAACAAGTAATCTCGATTGACTTTCCAGTCTTTGTACCAGTTTTTATAAATAGTTCCATTGCTTTGGGCCCATTGGAAAAACCGCAGATAGCCTTTGGTAATTTCTTGGTATTCTTGCATGTGCGGAATATACTCGTGCAACTCTAAGCCCCAAGGCAAGTTATCTTTCGATTTATAATATTTCGCTTTTGATAAATCGGTATCGTCATCGCCTTGTCCGAAATATTTGGTAGCGGCTTTTGTAGTTGGCACGTAACCAGGCAAGTGAATCTCTTTTCCTCTTTCTTGGTTGACAATCAAATAAGGGTTGAAGTCGAGTTCCCACCAACGGATGCCTCGGCCTGGGGCTGGGTCTGGGTCAAATTCAATAATAATCTCTGTAGTATCAGGTACTACCGAAGGAAACGACTTGCTCACATTTACCCCAAAACCACCCGTATTTTTGATATTTTTAGAGATATTATCATACACAATAATATTGGCGTATTCTTGCCCACTCTCCGTACCGTTAGCATCGAAGCTTGTCCATTTAGCATTGCTATTTTTCGCTCCTTTCACACTTCTAATTTTATTGCTATTGAGCTTGTCGAATTGCAAACCAAGGGCATTTTGATACGTTGCACCTACCGCTCTTATCGTAAAATACGCATGAAGGAAAACCACACGGTTGTCGGAATTCGTTACAATTTTATACCTAAAATCTAACACCAAGTCGTTGAAATCGTAATCACCTTTGGCAGGCCATAAATCTTCATACATATAAGTTCCCCAGCTAGGCCCTGGACAAAAAGTATTATAGGCCTTGTAGCGGTCGTTCGGATAAGCATCGTCCACATCGGCAATGCCATCGCCGTCGGTGTCTATTACGGGTTTGTAAGGCAAGCAATCGTCCACTGGATTCGACCAATGAATCCCCGAAATCACAATATCGTCGATATAAACACTACCTGTACCACCCGCCCCAAGGAAGCTTATCATTACCTTAAATGGTTTTGTATTATTTTTAAGCGTATTGGGAATTGGGAACGAAACTCGTCGTAAGAAAGTAGAACTCATCCCCACAATCGGATTACTAAAAGTGTAGGTGAGCGTTTGAGCCAAAGGCGTACCTTCTTTGGTGCTATTGGTACTGAGAGAATCGTAGGGAATAAAGCGAATCTGAATTTGGCGTAAAGAGGCACCACCTCCTTGCAGACGTACCTTAAATGTTAAGCTGTCACTACCAAGCTTTGTCCAAGGCGATTTTACCCATGTATCTTCAGGATTGATGGTAAGCGTATTTTTGGTGTAAGCCGATTGTACCCCTTGAATGACATATCTTGTGTCGGTTGATACATCCATACCCTTGTTGCTCCAACATCTTGATCTCGCTGGCAAGCTACCTGGTTCGTAACGGTAAAATATTTCTTGTGCTTGCACCTGAACGGCAAACAATAACGCTGCTACAAATAAAAATAAAGAATGTTTTTTCATAAGTTTATCTAATAATATTATGGAGAGGGAGAGTTTTTACTGAAATGAGCTACTTAGTTCCTCGTCCAAATTCAAGGTTATTTTATCGGAATCATAAATATCATAAAGTTTCTTAATAGAGCCATATTGTACCAATACTTTGTCGGTACCAGCCGGAATAATAAATCCTCCCGTAAAGCTATCTTTGACATAGTGGCTCATCGCTACAATGCCTACGCCATCTTCACTTTTGATATAAAAAGTATTTTTACTGTTTATTTCAACATTCGCCCCAATGATTTCAAAAGTGACTTTTTTATTAACGCCCCAATTAAACGTTTCTGCCGTTTTAATCTGATTCATCGTCCCCTGTTGCGACGGAAGAGCGTCATACGAACATCCTTGTAACACAGCAAAACTTGCTACAAACAGGGCTGTTATATAAATTTTTTTAATGTTTATCATTCTTATAATGAATAAATTACGTAAATATTTACACTATGTTTGTGGGTTCAATTTTCTTGCAAAATAAAACTTAATATATTTAAAAAAATGTGATAAAAGTACTTTTATTTCCTTTTATTGACTATAATCAATTGGGTTTTTACAAAACTTGTAAAAACAATATAAAATACCGCTAAAGTAATAATATAATAATGTTTAACAATGCGTCAAAAACGGATAGAGAAATAGCGTTGAAGGGTATGTTAATGAGTCAAGACAATTTACTGACAACCAGTTATGTACAAAGTTAATGCTAGTTTTTTTTCACTTCGATTGATAAGCTGTAATATCTAACCAAATATACGAATAATACATCAAATGACTAATTTGGCAACCAATAAGCGTTTTGAACAATTATTTTAGAAGAAAAATGAAGGTAAAAAGGCTTTTCTTTTCATCGCCTGTACCAAAATGGTCATTTTCGATGAAAAGAAAAGAGTGAAGTGCTAGAAATTGGGTTTTAACAGATATTTGGCATAAAAGTCATCTATTACACGCACGGCATCGGTAGGATTATCGACCAACGAAATGAGGTCGAGGTCGTCGGTTTTGATATTGCCAGCATTGACCATCGTGGTTTTTATCCAGTCGAGTAGCCCGCCCCAATATTCTTTGCCTACCAGCACCACAGGGAAGCGTCCGATTTTATGGGTTTGAATGAGTGTAAGCGACTCAAACATTTCGTCGAGTGTACCAAAGCCCCCAGGCATAATGATAAAGCCTTGCGAATACTTGACAAACATCACTTTTCGTACAAAAAAGAAATCGAAATTGATGTTTTTATCACTATCAATATAAGGATTGGGGTGCTGCTCGAAAGGAAGCTCGATGTTTAATCCGACCGATTTTCCACCTTGTAATTTGGCACCTTTATTACCAGCTTCCATGATACCCGGCCCACCGCCTGTAATTACGCCATAGCCATGACGCACCAATTTGGCAGCAATTTCCTCCGCCATTTTGTAATAAGGATTGTCGGGCTTGGTACGAGCCGAGCCAAAAATAGAAACACAAGGGCCTATTTTGGCCATTTTGTCGATGCCTTCTACAAACTCCGACATAATTTTAAAAATACGCCAAGATTCCTCCGAACGAATTTCGGCCCAAGTGTGGTCAACGAAGGCTTTTTTGATTTTTTCTTCTTCCTGTAGCAAGGTTTCATTTTCTCTTTCAGTCATAGCTTTTGTGGGTTTTTGTGATGAATATTAGGTGGTTTAGGCAAGAGAAGCGTATCTTTGCAAAGCACCAAAAAAGCTAAACGTAAAAAAACTTTTTTTTGTTACATAAATATTGATTTTTTATAAAATGTCGAAAAAAATTGCCATCGGAGGAGACCACGCAGGGTTTGAGTACAAAGCTGTACTGATTGAAAAATTACAGAAGGAAGGCTATGAGGTAAAAGATTTTGGGCCTTTTAGTAACGCTTCTTGCGACTACCCAGACTTTGCTCATCCGCTTGCTACAGCCGTAGAAAACAAGGAATTTGACCTAGGTATTTTGCTTTGTGGCAGTGCCAACGGCGTAGCCATTACCGCCAACAAGCACCAAGGAATTAGAGCAGGTTTGGCTTGGAACACCGAAGTAGCTCAATTGGTACGTTTGCACAACGATGCCAACGTCTTGTGTATTCCTGCCCGTTTTGTAAGCCTCGAAGAAGCCGCCGCCATTACCGATACGTTCATCCAAACGAATTTTGAAGGAGGCAGACACCAGTTGCGTGTCAATAAAATTGCTTGTGCCTAAAAGTTACAAAAGCCTTGTCTAAACTTGGTGTTTAGACAAGGCTCTTGGATTACTGCTCACCTGCTTGCTGCCTGCTTTCCTAGCTATGCTTTAATGTTACGCTGTCAATATTTTGTTATCCCGTTCGTTATGTTGACGTAATACGTTGGTATAGTCGTTGAACGAACAGTTTTGCACTTATATCTATCATCAAGCGTCATACAATTATTACAAAATAAGGGGAAATCATGTATTTGTTGTCTTTAGGTAAAATAAATATACTCCCTAACGCCATATACCATTCTTTAAATACACGTTTTTTATTGCTATGAAAAAAGTATTAGGTTTACTCGGACTCGGCATTGCACTCATGAGTTTTATGGGTTTGCAACAAGAAAGCAGCATCGAAAACCCTTCTAGTATTGTGCGAGGCGAACGCATCGAATACAGGGTGCATTACGGCTTTGTCAATGCCGCCGAAGCGGTGGTTGACGTTGACGATAAGTTTCAAATGGCCAATGGCAGGCCTTGTTATAAGGTGGTTGTACAAGGCAGAACCACTGGCATGACCGACTGGGTAACGAGGGTGCGTGATACTTGGGCTTCGCATATTGATAGCGAAAAATTGCTACCGCAGCAATTTTACATGAAAAAACAAGAAGGGAATTATCGGGCAGAAGAAAAAATTGTATTCGACCATAACCAAAACAAAGCGATGAGTTATGAACTTATCGACGATAAAGAACGAAATGCCTATCCGATTCCCGAAGGGATTCAAGATGTGGTGAGTAGCTATTATTATGTGCGGGCCATGGATTTCAACAAATTGAAGGTAGGCGAAAGTTTGCCTCTTTCGTTTTTCTTCGATAAAAAGGTCTATAATATGCGTTTGAAATTTGTGGGCAAAGAGGTCATAAAAACCAAATTTGGCAAGATAGAAACCTTCAAAATTATCCCAATGCTTCCACAAAACAACTTTTTCCAAGACGCAGAATCGGTTAAAATCTGGATTTCAAATGATAACAATAAGATTCCTATTCGGGTTGAAATTGGCTTAAAAATCGGGGCATTAGCCCTTGATATAAAACAATTTAGTGGCCTTAAAAACGAATTGGCGTTTAAAGAATAACTATTGCTTTTGCGGATAAGAGGTTTTTGCATTGGGCATGAAAGTAAAAATCTCTTATTTTTTAGCCCCTGCTTGCTTTTACCAGAAAACCCTCCTTTATTTTCTAACCAAAGTCAAGCATACCAAAAGTTTCGTTGCATGGTATGTGTAGGTCAATAAATTGAAATGCAGGATTGATATGTGTTTTTAAAAGATTATAAATTTTCAAGCTTTCGGTGTCTGATGAAAGATAAAATTGAATCGATTTTTCACAGTCGGCTTGTGCAAACAATTTGGTATCGTTTGGAATAATATTTCTTTCATTCAGTTTGAGCTTTCCTTTATTTTGAAATACAATTTTTGCAAATGTTCCTGTTCGCTTTGAATGCTCAAGGTTAAACGGAATGATTTGAAGATTTTTTAAGGGTAGTTCATCAACACTTCCTCCAACACAATATTCGGCGATGGATATTGTAGAAATCATCATTGTGATTTCATGCCGAATGAAATAGCGAAAATAATCGTCTGCATTCTTATAAAGTGGACTTTCGTCATGTAGAAAACGAAGGAAAAAGCTAGTATCAAGTAGTACAGATTTATGTGTCATATCCCTCCTCTGATTTCAGTTAACCAATTATCTGCATTGATTTCTCCAAGCCACGATTTTTTTGCTTTATCTCGTAAGCTTTTCAAATATACCTCGTCGTATTTAGGCTGGTAATCTACAAGTGCTATAAACTCCAGTGTGGCTGTATCAATTGCTCCCGTTTCAGTATGTTGTTTTCCAACTACCCTAATACCAAGCGTTTTATAGAGCAAATTGTCTTCATATTCCTCCAAAAAACGAATGGGAGTCTTTATCCTAACCAATCCTAATTCTTCTGTATGAATGTGAATGTTGGCTTTATCTTTTCCGCCCGCATTTGTTACCTTCCCATAAAAGTAAAATTCAGCTTCTGCCCAAATTGCCTCTGTTCGCCTAAACTTTGTTGTCCTGTCAATATTAACTTCATTTGTATTGTCGAGTGAGGTTTTAATACTAAAAACATAGTCTTTTTTTGAAGCAATATCTTGGATATTTTCAAAAGCCTTTGCCGTTGAAAGTTCTAAAAAATCAATGTTTTGAACTTGATTAATTTGTCCTATGATAGCATTAAAACCAATGATGTACTGAATAGAAGTCTTTAAAATATGTTTTACAGAACCTTTTTCAATGCTGTAACTGATAGGAGGTCGGTCTTTTTTATCATTGGGATACAGTAAATTTTCTGCATTTTCGAGCATAGCAATAATTTCCCGAATGTCATAATTGTCGGGCGATAGTTCAAGATTTCCTTTTGAACCACGAATGCTAATCTCTATGTAACCTAACTTATCCACACTGTAAAATAACAAATAATTCTTTAGAAAGTCTGTATCATTTTGGCAAAAGTTGATGTTTGCTGGTTATGCTCACGTTTATTTTTGCAAGCCTTTCTGATACACTTCTAGCACTCTTTTTCGGGCTACTTCATGCTGAACAATCGGTAATGTGTAATCCAATGAATTGAGCTCTGGTAGCCACATTTTGATGTACTTTCCTTCTTTATCAAACTTTTGAGTTTGGAGTGTCGGGTTAAAAACCCGAAAATACGGTGCTGCGTCGCATCCGCTTCCCGATGCCCATTGCCAACCGCCATTGTTGGCTGCAAAGTCAAAATCCAATAATTTTTGGGCAAAATACGCCTCTCCCCAACGCCAGTCGATGAGTAAATGTTTGGTCAAAAAACTGGCGACAATCATCCGTACTCGGTTGTGCATAAAGCCCGTGGCGTTGAGTTCACGCATCCCTGCATCCACAATCGGATAGCCCGTTTTGCCTTTGCACCAAGCCTCAAATTCATCTCGATTGTTTCGCCATTCGATGTTGTCGTATGCAGGTCGAAAAGATTTTCCGTCACTAATATGAGGAAAGTGATACAAAATATTAAAGTAAAAATCTCGCCAAATCAATTCATTGAGCCACGTTTCCGAATGTGCCAAAGCCTTTTTCACTAAACTTCGTATGCTTATTGTCCCAAAACGCAAATGCACCGACAGCCGACTTGTACCTTGAATAGCTGGAAAATCTCGTTGGGTTGCATAGTTTTTGAGCAAGGTATCTCTGAGTTCTTTTGTTGGAAACGAGCCACCCGTTTGTTCAAAACCCATAGCCTCCAAGCTGGGTATTGCTTGCGGAACAAGTGGAGCAAAATTGGCAAAATATTTTTCGGTAGGATATGCTTTGGTATAAAACTCGTTGAGCGTTTCTTTCCATTTACGGCTGTAAGGCGTAAACACCGTATAAGGCGTTTTGCTTCCAGAAAGCACCTCCTCTTTTTCAAAAATTACTTGGTCTTTGAACGTATAAAAGCCCACCGCTTCCGATTGTACATATTCTCGCACGAGGTCGTCACGTTGCTGGGCATAGCTTTCGTAGTCGTGGTTGGTATAAATGCCATCAATGGCGTACTCCGATAACAATTGAGGAAAAACCGTTTCAGGCGTTCCATAAAATACCAACAAACTACTGCCCATGTTGGTCAGTTGGCTTTGGAGATCTGCAATGGCTTGATAAATAAAATTGACACGGCGGTCTTTTTTATCGGTAAGTTTATCGAGAATATTTTTATCAAAAATAAAGATAGGCAATACAGGCTTGCCATTTTTGAGGGCATGATAAAGCCCAGCGTTGTCTTCTAAGCGTAAATCTCTTCTAAACCAAAAAACATTGTATGTTGTCATGAATAGCGTTTGTCATCTGATGTTCATTGTACAACTGCATAAGTTTCTCAATTGTTTTATAGCTTGAGTTTTGTCTTGAGTTTTTCCAAAAACGCTTGTAAAGCTACCTTGTATTCTTTTCGTCGTTGCCAGTCGTTTTTACGGGCTTGCCAAAACGCTTTAAACGAGAACGCTCGCCACATTTGGCGTTCCTGTTCGAGTGCTTGGGCAAGTTTTTCGGTAAAATTCTCAAGAGTTTCATTGGCTATATTACCTATCCGCTCTATATTAGTATCAACTATCTGCCCTATACTTTTTTTCTTATTGCCGTCATTTTTTTGTCCAGCAGGTACAACCAACTCATATTCATTAGGAAAAAGCGTTGGACCATCAAGACTAGCTATTTTATTAATATTGTCAGATTCAAAAGGCGGTTTGGGTTCTCCTTGGTAAAGCGTACTGAGGTAACTAAAAAAATCATTTATTTTCTCCTCGTACTCACTTGCCAAATAAATTTGCCCCCCATTATCCCAACGCAATTCAAGAAAAAAGGCTGTTTTAGTATCCGATTGCGAAGAGGCTTTTTGTACAATACGACGATTTCTATCCCAAAGTAGAGCGGTCAATATACCGATGATACAAAAAATATCGCCAATGACATAAAAACTAAGGTCGGTAAAAAAATGAAAGAGGTAAAGCACCAAAATAGCTAAGGCAAGTTTTCGAGGTAAAGCCATTTCTTGAGGTGTGAACTTGGGCTTAGTTATCTTTCTATAACTTTTCGACGATTTTTTTACATAGACAATCTTACCGATATAAATAATTTCGCTATCGCACGTGATGGTCTGACTTGTAAATTTTATTACCATGATATTGCCAAATTGTTGCGTTTTATACGCTAAATGGTTTGATATGCCAAAAATACGGAGAGCATTTACATTTTACAAAAAGCTGTTTTTTTGTAATGACTTGTTTTTTGATTTGACAGAATAGAATTATTTAAAGGTTTATTTGATAAAAATGAAAATTAATCCCTGATAAACTTTGTAAAAAGATGTTTAACAATGATTTGTTTTGCACATTAAGCGAGATTCGGTTATTTTTGTTGTTGAAGAAAGGCGATAAATCTGTTGTAAAAGCCTATTGGGTTCAACAATGGCATTTGTTTGTCCTAAGTATTATTTTACCGTTTATTCGAGTAATCCAACCCTATGACAACCTCCACGAAAATTATTAAGTTTATTTTAATCGCCGCAGTAGGGCTGTTTATATTGTTATTGCTTATGACAGCATTTTACACAAGTAAACAAACCCTCGACTATGGCAGCAAGGTTTATAGCTCAGACAAATACCGAGTAAACCCTGAGTTACGTAAGATGATGCACATCAACTTACCCACTTATGCCGCTATGAAAATGCTAGAGCATAAAATGGATCGTTGGCAAGGAGCCCCCATTATTGTGAACAAAGACAAAGGCTGGGCTATCTTTGCCTACATAATGAACGTTATGTTTGCTATTTGGTGGGTGTATTACAACCCCGAAAAAGAAGGTAATTTAAAAGATATATTAGATAAAGTCTTGCCTGCGTTGGCGTTTATCCAGATTGTAGGTATTTTCTTTATTCTATTTTCCGACTTATCTATTTTTGTGATCAAGGTTGTCCGATAAATACCCAAAGGGGCATATCTTCTATGCCCCTCTCCTACTCAACGCTCTTCACTTCTAAGGCTATTGGCGATATATAAATGTGCTTGGGGCGAATTGACAAACTGCTGCACGGTTTCGTCCACAAACAAGCAAGGTTTCGGAATCGCCTTTCTGAGCAAGCGTACATATTCGTTGCGACTAATTTCGATAGCACCATAACGCTTTACGTTATCGTTGATAAACTGCGTATCGAGCAGTTCGTAGCCTTGTCGGCGTAAAATCATGATAAGGTGGTGAAAGGCGATTTTGGAGGCGTTGGGTTCAAGGTAAAACATCGACTCGCCAAAGAACACTCCGCCAATAGCAACGCCATAAAGCCCTCCGACCAATTTACCTGCTTGATGCGTTTCGATAGAATGCGCCAGCCCCATCTGGTGCAAGGCACAATACGCTTGAATAATTTCTTCCGAAATCCAAGTGTCGGGTTCATTCAAACGAGGAGCGGCACACAACCGCATCACCTGTTCAAAATTGGCATTGATTTTTATGTCAAAGTTTCGTTTATTCAAAATGGGTTTCAACGATTTAGGCGGTTTGTACGTGTCGATTGGGATAATGGCACGTGGGTCTGGCGAATACCAATAAAGCGAGCCATCGGTGTCTGCCATCGGGAAAATCCCGTGCGTGTATCCATACATCAAATCTTCTGCTGTCAGTTCATCCATAGTATGTTTGGCGTTGTCATAGATTAGAGCATTGTTATTTTTACGGATAAAACCCTTCTACAACTAAGTATTTTTTCTTAAATAATAGGGCTTTGTGTATCAATGATACAGAAAATTCTTGGCTTTTCAAAATCTCTTACTACATACTTGCCTTGCAGTATTGTTTGCTTTCAGCCCTTGAATTATACCAAAAAAAGGGCTTAAAATACTGTTTCTGCTACATTTTTCAACAAATTTAAAAACATTTAAAAAAAACGCTTGCATCTTACATTTTGTTTTGGTAAACTTTGCACGATTTTTATAATCAACAAGAAAATTTCTTTTAGTGGTCGTCTTTAAAATCTGTTATAAAGAGAGGCTTTTTTACCATTTTTTGGCATATAATCAACGTCATCAAAGTGAAAAAATTCTTTTTACATATTCCTCGCACACTTACTACGTCTTTACGTAGGCGACCATTCTTTTTTAGGGTTTGACCCTACATCTTCTTGGGCTTACCTATGTGGTAGGTTGTATCATTCTCTCTTTTGTTTTTTGTTTTTTTAGACTTAACTCCTTGAACCGTAGCAGGTTGACGCTATCGCTATCATTCAATGAATCAATACACAGTTCAGGTTGCATCCGCTGAACATTTACATCTGGCCGAGGCTATTTGCCTCGAAATGGAAGAATCAGCCAAGGCTCGTGGCACAGGCATCGCCAAACGTTCGCCACAATATTTGAGAGATAAAATCAACGAAGGCAAAGCCATTGTAGCTACCGACGCACAAGGCGATTTCGTAGGGTTTTGTTATGTAGAAACGTGGGAACATGGCAAATTTGTGGCCAATTCGGGCTTGATTGTACGTCCTGAATGGCGTAAATATGGCGTAGCTAAAGCCGTGAAAGCCAAGGCTTTTGAACTTTCTCGTTCTAAATATCCCGATGCCAAAATCATTGGTATTACTACTTCGTTGGCTGTCATGAAAATCAACTCGGAGTTGGGCTATGAGCCTACTACTTTCAGCGAGTTGCCCGTTGATGATGCCTTCTGGAAAGGCTGCCAATCTTGCGTTAATTACGATGTTCTTTCTCGCACAGGTCGCAAGCACTGCTTGTGTACAGGAATGATTTTTGACCCAGAATGGGAAAAAAAGGCGAAACAAAGATCTGAAGCAGAAGAAGGAATACAAGCAAGCGAACACGAAAAATGGAACTTTTTGAAAGATGTAAAAGTATTGGAAAGACTTTTGTCTATCAAAGAAAAAATGTTCTTGAAAATGGGCGAACGCATGAAAGAGCGTAAACTTAAAAAAGAAATTGTGTAGTAAATATCAATGAAAAATTGTGAATTGTCAATTGTGAATGAGTGTTTTGATTTTTAGCAACTTATACTTTGTTTTAATCAAAATTGAGTTGAATCTGTAAGTCATTAAAAATAAAAAATTAATTCACAATTCGCTCATTCACAATTCACTAATTTCACAACTCACTAATTTATCAGCCGAAAAATACATTTTTAGAATCAACCAAGGAGATTGAATGATGAAGCCAATCGCATGGCGGTTGCATCTTCAATCCGTTTAAACAGATGAGTAAACCTAAAGTATTATTAGCATTCTCTGGAGGTCTCGACACCTCGTTTTGTGTAAAATATCTAGCCGAAGAGCGTGGATACGAAGTGCATTCGGCATTGGTTGACACAGGAGGATTTTCAGCAGAAGAACTAAAAGACATTGAGCAAAAAGCTTATGGCTTGGGCGTGGCATCGCACGTGACATTGGATGTGGTAGAAAAATACTACAACGATTGTATCCGTTACATGGTTTTTGGTAATGTATTGAAAAACAATACGTATCCGTTGTCGGTATCGGCCGAGCGTGTATTTCAAGCTACTGCTGTAGCAGAATATGCCAACCAAATTGGTGCTACCGCTATTGCTCACGGCAGTACTGGTGCAGGGAATGACCAAGTACGTTTCGATGTGGTGTTCCGTATCTTAACGCCAGCAGTTGAAATTATTACGCCTATCCGTGATTTGAAACTATCACGTGAGGCTGAAATTGAGTTTTTGAAAGCCAAAGGTGTGGTGAGAGAATGGCATAAAGCAGCTTATTCTATCAACAAAGGCTTGTGGGGAACATCGGTTGGTGGCAAAGAAACCCTTACTTCGGGTGGATATTTGCCAGAAGAAGCTTGGCCAACCCAAGTGACTAAAACAGGAGAAGAGTCGGTAAAACTTCATTTTGAAAAAGGTGAATTAGTTGGCATCAATGGCGAAACGCTTTCGCCAGTTGCGGCTATTCGTCAATTGACCGACATCGCTGCTCCTTATGGCGTAGGGCGTGACATTCACGTGGGCGATACCATTATTGGCATCAAAGGTCGTGTTGGCTTTGAAGCCGCCGCCCCTTTGTTGATTATCAAAGCTCACCATTTGCTCGAAAAACATACATTGACCAAACAACAATTGTATTGGAAACAAAACGTTGCTGAAATGTATGGCACGATGTTGCACGAAGGGCAATTCTTAGAGCCAGTCATGCGTAATTTTGAAACTTTCTTGGCCGATACCCAAAGCAATGTGACAGGTACGGTAGAAATTCATTTAGCCCCTTACCGTTATTATGTGGTAGGTATCGAATCGAAATACGATTTGATGTCGTCGGTATTTGGCTCGTATGGCGAAATGAACAATGCGTGGTCTGGTGATGATGTCCGAGGTTTCTCGAAAATTGCATCAAACCAAACGATGATTCACAGAAAAGTAACAGAATTAGCAAATAACTAAGATTATCATTATAATCAATGCTGTGGTACTTTCCTCCAAAATCATCTTTTGGAAGAAAGAACCACAGCATTTAATTTTTTAGACAATCATGATTAAAGTAGGAATTATTGGTGGAGCAGGCTATACAGGAGGCGAATTACTCAGAATTTTAATTCATCACCCATCGGTGCATATCGTTTATGTCAATTCTAAATCGCAAGCTGGCAAGCCCTTGTACGCTACGCATACCGATTTGTTGGGCGATACCGATTTGTGTTTTTCTGATACGCTCGATACCGATATAGATGTAGTGTTTTTATGTTCGGGACACGGCGAATCGAAGAAGTTTTTGGCCGCCAATCCTGCGTTCAAAGATGTTAAAATCATTGATTTAAGTACTGATTTCCGCAACCAATCGGAAGGCTTTGTGTATGGCTTGGCAGAGTTACAAAAAAGCAAGATTCAAGCAGCCCAATACATTGCCAATCCGGGGTGCTTTGCTACGTCGATAGAATTGGCATTGTTGCCATTGGCAGCAGCTCAAGGCATAGCATCGGAGGTACATATTTCGGCTGTTACGGGTTCTACTGGGGCTGGGCAATCGCTTTCGGCAACGAGCCATTTTTCTTGGCGTAACAACAACATTTCGATTTATAAAGCATTTACGCACCAACACCTTACCGAAATAGGCATGGTGCTTGATTCGCTACAAACGGGCTTCGACGAGGCACTCAACTTTATTCCGTACCGTGGCAATTTTACCCGTGGTATTATGGCAAATGTTTATACAAAATTTGAGGGTACATTAGAAGAAGCCAAAACTTTGTATAAAAACTATTATGCCGAACATCCTTTTACCCACGTAAGCGAAACGCCAGTTGATGTAAAACAAGTGGTAAATACCAACAAATGTTTACTTTCTTTAGAATTACACGAAGGTAATTTACTGATTACAAGCGTAATTGACAACCTTGTAAAAGGAGCATCAGGACAAGCCGTTCAGAATATGAACTTGCTTTTTGGCCTTCCTGAAAAAACAGGTTTAGGCTTGAAAAGTGTAGGGTTTTAAGGCATCGAATATTCATAAACGAGCATTTTATAAAACATCCAATACATGAAAAAACTATTGCTTTGCTTGAGTGTCCTATACTCTTTCTCGACACTCGCACAAACAGAAAAACCGTACAGCAGAAAAGGCGAATGGTTTGTTTATTGGGGCTACAATCGCTCTACGTATGCCAATTCAGATATTACGTTTATTGGCGAAGGCTATAATTTTACCTTGCATGATGTAGTTGCCAAAGATGCCCCAACACCCCTAGGAAGAGAATATTACGACCCAGGTTTGTTCTCCATTCCTCAATTCAATTTCAGAGGAGGCTATTTCTTTAAAGACCACTGGGCGGTGTCGATTGGCTGGGACCACATGAAATATGTCATGGTAAACGACCAAGCGAGTACTATTTCAGGAACAATCTCGGCACAGGTATCCAGCCCTGCCATTACCGTAAATCCGCAATATGTAGGTACTTACAACCATACGCCTTTTGTGGTTAATTCTCAGGATTTTCTCACATTCGAGCATACCGATGGGTTCAATTTTGCCAGTGTTGACTTAGAAAGATACGATAAACTTTGGAAAGCCAAAAATGGCATTCAAGGCCTCGACTGGGTTGCTGGCGTTGGCATTGGCTTGTTTGTCCCCCGAAGTGATGTACGTTTGTTTACCGTTGGAAAAAATAATTATTGGAATGTAGCAGGCTATGGCATGGCATTGAAAACGGGTTTACAATTTGATATTACCCGACGTATCTTCTTCCGAAACGACATCAAAGGAGGCTTTGGCCGCCTCAACGATATTCGTACAACAGGCAGAGATTCGGACTATGCCAAACAAACCATCTGGTACTTAGAAGATTACTTTGTACTAGGGGTAAAAATAGGAAAAGCCCACAAATAACAGGGCAAATCATTCATACTTAAATTTGTATCGAACAATGAATTTATTTAACGTTTATCCTTTATATGATATAGAACCCGTAAAAGCCAAAGGCAGTTATTTATGGGATAAAAATGGGGTTGAATACCTCGACCTGTACGGCGGTCATGCTGTGATTTCTATTGGGCATTCGCACCCATACTATGTGGCAAAATTGACCGAACAACTGAATAATATCAGCTTTTACTCTAATTCTGTTAAAATTCCTGTGCAGGAAGCATTGGCTGAAAAGCTAGGAAAGCTTTCGGGTTATGAAGACTATTCCTTGTTTTTGTGCAATTCGGGAGCAGAAGCCAACGAAAATGCGTTGAAATTGGCTTCGTTTTTTAATGGAAGAAAAAAGGTCATTGCTTTCAATAAAGCCTTTCATGGACGCACGGCTGGTGCGGTGGCTGTGACAGACAATAAGTCGATTATTGCCCCCATCAACTACGACGAACACGTAAGCTTTTTACCCTTAAACGACATTGAGGCACTCAAGCAACACGTTACCGACGAAACCTGTGCTGTCATCGTAGAAGGCATTCAAGGCGTAGGCGGTATCCAAGTAGCTTCGGAAGCGTTTTTACAGGCGGCTCGTGAGCTATGCGATAAAACAGGAGCGATTTTGATTCTCGATTCTGTACAATGTGGCTACGGACGTTCGGGTAAATTTTTCTCGCATCAATATGCCAATATCCATCCCGACCTCATGACAACCGCCAAAGGCATGGGCAATGGCTTTCCGATTGGGGGCGTGTTGATTTCACCTAAATTCCAAGCTAAATTTGGGATGTTGGGCACAACTTTTGGAGGAAATCATCTGGCTTGTACGGCAGCCGTGGCGGTGTTGGACGTAATCAAAGAAGAAAATTTAATCGAAAATGCCGCAACATTAGGCGATTATTTGATGACGCAATTGAAGCAAATAAACGGCATCAAAGAGTTGCGTGGCAGAGGCTTGATGATTGGCATTGAATTTGAACAGCCCGTTGATGCCATCAGAGATGCCTTGCTGTTTGAGCATAAAATTTTCTGTGGATACGCTGGCAAGCATACCCTTCGTTTGTTGCCTAGCTTGGCTCTTACCCAAACCGAATGCGATAGATTTTTGGAAGCTTTACAAAAAGTTATTTAATTGAAAAACAATAATTTATAGGCAAAAGTTTAGGTGTAAATTACATAAACTTTTGCCTTTTTCATACAAATTTATGTCAAAACCAATTGTAGTTATAAAGTTTGGTACGGCCTCTATTACACATAAAAACGGAGAATTGAACGAAGCAATTTTACAAGAAATTGCTCGACAAGTAGCCGTATTGCACGAATCATACCATATTGTACTGGTGTCGTCGGGGGCAGTAGGGGCTGGCAAAGGCTTTATCAAAGAATACAAAGGAACAATTACAGAACGCAAGGCTGCGGCCGCCATTGGCAATCCGCTATTGCTTGCCAAATACACACGCTATTTTGCCGAATATGGTATTGCTATAGCCCAAAGCCTTTGCGAACGCCAGCATTTTGCCAATCGAAACCAGTTTTTACAACTCAAAGAAACCTATCAAGCTTTGTGGGAAAATGGCATCATTCCGATTGCCAACGAAAATGACGTGGTGAGTAATTTGGAACTAAAGTTTTCGGATAACGACCAATTGGCTACCCTCATTGCAACGGGTTTTGGGGCTTCGGCTTTATTGCTTTGTACATCGGTAGGAGGATTTTTAGACGATAAAAAACAAATCATTCCTTACATTCCACAAATCGACGAAACGATACTGGCGTATGTCGATACCGACAAATCGGCCTTGGGCTTGGGAGGCATGGTTTCAAAACTCAATTATACACGCTTGGCTACTCGTATGGGTATCAAAGTGGTGATATTTGGCATGAATCAGCCCAATGGCATCATCGAAGCGGTTGCCGAAAAAACGGGAACGGTGTTTGCTCCGCAAGAGGCTTCGCTATCGGCCCGCCAAAAATGGTTGGGCAGTGGCAGCACCATCGAAGGCTCGGTGGTCGTTGACGAAGGAGCGGTACAGGCACTCAACAAACGTAAAAGTCTGTTGGCTGTAGGCATTAAAGAAGTAATAGGTTCGTTTCAAAAAGGTGAAGTTTTTGAAATTTTTGACGAAGAAAAAAATGTGATTGCTGTAGCTCAGTCGAAGCATTCGTCAGAAACGGTTGCAGAGAACCTCAAAACCCAAAATTTTGAGGTCGCCCATGCCGATGAAATCGTTATTTTGTGATATGATAAAAATCCCTATTGAAACACCTCAATAGGGATTTTTGCTAATGGCCCAACAACAACGACGAATCGCCATAGCTCAAAAAGCGGTAGTCGTTTTGCATGGCTTCTTCATATACCTTTCGCCAATCTTCACCGATTAAAGCGGCAATCAATAAAATTAGTGTACTTTCGGGCTGATGATAATTGGTGACAATCCCTTTACAAAGCTTGAATTGATAGCCTGGAAAGATAAAAATCTCTGTTTCTCCAATAATTTCTTCCTTTCCTGTTGCCTCCAAATGTGCCAGCACAGCCTGTAAAGCGACGGTAGGAGTCGGAATAACTCGGTTTTCGTGCTGATAAGGAAAAAGTTTTTCGACAAAAAACGAAGCGTTGGCATCCTCGCAAAGCTTTACGCCAAACCAATACAAACTCTCTAAAGCACGCATAGAAGTTGTACCCACAGGAATGATATTGTCGATATTGGCAAGCAATCGAAGCACATTGGTACGGTTGAAAACCAACTGTTCGTTGTGCATTCGGTGTTCAATGATATTTTCGACCTTGATAGGCTGAAATGTACCAGCCCCCACGTGTAAAGTCAAATAATCGAGTTGAAAGCCTTTGCTTTGTAGCCCCGTCAACACCTCATTGGTAAAATGCAAACCTGCCGTAGGAGCAGCTACAGCCCCCTTTTTTTGGCTATAAACTGTTTGGTAGGTTTCATAATCGGCGGCTTCGGTAGCACGATTGAGGTAAGGGGGTAAAGGAATTTCTCCTAATGCCTGAATCAAATCGACGAACGTTACCTTGGTGTCTTGCTGTAGCACCTGCCACGATAAAGCTACATGGTTTTCGTCATTGGCAACAAGTGTTGCTTTTACCTCCACTTCGAGTTGATTGACCCATACTTTTTGGCTAAGTACCTCGTCTTTTTTCCATCGTTTACGGTTGCCAATCATACATTCCCATACGCAAGCCTCTTGTACTTCCATCGCCAAATTGATGACTGGCGTAGGAGCAATAGGATGCAAAAGGAAGATTTGAATGGTTGCACCAGTCGCTTTTTGAAAGTGTATTCTGGCAGGAATCACTTTGGTATTGTTGAACACCAGCAGACAATTTTCGGGAAGAAAATCGCCAATTTGGTAAAATTTCGTATGCGTAATTGTGCCGTTTCGATACACCTGAAGTTTCGATTGGTCACGTTGTGCCAACGGGAATTTGGCTATTCGCTCATCAGGCAAATCGTAAGTATAATCGCTTAGTTTGATGGATGTCAAATTTGTCATGCTGCTGTGCATTATGAGGACAAAATAGAATTAGTATGTCACTTTCTGCAATATAAAATCAATATACAGAAATCATTACAATCGCTATTTGCGTTATCACTCATTGGTACTTCTATTAATCTTCTACTTCTGGGCTAGTAAACAACAATTTAATAGGCAAATAGGCTATCCAAGTCAGCAATAAAGCTGCCCCTACTACCAATAAATACGTGTAGCTGGTATTGTACGAACGTTCGTCGTTGAGCGTAAGCAAAGCCCTGAGTACCAAAATCAAAAACGTATTGATACCCGCAGGCAAGAAATTAAGCCAGTTTTTGAAACTTTCGTGAACCTGCTTGGGGCTATCCAACCATTTTTTATTAGGAATCCAAGCAAAAGAAGTGATGGGAAGTTTATCAATCATTTTGGCAACGACAACAGGCAAAATATTGATAACCAACGACAAAGCAAGAAAAAGATAAAAGATTTCGTCTTTAGGCAAAAAGCCATCTCCTCGGCCATTGGCATTGAAGTGTACGGCAGTGAAATCGGGTAAACCTCGGTACGTAAATAATAAGATAACAGCAAACGCCAAAATAGATGCGTAACGCCAAACCCTTGATGCGAAAAATTCAATACTCATAGCTTCCTCAGTGGTCTTCCTTCGTGGATGTTTGACAGGCTGGTGGTTAAGTTGAATTACCCACGACAGCAGACCTGCATACCGAACCTGTAATTTGTCCGCAAAATTAGTTGAGAAACAGCAGGATTTCTACATTTTGTAAAATAAGTTATCGGAAAGTTTTTAGGAAGAAAAAATAGCATTTGGGCATCAAGCGTATGCCTTGGCGTTGTGTCATGAAATATTCGGGTAAAAATAATAAGGCTAGAGCAAGTCTTTCGATAAAGATTTACCAAGAAAAAGAGCCTTGTAAAATGCAAATTGATTTTTATATAAAATATTAGTTATTAGTCATTTATATAAAAAAACACATTTTTCATCTTGCTATAATACGATATTTTGCTTATTAACAGAGCAATATCTTATTTTTTTTATGAAACTCTTCGCAAGAAGAAGCCTGCTTGCATTTTGATATTACAAAGTATTATGATTATTTTGCGGTTCTTTTGTGTGTAAGAACGTTGCTCAAATAGAAACATGGCGTGCATAACCCTTTTAAAAACCTATCGAAGAGCAACACCCATCAAGCAAAACAGTTAAAATTAAATATGGCATTAATTACCAAAATCAGAGAAAAATCAGGAATTGCGGCTGGCGCTATTGCCGTCAGCTTAGTTCTATTCCTCGTTGGAAGCGATATTTTCCAAGGTCGTTCTCGTTTCTTCGGTGGAAGCAGTGACGAAGTTGGTGAAATCGCAGGCGAAAGCATTAAATACCAAGACTTTCAGAAAAAAGTAGAAGAAGCATCGCAGGCTTATTCGGCTCAAACAGGCCGTGGCCCAAGCGAGCAAGAACTCTCTATGATGCGTGAGCAAGTATGGAACGAATACTTGTTGAACTATGCTTACGGCAAAGAATATGCCGCATTAGGCTTGTCGGTATCGCCTGAAGAATTGGTTGACATGGTACAAGGAGAAAACATCCATCCATCTGTACGTCAGCAGTTTACAAATCCACAAACGGGACAATTCGACAAAAATTTTGTCGTACAGTTTTTGAAAAATTTGAAAAGTATGCCAGCCGCACAACAACAAGCGTGGGCAAACTTTGAAAAATCGTTGAGCCAAGACCGTTTGAGAAGCAAGTACGAAAACTTGTTGAAACTTTCGGCTTATACCACCAACATCGAAGCACAAAAAGAATACAACGCCCAAACAGCCAAAGCAAGTGTGCGTTATGTATATGTGCCTTATGCGTCTATCGACGACTCTACCGTAAAAGTGACAGACAGCCAATTGGAAGATTATTTGGCCAAACACAAAGATTTGTACAAAGGCGAAAATACTCGTTCATTCCAATATGTAACTTTCCCAGTTGTGCCATCGAAGCAAGACACAGCCGCTTTCTACAACGACATCAAGCGTTTGGCGAAAGAATTGGCGATTGCCAAAAACGACTCGGCTTTTGCGATGATGAACTCAGACGTAAAAACGCCTTATTTGGTAACACTATCTGAAATTCCAGCGTCTGTAAAAACGCAATTGGCCACTATGACACCAGGCGGTATTTATGGGCCATTCAAAGAAGGTTTGGTCTATTCGATTTATAAATATGGTGGTATCGAGAAAGATTCTTTGTTTACCGTTCGTGCCAGTCATATTTTGATTCGTCCAGAAAACCAAAGCGATTCAGCTAAAGTAGCTGCTCGTAAACGTGCAGAAGACGTATTGAAGCAAATCAAAGGAGGTGCAAACTTCGAGGCATTGGCTCGTATGAGCAGTATGGATGGCTCGGGCCAACAAGGCGGAGACTTGGGTTATTTCAAAAACAATGGCTCCATGGTAAAACCATTTGAAAAAGCTGTTTTTGGCTTTAGTGGTACAGGTTTGTTGCCAAGTATTGTAGAAACAGATTTCGGTTTCCACATCATCAAAGTAACAGAAGCCAAAACCAATACTCGTTATAAATTAGCCGCTATCAATCGCACGATTGCCCCAAGCCAAGCTACGATGGACGAAATCTTCCGTAAAGCCGATAACTTTGCGGCAGCCAATGGTACATTAGACGCATTTAATGCAGCTTTGAAAAAAGATAAAAACATCTTAATGCTTCGTGCCGACCGTGTACCAGAAGGTTCGGCAGGTTTTAATAACTTGCAAAATGCACGTGACATTGTAAGATGGGCATTCAACGACGATACCAAAGTAGGACAAGTATCGGATGCTTTCCAAAACGATAACCAATACATTGTAGCTATTTTGACTGGCAAAACGTCTAAAGACGAAGTAAAAGTAGATGACTACCGTGCAGAATTGACATCCAAAGTAAAAGCTGATGTAAAAGCTGAACAAATTATCACTAAGTTGGGAGGCATTTCGGGTACATTAGAGCAAATTGCTCAGAAATACGGTGCTGGAGCTTTAGTAGAATCGGCCAATGACATTACGTTGGGACAAGGTGTACTTGGCTCGGCTGGTGCCGACCCAGCAGCTTTGGGTAAAGCATTTGGCTTGAAAGTAGGTAAGAAATCAAAACCATTCAAAGGTGAGTTTGGGATATTTGTACTAGAAAAAGTTGCTGGAACACCAGCACCTGCTATTGCAGACTTGACCATGTACAAAAATACAGCTCGTGCAATGGCTGCTCAAAGAACTTCGTATTATATCAATGAGGCTATCAAAGAAAACGCCAAAGTGGTAGATAACCGTGCGAAATTCTATTAAGATAAGTCTTACAAAAATTCGGCTCATAAGAAAAGCACCTCGTAAGGGGTGCTTTTCTTATTAAAAACTTCTTTGTAAATTTGCCAAAATTGTCAAGATAAAATATTCAAGATAATGAAAGAAACATTTGGCGAATACATTCATAAACTGAGGTCTGACAACGGTTTGACCTTGACAAAACTGGCGGCAGCATTAGACATTGACCAATCTACTCTTTCCAAAATTGAAAATGGAAAGAGAAATGTGCCATTTGAAGTATTGCCTAAGCTCTCAAGTTTTTTTAACCTTGATTTAAAAGACTTAGAACAAGCGTATTTGATTGAAAAAATAGCAGAAATCATCTATCCGCAAGAAGAACCCGCACAACTTTTGAAAGCAGCCGAAGCAAAGGCAAAATATATGAAGCAGAAAAATCTTGAACAAGGAAAAATAAACTTTTAGATTATGATTGAATATTCAAAGCTCAGAGAAAAACTAAAAGTTGAGACCTTAAATGGCAATGCAGAAGAATTAGCTTACCTAACACACTACTTGCACAACTATACCAACGGCGTTTCAAAATCTTATGAGCAACGAGCCAAAGCATATTTTGATACTATCAACGGCGAATCAGGTATTGTTGCAGAAACCGAATTACAAGCCATACTTCCTATCAAATGGGATGTTCCCTTTCCTGCACCCGAAAACCCTACCTTTACATTTATTGATTTATTTGCTGGCATTGGTGGCTTCCGCATTCCCATGCAAGAACTCGGCGGCAATTGCGTATTTTCCTCAGAATTTAACTACCATGCCCAGAGAGCATACGAACTAAACTTTGGCGAAGTGCCATTTGGCGACATTACCAAATTGAATACCGACATCGTGCCTCATCACGATATTCTTTGTGCAGGTTTTCCTTGCCAGCCCTTTAGTATTTCAGGAAAAATGAAAGGGTTTGAAGATACAAGAGGAACATTAATTTACCATGTTTTTGAAATTATTGAAAAACGAAAACCACCAGTCGTATTTCTTGAAAATGTCAAACATTTGGTTTACCACGACAATAAAAGAACACTGGCAACCATTATACAACATTTAGAGGAACTAGGCTATACGGTTGCTAAAAAAGTTTTAAATGCCTCTGATTTTGGTGTGCCACAAAACCGTGAAAGAATTATTATCATCGGACACCAAAACAAAACGTTTGATTTTTCTAAAATTAAGAAAAATGACAAACCCGTACTCAAAGACTTTTTAGATAAAGAAAATGAATTTGAATACTTGGATGAGCCATATACGATTTTAGCAGAACAAAAAATGCAGGATTCGGGCTTGGTGTTTGCTGGCTATCGGAATAAAACGATTCGTAAGGCAGGCGTAAGACCAGGCACAGAACACTTATCAAGAGTTCATAAACAACCCAACAGAATTTATTCGACCGAAGGAGTGCATCCAGCATTACCTTCACAAGAATCATCAGGTAGATTTTGGATTTGGCACGAAGGAGCAGTGAGGAAATTAACAATTCAAGAATGTTACCGAATCATGGGCTTTCCCAACAAGTTCAAACTACTCAATAACAAAGCAGAACTCTACAAACAAATCGGAAATTCGGTTGCTATTCCAATGATTAAAGCCGTAGCCGAACAGATTAAAACACAACTTTTAGATATAAGGCAATAACATGGAACCAACTGCTTTTCTTGAAAATATTTATCAGGAATCAATGAAAATCGTTGGTTCAGACACCACGATAAAATCAGACCTAAACCAAACAATTGCCAAGTATCTACTAGAAATTTTACAGAAATCAGAATCAGCAAAAGCGGTTATTACGGTTATTTTGACGAGTGCTGTTTACAAAATACTTAACCCAGAACAAGATATTAGAAATCATCAAACAAGTATTCCTAATGGATATTCGGGTAGAACGTTCGACTCAAAATATATCACCCCCTTTTTGAAAAGTGTAAAATTTCCTGCTATGGCTGAAAGCGGTTGGCTTACTCGTTCGTTAGAACAAAAAATTCCTTACGACGCTAATTATTCGGGAGCAATTAGACCCGATACGCTAAAAATCGCTTTTTTAGAAACTATTGATTTTATTCAGCAAGGCAATGATTTAGACAAAATATTGAGTTTTCTAATGCAAGGCTTAATTATTCAGCGTAATACGCAACAAATCAATTTGGCAAAGCCACATAATTTGCCCATTACAACCATTATAGATTTACTTTCTAAACATTTTGAAGCAAAATACACAGCAGAAGGAGCATCTCGGTTGCCTGTTTTAGCTTTGTATGCAGCTTATCAATGTCTTGTAAATGAAATCAAACGGTTTGAAGGTAAAACATTATTGCCTATAGAAAATCATACCTCTGCTGACACGAGAAGTGGGCGAATTGGAGACATCGACCTTGTTGATGAAAAAGGAAGGGCATTTGAAGCTGTTGAGGTAAAACATGGAATACCCATAACCATACAACTTGTAAAAGATGCCTTTGAGAAATTCAAAACAACACAAGTGAGCCGCTATTATTTGCTTTCAACGGCAAACATCGACGCTTCGCAAATAAATGCCATCAATATAGAAATCGAACGCATCAAGAATATTCATGGATGCCACGTTATTGCCAATGGATTAACAAATTCACTAAAATACTATCTCCGTTTGCTCTCCGATACTTCCGAATTTATTGAAAATTATGTAAACTTGATTGAGCTAGATACAGCCTTGAAGTTTGAACATAAAACAGCGTGGAACAATATTATATCAAAAATGTAACAATCGACAAAAGGGCAAACGGACAATTTCTTTGTACTTATGAAAAATAAATTCATTCAATTTATCCTTGTATTGGGTGTGATAGTGGGCATCAATGTGGCTGCACGCTTTTACTTTTTTCGCTTAGACCTCACCCAAGAAGGGCGTTACAGTATTGCACCAGCTACCCAACAATTGCTCGAAAATCTCGACGATGAGGTGGTGGTAAAAGTGTATCTTACAGGTAAAGATATTCCGGCAGGTTTCAAGCGTTTAGAAAATGCAGTAAAAGAAACCCTCGACGAATTTGAAATATATGCTGGAAATCATATCCAATATTCTTTTATCGACCTAAACACTGAAATTAAGGACGAAAAAGAACGTGCACAGAGAATTATGGCTCTGGCACAAAAAGGTATTCCACCTACCAATGTGGTAAACAGCGAAGATGGCAAGCGTATCCAAACTTTGATTTTGCCCGGGGCTGTGCTTTCGTACAAAGGCAACGAAGTGGCTACACTCCTGCTCAAAGGCAACAAAATGGCTTCTCCGCTCGAAATCCTTAATCAATCGTATGAGGGCGTTGAATACCAATTGGCCTCCGCAATTAAAGCCCTTACCCAAACGGAACGCAAGAAAATAGGCTTTTTTGTCAATTATACGTCTTTGCCAACCATCAATCAGTTGAGTTTGACTGGTAGCTTGCGTAAGTTTTACGATTTGTACCCTGTCGATTTGCGTAATTCGCCTACCCTCGATGGCTTAGATGCCATTTTTGTGATGAAACCCGACAAGCCTTTCAGCGAAGAGGATAAATATAAAATTGACCAATTTATTGTAAAAGGTGGAAAAGCATTATTTATACTCGATGCTGTAAAAGTTGATTCGGCAGCGAACGATGGAAATATGTGCAATCCGCTTGATGTAAATTTGGGCGATTTGCTCTTTAATTATGGGGTAAGACTCAATCCTAACCTTATCAAAGATGCTCAGATGTGTGCCGCTATTCCGATGGTGGTAGGTAATTTTGGCGATAAATCGAATATCGAACTCGTGCCTTGGCAGTATTTTCCTTTAATCAATACCTTTGGCGATTCGCCCATTGTGAAAAACCTCGACGCTGTTTATACCAAATATGTGAGTTCTATAGATACGGTACAAGCCCGAGGCATTCGTAAAACGCCTTTGTTGCTTACGTCGGCATACACGCAGCTACTCCAAGCTCCAGCCGTAATTACCTACAATGCAGCCAACAAAGAACTCGACGCAAGCAAATACCGTGGGGGTGTACAGATGGTGAGTGTATTGTTGGAAGGCAAATTTCAATCCTTGTTTAATCATAGAATTTTACCAAACGACCCCAAAGCGGCTACCTTCAAGGCACAAGGCGAAGCTTCTAAAATTGTGGTATGTGCCGATGGCGACCTCGCCGCCAACGATGTTGATACCAAACACAATGCCCCTTTGCCTTTGGGCTACGACCGTTTTTCTGGCAATACTTTTGCCAATAAAGATTTTGTATTAAATGCCCTCGACTACCTACTCGACGACAATGGTGTAATTGCGGCACGCAACAAAGAAGTCATGCTACGACCTTTGGATAAATACGCCCTACAGCATGAAAAAACCTATTGGCAGGTGGTAAATATTGTCATACCCTTGCTTGTATTAAGTGTAGTAGCTTTTGTGTGGCAATGGGCTAGAAAGAGAAAATTTGCCTAATAGCAGGTTTATTCAAGCCTAATTTGTACTTTTGTATGTTACTTTTGGCTCTTTGTTTCGTCAAAAGCAACGAAAGAATTGTTTAGTACCATAAGTTTTTTTATCGTAAAAAATAGCATGGTGTACCTATAAGTAAAAGTATTGTATTGTGTACTTAAAACCTGATAATCAATTATTTAAAAGTGCATAATCATTTACTTATACACGCCAACTTCGTTTGTATTTAATTCCTGAATTTTAAGCATATACTCATAATGAAATTCATCGTTTCCTCATCCGTTCTATTAAAACAATTGGCAACGGTCAACGGTGTGATTCCAAGCAATCCACTTGTGCCAATTTTAGAGAACTTTTTGTTTCAACTCGAACAATCGCAACTTATCGTAACGGCATCAGACCTACAAACGGTTATGATTACAACTTTAGAAGTTGATTCTACCGATACAGGTGCTATTGCAGTGCCAGCCCGTTTGTTGCTCGATACATTAAGAGGCTTACCCGACCAGCCTATTACTTTCAAAATAGATACAGAAACCTTTGGTACTGAGATTATTACGGAAAATGGTCGCTATAAAATTTCAGGCGAAAATCCTATTGATTTTCCTAAAATTCCACAAGTAACCAAAAGCCTTTCGGTAGAAGTACCAGCCGATGTATTAGGCTCGGCTATTGCAAATACTATTTTTGCGGTATCGAACGACGACCTGCGTCCGGCAATGACGGGGGTATTTGTGCAGTTGTCGGAACAACACGCCAATTTTGTGGCAACCGACGGGCATCGTTTGATTCGCTACAGAAGAAGCGATATTTCTTCCGAACAATCGTCAACGATGATTATTCCACGCAAAGCTTTGAATTTATTGAAATCGTCTTTGCCTTCCGACAACACCTTGGTAACGGCTGATTTCAGTGCTGCTAATGCGTTTTTTAGTTTCAATAACGTGCGTATGATTTGTCGTTTAATCGACGAGCGTTTTCCTGATTATGAAAATGCTATTCCTAAAAATAATCCTAATGTACTGACCATCAACCGCCAAGAATTGTTGGGTTCGTTGAAACGTATTTCGATTTATTCTAACAAAACTACGCATCAAATTCGCTTGAAATTGGCAGCCAACGACCTCATTATTTCGGCAGAAGATTTGGACTATTCTAACGAAGCCAACGAAAAATTGCTTTGTGATTACGACGGCGAGCCAATGGAAATTGGATTTAATGCCAAATTTTTGATTGAAATGTTGAGTAATTTAAGCTCAAACATGATTGCCCTAGAGATGTCTGCACCCAACCGTGCAGGACTGATTATTCCTAGCGAAACCAAAGATAACGAAGATATGCTCATGCTTGTGATGCCTGTCATGTTGAATCACTACGCATAAGACGCTTATTTTTAATAACTTGCCAAATAAAATCCCACGGTAGTAGCACCGTGGGATTTTGTTTGATACACGTTTCAGCAAAAGCTAGTAAGCTCTAACCTCCTACTTTGGTGTGCCTAGAGCTAATAATGTATCATTATTTCTGGCAACCAACATATAATTTACGCCTTTCACTTGTATCGGTGCAATGCGTTTGACTTGTCCTTTGATAGGTATATTTAGGGTTTGCGTTTCCCATTGTCCTTTTCCCTTATTAATCAAAACCGTACCATAATCGGCATCATAACGCCCCATTTGTACATTGCAATCATAATAGTTGCCCAACAAAAGTACATCGGGTAGTTTGTCGTGGTTGGCATCAATCATTTGAGCCGCAAAGTACGGTGTCCATTGGGCTTTGAAAGGCAATGGTTTGGGAATGAAGTTTCCTTTGCCGTCGTTTTCAAAATACATATTTTGAAAATTATTGGCTTCTAATACTTGTGCCTCCGCCAAGTTATCGACCAAATCATTGATTTCGGCTTTGGCAAAATCTTTGGCTAACAAAAACTTCTTTTTCATAAAAGGGAATTGTTTTTGTGTTTCGATTTTATTAGAAAAAAGTATTTCTTTTCCTCCTAAATAATACGTCAAAAGTTGGTCGGTTGTGCCGTTTTTATCAAAATCATGTACGTACAACTTGACGGGTTCGGCGGCAGAAGCTTTTAAACGGCTATTTAAACCCAAATTCCCTGCTATTATATCAAGGTCGCCATCGAGGTCGAAATCTTGTGTATAGGTAAAATTCCACCAGCCTTTTTCGCTTGTAATAGGACGTTTGACAAAGCCTTTGCCTTGGTTTTCGAGCAGATAAATGCCATCCCATTCCATCGAAAGCAACAGGTCTTTATCGCCATCTTTGTCGAGGTCGATGCACGCTGCATTTTTCACCAAACCTCCGTCGAGCAAATCTTTACCATACCTAGCTGTAACGTCTTTAAAATGTCCTTTGCCATCGTTTTGCAACAAATACGAACGAGGCATTTTTCCATACGAACCAGCCACAGCCCTCGCTCCGATAAACAAATCGGCCTTGCCATCGCCCGTAAAATCGAATGCCTCAATGCTCGAAGCCAGCACGAAAATATCCTTAAAGGCATCGGGAAGTAGTTGTAAATTTCCTTTGCCATCGTTCAAATACGCCCGAGGTTGGTTGTAAAGCGAAGTCCCAACATATTGGTTTCCTCCTTCGGCAACGACCAAATCGAGATGCCCGTCGGCGTTGATGTCGGTCCATTGGGCATCAATTTCTTCGTAAATACTATCTTGGACAAAGGCTTTTTGGGCGAGTGTTTGAAATTTACCATTCGTTTTTTGTAAAAATACTTGTGGCAATGTTTCTCTCGACGAGCCAACAAACACATCTTCTAGCCCATCGTGGTTGATGTCGGCAACAGCCAAAGCAGGACCTTCCGACGACAATTTATTGGGCATCAAAGCCTCTCTTTCAAAGTCGTTGAAGTCTATTTCTTGATGGGTAAAATTGAGTCCGAGTTGTTGGGTGGCATCTTCTACCGATACAGCAGTTTGACGTTGATGCTTGAATGCTTCAAAATCGAAATGCGGTAAATGGGCTTGATACGCCCATTGCATCGAAGGTTGTATTTGCTTTTTGTCAATTTTCTGATACGATTGGTCGGGCCAAATCACATACATCGAGTCTATGCTACGGCTATCGCCAACGCCGATAGTCATAGGGATTTCCATGCTTGCTTGAAAGGCTTTTACAGGAAATTTCTCGCTGTAAATCACCTCTTTACCTTTAAACACCAATACTTTTGTACCAATGGCATTACGGTTTTGAGCAGACCCCTGCAACGATAAGGTGATATGCCCTGCTTGCGGGGCATATTGGTCGGCTAAATTCCTGTAAACAAACACCTTATCGTTGATATTGTTGGTAACAACATCCAAGTCACCATCGTTGTCTAAATCGGCATAAACTGCCCCATTTGAATACGAATTGAGGTTGTTTTTGATGCGTACTTCCAAGTCTTCAAAACGCAAGGAAGGCGTATTTTTGAAGAACTTATTCGGGATTTTTATTTCTGGAATTTTACCATCTAAAGAAACGTCTTTATCATCCATTTCTTTGTTGTCAATTTTATTTTGTACTTCTTCCGAAGAAATAAAATTGATATAGTCCATGTCGTTTACTCGCTTAGGAATCCCATTCGAGACAAATAAATCTCTACGCCCATCGTTGTCAAAATCAAATAACAAAGGCGACCACGACCAATCGGTTGCAAAAACGTTACTGTACAACCCTATTTCACTAAAAGTACCATTGCCATGATTGATTTGCACATTGTTTCGGGCGTATTGATAGCCATAACCTACTTGAATTTTATAATGATAAATCGTGTAAGAATCGTCGCCTTCCGAGCGTTTCAAGATTTCTCGGTCGTAGGGTAGCATATCCATCGATACGATGTCTGTCCATGTATCATTATTCAAATCTGCCACATCAACGCCCATCGAATACTGGCTGGTATGACCAATTTGGGCGGTTAGGTCATCTTTAAACGTACCGTTTTTTTGATTAATGTATAAATAATCATTTTCATGAAAATCGTTGCCAATATACATATCTGGATAGCCATCGAAGTTGACATCGCCCAAGCCTACGCCTAAGCCATAGCCCAAAGCATCGGAGGCAATACCCGATTGTTGCGTTATTTCAACAAATTTTCCAGCATCATTTCTAAAAAAACGGTCTCCAGCAAGGGGATGCACTGTTCCTTTGAACTGGGTTCTTGAACCAAAAGTACCATTTTGATGTACCGAATGGTTCAGTTGGAACATATCTAAATCGCCGTCTAAATCATAATCAAAAAAGGCGGCTTGCGTACCAAAACCTACTAAATCTAATCCGTACTCTTTCGATTTTTCGGCATATACTGGAATGCCTTCGGCGGTGATTTCTTGGCAAACAAACAGTAAATTATGCCCTTTGAGTACCTCAAAATCACCAACTTGACTTACGTAAATATCGAGCATCCCATCTTGGTTAATATCAACAATCGACACGCCATTCGACCAACCTTTATCACCTTTGAAATGGGTTTTTTCGGTGACATCTTCAAACGACATTTCGCCTTTATTCAGGTAAATTTTATTGTCTTTGATATTAGCGGTAAACACCAAGTCTATTTTTCCATCGTTGTTCAAATCACCAGCCCCAATGCCTCCGCCATTGTAAAAATACATATAACGAAAAATATTAAAGTCTTTCGTTGGCGTAAGTTCGTTGGTAAAATCTAGCCCTGTTTGGTCGGCTTCCAGCAGTTCAAACATATACGGTTCTTTGGGGCCACAGGCAAGCAATAATACCATACACCAACAATACCCCACATAACGATTAAGCTTTTGCATGATTTATTGCTTTAATTGAAACACCATCGGCACTTGATTATTGAGCAGGGCCAAATAGCTTTCTTTTTGTTTGATAGTAATAGGTAAAATTTGTTTTACTTCGCCGTTCATCAAAAAACCATGTTTGGCATCGACAAGGACTTCAAATTGTCCTTTGCCTTTGTTGAGCAATACGTTGCCACGACTGGCATCTATCATGCCCAATTGTGGAATAAAGCCTGTGTAATTGCCTCCCAAAATTAAATCTGGCTTGCCATCGTGGTTGACATCGGTCGTTTCGATGGCGTTGACGCAAGAAAGTTGTACGACTTCTGGCAAATATTGTATCGTAAAATGCCCTTTGCCGTCGTTGATGGCTACAACCGACTTACAAAATGCCACGGTTTTATTGACACTTCCTTCCAACACATCGGAAGGAAACAAATCTTGGATGGTTTTAGTGGCGTATTCTGAGTGACGCAAAATTTGCTTTTTCAAGGCTGGAAATTGCTCTGCCATTTCTCTTTTTAAGAAAACGGGCACATCTTTTCCATCGATGGTTTTGCTTAATACTTTATCTATGCTTCCATTTTTATCAAAATCTTTTACCCAAATTTTCAAAGGAGCATCAAGATTTGCTTTCAAGGTAAAGTTTTCACCCATGTTGCCTAGCACCAAATCTTGGTCGCCATCGGCATCAATATCTAGGGTTTTTACCACTCCCCAAAAGCCCGTATAGCCTTCTAATCCTGTTGTCATTGGCTGAAAGCTACGTCCTTTGTTTTGCAAAACTACGGGCGACATCCAATCGCCAACGACTACAAGGTCTTTTTTACCATCTTTATTCACGTCGGCAAGGCTCATGTCACGCACCATTCCGAGCGATGATAAAGCGGGAGCTACACTTGCCGTTACATCTTTGAACGTGGCATTGCCTTGGTTTTGATATACAAAACTCTTCGGACTAAGACCATATTGCTGTGGCACACTGCGACTGCCAACCAACAAATCTTGGTCGCCATCGCTGTCATAATCGAACGCCAACACCGCCGAAGTATTGAGCATATTGGCAGGAAGGGCTTGTGCTTTATAACTAAAATTTCCTTTGCCATCGTTGAGATACAACCTATCGAGCAATTCGGTAGCACCTTCGTTCCATTCGTTGCCTCCGCTTCCTACATACAAATCTAAATCACCATCGTTATCGGCATCAAAAAAGCTGACAGCCGTATCTTCAAAATCAATAAAAGAATCGAATGCCTTTTGTACCGTTTTTTGAAAACCTTGTTTGGTTTGTACGTACAATTGCCCTAGTTGTCCTCTCGCTCCACCCACATATACATCAGCCAAGCCGTCGCCATTGACATCGCCCACGGCAGCTTTAGGCCCTTCTTTTGATAATTGTGCTGGCAGGTTTTTTTCTTGATAAAAGTCTTCGTAATCATCCTCTTGGTGCTTGTCGAAGCCCATGAGTAGCGACGTAAAATAGCTTTTTTCAGGCGTAGCAATCGCCTTTTTGTAGCTTTGTGCCGTTTGTATATCAAGCGATACCAAGGTGTCGAGTCTTGGATTTTTCACTACCGTTACTTTCGTATCGGGCCAAGTTACCACCAACGAATCTACTTTTTTCGTAGTTCCCAAACCGAAAGTCAGTACATAATCGGCACTCGATTGGAAACCTCTTGAGGGAATAACCGAACGAGTTTGGATTTCTTTTCCTATAAATACATCTACTTTTGCTCCTACAGCAAAGGTATTAGGCGTATTTCCTTTGAGTTTTACTTGTAAAAAATGAGGTTTCGCTTGCAGTTTTTCGCTATTGTTGCGATAGACAAAACAAGGCATATTCACATTATTGACCAATAAATCTAAATCGCCATCGAGGTCGAGGTCGGCATACATGGCTCCATTCGAGAAAGAAGGCTTTTCAAAGCCAAAATCTTTTCCTTTTTCTTCAAAACGCAAGGTTTTAGTATTATGAAAAAAATTGTTTGGAATGGGGTTGGAAGGCATTTGTTCGATAATCTTGTGAAAATCTTCTTTTACGCCTGTAGCTTCCATTTTTCGCACCAATTCGTTGGCAAAAAAGTCGATAAAATCTTGGTCGATTACATCGTGATAAATGCCATTGCAGACATACACATCGTTGTAGCCGTCGTTGTCGGCATCAAACATCAACGCCCCCCAACTCCAATCGCTTGCCGCTACGCCAGCGTAATTACCAATTTCACTAAACGTGCCGTTTTGGTTGTTGAATTGTAAACTATTTTGTTGAAATTGGTTGTAAAAACCTCGTTCTTTTTTCAGTTTAAAAACATAATGGTTATCGAAAGACGAAGTAGTTTTGAGGCGATATTCTTCTCTCGGAAGCATATCGGTCGTGATAATTTCAGCAAAACCATCATTGTTTATATCCGCCATATCTGCCCCCATCGAAGCCAAACTGATGTGCTTCATGCGTTGTTCAATCTCTTCTTTGAAAGTACCGTTTTGTTGATTAATGTATAAATAATCTTTTTCGTAAAAATCGTTTGACACATAAATATCTGGATAATTATCGTTGTTGGCATCACCAATGGTTACGCCTAAACCAAAGCCAATTAAGCTGCTAAAAATGCCCGCATCTTTTGAAACATCGTGAAAATGGCCACCGTCATTTCTCAATAATTTATCGCCTCCCCCTTTCAAAAAGTCTTTTACGGGCCAATCTTCGGCACGCATTTCACGGTTATTGGCATAGTTTAAGGTATTGACAGGAATGAAACTATTGTTGAGAATATAGCAATCTAAATCGCCATCTAAATCATAGTCGAAGAAAGCAGCGTGCGTAGTGTAACCGCCTTCGTCTAAGCCATACTTTGCCGCCGATTCGGTGAAAGTTAGGTTGCCGTTGTTGATAAAAAGGGCATTGGTTTGCTTCTTCGTAAACTTTCTGTAACCTGCATTACATACATAAATATCGAGTAAACCATCGTTGTTGATGTCCACCATCACAACGCCCGTATTCCATTTGTCGGCTTCCTCAATACCCGCTTTGGCTGAAATATCTTCAAACTGGAAATTCCCTTTGTTGAGGTACAATTTGTTTTTACCCATATTTGCCGTAAAAAATACATCAGGCAAGCCATCATTGTTGATGTCGCCGACGGCAACACCGCCTCCATTGTAAAAATTACGATAATTGAAAATATTGGCATCTTCGGTATTTTCTACCGTATTTTCAAAAGCAATGCCTGTATCATCTGCATCCATCAACTCGAAAAGCGGTTCTTTGCCAGAACCAGCACAAGCCATACATCCTCCTACCAACAGAGCCAAGGCTAATTTATGAATATTCTTCATCGAAAATCTATCTTTGGTTTCAACACTACAATTTAAACAAACTTATAGCAAAACCACCTCCTTTTGCCAAGTTTAGGTCTAATACAGTCGAACTATCGACCACTTGTTTTTCAATCCGATACGCTTCGGGATTTGTTTTCCAGTCAGCATTATCGGCATCTTTATATATAATGGCTTGATATTTAACACCTTTGGGAAAAAAGTTAAAATTCACCGTAAGTTTGCGTGCATTTTCGTCACTTACCGCACCCACAAACCAACTATCTTTTCCTTTTTGTTTGCGGGCAATCAACACATAGTCGCCTGGCTCGGCGGCTAAGATTTTGGTATCATCCCAGTCCACAGGAACATCCTTGATAAATTGCAACGCATCTGGGTGCAACTTGAGGTTTTCGGGCAAATCGCCCACCATTTGCAAAGGACTGTACATGGTTACGTACATCGCCAATTGTTTTGCCAAAGTAGTACGCACACGGGTTGTTCGCTCTGGAATAAACTGGTTTAAATTCATTTTGAAAAAACCCGGTGTATAATCCATTGGGCCACCCATCAATCTTGTAAAAGGTAAAATCGTTTCGTGTTCGGGTACTAAACCTAACGTGGGAGCATTGTTGAACTCATTGCCACGAGCCGCTTCATTGGCAAGCCAGTTTGGATAAGTACGGTGTAAACCCGTCGGGCGAGCCGACTCGTGTGCTTCTAACATAATTTTATACTCCACCGCTTTATCAGCCACACGATTATAATGGTTGACCATCCATTGACTATCATGGTGTTCACCTCTTGGAATAATTCTTCCTACATAACCCGTTTTTACGGTATTGATTCCTTTTTCATTCAAAAACTGATAGGCTTTATCAATGCGACGCTCATAGTTGATAGCCGAACCAGAAGTTTCATGGTGCATAATCAATTGCACTCCACGTTGCTTGGCATACGCCAACAGGGCATCAAGGTTATAATCAGAATAAGGCGTTACAAAATCAAAAACATCTTCTTTCCAATTACCAAACCAATCCTCCCAACCTTCGTTCCAGCCTTCTACCAATACGCCATCGAAGCCATTATTGGCTGCGAAATCAATGTATTTTTTCACATTTTCTGTGTTTGCTCCGTGTTTTCCACTGGATTTTTCCCAAGTAGCTTTTCCCACGTGCATTTCCCACCACATTCCAATAAATTTCTGTGGTTTTATCCAAGAAGTATTTTCAATCTTAGAAGGCTCATTCAAATTCAAAATGGTTTTTGAAGCTAAAATATCAGTCGCTTTATCGCTAATGATAATCGTTCTCCACGGTGTTTTGGCTGGGGTTTGTAAATAGGCTTTGTTGCCCACAGCATCGGGCGTTAGGTGCGAAAGGAGTTTAAAGTTTTGTCTGTCGGCTTGCAAGTGCATTACTGGATAATTCACCAAAGCCGCTTCGTGGATGTTTACATAAATGCCTTCGGGCGTTTTCATCATCAAAGGCGTTTGAACAAAATTATCACCAATGACCGATTTTAAAGCAATATCTTTTTCTTTATTTGAAGCTGGCAGTGCGTGAATCTCACTAAATTTGGTGGTATTGTACAAGTACTCGTTGGTATCGTAATCGCCCGGAATCCAGAAAGTTTTGTTGTTTCCTGCCAAATTAAATTGCGTTAATTCGTCGGCTACGATAAAATGTTTGAAATTGGCTTGTTCTGGAAATTCATAGCGAAACCCAACGCCATCGTTAAATACCCTGAAAACTACCTGTACCAACACATTGGAAGGAGCGGCTTTCAAGTTCAATTTTACTTCTTTATAATGGTTTGTAATTGACTTTACTTCTCCCCAAACCGGTTGCCAAGTATCAAAATGCGTAGCAGTATCTGCCGAAACCAGCCTAAAATGCTTGAGTGTAAAAGCAGGTTTACTCAGTTTAAAACCCAGCGAAGATGGCTTGATAACTTGTTTTTGACGATACCCAATGCTATACTGCAAAATACCGTTGCTTTGTAGTTGAACTTGCAAAGCAATACGATTATCGGGTGATGGAAGCACAAAGGTTTTTTGTGCAAAACTTGCCATACTTATACCCAAGTACAGCAACAATAAGCCTAAAGATTTCATCAGAGGAATTGATTTTATAAAAATGGTTAATGCTAAGATGGTAAATAGTTGTAGAAAAACCTAACGATAAAAAAGAAGTTAGCAGCTAACGGTAAGAGTTAGTCATACATTTGGGTAATTAGGTTTATTTGGGAATTACAAACTCAGTAAAAGGAATATTTTTAGCAATAATAAAGGCTTCCAAATCATAAGAAGGGTCTTCTTCGTGAACTTTGGGATAGCGTTTGGCAATTCCTGTAATTTTAAAAACAATTTTTGCCTTTGATATAACTAAGGGTTCTATTTTTCCTTTCATCATCAGATAACCTGCACCCTTATTTTTTTTAGGGTCGAGAACTTTCCCAAACATAAAATTAGAAAAGGAGGCATCTCCTCCACCTTTGAGAGAGGTCATTGTGTACCAGCCTTTTTCTTGAAACATAAAAATATAATTTCCACCATATTGATTAAAAAAATTCATGGCAAAAAAATTATCTCTTGCAGTGGCATTACCTTTAAAAACAGCATCTGTCTGGTAAAAAGGCTCATTATCAAGCATTACAAGACACTTGGTTTGACCATTTTTCATTTGGGCATATACCGCTTCTACATCAACCGATTTTTTGCAACCTCCAAGCGTAAGTAATAAAAAAAAGAAAATTAACGGATATTTCATTGTTTGTAAAGATGTGTATGGATTAAAAACATTCATTACTTTATTATTTCTAAAAAAAGACCTCCTTGTTCAGAAGTGAACGAGGAGGTTCTTTTATTAAATCCTAATTAAAAATTGAATTAATAGCCGTCGTTTTGTGTCAACAATGGGTTTACTTCAATTTCTTTTTGCGGAATTGGGAACAAGCGTCTTGTAGCAGCAGTAGCCGTAGTTCTGTTGATTACAGGATCGTTGAATTTATTGAAACGGATAAGGTCATTTCTTCTCCATCCTTCAAAATACAATTCATGACCTCTTTCAGCCAACAAACTTGCCTCTGTCAAACTAGCAGCAGCTTGCAAACCACGAGCCGCTCTTACTTGATTTACTAGAGCTAAACCTGATGCTGCACTACCTTTACGCAACAAAGCTTCAGCTTTCATCAATAAAACATCTGCATAACGGATAAAACCAAAGTCGTTATCACCATTAAGTGGATTAACGAAGTCAGGTTGCATTTTAAGAATACGAATACCTTGTACCTCATTAGCACCATTCAAAGGACAGTTTTTAGTATAAACAAGAGGGTTACCTTGACGGTCAGTAAGAGCTTTACCAGCCGCATCATATTGTTGACCAATCAAGAAACCGTTTGTAATACCAGATCTTGTCTTATCAATAATTTGTCCACCTAAACGAGCATCTCCCGATTCAAAGCTGTCATAGAAGTCAGCCAAAGTAGTAAATCCGTTCCAACCAGAAGGGTTTTGGTTATAGTGAAGACCTGGATATACCAAACGCTGATTACCAGCATAGTTGTCATGCGAAGGGTTAGGGTTCGTTCCTGCTGTATAAGGGAAGTTGAACACTAATTCTTTAGACAAAAGGTGGTTGTTTGGAGCAAAGTTATCAAAGTATTTGCTTGAAAGAGCGAATTTACCTCCGTTGATAATGGCATCACAATAAGAAATAACTTTATCCATATCGGCTGCTGCAAAAGTATAAGGGCCAGCCAAAGCAGCAGCCTGATAAACACCTTTGTTCAAGTACAATTTAGCCAACAAAGCTCTAGCTGCTTCTTTAGTAGCAACCATGGCTTGCGAAGGAGTACTAGGGGCATCAGCTAAGTTTGGAAGAGCTGCTTCTAAGTCAGCTACAATCTTATCAAAAGCCTGTGATCTAGTAAGTACAGAAAGACTACCGTTTTCTTTGAATGGTACTTTACCAAACAAATCCATGATTTGGTACATAAAGAACGCTCTTACAAAAGAAGCTTGTGCTTTTACAGATGTACTTGATTTTGGATTGTTCAATACTTCGTTTGCCAAGGCATGACCTTTGTTGAAGTCATCCCAAGACCATACCACGTGGTCGTGAGTTGCACCCCAAGTATGCTCGTGGATTTGTCTCCAAGCACCGTTGTCATCCCAGTCTGTACCACGAGTAGGACCTTGTAGCTCGTCGGTAGAGTGTTCGTTCAATGCAAAAGCATCACGGTTAGTTGGGTAAACATACATTTGCTGATAAGCCGAAGCAAGCAACTGCTCAGGAGCAATACTAGAGCCATCCGTAATTTTATCTATTGCTTCGTCTTTAAGATCTGAGCAACTAAAAGTTCCGATACCAAGAACACCTAGTAGCAAAGCTCTCTTTATATATTGATTGAATGTTATATTTTTCATTGTTCAATTGAATTAATAATTAAAAACTACTATTAATTAGATTTACACTAAATAATTAGAAGTTAGCATTTACACCGATTGTAAATGTTCTTGCTTTTGGATATGAAACATAGTCAATACCACGAGAAGTCACACCATTGATAGCAGCAGATGGGTTAGTAACTTCAGGGTCTAATCCTTTGTAGTCAGAAATTAGAAGAAGGTTTTGACCTGACAATGAAACAGATAAACCTTTGATATATTTGCTATCTAAAGGAATGTTACGGCTGATAGTAACGTTTGATACACGGATAAAATCAGACTTCTCAACAAAACGAGTAGATGCTGCTAGACCATTGCTGAATGATTCTTTAGTATCAAGCCATCTTCTATCAATGTTATTACCTTGTTTAAGAGCAGGAGCTCCACCCAAAGCAAGTGCAGTGTTATTGAAGATATAACCACCACTTTGACCATTGATGAATACAGTCATATTCCAAGGACCATAAGCAAGGGTATTGTTTAGACCCCAAGTAAACGTAGGAATTGGACTACCTGCATAAACTTGCAAAGGTGTCTTATTATCTTTTGGATCCAATTTGAATATGTTGTTGCCACTTGCGTCAAAACCTTGAAATTCAGGAACAAAGAAAGAGTACAAAGCGTATCCTGCTTTCAATGGTTGCACATAAGCACCAGTCAAACCTTGTCCGAATACAGAACCAGTCATTACAGTATTGTTCAATTTTTCAAGTTTGTTGTTCAATACAGTAGCGTTGGCACTAATGTTCCAAGAAAGTTTTTTACCAGCCAAAACATCATAGTTTAATGTAACTTCAACACCTTGGTTTACTACACTTGCATCAAGGTTAGACCATTTTGTGGTAGCAACTTCTGGCATCGCAGCAGAAAGTGCAAAAAGTAGGTTATTGGTAGTTTTGTTGAAGTAATCAACAGTACCCGACAATCTTCCTTTCATCAAACCGAAGTCGATACCTACACCGTAAGAAGTCATACTTTCCCATTTCAAATCAGGGTTAGCAATGTTTTCTTTTGCAATACCGCCACTGCTAGGGTTAGGAATGAATGTTGTGATAGATTGGTTAGCAGGGAAGCCTTCAGAGTTACCAGTAACACCATAACCAGCTCTCAATTTCAAGTCAGATAAGAATGAACCTTTCAAGAACTCTTCTTCTGTTAATCTCCAAGCACCATTTACAGCAGGGAAATAACCATATTTGTTGTTTGCACCAAATTTAGAAGAACCATCCACACGAAGTGTACCTGTCAAATAGTATTTTCCAGCATAGTTGTAAGCAACACGTGTGAAGTACGATTGTAATTCTGTTTTGTTAGCAAATGAAGAGGCTGTGTAAGGTTTGTTTGTACCAGTATTATCCACATAACCAAGGTTATTTACCAAATCAAAACCAGAAGGTACTACAAAATAGTTAGCTTGTACGTTGCTTCCTGAGTTTTCAAACTTTTGGTAAGAGAAACCTGCAATCGCATCAACTTCGCTTTTACCAATCGTTTTCTTATAGTTCAACGTGTGTTCAATAGTAGAGGTTGTTCTTAGTTTGTTACCAATAATAGCTCTACCTGCGTTGTTTGGAATACTGTTTTGGAAACCTGGCGTGTTAGGGTCAAGGTAAGTGTTCAACGTACTTGAGCCATTATCTTGTGCTAAACTCAATTTGTAAGTCAAGCCTTTGATGATTTCCCAGCTACCAAACACGTTCACCAACGCTCTTGTTGTTGGACCATACTGGTGATAGTTATTAATCAAAGACACAGGGTTACGGAATGCCAAACTACCGGTTGTAAAGTAAGCTCCTGTTGCATCATACACTGGGAATGTAGGGTTGGTGTTGATAACACGACCGAGCAAGTTACCTTCATAACCTACGTTACCCCCTGTAGCAGCATACACGTCATTGATTTTAGCAACTGTCATGGCAACACCAATCGTTACTTTATCGTCAAATAATTTGTGTGTAGCATTGATACGAGCCTGAAGCTTATCTTGAGCCGTTGTTTTTACAATACCTTGTTGGTCTTGATACCCCAACGAGAAATAGTAGCTTGTTTTATCAGTACCACCACCATAGCTCATGTTGTAGTTTTGTGTCACCGCTGTACGGAATACTTGGTCTTGCCAATCAGTACTAGATTTTCCATTTACTAAGCTAGAGTTTACATCTTGACCAGCTCTTTGCATTTGAGCAAGAAATTCGCTTGGAGTCAACAAATCATATTTTTTAGCAATACTTGCCACAGAAAAGTTGGCAGAGAAGTTGAAAATACCTGCACCTGATTTTCCTTTTTTGGTCGTAATCAATACTACCCCGTTTGCACCTCTAGCTCCATAAATAGCAGCAGCAGAAGCATCTTTCAAAATAGAGATGTTCTCAATGTCGGCTGGGTTCATAAAGTTCAATGGGTTTCTTGAAGCCACTTGACCAACACCTGCATCACCAGATTGGTTGTTAGCCATATCTGTATTGTCCAAAGGTACACCATCAATTACAAATAATGGACCATTGTCACCACGCAAAGAGGCTGTACCACGAATGTTGATGCTGATACCAGAACCAGGATCACCTGAGTTTGGAGTCATCTGAACACCTGCTACACGACCTTGCAACAATTGTTCTGGCGAGTTGATTACCCCTTTGTTGAAGTCTTTAGGAGAAATTGACGAAACCGCACCCGTTGCATCTTTCACTTTCTGCGTACCGTAACCTACCACTACAACTTCTTCCAAAGCCTTTGTTTCAGAAACGAGGGCTACGTTCACTTGAGAACGATTGCCTACAGAAATTTCTTGTTTTGCATACCCCACAAATGAAAAAACTAATGTTGCATTAGGAGAAACACTTAGTTTATACAAACCATTTGCATCTGTCTGAGTACCCTTGTTTGTTCCTTTTACTGAAACTGATACACCTGGCAAGCCAGAGCCATCTGCACTATCAGTAACCTTTCCAGAAACAGTTTTGTCTTGAGCGTACACCCCTACAGACACAAGCATTGCTACAGCTATCGCAGCGAACTTTAAAAGTCCCTTCGATACTGCACCTTGTCGCGTTGGGCGACCAAACCATCGGTAAAAATGATTTTTCATAGGTAATTTTAAGATTGGGAAAAATGGTTAATGAATTTTAAGAAATACAACTTTTCGCTTACTCGTTCATCCTTTGCTGATACAGTGGTTAATGCCATTTTTTACTGTAATTAGTGATTGACCAATGGCACTTTCACCGCAAAAAGTATGAATATGTTGCGAATTTGTTCAGCAAAATAGGCGAGAAAGTTTTTATAATTCAATTTTTTTTTGAAAAAATTTTATTTCATTTTAACTGCTTTTTTCTGCAAAATTGCACTTAATCTATACTCCCTAACATCATAGAACAGTATAGTACACTTTTGCAAAACTTTGTAAAACATTGCTTGTATAAGGTTTTTGTTAAAAAAAGTTAAATTTAAACCTTTATAACAACCTGATATTTATTGTACTTTTCTTATATTAAAAAACATGAAAAAAAATTATTTATTCCCTTATAAAAATTCATTTATTAATACCGAAAACTCTCTTTTGTACAAAATTCAAACGTTCTTCATAAAAATAATACAATTTCATTTTCTCTTCATATTACCCTTCTCGGATGCCTTTTTTGTTTTAATATTATTGAAGATTTTATACCCTCTTTTTATGCTTATTTGAGCCTTATTTACACAGTATTTTATAAAAGTGTCAATTAAACACAATATTACATTTGCAAACTTTTGCAAAATAAACTTATGCGGTAAGCTTATTTCTGCGAATTTGTAATGCTTTCATGCCTGATTTTTTCTTTTTATTCTTCCAATAATGTGCAACATTAGGCTGTAATAAATGGCTATCATTTCAGTAAGCTCTTGAGCAATAGCATAAATTTAACGCTATATCAATATACGCAAAATCAAGCCCGTATTCTACAGCCCTACGCAAGGATTTTCACCTACATAAAAGTTAAATTTGTATCTTTGCGGCGATTCGTCGTTACAAGCACTAGGCGACTAAAATTGCTTGGTGTTGTTATCAGTGTTACCCATTTTATTTTCGTTAGCCAAATTCAATGAGTTCAACAATAAACCCATCGCTCCTCCAACAATTAGGTCAAACGCTCGAAGGAGAGTTTTTTCATGATACTGTCATGCGTACTTTGTATGCGACCGATGCCTCGGCTTATCGTGAAATGCCCACGGCTGTTGCTATTCCTAAAACGATTGAGGATATTCATAAGCTAATCGCTTTTGCAAGCCATCATGGTACGTCTATCATTCCTCGTACAGCAGGAACTTCCTTGGCTGGACAAGTCGTTGGAAATGGGATTGTCGTAGATGTATCGAAGCATTTTACCCAAATTTTAGAAATCAATAAAGAGGAGCATTGGGTGCGTGTACAACCGGGTGTGGTGCGTGATGTACTCAACATGGAGTTGAAAAAGCATGGACTTTTCTTTGGTCCAGAAACTTCTACGGCCAACCGTGCCATGATTGGTGGTATGGTAGGAAATAACTCTTGTGGCTCAAACTCAATGGTTTATGGCTCTACTCGTGACCACCTTTTAGAGGTAAAAGCTATTTTGGCCGATGGCTCAGAAACCGTTTTTAAGGCTACCGATGTAGCTACTTTTCAGGGTATTGTACAAACTGCCGCCCAGAAAAATGGCTCGGCTACGCTTTTAGAGAAAATTTTTCTCAAAACCAACGAAATCCTAAGCAACCCCGCCAACCAAGAAGAGATTCGGAAAGAGTTTCCTAAGCCTAGCATCGAGCGTCGTAATACGGGCTATGCTTTAGATATGCTGTTGGGATGTGCACCTTATACCAACACTGGCAAGCCTTTCAATATGTGCGAGCTCATTGCTGGCTCGGAGGGGACGCTTTGTTTTATTACAGAAATAAAATTACACGTAAACGACCTGCCTCCTAAAGAAATTGGCTTGGTATGTGCGCATTTCAATTCGGTTGACGAGGCTTTGCGTGCCAATTTGATTGCTATTAAATACAAACCTTCGGCCTCAGAACTCATCGACCATTATATCCTCGAATGTACCAAGGCAAACCCTGAGCATCGCCAAAACCGCTTCTTTGTACAGGGCGACCCCGGAGCTATTTTAGTGGTTGAACTGCGTAGCGAGGCTATCAGCGACATTGAGGCACAGGCGGCAGCGATGGAAGCCGAAATGCGGGCCGCAGGGCTTGGCTTTCATTTCCCTGTGGTATATGGGGCTGATACCAAAAAAGTGTGGGATTTACGAAAAGCAGGCTTGGGTTTGCTGTCTAATTTGCCCGGCGATGAAAAAGCTGTCGCCGTGATTGAAGATACGGCCGTAGATGTCAACGATTTACCTGAATTTATCCGAGAATTTAACGAAATTCTCAAAGCTAATGATATGTACTGTGTGCATTATGCACACGCTGGCTCAGGCGAATTGCACCTGCGTCCTATCATCAACCTCAAAACGGTAGAAGGCAACCAACAGTTTCGACTGATTGCCGAGGCGATTGCTACGTTGGTCAAAAAATACAATGGCTCGCTTTCGGGCGAGCATGGCGACGGGCGTTTGCGTGGGGAGTTTATCAGACAAATGGTGGGCGAACACAACTATTTGTTGATGAAAGAAATCAAAAAAGCCTGGGACCCTCAAAATATTTTCAATCCTAATAAGATTGTCGATACGCCTCCGATGAATACGTTTTTGCGTTATACGCCGGGGCAAACCACGCCAGCTTTCAAAACAACTTTCCGTTTTTACGACCAAGATATTTTACAACACGCCGAGCAATGCAATGGCTCTGGCGATTGTCGTAAAACGCATTTATCGGGCGGCACGATGTGTCCTTCGTACATGGCTACACGCAACGAAAAAGAAACCACACGGGCAAGGGCTAATATTTTGAGAGAATTTCTCACCAATTCAACCCAAGAAAACCGCTTCAATCACAATGAAATCAAAGAAGTGATGGACTTGTGCTTGGCTTGTAAAGGTTGTAAATCTGATTGTCCTTCTAATGTGGATATGGCAAAACTAAAAATGGAGTTTTTGCACCAATATTACAAAGACAATGGCGTGCCACTCCGCAGCCGCTTGATTGCCAATTTTTCAAAATTATCAAAGGTAGCATCGTATGTGCCTTGGGCGTATAATTTAGTTTTCGATACGCCAGCACTACGCAAAATTGCGAACAGTGTGGTTGGTTTTCACCCCGACCGTACCATGCCTTTACTGGCGAAAGAAACGTTTTTACATTGGTATAAAAAACATCCTAAGCCAAGTGGCCTGAGTAAAAAAGTGTATCTTTTTGCCGATGAATTTACCAATTATAACGATGTTGAGATTGGTAAAAAAGCGGTATTATTATTAGAAAAATTAGGCTACGAAGTTATCATTCCAAAACATGTGGAATCGGGCAGACCTCAGCTATCTAAAGGTTTACTAGATGAAGCTAAAGCGTTGGCTACACAAAACGTTAGTTTACTCAAAGACCTTATCACAGCACAAACGCCTTTGGTTGGCATAGAGCCTTCGGCCATTCTGACCTTTAGGGATGAATACCCCGATTTGGTTGATGAAAATCTGTTGGAAGCTGCTCGCCAATTGGCCTCGAATGCCTTGATGATGGAAGAGTTTTTAGCCAAAGAAAACGAAGCCAAACGCATTGATAAAAAAGTATTTACGCAAGAAAAACGTTTGGTAAAACTGCACGGCCATTGCCAGCAAAAAGCCTTATCTAGCCTTGTTCCTGCGAAAAAAACACTTTCGTTGCCAAGCAATTACGAAGTGCAATTGATTCCGAGTGGTTGCTGTGGAATGGCAGGTTCTTTTGGGTATGAAAAAGAACATTTCGAGCTTTCAAACCAAGTAGGCGAATTGGTGCTTTTCCCCACTATCCGCCAACAAGGCGACGACGTAATCATTGCGGCTTCTGGCACCAGTTGCCGTCACCAAATCCACGATGGAACAGGTCGAAAAGCCAAACACGTGGTTGAAATTTTGTTTGAAGCGTTGGTTTAGCAGGCTGAAACGAAAACTCATGTTACAAAAGCAATAATCATCAAGGTTTCGCTTATATTTATAAAAAATTGAGTTCCTAATTAAATGATGACAAATGAGAATTGATGAGCTTGGCATAACAAATTTCAAAAATTTTGATGACATCAGCGTTTCGTTTTCGAGTGGTGTAAACCTTTTTGTTGGAGGAAATGGCAGTGGTAAAACAAGCCTCTTAGAAGCTATCAATGTTGCTCTAGGAGGCTTCTTTTCCTCACAACCTCAAAAAATGCACCGAGTGATTGAATTTGATGAAATAAAAATTACAAAGGGCAAAAGGGCATTGTCCACCACTATTGTTGCCAACTCAAGTCTGTTGAAAAAAAGTTGGTCACGCACTAAAAACCGTGATACCAAAAGCAACGACAACAAAGACATAGACGCTATAAAAGAATATGGAAAAAAATTCTTCCAAGCTTTTGAAACAACTAATAATCAGGATATTGCCCCACTGATTGCCTATTATTCTACACAAAGATTATTCAAAGATGCTCGACAATCCACCAAACAAACGTATGATGCAGCTTTTGGAAGAAGAAATGGATATTTGCAATGTCTTGAAGAAAACGCTATCAAGACGGTTCTAAAAGAATGGCTAGGAAATGCTGTCACAAGAAGAGCAACTTTACAAATTAAAGACATTGGTGGCAAAACTGACTTTGTTTTAGAAAATGTGGAAGAAGCCATTAAAAAAACTTTAATTTTATTTTTAGATTTACCCGAAGATTTTCCTCTAAAAATTTATCAAGACCCTTATTTTAACAATGAGGTTTTTATCTATTTTGATGAAGAACATGACTTGCCACTGAATTACTACTCTGATGGCTTTAGAAATCTTCTTTACTTGATTATCGACTTGGTATGGAGAGCCTCACAACTGAATCCTTGGCTTTCTTTGGATGAAATTTCCAACAATATTACTGGTGTCGTGACAATAGATGAAATTGATTTACACCTTCATCCTAAATGGCAGGCAAAAGCAATTGAGATGATTCAAAAGCTTTTTCCAAAGGTACAGTTTTTCATCACAACGCATAGCCCAACGGTAGTCGCCAATTTCCAACATGGCATACTCTACTTGATTGATAATAACCAAGTACAAAAATATGAATCTGAGTTTTTCGGAAAGCAAGTCAATAGTGTGCTAAGAAATGTACTGGGTGCTTATGACAGACACATTCCTACGCAAAATAAATTAAACCAACTGTTTCGCTTGATTGATGAAAATCAATTTGAGGAAGCTGAGATTTTACTTAACGAACTTACGCAACTTTTAGGCTTTGAAGATTTTGAAATTAGTAAAGCTATTGCACTTTTAGAATGGCAGAAATCAATGAATCAACTATAAGTAAGCACCATGCAATACATAGAAAAATATCCTACGCCACCCCAAGATTGGGATAGATGGTTTACAAAAGCCGATGGAATAAGATCTTTTGACTACAAGAAAGATTACGACGCTTTAACAAATCTAAGGCTTGCTAAACGTTTTTTACTCAATGAACAACATGGATTATGTGCTTACTGTCAGCAGGTTATTCCTATTGAAAACGCTTCCATTGAACATGTTACACCCAAAGAACACAATGTAAACCTGTCAACGAATTATTATAATTTGGTCGTAGTTTGTAAAACTCAAATGAAAGATAGTGAAGGCAAAGTTCATTGCGACAAACAAAGACTTAGCAGCCTTATAAGTCCTATCATTTTTTATAGAAATGTCGATGCGAGCACAACCAAAACCAATAGTTATTTTGGTGCTTATGCAGATGGCAGTGTATTTGCTAAACCCAACTTGGATGAACAAACCAAAAAACAAGTGGAGGCTTTTATCGAAATTCTTAACTTAAATCATAGTCGCTTAAAAGAAACCCGAGCCAAAGAGGTGCTAGACGGGATAAATGCCATCTTCATACACCTGCCACCCCATCAAAAAAGAGCTTTTTGGCAAAATCAATACAATAGAATTTTACAGAACAGGAGTTATCCTTTTAGGCAGTTTTTATTAAGTTATATTGGAAGTAAAATTGGTATCAATTAATGTATCTCTTACAATCTTTTATACACCCCTTTACACCCTTGCTTATACCCCTATGCACATCCCCTTTCTACCTTTAGCCGACATCAATCGTCGGTATGAAACACAGCTTCAAAGCGTTTTTAGCCAAAAGCTACAAGAAGGACAATTCATTTTAGGTAGGTCATTGACTCAATTTGAGGAAGCTTTTGCCAATTATTGTGGCGTACAACACTGCATTGGTGTAGGCAGTGGGCTCGACGCTTTGTATTTGATAATCAAATCTTTGCAACTCCCTCCCAACAGCGAAATTATTGTTCCTGCCAATACCTTTATCGCAGGTTTACTGGCAATTTCTAGGGCAGGACATATTCCAGTTTTGGCAGAACCCTCTTTAAGCAATTACTTAACCGATGTTGCTAGTATTGAGCGAGTGATTACAGCGAAAACCAAGGCTATTTTGGTCACACATCTCTATGGCAAATGTGCCGCCATGCACGACATACACGCCTTGGCGAATCAATACCAATTGCTCGTTCTGGAAGATGCGGCTCAAGCACACGGCAGCGAATACCAAGGCAACAAAGCAGGAAGTTTGGGCGAAGCAGCAGGTTTTAGTTTTTATCCGACCAAAAATTTGGGTGCATTGGGCGATGCAGGGTGTATTACGACCAACAACACAATCCTAGCCCATACCATAAAAAGTCTCCGAAATTATGGGAGTATCGACAAGCAAACCTATATGTATCAAGGCATTAATAGCCGCATGGACGAGCTACAAGCTGCTTTTTTATACCTCAAATTACAAGACCTCGATGCCATGAACCAACGCCGAAGAGCCATTGCTCATGCTTATTGCCAAGGTATTCGGCATCCGCAGGTTATGCTTCCGCCAACCAATACTTTATGGCAGGACGCTTGGCACCAGTTTGTCATTCGTTGCACTGCCAGAACCCAACTACGGGCATATTTGGCAGCCAAAGGCATTGAAACGAGCTTGCATTATGCTATTCCTCCGCATCAGCAAGAAGCTTATGCCTCCTACCGCCAGCTCAATTTGCCTCATACCATCTTACTTTATCAGGAAATTATTAGCCTGCCTATTCATCCCGAATTATCAGATACAGCCGTGGCTTACATCATCGAATGTATCAATACTTTTATGTTGTAAGTTTAAATCACGAAAGCAACTTCTTTGAAATCGAAATACTGAATTTCGGCTTCTTCCGTTTCAATAGCAAGTTTTCCGTAAGTATCAATTCCAATGATTTGTCCGAGAAAAACGGTATCATTTTTTTTGAAATAATGCCATTCTTGGTAACGATACAATACGCTCAAATACAAGTGCTTTAGCCTGTCGTATTGCCCTTGTTTGAGGAGCAAGTAATATTTTTCTATTTGTTCCGCCAAAGCCCTAAGCATCGCCGAGAGGTCATACGCTGACGATTGTTGGGTAATATTACGCAACGACGATGCCGTTGGAACACCAAAGTCGGTTTGGTTGATATTCAGCCCAATGCCCACCACCGAGTAGCCAATGTGGTATCCTTGCAACGTATTTTCAATAAGCATACCACCTATTTTTTTATCGTAATGATAAATATCATTCGACCATTTTATTTTCAAACCATCGGCAACAAAAGCATTTAAAAACGCATGAACACCCAAAGAAACAGCCACGTTGAGTTGAAATTGCTCACTTGCTTTGAGGAAAGAAGGCCTAAGAATCAGCGAAAAAGTAAGGTTTTGCCCTACAGAAGCCTCCCATGTATTACCTCGCTGCCCTCGACCTGCCGTTTGGTGGTCGGTAATTACAATAGTTCCCTCAAAAGCCTGATTTGATTGAATCATTTCAGCCGCAATGTCGTTAGTAGAATGACAAGTTGGCAGATATTTAATATTTTTGCCAGTAAATAAAGTGTTGGGTTGAATTTTGTACAAGGTTATTTTGTAATTTTAGGTTTTAAATAGTAATATTCCGAGGAAACAGCCAATTCTTTTAGAAAATATCAGCCTCTGCGTATTTATTATTGCACAAATATACAAGGCACAGCCCACAAGAGAACAACATATTCGCATTAAGCATGGTAGAAATTAAAGCAGAAAAAGAAATAAGTTCAGAGGAACTTAGTCGTTTAGTAGTCAAAGGAATGCAAGAAAAGAAAGCATTAGACATTGTAGTGATGGATTTGCGAGGCGTGAAAAATGCGTTTACCGATTTCTTTGTCGTTTGTTCAGGAACATCAGATACCCAAATAGATGCCATAGCCGATTCTGTAGATAAAGAAATTTGGGAAGCAAGCCGCCTCAATCCGAGTAGCGTAGAAGGCAAAAGCAACCGAGAGTGGATTTTGTTAGATTATTACGATGTAGTAGTACATATTTTCAAGAAAGATAGAAGGTCATTTTATAAATTAGAAGAATTATGGGGCGATGCCACTTTTTCTTATTTTGACGAAGACACCGTTTAAGCATTTTTACAACCTCTCATAAAATCATTTCGCCTTTATTCATGATTTGTAGCATCGAGAAACAATCTAGTTATAAAAGATGTTGGATAAAGAAAAAGACAACATTCAGCTATTGACCTACTCCGAACCTGTTTTTAAGTGGCAAAAATTCTGTACCTCCTTAAAAGCAATTTGCACAATTCAATAGCTGGATTCGCATTCAAGAATTTAAAGTGTAATTTAAAAAACAATGGCAGAAAACAACAGCGGAGATAACAGACAGCACGATTTCCAAAAACCGTCTCGCCGCCCCAGTGTACCCAATGGTGGCTTTCAAGGCTGGCTAGTGGTGGCTTTAATTATTGCTCTGGTTAGCATCTATTTCCTCAGTAAAACACGTGTGCTGAAAGAAATTGAGCCTCTTCAATTTGAAGAGATGGTGCTCAAAAAAGAGATTTCAAAACTAACCATTATTAAAAACAAAGATCTTGTTGAGATTACACTCAAAAAAGAAGCCCTCCCCAACTACAAAGCCGAGCTTTCTGAACAGCAAAGTGTCATGGGACAAGGCTCTGGCCCTCATTTTGAGATGAAAATCAACTCTTCTTTTGCTTTTGAAACAGAACTGAACGAACTGCAAAAAAATATCCCTCGTGAACAACGCATTCATGCTACTTCCGACGAACGCACGGGCTTGTTTGAGTTTTTGATGGGCCCAGGCTTCTTGATTTTGATGTTTATTGGGGTGTATTTTATGTTCTTCCGTATGGGAGGTGCTGGTGGCCCAGGCGGACAAATCTTCAATATTGGGCGTTCTCGTGCTACGCTTTTTGAGGGCGAAGCAAAAGTGAAAATTACGTTCAACGACGTGGCTGGCTTGGATGAGGCAAAAGAAGAAATTCAAGAGATTGTTGAGTTTCTGAAAAACCCCAAAAAATTCACCGACTTGGGGGGTAAAATCCCGAAAGGTGCGTTGTTGGTAGGCCCTCCCGGAACAGGGAAAACCCTCTTGGCTAAAGCTGTAGCTGGAGAAGCAGGTGTACCGTTCTTCTCCCTATCGGGTTCCGACTTTGTTGAGATGTTTGTGGGTGTGGGTGCGGCTCGTGTACGTGATTTGTTTAAGCAAGCCAAAGAAAAAGCACCATGTATCATTTTCATCGACGAAATCGACGCTGTGGGTCGTTCTCGTGGCCGTGGTGCAATGCCTGGTGCAAACGATGAGCGTGAAAATACCCTCAACTCGTTGTTGGTTGAAATGGATGGTTTTGCCACTGACTCAGGTATTATTATCATGGCTGCAACCAACCGCCCTGATGTACTAGATTCGGCTTTGTTGCGTCCGGGTCGTTTCGACCGCCAAATTTCGGTTGACAAACCTGATATTGTAGGGCGTGAGGCGATTTTCAAAGTACATTTAAAACCGTTGAAATTATCGGCCGACGTTGACCCGAAAGAACTTTCGGCTCAAACACCAGGTTTTGCTGGTGCCGAAATTGCCAACGTGTGCAATGAGGCTGCTTTGATTGCCGCACGCAGAGGCAAAACGGCGGTTGATATGAAAGACTTCCAAGAGGCAATGGATAGGGTGATTGGTGGTTTGGAAAAGAAAAACAAGCTGATTTCGCCAGAAGAAAAGAAAATTGTAGCATACCACGAAGCAGGTCACGCTATTGCAGGCTGGTTCTTAGAACACGCCAATCCTTTGGTAAAAGTAACCATCGTACCTCGTGGCGTAGCAGCGTTGGGCTATGCACAGTATTTGCCTAAAGAACAATTCTTGTACCGCACCGAACAGCTTATCGACGAAATGTGCGTTACGCTAGGTGGACGAGCAGCCGAGGATATTATTTTCGGAAAAATCTCGACAGGAGCACAAAACGACCTAGAGCGTATCACGAAGTTGGCGTACAGCATGGTGACAATCTACGGTATGAACGACCGCCTAGGCAATATTTCTTACTATGATTCTAAGGGTTCTGAATACAATTTTAGTAAACCGTATTCAGAAACAACAGCCAGAGAAATCGACGAAGAAGTACGTAAACTTATCCAAGAAGCTTATCAACGTACCAAAGATTTGTTGATTGCGAAACAAGATAAGTTAGAGATTTTAGCCCAAGAATTATTGCAAAAAGAAGTCTTGTTCCAAAACGATTTAGAACGATTAGTAGGTTCTCGTCCGTATGCACAGCTAACCACCTACCAAGAGTTTATCAGAGGCGAAGAACAAAAAGAAAAGAAAATACAAGAAGAAGCAGAAGCGGCACAAGCCGACAGCGAGGCTTCTACTTCAACAGAAGCCTAATGCCATAGCTTTTCGATAGGATTACATAAAATTAAAGCCCTTTGTCTGGTATAGATAAAGGGCTTTTTGTTTATTTGTACGAAAGATTGTTCATTTTATCATCAAATCAATGATTCCTATTCACTTACAAGTTAATAAAAAAATCTACTTTGCCTCCGATTTTCATTTGGGTTATCCTGATTTTGATACCAGTTTAGCCCGTGAAAAAAAGATGCTTCGCTGGCTAGACACCATCAAAGCCGATGCCCAAGTAATCTTTTTGGTTGGAGATGTCTTTGATTTTTGGTTTGAATACAAAAATGCTGTTCCCAAAGGCTTTGTGCGTTTGTTAGGCAAACTAGCCGAGCTATCTGATAGTGGTATCGAAATCATCTTATTTACAGGCAATCACGATATATGGATTTTTGATTATTTTACGAAAGAAATGGGCATAAAAGTATATCGTGACCCACAGCAATATCAACTAAGCTATGCCGATGCTTCTCAGCAGCAGCACTTATACATTGCCCACGGCGATGGCTTAGGCCCTGGCGATAATGGCTATAAAGTATTGAAAAAAATCTTTGAAAATAAGCTTTGCCAGTGGGCTTTCGGCTGGCTGCATCCACACGTAGGTATTGCCTTGGCTCATTGGTGGTCGGGTAGCAGAAAAGACCCCGCACGTCAGCGAAGAGAGCTTGTTTACAAGGGCGAAGACGAATGGCTACTCAACCATGCCCGTCAGGTTGAAAAAACAGCCCATCATCAATTTTATATTTTTGGTCATAGACATTTACTACTCGATATGGTCGTTGCACCCGACAGCCGTTATATCAACCTAGGCGAATGGTGCTACGATAGCCCCGTATCGAGCTATCATTACGCCGTTTGGAACGGCACAGAAATGAGTATCGAAAAGTTTAGTAACTAATATTTTTGTTTATTTCATTAACCATTTTTATCAACAACATTGAATATGTTAAAGCCAATTTTCGCAAGCACTCGTTGCTTGCTGTGTGTATTTGTGTTGTATCTCAATACTATGTATGCCCAAGAACGCCATCGCCCAGCCTATCATTTTACGCCCCCCAAAGCTTGGATGAACGACCCCAATGGTATGGTTTATTATGCTGGCGAATACCATTTGTTTTACCAACATTATCCAGACGCTACCGTTTGGGGGCCTATGCACTGGGGTCATGCCGTCAGTACCGATTTGGTTCATTGGCAACATCTGCCCATTGCCCTTTATCCCGATAGTCTAGGCTATATTTTTTCGGGCAGTGCAGTGGTTGATTGGCATAATACCAGTGGGTTAGGAAAAAACAATGAGCCTCCGCTGATAGCCATATTTACGTATCATGACATGGCTGCCGAAAAGCGTGGAGCAACAAATTTTCAATCACAGGCGATTGCTTACAGCCACGATAAAGGGCGTACTTGGACAAAATACGCAGGCAATCCTGTGATTCCGAACCAAGGTATCAAAGATTTCAGAGACCCCAAAGTAAGTTGGGACAACATCCATCAACAGTGGGTAATGGTACTGGCGGTGCAAGACCATGTAGAATTTTGGGTATCATCCAATCTTTTGCAATGGCAATATGCCAGTAGCTTTGGCAAAACATGGGGTGCACACGGTGGCGTATGGGAATGTCCTGATTTTTTTATGTTACAAGACCCTAGCACCCAACAAACCCGATGGGTTTTACTCAGTAGCATCAATCCCGGAGGGCCCAATCATGGCTCGGCTACGCAATATTTCATTGGTGATTTTGATGGAAACGTTTTTCAACTAGACAAAAAATTTGAAGAAAGTTTACAACGTAACAAAGCGATTTGGCTTGACCATGGCCGTGACAATTATGCTGGCGTAACGTGGTCGGATGTGCCGAAGGAAGACGGCAGGCGTATTTTCTTGGGATGGATGAGCAACTGGGACTATGCCAACCAAGTGCCAACAGATACTTGGCGTAGTGCCAATACCTTGCCTAGAACCTTGGCGTTGGTTGCTACGAAACAAGGCTATCGGCTGGCATCTTTACCCGTAAAGGAAGTCAAAAAGTTGTTTCTTCCGCAAAAATATGAAGCACGAGCTATTCAGCTAAAATCAGATAAGCCCTTCGAGCCAGCGTTGACTTTTGCCCCTACCCTATCGGTTGTTACGCTACGTTTCGATGTACCGCAACAACCTCAAGGAGAACTCATAATAGAATTTTCAAATACGCAAAAAGAGGTTTATACAGTAGGATATGATTTAGTAAACAAACAGTTTTTTAGCAACCGTATCAAGGCAGGCAAGAACGATTTTTCTACAGATTTTGCCAAGCAAATTCATGTTGCACCACGCATTCTTGATACAAAAACCATTGAATTACAGGTATTTTTTGATGTTTCTTCCGCCGAGTTATTTGCCGATAAAGGCACGATAAACATGACAGAGTTGTTTTTTCCAGCTACTCCTTTTACAAAAATACAGATCATGCAAACCCACGGCACAAGCCACGTGCAATACTTTGCTATACAGCCATTGAAAGGAGCTTTTTAGGGTAAATTTAATAATGATATTTGATGAAAGGTTTTGGTAAAACAAGACCTTTTATTGCTTGATTACCTTATGATAAGTTACATAAGACGTAAGCAACAAGGCAAAAGTAACAAGTGGCATAAACGATTCGGCAACCATGCCATCAACGGAAAGATGGGCAATCAATGCCGAAATGTAGGTGATGCCCAAGGCAACATAGGTCCACTCTTTCAAGCGTGGGCCAATCCAAGGGAGAATTAAAAAAACACCTCCAAGAAAAGAACCAATACTCGTTTCTATTCTGAACCATTCGGGTAAACCTAAATGCTGTGTTCCAGCTTTTGCCATTTCGCTATTCATGAAGAATATGCCAGGTAAAATAAAAAGGGCTAAAATACCTGTGCTAATCCAATAAATAATCTTGAGTTTTTTCGTTTCTTCCATGATTTGTAAGCATTAGAGATTTATTTAAAATAATTCAACTAGACAAAAATACATAATTTACTCAAAACAAAAACAATTTTGAATATTTTTTTTATCCAAAAATTATTTAATGGATTTTATATTTATTTATAATACGCTCTTTTTAAAGCTCTTGATTAAATATTGTATTTCCTTAGCTTCAAAACTAAACCCAAAGCATAAAAAAAGGTAGTGTCATGACACTACCTTTTTATCTACAAATATTATTCGTTGAAAATAGTTTTATTGTTCAAAAACCTTTCTAGCCTTCCACATCTTCGTTTTTGAAGAGCAAATGTTTGGCCAGCAAAATATACATATCATTGGGCGTATGCGGCTTGAGCAGGTAGTCGTTCATACCCGACTGTAAGGCCAACTCCAGCGTTTCGTTGTTGCTATCGGCCGAGCTTGCAATAATGGGCACATGAGGCAAAACCTTCCGAATTTCGGCGGCCAATTCAAAACCATTCATTTCAGGCATTTGCAAATCAACAATTACTAAATCGTATTTTGTCCCCGAACGCACCGACGCAAGTGCTTCAATTGGTGAGAAAAAGGTTTGCACCGAAACGCCTTTTTTCTCTAAATTTTTACTGATAATCCGTAGGTTAATTTCATTGTCATCGACAGCCAGCACATCAAAACCTTTGAAATCATATTCTGTTTCAATTGTTTTGCGGGTATGTGGGGCAAGGACTTTGGGAGATTGGATGGTAAAATAAAAATTAGACCCCTGCCCTACCTCACTTTTTACTTGAATATTGCTATTGAACAAGCGGAGCAGTTTACGAATAATAGCCAAGCCCAAGCCGGTACCGCCAAATTGGCGTGTCGTGACAGAAGAAGCCTGAGCAAATTCTTCAAAAATATTATCAAGTGCTTCTTTCGGAATACCAATGCCTGTATCAATTATTTCAAACAGCAATTTATCAAACGTTTCGCCGTATTCGATGATAGAAATTTTGATTGTAACACTTCCTTTTTTGGTAAACTTAACAGCATTTGACACCAAGTTGTTGATGACCTGCACCAAGCGAGTAGGGTCGCCTGAAAGGTACGAAGGCACATCTTCGGCAATCTCAACTTTGATTGCATTGCCTCTTTCTCTTGCTCGGTGGGCATTGATACTTACAATATTGGCAATCAAATCTCGAATATTAAAAGGTATTTTTTCGAGCTGTACCTTATTGGCTTCAAGTTTGCTATAATCTAAAATATCATTGATAATAGAAAGCAAGGTTTCGCCCGTAAATTTCAGCACACTCAAAGGTGCTTCTTGGTCGGGACGAGGCGACTCTTCGAGGAGCAAATTGATATTACCCAATATTGCATGAAGAGGCGTTCTGATTTCGTGGCTCATCATCGACAAAAAGGTCGATTTTGCCTTCAATGCCTCCTCTAGTTCTTCTTTTGCTTCCCAAAGCTCTCTATTTTTTCGCTCTAAATCGTCACTAATGCGTTCTAATTCTAAAGCTTTTTTGCGTAACTCAAACTGTCCCATTACTTGGCTTGCCAAGGCTCTCAAGGCTACCAGTTGCTCTTCTGTAAGTGTTTTAGGCTGGTTATCAATGACGCAAAGCGTTCCAAGTGGATAGCCCTCGGGCGTAACCAAAGGCACACCTGCATAAAAGATTACGTTCGGAGCACCAATCGTAAGCGGATTGTCGAAAAATCGGTTATCTTTTCGTGCATCATTTACCACCATCGGAGTGTCTGGCTGTAAAATAGCATGAGCACAAAACGAAACATCTCTAGGGGTTTCGTCAACCTCTAGCCCATTTTTGGCTTTAAACCACTGCCTGTCTTTATCTACAATCGAGATGAGAGAGATAGGCGTATGGCAAATTTCGGAAGCAATTTTGATAATTGCATCGAAGTCTTGTTCGGGTAAAGTATCTAAGATATGATACTCTTCCAAGGCCGCCAAGCGCTCTTTTTCATTCTGGGGTTTTGCTGCCAATGTCATAGTTGTGCTCTTTTATCAGATTAAGCTATTCCTTTCTGGGAATCTAATATCAAGGGGTTGTGGTAGGTAGTCCTACTAAGGGTATTCAACATTGTACGAACGTTTTAGCACTATTGTGGATGTCGGAAAACACCTTTGTTTTTTATACAATAGGTTTAAAAAGCATTTTTACAATCTTTTGTTTAAGAGGTAATATGGCAAAACAAATGTAGTATCGATACTTGTATCAACATTCATGGAAGATTTAATAGTCGGAGTCGTTAAAATTTAAAACAATAATCCAATAGTTTGATGCAATAATCTTGGGTACTGATGTATTTGTTGTGCAAATTTTTTATGATACTAAATTCATAAGGGCGTATTTTATTTCAATAATTGTAACTATTAAAATAACTACTATACAAAAATAGTCAATAACACCACTTGGTGATAGTATTTTATATGAAATAATCAAAATTGCCCCTGTTTGGAGTATTTTTGCCGTTGAGTAGTCGTTTTTAGTCGTTTTTTGTCATGAATGAATTTTTACAAAATGATATTTTTCTGCTTTGAATAACAGTTTTCTTACTTTATGGCTTTATTATTTATTTTTCGGGTATGTGTACTATTTTGCACAAAATACTTTTTATTCGTTTTATGACTAAAGTTTAGTACTCTTTTCAAAGACTAAAGTTCAGTTCAGTTTCTATAAAAATTAAGTATTAATACTCAAAAATACATTTATTATACCTATATCAAAACTCTAGCTCTAATACTCTGCTATCGTTCATCAGTTTTTTGGCTAGGCGTTCGTGTTTTACGCTTTTACCCCTCACCGACCACGTACAAACGATAACACCATCTTTGTAGGTTTGTTTTCCTTTTTTAGCCTGCATTCGTAATTGTTTGAAATAGTCATCTATTTTAGGAAATCCATCTTCGTTTTGTTTCACCATGATACGGTAATTACGGGTTTCGCCGTAACGATGAATCCATTTCTCAAATGTGATAAAAAACTGTAAAATACCAAACACGATAAAAGCTCCAAGAAAAGACAACAGGATATGACCATCGCCAATAGCCATGCCCAAAGCTGCCGTCACCCAAATAATTGCCGCCGTTGTAAGCCCTTTTACCCGGTCATCTACCTTAAAAATAATACCTGCCCCCAAAAAACCTACGCCTGTTACGATATTGGCCGAAATCCTATCGGGCGAGGTATTTAGCCCTACTTTTTCGGAAAGAATGGTAAAAATAGTTGAACCAAGACATATCAGCGTAAAGGTACGTAGCCCTGCCGATTTGCTGTGGTATTCTCTTTCTGCTCCGATAATTGCTCCAACGGCGGCAGAGGCCAGCAATTTGAGCAAATGCTCATTGTAAATAACGTGATGCCAGAGTATTTCAAAATCGTTCATAAATACCGTATTTTTATGGATATTTCGCTTTCAAATAAGCTAAAAAGCGTGGATAATCGCCTCGAAATTGTTGATAAAATAGTTGCTCAAACTGGTTTTGTTTGGCATGATAGGTCTTGAAGCCTATAAAATAGGCATTGTTTGGCAATTCAAGAATGGGCTTGGGGGCTGTAGTATCGCCTCGCAACTGCCGAATCAGGGCTTGGCGTTGATACATGATTTTTTTGATAAATGCTTGTTTCGATGCTTCTTTATACGTTTTTGAATGCGACGCACGAAAGCTTTGATAAAGGCTATCGAGCTGTAACGTACTTTTATTCATGAACTTGACTAAAGGTTCTCTTATTTTTTTGCCTTGGATATAATGCAAATATTGCTTTGATTGTGTACCATACTTGGCTTGTAAGTAGCGTTCGGCGCCGTAGTCGCCAATAAAATTAGCGAGGTTTTCGCTGGTTTCGTGGTCGTTTTTTACGAAAATAGTGCCGTGTGTCATTTCATGAATAATCAAACTTGCCAATTTCCCTTCCGAATAAAACAGCATATTCGACAAAATGGGTTCGGGTAGCCAGCCCAACGTAGAGTAGGCAATGCCTTCGCCCATGTCGGTATCGTAGCCTCGTTTTTTCCATTGGGCTTCTTCTTGCCAAGCACGTGTTGAATCGAAAAAGCCTTTATACTTAAATGTGCCAATAATCGGAAAGGAAAAATCAACGCCCTTCATTTCGTAAGGCTCGGCAACTGTAAGCAAATACACCAAGGGCTTGCCTTGCTGGTCGAATAAGGTTTGATACACCTTCGGATTATCTTGTAAATGCAGCGAATCAAGGGCAAAACGCTTGATGTCGGCAATGAGTCGGATGCGTGCTTTGAGCGAATCGGCTACGCTTGTATCTTGCAATACTGCTGCCAAGGGACGTGTATTAAAGGCAATGTTTAGCCCCCCTTTGGCTTGTTGGTAGTAATAGACTGTCCAGTTCCATTGCCATAATGCCAGTAGTACGATAGCTCCCAACACACCGCCTACAGCCCATCTTTTTTTGAATCTTCTTTGCTTTTTCAATGCTTCCATACGTAACGCTTCTCTTTCGGAACACGAAAAAAAAACTTTTTTTTGGCAATCCGAAATCCAAAAGATGAAATCCGCCTATTTCCTTCTTTTTTGCACCATCTTATATCGTCTGTAAAACCCTACGCTTGTATTATTCGATAAAATAAAATGCTAATTTCAGTAAGCTAAAATCTTTATTTTTTATTCATAAATAAAAAATATACCCATTTTAAAGAAAAAATATTTTACATAAAATACTTTTTTTATTGAAAAAACTTGTAATTTCACAGAGGAATTACAAATCAAGCAAGGGTATGTTTCCTACTCATCGAAATTACTTGTGCTAATTTTTTTGTTTTTTTCCGTTACTTTTTCTTTATATTTAAGTCTAAATAGAAAATATCATCACGATATAAACCTTGAGAAAGACGTTCCCCTGTGGGGTCGTTGTAACTTATATTTGAAATGGCAAAGCAACAAGCAGAGGCTGCCAATCCAGCAGCCGAAAAATTGAAAGCCCTACAGTCAACGCTTGAGCGTTTAGACAAAGCCTACGGTAAAGGGACAGTCATGCGATTGTCGGATAGCAAAGTAATGGACATCCCCGTTATTTCGACCAACTCGCTTGGCTTAGATTTGGCCTTGGGCATCGGGGGCGTACCAAGGGGCAGAATTGTAGAGATTTACGGGCCAGAATCGTCGGGTAAAACAACCTTGGCGATGCACTGTATTGCCGAAGCCCAAAAAGGTGGCGGCTTGGCGGCATTTATTGATGCCGAACACGCTTTTGATAAAAACTATGCCGAAAAACTCGGAATTGATACCAGTCAATTGCTCATTTCTCAACCCGACCACGGCGAACAAGCCCTTGAAATTGCCGAACAGCTCATCAGTTCGGGAGCGATAGATATTTGCGTAATCGACTCGGTTGCTGCCTTAGTGCCAAAAGCAGAATTGGAAGGCGAAATGGGCGATTCAAAAATGGGTTTGCAAGCCCGCTTGATGTCGCAAGCTTTACGTAAATTGGCAGGGGTGGTCAACAAAACCCGTTGTTGCTGTATTTTCATCAACCAATTACGTGATAAAATTGGCGTAATGTTTGGTAGCCCCGAAACAACCACAGGGGGTAATGCCTTGAAATTTTACTCTTCGATTCGGATGGATATTCGTCGAATAGGACAAATCAAAGAAGGTGCCGATAACATTATAGGCAACCGCACGAAAGTAAAAGTGGTAAAAAACAAATTAGCCCCTCCTTTCAAAGTGGTAGAGTTCGACATCATGTATGGCGAAGGTATCTCTAAAGCTGGAGAGGTATTAGATTTGGCCGTTGACCTCGAAATTGTAAAAAAATCGGGTTCGTGGTTTAGCTACAACAGCAATCGTTTAGGACAAGGACGAGATGCCGTGAAAGATTTAATCAAGGACAATCCAGAATTGATGGACGAACTTGAAGCCAAAATTAAAGAGAAAGTAAAAGGCGACGACAAAGCCCTACTCGACCCCGAAGGAGGCGTAGAAGACGATGGCTCGCCCTTAGACGAATAAAGAAAAGCATTTCTGTGTGGTGGAAAGGAGAAACCTTGTTGGGTTTCTCCTTTTTTTATGAAAAAAATACTATTTTTAATGTATGAAGCCATGCCTAAGAATAGCAGTGACTTTATCAAAACCTCCTCAACACACTAAAAGAACTGATTGTTACTATGTCTATCCACAAGAAAAGACGAAAAGTGGAAGTTTGTCACAACTGCCACAATATGTTAAACCCTGATGATAACTTTTGTGCCACCTGCGGACAAGAAAATCACGACTTAAAAGTCGGGATTGGACAATTGTTATATGATGTATTTGAAGGCATTACCAACTTTGATACCAAATTTTATAATACAGCCAAGGCTATTTTTTTGTATCCTGGCAAAATCACCAAGGACTTTTTAGAAGGACGACGAGCCCGATACGTACCGCCTATACGCCTGTATCTGCTTACCTCATTTGTATTTTTCTTAGTTTTCGACGAAGTGCTAAACATGGCATTGGAGAAACCCGATTTTTACCGAGACTTTGTCGATGGATTTATCAAAGGTGTAAATCAAGACAAGCGTCATACCGAAGGGAAACAAGATTCATTGGCATTGCAACAAGCCAATGACCGGCATGAGAAAAAAATTAATGCCGTAAAAGCACAAAAGAAACTACTCAAAGCACAAATAGAAGCCTTAACACTGCAAATAGATTCAGTCAAAAGAGAACAAGATTCGCTCTTGGTTGCTACCCATCAAACGAAACTAGCACAAGTACAAAAAGACCTCGAAAGGCTTTCTTCCAAAGAAAAATCCTTGAAAGCGGTTAAAGGATTTATTGCGTATGTAGAAAACTTCGACATTGAACCAGATGAGATTCTCGACGAAATGAACGTGCATCGAGATGATACCTTACGTGCTATTATCGAACAGTTACCCCCAGAAGAACAACGCCCTGCCCTTTTGTCGATTCAAAAACAAATGGCGCTTGACACGACCAATACCGAGGAGATTATTGATATGAATAGCGATATGCAGAAGTATTTTACCGAAAAAATTGGTCGAAATGGACGCATCGAATACACCTTGGTGTTGCATGCCATCAAAAATGAAGCCACCGTAAAACTTAACGTTGGAAAACAGCACATTAAGGCAAAAGGAAGCAAAGGTGATATTAAAAACAGAGCTTACCACAAACGCATACTGGGTATGTCGAACCAAGAACTAGACAGCCTCATTTTAAAAGACAAACGAAACAAATCGAAGTACTGGCTTTTTATCGACAGAGGGATTTTGCGAAACACGACTTATTATCAATTGGCATTTGACGACGATGCCGAAAAGGCAATCCGTGAGCTTACCGACTTCGGGGTTGGGGTTATCTCCTTTATGATGTTTATTTTGATGCCTATTGTAGCCTTCTTATTAAAAATGGTTTACAGTAAAAAAGCACATAGCACGCTCAGTTATCCTTTTCGTTGGATAGGTTTTATTTGGAGCATGGTTATTTTTGTACTAAAATTTTTCAAGAAAAAGCCCCTTCCAAGCATACCCAAATTGGAAGAAGGACATACCCGTTTTTATTATGAACACTTGATTTTTTCTATACATATTCACTCTATTTTTATGATGATGTTGCTCATCATTGTGGGAGCAGGCGTGTGGCTCAACGCTTGGGAAATGGCTTTTTCATTACTAACTTTTGGCTTTATGCTTTATTTTACCATTTCTCTTAAAATTGTATATCGCCAAAACTGGACAAAAACAATTGTTAAATCTGTTTTACTATTTTTTATGTATAGCTTTACATTTCTTCTTGTATTATCTATCACGGGTTTTGTCAAATTTGCATTACAATAAACACATATATTTATGGAAGAACATCTTGAAAGCTCAGATTTTATCACCGATGTGGTCATTGGTATGTCTGATGGCCTCACCGTGCCTTTTGCCTTGGCGGCAGGCTTGTCGGGGGCTGTTTCGCAAACATCTATTATTACAACGGCTGGTATTGCCGAAATTGTGGCAGGGGCAATTGCGATGGGCTTGGGTGGCTATTTGGCCGGGCAAACCGAGCAAGAACATTACGAATCGGAATTGCGACGAGAATACGACGAAGTAGAACGCCTACCCGAAAAAGAAAGAGAGGAAGTGCGAGAAGTATTTGCCGACTACGGTTTAGATGTAGCTACGCAAAACCTTATCGTAGATGCCATTGCCAAAGACAAAGATAAGTGGGTACATTTTATGATGAAATTTGAATTAGGACTAGAAAAACCCGACATCAACCGTGCCAGAAACTCGGCTTTGACCATTGGCGTTTCGTACATTATCGGCGGTATTGTGCCTTTATCACCTTATTTCATCGTGGACGATGCCTTGCTTGGCTTAAAACTATCGGTAGCACTTACGCTCATTACGCTCTTTATTTTTGGTTTTTTTAAGAGTAAAATCACAGGACAATCGCCTGTTAAAGGAGCTTTCAAAGTGATGTCGATAGGAGCAGCAGCGGCGGCAGCGGCGTATTTGGTTGCCAAATTATTTTAGCTTTAGGCAAAATATGCCCGCATACATTTGCATCAATTGTTGTACACAACTCATGCCAATATCAATAGGCCGAAAAAAAAATCACTAACTTTAAGGCTCAAATTAGACTTTCGTGCTTTCGCCACAAGAAGATATGGACTACTGGATTTATTTGCTTATAGGTGTTTTACTGGGTGCTGTTGTGGGCTATAAATATGCCCAAATGCGTGTAGAAAGTACTGCTAAAGTACAGGAAAATCGCCTTGAAATGACCAAGGAAGAACTCCAAAAAGCCCAAACCGAACTGGCAATCGAACGCAATAAAGTAGTAGAACTGACGGCAAATTTGGCCACAGCCGAAACCAATTTTCATAATTTAGAAGAGCAACTCGCCAACCAACGCAATGATTTTAAGCATTTGGCAAGCGAGGTTTTAGAGCAAAAAGCCCGCTCGTTGAGCCTTGAAAACCACGAGGGTTTAGCCCAAATTTTAGCTCCTTTTCGAGAAAAAATGAAAGATTTTGAAACGAAAGTAGAGCAAAGCTTCAACCTCGAAATGCGTGAAAAAGTGAGCCTTATCACCGAAGTGCGTAAACTCTACGAACTCAACGCACGCATCAGCCAAGAAGCCCACAACCTGACCAATGCCTTGAAAGGCGACAACAAGTTGCAGGGCAATTGGGGCGAATTGATTCTGGAAAAAGTACTAGAACGTTCGGGGCTAGTCAAAGAGGTAGAATACAAAACCCAAGTGAGCAGTCTTAATTTGGCAGGGGATGTCATTAAGCCCGATGTAGTGGTTTTTTTACCCGAACAAAAACATTTGATTATTGACGCAAAAGTATCTTTAGTAGCTTATAATCAACTCATTGCCGAAACCGACCCAAGCCTGCAAGAGCGATACAGAAGCCTGCATCTTACGTCGATACGCAACCATATTCGTTTACTGAGCGAAAAAAATTACCAAACTGCCTTGCAACTTAATGCCCCCGAATTTGTGCTATTGTTTATGCCCATCGAATCGGCTTTTAGCTTGGCGATTCAGTCGGATATAGAGTTGTTTAATTTTGCTTGGGATAGACGAGTAGTGTTGGTGAGCCCGACCACTTTGCTGGCAACCTTACGCACGGTTGCTAGTGTTTGGAAAATGGAAAAACAAAGCCGTAATGTATTGGAAATTGCTCGCTTGAGCGGCGAAATGTACGACAAGTTTGAAGGCTTTGCCAACGATTTACTAAAAATTGGACAGCAACTCAACCAAACCAAAGACACCTATCATGCCGCCGTCAATAAGCTTATCGAAGGGCGAGGCAATTTGGTACGCACCGCCGAGAAAATCAAAAGTTTAGGGGCAAAAACAAATAAATCATTGCCTCAATCGTGGATTGACAAAGCCGACGAAGCCTAGTCGATACCGTTTACTAAATAATTGGGACTTGTTGAGCTAATAATTTGGGAATCACCTAGAAATACACTTATTTTAAAGAACTTTTCCATTTAACCCAAACCATTTTACGCTATGTTATCAAACAAGTCTGTTCGTAGCATGACCACTTCTTTGACTCAACTCAATCTTTCTTACCCCGTTAGTACGATTAGCGTCTATTACAAAACCTACTCTTTTAGGAGTATGACCTACCGAAAAATCTACTTGAATTAACCTAGCTGATGCCACTACCAGCCCATTGCTTGCCTCACGATTTTGACTCAAAAGGGAGTCGATTTGGATTTTTTTCCTGAGTATTAAATATATATGTTGACAAACCCTTTTGTAAAATTGTATATTTGCAAGAATCGGACTAAGGCAGGGCATTCTCTAAAATGAGTTTTTCGCTAAGAAAGACCTACATTTTACATTACTTTAATTGCCTTATAAAATTACCAAACAGCAAAAACTACCAGAATGAAACTCTCGGAATTTAGATTTGACCTACCACAGAGCCTCATCGCCTTGTACCCACCAGAGAACCGTGGCGAATCTCGTTTGATGGTCGTAAACCGTAAAACTAAGCAAATTGAACACAAAATGTTTTCCGACATCATCCAGTATTTCGACGATGGAGATGTAATGGTGACTAACAATACAAAAGTTTTTCCAGCCCGTTTATTTGGACAAAAAGAAAAAACAGGAGCAAAAATTGAAGTATTTCTTTTAAGAGAACTCAACCGAGAACACCGCCTTTGGGATGTATTAGTGGACCCCGCTCGTAAAATTCGTGTGGGTAATAAATTGTACTTTGGCGATAGCGATTTGGTAGCCGAGGTGATAGATAATACCACTTCTCGTGGGCGTACTATTCGCTTTTTGTATGATGGCGACCACGAAGCTTTGATGAAAGCAATTCATGAATTGGGCGAAACGCCACTACCCGACGAAATTCGTTTTAAAAGAAAGGTAGAAACCGCCGACGAAGACCGCTACCAAACCATTTATGCCGAACACGTAGGGGCTGTAGCTGCACCAACGGCTGGCTTGCATTTCAACAAAATTATCATGAAACGCATGGAGTTGAAAGGGGTAAATTTTACGCCCGTAACACTACATGTGGGCTTAGGAACGTTCCGCCAAGTTGATGTAGAAGACCTAACGAAACATAAAACAGATTCCGAAAATTTCCTTATCAACCCAACTGCCTGTGGGGTTGTCAATGCTGGTATCGATGCCAACAAACGCATTTGTGCCGTAGGTACAACCGTACTCAAAGCACTCGAATCGTCGGTTTCGGCCGATGGGCATTTGAAGCCAATTGAAGGTTGGACAGATAAATTTATTTTTCCTCCTTACGATTTTCGTATTCCCAACGCTTTGCTTACCAATTTCCACTTGCCCGAATCCATCTTGATTATGATGACTTCGGCTTTTGGTGGCTATGAGCTTATTATGCAAGCGTATGAAATAGCTATCAAAGAAAAATATAAATTCTTCAGCTATGGAGATGCCATGTTAATCATTTAATACAAATGATTCATCTTTTAGTCGTAAGGATTTACACGCTAAGTCCTTACGACTTTTTTTATGTACTTTTCTATGAAAAAATATGCCATTATTGTAGCTGGCGGCAGTGGAAGCCGCATGAAAAGCCAGTTACCTAAGCAGTTTTTGTTGCTCAACGGTGTGCCTATTTTGATGCACACGCTTTTACGTTTTAAAGAAGCCGATGCCAACATTCAATTGATTTTGGTCTTGCCACAAGCCCATCAGGCTTATTGGCAATCGCTTTGTGCCGAGTACGCTACCCTTGCCGAGCAAATTCCGCATCGCTTGGTCAATGGCGGTGCTTCTCGTTTTGAATCGAGTAAAAACGGGCTATCGGCTATCGACGATGCCCAAGCACTGGTGGCGATTCACGATGGCGTGCGTCCTTTTGCCGATGCCAAAACCATCAACCAAAGTTTTGAAACCGCATTGGCGATGGGTTCGGCGGTAGTAAGTGTACCCTCCAAAGACTCAATTCGGGTACAAGGCAAGGCCGTTGACAGGGCTGGTGTAAGGCTGATTCAAACGCCACAGACCTTCCAATTGTCGGTGCTTCGCCAAGCTTTTGAAACCAACGAATTACCCATTTTTACCGACGATGCCAGTGTAGTAGAACACGCAGGCTTTGCCATTCATTTGATTGATGGTTCGTATGAAAATATCAAAATCACCACGCCCGAAGATTTGTGGATTGCCGAGGTGTTGGACAAACGCTATTTTCAACAAACCTAACTTTGGAAATACGATTTTCCTCAAAAATTAACAAAACAAAACCTTGCTTATCGTTGATAAGTACCTAAAAAACCATGAGAAAAAGACTAACTGCCCAAGAATACATCGACGGTGTGCGGGCTGGCAACAGAATTGTACTAAGCCGAGCCATCACACTGATAGAGAGCCAATTGGCACAAGATAAACTATTGGCAAAAGAAGTACTAGAAGCACTTTTGCCTTATACAGGCAATGCCGTTCGCTTGGGTATTACGGGCGTGCCGGGTGTTGGGAAAAGTACGTTTATTGAAACTTTTGGGAAGTACCTCACACAGCAACAAAAAAAGATTGCAGTGCTGGCCATCGACCCCAGTAGTCAGATTTCAAAAGGAAGTATTTTAGGTGATAAAACCCGCATGGAAGAGCTTGCACGAGACCCACTGGCGTATATCAGGCCTTCGCCGGCAGGTATATCGTTGGGAGGCGTAACGCACAAAACGAGAGAAACCATGCTTTTGTGCGAAGCCGCAGGTTTTGAAGTGATTATGGTAGAAACCGTAGGCGTAGGGCAGTCAGAGACCTTTGTGCATGGCATGGTGGACTTTTTCTTGTTGCTGATGCTGGCAGGAGCTGGCGACGAGCTGCAAGGCATCAAAAAAGGTATTATGGAAATGGCCGATTTGGTTGCTATTACCAAAGCCGATTCGGGCAACGAACGGCAAGCCCAACAAGCAAAAGTAGCATATCAAAACGCCCTACATCTTTTTCCGCTCAGTAGCAGTGGGTGGTCGCCACAAGTGCTTACTTGCTCGGCATTAACTCGTGCAGGCATTGGCGACATTTGGCAGACGATTGTACAACACCGAGAAGCTTTACAAAAAAATGGCTTTTTTTACCAAAAACGCCAAAAACAAAATTTGGCGTGGATGCACGAATTTATCAAACAAACACTCGAAGAACGATTTTATACAAACCCAAGCGTCGCTCAACAATTGCCCGATTTAGAGCAAGCGGTTGTACAAGGCAAGCAATTGCCCATTCATGCCGCCCTAACGCTCCTACAATTATTGGAGCAATCATGACGAAGCTTTTTATACAGGATGACAAAAACACAATCTATTTATACCCTTCAATTTTGGTTGCTATGTTTAAGTAACTTTTTGTTTTCGGCAAGTTTTCAGATGATGATTCCTGAATTGCCCGATTATTTGAGTAGCATGGGCGGCAAGGCGTACATTGGCTATATTATCTCGTTGTTTACACTCACGGCAGGTTTTTCTAGGCCTTTTTCGGGCAAATTAACCGATACCGTTGGGCGTGTACCCATCATGGCGTTTGGCTCGGTGGTATGCTTTGTATGCGGTTGCATTTATCCGTTTATCCATACCGTAGCTGGATTTTTGTTTTTACGCTTTGTACATGGCTTTTCTACAGGTACAAAACCAACGGCAACCTCGGCATACGTAGCCGATATTATTCCCGAAGACAGGCGAGGCGAAGCCCAAGGAATGCTTGGTATTTTTACGGCAACGGGGATGTCGTTTGGCCCTACTATTGGAGGCTATTTGGCAGATACTTTTTCGATAGATATACTTTTTTACACCTCCTCGGCTTTTGCTTTGTTGTCGATTTTGATTCTGGTCAATATGCGAGAAACCTTACCTCAAACACAAAAACAGGCTTTTTCATGGCGTTTGTTTAAAATTGGCTGGGAAGACATTTTTGAACCACGAGTATTGCCTACATTTTTAGTCATGCTGTTTGTATCGTTTTCGTCTGGCGTGATATTGACGCTAGTTCCTGACCAAACTAAGTTATTGGGCATGAGCAACAAAGGAATATTTTTTACGGTTTATACCATTGCCTCGTTGGTGGTGCGTTTGTTTTTTGCCAAAACATCCGACAAGCACGGTAGAGTACCCGTATTGATGGCCTCTTGCGTATTTTTGATAGGTTCAATGCTCTTACTTGGCTTTAGCCATTCGGTGTATTGGTTCTTTGTGGCAGCTATACTTTTTGGTTTTTCTTGGGGCTTCAATACCCCTACGCTCACGGCTTGGACGGTCGATTTATCTGATGAGCTATACCGTGGACGTGCCATTGCCACCATGTATATTGCTCTCGAAGCGGGCATTGGTATTGGGGCGGTAGCTGGCGGTAAGTTGTATCAGGGTATTGTTGCCAATTTGCCTATTCCTTATGCTATGGCAGCCCTTTTGTCTTTGCTAAGTTTCGTTTATCTTTGGATACTTTTGAAAAAAAAGACCTTACCTGCTTTGTAAAAGTCTAATTTATATGCTACTCGCTACGTATATCCGAAATCAACCATCCCAAAGCTGATAACCTTTCATAAATCATGATTTTTGAAACATATTTAACCGAAAAAAACATCAATGCCGAAACCTTTCTTTGGGACGACCCCAAGCTTTTCGGCGAGTTGAAAAAGCTTTTCAACGAAATGCACCCCGAAAGTTTTACCGCCCAAAAGAAATTTTTGATTAATAAAATTCGGAGAAAATACCAGTTGAAAACGCAGTAAAAATGACGCTTATCAATCGCCCTGCCCATACAAATGCTGCTACTGGCAGGGCGACTTTTTAGAAAGCTACTACGCTTGGCTTTAGCACGTTATTGCTCCAAGATTCGAGCAAATAAAAATCGTTTTTTGCATAGAAATCCTCCCTTTACTTCGCTTTTTGCACACTTCTTTCTGGGCAAGCTACCAAGTCTATTTTTAAATTTTTTCAATACATCCTTTACTTATTCTAAGAAAATAAAAGAGTATTTCGCTATTAATTTTCTTTTTCTTGAACTTTGGCAAGAAATAAAACAAACGAAATTGTACAATTTCAAGTTTAACAAAAGCACAATAAACTTTTTTCTGAACCAAAAACAAGAGTCATATTATTATGAGTAGTATCACAAAATTTGAAGCTTTGTTTCCAGTCGAAGCCGACATCCCAGCAGCTTATAATATTACCGAACCCATTGAGCAAAAAGAGTATTTGGTCAATGGTGAGATGCGTCAATGGACGGGCAAAACACAAGATGTGTGGTCGCCGGTATATGTAAAAACAGAACAAGGATTGGTACAAAAACGCATTGGTTCGTATCCTATCACCGATGCTCCCGATGCCATTGAAGTGTTGTACGCCGCCGTAAAAGCCTACAACAACGGCCGAGGCGAATGGCCTTCGATGAGCGTTTCGCAACGCATTGAATGTGTAGAGAAATTTACGCATAAAATGATTCAGAAACGTGACGAAGTAGTGAAGTTGTTGATGTGGGAAATTGGTAAATCGTTGGGCGATTCGCAAAAAGAATTTGACCGTACCGTACAATACATCTACGACACGATTGATGCCCTAAAAGACATCGACCGCAAGTCTTCTACGTTCTTGATTGAAGAAGGAATTATTGGACAAGTGCGTCGCTCGCCTTTCGGTGTGGTGCTGTGTATGGGACCTTTCAACTACCCATTGAACGAAACATTCACCACGTTGATTCCTGCCCTTATCATGGGAAATACCTTGTTGTTCAAACCACCAAAACACGGTACTTTATTGCATTATCCGTTGTTGGAGGCGTTCAGAGATTCGTTTCCAGCCGGGGTAATCAATACGGTGTATGGTCGTGGTAACTCGGTGATTCCTAGCCTAATGGAGTCGGGGAAAATTGATGTATTGACCTTGATTGGCTCGTCGAAAGTAGCCGATAAATTGAAGAAAATGCACCCTAAAGTAAACCGCTTGCGTGCTATTTTAGGACTAGATGCCAAAAATGCAGCCATCGTTACGGAAACCTCAGACCTCGAATTGGCGGTAAAAGAATGTATGCTTGGCTCACTTTCGTTCAATGGTCAGCGTTGTACAGCCTTGAAAATTATGTTTGTACATCGTTCTTTGGCAGACAAATTTAATGCCCGCATGGCCGAAGAAATCAGTAAATTGAAGGTTGGTATGATGTGGGAAAAAGGCGTAAATATCACCCCACTACCAGAGCCAAACAAGCCTGCATATTTGAAAGAATTGCTTGAAGATGCCAAAATGCACGGTGCTTCAATTATCAACGAAGGCGGTGGCGAAGGTTATAAATCGTTGTTCTTCCCAGCTTTGTTGTACCCTGTAAACAACAAAATGAAGGTATGGCACGAAGAACAATTTGGCCCAGTTGTGCCAGTTGTGCCATTTGATAGCATCGAAGAACCAATAGATTACATCATTGCCTCTTCGCACGGACAGCAAGTTTCTATTTTTGGAACAGACGTTCACCAAATTTCTGAACTAATAGACGCTACCGTAAACCAAGTGTCACGTGTCAATATCAACGCTCAATGCCAACGAGGGCCCGATACATTCCCTTTCACTGGTCGTAAAGATTCGGCAGAAGGTACGTTATCGGTAACGGCAGCTTTGCGTTCGTTTTCTATCAGAACCGTAGTAGCCACCAAATTAACGCCTGAAAACAAAGTGTTGGTCAATCAAATTGTTGAAAACCAAGAATCTAACTTCTTGTCAACACGCTTTATTTTGTAAGCCAATATTACATGATAAAGTTGATACAGAACGCAACTTAAAGCTTTTATACAAAACTCCAGTATCATAACCGATGCTGGAGTTTTTGATTTTTATGCGATTAGTTTCGTAGAAAAAATAAAATTTAAGCCTTCAATTCATCTATGGCATGATATTTTCGGACTTATTTTAGCAGTAGCCATAAGAATAATGCCTGTATTATATCAACTATACGACGAAAGCATTATTTTTGTAAAAGTATAATTCTTATTTTTTGTTGCAAATGTACCTAAGAAGACCAGTATTATTGTTTGTCATTTTATTCACTATTTGTCTTTCTTCAAAGGCACAAGTATTGCCTTTGAGTAGGTCTGATTCGGGCAGGGTGATTTTGTATCAAAATCAGTATGAGGCGTTTATCAATGCCAATAGCATAAGAGAAGCTTCTGATGCAATGAATAAAATAGGATACATTTACTGGAATGCCAATCAATACCGCAAGGCGATTTACTACTACGAAAAAAGCCTTGCCCTCAATGCCAAAATCGAAAATAGCAACGGAGTAGCCATGCTTCACAACAACCTTGGGATGCTCTACGCCGATGTACAAGAATACGAAAAAGCCCTTGCTCACTTTTCTACAACCCTCGTTACTCGTCGCCTTGGCAAAGAACCCGTCAGTATTATTGCTACACTCGTAAACCGTGCCACTGTTTACAACAACCTCAAAAAGTACAGCTTGGCCGTCAACGACCTCAAAGAAGCCCTCAATTTATCGCTCGAAAACAAGCTGAATAGCCAACTAGCCAGTAGCTACGCTATGTTGAGCGAAACGTATGACAAAATGGGCAACGCCGAAGAAGCACGAAAATACTTTGATTTGTTTAAATCGTTTAATGATTTAGAATTAAAAGGCAAAATCGTGGTAGAAAGTTATAAAAAACAGTTGGCTGAAAAGACCGTAGATTTGAAAGCAAAAGAGGTGCTTATCAAACAATATGAATTAGAAATAGAGAAAAAGAAACTGCTTAAAACTGGACGGCAACTCGGTAGTGCATTGAGCGAAAACTCTAACTTAGAAAAGGAGATTGGATATAAACAACAGCGAGTAATTGCTTATCAGCACCTGGCAGAACTCCAAAAAGAACGAGCTGCTGTTGCCGAAGCACAAAACGAAATGTTTAAACGTACATGGCTGTTTTCTGTAGCAATTATGCTTTTGGTGATGACTATTGCGGTGCTTGTATATTTCAACAATAGAAAAATACGAGAACAAAACCGGCAGTTACAAGAGCAAAACGAAGCTATTGCCAAGCAAAAAGAGCAACTGGCAGTTTCTAATGATGTAAAAAATAAGATTTTTTCTATTATTGCACACGACTTGCGTGGGCCCATTGCTTCGCTCAATAACTTCTTTATGTTGTTAGAAGATTTTGAAGATATTCCAGACGAAGTACGAGAGATTTTAGAAGAATTGAGCGTAGAAAATTCGCAGATTTCTACCATTCTCGAAAACCTCCTCAACTGGGCCAAAACACAAATGGCAGAACTGCGACCCGTGCTAAAACCTGTAGAAGTACGGGCAATTGTAGAAGAAAATGTCAATCTTTTACAGCGATTGGCAGAAGGTAAAAATATCACTTTACTCAACCAAGTACCAAGCGATTTGATAGCCAGTTCTGATACCGAAATGACCAAAATTGTATTCAGAAACCTGATGCAAAATGCCATTAAATTTACCAAAGCCAAAGGCACGGTAAAGATTGAAGGTAAGCGTTTAAATGATGATTTACTGGAGTTTAAAGTGATTGATAGTGGCATAGGCATGAGTGCAGATAAGGTACAAACGCTCTTTAATTTGAAAAGTAACAAGTCCACATTCGGAACAAACAACGAAAAAGGCACAGGACTTGGGCTCGTATTATGTAACGACTTTGTGAAAACATGTGGTGGTAGCCTCGTTGTCACCAGCGAAGTAAACGTTGGCACAACTATCACCGTAACCCTGAATGCAAACAAATGATTTCAAAAAAATTGGTAAAAGCCATCGCTTTGGCACTTATTTGCTCGAAAGCATCGGCACAGACGATAAAACCGAAATATTACAAGGATGCCAATACGGGCAAATTGTACTGGAACAAAAAACTTCCCGTTTATATTTGGGTGTCCACTACGCCCGATAAAGCCGAACAATTGCTCACCAAATCAACCAACGAGCAGTATTCTGTGCCTTTCTATTTAGATACCGAAGGCGTAAACTATATTCGTTCTAAAAATGCCATCGACCCCGTTACCAAAGAGCCAGCCAAGCCTTTGCAAGAGGTAATGCTCGAAATTTATGCCGATGGCGTTGCCCCCGAAACAGGTGCTACGCTGTATAATGGCTTTAGTAAATATGTGAGCAAATTAGGTAAAACGTATTTTGGCCCTTTTGTCAACTTTTCTATTCAGGCTACAGACAAAACCAGTGGCGTAGAATCTGTTTTTTACTCGGTCAATGAGGGTCCTTTTGAAATCTATAAAGGCGAACAAAAACTCTCGAAACAAGGCAATTATGTCTTGAAATACTTCTCGTCCGACCGTGTCGGCAATGTTGGAAAAGTACAAAGCCAAGAGTTTATCGTCGATAATACTTCACCCGAAACCAAGCTTACCATCAATGGTTATGCCGACGACAAAGTGGTGTCGTTTAGCAGTAAAATGTACTTGACCATGGGCGATAGCATTTCGGGCTTGAAACAAACCTTGTACAAGTTTGACAATGGCAAATTTGTTGCCTACAACGGCGGTACGATTCCGTTTACCAACTTGACCGAAGGAAAACATACGCTTACGTTTTATTCTACCGATAACGTGAATAACTACGAAAAAGAACAAAGCGTTGAATTTTTCCTAGATAAAAGCTCGCCTTTGATGGCTGCCGATATATTGGGCGATAGATTTTTGGCCAATAATATCATCTATTTTTCGGGTAGAACCAAGTTGAAACTAACGGCGATTGATAACAAAGTGGGGGTAAAAGAAATCAAATACGCCATTGATGACCAGCCATTTACGAGCTACAGCAATCCTTTTTATTTGCCAAGTGTTTCGGGCATACATGAAATCAAGTATTATTCTGTAGATAAACTCAACAACAAAACCAATGGTATCACAGAAAAAGGCTACGAAGAGTTTAAGCACAATGTGAGCAAGGTATATGTAGATTTGACTGGCCCTATTCTGAACCATGAAATCATCGGCGATAAGGTGATTAGAAAAGATACGCTCTTGCTTGGGCCAAACAACTTTATCAAATTGTTAGCCAACGACCCCGAATCGGGCTTGCAGAAAGTTACGTATAGCTTCGATAAAGAGTTGATAGAAAGCGATTATTTGTCACCAATCAAAATGACAAAATCGGGCTTCCATACCTTAGAATATTTTGGTTACGACAACGTAAACAACCGAAATATCAAATCGTTCTTCTTCCTAAGCGATGTTGAAGGGCCTGAGTTGTTTCATTTCTTCACTGTAGGAAGCATTAGCCGTAAACAAGGCTTAGAGGTGTATCCTTCTAGCGTAGGCTTTACCTTGGCTGGTACAGATACCTTGGCTGGTTTGAAAAGCATTTATTACAGCATCAATGGCCAAGCCCAAAAGCTGTATAGCTCTACCATCACGGGCTTTAAACCCAACACCAAATATACCATTAAGTTTACAGGAACAGATTATTTAGGTAATCAAGCATCGAAAGAAGTGAGCTTCCAAACAGGTAAATAAGCTACTGTATTTCGCCCTCGTTGAAAATCATTCCGACGAGGGCGAACCATCAATACTCATAAAAACCCTCCCAATCTTGCTTCAATTTTTGTCGTAATTTTTCTTCTGCTGGATTATTCTGTGGCTCAAACAATTTGGTTTGCTTGATTGCTTCGGGTAAAAATTGTTGGGCGACAAAATTGCCTGTGTAATCGTGGGCATACAGGTAATTTTTGCCATAATCTAATTCCTTCATAAGCTTGGTTGGGGCGTTGCGTAAATGCAGCGGAACAGGCAAATTACCCGTTTCACGCACCAAAGCCTGTGCTTGTCCGATGGCCATATAAGCCGAATTGCTTTTAGGAGAAGTAGCCAAATAAATGGTCGCCTGCGACAAGATGATACGAGCTTCGGGCAATCCTACGGCTCGAATCGCCTGAAAACAAGTGGTTGCCATCAAAAGGGCATTCGGGTTCGCCAAGCCGATGTCTTCCGAAGCCAAAATCATTAATCGCCTGCCGATAAATTCGATGTCCTCCCCTCCTTCTATCATTCTTGCCAACCAGTACACCGCCGCATTGGGGTCGGAGCCTCTGATTGATTTGATAAAAGCTGAAATAATATCGTAGTGCTGCTCACCATCTTTGTCGTACAAAGCGATATTTTGTTGTAATTTTTCAATCACCATCTCGTTTGTAATGACCAAGGCTTCATGGGCTTGTTGAAAATTGGTGACTAATTCTAGGATATTGTACAGCTTGCGGCCATCTCCGCCCGAAAATTGTAAGATGGCTTCATATTCTGCGATACGAATCTCTTTATTTTTAAGTAAAATATCTTTTTCTAAAGCCTGATGCAGCAAGGTGATGAGTTCGTCTTTGGTGAGCGGTTTTAGCACATACACCTGACAACGAGAAAGCAAGGCAGAAATGACCTCGAAAGAAGGGTTTTCGGTGGTAGCACCAATGAGCGTAACGATGCCTTGCTCGACAGCCCCTAGCAGTGCATCTTGTTGAGATTTGGAAAAACGATGGATTTCGTCTATAAATAAAATCGGCGATGGGGTATCGAAAAAGACTTGTTTTTTGGCGGTTTCTATGGTTTCTCGGATGTCTTTTACCCCAGCACTGATGGCAGAAAGTGCGTAAAAAGGCCGTTTGAGCGTTTTGGCAAAAATACTCGCCAACGTTGTTTTGCCTACCCCCGGAGGCCCCCAAAGAATGAAAGAGGGAATCCGTTCGGCTTCGATGGCTCTGCGTAAAACGGCATTCTTGCCAACTAAATGACTTTGACCAACATATTCATCTAATGTTTGCGGACGCATTCGCTCGGCTAAAGGCTGCATATCTGTAAAAAAATTGTTCGTTAGCCAAAAATACGAGAAAAAACAAAAGAATCGCCCCAAGGTTAAGATACTTTTTTTATTTATTCCTGCACCATACAAAACTACTCTATCGTTGGTAGATTTACGCAATCGGACTGTGCGACAATTTATTTTCCTGCCTGATTCCTTTCTTCTATCTTCCAAACTGTTGCCAGTTTTTTTAGCTATATTTGATGGATATTTTATACTTAATTCATCATCCTATTTAAGTGATTTTTGTTTCCTATGACTATCGCACAAATCGAACATAACCTTCAAGCACTTTTTACTAATTTTCAGCAAGAAGAATTTATTTATCAACTTTTGCTCGCTTATGGACACCGACAAGCTACGATTGTTCGCCTCAAATCGGGCGACCGAAATTTATCAAAAATAGCAGGTGAAATCGACTGGAAAAAGACCCTATTCTTCAAATCAATCGACCTCGAAGGGATTGAACAAATAAAGGACATACCCAATTTTCAGGGTTTTCTCAAACACGACCCTCGTTTTGTTATCCTGACCGACTATACGAAGTTTTTGGCTTTTGATACAAAAACCGAAGAAAGCCTAGCTATTGCCCTTGAAGCATTACCCAAACACTATGATTTCTTTTTGCCTTGGGCGGGTATCGAAAAGGCTACCTTGCAACAAGAAAATCCAGCCGATGTAAAAGCTGCCGAAAAAATGGCAAGACTTTACGACGAAATCAGAAAGGATAACCAAACGGATGCTCCTACCGCCGAAGAGGTGCATAACCTCAACGTATTTCTGAGCCGTTTGCTTTTTTGTTTTTTTGCCGAAGACACGGGGATTTTTGAGAAAAGTCAGTTTAGTATCGACCTCAAAAATCATACGCAAGAAGATGGAAACGATTTGGATAGCTATCTGGATAGGCTTTTTGCTATCATGAACCAGCCTTTTGCCGAGCGTGATGCTGCCTTGCCTAAACACTTGGCAAATTTCCCGTATGTCAATGGGGGCTTGTTCCGTCACCTGCATCATGCCCCTAGGTTTTCTCGTAAAAGTCGTACTTTGTTGCTTGAATGTGGCGACTTGGATTGGGCTGCTATCAATCCCGATATTTTTGGCTCGATGATTCAGGCGGTAGTTACGCCCGAACACCGTGGGGGAATGGGTATGCACTATACTTCTGTACCCAATATTATGAAGGTGATTGAGCCGCTTTTCCTGAACGAACTCAAAGAAGAATTTGAAAACGCCAAAGGTAATCTAAAGAAAATAAACGAGTTGCTCAAACGTATCTGGCGTATCAAAATCTTTGACCCGGCCTGTGGCTCTGGCAATTTTTTGATTATTGCTTACAAAGAGTTACGTAAACTCGAAATGGCCATTTTTAAAGAAATAGACCGTATCAACCAAACCTTTAGTACACAGTTTTCGGGCATACAATTGAATAATTTTTATGGCATAGAACTCGACGACTTTGCCCACGAAGTAGCCATCCTGAGCCTCTGGCTGGCAGAACACCAAATGAACCAAGCCTTTTTTAACGAATTTGGTAGAATAAAATCGCCCTTGCCACTCCAAAGCAATGGCAATATCGTACAAGGCAACGCTTGCCGATTAGATTGGGAAAAAGTATGCCCCAAAAACCCCGATGATGAGATTTATATTTTAGGAAATCCGCCGTATTTGGGGGCGAGAATGCAAAACATATCCCAGAAAAATGACATATCCTTGGTATTTAAGAATCTAACAGATGCGAAAAAAATAGATTACATATCTTGTTGGTTTTACAAAGCATCTACATTCATCTCAAATATCAATTCTAAATATTCTTTTGTAAGTACAAATTCAATTTGTCAAGGTGAACAAGTTAGTTTACTCTGGCCTTTACTACTAAAAAATAATTTAGAAATATTTTTCGCACATCAATCTTTTAAATGGGAAAATAACGCAAAAGAGACAGCAGGTGTTATTTGTGTTATTATTGGATTGAGGAATTGCGACAATTCTAAACCTAAACTACTTTTTAAAAATGACATTAAGTTTAATGTAAAGCATATCAGCAGCTATTTAACAAATAGTAAAAATATTTATATAGAACGACAATCAAGACCTTTAAGCGGACTTCCCATCATGGATTATGGGAATATGGCAATTGATGGAGGTGGATTACTTTTCTTACCAGAGGAAAAAAATATACTTATCAAAGAATATCCAGAAGCTCAAGGCTTTATTCGTAAGGTGCTAGGTGCTCAAGAATTTTTGAAAGGAATACAACGATATTGCTTATGGGTTGAAAACTCTCAGTTAAATCAAGCACTCAACATTCCAATTATAAGAAACAGAATAGAGAAAGTAAGAGAATTTAGGCTGTCCAGTACAGACACTGGCACAAAGGTATTAGCAGAAAAACCACATCAATTTAGAGAGATGAAATACTCTCAAAAAATCTCAATCATAATACCGACCGTATCATCTGAGAGACGTGAATATATTCCTATTGGTGTTGTAGAGCCCGATACAGTCATTATTGCCCCTAATCAAGTTATATATGATCCAGAAATCTGGATATTTTCAGTTATACATTCAGAAATTCACATGACTTGGGTTAAAGCTGTGGCTGGTCGCCTTAAAACAGATTATCGCTATTCTGCATCTCTTTGTTATAACGCATTCCCTTTCCCTCCTATTTCGGAGGCACAGAAGCAGGAATTAGAGGAGCGAGCTTATGGGATCTTAGAAACCAGAGAAGCCTATTCGGAAAAGACCTTGGCCCAGTTGTACGACCCCGACAAAATGCCAGCAGAATTGCGAGAAGCCCATCGCCAGAACGATTTGGCGGTAGAGCGTTGTTATAGAAGCAAGCCATTTGAGAGCGACGAAGAACGTTTGGAATATTTGTTTAAATTGTATGAACAAATGATAGAAGAAGAGCAAACCAAAGGAACGTTGTTTGCGGTAGAGAAAAAGCCGAAGAAGAAAAAGTAGAATCTATCAATCTTAAAGATTATTAAGACAATGAAAGACTTAACAAACTCAGCCATCGACAGGCAAAACATCTTGAATAATACAGATGCTTTAGCTACTATTCAAAAAAGTTTGGGTATTACGGGAATGCTTTATGAGGGAGAATATAGATTTACAACCGCTCAAGTTGCAGACTACTTTCAAGTAAGTACTAAAACCATTAAGCGTCAAATAGAAAACTTTGGTGATGAACTCACGAATAATGGTTATGTTGTACTCAAAGGTAAACAACTGAAAGAGTTTAAAACTCAATTTGGACATTTACTTTATCAAGATATTGAAGAAGAAGATTCACAGAGGGACACTGATGTCCCTCTGTTAAAAGATACCAATGATAGGGACATTGATGTCCCTATCATAGAGAAAACATCTAACAGTAATAAAACACTTAGAGGTTTAAATAAAATTGGAGTGTTTAACTTTAGAGCATTGCTAAACATAGGAATGCTTTTGACAGAAAGCGAGAAGGCAAAAAGCCTACGAAGTACGATACTTGATATAGTAATTGATAGTTTGAATCAAAAGTTTGGAGGAACAACTAAATACATAAATCAAAGAACCAATGAGTATTTGACAGCGAAAGCTCGTGAGCCTGAATATAGAAAAGAGTTTACAAGTGCTTTGAGTAGATACTTAGACATGGGAAATGATAACTACGGTTATTTTACAGACGAAATATATAAGGCTATTTTTCATGAAAAAGCATCTGAATATAAGGAGCTATTAAAGCTTGAAGCAAAAGAAAATGTAAGAGATACTATGTATGCAGAAGTGTTAAATCTTATAGCATCTTTTGAAGTGGGTATTGCAGATGAGATGAAAGACAAATTTGAGGAATATCAGAGGCGACTAAACCCAGAAGAACTAATCACACTTATTGAAAATTTTGCTTCTAAAAGACACTGGAAACCACAGTTAGAAGATGTTAGGACAAAAATGGCAAGTAGAGATTATTGCTTCAGAGAAGTAACACATGAAAAGCTACAACCTTATATCAAAAGTTTATCTCCAGAAGAATATGATAAGTTTCTTGGTGATAAAAGCCAGTATCTTCTTGATAGAATTATTGAAAATCCAGCACTTTTAGAGGTATTCAAACGATTAAAAGACCGATAAAATGGAATTTATATATTTTGATACACATCATGCCATTTTTGTACATGATAGAATCATTCAAGAATCGGGTGGAACCATGGGAATTTTGAATCAGGGGTTATTGGAAAGTACACTTGAACACATCCAAAACGACTGGTATTACCCAACACTTGAAGACAAGGTAACGCATTTGTTTTATGCTATTAATAAAAACCATTGTTTCAGCGATGGTAATAAAAGAGCCTAGATAGCCTTATCGGCATATTTCTTAGAGATAAATGGTTGCTCACCTATCGCAAAAGATTTTATAGAACGGATGGAAGATAATGCTGTCCATGTGGCTGATAATAGAATTAGTAAAGATTTACTATCAGAAATCATACAATCTATTATTTATGAATCAGATTATTCGGAAGAATTGAAGCTGAAAATTTTCAATGCCTTAATGTCTTGATATTAACTCTTTGATAATAATATTAACCAATACACCATGCCCGATTTAGTACACGTCACCTACAGACAAACAGGTGAAAGTTCACGCATCAACCCTTTGGGAATGCGTGAAATGCAAGCCAAAGCGTATCAAGCACGCCACGCACAATACTTACTACTAAAAGCGCCTCCTGCTTCGGGTAAGTCGAGGGCATTGATGTTTATTGCCTTAGATAAATTGGTGAACCAAGGTATCAAAAAAGTCGTTGTGGCTGTTCCCGAAAAATCTATTGGTGGTTCATTTGGAAAGACAGATTTACGCAAATATGGATTTCATCGTGACTGGACACCTAATCCTAAATATAACCTTTGTACAGCAGGCTCAGACGGTAGTCGTAGCAAAGTAGATACCTTTAAAGCGTTCTTGAAAAGCGATGAAAGTATCTTGATTTGTACGCATGCTACCTTTCGTTTTGCCTGTGAGGAACTCCACAACGAAGACTTTAACGATACGCTAGTCGCCATCGACGAGTTTCACCACGTATCTGCCGATGGCGACAACCGCCTAGGAGAGGTACTTCGAGGTATTATGAATAACTCCTCGGCTCATATCGTAGCTATGACAGGCTCTTATTTCAGAGGCGACAGCGTGCCAGTCTTGAGTCCTACCGAGGAAGCACGTTTTACCAATGTTACCTATAATTATTACGAACAGCTCAATGGTTATACTTATCTAAAGTCATTGGGCATCGGCTACCATTTCTATCAGGGTAAATACACCTCAGCCATCGGAGCAATACTAGATACGGATAAGAAAACCATTTTACACATTCCCAACGTCAATTCTGGTGAGTCAACCAAGCAAAAGCACCAAGAAGTAGATACGATTATTGATATGATTGGTGATGTGATTGAAGTGGATGAAGCTACACGTGTTATTTCGGTAAAGCGACACGCTGACGGAAAAACCATCAAAGTAGCCGATTTGGTCAATGATAACCCCAAAGACAGAGATAAAATCCAGACTTATTTGCGAGAAGGCATCCATTCGCCCGACGATATGGATTTAATCATTGCCTTGGGTATGGCAAAAGAAGGCTTCGATTGGCCCTACTGCGAACACGCCCTTACAGTAGGGTATAGGGGGTCGCTCACAGAGATTATCCAAATCATTGGGCGTTGTACCCGTGACAGTAGTAACAAAACGCACGCACAATTTACCAACCTGATAGCTCAACCAGATGCACAAGACGATGAAGTAAAACTTTCAGTAAACAATATGTTAAAGGCCATCACCGCATCACTGTTGATGGAGCAAGTGCTGGCACCAAGCTTTAAGTTTAAAACTAAAACAGATGACGAAAAGCCCCAAAAAGGCGAATTGCATATCAAAGGCTTTAAAGCACCCAGTACTGTCAGAGTAAAAGCCATTGTAGAATCAGACCTCAATGACCTCAAAGCAACGATTTTACAAGACCCTGTAATGCTCAAAGCTATGCCTGGTAATGTTGATGCCGAGGTGATTAATACCGTTCTGATTCCTAAAATTATACAAGCTAAATATCCAGAACTGAGTAAAGAAGAATTGGAAGAAGTGCGACAATACGTAGTATTAGATTCAGTCATCAAAAACAATCTGATGATAGACGTGAACGCCATTCACAAAGCCATCAAAGCAGACCCAGACGTACAAGAAGCGATACAAAACGCCATTCCTCAAGCTGTTATTGATACCGCATTAGTACCCAAAGTGATTCGTCAAGTATATCCAGATTTGAGTGAATCGGAAGCCAAAGAGTTGAGTAGCTTAATGGAAGCACCCACGAGTTACGAGTCTGATAATACACCTCTCTCAGAAGGTACAGACAAGCGATTTATCCGTATGGCTGGAAGGTTTGTCAATATCGACGATTTACATATCGATTTAATAGACCAAGTAAATCCTTTCCAAAAAGCATTTGAGGTACTTTCTAAATCAGTTACTTCACAAGTGTTAAAAGTAATTCAAGAGGTGATTGAGTCAACTCGTATAGAAATGACTGAGGAAGAAATACTTATTCTATTTCCCAAAATCAAAGAATTTATTCAGGTACGCAGACGCAAACCAGAGCTAAGTGCCATCGACCCACTGGAACGCAGATTAGCAGAAGCCATCATTAAGCTCAACGAATACGCCAGAAAAAAGAAAGCCACCAATGGAGCATCGTAAAAAATACCTATCACTTGATGACATACTAGCCGATGAAGATTTTAAATTGATAGAAGAGCCTATCAAAGCAATCACGAGCACGCCCATCACAGCGGATGAGCGATTAGTGGCATCCTTTCAGAGTATCCTAGATTTTTATGAAAAACACCTACGAGAGCCCAAAAATACAGGCGAAATGCAAGAACGTCTTTTAGCTTCAAGGTTAAAATCTATCCGAGAAAATACCGAAAAAATCAACCAATTAAGAAAATATGACAGATTCAGAATATTAGAAATCCAAGAAGAACTTCCTGAAATAAATTCTTTAGACGATATTTTATCGCTTGATAACTTTGGTCTTATAGAGGCAGATACGCTTGGAATATTTGACTTAAAACATGTATCACTACCTGAAAAAAATCGTGCAGAATCTGATTTTGTTGCCCGAAGAAAGCCATGTCTTGACTTTGAGCAATTCGAGTATCTGTTCAAACAAATACAACAAGACCTCAAAGCAGGAAAACGAAAACTAGTTGATTTTAGACAAAGAAATTTACAGGAAAAAAACTTTTACGTACACAATGGAGTGCTGTTTTATTTAGAGCAAATCAATATAACAACCAAAGAGCATTATAGAGCTGATGGTACAAGGGTAAGAGAAGACGGGAGAACACGCTGTATTTTTGAAAATGGTACAGAATCTAATATGCTCAAGCGTTCGGTTGAAAAACTTTTGTATGAAAATGGTAAAGCTGTGACTGAAAATTCAGAAGAAACAGCCCAAACGTTCAGTGAAAAAGATGTTTTTTCAGGCTATATCTATATTTTAAAATCATTGAGCCAAAAGCCAGAGATCACTCAATATACAGATTTGTATAAAATAGGGTTTACCAGTGATACCGTAGAAAACAGAATTAAAAATGCTAAAAATGATGCCACATTTTTGATGGATGAGGTACAAATTGTGAGAACGTTTCAATGTGCCAATATGAATACTCAAAAATTGGAACAAATTTTACACCGATTTTTTGGCAAAGCTTGCTTAGAAATCGCCATTTTTGATGAAAAAGGAGGAATGTATAACCCAAGAGAGTGGTTTGTAGCACCAATTGAAATAATAGAAGAAGCGATTAATCTCATCATAAAGGGTTCAATCATGACTTATCGTTATGATGTACACCAGAAACGTATTTATCAACGATGACACCTAATTCTAAAAACTGCATATCTGTAAAAAAATTGTTCGTTAGCCAAAAATACGAGAAAAAACAAAAGAATCACCCCAAGTTTAAGATACTTTTTTTATTTATTTTTTACAAGATTCTATATTTATCCAACAGGTAAATCATATAGTTTTGCATCATCACTAAGAAGCCTTCTATATCTTACGACTTTTGATCTTGATTTGTCAGATTTGTTAACGATTATATTTATTTTCTCATAAAAGCCCAAATTATGCACATTAGCCTACTTTTTCGCAAATACAGTGTCAGCGACTACCATTTTTCTTTTTATACTTGATGATTTTAAGTATCTTTGTCTAATAGAAAAATACAAAGTGGAAACGAAAGAATTGATAAAAAACACAGGTGCTACTTTTACACCAAAAGGCTTGGCAGACTATTTAAGTAGTCGAATCTTGTGTTATGTAAATAAAAAAGCGGTAACTGTTCTTGACCCTGCTTGCGGTGATGGCGAACTGTTGTTGTCTATGGGAGAACACTTGTCTGCTCGTAATATTGATTTTACACTAAATGGTTATGATTTAAATGAAGCATATTTGAGCCTTGCCAACGAAAGGTCATACCAATTTGACAAACAAAAAACCAATTTGATCAATGGAGATTTTTTGGAAGTAGTAGAGGTAAATCAAAGTCAATTGGCACTTAATTTTTTTGGAACAACAAGGAATGGAATAAATGAATCTGCTGATATTGTAATTGCCAATCCTCCGTATGTCAGAACTCAAATTCTTGGAACAGCGCAAGCACAATTACTTGCTCGAAAATTCAATTTAAAAGGTCGTGTCGATTTGTATTACCCTTTTTTAATTGCAATGACTGCAAGTCTAAAAAAGGGCGGAATTATTGGCGTAATAACATCTAACAGATATTTGTCAACCAAAAGTGGCGAAAGTGTAAGAAAGTTTTTAAATGAGCATTACGAAATACTAGAAATTGTTGATTTAGGCGACACCAAACTATTTGATGCTGCCGTTCTTCCTGCAATATTTATTGGTAAGAAAAAAGAAAATGTTGAGGAAACTTCCAATGCAGCTAAATTTATAAAGATTTATGAAGAACTGAATGGATACAAAGGAGCACTAAAACCTGCCGCTGATATTTATGATGTATTGAACACGCCCGATTCGGGTTACTTCTCTGTCGATGCAAAAAAATATAAAAAAACGAATGGTGTGCTCATGTGTCAAACTACAAAAGGGCATTCATGGGAGTTACTCTCAGATTCCGAATCTCTTTGGGTAAATACGATTGATAATAATGCCTCTTGTTTCGTTGGTGATTTATTCAAAGTGAGAGTTGGTATAAAAACTACGGCCGACAAAGTATTTATCAGTGACGAGTGGGATAAGTTGGGAAATGAAAAGCCAGAGTCAGATTTACTTAAAGATTTGATTTCACAGGAAAATATTGGCAGATGGGGAACAACCGCAAAAGCTACTCTTCAAATTTTATACCCTCATTATAGCAAAGACGGAAACAAAACTACTATTGATATAGAACAATTTCCAAGAGCTAAAAAATACTTTGAGAAATTTGAAACACGACTAAAGGAGAGAAAATATTTAATTGATGCGGGTAGAAAATGGTTTGAAATATGGGTTCCTCATAATCCTGACTATTGGAGTTTACCAAAGTTGGTGTTTCCCGATATAAGTTTGTCGCCAAGGTTTTTCTTTGATGAAGGCGGAAAACTTGTCAATGGAAACTGCTATTGGATAGTAGCCGAAAAGAAAGAAAGTGTTGACAAGCTCTTATTGATACAAGGTATTGCCAATTCAAAATTAATGACAAAGTATCACGACCTTGTTTTCAATAATAAACTTTATTCCGGCAGAAGAAGATATTTTACACAGTATGTAGAAAAATACCCTTTACCTGAGTACAACTCCCTCATTTCCAAATCAATAATAAAAATCGTCAAAGAGCTTAATGCTGAAAATAATGCCAATAAAATTTCTTTGCTCGAAGAGCAATTAGAAATTAAAGTTGCAGAGGCTTTTGGTGTTTCGCCAATTTTTAAGCTGGATTAAATACCACTTTACCATCATGCCTTTCAAAAAAGCTCATTGGAATGTTTCTTTGGCATTTATAACTCTCTGAACTTACATAAGAAAAAATATCGCCAAGTCTTTCGCCTGGCGCTAAGATTATACCTTCAATTACTTCAGTTTTAGGATTTGTCAGAGCAATTAAATAACGAACATCAAAAGTTGTGAGGCTCTTTTCTTCGATTACAAACTCTTCTTTTTCAGGAGAAAATCTACCTAAGTCAACGGTTGGCGAATCTTGAATTTTCACCTCTAATAACTGGTTTCTTATATCAGGAAAAGCACCATACAATAATTCGTTTTCTTTAATAACATACCCCAATAATTCCAATACCATTCTTTCAAGTGCTTGTCCTCTGTTTTTAGTTGCCGCTGCATCAATTTTCTTTCCAATTAATTTTTTAGCAACTATTTCTTTTAAAAGTGCTATTGAATACAACTTGATGGCTGGTTCTTCAACCATTCCCGACGTTGGAGGAGCATACTCATGAGTTATGTTGTAAGATAGTTTTTTACTATCAGGAAATGAAAGGACTTTGTCGGGACTCTCAAAAATACTTTTTCTTGCCTTTGAAGAAATCAGTAGTTGGTGTTTTATGGTTGGTTTGCCAAACTTGCCAAAATGTTTTTCAATGTATTCTGCCGTCAGAATAATAACCGATGCGATTATACTTTTGGCTAAATCTATTTTCACAAACACAAATCTAACATCAGTGCATTTCAAGCTTTCGCCCGAATCATATTTAATTAAAAGACTGTTGCTTGCAGGTAATCTATTCCAAACTTGTAGATTATAAGAATCCCCAGATGTGACAATATAAGTATCTATAAATTCTCTTGTTATTTTAGGCACTCCTTTTCCTTTGGGAGGAACAACTTAGTAACTTTCTTTTGCTGCGGCTTCGGGTAATGCAGACTTTTCAAGTGTTGCAGCAATTAATTTTCTAACATTAGCACCGTCTGTTCTTGTCTTGCCTGTCATCTAAAATTCTTTGCCGACAAGTTCGGATAACTTTTGCATCAATTCATCAGGGTTTGTTAACAGCGTAACTGATTGAGGTGGTAGTTTAAAAGCTTGGTTCATATTTAAAAGCTAAGAAGTTCGGAAGGTGCAGTATTGAGTGCTTTTGCAATTTTTTGAAGATTTATTACTGAAATATTACGCTCACCTCTTTCAACAGAGCCAATATATGTTCTGTCGAGGTCGCACGCAAAAGATAGTTTTTCCTGAGATAAACCAACGCCTATTCTTAGTTGACGAATCCTTTCGCCAATTTTTAGTAAATAATATTTCTCTTCTTCTGAATAAGATACCCCCATTTTATAAAAAATAATTTGAGTACAAAATTGCAAAGTTGATGTAAATAAGTCCACGGACTATAAGTTTCTTTTTACCTAAAATCATAAAGGGACTAAACTTAATTGCTTAGTCCCTTTGTGAAAAATTACTTGAGTAAATACTTGTCTTTCTATGCGTTTCGTCACACGTATTGCTAATAGAAGACAGGTTTAAGTAGCAATTTTGCCCACAACAAATTATATATGTATCATTTTAAACCCATTTGAGCATTGCTTCGACTAAAAAACAACAGACATCAGAAGCTTCCTATTCCTTTCTATCAACATCCATTATCTCTCCTTTTTCTAACATCTTTTTTAATTCACTTTTCGTGATAGGTGAAGAAATTGGAACAAAGGCTTCGTCGCCCTTGCTTTTCAGTTCGTTAAGTCCTTTGTATTTATTCGTGGCAAACTGACTGGCCAACACGAAAACGGTGTCTCCTTTCAGTGATGCTACTTTGTACAAAGTATATTCTCCCTCATTGGTTTTTATTTCGTAAATATCTCCTTTTTGTGGCGTTGCAACCATTGCTGCCTTTTCCTCGTTGTGTTGTTCCCCACTGATTTTGCCCCAAACTATTAGCCCTACCAGCAACGCAAGTCCTGTGAAAGTCCAAAGAGGTGTTTTGCTAGTGGATTTTAGGTTTTGATAAAAAAGATTCAAGCTACTCGAAAACTCTTTTTTTTCAAGTACTTTTTTGCAATGGGAACATTGGGTTACGCCCGTTTTTCCTGTAGGAATAAAGGGTATCCAAAAAACGTGTCCGTATTTCTGGAAAACAGCCATTTCTACGCTGTTATGCGTGCCACAGCTTGAACAGCTTTCTGGAACAATTGCAGTGGTAATTAAGGTTGATTTACTGCCGTAGATAATCATCTTTTTAGGTTATGTTGGGTTAACTGATGCTAAATAAACTAATCCTCCGCCTTTTCTCTTCCATCGGCCATGCGAACGATTTTGGGTGAAAATTGGGCTAATACGTGTACCAAATCGCTTTGGGCGGCCATCACTTTATTGATGTCTTTGTAAGCCTGTGGGGCTTCGTCCAAGTCTGCTCCAATCAATTGCACTTGTGCCTTTTTGAGGGCTTCTTGCAAATCGCTTTTGGTGAGCATTCCGAGGGCTTTGGTTCTCGACATCTTACGTCCGGCGCCATGCGAGGCAGAATTGATGCTTTCGGCTATGCCTTTTCCTCTGATAATAAAGCCCGGCTGTGTCATAGATGCCGGAATGATACCAAGGTCGTTTGGCCCCGCTGGTGTTGCTCCTTTGCGGTGTACCAAGGCTTTTGTGCCGTCGGCTAGGGTTTCTTCCCAAGCAAAATTATGGTGATTTTCAATGCGTTTCAGGGGCGTATGACCCAACGCATGAGCAATTTTATCATGAATTTCATGGTGATTTGCCGAAGCGTAATCGCCTGCTAAATTCATGGCTAACCAATATTCTTGCCCTTCGCTGGTGGTGCGGTCTAGCCAAGCCAAATGTTTGGCTTCTTTGGGCAATTTGGTTTTGCTCATCGCCAATTGAGAATAATAATTGGCAACATTACCGCCAAAACCCCTAGACCCCGAATGCGACAACAAGGCCAGATATTTCCCTTGTGGAAGGTTCATCAGACTGTCTTCTGCCAAAATTTCTAGCATTCCCCATTCTACAAAATGGTTGCCAGTGCCAGACGTACCAAGCTGGCGATAGGCTTTGTCTTTTAGCTCTCTTACGACCTTGGTGGCTGTCCACTCTGGACGGTCGAATAAAGTGCTGTCAAATTTTCTCCCCGATTCTGCTCCCATGCCAAAGAACGTATGGTCGAGTAGGAGTTTTTTCAAAAGCTTATCTTCTTTTTGTAAAACACTGGCAGGCAAATCAAAAATGCTCATACACATACGACAGGCAATGTCAACGCCCACCGCATACGGAATCACGGTATTGACTTCGGTTGCCAATACGCCGCCAATAGGCAAGCCGTAGCCTTGATGGGCATCGGGCATCAACGCTCCTGCCACCGAAATGGGCAGTTTCATGGCTGTTTGCATTTGGTCTAAAGCTCCTTGTTCGATATACGATGCCCCATAAATATGGTAAGGCAGGGCTTCTGTACGCAGACTATGCTCGCCAATGGATTGATTCGGATGGTCGGGTAGGGTCATTTGAGGTTTTTGTTTGTCGGCCTCAATCAGGGCTTTCCCATAATCCGATAAGCTAAGGGCTTGTCCTATGCTTTGTAAATGCTTGACGTACAGCGCCAAATTGGTAAATTTATTTTTTGAAAAACTAAATTTTTTCGGTGAAGCTATCACTTCTGCTATGTTGAGCATGATATGCTCTTTGGGATAAACCCCGTTTTTCAATAAGCCATTGGCTATACGCAAAAATTTAGGATGTGCTTCTTCATGGGTGATACCCAATAATTGAAGGTCTTGTATGCTGATATGTTGTGTTTCCATGAATACAAAAATTACCCAAAAACACCTTGCTGCTGTGCAAGCAAGGCGTTTCCGAGCGATGTTTAAGGCAATGTTTCCATTGCGTTTTGCCTGATTTTTATGATAGGCTTAGGGGCGAACTACCAACGAGGCTAAAGGTTTATACAGCATAAAAACACACCCGATGCGGGCTAGTTGTTGGGTGGTAAAAGCGACAACTGATTGGGTGGGTTTTTGAAACGTGTCCAGATTTTATAGCCAATAAATGCACTGATGGCTATGCCTACTATGATTACGCCTTTGTCGCCAAGCAACCCTACGATGTTTTGAAAGGCTCGTACTTTTCTTGAGCTACCTATATCGGCAGTACCGTTTTCGAGGGCTATGGCTTCAAAATAGCCGTAAATACTGATAGCAATCGTTACGAGTAATCCAAACAGATAATTCCGAATAGCCTTGAATGGCGTAAGAGTTTCATAGTTTTTCTGAAAATATAAGCTTTTTTCAAAAAAATGAAAGAATAAAGTTGCATCCGTTTCGACTGCAAAACTGAACTCGCATTCACTCGGAAGACCGCCCAAGCCTTTGTATTTGATGACAATGGTATCGTCGTTGTCTTCTTTTTTTATGGCTGTAATGGCATCGTATTTTATCTCTAATTTGGTAGCAAGCGTAAGCATCTTATCCCATGATTCTTGAAATTCTGTCCAAGAAACAGGGTCTTTACTCGAAAATTTCAAGGATGATTCATCCATGATAAAAGAAGATTTTTTATCTCCTGAAATAGCGAATACTTTGTTTTCCATTGTTGTATTTTTTTAGGTTTGTCAGTACATTTTTACTCGAAAAGCCCTACATCGTAGGTGTTGTTTGTAAGGCTTTTACGAGCTGTTTTAGGGCAATCGTATCAGATTTATGGTGTTGTGCCTGTTGGCTAGGCTTAGGGCTGAACTACAAACGAGGCTATTTGTAATGCTGTTGGGTATATTAGAAACAAGGATTGTCGTGCCTTTCGTCATTGACGCTACAAAATTGCAAGACTACTACGCAGTCTTTTTGCGTAGTAAAAATTTTTTTTTATTTTTCTGAAAAAAACACTTTACACGATGCCAACCAACAGAAACGCTTTGATTCGGTATAAAACGATTGACGCTTGTTTGCAAAACCGACAACGTAGATGGACGCTAGAAGATTTGATAACCAAAGTTTCGGATGCTTTGTACGAATACGAGGGTATCGACAAAGGTGTAGGCCTGCGTACTATTCAGGCAGATATACAAATGATGCGAAGCGATAAGCTTGGCTATGAAGCACCTATTGTTGTGGTCGATAAAAAATATTATACTTATTCCGACCCTCAATACAGTATCACGAAAGTGCCACTTACCCAAAACGATTTGGCTTTGATGAACGAAGCTTTGGTGCTACTCAAGCAATTCAAGGGGTTTTCTCATTTCGATCAACTGAGCGAGGTTGTGAGCAAACTCGAAGAACATATCCATAGCAACGAAGAAAAGCGTGTGTCTATCATCAATTTTGAAAAAAACGAAAACCTCAAAGGCTTATCTTATCTCGATTTTCTGTATCAGTCTATTCGACAAAAAAAGGTCTTACGCCTCACTTATCAGTCATTTAAGGCACGAGAATCTAAAACATTCGACTTTCATGCTTGGTGGTTGAAAGAGTTTAAAAACCGTTGGTTTGTGGTGGGCATTAGGAATGCAAAAGAATCGGTGATTCATTTGGCTTTAGACCGCATTGTAGAGGTGTCTGACGAAAGTTCAACGCCTTATCTCGAAAACACCACCATTTTACCCGAAGAATATTACAAGCACGTATTGGGCGTAACCATCAGCCAGCAACAACCCGAACAAATCGTCTTGCGATTTTCGCAGACCCATGCCCCGTATGTTCGGACAAAGCCCTTGCATCATTCGCAACAAATCATCGAACAAAACCATTTGGGACTTACGGTAGAGCTAAGGCTACAACTCAACTTTGAGTTGGAAAAGGAGATTTTGAGCTTTGGCGAAGGCGTAGAAGTACTTGCTCCTTTGCGTTTGCGACGCACCATTGGCAATCGGCTCAAAGCGGCAGCACAATCTTATTGAGTTGTGAATTAGCGAGTTAGCGAATTGTGAATGATTGAGTTGTGGATTGTGGTTTGGTGAGTTAGTACTCTTATTTTTAATTACTTATGTCTTTTTGATTAGATATAAATTGCAAATTTTTGAAAATATAATCACTAATTCACAACTCACTCAATCACTAATTATATAAAAAAAGCCCTCAAACTTTCGTAAGAGGGCTTTTGGAGGTGGTCCCACTAGGATTCGAACCTAGGACCCCCTGCTTGTAAGGCAGGTGCTCTGAACCAGCTGAGCTATGGAACCAAGAAAAACAAAAAAATTGGTGGTCCCACTAGGATTCGAACCTAGGACCCCCTGCTTGTAAGGCAGGTGCTCTGAACCAGCTGAGCTATGGAACCAATTTGTTGTGTGCTTGTCGTTTCGTTTAACGTGGTGCAAAATTACAGCTTATAAAGATACAATGCAAGTGTTATGCGTAAAAAAAATGCTATTTTGTGCAGATTTATTTTTAAATAATTTGTTATCAGCAAGTTAAATCAGCATTTTTTTTTTGAAATTTTCTTCTCTTTTACTTTGAAAGGCAATTTACCAAGGCAGAAAGTTTTTACCAATAAAACAACTTTTTGATAAGTTTATAGATAAAAGTTTCCTTCTATAGAAAATGGAATTTTTTTTATTCCTAAAACACAATAGATTTGTACAAACGCTGCAAGGTTTGCGGCTTATCTAAAAACTTTTAAACAATACAATTCTTAAACCCAACTAAAAATGATACAACAACTGCTTAGTCCAGATGCCATCATTAGCTTATTGACCCTCACCTTTTTGGAAATTGTGCTAGGTATCGACAACATTATTTTTATATCCATTGCAGCCAACAAATTGGCCATCAAAGACCAACCCAAGGCTCGTAATATTGGTTTGTTATTGGCGATGATATTTAGAGTAGTGCTGTTGTTTGGATTATCTTTTATTATTTCTTTGCAAGAACCTTTTGTTCACATTGATTGGGGCTGGCTTTCGGCTGGTATTTCTGGACAAAGTTTGATTCTTTTTGTGGGTGGGTTGTTTTTGTTGTATAAAGCTACTTCCGAAATACACCACAAATTAGAAGGCAACCCCGAAGAAGACCAAGTAGAGCGTCCGAAAGGCTCGGCGGCTAGTAAATTGATGAATGTCGTCTTGCAAATTGCCCTCATCAACATCGTATTTTCTATCGACTCTATTCTTACGGCTATCGGTCTTACCCATAATTTGCCCGTGATGGTTTTGTCGGTAGTATTATCTATCATCATCATGATGGGCTTCTCTGGGCCTGTAGGGAAGTTTGTCAACGACCATCCCTCTATTCAGATGTTGGGCTTGGCGTTTTTGATTATGATTGGTTTTATGCTTATCGCCGAAAGTGCTCATGGCTCAGAAGTAGTCATTTTAGGTTCGCACGTAGGAACTGTGCCGAAAGGCTATTTGTATTTTGCCATAGCCTTTTCGTTGTTAGTTGAATTTTTAAATATGAAAATCAAGAAAAACGAAAAACCAGTGCAATTGCACGATTATAAAATACAAGCGAAAAAAGAAGGCTTGTTAGACGACAATGAAGAATAAACCGTAAGCATAAAAATAAAAGCTGGAGAAAACCTCCAGCTTTTATTTTTGTTTGTATTGTTCAATAATACGGTAAATCGCCTTTTGTGTTTCGATATTTTTGAAGTACTCAAACATAATCGAATGGCCTTCAAAATGGAGGATAAGCCCTGTTTCTAGGTAATTAAACGCCTCTCGATACTTGCCTGCTTTAATCAGGTAAATAGAAGCCCTGTAGTGCAATTCGGCCTCTTCGGGCAGTTGGTCGATAGCCGTAATAATAAGGTCGGCGGCTTTGTCAAACTCACCTTGTTCGTGGTTGAGCACCGACCACTTAATCCATGCCTCCGCATTGAGTGGGTCGAGTTCAGTGGCTTTTTGGTATGCTTCGAGGGCTGCCAGCAAATTACCCAAATTGGCTTCGGCATCGGCAAGGGTGAGCCAGTAATACGCATTAAATTCGTTGAGTTTGATGGCACTTTTCAAAAAATGAATCGCCTCAAACCATTTGTTTTTTTCAAACAGACATACCCCAACACCATAATAGGCATCGTCCCATTTATCGTCGAGCTTAATAGCCTCTTGGTAATACTTGATAGCCTCCTCATAGCGTTCTTGTCGCTCGATACTGGCACCCAAACAACAATACACCTCTGGACTCTTCTCTTCATGTTCGAGGCAAAACCGATAGCTTTCCTCCGCTTTTTTCCAATCGCTTAGGTTCATGTAGGCATTACCCAAATTGAAGTAAGCCGACGAAAAGCTGTCTTGAATAGCCACGGCGTATTCATAAGCATTGGCCGCTTCTTTGAATTTACCCAATTTTGAATACGCAATGCCAAGGTTATACCAAGCATTTTGCGAATACGGGTCGTTGTCTATAAACGATTCGTAATAGGGCAAACTTTGCTCTAAAGCCCCTAGCTCGTCGAGGCTATTGGCCAGTTCGTACAAAGCATTTTCGTTTTGTTGGTTTTCGTCTATGGCTTTTTTGAAGGCTTCCACAGCTTTATCGTGCCTTCCCCACAACTGATACGTAACCCCAATTTGATAGTAAATATCGTCTTTTTCTTCTACCACGTCGAGGATGTCTAACAACAAATCAACCGCTTTTTGAAACTGCCGTTGCATCCCATAAATAGAGCTACGCAATAGGACAATATCGGTATCAAGCGGATTATAACTTTCGGCAACATCGAGTAAGGCCAAAGCTTGGTCGTATTTTTCCAAAGTAGAAAGCAACTCAGCTTTACACAACATCAACTCTAACGAATAAGGGTATTGTTCGAGGGCAATGTCGCAGGCTTGTTTGGCTGCTCTCAAATTGCCTTCTTCCATATAATGCTCTACTATCAGCTCGAAGGTATCTAAGTCGAAAAAGGCATGGCCCGACTGTTTCAGCATCATTTCAAAACGCTTAACAGAGTGGCGTATGTCTTCATGACGGTTTTCAAAATCTTGTTCCATACATTGATAATGGGCTGAGATACACGTGCAATCTAACCGAAGATAATTTTCTCTTACACCAGACAAAAAAGAGCAGGCGTTGCTCTCTAAAATCTGTGTTGAGGCTTATTGCTAAGATAAGAAAAATCTTTTAAAAAGCAATCACGTACTGGTTCAAATGTCTTTTATTTAGCTTTTTTTGCTTGAAGCACTTTACATATTCGTTGAAGCGTGTCCTCTATTGGCGTAAATGTGATGCCAATGATTTTTTGGATTTTTTCGTTGCGGTACGTAAAGTGGTGAGTTGCCGAGCGAGCGGTTTCTTTGGTAAGCAAGGGCGTGCTGCCCGTAAGCCAACTTCTGAGGGCTTCTGCACGCCACGCTAGTTGCATCAGCCAAGGTTTGAGCGGTTTTTGGGGTGGTTTTTTACCAAATTTTTTTGCCATTATTTCAAAAAAAGCTTGGTAGGAAATATTGCCTCCATTAATCACAAATCGTTCTCCTTGCACTGGCGACCACAGCAAACGCTCGATACAAGTACACAAGTCTTGCACATCGACGTAATTAATAGAACCCATCGGGTAGAAGAATGGTTCATCATAAGCATATTTAAAAAGTTGGGTACTGGTTTTGTGCCAATCGCCTTCGCCAAGAATAATAGACGGATTAACAATAACAGCCGACAAGCCTTCAGAAATGCCTCGCCATACTTCCATTTCTGCTAAATATTTGGTTTTGGCATAATGCGAATTGAGCTCGTCGTTTTCCCAAGTACTTTTTTCGTCGATGACAATGGTTTGTTCGGGTAGATTAGTCGTAGGCGTTTTACGACCTAAAGCAGCAATAGAACTCACAAAGCACAATTTTTGGACAGCCGCTTCTAAGCAAGCATTCACTACATTGGCAGTGCCTTCAATATTGATTTTATTGAGCAAGGCTTCGTCTTTGGGTGCAAACGATACCATACCAGCCGCATGAATCACGTGCGTAGCTTGGGCTACAGCCTGTGCCAAACCCAATACGTCGAGGATGTCGCCCTCAAACCATGTAATTTGTTGCGTATATCCTTCGAGCAACGATAAGTCGCTGTGAGGGCGTTTGAGTCCCGCTACTGGATGACCTTTTTCCAGTAAATATTTAGCAACAAAACTGCCAACCAAACCTGTGATGCCTGTGATTAAAACCATGATGTAAAGATATAGCATGGCGGGTTTTATCGCAAAGAAGCAGAAGTTTTTCGGCTAAAGTTAGGGCTGAGAGCCAAAGTTATTTTAGTTTTGTAAAAAAAATAGCATGAAAAAAGCCATTATTGACCTAGGCACAAATACTTTTCAGTTGCTTGTTGTAGCACAACAAGGTGCTGATTTTAGCATCCTTCATGAAGACAGCTATGCTGCCAAAATTGGGAAAGGTGGTATTTCGCAAGGCATTATTACTGCCGAAGGCATACAACGTGCCGTAACAGGATTGCTTTATTTCAACGAAATATTGGCCAAAGAAGGCGTGCCTTTGTCGGCGGTTTCGGCATTTGCCACCAGTGCCGTGCGTAATGCCGCCAATGCCCAGGCTTTTTGCGAACACATCAAAACGCATACAGGCATTGAAATACAAGTCATTTCGGGCGATGCCGAAGCCAGTTTGATTTATGAAGGCGTAAAGTTGGGAACAAACATCGGGCAAACGCCTTCGATGATTATAGATATTGGGGGCGGAAGCGTCGAGTTTATTATATGCGACCAACAAAAAATATATTGGAAACAAAGCTTTGAAATAGGTGGACAACGCCTCATGGACCAGTTTATGCACAGCGACCCCATCCAACCCCGTTCGGTAGGGCAACTGCGTGAATATCTTGAGCAGCAGCTACTTCCACTCACCAATGCCGTGCATCAATACGCCCCTACTTGCCTGATTGGTTCGGCAGGGTCGTTTGAAACCTTAGCCGATATGTATTGGCACGAAACCCAAGGGAGTTTTCCTCCTCGCAATCAAGTGACTTTTGAGCTACCTTTGCCATTTTTTCAACAGGCATTCCTGCAATTGGTTTCACAAGACAGAAAACAACGCTTGGCTATACCGGGCATGATAGAACTGCGGGTAGATATGATTGTGGTAGGCGTTTGTTTAATTGATTTTATCTTAAAAAAATACCAAATAAATCAAATTAAAGTATCTACTTATGCGTTAAAAGAAGGAGTTTTAGCCAATATGCTGAAAGAAAGTAGATAAAATACCCTACAACTCGGCAATCAGGGAAAATTTGGCACTAAAGATGTTATATACTTAAAAATTTTCGTTAAACTTGTAGCTAGTAAGCAGTAAAGGTATGGCTATTTCAGTCAGTAGCCAAGGCTATCGCTCTCTTTCATGCCTAAGCAGCCCACTAGCACTTATTGCTTTATTTCTGAATTGTAATCAATCTTCAAACCAGTATTTTCGACGGAATCATTTGTAAAATTTATACAAATTGAGGCTGTTTTATGTGTAAAAAATATGACAACATTGCTGACAATCCTACTGCAAACTACTCCATTAGATTCAACCGCTGCCCAGACCGTGAAGAAAGTAGTAACGGGCGAAGACCTCAACCTAATCGGCTTGCTTGAAAAAGGAGGCTGGGTAATGGTGCCCATTTTTGTACTGTTCTTTATTGCTTTGTTTTTGTTTTTAGAACGTTATTTGTATATCCGCAAAACGTCTAAGCTCGATGGTACGTTTTTGTTTACCATCAAAGAAATGCTTTATACAGGCAATATCCAAGGAGCGATGAGCTATTGCAAAACCTCTCCGTTTCCTATTGCTCGCTTGCTCGAAAAAGGACTTTCTCGTCTTGGAATGCCTATTCGTGACATCGAAAATGCCATTGAAAATACGGCTCGTGTAGAGATTTATAACATGGAGAAAAACCTAGGCTTTTTGTCGGCTATCGCCAAGATTGCTCCGATGTTTGGGTTTTTGGGTACAGTTTCGGGGATGATTCGTACTTTCCATAGCATTTCGGTTGCCAATAAAATCGACATTGCTACCATTGCAAGTGGTATTTATGAAAAAATGGTTACATCGGCTACGGGGCTTGTAGTGGGTATCATTGCGTATTTGTTTTATACCATTCTTACAACCATGATAGACAGAACCATCAATAAAATGGAAGTAACAGCCATCGACTTCCTCGATATGCTTCATAAACCTGCGACCAAATAACCTTTTTTGCCATGAATTTTAGAAAAAGAATCAGAGAGCAATCGGAGGTAGAAACAGGGGCATTAGCGGATATTTTATTCTTTTTGATGATGTTCTTCCTCATGATTTCAACGCTGGCGAGTCCAGATGCGATTAGGCTATTACTGCCCGAATCGAGTACCGCACAACAAACAGTAGCCAAAGGTAATTTACGCTTGACCGTTGATGAAGGAAACCATTACTACGTTGACGACGAGCCCGTACCTTTTGAAAACCTCGAAAGCTACCTTGGCGAACAAGCCAAAGCGAAAAATGCAGAAACGGTGATTTTGCGTATTGCCAAAGACCGTACCGTACAAGATTTAGCCAAAATATATGATATTGTGGCACGCCAAAATCTATCCTTGGTGATGGCAGCAGATAAACAGTAAAAGTAATTGAGTGAATTAATGGTTGAGCGAATCAAAAGTTAAGTTACTCATTTTCATAAACTTGCGAATTAAATCAACTAAAAAGGTATAAATTCATGAAAATCAAAACACCAATTCGTAAGTAACAATTCATAATTTTGCATTGATAGATAACAAAAAAGCCTCAGTTTTAGCTGAGGCTTTTTTGTGTGCATATTTTTGTAACTATACTTTGAAAACCCAACCTCTTTCATCGGCTTTTTTGCCAAGACGAATATTATTGATTTCTTCATATACTCTTTTCGAGAAGGCATCAGTTGCTCTTTCTGGAAGCTGATAATCTTTTCCTTCAAAACCAACCGTAGCAATAGGAGCAATCACCGCAGCCGTACCAGCCCCAAAAGCTTCTTGTACTGTACCAGCTTCGATACCTTCTACCAATTCTTTTACCGACAATTGACGTTCTTCTACAGGCATTCCCCAGTCACGAGCAATTTGTAGTACCGATTTACGTGTAATGCCATCCAAAATGGTATCGCCTGTTGGGGCTGTTACCAAAGTATTGTTGATTACAAACATCAAGTTCATCGTACCTGCTTCTTCTACAAATTGATGAGAAGCGGCATCTGTCCAAATAATTTGGTCGTATCCTTCTTGTATGGCTAGTTGTGTAGGATACAATGAGCCACCATAGTTCCCTGCATTTTTAGAAAAACCTACGCCTCCATGTGCTGCACGAATGTACTGCGTTTCAACTTTTACACGCAAAGGCTTGCTGTAATAAGCCCCCACTGGACAGTTGAAAATCATGAATTTATACGTTTTAGAAGGCGTTACACCCACGTACTCATCTGTAGAAAACATAAAAGGACGAATGTACATGGAGCAGCCAGGCTTGGCAGGAATCCAAGCGGCATCGAGTTTCAATAAAGCCGAAAGTCCTTCCATAAACACTTCTTCAGGAACTTCAGGCATACACATACGCACCGCAGACTTATTCAAACGAGCCCAGTTATCGTGCGGTCTAAAGACCAGAATATCGCCAGTTTCACTTTTATAGGCCTTCATCCCTTCAAAAATCGCTTGACCATAATGCAGTGACATCATCGCAGGAGAAAATGAAATAGGGCCGTAAGGCACAATTTGAGGTGTTTGCCATGCACCATCTTTATAATCTACCACAAGCATGTGGTCGGCAAATGAGCGTCCAAAAACAAGGTTGTCAAAATCAACCGCATCAATCCTCGACTTCTCTATCGGATGGATTTCAATTTGCACTGTGTCTGTCATATTACTTTACTTTATTCTTATGCAACAATTGTTCTAAAACCTCAGCATCCTACCAAAATGCTAAAGCTATGGGGGATTGGGGCTTACTGATTTCGGCATAATTTTTATCTAAAATAAATCCGTCATCAAAAAACCTTTTATACTGTTATGCTTTTATCTGGGTTTCCAAGCTACTTCTTCTACGCCCAAATCTTTAGCCATTGCTCTACAAAGGATAAAAAGGTAGTCGGAAAGCCGATTGAGGTACTGCACAACGAGTTCTTCTACACTTGTTTCGGCGGCCAATCGCACTACCAGCCTTTCGGCTCTTCGGCAAACCGTGCGAGCGATGTGTCCATACGAAACAGCCATATTCCCTCCGGGCAAAATAAAAAAACGCATGGGCGACAAATGCTCGTTCATGCTGTCGATGGCTTGTTCAAGTGCTGCAATGTCAGACAAATGCAAGTCTGGAATACGCTTTTTATGTTGGTCGGGTTCAGATGCCAACAACGCCCCTATCGTAAACAGCCTATCTTGAATCTCTTTGATAAATTCCCTGCGTGAGGCGTTTACCTCTAAATCGTTGAGCAAGCCAATATAGGCATTCAATTCGTCCACAGTGCCGTAAGCTTCAATACGCAAATCCGATTTGGCAATGCGTGTGCCACCCACAAGCGAGGTTGTACCCTTATCGCCAGTTTTGGTATAAATTTTCATTTTCCCTTCTTTAAACTACTTGCACCTGTTTGTTGAAAAGTATTCAATTTTTACAAACAAATCTTTTTTGATAAATTTTCTAGGAAAAAACGCCACATAAATGATTATGAAGCTTTTACCCCTTGTTTGATACTATTTTTGGCTTTTTTCTCAGGAAAAACCTTAGTTTTACAAATCTATATTTTTTTTGAGGATTTTTGCCTATAAAAATTTAAAAAATAATTGCTATGACAATAATTGTATAAATAAAAACACAAAGTCATTCATGAAAACTCACGAATGACTTTGCCTTAGTATAAATTTAAAAAGGGAAAATCCCTGCGTACTCAGTTGCTTACTAACCCTAATGACCGCCACCAAAGCCTGTTACGCTTGTTTCGTTGCCATCTGTTTTGACAACCTTCACAAAAGTTACAGCTACAGCCGCACACAACATACATACCCCACCCATGCGTAATACATTGGCTGGATTGCCCCCCAACAGCGAGTCGTAGGTAAGCCACGTAAACAGAATTTGAATCATCATCGGAATCACAATAAACATATTGAAAATACCCATATAAACGCCCGTGCGTTCGGCAGGAATGCTACCAGCAAGCATTTCGTAGGGCATAGACATGATACTAGCCCATGCAATACCAAAACCGACCATCGGTGCGTACAACAGCTCTTTTTCGTGAATTTGCGGAATCGTAAGCATAGCAATACCCGCTAAAATAAGGCAAACAAAATGTACCCATTTTGCCCCAAATTTTTTGGCAAACCACACCAGCACAAAGGCTGACGAAAATGTCACAATATTGTAAAATCCATTGATTTGGCTCGTAATTAAATCGGCTTGACGAAAAGCATCAGAATTGGGGTCTTTTGTGCCAAAAATAGCTTGAGAAATGGTTTTGGTTACATATTGCCAGTAGCAAAACATGGCAAACCATTGAAACAATTTCATCACAGCCAACTGACGCATCGTTTGAGGCATTTCTTTGAAAGCATCTACAATTTCACGGAAATGAGCCAACCAACCCGTAGCACTGGCTTTGATTTTGGCTATTTCTTCGTCTGATAAAGGATATTCGGGCGTTGTAGCAACCGAATAGCCAATCGTAACAATCGAGGCTACTGCCCCAATCAAAAATGCCACCACAGTGCGGTAAGGAATCCCTGAAGCCATTTGCCCTTCGATGCCTGTCCATTCAAAAATCGTAGGCGTAAAATTGGCAAGCGTAATACCCAAGCCACAAAAAAAACTTTGCATCAAAAAGCCCAAAGAAAGCTGCGTATTGGGTAACTTGTCGGAAATAAAGGCACGGTAGGGCTCCATCGCAATGTTGTTGCCCGCATCCAAAATCCAAAGTAAGCCAGCGGCCATCCAAAGCGTTTGGCTAAAAGGCATAAACAACAAACATAAGCTACACAAAATTGCTCCTACTAAGAAATAAGGCTTGCGTCGCCCAAATCTTCCGTAGGTTTTGTCGCTCATCGCACCAATAATCGGCTGAATGATAAGCCCCGTAATGGGCCCAGCCAGCCACAATAAAGGAAGGGACGATTCTTCTGCACCAAGGTAAGAATAAATCGGACTCATGTTGGTTTGCTGTAAGCCAAAACTATACTGAATCCCAAAAAATCCGAAATTCATATTCCAGATTTGCCAAAAAGATAAACGAGGTTTTATAAATGTCATAAAAATGGTTAATTAAAAAAAATGTATTCGTCCTTCAACAGGCTTTTCGTACAAGTTATTACAACAATATTAAACAATAAATTATCTTTTAGGAAGATTTTTTATACTTTTCATGAGATAATTATCGTTTTTTGTCAATTTTGATGAAAAATAAGTTTTGACCTACAATCAAGTTCGATATATACAAGATTATTAATCACTGAAAATCAACCTCTTAAATAAACATATCAATCGGGCATCCATGTCTTAGCTAACCATGTTGTTATTACAATTACTTTTTACCGTGCTGTCGGGTTGTTTAGGACTTGAACGGCAAGACTCTTCTTGGGTAGTGAATGAAATTCGGATTGAAGGCAATAAAAAGACGAAAGCTGCTATCATCGAAAGAGAGCTAGATATTGCCATCGGCGATACCTTGCAGGCTGCTACCCTCGCAATGGTGTTAGAACGCAATCGGCGTAAAATTTTTAATACCAGTTTGTTCAATCAGGTACAAATAGAGCCTCAATTTTCGGAAAAGCGAGCCGTAAGCCTACGTATAAAAGTGGTAGAACAATGGTACGTTTTTGTGTATCCTCGTATCCAACTCGCCGACCGCAATTATAGCGAATGGTGGGAAAGAGGGCATAGCCTCGACCGCCTAATTTGGGGAGTCCATATCAACCACGGTAATATGCGTGGTAGAGCCGAGAGGCTTATCTTGAGATTGGAAGGAGGTTTTGCCCAAAAAATAGAGCTTTTTTATCGGATTCCTTATATTGATGCCCAAAAACGCACAGGCATGGGCATCAACTTGTCTTATACCACCAACAAAAATGTGGCTTACAATACCTTGCACGATACCTTGGCGTACATCAAATCGGAGCAAGTGCTACGAAAACGATTTTGGGCTGGTATTTCGTTGCGTCGCCGTAATAAGTTTTACGGCAGCCACGCCCTCGAACTGCGTTATAACTATAATTGGATAGCCGACACCATTCGTCATAGTAATGCCGAGTATTTGGGTGGTGGTGCTAATACACAACGCTACTTCCAACTAAGCTATGCTTGGGGTTTCGATTTTAGGGATAATGTGGTGTATCCGTTGCGTGGGTATCGTTATGAGGTTGTAGCCAACAAACTGGGCTTGATTCCGTTCGATGACGTAAACCAGTTCGATATAAGCATTGGTGGCACGAAGTACCTGCCTTTGGGCAAAAAATGGTTTAGTAGCTTTATGCTTAAAGCCAAATTTTCGTGGCCTGCTCAACAGCCTTTTATTTTGTTGAGAGGGCTAGGCTATGGTGCCGATTTGGTACGAGGCTTTGAATTAGCGGTGGTAGATGGGCAAGATTATTATTTATCGAGAAATAACCTTCGGTATAAGCTTTTAGACAAAAACATACGAATCAAATTTTTGAAGTTGCCTCAATTTAATGTAGTGCCATTGCAACTGTACCCTAATTTGATTTTTGATATGGGTTATGTATATAAAAATTTTCGATTTGAAAACAAAAGTAGTTTGGCCAATCAATTGCTGTACAGCTATGGCGTAGGCATCGACCTGATTTCGTACTATAACCTTTTTCTCCGTTTTCATTACGTACAAAACAGCCTACAGCAACGAACATTTGCCTTTAATTTGAGCCGAGAATTTTAAAACTGAACCCTTATAAAAGACGAAAGGAGGCGTTAAGAACACCTCCCTGTGCAAATTAATAGTTCTACACCTATTATCTTTAGTATTTTTATTAGTTAGTTCTTTAAAAACATAGGGCGACAAGGGCCGCCCTTGTTTCCTAAATACCTAACCACTAATTTCTATGGAATATTTTTGTATTATCGTCCAACGTAAGATTTTCTTTTATCAAGAAATTCTTTTTTCTTTCTTCTCGACACACTAAGCTTTACATCACCAATGAGTTGGACAAACATTTCTTCTCTAACGTCGAAATGTAATAAATAGTTCAAATTAATTGTGAAAGATTTGTGAACTCTCACAAACATTTCGGCATCTAATTTACTCAAAAATTCTTTCATTGTACGTGATACCATTATTTTTTTTCCATTATTTAGAAAAAATTCTGTGTAATTGCTCGTTGCTTGTAGATAAACGATGTCTTTTACAGGAATGAGGATAGATTTTTTACAGCGGAGGGGTAATAATAGGTACTTTTCTGGGGCGTTTTTGAATGCAATAAAATCCTGATGCCTTCGTAGTAACTCGAATCGTTGCATACGGGCTTCAATTCTGCGGGTGTTGAAGCGAGATTGGTCAAAAGTAGTAGCTTGTGTTACCATCATAATTAGTTATTTTGTTCGGTTTTCTAGGTGTCTATTTTGACACAATATGTACGCTACAAAACTCTTTGTTTTTTTGATGGTTGTCAATCACACAATCATGTGATTTATGGACGAATCGCTTGATGATATAGCCTAAAAAGCACATTATTGATACAAAAGGCAGCAATATCGCTATTGCTGCCTTTGTCTTGGTTAGGGTGAGACTATTCTAGGTTTTTGAATTAGGAATGATATTTTCTTTCAAAGCCTTGACCACCGCCTCTGTCTGCGAATGTACATGAAGCTTCTCATAGATTTTTTTGATATGCGAACGAACGGTATCAATGGCAATATTTCGTTTGTTGGCAATCATTTTATAACTATTTCCTTTAACGAGCAAATCGAGGATGTCAATTTCTCGTTCGGTTAATTTGTAGCTACCCGATTCGGGTTTAGCTGCGTTTGTAGCAAACATCTGGAGTACTCTGCGGGCAATACTCGATGTCATCGGTGCACCTCCGTCATTGGCATCTTGAATGGCTTCAAGCAATTTGGGAGCAGGAGTTTTCTTCAACATATACCCTACAGCACCTTCGCAAATGGCTTGGAAGATGTGTTCGTTGTCGTCAAAAACCGTAAACATCAACACATTTACATTTATATTGGAAGAAATCTGCCTAATGATTTTGAGTCCATTGATGCCATTTACTACAGGCATATCAATATCCATCAATACCACATGAGGTTGTAGGGTTTTTACTTGGTTTTCTACATTTTCGCAATTCACAAAAGCTCCTAGTAGTTCAAAACCTTCCGAGTTGTTCAACAATACAGATAAACTTTCACGCAAATCGGGATTGTCTTCGTAAACAATAATTTTAATAGTTGGTGAATTCATCAGTAAATTACATTTAAAAAGTTATAGAGTTTAATAAGACGTTAAAATGCTGTTGAGGTGCATGGCTTGTGCGAATAAATTTACGATAGTTTTATGAAAAATATAAGAAAATATTCATTGTATCACATAAATATGTGATAGCTTATTGAAGAATTTTCTATTTGACTTTACGTACAAGATTTGTTTACTAGAGATGGCTCAGAGATACTTATAGGCTACCTACCCCAAGGAAAGAGAAGATGCTATTTGTTTGGTAAAAGTACATCTGATACTCAGAAAGTTTTTGTAAATTTGCCTATATTTTGTATATAATGCTTGTTTTGCTAACATTGTACACAGATATTTGTTTTCAAATTTCAACATCGGTGAAAAAAACTAACGTATATATATTTTTGTTCCTATCGTTTACGGTATTACTTGCCTGCCAAAATGCCCGAAACGAAAACGATACGCAGATAGAAAGTTCTTCTGACATAACCAATACCACGTCGGCTACCTTACGAAACTATTCTCCTATCTTTCAGGCTATTCTCAAAAATGACCAAGGTATGGCAAGAGGCGTGAGCATTGGCGATACTTTGAGCCTTATCAAAGAAACAACCTTACCTTCTGAAACCCAGCCCGATAATGGCTTGGGTTATACAGAATATTTTGATAATACCGACTTGAATTTTGCTGATATTTTATACGTTCGGGGTAATGACGACTTGGTGGCAGAGATTTCAATAGATATATATATTGAAAAACAATCGACCGTGGACAGTCTTTTTGCCGAATTTCAACAATATTTTGAACAAAAATATGGCAAAGGAACACCCGAAAATAAGTCGGTTATCTGGAAATTACCCGATGGGAAAAATATGCTGATTTTGCAGAATGTGAGCACCAAGAAAGACCCCGGTTTAAAGCTTGTGTTTTCAAACTTGAAAAAAGTAATTTCATAAAAAAAGCTCCTAGGTTGCTAGAGGTCACTGAAAAAGTGGCTATTTATTAAAAGAGGCTGTTTTCAATATTGAAAACAGCCTCTTTTTCTTTGAAGTATTCGGATAGGTGGTGGAGAGCACTTTCGTACAGTCGATTCTCAGAGCTTCTATTCCACTACTTCAACTACGTTTTTTAGTTTAAAGGACTTTTTCAGTGGCCTCGGTTGCTAGGAGCTTTTTTTATTTTAACTTTTGTGCGGTTTTCAAAATATCTTTTGCACCACCTTCGGGTACGCCAAGCATGATTTTTTTCACTTTTCCAGCACCATTCAAGAAGTATAAAGTTGGATAACCTTCTACCGGATACAGTTGAGCGATATTTAATCCTTCGGCACTTTCATAGTCAACGGCAATGCTAATAAATTTTTGGTTGATATAGTCGCCCAAAGCTTTATCTGTAAAAACCTTTGTTTTGAGGTATTTGCAAGGGCCACACCAAGTAGTGTAACAGTCCATCAAGACAAGCTTATTCTCTTTTTTTGCTTTCGCCAATGCCTCTTTAAACGAGCCATGGAAAAACTGAATGCCCGTGGCACTGCCTTCATCTTTTTTGATTTTAGCGGGATTTTTTCCTGCAAACGCCTGAAGCGACACCAAGGCGAGCAAGAACAATAGAACTTTTTTGTGAACCATTATCGTAAGTATTTAGCTTTTGTTTTGGTAACGTGAAGTTCGATGATTTTAGTTTCTGAAACAAACAAATTATTCTTTACCTACCTTTTTTCCTAATAAGAACACGATTGGCGTGGCAATTCGCTTGCTCCATGCTTTCTCGCTATGGTCGGCACCAGAAAATACCAAAGTTTGCCAATGATGCGTAGTATAGCCTTGTAGCTTGAGGAGGCTATCGGCTTTTTGTTGGTGTTTTTCGTAAAGTGCATCAAGGGTAGCTGTGCCATAATCGAAGTATAAACGGTGGCTACGAGGCGATGGCAGGTGTTGTTGCAAGTACGTTAGCAATACGTTGGGAATGTAATCTTGTTGCTCAAAAATACCAGGCCAATGGGTCGATAAGCACGCTACGCCACCAAAAATTTGAGGGTATTCACAAATGCCATACAGCGATATAAGCCCACCCATACTCGACCCAGCCATAAAGGTATGCTTGCGGTGTGGTCGGGTGGCATAATGAGTATCGATAAAAGGTTTCAATTCTTTCACCACAAATTTGAGGTACGCATCCGATACAGGGCCTTTCACGAGGAGATTACCTTTGTTTAGCCCAAGTATGTAGGCTTGTTGTGCCTGACTGAGTTGGTAGAAAGGTTTTTGAGGAAAATAATCGGCATGTCGGCCAGTGCCTGTATTCCATATACCTACGACAATACAAGCCTGTATTGCTTGCTCGTGAATAAGCCCTTGCATGGTTTCGTCGATGCCCCATTCCTGCCCATTCCAAGTGCTTGTCGAGTCGAAGAGCATTTGTCCATCGTGCATATACAGCACTGCATAACGCTTTTGAGGAGTATATCCTTCGGGCAGCCACACATCAACAGTACGTGCTTGTACCCATTGAGAGGGAAAGTTTTCGTAGCGTTCTACCTTGCCAAAAGCTACTTTGATTGGAGCAATACTTGGTTTTTGTGCCCAACCGCAAAAGGTCATTACACAAAACCAAAAGCTTACATAATAGATTTTTTTCATAGTAAAATATCGTTGTAACAAAATTTGCCCACAAAGCTATGGCTTGTTACAACGACATTCGTACCATTTTATAGAGTGGTATCTATTGATACACTTTTTAGGGATAAAACCCTAGTATCCTACAGCCGTATCATCGGCTCTTACGTCGGCACCGCCTTCTATTTTTCCATCAGGATGTACCAAAATACAATCCATTCGCCCAATGGTATTTTTTTGCATATCCATTTTATAGCCTCTTTCGGTTAATTTCTGAATCGTTTGTGGGGTAAAACCGCCCGTTTCGTAAGTAGTACGGTCGGGTAGCCATTGGTGGTGAAAACGAAAAGCATCCACCGCCTGCTGCATTCCCATTTGATGCTCGACTACATTCAAAAACACCTGAAACACAGAGGTAATAATGGTAGAGCCACCGGGTGTACCCAACACCATATATAACTTTTTATCTTTTTCTACAATTGTCGGAGTCATCGACGAAAGCATACGTTTGTTAGGAGCAATGGCATTGGCTTCATTACCGATGAGTCCATACGAATTGGGATGCCCCGGCTTGATGGAAAAATCATCCATTTCGTCATTCATTAAAAAGCCTGCACCATCTACCACTACTTTACTTCCATACGAATTGTTGAGTGTAGTAGTGATAGCAACAGCATTGCCGTCTTTATCAACAAATGAAGAGTGGGTCGTTTCAAAACTTTCATAGCCCGGAATAGCTCCTCCAGCAATTTTTTTACTATCGGATGCCATGCTAAAAGAAAAATCTTGCCAACGTTGTTCGAGGTAAGCTTTACTGAGCAGTTCTTTTTGCGGGATTTTTACAAAATCGGGGTCGCCAAGCCATTTGGCTCTATCGGCATACACACGGCGTTCGGCTTCTATCATCACTTGGGTAGTAGAATCGGAATGCCAGCCCCATTTTTGCAAAGGATATTTTTCTACAAACTTCAACAATTGCATCAACGCAATTCCTCCCGACGACGGCGGAGGCATAGTTATTACTCTAAGCCCTTTGTAAGAATCAACAACAGGTTCTCTCCAAACAGCATGGTAATCGTCGAGGTCTTTTTGGGTAATAATTCCTCCCCCACGCTTGATTTCTGTCAGTAACTTTTGGGCTATTTCACCTTCGTAGAAACCTTTGCGTCCTTCTGCCTGAATTTTTCTGAGCGTATTAGCAAGGTCTTTTTGTACAAATACATCGCCTTCTTTCCATTCGCTCCCGTCTTCTTTCATGAAATATCTATGTTGGGCATTCGGATTATACTTGAGCAAATCGGGCTTGATGCGGTTGAGCCCAAGGGCTTCTTTGGCTGTAAGGCTAACCCCATTTTCGGCCAAATCAATGGCTGGTTGAAGCACTTGTTTCCACGAAAGCTTCCCAAAACGCTTGTGAGCCAAGACCAATCCATCTACAGAACCAGGCGTACCACTAGCCAAATGCCCATTCCAACTTGGTTGCCCAGGCTTTACCTCTCCTTTTTCATCGAGGTACATATTACGAGAAGCCAAAGCAGGAGCTTTTTCACGGTAATCTAAGGTATAGGCTTTGCCTGTTTTATCTCTAAAAACCAAAAAGCCCCCACCTCCAATATTGCCCGCCGAAGGGTGTACTACCGCCAAAGCAAATTGGGTAGCCACGGCCGCATCAATGGCATTGCCACCCATTTTGAGTATTGCGACACCTACTTTTGAGGCCTCTGGATGTGCAGAAGTTGCCATGCCGTTTTGGGCGAAGACAGGTGCTTTTTTCGCTACAAAAGGCGATGCCGCAGGGTCGTCGTTGAGAAACTGATAAAAGCCTTGGTTTTCTTTCGAGGTGGCTGCTGTAGTAGTAGGTGGCGTAGTGGCAACAACCGTTTTGGCTTGTTTGCAAGCCCCCAATAACACCAAAGAACAAGAGGAAAAGACAAGTATATTTTTGAATGACATGGTATGATGAAGGTTTTATTAAAAAAGGAATTTACATTTTTTTTCATAGAAATCAAAAGCCCAAAGACGAAACCATCCCTCTGTAGAGGGATAAATGCTTTCTTTAGGGTAAGAAAAAGACTTTTATACGAAAAAAATATAGGCTAAACATAACAAAAATCCCATGAGTTGCCTCATGGGATTTTGAAGAAATATACTTTTTACTTGCTTATCTCGGACGACCGCCGCCTTGCTGCACACCACCTTGTTGTTGCTGACCACCACCGTTGTTGTCGCCACTACCACCATCTTTTAAGTCATCGTTGTTGACCGACTTTTTCTTTTTGGCAGGAGCATCGAACGACATTTTACCGATACGATAACTAAAGTTGATTTTAAAGTTCATGTTACGCAAAAGCGTAGTGCTTTTTTGTTCGATAATTGGCGAACTGATTTCGTTTACGATTTTAAAGCCACTAGGCGTGAAGAAGTTTTCTGCTCCAAAACCAATGCTTCCTTTTTTATCTTTGAAATCTTTCTTCACACTCAAGCTATAAATTCCGAAACCACCTTGGAAACCTTGTAACTGCACTTGCGTAGAACGATAAAAACCAAACGCCTGCAAGCCCCAATTGTTTCCTAAATTATAGCTACCAAAAATACGGTAGTTGGCTACCCAACCCGAATTTGAAGCATTGTATAAAGGATTCTGTACGTTATTGCTCAATTTGGCATAATATACATCGCCACCCAAGCCAATCATCAATTTATTCGACAAACTTACATTGGCAAAGGCATTGAAGCCGTAGGCATCTTGGCTACCAATATTTTGGTACGTAGTCCGAATGGTATCGCCTTTCACATCTCTTACACTTTCGATACTTCCTGTTGTGTTTCTTACAAAAGTAGCCACTGTCAAGAACGTACCTTTCAAAGAAGTATTCAACGTAAGTTCGTAGTTGTTGGTATATTCAGGTGATAGGTTTGGATTACCCGATGAAATACTCAAAGGGTTTGCCGCATTCAAGTTGGGGTTCAAGAACTGAATCGAAGGACGTTGGATACGACGATTGTATGCAAACTTCAAGGTACTTGCTCCTTTCAATTTACGAGAAAGGTTCAAACTTGGCACCAACACACCATAAGAAGGAATAGTCAATTTAGTATCGCCAGTTTTGAAATTCGCCTCAATCGTTGTGTATTCGTAACGACCACCTACTTTTAGCGTGTATTTTTTACTTAACGATGCCGTATAAGACAAATACGAAGCCACAATATTTTGAGTATAATTAAATACGTTCGATGAAGCCGTAGCGTTGTTCAATAATACATATTCGGCCGTAGCACTCGAAGCCGAGTAATATTTGTAATCACTATTTACATCTCTGAAAATACCTTTTGCTCCAATTTCTAGCAATTGTGTTTTGCTCAAAGGCGTTTGGTAATCGGCTTGTACCGTAATTTCTTGGTTATAGCTATCGTTATTGTTTTTCAAGCGACTCAATACAGCCTGGGAAACAGGGTCAAGGTTATTGTTCAAGAAATCGTTGGTACGGTTGTTACGGCTAAATTGCGTAAGCACACTGAGTTCTTGTTGTGGCTTTTTGAACGTATGCGTATAGTCGATATTCGCATCAATTGTACCCGACAAATCAGAAACGTCAACATTGCGTAAGTTTTGGCTCAAAAGTGTTGAACCATTATAACGCCTGTTCCACAACATATCTTGGTAATTGTGTTGGTTACGCACACCATAGCGTACAGAAGCTGCAATGCTGTTGTTTTTGTTAATGTCCCAATCCCAACCTAATTGATAGTTACCAAACAAGCCATTGCTACGAGTATCGGCATTTTGCACGTTGGTTGCTTTACTGCCATCGGCCGTATTAGTCGTAATTTGGGTATTGTCGAAAGTACCATTAACATTGTAGTTTGCTCTACCAAAACCACCCAACGAGAAGCCCATGTTATTTTTACGATAATTACCATTCAATGACAAGTTGCCACCTCTGATACCTACGCTCGAATCTAGGTTTAAAGTAAGTCCTTGCAAGGTATTTTTCTTAGTAATAATGTTGATAATACCCGACGAGCCTTCTGCATCATATTTTGCCGAAGGTGAGGTAATTACTTCTACCGTTTTAATCATATCGGCAGGAATTTGCTTCAAGGCATCCGCTACGCTCGATGCTACGATGGTAGAAGGTTTGTTGTTGATTAAAACCTTAATGTTAGAGCTACCTCTCAATGACACGTTGCCATCGAGGTCAACCGACAACATCGGTACTTTACGCAATACGTCAGAAGCATCGCCACCTTTAGAGGTCGCATCTCTTTCGGCATTATAGACCAATCTATCTACTTTATCTTCAATGACCGCTTTTTGTCCTTCTACAGTTACTTCTTGCAACAACTGCGAGCTTTGACTCAGGCGGATAACACCTAAATCAACCTCTTCGTTTTTATTTTGAATTTTTACAGTAAATTTTTTCGTAACATAGCCCAAAAAGCTCACCGAAATGGTGTATTCGCCCGTGGCAACTTTCGTGAGTGAAAACTTACCTTTTTCGTCGGCTACTGTACCATCTACGGGTTTATTAGTCGCTTTGTTAATCAATGCCACACTAGCAAATTCTACGGCTTTGGTAGCAGCAGAGTCGATTACATAACCTGAGATTTTGGCAGAACCTTTAGGAGCAGCCTGAGCCGTACCCGGAATAGCCTGTTGCTGGCGAGTGCCACTACCTCCCATGCCACCAGGCATACCAGGGAATTGTGCCATCAAATCAAAAGCTCCTAGGCTCAGAAAAGAAAGGAGAAGAATTTTTTTCATTGTTTTACTATTGAAATTATACCTTTTTCGATTACAAAGTTGTTTATGTATTGTCTAATTAGACATACAAAAAGTACAAATGGTTTAAATAGCAGATAAAAGGAAAAAGCCTTTTAATCAGCCAAATGCTACTTTTTCAACACAAATGTGGCACAGTTTGATATGAGAATTTTTCTATTTTCGACAAAAACGCAGTTTTTATCGGTAAATCCCTGCAATTATTCGATATGCACCAATATGACAAGCGAAGCGATAAGGTAATTTGGAATAATTAGAAATAAAATATAAAATAAGTCATAAAAAAAGGGTTGTCTGCCCCTTATTATGGGTTGGGTAGTTGGGTTTGGTTGGTAGATTTGTTACTTTGTCGTTAACTTTACAAGAACCATTTGCTGTTTTTACAACATGATAGACATTACCTCTGAGCGGTTGAAGCTCATTCCACTCGACCACGATTTGCTCCAATTGTGGCATACCCAAGGACGCAATACAATGGAAGCCAAGCTTGGCTTGAAACCCTCAAATTGGGTTATCGAAGATTTTTTTACGACCGAAACACAAGATGCTTTAGCAAACTTTTGGCTACCCATGACCGAGCGTTATTTCTTCGATTTCTTTTGGTACACCAACTGGGAAATTGTTTGGACTGCCGAAAATATTTCGGTAGGAGGCATTGGGCTTTCGGGGCTACCCGACCAACACGGGGCAACAATGGTTGGCTATTTTATCGATGCTCAATACCGTAAAAAAGGTATTGCGACCGAGGCACTCACCTGCTTGCTTGATTGGGCTGCGATGGATTTTAACCTAAAAACGGTATTGGCCGACACGCCCATAGATAACCTCGCTTCACAAAATGTATTGAAAAAATGTGGCTTTGAAGCATTTGGGGTTGTAGAAGCGGTCAAGCATATAGAAATGATGCAAGTAAAACACTGGCAAAAAACGATTCGATAAACGCTATTACCACAGCCATTTTGAAGTTGAGCTAATCCACCATGAACCATATCGACCCCATGTCAGACTCCATTTTACACCAGCATACTATTCGTATTTTTGAAGCTGCCGTTTCGGCTGTACAACCACAAGTACTTCTACAAAACTATCTGACTTGTACCGATGCAACGGGGGCTATAATCGATGCCAACACGATTGCTCAAAGCGAATGGGTGGATATTGAAAGTGCCTTACAACAACATGACTCGTATCATTTTTTCAAAAAAATAAAGGGTTACTTCAAACAGGAGTAGCCCAAATCAATGTAATGGATGTGATGATTGCCTTATTAAAGGCTTAAAATATATTTAGAAAAAATATCTAAAAACGCAAAAAGGGTCACTGTATCAGTGACCCTTTGGATTTGCTTGTTAATATTCTGGAGCTTTTTTACTTTCCCGCATTTGATTGCAGTATCATCAACGGTAGTAGGCTTAACTGCTCTGTTCGAGATGGGAAGAGGTGAACACTACTCCTATCGGCTCCA
>JAAFJE010000008.1 GCA_013298025.1 Cytophagales bacterium | reverse complement strand
TTAACTATAAATATTATATAATGTAGAAGAGTTTCAATTCCATAGTGGTACGATTAAAAGAAAACCAGCGGCTCAATACCATCAAAAACGGTGGTATGTTTCAATTCCATAGTGGTACGATTAAAAGCAAAACAAAAGAAAAAAATGGCTAAAAGTTTATTTTGTTTCAATTCCATAGTGGTACCACTATGGAATTGAAACTGCTTGCATTGTTCACGAGCAGCTTTTGCGTAAAGCTTTTAATCGTACCACTATGGAATTGAAACTGAAGATACTCTACCCGAAGATTTCTTTAAAGTGTTGACTATAAGAAATTTGAATATTTACCCATTTTGTAAAAGTCCTAAAGCTTTTATTCCAGAGTTGAGAAAAGTCATTAGAAGGATTCTTGAGTCCTCTTCTGATAATATTCAATCCTTTTCTGAAAAAACTATTGGCTTTATATCCATGAGGCTTAACTTTTATTTTTTGTACTTTTTGGTGATAGTATTCACCAAACTTAACGCATATAGCAACAGCAATACTTACAAAAACTAATAGTTTACTTAACTTTTTAGGACACTTCAAATGAGTCGATTCCAAATCAAATCCTCGCTCTTTAAAAGTTTGGAATAGAACCTCTATACACCAACGTTTGCGATAAATAGCACCTATTTTTTTAGTAGGAAAATCGCTTATTAAAAATAAATAATCATCTGATGGCAACTTTTTTATCATCGCATTACACCAAACGCCATCAACCATACAATCGTGAAAATATCGTTCTGATTGATTTTCCAAAAGCTCAATTATAGAGAAGGTATTTCCATTTTTTAGCGTAATTAAATGACTTTTAGGCACACGCATACAATATGATATATGATTGTCTTTAAGGAACTTAATCCATTCTTGACCTATAAACTCTCTATCACCAATAACTACATTAATTCTATTTACTCCGATAACTCCAATAAGTTTCATCAGTAAATCTTGGCGATTTTGACAACTACTATTACCCGATTTGTTATCCAATAATTCCCAATAAAGAGGAATTCCAATAGAACCACTATGGGCAACTATCATTAAAATATTGCACTGATAAACCCCAAAGTCCCACCGCATCGGCGGTCCGATCTGTTCTATCAATTGACAACGTTAGTTTTTTTTGGGGTAAAAATAATAGTAGTACCAAACAAACCTGCTGATAGTCAAATTTATAGTCCTTAAAAAAAGATTGAATATTTCGTTCAACAGATTCAAGTTTTGCATCAGATTCGATATGAATTGCAATTTCTTGAAATTGAACTTTTCTACTATCAAGTAAACCTAATAGGAAGGAAGATATAAATTTCTTCCTCGCTAAATTCGTTGCTAATGGGATTTTACCCAATAATTTTATAATTTCGTCTTTGATGATTTGCTTCATCCTTAAAGGCTGATTTGGTGCTTGGTCGCTTCAAAGTTCAGCCTTTTTGTTTTCAAAACAAAATCTTCGGGTAGAGTAGTCTTACTGCATCGTTTAGGATTTGTCTATAAAAAGACTAAATTAATTCCATCAAAAGCGGATTTAGCACAGCAAGAACTTTTCATTGAAGAATTTAGGAAAAAGGAACAAAATCTTTCCTCAGATGAATTAATTCTCTTTGGAGACGGTGTTCATCCCCGTCGCAATCGAAGCGTCGAACCGTACCAAATCTACTTATGCTTGGATAAAGCAGGGACAAGAAAAAGAAGTCCTTTCTAACACAGGTAGAGAAGTAGTAAACCTTAATGGAGCTATTAACCCAGCTAATCCTACCCAAATCCTAATTCATGAATGTGAAACCATCAATGCTCTAACAACTTTAGTATGGCTTCAAATGATTGAAAAGCATTATTCACAAATGAAAGCCATCTATTTATATGTGGATAATGCACGTTATTATCGTTCAAAATTAGTCCGTGAATACCTTGAAACATCAAGGATAAAAATGATATTTCTTCCTCCATATTCTCCTAATTTAAACCCAATAGAAAGGCTATGGAAGTTCTTGAAAAAAGAAATCATCAAATCAGCCTACACGCCCGACCCAAAGGTTTTTAGGCAGCGAATCACTGACTTTTTCGCTAATGTTGAGCAATATAAAGAACGTTTAGATTCTTTGATAAATACAAAATTCCAAAAACTTAAATCACATCCTTGTGATTTGAAAACCTCTATGGGTTAAGTATAAATAAAGCATTTGAAAAATACTTAGGGAAAGACCTTTTTAAAAAGCACTCCGAGGTTATTACAAAAGATACACTTAAAGTAGGCAATTATATATTCTCTGGGGTTAATAACAATACAGGTAAATTAGAAGATATTCTTATTCCATTGATGGCAGATGGTAACGAAGCTATTTTTGACGATGCTAAACAGTACTTAGATACGCATTTTGACAAAAGTAGATTAAAAGATAAATTCTATGAAGAAAAATCAATCATTGGCATTGCAGGGCAATTACAGAAATCTGGTTCTTCAAATGTGGTCTGCATAAGCCAAACTGACTATTTGAATGATGAAAAAATTTATAGTAATGACAAATGTGTTGAAATTATAGCGTTTTTTAATAGTTTCCTTGCTACTCCAAATGAATAAATTACCCTCACAGGTCTAAGTCCTTTTTCAAAAAAAGCTATTTGTGTTAGCTTTCTACAGTTGATATATCCGTTTCACTTGAGCATTGAAAAATCAGTCATGGCAAAAAACAAAACTACTGAAAACGAAAATAGTGTTGCAGACTATTTAGCAAAAATTACGGATGAAAAAAAACGTAATGATTGCTCGTATATCATTGATTTATTTAGTGAATTTTCGGGATTTGAAGCTAAAATGTGGGGAACAGGGATTGTAGGATTTGGCAGGTACAGCTATCAATATGCCAGTGGACATTCTGGTGAAGCACCTTTGGTAGCCTTGGCTTCACGAGCCAAGGCTATTACTTTATATCTTGGTACTTCTTTCGAGCAAAGAGAGGAATTATTGGCTAAGTTTGGTAAATACAAAGCTGGCAAAGGCTGTATTTACATTCAAAATTTAGAAGATATATCGGTGGACATTTTAAAAGAAATGATAAAAAAGTCTGTCGAACATAAGGTTTGAAACCTAACTGCCCATTTTCTTGTGTATCAGCTACACACCAATGAGTAAAATCCTCAGTTGTACTTAACAAGAAAAATGAGTTAAAAGTCTGAGCCACCAATCCCAATTTAAGTGTGATACCCAATTTTTTTCGGGCTGTATTCAGCTATTTTTGCCCAATGTTTATGCCAATAAAGCAATACGATATACACTAGCGTTGAATTTGGTAATTTATTTGCATAAATTGTGATTCGTGCAAGAAAGTTCTTATCTTGGCAACTCAATCATTGTATAGCTGATAAGCATTTGTTTGTTGTTGTATGACCAGAAATTTACTCGTATTGATTTGTTGTATAAGCTTGTGTTGTTCGTGTCAGGAAAAAAAAGAACGGAATATCCAGTTGGCTGTTACGGATACGACTATTTTTTCTTTTGGAAAACAGTTTATTATTGAAAATCAAGCCATTAGCGAAGCCTCTGGCATGGCAGCAAGTAGAATAAATCAAGGAAAACTGTGGCTACACAACGACAGTGGTGGCGATGATTTTATTTTTATCACAGATACCTTGGGTAAAACGCTTGGAAAAGTACAATTGCTCGACACCGAAAACCGTGACTGGGAAGATATGGCAATTGTAGGAAATGCCCAACACGCTTGGGTGTATATTGCCGATACGGGCGATAACCTCAAATGGCATCGCCAAAAGTACATTTACCGATTTGCCGAACCTCTTCTTCCTGATAAATCTCCTTTTACTTACACTGTTCGGCGGGTAGAAAAATATACCTTCGAGCTTCCAGACGGGGCAAGAGATGTAGAATGTCTGCTCGTGGACCCGCATTCGCTAGATATTTACTTGGTTTCAAACCGAGAGCCTCGCAAAGAAATTTATCGCCTGCCTTATCCGCAAAGTACTACCCAAGTGCAAACAGCCACGTTGATGGGCTATCTTCAGGTTTCGCAAGAATTACCCACCGATACGAAGAAAAACAAGCAATGCTTATTTTTAACATCAGGTGATATTTCGCCAGATGGGCAAGAAATTTTGCTCAAAAATTATAGTAATATTTTTTACTGGAAAAGAAAACCACAGGAGTCTATCGCTCAAGTCCTGCAACGAATGCCCCAAGTGCTGCCCTATAAACCTGAGCCACAAGGAGAAGCCATTGCTTTTGCTACAGACGGACAATCGTATTTTACGAGTAGCGAACGAACATACCATGAGCAACCCACGTTTTTGGTTCGTTATTTACGAAAAAAATCGCTATCCAAGGCTGAATAACGATTTTTGTAATCAAACAATTAACCAAATTGGCTAATTTCTTTCATGAAAATTTACCTTTATAGCGTACTCAATGGTAAATTCCAAGCGTCAGAAACCCCCTTATAAACAATGTTGCCTTGTACAATATTTAGGCCTTTTTTCAATTCGCTGTTGTCGGCACAAGCCTTTTCCCAACCTTTGTTTGCCAACTGTAAGGCATAAGGCAAGGTGGCGTTGGTCAATGCCAAGGTAGAAGTATAAGGCACAGCACCGGGCATATTGGCAACGCAATAATGCACAATGTCGTCGATGACAAACGTTGGATTTTCGTGTGTGGTAGGCGTACAAGTTTCGATACAACCGCCTTGGTCAACGGCAACATCTACCAATACCGTACCTGCTTTCATCTCTTTGAGCATATCTCTGGTAATCAAATGCGGTGCTTTCGCTCCCGGAATCAATACCGCTCCGATGATTAAATCAGCTAAACGAATGGCTTCACGGATGTTGTATTCGTTAGACATCACGGTATCGACGTTGGCTGGCATGATGTCTTCGAGGTAACGCAAACGAGCCAAACTAATATCCATAATAGTAACGTTTGCCCCCAAGCCTGCGGCCATTTTAGCGGCTTGTGTACCTACAATTCCTCCGCCCAAAATCAATACATTGGCAGGTTTTACCCCAGCAACACCGCCCAACAAAATGCCTCTGCCGCCCATCGGTTTTTCCAAATATTTCGCTCCTTCCTGAATCGCCATACGGCCGGCTACTTCCGACATCGGCACGAGTAAAGGCAAACTTCTGTCGGCTTTTTCTACGGTTTCATACGCCAAACAAATGGCTTTGCGGGCAATCATGGCGTGCGTCAATGCTTCTGAGGAGGCAAAATGAAAATACGTAAAAAGGAGTTGATTCTCTTTGATAAGTTCGTATTCGGAGGCAATGGGTTCTTTTACCTTACAAATCATCTCGGCTATGGCATATACCTCTTCGATGCTAGGAAGTAGCGTTGCACCTGCTTGGCTGTAGGCTTCGTCGGTAAAACCACTGCCCAAGCCTGCTTGTTGCTGCACATATACCGTGTGTCCATTTTTTCTAAATTCTGCTACACCCGCAGGGGTTATAGCTACACGGTTTTCGTTGTTTTTGATTTCTTTGGGTACGCCGATAATCATAGAGATGCTAGTTTAGCGAATTTGGTAGATTGGTTTTGTAAGATGCTAGAAAAGGTTAATTGAACAAAACCAATCGCCAAATTCAGTTGTTAATGAAGTGCGATACAAAATTAATCAATACAGAAAAAAGTTTTGCTATTATCTAAATAATAAGAAATTATTAAATTTTATAATTGATTTTACAGAAAATTTTATTAGTTTGTCTGATGTTTTTATCTTGTAAACAATAAATTTTTCTGAAAGCCATGACCCTCGATTCGACCGACCTAAAAATATTACGCTTGATTCAAGAAAATGCCCAACTGACAATCAAGGAAATTGCCCAACAAATTAGTTTGTCGATGACTCCCACCCACGACAGAATCAAACGCCTCGAACAAGAGGGAATTATCGAAAAATACGTGACCATTCTGGATAGAAAAAAACTGGGAAATCCCTTGATGGTGTATTGTAGTATTACTTTAGATAAGCAAAGACAAAATCATTTTGTCGAATTTGAAGAAGCAATTCGGGGCTTTCCCGAAGTGATAGACTGCTGTATTGTGTCGGGCAATTACGATTATCTTATCAAGGTAATTGCCAAAGATATGGAGGCTTATAATGCTTTTTACCAACAAAAATTATCAAGTTTGCAAAGCGTAGCACACATCAGTAGCTCGTTTGTGATGTCGGTTGTAAAAAGTACTACTGTCATACCACTGGCCTAAAACAAAACGACCTGTAAGGTTCTAAAAGAGCCTTACAGGTCTATATCGTTGAAGTGTAATTTTGGTATGCAAACATAATATTATTTTTTCATAAAAACAAAATTAAGTGTTTTTGCCTATTTTTAAAAAAAATGAATAATGCAATAATATGTAAGTTTTATTCGTAATTAACAGTGTTAATCAAACGATTGTTTTGAAATAATGTATTTTTTTAGAATAAAATTTTTTAGAAGGGTTTGCCGTGGGTTAAACTGATGATGTATTGTAAAGCTGGTGGAAATAGCCTTAATGTTTGTAAACTGAGTTCAGAAAGCCATGCGTCGCCGAATAATCCTTGTACCATTCGACCAATGCCGAGCCTGTTGGCAAAGTGTCGTTGCCATTGTTGAAGGTAGGTTTTTTCTACCAAAGCCCTGTCGTCGAAATGCTCGATGAGCGTTTCGGCGAGTAAATAAGCACTGTGCATGGCAATGGCCATACCGTTGCCACACAAAGGCGTAATCAGCCCAGCGGTATCGCCGAGCATCAAAATATGATTTTCTACTTGTGTTTTGGGAGCAAACGAAATTTCGTTGATAACCAATGGTTTATCATATAAAAAATCGGCATGAGTAAAGATTTGCTTGAGATGCGGATTTTGCCAAAGGATTTGCTCTTCTAAGGCTGGGATATTGCCTGCTTGTCGGAGGTTTTCTCTGGTGGTAAGGTAGCACAAGCAATAACGTTGGTCTTCGATGGCCGAAATGCCACAATACCCATCTTTAAAATTGTGTAGGGCAATCAAATCTTGTGGGAAATCGGTATGAATATGGTATTTCACGCCAATATAAGGGCTTTTTTTCTGAAAAAAATCTCTTCCCAAACTGGCATCTAATTTACTTCTTTTGCCATACGCTCCTAATACATAACGAGCCTCAAAGGTTTGTCCTAGCGTAGTGGTAATTTGAAAAGCATTTTGTTGAAAAATAACGTCTTCTACTTCGGTGAGGGTATGGATATGCACGCCTTGTTTGAGTGCCAATTGGTATAAATGTTGGTCGAGTGTATAACGACTGATACCAAAACCTCCTTGGGCTAAAGGGGCATACAAGGTGTTGCCCTTGGGCGAAGAAAACAAAAAACGCTGGATTTTTTTGGGTGCTAGGGCATCTACCGATAGCCCTAAGCGTTGCAAATAAGGACGGGTTTCGTTAGAGATATACTCGCCACAAACCCGATGAAAGGGATATTGCTTTTTTTCGAGCAACAGTACTTGGAAGTTGGCTTGGTTGAGATGAATGGCGGCACAAAGACCTGCCAATCCTCCTCCGATAATCACGATGTCGTACATGATATGCAAGAAATGTTAAAATTAGGGCTGTACGAAGCTGGTTTAGCTGTTATAGATAAACCAACTTCGGCTCATAAAGGTTTTAAAGCCACTGTGCCATCCTTCGTACAGCCCTAGCTTCTAATAACCAAAGGCTTCTTCCAAACTTACTCTTTTTACCTTGCCGTATTTGTTTAGCTCATCAACTTTGATTTTCGAGTCTGAACCAACAATGCAGTAAACCATTGGTTTATTGGCAAATTGTGTTTGGTGGAATTGCTTCAAATCATCTAACGAAAGCTTATCTAAGGCTTCAAAAATCTTCTGACGTTGGTCATAATTGATGCCTTTTTCCAGAGCAGAAAGGTACGTAAACGCAATGTTATCTTGGGTGATACGCTCGGTTTGATACGTTTTTTTCATACTTTCCTTGGCTGTTTCGAGGTTTTTAGGCGATGCTGGAAACACATTGAAAAGCTCGTTCATGCTCGGAATGGCTTCGTTGATTTTGTCGGCTTGTGTGCCTACATAGCCTAGCAAGAAATATTTTTCGTCCTTGGTGTTAGGCGTATAATAATAAGCATAGGTAGAATAAGCCAAGGCTTTCGACTCACGGATGGTTTGGAACACAATCGACGACATCCCTCCGCCAAAATAGTTGTTGAACAAATCAATCACTGGCGTAGCGTTGGCATCAAATTTGGTGGTCGGACGCACCCAGTCGATTTCGGCTTGTACCATATCGAAATGGGCAAACAATACCTGACTTTCGCTAGGTGTGATGCGTTCAAAATTGGCTACCAAAGGCAAGTCGGCTTTGAAGCTACTAGCGATGCTATGCACGGTTGGCAAAGTTTTAGTAAACTCGTCTAATGCCAAAGGCCCGTAATAAACAATGGTATGTTTATACGAAAAAAGGTCTTTCAAGAATGCCAATAGGTCGTCGGCAGTGAGGGCTTTGAGTTCTTCATTGCTTAAATTCAACGTATTACGAGGATTCTTTGCCCCGAATTGAGCATACGCCGCCAAGGTTTGTAAAATGGCAGCTTTGTTGGCTTTGGCATCGTTGCGTTGTTTGAGCAAGCGACCTTTGAGCAATTCTAAAGCTTCTGGATTCGCCTTTGCCTTGGTCATTACTTCTTCAAAAAGAGCCACCGAACGTTTAAAGTTTTCTTGTAAACCAGAGATGGTCAACGTAATATGATGGTCGGTGTAATTAGTCGAGAAGTTACTGGCAAGTTTGTAATATTCGGTACTAATTTCTTCGGCAGTCATTTTTTCTGTGCCTAAGAAACTCAAATATTGTAAAGCAATTGGTAATATTTTGCTATTCCAGCTACCCATATCGAAGCGGTATGTAAGACGGAATAGGTCGTTATCGTCATTTTTCACATACAATACATCGGCTGCTCCAACTTTACCTTTTTGTAAATCTTTGTTGAAATCAAGCCATTTGGGTTGAATTTCACCCATAGGCAAGGCATTGATTTTTTGTAAAAATGCCGATTGTTGCTCACGGTTGGTTTCTACTTGGGTGATGGTTGGTTTGTCAACTTTGACAATATTTTTGTCTTCTCCTTTTCTTTTATACACCACAACATAGCCATTGCCACAGTATTTGTTTGCAAAATCAATGACCTCTTTTTTGGTTACTTTCGATAAATCGTCAACCAACGAAGTGCTTTTATCGTAGTCTGTGCCCTTGGTTACGACAAAATCTTCTAACAATTTATAAGCCCTAGAGCCATTATTGTCGAGACCTTGGATGGCGTTGAGCTTATAATTGGCGGCAATGGCCTTGATAATTGATTCGTCAAATTTGCCTTGTTTGAGCAAGGCGAGTTGTCCCAAAAGTAAGTCTTTCACTTCATCAAGTGTTTGTCCATTTTTAGGCACACCCGTCATTTGCCAAACCGAATAATCTTTGTTCCATTCTGGACTCGAACCTGCTCTTAATACTTTTTGTGCTTTGGTGAGGTTGAGGTCAATCAAGCCCGCTTTCGAGTTCGACATCAATTCGTCAACGATAGTGCCAACTACTCTTTCTTTCGGACTAATTGCTCCGGGCCAACGCCAAGCTACAGTAATATTTTCGGGAGTTGGGCCAAACACTTCTTTTACAACAGGAGCAGCAATGGGCGACTCAGCAGCAGGCTTGTACAACGGTACATTTTTAGGTTTCATGTAGGCAAAAGCCTTGTCGATTTTCTTAATTACTTCATCGGCTTTGAAGTCACCAGCAAGAATGATGGCCATGTTGTTTGGCACATAGTAGTTATGAAAATACTTTCTGATTTCGAGCAAAGAAGGGTTTTTAAGGTGTTCTATTGTGCCAATGGTTGTTTGTTGTCCGTAGTTATGCGTAGGGAAGAGGGCAGCGTTGCGGGCTTCATATACTTTCCAAGGGTCGTTGTCGAGGCTTCGGTTTTTTTCTTCATAAACAGCCTCCAATTCGGTATGGAATAAACGCAAGATAGGATTTCTGAAACGTTCGGCTTGCAGGGCGATAAAACGGTCAACGGCGTTGGTTGGAATGTCTTCGGTATAAACGGTTTGTTCAAAAGAAGTAAAAGCGTTTGTGCCTTGTCCGCCCATCGAAGCCATCATTTTATCGTATTCGTTGGCAATAGCAAACTTGGCTGCTTCGCCCGATACCTTATCTATTTCTGCATAAATAGCCTTGCGTTTGGCTTCGTCGGTTGTTTTGTTGTATTGCTCGTACAGGGCATCAATTTTGTCGAGTAAGGGTTTTTCTTTGCTCCAATCTAGCGAACCAAATTTATCGGTTCCTTTAAAAAGCATGTGTTCGAGGTAATGGGCCAAACCTGTATTGGTTTTGGGGTCGGTATTAGAGCCAGCACGCACAGGAATAAGGGCTTGAATGCGTGGTTCTTTGTGGTTTTCGCTCAGGATGACCGTCAGGCCGTTGGGCAGTTTGTAGAAGCGTGCTTTGAGCGGGTCATTGGCTACGTATTGATAGGTATATCCGCCCGAAGTAGCGGTTTTCCAAGTATATTTGCTTTGGGCAAGCAGGGTAAAGTTGTTGATGATAACACATAGCACAAGCAGTGCTTTTGCCATTTTTTGCATAATCTTATGAAGTTAAAAAGTTCAAAAAAAGCAATATAAAAAATGTATAGTTGATTTGCACAAGATTTAGGATGATTGGTTGAGAAAAAGGGCAATTGGCTGTATTAGACGAATATTTCAGGCTTTATCGCTGGCAAGAGTGATGATTTGATGAATGACCTTATCGAGTTCGATAGCAGATTGATGTAAATAAGTGCTGTATAGCTCTTGCGAAGCTTTGTTGGTGTCGAGTTGCATCAAATTGACTAAGCCAAGAATATTGGCAACGGGTCGCCTGATTTCGTGTGCGTGTTGCCATGCTATTTTTTCAAGGGCTTCTACCTGCTTTTTAAGCTGTGTTTCATGCCTAACGTGCTGTGTCATGTCCTGAATGATTGCTAAAATATATAGCTTGTCGTCTAATCGAAAAGAGTTTAGACTCACTTCTACCATTTTTTCTATGCCATCTTTCGTCACAGCAGGCGTAAGGCGATTGATTCCCATGTTATACTTTTGAGAATGGTCTAGGTAGGTTTGTTGGTGTTTGATGTCGTTTACTCGGAAATGTTCAGGGACTAATATATTGATATGCTGCTGTTGCAGTTCGTAGGCTTGGTAATGAAAAAAGCGTTCTGTTTCGGGGTTCACCAATACAATTTGTAGGTTTTCATCTACAATAATAATAGGCACAGGAGCGGTATCGATGATTTTTTTGAACTTTAATTCATTTTCTAGGGCTGTTTGCTCGGCTATTTTTCTAGCGGTGATATTAATGGCAATCAAGCAAACCCCCATGAGTGTTTGCTGCGTTGTATAAACGGGGTACATTCTACTCAAAAACCATACTTCTTCGCCTTGTTGATTGATTACTTTTACTTCTTTTTCGGTGGTTTCTCCTGTTTTGGCTAGATAAAATTGCTCGTAAAATATCTCTTTGTGTGTAGGAAAAAGGTATTGTTGAATGTCGTCGCCAATGGCAGGAGTTTTTCCTGTATGATGGACAATTCGCTTGCTGAAATATTGGTTAAATTGCAATAATTGAAAGGAGCTATTGAGCAAGCAAACACTGTCGGGAATATGGTTGAAAATGGCTTCAAAGGTGTTTTGTATATTTTCGATGGCTTGTGTGGCGCGCTTTTGCATGGCCATGTTGCGGGCATAAAGTGCTACGCCCATCAGTAAGCCGTCATCGTCATACACGGGGTGCATTTTGTACGAAAGCTCTAATGTTACGTTGTTATGCGTAACTGCACTTTTTCTAATAATGGTATGACCTTGTAAGGCTTGCTCGAAACTGTTGAGGAAAAGTGCTTGGTCATGCTCGAACACATATTTCCGATAGTCTTCGCCGATTTTTGGTTCTCGTTGAAATAAAAGCTTGATAACACTGGAAAGCACGTTGTTGAACAACAGGATTTTATGCTTGGAGGAAAGCAAGACAAACGTTTCCGATAGGCCATCTAAGGTAGCTTTGAGTATTTCTACAGGAAATGACGTTTGTGCTTGTTCCATTGGTACTTGCTATTGATGAATTATGTACAGCGATTGTAAGCACTAAAATACGTGGTAAAAACCAAAATTGTATAAAAATATTTGTTTTTTATGTAAAAAATTACAGATGTACAAAGGGCGGTGTTTGATTGTAGAGGCTACTTTTCCTTTAGCATACGTTTTTTTCATCGACCACAGATACTGCTGTAATCACAATACTTACACAAGGTGCGGTCTTCGGTACGCACAAAAGGCTGTGCAGGGTCTAGTAATTTACTCACAAAACGCTGCAAATAACTCTCCGATTGTGCAAGGAAATCAGCAACGCTTTCGCCTTCGCTAAAGTGCAAGTCTTGTACCAATAGTCCTTCTTCGATGTTGCGTAAAGAATAAATGCCAGCCACCACTTGGTTTTGTTCGGGGAGTAGTTTTTTACGACGAATACTTAGTCCTTTTTCGGCATACATTTGCTTCAAAACCATGTATTTGTACAACCAAAGTTGCCTGAATTTACCTTTTTGTGGGTCGTTCAAAAGCATGGTTTCCCATTCGTCTGTTTTGTTTTTCAATTCTTCGGCACGTACCAAGCCTGTTTTGTAGTCAATCACCCGCACCAGATTTTCGCCTAGTCTGTCTATACGGTCGATGCGTCCTGCTAGTTTTACAGGAATGCTTTCGCCGTGAACGGTGGTTTCAATACTTACTTTAAGGGTACGTTCTACGTCTAATAATTCTAGGGGAAAAACTTCATGTTCGAGCTGATGGGCAATAAACTTTTTCACAATGGTTTCTCCAATTTGGTACATCACATAATTTACGCCTTCGCTGTTGTGCAAGCCCGGATTGGTCTGTTTGAAAGCTTCTGCCAAATAGCTATCAATATTCTGATACACCTCTTGCATGGCTTCTTTCGTCACCCACGAGCCTTGTTGTACAAGCGTTGCATCAATGTTTTCAAACACCTTGTGAATCCAATTGCCAAAGGTATCAGAAGCCAGTTTTTCGGCGACTTCTTCTTCGGGCGAAATACCTGCTACTCTGGCAAAATAATACTGCATTGGGCAGTCGATAAATTGGTTGAAATAGGAGGGATAAATGCCTTTTTCGGCCAATTCTTGCTTAATGAACGCCAACATGGCAGGTGTTTTGGCAATGCTCAAGCCCGTTTCGGTGCTAGTGGTGTGATGAGCCAATTGAAAAGCTACTTGGTTTTCTTCGAGGTGTAGATGAGGGTTGAGGTGACGTAACTCGTGTTTGAGTTGTAAAATAAAACGGCTTTGGTCGCCAGCGCCGTAGGTGTCGGAAGGCAATACGTGCAGTAATACTACTTCTTTGGCTCGTTGCAAAAGCCTAAAAAAGTGATACGCCATCACGGCATCGGCGTGGTTGTGGGTCGGCAAATTGAATTGTGGGTCTATCAGGGCTTCATACGGAATGAGCGTATTTTGGCGTTTGCCTTGCGGTAAAATGCCTTCGTTGACCGATAAAATAATGAGGCGTTCAAAATCGAGTGTACGGGTTTCGAGCATCCCCATGATTTGTAATTCTTGGGCTGGCTCCGACTCAAACGGGATTTTGGTTTGTTTGATTAATTCAAAAAGGAAGGTTTTAAAGCTTTTAATCGTTACGGCTTCGCCTCGTTCGGCTAAAATCACTTCCATGCGTTGCAAAAGCAAATAAAATTGATACAGGTATTCGGTTTCAACGGCATCGGGAAGGTCTTTGTAAATGCTCCGTAGCACGTCTATCAAGCCATACAATTGCTCAATAGCCACCTGTGGGCGACTGTTCCAATGCTTAAAAAGTACGTTGAAAAGTGGGTCGTTTTCGCCCATTTCGAGCAATTCTTTGCTGCTCAAAAATACCTTATTTTGCTCGGTAATGCGCTGCAACGTATGTTGAATGGGACTTTCTATTGGAATAAGTTCTTCGTTTTCAGTTGTTGCTGTACTTATCGGATAATGAATAGCTTCGTAGCGTCTGATAAAAGGATGGTTTAATATACGCACCACTTGGCGGTACGAAAACTTGGGTATTTTCACTTCTTCTCCTTCGGTGTTCTTAAACGTCACCATGTTGCGTTGCATATCGAACATGGCTTCGACGAGGGTAAAAAGCATGGAATTTTTGAGCGAAAGCCCCATCGTAATATTGAGGTGACGCACCTCTTCGCCCAAAGAGTTCATCACGGGCAAAAGCAAGTTTTCGTCGCCTAGTACAATAGCCGTACTGGCTTGGGGTTGGTCTTGCCATTCACTGTATATTTTCCCTGCTACTTTCGCCTGCATACTGGCATTGGCTACGCCCATGATGCGGATGTGCTTTTGCCCTTTGAGAAGTGCGTCGGAGGCCCAATTCCAGCGTTCGTTATAAAGCGGAAGCTTGTCGGGCGAGCCTTCGCCTGTTTTGTAGGTTCTGAGCCAGTTGCCTGCTTTTTGGTCTTTGTTGAGCAAATAATACCAATCACTGTCCCAAAGTGTTTCGGCAAAGAAATCATTTCCTTCTTTTCTTTTCAATAAAGTTTTTACAATTTTTTCTTCGGCATTACTCAGGGCGTTGAAGCCAACAAAATAGTACTTTTTATGCGTCGGATTATCAAGTAAATAGGCATCTATATTTTCGGCCAATTGGCGGTAAGCCATGCCTCTATACACCAAGCCTTTGGCACGCAAGCGGGCTTGCAATTGTTCATATACTTGATGAATGTTTTCAAAAAGTTTAAAATATTTGTCGGTGCGGTCGGTCGATTTCAGCCGTTCTCGCTTCGATTCGCCTAGTTGCATTTTCCAGCGTTCTAGGGCTTTGGCTTCCGACATAAAGCTAAAAAGTTGGGGGGCATTGACCAAATATTGGTCTATTTTATCGAAATCGTTGAGCAGCGTTGGGGACCAAGTCATAAATCGCTCGAAGACTACGTTGGGGTCGATGAGCTTGAAAACGTCGTATAATTCAAACAGCAAAGCCACGGGGTCTATTTGTTTGAGACCAGTACTTTGCAACACGAAATCGTCGATGGCCCACACATCGGGAGCTAAGAAAGGAGCGTCTGCCAAATTTGCCAAGGCTTGTTTGAAGTACAATACGCCTCGGCGAGAAGGAATAACCACAGCTACGTTGCTCAGTTCTTGCCACGTGTGTTTTGCTGCGATATGTTGAGCGGCTTGGTCGAGGAATGTTTTCATGTTGTCTGTTTTCTGTATATCTGTTGTCGGTGTATCCGTTAACCGTTATTCGTTAATTGTTATCTGTTTGTCCTGTCTTGAAATAGATAACAAATAGTTGTGTACCTGTAAGGTTTTATCGTAACCTCATGCTATGAGTTATGATTGTTTTGCAAATTTCGTATTTATCTACAAAAGTTTCGTCCTTACAGGACTTTTTTGTTCCTGTACCTTGCAGTATAGTATATTTTTTGCTCCGTAGGAGCCACATCTTTGTAGCAATAGACCGATAACCTTTCATGTTTTTCTACAAAGTTTCCGTTCTTACAGTGTAATTTTCCCTCTTTTTTATGGAACAAGCCATCTTCAAGATAGGCTAGGTTATGTTTTAGATGGAAATTTCTCTTTTTTTTATGGAAAAAGCTATCTTCAAGATAGGCTAGGTTATGTTTGAGATAGAAATTTCCCTCTTTTTTATGAAAAAAGCCATCTCCAAGATAGGCTAGGTTATGTTTGAGATGGAAATTTCCCTCTTTTTTATGGAAAAAGCCATCTTCAAGATAGGCTAGGTTATGTTTGAGATGGGAAAAGCGTGAGTTTTTTACTGATGGCATGACTCAAAGTCATGCCATCAGTGTTATGATTGAGTTTGACCGTTTACTCATTTATGATTAAAAAAGGATTATTAGCGATAAATAAAATTTATTTTTGATAGAGTGATAAGGATAGATGTGTTTAGGGTATTAATAGTAGGGAGTATCTGATAACGGTTAACGGATAACAGATAACAAATACACGGATAACAGATACACAGATAACAGTAAACCAAACAAACAAATGAAAAAGCTTTACGTATTTTTATGGCTGTTGCTTTTAAGCGAACAGCTATTTGCCCAGAGCAAGGGGATGGTACCCATAGGAACAAAAACACCAGCAGGGACAGAACGGCGTTTAGCCTTGATAGTGGGCAACAAAGACTACCAAGACCCCGATGCGGTACTTAAAAACCCCATTAACGATGCCGTAGCCATGCGTAATGCTTTGCAAAAGCTTGGCTTCGATGTGTTGTATTATACCAATTTAGATAGAATATCTTTTGAGAAAGCGGTAGATGATTTTGGGGCAAAGCTGAATAAATACGACGTGGGCTTATTTTATTACTCGGGTCATGGGATACAAGCACAAGGCGAAAACTACTTAGTACCCGTAGATGCCCGTAGCATAGGAACGGAAGCGGTAGCCAATTATACTTGTGTAAATGTAGGACGAGTCTTGGCTTTGATGGAAGGCTCGCAAGCCGAGACGAATTTGGTGTTTTTGGATGCTTGCCGAAACAATCCATTTAAAAAGAGTTGGGGTGGTAAAGGGGCTGTACAGCAAGGTTTTGCCATCCCAATTAACCCACCGGGTACTTGTGTGGTGTATGCCACGAGTGCAGGAAAAACGGCAGATGACAATGTAGCGTCAAAGAATGGTTTGTTTACGGAAAACTTATTGCAATACCTGAGCAGACCCAATATGAGCTTGTCATCTATTTTGAACGAAACCCGTAAGGAAGTGTATAAAAAAAGCAACAAAACCCAACTCCCCGAAGACCATGTAAAATTGCTGGGAGATTTTTACTTTTTGGTAAGCAGTGGAGTTGAGCCAAAACCTGAGTCAAAGCGTAAGACCGACTTATTACCCTACGAGCCAGAAATGGTATTTGTAGCAGGAGGCAGTTTTGACATGGGGAGTAATGATGGGGAAAGTAATGAAAAGCCCGTTCACCGTGTAACATTGGGAGATTATTATATAGGGAAGTATGAGGTGACGGTGGGGGAATATTTAGCTTTTTGTGATGCTACGAAGAGCCATTATCCTGAGTGGTTAGAAGCAGGGAGCAAATACCATATAGAGACGGGGAGTATTACTTATTATAAAAGCAAAGGCTACGCACGTGGTAGTGTACGTTTACCGATAGTAGGGGTAAGTTGGAATGATGCTATAGCTTATTGTAAGTGGTTGAGTAGTAAAACGGGGAAGAGTTATCGTTTACCCACGGAGGCAGAATGGGAGTATGCTGCCCGTGGGGGTAAAAACAGTGAAGGTTATATTTGTGCAGGTAGTAACGATGCTGAAAGTGTGGGTTGGATACGTAGCAATAGTGGGAAAAAGACGCATGAAGTAGGAGACAAAAAAGCCAATGAGTTAGGGTTGTACGATATGAGTGGCAATGTATGGGAGTGGTGCGGTGACTGGTACAGTGATAGCTACTACAGCAGTAGTGCTAGTAGCAACCCTACAGGGCCTAGTAATGGTACTGCTCGGGTTTTGCGTGGCGGTAGCTGGAACTACGATGCTCAGTTTGGTCGGGTGGCGGGTCGGTTCAGCAACAGCTCTGAGTATGAGTATCGTATCACCCTTTACGGCTTTCGTGTAGTCTTAGTACCGTAGCACGAGTTTCCAACTCGCCGTTATGTATTACTCATCTATGAGCATTTTTTGGAGAAAGGCAGTTATCAGTACATCAGTTATCGGTTAACCGATATACAGCGGTTGTTTACTCATGGCATGACAAATTCATGCCATGAGTTCTAGTAGTTTTTTTGCTCCGTAGGAGCAACACCTTTGTAGCAATAGATCAATAACCTGTTTTGTAACCTTCGTATTTTTCTACAAAGTTTCCGTCCTTACGGGACTTTTGATTCCAATATCTGCCAATTTTTAGTCTTCGTGCAGTGTAATTTTCTATCTTTTTCATGGAAAAAGCTATCTTCAAGATAGGCAAGGTTATGTTTGAGATGGGAAATGTGTTGTGTACTCATGGCATGAGCAATTCATGCCATGAGTTTGTCGTGATTTTTCGTCGGATTGAAAATCCGTGCTACGGAGGTGTACACCGATAACGGATAACAGATATACATATAACAGATACACAGACAACAGCAACAACGCTAATGCACCCTATCGCCTCGGAGGTCGAGGTTGGCGATGATTTCGGCTTCGATGTCGAGCCATTCTTGCCAGCGTTTTTTTACATATTCGGCTGGCAAATATTCTTTTGCCAAGTCGATAAAATTAACGTAATGTCCTGCTTCTGAAACCATGAGTTCATGATAAAACTCACGCAGCGATTCGTCAGAAATTTCTTGCGAAAGTAGCCTAAAACGCTCACAACTACGGGCTTCGATGAGGGCATTCATAAACAAGCGTTCGCCTAATTGTTGCTCGATAGAGCCACCTCGTCTAGCTTTTTCGTAGAGTTGTAATACATATTCGTCTTTGCGAGGCTTGCCAAGAGCCAATCCTCGTTTGTCGAGTTCTTTGATGACCATTCTAAAATGAGCCCATTCTTCCGACACCACGGGCATCAGCACTTCTCTCAGTTTTTCTTTTTCTGGATATTGAATAATCAACGAAATACAAGAAGAGGCGGCTTTTTGCTCGCAATAGGCATGGTCGATTAAAATTTCACCGATATTTTTTTCTGCAATATTTACCCAGCGTGGGTCTGTTGGAAGCTTTAGTCCTAACATAGCATGATTGAGTGATTACTGTTTAGTCGAATAATAGCCATCTTACCCCAAAACCAAAGGTTCGTCCCATGCCTGCAAAACCCGGTGCTGCATAATAACCATTGCCCAACAAACGATGATTGACGTGCGAAAATTTGAAAAACAACCTAACCCGATTGATGCGTAAATCGGCAAAGACATCGGCAATCAAATAGCCGGGCAACAACTGGCTGTCTTGTAAATGAAACTGCTGCGTAGCAGGCATAAAGGCATCGCCGTAATAACTTGACTTGTAATGTAGCTCAACGCCCGTTTGAATAAACAATACTTTGGCATACAATAAGTCGAAGGCAAAACGAGAATTGATAAACACGTGGGGCACTCGTATCAAATCTGGGCCTGTGGTGGTAGTAAGAAAAAATTGGTTGGTAGTCGAAAACTTCCCTTTGTAATAGTCTAAGCCTAGTCCAGCCCTAAAAATGGCTATAGCGGCGTTCGATTGTTGCACTACTGCCGCCGTATCGAAGTAAATGTAGTTGGCAATGCGTTGTAGCATAACACTAGGATGCAGGGTAAGTCGCCCAAATTGCGGACTAGCGGAGGCGTAAATATTATCGGAAAGTACGTTATCTAAATTCTTCAAATTCCAACGGAAAGAGTTGTTGTACATATACTGCTGTGCAAGTGTAGGCGAAGTATAGGTACGGTAAAAACCGAGATTGAGCCATTTTCGTTGTAATTCAAACTTCAATTTGTAGTCACTTGCCAACAAATATTCTAGTTCGGCCACAATTTTACTGGTGCTATCTTTCAGGTATTGATTGAGCCATACGCCTACAAAGTTTTCATTACGACTAAACTGCGTACCGCTCAACAAATCTTGGTAGGTAAAAAATCGTTGTCGGAGGTGCAAGCGATAATTAAAGCCTTTGTAATAGCCTTTTAACCCAGATTTATGTTCAAAAATATTATAACTCAACCCACTGTACAAAGAGTCGGTAGTCGTTGGACTAGCCAAATAGGTATTTTTATAAAATTTATAACCCAAACTGGTCGAATAAGCTTTGTCGGCAAACTGAATTTTACGACTTTGGTAATCAAGTACTTGATACAACTGTAAGCCTTTGTAGCCAATATATTCATGATATACGTGTACGTTGTTCCATTCGTCACGGCTCGACGCATTAGACAAAATAGCACTATTGTCGGTATAACGCAACAACGAGTCATAGCTTACGCCTCTGGTGAGTACGCCACCTTCGTCAACCATGTTGTGGTCGAAGCGATTGAGGTGGGCGAGAAGGGTATATTTTTTGTTTTTGGTTTGGTAGTTGGTATGCAACATAAACTCCCAATGCCCTACTTGGTTATCTTCGTTGCGAGAAGAGCTACTGGTATTACCGCCAACCAACTGCTTGGTAGCAGTAATGCGATGCACCGTTAGGCCTACGTTCCACAGTGAATCCACATTTCGGTTAAAATCAAATTCAAGAATATCTTGTCCGTTTCCGCCTGGCACATAATAGGCATTAGAAAAAGGCGAGCGGGTGTTGTAATATTTTACATCTTTGGGCATAATGGCATACATCTGATACGCATGATAGCCTAGCATTGTGCCAATTTGCTCGGGAGCTTGGTAAAAAACAGGACGAATGGCCGTGCCAAGATTGGCTAAATCTTGGTATTGATTCCCGAAGCGGTTGGGATAGCTAAAGTTATGAAAGCCCGATAGCGTGGTATCAATGGTATAAAGGCGTTTTCTATTATTGAAAACGTCTTCTTCTAAAAAATACCTCGTAGAGGTTGGCCCATAAATTACCTTCGTCGAATCGTCGAGTACATTTCCGCCACTTTTGGGCTTGATGGGCTTTTGTGCTTGTGGAAAAGCCGTGCCTGTACCACTCGTAGGAAAACCACTGGTGGTTGTTTGTGCCGAAAGACTTCTCGCTCCAAGAAGTCCTACCATGATTAAGATATAGTATTGAATTTTCACGATGCAAAATTAACGCTTTAAATGCTCTTGCCGTACACTTGTATCAGAGAAATCCGAAGCGGCGGTGTTATTATTTCTTAAAATGCTCGATATGCTGGACTACAAGCCCATTAAATACGGGGGCTTGGTCGAATAAAAAAGCAATTTCGATAGGCACATAATAAAAAGCTTTTGTCGAAATATTCATTGCTTGGAGCAGAGGCTTCAGTTTTACCATGTCTTTTTCGGTCGTCAAAATGCTTTTGTCTTGTGCCATGGCACAAATTTTGTGTATATCGGTGGCGGTATAAACATGGTGGTCGGCAAAACGCAAGTGCTGCACCGAAGCAACTTGTGTTTGCAAATAGTTTTCCAATACATCGGCTTTGGCAATGCCCGTTACCAATACACAAGCCTCTGTAAGTGCCAACGTATTTTCTACGGCATACGGTGTAATGGGGGCATAACGGATGGTTGTGAAAAAAATAGGACAGGGCTTAGGATGGTATTTTCTTAGGCGTTTTTCCCAAATGGCTTGTTGCTTTTCATCCAAATCGGCAGGGCATTTACTCACAATAATGACATCGGCCCGTTGCAATCCGCTTCTGTTTTCTCGCAAGCGACCGGCCGGAAAAGGAAAGTCCTCGTCTATAGGACGGTTATAATCAACCAATACAATCGACAAGGACGGAGTGATGGCTCGGTGTTGAAACGCATCGTCTAAAATACCAATTTCGACAGGATACAACGCTTGCAAACGTTGCATGGCTTCTACTCGTTTTTCGCCCACCGCTACGGCAATATGAGGAGCAAATTTTTGGTAAAATTGTTGTGGTTCGTCGCCAATAGCATCGGCATTGGTGGTGGCATCGGCAAGGATAAATCCCTTGGTTTTACGCCCATAGCCTCTACTAAGCGTTGCTACTCGGTACGATGTAGCCAATAGCCGAATCAGGTATTCTACGTGTGGCGTTTTGCCGGTACCGCCTACGGTGATATTGCCTACACTGATAACAGGAAAGTCGAATTTTGTACTTTTTTTATATCCTTTATCAAATAAAAAATTCCGAATGGCTGTAATACAACCATATACCCATGAAAAGGGGCGTAAGCAATATGTCAGAATATATTTTTCTACAAAAGCCATAAATCTTCGATGCTTATCAAAAGCCAATGTGTTTTTAAAAACTTTATCCTACAAAATTCTAAAAGAGTTCCGACTTTTTACTAATTTCACCTCCCTTTTGTATCAAAACAACTTGTATAAGTTGAAATACAGAAAAGATTTGTAGATTTGACAAACAAAGCGAAGGCATCTTTACAATTGCGTCATTGCATCGCCTGTGCCAATTAATCCTTACTTGCCTTTGTCTTGCTGTTATTTATATTTTCTTTATCAAACCTACTAAAAACATACAGTATTAGCTATTCAAAACATGAGTCTCAAAGCGGTTTTTTCCAAACATACCCTGCATTTTAAATTTGAAGCAGGCACTTCGAGAGGTGTACTCACAGAGAAAGATAGTTACTTTATCAAAATCTTTGATACCGAAAACCCACAAGTTTTTGGCTTAGGAGAGTGTGCCCCGCTCAAAGGACTTAGCATTGACGACCGCCCCGACTTTGAATTGCAATTACTGAGCATTTGTGAGTTTTTTAACAATATCGACCTCGAAGTATATCCTTGGAACCTCAATATCATTTTGCAGCAAGTACTCGATAAGGCATTTCCTTCGATTGTATTTGGTTTTGAAACCGCCATGCTCGATTTTTTGAATGGAGGCAAACGCATCATTTATCCCAATGCTTTTCACCAAGGCGAACGCCAATTGCTTATTAATGGCTTGATTTGGATGGGCGATAAATCGTTTATGCTCAAACAAATAGACGAAAAGCTGGCAGCAGGATACACAACTATAAAAATGAAAGTAGGGGCTATCGACTTTGAAAAAGAATGTGAGCTGCTCGGCTATATTCGTTCGCATTTTAGCAAGGAACAAATCACCCTTCGAGTAGATGCCAACGGTGCTTTTAGTCCAGCAGAAGCCCTCGACAAACTACAAGTTCTTGCCCAATACGATTTGCATTCGATAGAACAGCCCATCAAGCAGGGTAATATAGAGCATATCGCCTACCTTTGTCAGCATAGCCCCGTGCCTATTGCCCTCGACGAAGAATTGATTGGGATGATGGATTATACCGACAAATACAAGTTGCTCAAAAAAGTAATGCCCCAATACATCATTCTAAAACCTAGCTTGGTGGGTGGTTTTCAGCAATGCCAAGAATGGATAGAAAACGCCAATCGCCTAAAAATTGGCTGGTGGATGACTTCCGCTTTAGAATCGAATGTTGGGCTCAATGCCATTGCGCAATTTACAGCCGAATACGCCAATCCTTTGCCCCAAGGTCTCGGAACAGGACAACTGTATCACAACAATATTCCTTCGCCTTTGCACATCGATCACGGACATATTTTTTATCACCCCGAACACACATGGGATTTGACCCTGCTTGATTTTTTGATTTAAACGATACTAAAAAAAATTAGTCGAGCTTGGTATGCAAGTAGCACAAGGGCGATTTCTTACGTAATTTTTCTATCAATATGCTGTTTGGTTAAAGGTCATTTACTATTTTTGTGTTTTACAACCTCGAAGTAATCACAGCAACACGACTGGATGGCGTTGCTTTCGCAGGTGATTTTTTTGTATTTACAGAAACAGACCCAAAAATGGACTTGAAAAAACTTGACGAAGCGTTAGTAACCTTATTTGAGAAAAGAGTAGAACTCAGTCAGATGGGATACGATCATGCAGCTTACGACGATGTAGAAGAAGAGCTTCACGATTTAGAAGATGACTTTAATGATGAATATGGTGACTTTTTAGAAGGTATTCTACAAGAAGTACACGACGAATATTGTCCTGAGTCGGATGTATTATTGCCTACGGCTTATTTGGCCAAGAAATTTGTGGTAGCAAAAGACGAAAGCATCGAAATTGGCAAAGACGCTGGCGTAGAGGTAGAATACGTAGAAGACCCTGCCGCCAATGCCCGTTTGGTGTTGTTGCCTAGTCCTACCAGAATCGTATTTATTGTAGGCAAGCAGAAAAAGATTGTTTGGAAAGCTGAATAATTTTAATTTTTCCCAATAAAAAACCGCCATGCTCTTATGAACACGGCGGTTTTTTTATGGGAAAATCTCCTAGGAATCTTGCAAAATTATTGTTAATTAAAATCAAGTGTAAGGTTCTGTAAATCAATACACTAATTGATAATTCACAATTCACATTTAGTACGCTTTAGCAAAAATCACACGTTTAGCCGAAGGCTTGCCCGTCAAAATACACGTTCCTTCTTCTTCCACGGCATCTAAAGGAATACAACGAATCGTTGCTTTGGTAAGCTCCTTGATTTTCTCTTCGGTTTCGCTTGTGCCATCCCAATGGGCTGCAATAAAGCCCGATTTTTCTTCTAATACCTGCACAAACTCATCCCAGTTGTCGATTTGACGAATATTTTCATTGCGGAAAGACAAAGCTCTTTGGTAAATATTTTCTTGAATTTCTTCCAAAAGGTTTTGTACAACCGTCACCACGTCGCTCAAGGGGTAAGTTGCTTTCACCTTGGTATCTCGGCGGGCAATTTCTACCGTGCCATTGGCAAGGTCACGCGCCCCAATAGCCAAGCGAACAGGCACGCCTTTCAATTCGTATTCAGCAAATTTAAAGCCCGGCGATTGCTTATCGGAATTATCGAATTTTACCGACACACCTGCTTTTTTCAAGGTTTGTACAATAGGCTTAACCGCTTCTGTGATTTGTTCGAGTTGTTCGGCACCTTTGAAAATAGGCACAATCACCACTTGGATTGGGGCTAATTTTGGAGGCAAAACCAAACCCTCATCATCGGAATGAGCCATAATCAAAGCACCCATCAAGCGAGTGGATACACCCCAAGAAGTACCCCAAACGTATTCCAATTGGTTAGATTTATTCGAGAATTTGACATCAAAAGCCTTGGCAAAATTTTGTCCCAAAAAGTGCGAAGTTCCTGCTTGCAAAGCCTTCCCATCTTGCATCATAGCCTCGATACAATACGTTTCTTCGGCACCAGCAAAACGCTCGTTGGCTGTTTTTTTACCTCTTACCACGGGTACTGCCATAAATTGCTCGGCAAAAGTAGCATATACTTCGAGCATTTGTTCGGTTTCGGCAATGGCCTCTTCGGCGGTAGCATGAGCCGTGTGTCCTTCTTGCCACAAAAACTCGGCGGTTCTTAAAAACAAGCGTGTACGCATTTCCCAACGCACCACGTTGGCCCACTGGTTAATCAACAGAGGGAGGTCACGATACGATTGAATCCAGTTGCGGTATGTATTCCAGATAACCGCCTCACTGGTAGGACGCACCACCAATTCTTCTTCCAGACGAGCGTTGGGGTCAACCATCAACTTACCTTTGTGGTCGGGGTCGTTTTTAAGGCGATAGTGCGTTACTACAGCACATTCTTTGGCAAAACCTTCGGCATTTTTTTCTTCGGCTTCAAACAAACTTTTGGGTACAAAAAGTGGGAAATAGGCATTGGTATGTCCTGTTTCTTTGAACATATCATCTAAAGCCCTTTGCATTTTTTCCCAGATAGAATAGCCATAAGGTTTGATTACCATACAACCTCTTACCGCAGAGTTTTCGGCCAAATCGGCACGCTTCACCAGTTCGTTGTACCACTCAGAATAGTTTTCGCTACGTTTAGGTAAGCTTTTGCTCATGTTTTTAATAAAAATTATTTGGTTAATTGTTGACTAGAAACGCTCATCGCCCTAAAAGTCCACAGAAAAAATATACAAAAAAGATAGGGGTACACGTTATAGAAGATGTCATAAAGGTATAAAATCCAAAAACAGCATTCTTCTTTCCAACGTTATACTACAGTACTGAACCGTATAAACACCACAGGTTATCATTTATTCTTGAAGATATTGAAACTTACAAAGAAATAAATCTGTTATTGACGTGTGAAATATCTTGCAAAGATAAGTTTTTGTTGTAAGTTTGTTATATGTTTTTTCGGTTAAGTTATAGCAAATAATTTGTGGTTTAACGTAGAAAGATTGCTCCATTAATCTTCTCGCATCTTAAAACTTTACGTGTTATGAACATGCAACGCTCCATAAAATGTGTATCTGCTGCACTGGCGATAAGCTTGGCTTGGGGGTGTAGCTCGTCTCAACAAGTAGCCAATCGTACCACTACATCGGCGGTATATGACGACTTGTACGCCTCTGCTGGCGATATTCGGTCTGGTTCGTTAGGACAACGACCTGTATTTGTGGCAGAAGAGGAAGACTACGACCGCTATCCTTACAGCCGCACTTACAGAGGCAACGATACCACCAGAGGTACGAACGAGTACTACTCTCAAAATTGGCTCGATTCCCGCAGTGCTTACCGTAGTACGCCCTATCAATCGTATGGGTACAATAACTACAATTATAACTACGGGTTAAATAACTGGTATTATAATCCTTCTATCTCCTTTGGTTGGGGCTACAACCGTTGGAGTCCCTACAGTTCGATGTGGAGTAGCTACGACCCTATGTGGGGGGGCTACTATGACCCTTGGGCTTGGGGAAGCAGCCGCTGGATGTACTCTTATGGCGGTTGGGGCTACAGCCCATACAACTATGGGTATTATAGCTACTATGACCCTTGGTATTACAATAATAGCTATTATTCGTTTAATCGGAACTACTACAGCTACAACTATGGCACAAACATAGGCGGGGCTAATCCGAATGTATCATCGAATAATGTTAGACCTCGTACTCGTACTTATTCAAATTCGGCTTATAATGGCGATTTTGATAATTCACGAAGCAATCCAAGAGGCAATCGTAGTACAAGTGATGTAAGTAGCAACGATTACTACTCTCGTCCTAGAAGAGATGGCAGTCGAAGCGGTACGAATAACTATAACAATAATAACACGAATAGCTCGTGGGATTGGTCTTCTAACAACAATTCTAATAGCAATAGAAGTACTAATTCTTGGAGTAATTCTAGTTCAAATTCGAGTAGTGGTAGTAGTAGCGGAAGCAGCAGTGGCGGTAGTAGCGGCGGCGGTGGTGGACGCTCTCGTGGCCCAAGATAAGCCATTCAGGCATTGTAGAAAGCCCCTGTCGATATACTTGACAGGGGCTTTTTTCGTTATTTATTTTGCATCTATCGAGGCTTTTTACATCTTTGCCCCAAAATAGAAAAAAGCATTTTTATTAAAGGGGGAAAAGCCAAAGATGGTTGTCATTAGTACATCATTCCCCCTGCTTTTGTTTGTTTGAATATCCATTTAACTAAAAGAATGTCATGAAACGTATTCACCTGATACAACTTATTGCCAGCTTCGCTATAGGCACGCATACGCTCAGTGCCCAAGATAATAATTACGAAAGTTTAGCAAGGCTTTTCTCTCAAACTGCACCCAATGGCTCGGCACGTATGCAGGCATTGGGTGGCAATCATAGTGCTTTGGGGGCAGACGTAAGCAATACTTCTGGCAACCCTGCGGGCTTAGGTTTTTATACCCGCTCTGAATTTAGCTTTTCGCCAGCCTATCAACAGGTAAGCAATAACAGTGCTTATATTGTAAATACCAGTAGTAAAGATGCCAATACCGAAAACTTCAATGTTGCGAACATCGGTATTGTTTTTGCTGGCGAACCGCCCGCTTATCGCAATAGCTGGCGAGGCAACTGGGCCATTACCTATAATCGTCAGAATACCCTTTACAGCAAAGTGAGCTTTGCTGGCACGAATTATGCCTCATCGATGGTTGACTATTTTGCTAATGTCACTAACCAAGATATTAGAGATAATAACCTATCTCTCAGTGATTTTAAAACAGGTTTGTATAGCGATGCACCTAATTTTTTGTATCAAAGCGATATGTATTATTGGTCATTTTTGGTTACACCTAATGGTACCAGTTCCGACCCATTCGTAGGAGCAGAAGCTGGCAAAAGTGTACAGCAAAACTATAATTTTGAATCGACAGGGCGTACAAGCCAATGGACTGTTGGCTATGGCGGTACTGCCAACGAAAAGTTTTACTTGGGCTTTTCGCTTGGTATTCCGAGTTTTAGGTACGAAACCAAAAGTACGTATTCCGAAAATTTTATTAACCACGATGCTATTCAGTCGTTCGACCAAACCAAATCGCTGGTCACAACAGGCACAGGACTTAACCTAACGGCTGGGTTTATCTATAAGCCCAACAACACCTTACGTTTTGGGGCTTCTATCGTAACGCCTACTTGGTACAACATCGACGAAACCACCTCTTCTTCGTTGAAAGTAAACGTAGATGCTGCCAAAACGGGCATCGTATTTGCCGAAAATCCTGGCACCGACGCAATAAATATTGCTAATAAACTGGCTTCGTTGGGCTACGGCATCGTGTTTAACAACAATCGTTATTATGTACGCTCCATTCCCAAATTATCGACACAGCCCGTTGATGTGACCTATCAACTAAATACCCCTTTCAAGGCTAGTGGCGGTGTGGCCTTATTTTTTGGAAAAAAAGGCTTTTTATCAGCCGACCTAGAGTATGTTGCTTACAAAGGCATGAAGCTTTCGACTACGATGAACGACGATTATACCGCTAGTGAACTTAGCTACAGTACACAGCTTATCAAACGGAATTATCGCAATGTGCTAAATATGAAAGTTGGAGGCGAATATCGCATCGGACAAATTTCGCTCAGAGCAGGCGTAGCCTACAACGCCGACCCGTATGAAACGAGTATCGACAATGGCACAAAATTCGACCGCTCGCAAACCATTTATTCGGGAGGATTGGGCTATAGAGATAAAACGTTTTACATAGATGCAGCTTGCTTGTTTGCTCAATCGCAACAAAGCTATGCCCCATACGTATTGAGTAATTCGGCTGATTTTGCTTCGGCAACTATCAAAAATACGTGGATAAAAGGAATGCTTACTTTTGGTATTTATTTCTGATAAATTGACCACCAGAAGAGTAGCACACTTCTGGTGGTAGTTGTTTGGTGTCGGACTCGCACGTTTATTTCTGCATTATTTCAAGCAATGCCGACACCAAACAACAATCATTTGCTCCTTTTAAGCAAGAACCCTTTCCTATTGATTTTCACCGCTATTGCTTCCCATGTCATGAACAACCGTAAGTTGCATTACGTTATTTTGGGTGTATTGGTTATACTCAAAATCGTAGCCCAATACAGCCTCATCGACCCACTTTATGACCTACACCGAGATGAATATTTGCACCTCGACCAAGCACAGCATTTGGCATGGGGCTATATGTCGGTACCACCTTTTACTTCTTGGGTGGCTTGGTTGATACATAGTTTAGGAAACGATGTATTTTGGGTACGTTTTTTCCCTGCTTTGTTCGGAGGACTTACCCTTGTAGTGGTATGGGCCATGATAGAAGCCTTGGGCGGAGGATTGTGGGCAAAATCCTTGGCGGCAATAGCTTTGTTATTTTCGGTTTTGTTGCGGCTGAATATGTTGTTTCAGCCCAATTCCTTTGATGTGTTGGCTTGGACAAGCCTGTATTATTGTTGGGTGCGTTACTTTCAAACATGGCAAGCCAAATGGATATATCTTGCGGCTGTTTGTTTTGCCTTGGGTTTTTTGAACAAATACAACATTGTCTTTTTACTTATGGGCTTTTTGCCTGCGGTATTGTTGACTCCTCAACGACAGTGCTTTTTCAAAAAAGAATTATACGGAGCAAGTGTATTGGCATTGTTGCTAATTATGCCCAATTTATACTGGCAATACCAACAACATTTCCCTGTATTTCATCACCTTGCCTTGTTGGCAAAAACCCAATTGGTTCATGTTGATCGCCTTGATTTTCTGAAAAACCAAGTGTTTTTCTTCCTTGGTGCTTTGGTTTGGATACTGCTGGGCTTGTATGCCTTGGCAAGGGATAAGGCATTTGCGATGGCCCGTGCATTGGCATGGAGTTTTTGTTTTACCTTGGGTATTTTTATGTATTTCAAGGCAAAAGATTACTACGCTATTGGTCTGTATCCTATTTACATTGCTTTTGGTGTAGTGTATGCCGAAAATCGCTTGAAGGTTAGCGTTCGTCAATATGTTTGGCTGGCAAGTGTAGCAAGCGTTTTAGGTCTTTTTGTACCCTTATATCAGATTGGTTTTCCGAATCGTACTCCTGTGTATATCAGCCAGCATCGGGAAAAATATGAGCCTTGGGGCGTATTGCGTTGGGAAGATGGGGAAAATCACGATTTACCCCAAGATTTTGCCGATATGCTCGGTTGGAAATCGTTGGCAGGAGCAGTGGACAGCGTTTTTAGCCAATTGCCACATCCAGACGCAACCTTGGTTTTATGCGATAATTACGGACAAGCCGGTGCTATTAATTACTACAAACGCAATCCTCGCTTGGTGGCACATACCTTCAATGCCGATTACGTACATTGGTTTCAACTCGACAAGCCGATTCAAGATGTGATATTGGTACGAGAAAAATACAACAACGACCGAAGCGAAGAAAAGCCTCTGTTCGATACCGTTTATTTAGCCACACAACGCATCAACCGTTTTGCACGAGAAGATACTGTTTTGATTTATGTCTTGAAAGGGGCAAAAATCAATATCAATCAACGCATTGCTAAGGACATTAAAGAAGAAGAGTGGTAATTTAGCTTAAAAATTCTTTCGGTGATTTTCCTGTAAATTTTTTAAAGGAACGATTGAAAGTGGCTTTTGAATTAAATCCGCAGTCGAAGGCAATGCCTAAGAGTGTAATGTTTTTATTTTCTGGTAAAAGAGCTCTTTTTTGAAACTCTTTTACTCGGTATTCATTCACAAAATCATTAAAATTCTTTCCAAAAGCATTGTTCACTACGCCCGAAAGTACTGATACATTGGTTTTTAGGCGACTAGCAATATCCGAAAGTGTAAGTTCAGGCTGTAAATACAGTTGCTCTTCTTGCATCAAATGCAGTATTTTGGTCTTCCATTTACTCAGTTCTTCTTCTTCAAACTTTTCTTTGGGTGGGTTTTCCAATACTGTATCGTCCGATTCTTTAAAAACCAAATCTTTGGTGGGTTGAGCTTGGGCATAACCCGTGATAGAAATATAATAAATCAAAATTACACCGATTAAATTATCCCACCAGTCTTGCTTAAAATCTAATTTAAAATTGCTAATGATTACCAGTTTAATCAATGAAACAGTCCAATCTAAAAGTAATACAAGCAATAAATTCCGAAACCACTTAAAACTAACCGATTCAATATCAGAAAATTGTGTTTTTGTCCATAGCCTGTATTGATTGTAAAGCTTAAATGCCCGATACATATAATAGGCAGTCAGAACGATACTTGTCAGCAGTTCCAGATGACCAATACCCCAAGCGTTGTGATAATTTTTCTCGAAATATTGGACAAAATCTTTTCCCATTGAAAAAATGATGATTCTGTAAAAAGTATCCATCAAAAAGGGCAAAAAATGGAAAATATCTTTTATCCTAAAACGAAAATCTTTATCAATCTGACTTTTAAAATAAAAATAACAAAGCGGAGGAAAAGCCAGTCCAAAGGTTCTTGGAAGAAAATTGAGTTCTTGCCAAAGGATTTCAATGCCCGAAAATCCCAACATATACTCCCAAATATTAAACGCCATACCCACCAAGACCAAACCCAAAAGGTAGTCGGAAAGACGGTTGTTTTGATAGGCTCTTTTCCAAAATAGGAAAGCATAAATCCATGCTTGCATAAAACCAAACCAAAGCGGAACAGAATAATTAGACCAGTAGATTTGCATCTGGGAAAATGGTTGAATCAGGGTAAATATTGAGAAGTCTAAATGATTAAATGAATTTACGGGTAAAATGTTTTATTTAAACCACTTTTTTGTAATAAAATGGTCGAGTCCGAAAGTGCCAGAACCCATCACGATAGCGTACAAGGCAATCCAAAGGAAGCCCATGGCAGGCAACATTTCCCATACTTCGCCTCCCCATTTTTGAAAGAAAATAGCGACCAACATCGTACACATCACCATAAAACCCGCCAAGCGAGTACCCAAACCCAATACTAACATTGCTCCGCCGAAGGTTTCGGCAAGTACTGCTGCCCAAGCAAAAAAGGCAGGAAAAGGAAAGCCAAATTTAGCTACATCTTGGATAAACCAATCTGGACAAGGGAACTTACTTCCGCCAAAATTTACGGCTAAAAAATAACAGCCAATGATGCGTGGTAAAGCCAATAACAAGTCGGTGTACCAAGCAGAAGTATAAACAGGAGTGATGATTTTAGCGAATAATGCTTTCATGATTTCGTTTTTTAAAATTGAATTAAAATGATTTTTTTGCGTTTTACTTGAATAAATATCTCGATTTTTACTGTAACGAAACCGTATAATCGTCTTTACTTCCTTCTATGGTTAGTAGTAATTTCTCGGTGAATTTTACATTACTATCCCAAAACTTATCGCTACACTGATAGATTTTTGTACCCACGGGCAGAAATACATAGTTATTTTTTGTCTTACTCAAAGGGCTCGAAAAACCTCTTTGCTTGTCGTTTGCCCAAGGCAATTCATAACGCACATGGGCCATCGAAGGAAACCAAGATGCCCCTTTGATATTGACACCCACCAATTTGATACCCAGTTTTTTGGCAATACTTTCTATGGAATTTTCGTCTTGAATTTTTTCATGTTGCTTCTGAGCCATCTCTGCCCGAGCAAAGTCTAAGTACTGTTCACGAGTAATGTCATAGCTTTGATTGAGGAAAAATACCTTTCCATCGTCTTTCTGTGTTACTACGCAAAACAATTCTTTTTCTCCACCTTTTTCTTGATAAACATACACAGGCGAAGGCAAATTGACAGCGTGCGAAGCCAGTGCATTTAAGCCATAGCCATAGCCACCCGTCAGTTTTTGTAATTGCGTATTGTAGCTACTAAAGCCAATCAGTTTGTTTTTGAGCGAAGGGTTTTTGATAGTAAAGCTTACACGAGCAGGCTCGGTTTGAGCTTTACTGATGAAAGCGATTACAAGCGAACAAATAAAGAGAAGAGATTTGATTTGCGTTTTCATTTTTTGAATGTTTAGGAGGTTTTCGCCTCGTTGAATTGATGGCTCAAAGTTTGCCCCTCAAAACACAGCAAACGCCTTAAAACATGATTTAGCACGTCTTGAATGATGATTTGATACGTGCTAAAATTCGTTTGTTGGCTTAAAACACCAAAACATTGCAAAAAATGATAGAGATTTTGCTAAAGGTAAGTGACAGTTATAAAGATTGGAATAGCTTAACGCTAAATGAAAGTGGCAATTATAAAGATTGAAAAGGCTTATCACTAAATGTAAATGTCAATTATAAAGGTTGAAAGGGCTTAACGCCAGAGTTAATAAGAATAAGGCTTTTCATAGGGAGTATTTATGGTTTAGGGTGTGATTTTTGCATTTCACATTTTGTATTATTGAGAAAAATAACCAAGAAAATTAACATACAACTTGCTGAAAATAAGTAATTTAAAAATTTGGAAAATTGATTTATAGCTTTATTTGTACCAATTATTTAACTTTAGAAAAAAGAGCAAACGTTCGTATATTTACGGGTTGTGTGTAATTCAGTAATAAAAACAGAATATGAAACTCACTAATTTATCTTATATTGACCCATTCTGGGAATTGTCAAATTTGCAACTAAATAATCTAAATTTGATAGTAGCAAAAAATGCCACAGGTAAATCAAGAACTTTATCAACTCTTGATTTATTAATAAAAATGATTACCCAAAAAAAGACTTTAAATTGGGGCAGTCGGTGGTCGATTGACTTTATCAATCATCAAGACCAAAAAATAACTTTTGAATTTGCTACTAAATATCAAGACGAAGGCATTGTAACTGCTGAAAAAATTAGCATTGATGGTACGCAAGTATTATTTCGCCACCATCAACAGGGAGAAGTTGTATTAAAAAATTTTGTAACACAAAAGAACGACACGATTTATCCGCCTAATAATAAACTTACGCTTCACGTCAATCGTGATGTTAGGAAATATCCATATTTGGAGGACATCAGTAATTGGGCTGAAAACTGTTATGGTTTTAAGTTTGGTAACATCTCTCCATATTCTAAACTCAATGAGCAAGAATATGACTTGCTAACTGCTGTTGAGGATATACCTAATCTTTTCAAATCCTTAAAGAAAGAAAGTATCCTGAAAATTATTACTGATTTTAATTCATTAGGGTACGAAGTCAGCGATATTAGTTCGCAAGATAAAGTTGAATATTCTATTTTATACGTAAAGGAAAAAAATATAAGTAAGGCTTTACCTCATTATAAACTTTCGCAAGGTATGTTTCGTACTCTGGCAATTTTGGTTTATGTGGAATACCTGATTAGTCGTAAAAAGCCTGCTATGATTATCATTGATGATTTTTGTGAAGGTTTGGATTATGACAGAGCAAGGAAATTAGGTTCTCTTATTTTTAGTAAATGTGAGAATACAGATATTCAATTAGTCGCTACGTCAAATGATAGTTTTTTGATGGACGAAGTGGATATAAAATATTGGAATATTTTGCGTAGAAACGGAAAAAAAATTACTTGCTTGAACCTGCAAAATAGCCAAAATTTATTCAGGAAATTTCGCCTTACGGGATTGTCAAATTTTGATTTATTTTCTTCCGATTTCCTTCTACAAACTCAAAACGAAATAATATGAAGACTGCTATATTTGTAGAAGGTCAGACAGAACTTGTTTTTGTTCGGGAATACCTTTTGAAAAAATTTGAATACCAAAATATTGGAATTGAATGTTATACACTTTTCACGGACAGTAATTTTCATACTTCAGAATATCCTTTTCCAAGCAGTGAGGGAGCAATAAATGCGGAACATTACTTTCAAATTATCAATGTAGGAAATGATAATGCTGTTTTGACAAGAATTTTGAATAGAGAAAAATATCTGTGGAGCAGTGGGTTTACTCGAATTATTGGGTTACGTGATATGTATTCCAAGAATTATCGTGAATTAGCTAAAGAGGTAGGAAAAATTGACTTTGATTTGAATGAAGAATTTAAACAAAGTACCAAAGAACAAATTGCTAAAGTCGCTGAAAAATCAAATCAAATTGATTTTTCTTTTGCAATTATGGAGGCTGAAAGTTGGGTTTTGGGTTTTCATAATTGTTTTGAAAAAATTAATCCATTACTAACAGTTGAATATATTGAAGCAAATCTTGGTTTCAATCTTGAACTAATCAACCCTGAAACTACTTTTTTTCACCCTGCAAAAACAATGGAGCAAATCTATGAGTTGGCTAATGAAACCTACAAAAAAAGCAAGGGCAATATTGAGGCGATAATGGCATCTTTGCAGAAAGAAGATTTTGAATATCTTAGGAGTATTGATAAATGTGCTTCATTTGGAGAATTTGCAAGCCTAATAGAATGAACTACACCCTTGCTGTTCCAAGTTTAATAAATGGAACAAAAATAAAATTCAGGCTCTAATTGCAACAATTGGCTTCAGTAGCTCAAACCGCTCGTAATTTAAGCGTAGCGTTCCTACGACCCCAAAGATAAAAGAGCGTCACGCTTGCAGTACAGTTTAGAAATTTTTCAATCGTTGTGGCGTTTTCTTGGGGGGCGCTAAGATTAACAACGCCTGTCTAAGCTACGCTTCAATTATCAAAACTATCTCACGTAAAATGAGCTTTTTTGATTCAGTTGTAGTAAAAAAATCAGGATTTTAGATATGACCAACAAAGCTCAAATAAATATCAACGATGCTGATTATACCGAGATTTTACATCAGGCAATCAGTCAAATCAAGACTGCCCGAACCCTAATTGCCAAACAGGTAAAGGGAAGTGTTCTCTGAACTGTGTCAGTTGTTAGGAAAATCGTTAGAAGACAGTATATCAAAAAAACGAACAAATAAAAACCACGAGATTTATTTAAAATCTCGTGGTTTTTATTTATCTTCACTGGTATAAACTTTATGAATCTAAGATGATTGAACAAGCCCCGCAAATTGAAAATACAGACCAAACCATACGACTGATGGTTGATTTTCAGATGAATGGACATCTACAAAAAATACAAGATGAGTATTTATATTGGGATAAAATAAAATACAAAGCAAAAGACTGTACTCCTAAAGAACTATGGAGTGCCATAAAACTATTTCGATTTCTAAGGAAAAAAGAACTTAAATTTCATTCATCAAAGTTTCATTATGTGATGACAGATTATATTCAAAAATCTCTACATCAATTTGATATGCACATTGGTGGAATATTAGGGAGCAACATCGGTATTGCTGAAACTGATAAGACAAAATTTATGATTAGCTCTATCATGGAAGAGGCTATTTCTAGTAGCCAAATGGAAGGAGCTAATACAACTAGAAAGAAGGCTAAAGAAATGATTCAGCAACAGAAAAAGCCTAAAAATAAATCTGAGCAAATGATTCTAAACAATTTCATTACGATGAAATATATAGTTCAACATAAAAGTGAAGATTTGACGGTCGATAATTTATTATATATTCATAAACTCATAACAAGCGATACACTAGATGATATAGAAGATGAAGGAAAACTTAGAGAAAATGACAATGTACATGTCGTAAATCATATTAATGGTGAGATTGTACACACACCTCCTTTACAACCTGACCTAAAAAAACTCATAGATGACCTATGTACATTTTTCAATACCGATACCGAAGAGTTTATCCACCCGATAATTAAAGGCTGTATCATTCATTTTATGATTGGATGGGTGCATCCCTTTACAGATGGAAATGGGCGTACAGCAAGGGCAATATTTTATTGGTATATGCTCAAAAAGGGATATTGGCTTACAGAATATTTGTCTATTTCAAGAATTATCAAAGATTCCAAATTACAATATGAAAAAGCATACCTCTATTCGGAAATAGACGGGAATGATTTGACCTATTTTATAACCTATCATATTAAAACGATGAAAAAAGCATTTGATGCACTGAAAGAGTATATCAGCCGAAAACAGAAGGAAGTGTTCCAAGCTGCAAAGTTTATGAAAATACCAGGAGTAAATGATAGAATGGCACAAATTTTAAAAATAATACATGATGACTCAGATAGGATTTTAAACACTAAGGAAATGGAATCAAGATTCAATGTATCAAACTTTACTGCAAGAACAGATTTAAAATCATTAGTTGATTTAGGTTTTTTAGAAATTATCCAAGTCAACAAGCAAAAACAAAACTTTGTGAAATCTGCAAATTTTGAAAATACATTGAAAAAATACAAATTGTAAAATACTGTTGTTTCGCCACGCCCAGTAAGGGACGTAGGAAAGTACCCAACTAATTGTTTGGCGCAATCCTAAAAGAGTAAAAAACACCATTATGACACTGAACAAAATAGTACTTTTTAGCTTTTTGATGATTGTTACGGCTTGTCACGGACAAGAAAAAAACAGTACGCTTAAAGTGCCATTTGCTTCCAAACCAAGCCCAAGGGTAATCAAAAACTTTAAATCAGTGGCTTTAGCTCCTGATTTTGGCACAACTTTAGTGAGTCAATACATCCGCAGTATTTTTGAAGACTCCAAAGGAAATTTATGGTTTGGTACTATTGGCGAAGGCGTTGTGAGGTACGACAAAGCAACTTTAACCTATTTTGCTAATGCTGATGGTTTTAAAAGCATTTCTGTTTTTTCCATTAACGAAGACAAAAAGGGTAATATGTGGTTTGGTACCGACCAAGGCGTATATAAGTATGATGGCAGAATGTTTAGAAATTATAATCAAAAAGATGGGTTGAATCATATCGACATCAGTCGAAAAAGTATTCTTGTTGATAAATCGGGGGCGGTTTGGGTAGGTACACATGGCGGAGTTTATCGGTATAATCCCTTAGCCGATAGTTTGGGTAATCCATCTTTTTCCTTATTTGCTTTGCTTCCGCCTATCAATGTTGCAGGCATGATGGAGGACAAAGATGGGAATATTTGGTTTGCTTCATCTAATAAAGGTATGTTTCGTTATGATGGCAAAACGATTGTTAATTTCAACGAAAAAGAAGGCTTGGGCGAGAACTATGCAGGAGGTATCGCACAAGACAAAAAGGGCAATATGTGGTTTACCATGAAAAACGGTATCTGTAAATTTGACGGCAAAACTTTCACCGAATACACGCCCAAAGATGGCTTAGGTGGTACCGAGTTTTGGGGAATAATTATAGAAGATTCGGGTATAATATGGATTACAGCACGTGGCAGCACGACCAGATTTGACCCATCAATTCCACTGCCAAATTCCAAAGCATTTAAGGTATTTACCACTGCCGACGGGCTCAATTGTTGCGTACAAAGTATGTTTCAAGATAAATCAGGAAATATGTGGTGGGGTGCAGGAAGCGGATTGTATAGGTTCAACGGCACGCAATTTTATCAAGTAAAGCAAAATGGGCCTTGGTAAAATAAAAGATTAGGAAAAGAGGGTTAAAGTACGAAAAGTGATTTTAAGGTATTAGAAATGAGAAGGTTAATTTGTGTTTTTATATTCGGATTGTTGACAAGTTGTGCTACATCAGAAAAACACGTTGAAAAGAAAAAGGTATTCGCTGTTGGTTTGGATACTTTGCAATGGTACGACCAAAGTCGGCAAAGAGCCATTCCTGTTGCCATTTACAAACCTGTAAGCGACTCAAAAACAAGTAGGCGAAATATTGTTATTTTTAGTCACGGGTACGGACAAAACAAAGGTGGTGATTACTTGGCATATTCTTACCTCACGGAGTTTTTAGCTTCAAGAGGTTTTTGGGTCGTAAGTATTCAACACGAGCTTAGTACTGATAGTTTATTGCCATTGACGGGAAAACCACAAATCGTTAGGCGACCATTTTGGGAACGTGGCGCTGATAATATTTTGTTTGTCATCAACCAACTCAAAAAGACAAATCCCGACCTAAACTATAAGCACATTACTCTAATTGGGCATTCAAATGGTGGAGATATGACGGCTCTTTTTCCACAGAAGTACCCCAATATCATTGAAAAAATAATCACGTTGGATAATAGAAGAATGGCATTGCCAAGAACGAAAAAGCCTAAAGTTTACTCCTTGCGGTCGAGCGACCAGCCAGCAGACGAGGGTGTTTTGCCAACAGAAGAAGAAATAAAACGACATAAAATAACCATCATCAAATTAGCCAACACCACTCACAACGAAATGGACGATAATGCCAATGAGCAACAACGAAAAGAGATGCAGCAGTATGTCTTGGCTTTTTTACTTGATTGAAAATAAAGCGTTAAGAATGTTTTAGAGAGAAACTAAAAAGGGCGTTTAGATGGTGTTAATATATGCTTTAATAATACAAGAAGTACTGCCTAACTTCTGAATATTAGAGCGTTAGTAGGAATTTAAAAATAACAGAACGTGAAAGCAATTATATTAAAAGACTTTGGAGGAGTTGAAAATTTTGAGCTTACTGAAATTGAAAATCCACAAATTAAAAATGATGAAGTCCTAATCAAAATAAGAGCGACCGCATTTAATCCTATTGATTATCAAATGCGACAAGGAGCAACAGAAAGCAAGTTGTTGAAATCGCCTATTTTGGGAAGAGAGCTTTCTGGAGAAATTGTTGAAATAGGAGAAAGCGTAAATTCATTTCTAATCGGAGACAAGGTTTCGGCTTATGTTGGAAGTTTGGCATCAAACGGAACGTATGCTGAATTTATCAGTGTTCCTTCAAAATTATTGGCAAAAAATCCGAGTAAATTATCTTTTTTACAGGCAACCGCCATACCAATGGTTGGAATGACCGCTTTTCAATGTTTCAACAGAATAACTATTCCTAAAGAAAAACCGATTTTTATAGCTGGCGGAGCTGGAGGAGTCGGAACAATTCTCATCAAACTGTTAATAGCGAATGGCAACCAAAACATCTTTACAACGGCTAGAAATGATGAGAGTATTACTCACTTAAAAAATATCGGAGTGCATGAAAATAACATTATCAATTATAAAAAAGAGGATGTTGTCACAGCATTAAAAGAAAAAGTGGAGGTTTTTGATTATGTATACTTAACCCATAGAGGTTTTCAAATCACAAGGATGTGATTTAAGTTTTTGGAATTTTGTATTTATCAAAGAATCTAAACGTTCTTTGTATTGCTCAACATTAGCGAAAAAGTCAGTGATTCGCTGCCTAAAAACCTTTGGGTCGGGCGTGTAGGCTGATTTGATGATTTCTTTTTTCAAGAACTTCCATAGCCTTTCTATTGGGTTTAAATTAGGAGAATATGGAGGAAGAAATATCATTTTTATCCTTGATGTTTCAAGGTATTCACGGACTAATTTTGAACGATAATAACGTGCATTATCCACATATAAATAGATGGCTTTCATTTGTGAATAATGCTTTTCAATCATTTGAAGCCATACTAAAGTTGTTAGAGCATTGATGGTTTCACATTCATGAATTAGGATTTGGGTAGGATTAGCTGGGTTAATAGCTCCATTAAGGTTTACTACTTCTCTACCTGTGTTAGAAAGGACTTCTTTTTCTTGTCCCTGCTTTATCCAAGCATAAGTAGATTTGGTACGGTTCGACGCTTCGATTGCGACGGGGATGAACACCGTCTCCAAAGAGAATTAATTCATCTGAGGAAAGATTTTGTTCCTTTTTCCTAAATTCTTCAATGAAAAGTTCTTGCTGTGCTAAATCCGCTTTTGATGGAATTAATTTAGTCTTTTTATAGACAAATCCTAAACGATGCAGTAAGACAATTACACTATCAGGTTTATAAATAACACCAAATTTATCTTTGATAAAATTCAATACTTGAAGGGATGTATGACAAATATTTGCCCCAACATAAGCGTGAACTTGCTCGTTTTGTTCATGGGTCAATTTACCCTGACAAGGTTTATAGTGGGTTGCCAAGTAATCATCAAAATTTTTAGATTGAATATATTGATGATAATGACGATAAACAGTAGAAGTATCTATTCCTAAAATAAAAGCAATCTCTGGGAAGGGATATTTTTGGTGAATCATCAACAACGTTGTTAACTTCTGATAGGTTGCTCTATCTGAGGTATTACGTTGAAGGTCTTGCAACAACGACAGTTGTAACTTTTCTAAGATTAATTCCATAAATTAATAACGTAAACAAATAACTCATTTATTGCAAACCTAATTCAGTTTAGTATATTTAACCTTTCGATATGGTTAGTAAGCCCAGTTTCTTTACCAACTTTTTGGTGTGTAGAATCAGGTATACAATTATACGACTTCCAAAAATCCGAAAAGCTATTACATTTTAAATACTCAGAGGGTAATTTTCGCCACAATCTTTTACAAGATTCCATTGAGCCATCGCCAATAAAAAAAGAAACGATTTGTCTGGTTTGTTTACACAGCACAATCCAGATGCGTATTTGATTGACCTTTGTATAAACATAGCTAAAAACCTCGTCTACCTCCAAAATACTTTCATCCTTGCCTTTTTGAATGGTATTTTTAAAGTTGGCTAAAGATTGGGCTTTTTTTTAACCATTTTTGTATAGTTGCGGGACTTACTCCGAAAATACGACCTGTTGAACGAATACTATTACGTTCTTTGTAGGTTTGAAATACCTGTTCTAAATCTATTTGCTTAGATTTTTGAACTGAATCTAATACTCGAGTAACTCCACAGTTTTTACATTTATAGCGTTGTTGTCCGCAAGAATTATGTCCATTGCGGACGATTTGCTCACTTTGGCAATTATGACACTTTTTTGCTTCTAAAATCATCTATGTAAACTTTTGAGGCAAAAATAATAAATCAACTAATAATAATCACTATCGGTATGTACTTGTAACAAAAGTCAATTTTATCTCATCATTCCCACAAAATGACGCTCAGGAGTCACTTTAGAACCCATCATTTTCGTAGAAAACGGCTCTTGGTATAGGCAAGATTTGCAAACAGCTTAATACTTTTTTATTTTTAAGTTGTCGTGCAAAACTAAACCTGTTCAATTGAAACTAAGTACCTAAAAATGAAAGTTTTAATTCGCTCATTCACTCAATAACTCATTCACTCAATTATTTAACTATGAACAAATGTATTTGGTATTGCCTGCTGTGCTGGGCGAGTGTTTCGACCTTGGCACAAAACCCTAATCAAAAAACGTATTGTAATCCTGTTGACATTGATTATCGTTACAATTTCGAGCAACTAAATGAAAAAATTTCCTATCGCTCGGGTGCAGACCCTGTGATTATCAATCACAAAAATGAATATTTCCTTTTTGTGACGATTTCGGGTGGTTATTGGCATTCAAAAGATTTAATCCACTGGAATTATATCAAGCCAAGTATGTGGCCTATGGAAGATATGTGTGCCCCAGCGGCGTTGTCGGTGCGAGATACTTTATATTTGTTTCAATCTACGTTTGAACAACGCCCGATTTTATTCAGCACCGAACCCGAAAAAGGGAAATTGCAATTTTACAATCGTTGGTTGCCTCGTTTGCCTCAGTACATTGGCCCTTGGGACCCTGCTTTGTTTTATGATGAAGAATTAGATAAATGGTATATGTACTGGGGTTCGTCGAATGTGTATCCGATTTTTGGAGCAGAATTAGACAAAAAACGTAAGCTTACTTATGCTACGCCGTACAAAGGTTTGATTTATCTCGACCCTAAAAATCACGGTTGGGAACGCTTCGGTCGTGACCACCGAGATACGATTAAACCTTTTACCGAAGGTGCTTGGATGACCAAACACAAGGGCAAGTACTTTCTTCAATATGGTGCTCCTGGCACAGAGTATAATGTGTATGCCAACGGTACTTATATCGGCGATAATCCACTCGGTCCTTTTACCTATGCTCCTTATAATCCAATTTCGTACAAGCCAGGTGGATTCCTGACGGGGGCTGGTCATGGCAATACTTTTCAGGATAATTATGGAAATTATTGGAATACTGGTACGCCATGGATTGCCGTCAACTGGAATTTTGAAAGAAGAGTAGCGATGTTTCCGACAGGTTTTGATGCCGATAATCAGATGTTTGCCAATACGCGTTTTGGAGATTTCCCTCATTTTTTACCCACTAAAAAATGGACACAAAAAGATGAGCTATTCACAGGTTGGATGTTGCTTTCGTATAAAAAACCTTGCACGGCATCCTCTGTACGAGATACTTTAGTAGCCAATAAAGTCACCGACGAAAACCCTCGTTCTTTCTGGGTTGCCCATACCAACAAGGCAGGCGAATGGCTTACGGTTGATTTACAAAGTGTACAAGAGGTAAAAGCTTTACAAGTAAATTTTACCGATTATAAATCTGATATTTTCGACAGTAACGAAGAACGTGTATATATTCAATTCAAGTTTTATGCTTCAAATGATAATAAAAATTGGCAATTGATTTATGATAATACCCACGAACCTAAACGTGACCGACCAAATGCTTATGTAGAATTGCCACAAGCTGTAAAAGCTCGCTATATCAAGTACGAAAACATTCATGTACCCATGCCAAATTTGGCGGTAAGTGATATTCGTATTTTTGGCAATGGCATAGGCAAAGCTCCACAAACGCCCAAGAATTTAAACGTAAAACGTCAGGCAGATACCCGCAATGCTGATATTACTTGGGAAAAATCATCGAATGCCGTAGGGTATAATATTTTGTGGGGCATTGCTCCAGATAAATTATACCAAACCTATCAGATTTGGGCTGATGCGCCTAATAGCTTAGAATTAAGAGCCTTGACGGTCGGACAAAAGTATTTTTGTGCTATTGAAGCGTTTAACGAAAATGGCGTTTCGGTTATCAGCGAAGTGCTTGCTATCCCATAACGCCTACGTTTTTTTAGTATTTCGGGTGTTTGGTGTAGGAATGTAGTTGAAATGGCTTTATTTTTACATCAAACATCCGAAATGTATGCCACAATATATCTGTTTTTTACGAGGTATCAATGTAGGAGGAAAACGCATCATTAAGATGGATGCCCTCAAACAAACTTTTATGGCCCTTGGAGCGATAAAAGTACAAAGCTACATTCAAAGTGGAAATATCATTTTTGAGCATGAACAAACCAACACATCGTTGTTAAACCAACAGATTAGCGAGGCTATTTTGGCAACATACGGTTTTGAAGTCCCCGTGATTACCATGACAACAACCCATTTCAAAGCCATCATGGAAGAAAACCCTTTTGTAAACCAGCAAGAGCAATTGTATGTCAACTTCATTGCCGAAAAACCTGCCGAAGCCTTACTCGAAAAGCTACAAACAGTGGACTACCACCCCGACCAACTCGTATGTACCGCCAAGGCACTGTATTTGTATTGCGTTACGCCTTATCATAAAACCAAACTATCACAAGGCTTTTTAGAGCGTAAACTCCAAGTGACCATCACCACAAGGCATTGGAAAACCCTAGAAGCCCTTGCGGCGTTGCTATTATAGAGCATTAACTTCGTTGTTTTTGGTCTTTCTCAATAATTAATGACTATTTATGTACCTAAATTTTAAATACTAAGAAACAGACTAAAATGTTTTTTGTGTAAGTTTGTTAAAATTAAAAATCTCACATATAATATTAATTACCATGAAAATATTTCTACAAATACTGTGTTGCCTCTATCTATTTTTGCAAAACACGAATATAATCTCTTCTCAGACACCTCAAAATGTCACAACCAAGCCAAGTCCTCCAACGATTGTCGCTTCTGCTAGCAGTATTTGTCAAAATACTGGCGTTTTGCTCAGTGCATCTGGATGTACAGGAGGTACTATTGTATGGACAGATGGACACAGAGGTTCTTCGGTAAATGTAGTGTTAATTAGTACCAAAACATTTAGGGCCGTATGTCGGCAAGGAAATGAATCTAGTGACTCTAGTGCATCAATAACAGTGCTAGTCAAGCCTAGCCCAAGTGTGCCAACTGTTCGTTCAGAAAAAAAAATATGTAATACCACTTTTTCGATTAAATGGGATAAAACGTTTGGAGGTGGTAGTAAGGATAACCTAAACGATTTATTATTGACTTCGGATGGGAGCTATATTCTTACGGGAAATGCTCTTTCTGGGATTGGAGCAGAAAAATCCGAAAGTAATAGGGGCAGTTTGTTCTCCGATAGTTATGACTATTGGGTTATAAAAGTCGATGCTAATGGACAAAAAGTATGGGATAAAACCTTTGGAGGGAGTGACCATGACTTTCCTAGAAAAACACTTCAAACTTCTGATGGAGGTTTTTTAATAGCAGGATTTTCTTATTCTGATATTAGTTCGGAAAAAAGCCAAAAAAAACTAGGAGCTTCTGATATTTGGCTGGTAAAAATAGATAGAGATGGAAATAAATTGTGGGACAAAACGATTGGGACAAACAACTACGATGACTTAGGCTCTATTATTTCAACGACAGATGGCGGTTTTTTATTAGGAGGCTCTACACAAGACCCTACCAATGGCGATTTTGATTATTGGGCTATTAAAATAGATAATAAAGGTGATATTTTGTGGCAAAAAGTTATTGGGGGAAATAAAAATGATAAAATCACCTGTTTATTACAATTGCCAGACGGTGGGTTTATACTAGGAGGCTATTCTGATTCGGACGTGATAAACAATAATATTGATATTTCGAGCATTGGAAAAAATTTACGTTCAAGTGCTACCAATGCTAAAAATGATAAGACTGAAAGCTGTAGAGGCGATAGCGACTATTGGATAGTAAAAATTGACCCTTCTGGTAATAAACTATGGGATAAAACATTTGGTGGCAATGACCGAGAATTACCAATGGACATGGTTGCTGATGATAAAGGAAATTACATGCTTGTAGGATATTCTTTCTCGCGAGCATCAGGAGAGAGAACAAGAGAAAATCTTGGTGATTCAGACTACTGGCTTGTCAACTTTAATGACCTAGGTCAACTGAATTGGGAAAAAACTATAGGAGGAAATGATGCTGATAGACTAACCAAAGTTTTACTCACAGCAGATGGCGGATATTTATTGGGAGGGTACTCTCAATCTAGTAAAAGCTACGATAAAAGTGTCGAGAGTAAAGGTGGTTCTGATTATTGGATTGTTAAGATAAACGAAAAAGGGGATATAATATGGGATAAAAATGTGGGAGGCTTCAACAACGAAAACCTTACAGGTATGATTTACACACAAGAAGGTGGTGTTTTAATCGGGGGGTATTCGCTTTCTAGTGGTTCGGCGGATAAAACCGAATTTTCCAGAGGGATAGATGATTATTGGATAGTAAAACTTGATGTTTGTAATCAATTTAAAACAGCTTTATATGCAGATGGTTGTAATGGAACTATTATTTGGAATAATAATAGCACGGATAACCCACTCCTTCTTGAATACAATACCAATACTAAAAGTTACTATGCAACTTGCGTAAAAGATGCGTGTGTAAGTAAGCCTAGCGACAATATTGTTATTAGTACAAACAAAACTCCTTATGTTTCTGTGAGCAGCACTGAAGTGTGTAAAGATTATAATGTCACCTTAACAGCCACGGGGTGCGGTAACTATGAAACAAAATGGTCAAATGGCTCGACTGGAACTACACTTGTGATAAAGGCACAGACAAGTAAAAGTTTTAGAGCTGTATGTGTACAAAATGGTATTGCTGGCGATTCCTCCAATAGTGTTACCGTAAAAGTTGTAGATAAACCCAGTAAAGTTAGTATTTATGCCAGCAACCAAAGTGTCTGTCAAGGAGAAATGGTTACATTAACAGCACTCTCGTGTCCTAATGGTACAATTTCTTGGTCTGATGGCTCTCAAGGTTTTGTTATTCGTTTAGTTGCTAATAGTACACAAACATTCAAAGCTACCTGTAATCTAGGTGGCTGTATAGGCGATGAGAGTGAAAGTCTTACCATTACAGCTACTACCCCTCCACTTCCTCCAATGATACAAACAGCCAACGTTACCTGTGATGCTCCACTTCTGCAACAATGGAATAAAACAATTGGCGGAACAGCAGAAGATAATTTTACAAGTATGATAGCTACAACTAATGGCTACTTAGTAGGTGGATACTCTAATTCTCTCATAGCAGCTGATAAATCCCAACCGCAAAAAGGAAATTTTGATTACTGGATTACTAAACTAGACCTAAAAGGAAATAAGGTTTGGGATAAAAATTATGGCGGAAAAGGTACTGAACGCTTCAAAAGTATGCTTGCCACAAATGATGGAGGTGTGTTACTGGGAGGTTCTTCTAATTCTCCATTTGGATTTGAAAAATCACAAAATAGTAGAGGAGGAATGGATTTCTGGATTATTAAAATTGATGCTAAAGGAAGTGTGATTTGGGACAAAACGTTCGGAGGTAATAAAGATGATATACTTACTTGTATGATACCAACTTTTGATGGGGGCTATCTGCTGGGGGGCTATTCTTCTTCAATTATCAGTTCAAACAAAACAAGTGAATCAAAAGGAGGAAATGACTATTGGATTGTGAAAATAGATGCTTTGGGGAATAAATTATGGGATAGTAGTTTTGGTGGAACTAATGACGATTTTCTGACAGAAATGTTGGTACTAAACGATGGTAGTTTCTTATTAGGGGGGACTTCTGAAAGTCTGACTAATGGAAATAAAACAGCCTTATCTAAAGGGAAAAACGATTATTGGATTGTGAAAATCTCATCGAATGGAAATAAGATCTGGGATAAAACTTTCGGAGGAAATGATGATGATATTTTAGGAGGTTTGAGTTTGGCAAATGATGGTGGATTTATTATAGGCGGGTATTCTATTTCTACTGCTCTAGGTGATAAATCAGTGGTAAATAAAGGTAAAAGTGATTTTTGGATTCTAAAAACAGATGCTGTAGGAAATATAATCTGGGATAAATGTTTAGGAGGAAACGATAATGATTACCTAAGAAATATAAAAACCACTAAAACAGGTTATCTATTAGCAGGTGATTCTTACTCTAATGCAGGTTTTGATAAATCCGAAAATAGTAAAGGTTCAAGCGATTATTGGATTGTAAAAATTGACGAAACAGGAACAAAAATATGGGATAAATCATATGGAGGAGATAACGAAGAAATGCTTACAACGCTACTAACAAATGAGTCAGGAGAAGTTGTTTTAGGCGGTTCGTCCCTATCTGATGCAAATGGAGATAAATCAGACAAGAACAAATCCGATAAAAATACAAGCGATTACTGGATTATTCGTATGTTGTTTTGTGCATTCAATAATAACGCTCCCACCACACTTACTGCTACAGGGTGCTCTGGGACTATTAATTGGAGCAATGGTATGTCTGGAAATGTAATTACTGTTAATCCTAATTCAACCACAAATTATAGTGCTACCTGTACTGATAATGGATGTACTAGTGTTGCAAGTAATACTCTAGCTATCAATCGCTCTTCACATACAGATCTTACAATCAACACCGTAAGTAATAATATAAATGGATCTAGTCATTCTGTAAATTATACACTGTATCCTAACCCCACATTAGAACACCTAACTCTTTCTGTTGATAAGAGTGGGCAATCCTATTTTACGCTCTATAATGCTATAGGAGAGAAAGTTTTAGAAAGTGTTTTCGAACAAAAAGCTACAATTACATTACATCAACTAAATCGTGGTGTATATGTATATACTTTACAAAATGGAAGTTTTGAAAGTAATGGAAAGCTCTTAATAGAATAAATGTTTTAGTTTTCCTGATATTACGATGACAAGGAAGACTAAAAATATAAAAATTATATCTATTGCTTTCACTCTTTTTCAAACATCCCATTATCAGATGTATTTTGAAGATAAAAATTTCGAGAAAATCACTTTTGGAGAAACGCCCTTTGTTGCGGGCGAATACGAATATTGTCGCTTTGAGTATTGCGACTTTACACAGGTAAGCTTGGCAAATAGCAAGTTTATCGACTGTATTTTTAGTCATTGTAACCTGAGCTTGGTATCGCTACTAGGTACAGCTTTTCGGAATGTGAAGTTCTTCGATGCTAAGTTGCTAGGGCTTCGATTCGACCAATGTAATACGTTTGGTCTATCGCTTTATTTTGAAAATTGTAACCTACAACACACTTCTTTTTATCGCCTCAAACTGAAAAAAACAATCTTTAAAAATTGTCAGTTACAAGAAACAGATTACAGCGAATGCGACCTTTCACAGGCATCCTTTGAAGGTTGCGACTTGCGTGACGCTTCTTTTGACCAAACCAATTTAGAAAAAGCCGATTTTCGGAAAGCCTATCATTATACCATCAATCCGAATCAGAATCGTTTGAAACAAGCCCAATTCTCTATGCCCGAAGTACTAGGCTTGTTGAGTAGTTTCGATATAAAAGTGAGTTAAAAACATTGCAGCAAAATACAGGCAATAAAAAAGGCTTCCGAAAACATTCGGAAGCCTTGGTAACAATCATTAGTTCTAATATAAAAAATCTTTAGCCTACCGAGCCTTCTAATGAAATAGCCAATAGTTTTTGTGCTTCTACGGCAAATTCCATCGGCAATTGGTTGAGTACTTCTTTGGCATAACCATTGACAATCAAGGCAATGGCAGCTTCGGTAGAAATACCTCTTTGGTTGCAATAGAAAATTTGGTCTTCTCCAATTTTAGAAGTAGTAGCTTCGTGTTCTACGGTTGCTGTTTTGTTTTTTACCTCAATATAAGGGAAAGTATGAGCCCCACAACGGTCGCCCATCAACAGCGAATCGCATTGCGAGAAGTTGCGGGCATTTTCGGCACGTTTCATCACTTCTACCAATCCACGGTAAGAGTTTTGCGAACGTCCTGCCGAAATTCCTTTCGATACAATCCGAGATTTCGTATTTTTTCCGATATGTACCATTTTAGTACCCGTATCGGCTTGTTGCATATTGTTGGTAACGGCTACCGAATAAAACTCACCGATAGAGTTATCGCCTTTCAAAATTACCGAAGGATATTTCCACGTAATAGCCGAACCCGTTTCTACTTGTGTCCAAGAAATTTTTGAGTTGGCTCCATCACAAATGCCACGCTTGGTAACAAAATTGTAAATACCACCCTTGCCTTCTTTGTCGCCTGGATACCAGTTTTGTACCGTCGAGTATTTTACCTCTGCACTTTCGTGGGCAAAAATTTCAACCACCGCAGCGTGCAATTGGTTTTCGTCACGCATAGGAGCGGTACAACCTTCGAGGTAACTCACATAAGAGCCTTCGTCGGCAACAATCAAAGTACGCTCAAATTGCCCTGTACCTGCGGCATTGATACGGAAATACGTTGATAATTCCATCGGGCAACGAACGCCTTTAGGAATATAGCAAAACGAACCATCAGAAAATACCGCAGCGTTGAGTGCCGAGAAAAAGTTATCTTTGACAGGCACAACCGACCCCAAGTATTTTTTAATTAATTCGGGATGCTCTTGAATTGCCTCAGACATTGAGCAGAAAATGATGCCTTTTTCGGCCAACGTAGCTTTAAAAGTAGTCGCCACCGATACCGAGTCGATTACGGCATCAACCGCCACACCCGATAAGCGTTTTTGCTCATCTAAGGAAATACCTAGTTTCTCGAAAGTACGACGCAATTCTGGGTCGATTTCGTCTAGGGAATTAATCACCTTTGCTTTTTTGGGAGCAGAGTAATATTTGATTTCTTGGTAATCGACAGGCTTGTAGTGTACGTTTGCCCACTGGGGTTCGGTCATGCCTTGCCACACACGGAAGGCACTCAAACGCCATTCGAGCATCCATGCTGGCTCATTCTTTTTGGCTGAAATTTGGCGAATAATGTCTTCGTTGAGACCTGCCGCAATTTCGTCGGTTTCAAAATGGCTTTCAAAACCATATTTATACTCAGACGAGGTGATTTCCTCTAAAATATCAATTTCTTCTTTTGCCATTGTTTTAAATTTGTTAAAAACGCACGGATAACCTTTGGCTAGAAGTTATCTTCAACTATATAATGAATACAACACTGTGATGCTCACACAAAATTAAACCAAAAAGCACAAGAAAAGTTCGCTAATTTAGAATTTTTCTAATTATTCTATGATTTTTGTCAGTAAAATCGCATTTTTTGCGATTTTTTTAGAAAATCTATAGGAAAAATTATACGAATACAAGCCACATAGCGTTAGGAAAGCTACATTTTAGCAAAAGGCACAGCCCTGTTGACCGACTCTTCTAGGGAAATAAAGGTTTCGGTACGCTGAATGCCCGCTACTTTTTGAATTTTGTCGTGCAATACTTCTCTTAAATGCACGGTGTCACGGCAGACAATTTTAGCAAAAATGGAATAAATTCCCGTAGTGTAATTGATGCTCACTACTTCAGGAATTTTCATGAGGTGGTCGGCCACTTCGGCATACAAAGAGCTTTTATCGAGGTAAATCCCCAAAAATGCCGAAATATCCCAACCGAGCTTGGTGTGGTCCACAATCAATTGTGAGCCTTTGACAATGCCAGCCTCCTCCATTTTGTTCATACGCACGTGCACAGTGCCGCCCGATACATGAATTTTTTTGCCAATTTCGGTATAAGGCATATTGGCATCGTTCATCAAAAGGCCTAGTATTTTTAAATCAATATCGTCGATTTCTGGATTTTTTCCCATAGTAACAATTACTTAGTTTGAAATGATTACAAATGTTTTACAATTTTTTCAAAAAAAACGCCTTCTCAAATGGTAATTATTGAAAATATGACAATAAAAATAATCATTTTTTAAAAATAATATAAATTTTAAGTTTTTTTTATAAAATATTTGCAATATAGTGAAGCTATGATTAATTTTGCACCGTCAAGTTAAACGAAACAATGACAACAATACTGTAGGGTGATGAAATTTGGCAGACGTGCCCTCCTGTCTCGGGGGTGGTGATTCATGGACAAAGTTAGTATAATGCCTGTCGCAAGACAGACTGGGGTTGACCACCAGATTTTGTACTATACCTAACTACACCGTGGAGGTTCGAATCCTTCTCCTACAGCAATTTATCTGAAATTTTGAGAAAAAGTATTTTGACAAAATAAAATTTTCTTTTTACTTTTATTCTCATATTATCAGATTGACTACGATAATTATAAAGTAGTTTTATTTGGTTTTTAGTTTGTTGATGAAGTGTAATTCAAAAAAGCAGTCTTATTAAGTCTGCTTTTTTTGTTTTTGTACGTTTGTGTAAGTATTTCTCCTTTACTACGAAGCTTGGAAAAATGCTCAAATAGAGGAAAAAACAGCGTTCTGGATAAGTCGATAGTTACATTTTTTACCTTTGTAAGGTTAGATGAGGCAACCACTCAAAAAAAATAAATCTTTTTCCTTATAGTTGTCGTTCTGGCAACGCATAATACAACACCAATAGCCACAAAAGCGTACATATAAGGCTTAGTTTCTGCGTAGTAGGTAGCAGTGCTACGCCATGTCGGCTGTAGTACATATAATTGGCAAGGCATACCAATCCCAAGCATACCACTCCAGCACCTGCGTATCCGTAATAACGGCTTGCCATAAGCGAGCCCAGTAAAGACACTAACGCCATTAACGCACAACTACTTCCCAAAGCAAGCATAGCATTGTGATACGGCGTAAACAACCAAAAGGCAAAAAACGGAGCAGCAATGCCCGCTATCGACATGATGTTGCGGTATGTTGCCAAAGGCTGTTTTTGAGCAATACTATAAAAAAAACAAGACAGACTAAAACACAAGATAAACAAGCCTGAAATGGCTATCCATTTGGCAGGATTATAAGCACCATTTACCGCCTTGCTTTCCAACAAATCGCATACGTAGTTGTGTTGCCAACTAAAGCCTACCGAACGCACATCTTGCTGTGAACCACCCGGATACCAATGCGTTGAACCCACAATAAGCGATAAGCCTATTAATAAACCTAGAACGATTCCGTGTTTCTGTATCATTTGAGCTATTGATTTGATATGTTTAGATATTATTCACTGAACAAGTTAGGTATTTTATACAAAAAAAACCTGATTAGTATAGTTTTATCTTGAATAAATCATACAAACATTTCTTTTATTTTAATTCTTGTACCTTATGTACTACAACTACCGTAATACGCTTTAAAAAGTAGTACCTTTATACTCAACAGTTTTGACAAATCATATCATGAAACAACTTACGCCTGAAGGCATACAACAAATCAACGCCATAGCATCACGTTATAACCTTAGCCAAGAGGCCGTATTAGCGATGCTACAAGCAGTGGAAAATGGAGGTGGGTCGATGGCTCAATTTAATATTTATGAACTAGGTGGCAATGGACAATGGATGCGTGGAGGCATGACCATGGTAGGCGATATGTTTAATTATTCTTTGAAAAATACCGTAAATAACCTTTGTCAAGAATTATCCAACTTGATAGCCAATCAAGTTATCTATAGCAATGTATCGCCGTCTTTTGCTGGTATGTGGATGGGCAACAATTGGTGGCCATCCGAATTAGGAACGCCTTCATCTTCTGGAGCACAAAACAACGTTAAATATGCTTTTTTCCCCGCACCAGTTTGCAGACTCGCCCTCGAAGTCAACGGAGTAGTATCGGTGTATAATACCTTAGAGCATCATATTTCTGGTGTATCGCAACAGCAAGGTGGAGATTCGTCGGTGTCGTTTACTAGCCAATTTGGCTATGTATCACTTGCTTCGTTGCCTCTCGTCTCAACTACCGATGGCACTGCACAACAAGTACCGCTGAGTACCCCCACACCAAGCATGGATACCCCAAAACCAGTAGAAAATCTGCAAGCCAACTATCCACAAGAAAAAGCTGCTGCTATGGAGACACCTACCGTTTTGCCTACTTCTCTTGGTTCGTCAATAGGCGAAGACGACATTATTTTTACACAAATAGAAAAATTAGCAGGGTTGTTTCAAAAAGGAATCTTAACCGAAGAAGAGTTTTCTAGTAAAAAAGCAGAACTATTGGCAAGATTGTAAGACTTAGCGTTGTCGTTTGCTATGCAAAGTTTTGAAAGAATGTTAGCGATTTTTCTAAATACTTAGGAAAAAACAAGAACAACTTTTACTTTAGTTGTTCTTGTTTACCTTGCTTATATTCGTCACAAAAAATTAGTCTAAACGTCACCTCTATGTCAAATATCAGTCACATTATCGAAGAACGCCCACACCTGATGGGCAATTTTATGGTTGGTCGGTTGTTGCCTTTTCGTACCAAACGCATGGTTGGCCCTTTTACTTTTATCGACCATCTGGGGCCTGTCAAACTAAGTGAGTACGAAAACTTCGATGTTGAGTCGCATCCACACATCGGGCTATCCACCCTTACGTATTTGTTTGAAGGCAGTATTATGCACCGTGATAGCCTAGGAACAGCCGTCGAAATTCAGCCTAGGGCTGTCAATTGGATGACCGCCGGCAATGGCATTGTACATTCAGAGCGCACTCCCGAACATCTACGACAATCCGATAAATCCTTGCACGGTTTGCAAATTTGGGTAGCCCTACCCAAAGATTTAGAACAAATGTCGCCCAGTTTTTATCATGCCGAAGCCGACCAACTGCCCACATGGGAAGAAGATTGTGTACAATACAAACTCATTGCAGGCAAAGCCCTTGGGCATGAGTCGCCAGTACCTGTGTACAGTCCTTTGTTTTTGATAGAAATTATCGCCAACGACAGCACAGTTATCAACCTGAGCGATAGACTTTACGGCGAATCGGCGATGTATATTCTCGAAGGAGAAGTAGAAAGCGAAGGACATATTTTTGAGCCAAGGCGTATTTTGGTAGCACAATCGGGTAGCCTTTGCGAATTTACGATGCAGGCTGGCACAACCGTCTATATTTTTGGTGGCGAACCTTTTCCCGAAGAAAGATTTATGTATTGGAATTTTGTTGCAAGCGATAAAGCCTTGATTGAGGAGGCCAAAATCCGTTGGCAAGCACAGGAATTTCCTAAAATCGAAGGCGAACATGGTTTTGTGCCATTGCCTAGCATTGGACGATAAAAATCTGTTAGTTTTCTTCTTATTTGTGCAACCGATTGTGCAATGCCGCACAATCGGTTGCACAGTTTTTTTATGCAGTATATACGCTGTACTGTTGAAACTTTTATCTTCAAAAAAAGTATTTTTGAATAAGACGATGACCACGCAACCCATGACCAACGCATTACTAGGAATTACGACACCTGGCCGAATTTGTTTGTTTGGAGAACACCAAGACTATTTGGGTCTGCCCGTAATAGCCGCAGCCATCTCTAAAAGAATCCAACTTACAGGGCATTACCGCAACGATACATTGGTAAAAATTGATTTACCAGATATTCAAAAACAAGAACATTTCTTGTTGGAAGAACGCTCGGTGTATAGCCAGTCACGTGATTATTTCAAAAGCGTGATGAATGTTTTGGCAAGAGAAAAAGGGCTATCCTTCGACAAAGGCATTGAAGCCACGGTGCAAGGCAATATTCCGATTAATTCTGGCACGTCAAGCTCGTCGGCATTGGTGGTTACGTGGACACATTTTTTACTTAAATTGGCCAATTATCCTATCAATTTAGCAGAAATAGCAGAATTGGCTTATTTGGCAGAAGTAGAAGAATTTGGCGAACCTGGGGGCAAAATGGACCATTATGCCACAGCCGTCGGACAAGTCATGTACATGGAAACAGTTCCTTCGATGCACATTGAAACTTTTACTCCTCCGCTTGGAAGTTTTGTATTGGGCGATTCGCTCCAACCTAAAGATACCATTGGCGTACTTAAACATGTGAAGTTTGGAATGCTCACGGCACTCCAAAAAATTAAATCGTATAATCCTTACTTTGAACTCCATACCGCTCCACTAGCATCAGCCGACGACTACCGAGCTATTCTTTCGGCCGACGAGCTGATGCTATTGCGGAGTAACCTTTCTGACAGAGACATTTTACAGCAAGCCAAAGCTCTCTTTGCTCAACCCACCCTCGACCAAGTACAGCTAGGAACATTGCTCAACCAACATCAACAAAATTTGCGTGAAGCCAAACGGGTATCAACACCCAAAATCGACCGTATGATAGAAGCCGCTTTAGCAGCAGGTGCTTTGGGGGGTAAAATCAATGGCTCAGGCGGCGGTGGTTGTATGTTTGCCTATGCACCCCAAAATCCCGAAGCGGTGGTAGAAGCGATTGAACAAGCGGGTGGGAAAGCATACGTTATAGAGGTGGACGATGCTAGTTACGATTTTACGCACTTTTCAACATAACTAAATGCAAGGGTTGTTCTGCTTGTCGCTCAAGGCAAGCAGGAACAGCCTGTTTTGATGTGACCATCCATCATCAGAAAAATCTTTTCCTCTATGAAAAATACAGTTGACCGCAGAGATTTTTTACAAAAAAGTAGCCTAGCCGTGGCAGGCAGTTTATTGTTGCCCCAACTAGGAAAATCGGCTATCCAAAACGATGCAAAAGTACGCTTGGGCTTTATAGGTGTAGGCTTGCGTGGACGCAACCATTTGCACAATACCTTGGCTTTTCCGATGGTAGAAGTTACTTGTATTTGCGACATCGACCCACAAGCCATTACCGCAGCACAAAAAATCTTGCGAGAAGCAGGCAAGAAAGAAGCCGCAGTATATGGTAAAAACGAACACGACTTTGAAAACATGGTCAAACGTGACGACCTCGACGGCGTTGTGATTGCTACGCCTTGGGAATGGCACGTGCCGATGGCATTGGCGACCATGAAAGCTGGTAAATACGCAGGGCTAGAGGTGTCGGCAACAGTAAAACTACAAGAGTCTTGGGATTTGGTGAACACCTTTGAAAAAACAGGTGCACACTGTATGTTGCTCGAAAATGTATGCTATCGCCGTGATGTAATGGCGGTACTCAACATGGTGCGTAGCAATCTTTTTGGTGAAATTACCCATTTGCAATGTGGCTATCAGCACGACCTCCGAGGCGTAAAATTCAACAACGGCAAGCAGCCTTATGGCGGTGGCGTTGAGTTTGGAGCAAACGCTTTCAGCGAAGCCAAATGGCGTACCCAGCACTCTGTTGACCGCAATGGCGATTTGTACCCGACGCATGGCCTTGGCCCAGTTGCCGAGATGATAAACATCAACCGAGGAAACCAATTCTTATACCTCACGTCGATGGCTTCTAAAGGCATTGGTTTGCACAAATACGTAGTGGACAAAGGTGGGGAAAAGCATCCGAATGCCAAAGTCAATTTTAAGCTTGGCGACGTAGTACAAACCATGATTAAATGTGCCAATGGCGAAACGATTCTCATTACCCACGATACCAACTCGCCACGCCCTTATTCTTTGGGCTTTAGGGTGCAAGGAGCAAACGGGCTTTGGATGGACGACGGCAACCAGATTTATGTAGAAAATGTATCGGCAAAGCACGACGTTTGGGAGTCGGACGAAGCCTATATGAAAAAATATGACCATGCCTTCTGGAAACAATTTGAACAAGAAGCCCTTGGTGCTGGGCATGGCGGTATGGACTACTTCGTATTACGAGATTTTATTCTTTCTATACAAAACAAAACCACTCCTCCAATCGACGTGTACGACGCTGCTGCGTGGTCGGCTATTAGTCCTTTGTCGGAACAATCCATTGCCAAAGGCTCTACGGCTGTAGCTATTCCAGACTTCACCCGAGGAAAATGGAAGACCCGCAAGCCTATTTTTGCCTTAGAAACCACCTAAAAGCCTGTAAATTATTTGATAGGGACGGAAAATCTAGCTTGGTGTGTGCAAGGATTCATGATTTTTTACGAACTTTGCCGTCCTTATCAAAAAATTTACAATTGCATGGAAATCTTAAAAAGTAGTCGCCTTGATGCACTCCACTACGACATTCGTGGTCCGGTTTACGAGAAGGCCCTTCAACTACAACGTGAGGGCTATAAAATCACTTCTTTGAACATCGGAAACCCAGCGGCCTTTGGCTTTGAGACTCCTGACGAAATCATTCATGACATCATCATGAATATTCGCAACGCCCAAGGATACGCTGATTCTCGTGGTTTGTTTGCCGCCCGCAAGGCTGTCATGCAATATTATCAAAGCCGTGGTGTGCGTAACATCGACATCGAAGACGTTTACATCGGCAACGGCGTAAGCGAATTGATTACGCTTTCAATGACTGCCTTACTCAACACTGGCGATGAAATCTTGATTCCTTCGCCTGATTATCCACTTTGGACAACCTCGGTAGGCTTGGCTGGTGGCACACCCGTGCATTATGTATGCGATGAAGCCGCCGACTGGAATCCTGATTTGAAAGATATTGAAGCCAAAATCACCAAACGGACGAGAGGCATTGTACTCATCAACCCCAACAACCCAACGGGGGCGGTCTATGAAAAAAGCATCATTGAAGGTATTGTACGCTTGGCCGAAAAACATAAACTGATTGTCTTTGCCGATGAGATTTACGATAAAATCTTATACGACGGAGCGGTACATCATACCACTGCTGGGATGTCGGAAGAAACCCTTATCGTAACCATGGGCGGTATGTCTAAAAACTACCGTGCGGCTGGTTTTAGAGGAGGCTGGATGGCCCTCACGGGTGCCAGACACAAAGCCAAATCGTATATTGAAGGTATTAAGTTTTTGGCAAGTATGCGTCTTTGTGCCAATGTGATTACCCAATATGGCATTCAAACGGCCTTGGGAGGCTACCAATCTATCAACGATTTGGTTGTACCCACCGGACGCTTGTACAAGCAAATGCAATTGACACATGAAAGGCTGGTATCGATTCCAGGGGTGAGTTGCGTAAAGCCTAAAGGTGCAATGTATTTGTTTCCAAAATTTGATTTAAAACAATTTGACTTTAGAAACGACGGCGATTTTGTGCTCAGTTTGCTCGAAGAACAACGCATTTTGGTTGTAGCAGGAACGGGCTTTAATTACAAACAACCCGACCATTTCAGAATAGTGTTTTTGCCCCATTTAGAACAACTCGAATTGGCTTTAGGCAAAATTAGTACACATTTTGAGAACCATAGAAAAACTAGAAAATAAGCTATTCTATCATTGATTTATACAAAAGCACAAAGCCCATACTTTGTGCTTTTGTGTTTTTTTGATTTTTATGAACTATTTTCAAAACAAAACCTGTATTTTTAATTGTTAAGTGAGTGCGTATCACCTCCAACATAATTGAACTTTCATCATTCCTTTTTATTTACTTATGTCTATCGAAGCCAGTGTAATCAATACCAAAAGAACCAAGTTGTACATTTTTCTTTTAGGTATCTTTTTAACCAACGCCTTAGTGGCAGAAATCATCGGTGTGAAGATTTTTTCTGTAGAAAAAACCTTGGGCTTTGAGCCATTGCATTTACAAACGTTTTTTGGCACTTGGGATTTAAACCAGCCCGCTGGGGCACTCAACTGGCCTTTTGTATTTATTACTTCCGATATTATTAATGAATATTTTGGACGCAACGGCGTGCGTAAAATTTCATTTCTCACTGCTGGCTTTATTGCCTATAGTTTTATCATTATTTATGGAGCAACCTTGCTTGTCCCAGCCGATTTTTGGTTGTCGGTCAACGAAGGAAATGACCATTTCAATATCAATGAAGCTTTTTCTAAAATATTCCGCCAAGGCTTAGGCATTATTACGGGGTCGTTATCGGCATTTTTGATTAGTCAAATTTTAGATGCCTACGTGTTTCATTCCATCAGAAAAGTGACCAAAGGCGAACGCATCTGGCTACGAGCTACAGGCTCTACCTTGGTATCGCAACTGATAGATAGCTTTGTGGTAATAGGCATTGCGTTTGTGCTTTTTGGCAATTGGACTGTGGACCAATGGATTTCTACTTCTTTGAACAGCTACTTGTATAAATTTGTCTCGGCAATCGTGATGACTCCCCTGATTTATGCCGCTCATCATTTGATAGACCAATACCTAGGCAAAGACCTCGCCGCAACCCTTACACAAGAAGCGAGTAAGCAGTGATGGCTTTTTGGAGCAGTTGGTCGGTGTTTTCTCGATGGTCACTTTCTTAATAGAAAAATATAGATATTTCATCGAAAATTTTCTCCCAACATGACTTCAAGTTACAACAAAAACAAGTAGCGATGTTGGAGAAGCTATTGGAAGAAAACACTAAAGAATCATAAAAAAGCCTTACAGCAAATGTTGGCAAGGCTTTGGTTGTTTTATAAAGGGCTTATAAATGTGCTAGTAACTGCTCCATCGTACATTTCTGTTGCTCGCCCGAAAGCATATTTTTCAAGGTCAGATTGCCCGTTTCCATTTCTTCTGAGCCGATAATACAGACAAAAGGAATCCGTTTTTTGTCGGCATAATCCAATTGCTTTTTGATTTTTACCACATCTGGATACACTTCTGCATTAATGCCTGCTGCTCTGGCTTTTTGTAACAAAGGCAAAGCGTAATTCAATTCGTTTTGCCCAAAGTGGCAGAAAAGTAATTTAGTTGTAACAGATTGATTTTCAGGAAACAAATTTAATTCTTCTAATACATCAAAGATGCGGTCAACGCCAAACGAAATACCAACGCCCGAAAGTCCGGGTACGCCAAATGTACCCGTCAGGTTATCGTAGCGACCACCGCCTGTAATCGAGCCAATTTGTACATCAAGGGCTTTTACTTCAAAAATAGCACCTGTATAATACGACAAGCCACGGGCAAGCGTAAGGTCTAGTTCGATATGCTCGTCGGTCAGGCCAAAAGCGGTGAAATACGCCCACATTTGGCGTAGTTCGGCAATGCCTTTTTGTCCTATTTCCGACTGAGCCAAAAGGGTTTCAAGCTGTGCAAATTTTTCGGCATTGCTTCCCGTAATAGCAAATACAGGGCTAAGGTTTTGCAAGGCTTCTGCCGAAAAGCCTCTTTCGGCCAATTCTTCTAATACTTTTGCTTGTCCAATTTTATCTAATTTATCAATCGCCACAGCCAAGGTCGCTTCTTGCCCTGCTGCACCAATAGCCTCCGAAAGCCCCGTTAGGATTTTACGGTTATTGATTTTTAGGTTGAAACGAATGCCCAAAGCCTGCATTACTTCATGCACCATTTGTACGATTTCGGCTTCGCAAATCAGCGAGTCTGTGCCTACGATGTCGGCATCGCATTGGTAAAACTCCCGATAACGCCCTTTTTGTGGGCGGTCGGCACGCCAAACGGGCTGAATCTGGTAGCGTTTGAAAGGCAAAGGCAGTTCGTTGCGGTTCATTACTACGTAGCGAGCAAAAGGCACGGTGAGGTCGTAGCGAAGCCCTTTTTCCGAAATTTTGGTTGTTAATTTTTTATACCCTTCTTCAAGGTCGGCTTGTCCAATTTTTTCTGAAAAATTTCCTGAGTTAAGAATTTTGAACAAAAGTTGGTCGCCTTCTTCCCCATATTTTCCCATCAAAACGGAAAGGTTTTCCATAGAAGGGGTTTCGAGTGGTTGAAACCCAAAACGTTGAAAAACCGATTTGATGGTATCAAAAATATAATTTCTTTTGACCATTTTATCAGGGCCAAAATCTCTTGTTCCTCTAACTAACGACGGCTTACTCATCTATTTTTTTTATTAGGGTTGTACAAACATCTGCCGATGCTTGTATGAAAAAGTCTGCAAAAATAACAAACCCTTTAGGTTTTTGGAAGCCTAAAGGGTTTTTATCTGTGAAAAACGCTGCTTTTGTAGGTATTTCTTGCAGGAATAACCAATTTGCTATTGGATAAAATGTATTATTTCTGTACTTTTGCACCTCAAACAAAAAATCTGTTGATAATGGGAGTTACAAGACTTAAAAGAAAGGACAGAAGAAATAAGGCTATAGCCACCAACAAAGTCGAAGCAATCAAGCTTTTGCGTCAAAAACCAGAAATCAAATTGGTTGACATTGAAGCAATCAAAGCAGAGTTTGCTGCGAAGGCTGCGAAGTAATTTTCGGAATTTCTTCTAAGAGATTTAAACCTCGTCGGTAGTGGCGAGGTTTTCTTTTTTTACGGGCTGAGGTCTTCTTTCGTTGAGCTTTGCCTTTTTCTCGTCTTTCTTTTCCTCTTTTTTATCTTCTTTGGTTTTCATCACTTCCGTCAAACGATTGAGTCGTTTCAACTGCTTAGAGAGTTCTTTTTCTTGTTTATGAAACTTCTTATTGATGTCCATTAATACCCTAAAACGGATGGCTTGTCCCAACGAAACTAAGCCCAATGCCGTGATAATCAGCCCGTAAGTTCCCATTAAAAACCAAATATAGAAGGCATCGCCAACGCCTTTTTTATAGCCTGCGGCGGTTACAACCGACAAGCCAAACCCAAACAAAAGAATGCCCGCAACGGCACACAACAGCCATTTGGTGCGTAAAGTCATTCGTTTGATTAACCGCTCGCCCGGTGCTCGTTTTTTTACTTTTGGTATCATATTAGTCAGGATGTTTATGATTGGTGGTTTGAATACTAGGGTGTCCAGTGCGTATATAATAGCTTTTCTATCGACCTAAATTCATCGTATAAGCTGCTTGGCAACACATAGTTGGAATAAGTATAACCATGTTTTTGCCAAAGGAAAAAGGTATAATCCTTTGATAGATAAACTCTCTGCCCGATAAATTTGTTATTTTTTTGTAGGTCTGAAGGCAATTGCTTCTCTACCGTCATCAAAAAATACGCCTTGGTTTTAAACAAAATCAGCTTCCTTCCGTCAATCCATTTTTCTACGGGTTGGGTTTGATGCTCGATGCTTTTGAGGGCTTCTTTGGGCAAATACACTGGCTCGATACGCTCGATAAAGAAATTAGAGCGGTTACTTCTCAAACGCCATCCCTTGGGCAAATCATTTTTGAGTGCCAAAACCTTGGCATCATTACAAAGCGTGTTTACATCAAAATACGTAAAATTAGGCTTTTGACCAAAGCTTTTGGGCAAAATAAGTGTAAACCCTGACAGGATAAATATTTTAATCCAATTATTTTGGGTATTTCTCATATTAATTCAAGTTTGCTACTAAATTTACAACGATTTTTTATAAACTTAAACTACGTCCCGACCCAATTTTGAAGGCTATGCCTGACGAAAAGGGTTAAAATCTGTTAAACTTAAACATTTTTTCAAATGAAAATCAACAAGAATGTCATTTTTAGTGCGGCTATTTGCCTTTTAGGTTTGAAAGTTCAAGCACAAGACACCCGTTTTATCCAAAAAAATCCAGAGAAGCCCGAAGCTACAGAGTACTGGGACCCCGAAGTGCGTATTGTTACGCCCGGTGCTGTGCCTTCTGATGCCATCGTGCTATTTGATGGAAAAAATCTGAACGAATGGGAGTCTGTTAAAGATGGCGGTCCTGCTCTTTGGGAGGTAAAAGATGGTGCATTTACGGTGGTGAAAGGCACGGGAAATATTTCTACCAAAAAACATTTTGGCGACTGCCAGTTGCATATTGAATGGCGTTCTCCGATTGAACCCGACAACGTAAAAAGTCAAGGAAGAGGCAACAGTGGCGTATTTTTTCATGGTATTTACGAAGTACAAGTCTTAAACTCCTACCAAAACCGTACTTATCGCAACGGTCAGGCTGGGTCGATTTACAAACAAACACCTCCGTTGGTGAATGCTACCGCTAAAATGGGCGATTGGAACGTGTATGATATTATTTATACTGCACCACGTTTTACGGTTAATGGAGGCATCGAAACACCCGGCTATGTTACCGTCATTCATAATGGTGTAGTGGTGCAAAACCATACCCAAATCCAAGGTGTCACCAATTATATAGGTCAACCTACCAACCCCGTACACGGAGCAAAAGGCCCTATTTCCTTGCAAGACCACGGCAACGCAGTAAGTTTCCGCAATATTTGGATTAGAGAATTGTAAGCAAAGGCTTTTATAGCAACATAAAAACGCTTCTGGTGTGTAGCCAGAAGCGTTTTTTATTGAACTTGATTTATGAATCAGTATTGAGTTTAAACAATTTCTTTATTATGGAAATAATCAATTTGAAAAAATAGATTTCTACATTTATCACTAAAAAGACAGGATTTTATATCTTTACGCCTAGTATTTGTTTAACCAATCATAAATCTATTGTAACAACGTATGACAACCCTACTTCCTTCTTGGCAAGACGCTTTTTGGCTCTTTTTTCCTTGGTCTTTTCTTTTTATCCTTCTAATTAACGGTCTTATTTGGTTTTTTATCCGAAAAATCGTCAAACAAATAGCCCACTACACCGAAGCCAAAGGCATACAAAATGAAACATTAGAGGAAATCAGAGATTTATTGATAGAAATAAAAGAAGAACGAGCCAATAAGAAATAACCAAGTCAGGCATGGGGTATTGCTCAACTCCTCCTCGTTCATAGCTCTACAGGACATTGTTTTTAGAAAAAATGTATAGTTTTGGATTTCTTTTATCCTCGTATTCCTTTATACATTTTACATGAAAAAAATCCTTGTAACCTGTTTGGCATGTACGGTAGCGATGCTTGCAGCCCATGCCCAAAGACCCATTGCTTTTGCCAATCCCATCATTCCCGATTTGGTAGCCGACCCAAGTATCGTCCAGTTTGGCGATACTTTTTATTGCTATGCCACAACCGATGGCTATAATCAAGGCTTGGCAACGTCGGGACCACCCGTTGTTTGGCAGTCGAAAGACCTTATCAATTGGTCGTTTAATGGTATTTTTATCCCATCGGCTGCCAAACAGCTTTTTTGGGCACCAAGCAAAGCGATTAAAGTTGGCAAACAATACTTTTTTTATCCAACCATCAATACCCATATTTACGCTGCTGTTGCAAATAACCCTGCTGGGCCGTTTGTATTAGCAACGGGCAAAGATACCTTTGTCGGAAGCGATGCCCCTCAACCTTTAGTAAAAATGGATGGCCCTAAGAAAACCAAAGGCATTGATGCTGAGGTATTTATTGATGACGATGGCACGCCTTACTTGTTTTGGGCACAGCGTGGAGCAAGCAAACTTACGCCCGATATGCGTGGACTGGCTGGCGATATACAGGTGATTCAGACCAAAAGAGGAGGCTATTCGGAAGGACCTATTTTCTTCAAACGTAAAGGAATTTACTATTACCTCTATACTTTGAGTGGTCATGAAAACTATGTATATGCCTATCAATACAGTAAGGTTTCACCTTTTGGCCCTTATATTTTTCCTGAGCAAGACATCATTGCCAAAACAGACCGAACCGCTCAAATCTATGGCCCGGGTCATGGCAATGTGTTTGCCATAGGCGAGCAGTATTATTTTACGTATTTAGAATTTGGAAGAGCCAGTACCAATCGTCAGGCTTGGATAGATAAACTCGAATTTAACGAAGATGGTACAATTAAGCCCGTGACATTGACCAACGAAGGTGTTAACCCTTTTGCCGTAAAAAACCTTACCTTGGCTGTTGAAAAAGTAGAAGCTTCTTCGGTCTTGGCGGATTACAAAGTGCCTCCCATCAAAGACACTACACTCAAGCGTGTAGAAAAATATGTACCCGAAAACATCGTCGATTTTCAAAACGGTACACGTTGGATGGCAAATACAAATGATTCGTTGGCAACCATAACTGTCAAATTGAAGCAAGCCCAAAAAATCAAAAAAGTAGAAAACTATTTTGTAAAACCAACGGCTGGTCATGCCTACGTATTGGAAGGCTCGCTCGATGGAAAAAACTGGGTTCGATGTGGCGGACACGAAGCCCTTGCCGTGCAGTCGCCACATATTGACAAGCCCAATCAAAAGTTTTTGTATCTTCGCTTGCGATTTCTCAAAGGAACGACAGGGCTTTGGGAAATGAAGATTTATTAAGTTGTGGCTCTTTTGAAGGGTAATAAAACTGTTTGTTTGATTTCGGAAGTTGGCTACAAATGCTTTTAGGGCTTATATCCGAAACCGAAATCAAATATTCATTGCCTCATGTCTGTCTATATTCGTCCATTACGTGTCAGCGATGCTGTGCCAATGGCAAGCTTACTGAACAACAAAAAAATCTGGGATAACCTCAGAGATTACATTCCGCATCCTTATCAGGTGGATGACGCTTCATTTTTCATTCATTTGACAAGTACCGAAACACCTACCAAGACTTTCGCCATAGTAGCCGACGACGCTTTTTGTGGCGTAATCGGCCTTATACCACAGCAAGACGTGCATCGGAAAACGGCTGAGATAGGTTATTGGCTCGGCGAGCCTTTTTGGGGACAAGGCATTGCTTCACAGGCTGTTGGTTTGGCTACACAGTATGGTTTTGAGCAATTGGAACTCCTCAGAATATATGCAGGCGTATTTGCCTACAATCATGCTTCTAAACGTGTGCTAGAAAAAAATGGCTACCAGTTGGAGGGCATCGCCCGTAAAGCCTTGATGAAAAACAACCAAGTTTGGGACGAATACCGTTACGCCATTGTTCAGGAATAATAAAAGTAGCCTTACTTATTCTTTTTTCTTAGGCGTAAGTAACAATGCAAAAGTGTGAATTGCCAATTGTGAATTAGTTCTTGAATCTAAGAGTAATTTACATGATTACTTAGATAGCCTTTTCATTTGTTTACGATTTTTTCCTAACTTCTTTACCATCAATAAAATATACGTACTAAATGATGAGCGTGAAATAGCCTTAAAACCTTTTCTCAACGCATAGCTTATTCTGTCATCAATTTCAGGGCTTCTTCGTCTTTTACTTTTAAAATTTGGGCTTTGAGTTGCTTTTTTAATGCCGCAATTACACCCGCATAACGCTTGTCGTGGTAAAGATTTTTGAGGTTTTGAGGGTCATTTTTGATGTCGTACAATTCCCAAAAATTCTTTTCTCCGTAAAACCTTGCCAAGGTATAACGTGCAGTTCGCAAGCCAAAATGCGGATACACATGATGCGGTGCCGGAAATTCGTAATAATGATAATACGACTCGTTTTTCCAGCCACTCATTTTTCCCGTAAGCAAGGGCAAAAACGATTGTCCTTGAAAACTGTCAGGAATGGGCGTGTGCATAAGATTGAGCAAGGTGGGTGCCCAATCGACATTCGACACCACTTGGTTTACCTTAGTATTGGGCTTGATAACGCCCGGATAGCGAATAACAAAAGGCGTTTTCAACGATTCTTCATAAATAAATCGTTTGTCGAACCAGCCGTGTTCGCCTAAATAAAAGCCTTGGTCGGAGGTGTAAATCACAACCGTATTTTTCGATAAACCCGTTTGGTCGAGGTAGTCCAACAATTCGCCAATATTTCTATCCAACGACTTCGCCGTAGCCATATAATCACGCATATAGCGTTGGTATTTCCATTCGGCAAGGGCTTTTCCTGTGGGCTTTTGGGCTTCAAATGCAGTCGTTACTTTATCGTAATAAGCCTTAAATTGTGCTTTTTGTTCGGGTGTAAAACGGTTGTACGACGACCACGCACTTTTACTTTCGTAATCAGCATTTACTTTCAAATCTTCTGTTAAAAGCATGGTTTTTTCGATACTCATGTCTTGGTCTTGTGCTGCTATTCTACCAGCGTAATCGTCATAAAATGTGGCTGGTACAGGAAACGTTACGTTGTCGTAAGCCCCCAAATCTTGTAGCGAAGGCAACCAAGAGCGATGCGTAGCCTTATGCCCAACTACCAAGAAAAAAGGCTTATCAGGATTTCTTTTATCAAGCCATTCTTTAGATAATTGCGTAATAACGTCGGTGACATAGCCATTGTAGCGGTGTGTTTCGTTGTTGGAATTGACAAAATCCGAATTGTAATAGCTTCCATGTCCAGGCAAAATATTGAGATAATCGAAGCCATGCGGCAAAGAACCCAAGTGCATTTTGCCCACCCAAGCGGTTTGATAACCCGTTTTTTGGAGTTCTTCGGGAAATACAGGTTGGGTAATATCGAATACTTTTTCGTTGAATTTATATCCATTGATATGGCTGTACTTGCCTGTGAGTAAGGTAGCACGACTGGGTCCACAAATAGAGTTTGATACTACGTTGTTGTACAAAATTGCCCCTTCTTTGGCAATACGGTCGATATTGGGCGTTTGAGCAAGCGTACTACCGTAGGCACTAATAGCCTGACTGGTATGGTCGTCGGAGATGATAAAAATAACGTTGGGTCGTTGCTGTGCATACATCTGTTGGACAAAAAGCCATGCCAACACGATAAGTAATTGTTTCATAGTAATGGTTGATACGTATGGAATTGTGCGTAAGGTATCAGTAGTAAAAGCACTACTCAACCCAGAAAACCCTTGTGTATGGGAATATTTATCTAAAATAGAAATAACGTCTGTTTTTAGCTAGGATGTCTGCTATTTTCATGAAAATAATTATCTTTAGATACCTTTTTTGGGGGAAAATAAGCGTATTCAATTTTTTACCCAAAGAAAACCAGACAAATCTTTCCAGAAAGCAAAGTACAAAGCTGTAAATTGCTTTCTAGCGTAAACAATCCCAAAATATTATGATAAAGTTTAGTCCTATTCTTGCCGTACTCTTGTTGTCGAACCAATTATTGTTGGCACAGTCGAACGATGATATTGCCGCCTTGAATCTTGTTCAAAAAGGTGCTTCGTTGGTGCAAGTATCAAAGCAATTTACTTTTACTGAAGGGCCAGCAGTGGATAAAAAAGGAAATATATTCTTTACCGACCAGCCCAATGATAAAATCTGGAAATACAGTTCAGATGGAAAACTAAGCCTTTTTATGGATAAAACAGGTCGTTCAAATGGATTGTATGTGGATAAAAAAGGGCGATTAATCGCTTGTGCCGACGAAAAAAATGAGCTTTGGGCAATTGACAAAGGGAATGTTTCGGTTTTGTTGGATAATATCAAAGGACTAAAAGCCAATGGCCCCAATGATTTATGGATTGACCCCAAAGGAGGTATTTACTTCACCGACCCTTATTATCAGCGTGATTATTGGACAAGAAAAAAGCCCGAAATCGACAAACAAAATGTGTATTATTTAGCTAAGGGGGCAAAAGATTTAATCCTTGTGGATGACGACCTCAAACAGCCCAATGGTATTGTGGGTACTCCCGATGGTAAGTACTTATTTGTCGCCGATATTCGTGATAACAAAACGTACAAGTACGAGATTCAAGCGGATGGAACGTTGACCAATCGTCAGCTTTTTGCCCCGATGGGTTCTGATGGAATGACTTTAGACAACCAAGGGAATTTGTATCTGACAGGCAAAGGCGTGACAATTTATAACCCCAAAGGCGAAAAATTGGGCAATATTCCTGTACCTTCAAACTGGGTTGGAAATATTTGTTTTGGTGGAAAAAACCGTAAAACTTTATTTATTACCGCTTCTGAATCTATCTATACTTTACAAATGCAAGTAAAGGGAGTAGAGTGATGAACAACACACCTGTCCTTGTAATCGACAAAAATACTAATGTTGAACCCCAAATAATTAACAAATGATGGATAAAATAATTGTAACCGCAACTTTAAATGTACCAGTAGAAAAAGTTTGGGACTATTATACAAACCCAGTTCATATAACCAAATGGAATTTTGCAGACCCAAGCTGGCATTGCCCAAGTGCAGAAAATAATATGAGCATTGGGGGGACTTACAAAGCAAGAATGGAAGCAAAAGACGGAAGCTTTGGTTTTGACTTTGAAGCTATTTATACCGAAATTAACGAAAGACAAAGCTTTACTTATGAGTTTGGTAATAGAACTGCTACGATTGAATTTAAAAATTTAGACAATCAAACTGTCATTAGTATAACCTTCGACCCAGAAACAGAAAACCCCATAGAAATGCAACAAAAAGGTTGGCAGTCAATTCTGAATAACTTTAAAAACTATACAGAAAATGAAACAAAATAAAATAACACCTACACTATGGTTTAATTCGATAGATGGGAAATCTGAACACGTTACAACATACTATAAAAACATATTTGAAGATAATTTTGTGGCAAACAATGTCATTCCATTAGGAGAAACCCCAAGTGGCTATGCTGAGATGTGTAATATCAAAATATTTGAACAAGATTATTTGATTATGACAACAGCAATCGAGCATCATAAATTCAATGATACTTTTGCAATAATAATACATTGTGAAAATCAAGAAGAAATAGACAAGTATTGGAATTATTTTACCCGAGATGGTCGAGCTTCATCATGTGGTTGGTGCAACGACAAATTTGGCTTACGATGGCAGATTATTCCCAACAACATGGGTGAGTTAATGCGTAAACCAAATGCAGGTAGCATCATGATGAAGCAGACAAAAATTATCATTGAAGAATACAAGCAATAATTTTAACTTAAAAATATCATGGCACAAATCAATCCTTATATTCATTTTAATGGGAATGCAGAAGAAGCATTCACCTTTTACAAATCGGTATTTGGCGGAGAGTTTGCAACGATAGTCCGTTTTAAAGATATGGAAATGGCAGAAAATCCAATGGCAGAAAATGAAGCAGATAAAATTATGCACATTGTACTGCCAATAGGCAAGCATAGTGTATTGATGGGCTCTGACACCCCCGAGTTTATGGGTAAGCATAACGAAAATGAAAACAGAAGTAAAATCTCCATAAGTGCTGAAAGCAAAGAAGAAGCTGACCATTTATTCAATGGTCTGTCTGCTGGCGGACAAATAGAAATGCCTATTGCAGATAGTCCTTGGGGCTCCTATTTTGGGATGTTTAGAGATAAATATGGCTTTGAGTGGGTAGTGGACTTCGACCCAAAAGATAAATAACGCCAGCCGTTATAGATATTTATTATAAACCTCTTTCAGACAAAAGATTCATCATGGCAGTGCAAGTTTCGGCATATTACACATGAGATAAAGCGGTTTAAACTTACTTATTTTCCCAATTAGTACGTGAGTCTGCTAATTGGAACAGTTGGTATTGGTATCAGTGACGTTTTGCTTAACGCTCGAACCAATGAGTGAAAAAACAGATTTATGTATTTTAGCTCTCTCGCTGATGAGCCTTGAAGCGGCTGTTTTCTACGTAAATTACAAGAGCGATGCCAAACATATAAGCAAGTAAGTCAAGCCATTCAAAAGATGTACCGATGACAGTTCTGGCAAGCGTTGAATGACCTAAACCAATTCTGTTTACGATGTCCATGTATTGCAAAACCTCTATTGCAAAAGAAAAGACCAAAACAGCTATGGCTGTTTGTAAAAAAGGCGTATTCAGAAAAGATTTCACAAAACAATACACCAAAATAACTACTAAGAAGTCGCCAAAATAAGGTCGAATAAATTGGTCATGAACAAACATGGCAATGAGTACTTCGGTGATAAATAACAAAGTGGCTATAAGAAAATAACGCCAGTTGAATTGCAGCATATTACTAAAGTATAAAGGTTAAAGCAGTTTGAAGTTACTTATCTTCCAAATAAGAGGCAAATGAATACGCTTCCTATTTGAAAGATAAGATTTTGGGGTTAATGAGTCACTTTATAGCTCATTGTTGTTACAAAAGCTTCGTACAATACTGGCTTTCAAGGAAAGCCCCCTACCCTACTTCTTATACTTACATTGGCTGTTGTCAGATTTGACGTAGTACGATTTGTAATTGATGGCTTTGGGGTCGGTGCAGCCTTTGAGGTTGAGGAGTTCGATGTTTCTGAAATCAATCGGATGGCTCTCTGCTTGCATGGCAATGTACCCTTCGCCCAGTGGTTGCCCTTCTTTGGCAATCCAAAAAGCAGCATTACCTACGCCTCCTGTTTTCCAGTCGTAGCCTTCATTAACAAAGCCTCCACCAATACGCAGATGGTCGTAGGTAAGCACCGTATCGCCTTCGATGATTTGGTGTATCAGCGAATCGCCCAACACAATGGCTTCGGCTTTTACCCATTGGTCGCCGTCGTAGGTTTTAGAATCGGAATCGATGCAGTGGTCGGTAATGGTTTTACCATTTTTTGATACTTCCGTGCCGGGTGTACACAAATTGCCCGTATGTCTTGTGCCGTTGCCAAGTCCTCCGAGTAATTGCATTTCTAAGGATACCGGAAAGCTCTGCTCTTTGGTCAAACTTTGTGCCGATTGCGAATGCAACATGATGCCACTGTTGCGAACGTTCCACGATGCGCCGCCTTTGAGTTGTTCTCCACGAAAACGATATTCAAACCGAACGATGTAGTACGTATAGGGTGTTTTATAATAAATATGCCCAAACTTGTCGTCAAATGTTTTGTAATCATCATACGATACACGCATGATGCCGTCTTCTACCCGAAAGGTATTTTTATAGTTTACATTCAACTCCTCTCCTGCGATTTTGATGTCCCAGCCATCGAAGTTTTTACCATTAAATAGCTTAATCCATTGCTTTTGGTCGGCGGCTTTGGTCTTTGTTTTCTTTTGAGCCAATGCCATACCTGTGCCTAAACACCATAGACTTGTCAGTACAATTAGTTTTTTTATCATAATTTTGGAAATATTATTGGTATCTATATTTCCAAAAGTAGAAAAAAAACAAGTAGGGTATGTCCTGTTTTTGTAGTGAGTTGCTCAACCTTGTTTTCTACTGCCTTTTCTTGTACGTCCAGATGGCCAGGCCATTAAACACCACGGCAAAAAGACAAATCGCACGCAAATGAGGTAAAATTTCTTTCAACCCAGCCCCTTTAATCACGACCAAACGCATGACTTCAATGAAATAGGCTACAGGGTTGAATTTTGTAATGAGTTTTGCCCAAGCAGGCATTCCGTCGATAGAGGTGTAAAGCCCGCCCATGAGTACAAAAACCATGATTAAGAAAAAGGAAATAAACATGGCTTGTTGCTGGGTATCCGAGAAATTAGACACCAATAAACCAATCCCAAGCACTGCCAACAAATAAATGGCAGCAAAGAAAAAGATAAGCACCAAACTTCCTACGGGTACAATGCCAAACACCACCCTACTGATAAGCAAGCCAATAGCTGTTACCAACAAGCCCAATACCCAAAATGGAATCAGTTTTCCTAAAATAAAATGGTATTTCTTGATTGGCGTTACATTGATTTGTTCGATAGTGCCTACCTCCTTTTCTTTTACAATATTCAACGCCGAAAGAAACGAGCCAACCATTGTCACCAAAATAACCAAAATGCCAGGCACCATAAATAATTTGTAGTTCATGTGGGGATTATACCAATAGCTTGGCAAAATTTCGAGCAAAGGCATCGGGTTTTGTCGGGGCATCACCAGCCAATCGAGGCGGATGTCTTGGTTGAAATCACGAACGATGCTATTGAGGTACGAACCGCCCAAGTTGGCTTTCATACCATTCACGGCATTGACCGCCAGCAGTACTTTGGCTTCGTCTTCCTTGATAAGGTTACGCTCGAAATGGGCAGGAATTTCGAGGATAATATCGGCCGAATTGTCTTCCATGCTTGTCATGGCTTCGGCATAGCTTGTGGCGATATGCTGTAATTTGAAAAAGCCCGAACCCACAACTTTTTGTACCAAACGTGCCGAATACGTCGAATGGTCATGGTCTAAAACCGTTAGATTTACGTTTTTTACTTCGTAATCTGCCGCCAATGGTAATACAATGAGTTGTATCATGGGCATCACAAAAATGATGCGTAAAATGGATGGATTCCGAAAGATTTGGCGGAATTCTTTTTCTAATAAAAAACTTAATGTTTTCATCTAAATATCAGCAAAGGCTTTAGGTACGATGAGAAAAATAAGACTACTTTCTAACAATCAACACTTTACCCGTTTTCAACAATCTATTACAACATCATTTTCCCTTCTTTTATTCAAGTCGAATTTTATAATTTCGCCAAGCAATACCCACATATACGCAAGTCATCGCCACCAATATCAGCGACTCTTTCCAGATGCTTTTAAAACCTAAGCCTTTTATCATCACATCTCGTACAATAAAAAAGTACCATTTAGAAGGGATAAAATTTGAGATGATTTGCATGGGCTTGGGCATATTTTCAATCGGAAACATAAAGCCACTAAAAATCAAGGTTGGCAACATCAAGACCATCAACGATGCCAACATCGCCACTTGTTGCGAATTGGTGATGGTAGAAATAAAAAGTCCCAAGGCTAAAGCAGCCAAAATAAATAGCAAACTCTCGGCAATGAGCAACACAATACTGCCTTGAATAGGCACATCCAACAAAAATACGCTCAGTAATAAGATGGTGGTCACATTGATTAACGACAAAAAAATATAAGGAATCGCCTTTGTGACAATCACCATGAGCGGTGGCACAGGCGACACCAACAACACTTCCATCGTACCTAATTCTTTTTCTCGCACAATTGCAATGGAAGTCATCATAGCCGAAATCAGCAACAAAATCATCGCCATTACGCCTGGCACAAAATTGTACGCTCCTTTGAGTTGCGGATTGTACAGCATTCGGATTTCGGGTTTGATGCTATAAGGCAAAGGCGTTTGAGCGATAAGTTCATCTTGAAAATCTTTCAGTATCGCACTCGCATACATGGTCACGGTACTGGCGGTATTGGGGTCGGAGGCATCGGCGATAAGCTGCACACTGGCTTGATTGGTATGCAATAGTTCATGCTGAAAACGAGGAGGAAATACTACGGCAAGCTTGATTTTTCCTGTCTTAAAAACCTCATGGATGGCATCTGACTGATACAAAACACGCTCAATATCAAAGTATTGGCTGGCATCTAGGCGTTGTATCAAGCGTTGAGAAAAAGCATCATGTGCTTGGTCGAGTATCACAATTTTAGAATCTTTGACTTCGTTGGTCAAGGCAAAACCAAACAAAATGATTTGTACGATGGGCATACCAAAAAGAATAAACAATGTCCGTTGGTCACGGAGAATATGTTTAAATTCTTTGAATATAAAAGCGATAAAAAGACGCATACGAATTGTGTTGTGAGGATTATACTGTTCAGACTATACACAGAGGGCGAGCTTTAGAGCAAACGCCATGCTTCTGTTTTAGCATCATTCGGCTCGTTTGGCTTTGCGGGCTAATTGGTGAAAAACTTCGTCCATCGACTGTGCATGAAACTGCTCTTTGAGCTTTTTCGGAGAAGCCAAAGCTTCTATTTTTCCATCGACCATAATCGAAACCCTATCGCAATATTCGGCTTCGTCCATGTAATGTGTCGTCACAAAAATGGTTACACCTCGGTGGGCGGCTTCATAAATCATATCCCAAAATTGTCGCCTTGTAAGTGGGTCAACGCCCCCTGTGGGTTCATCTAAAAATACAATTTGTGGATTATGCAAAATGGCTATCGAAAAAGACAGTTTTTGTCGCCAACCCAAGGGCAACGAAGCCACCAATTTATCGGCTTCGGCTTCTAGTCCTAGTTTTTTAATCAAGGCATCGCCCTTGATTTTAAGCTCGGCACGACTCAGCCCATAAATGCCCCCAAAGAATCTGATATTTTCCCGAATGGTTAAATCTTCGTACAAAGAAAACTTTTGGCTCATGTAGCCAATATTCTTTTTGATTAATTCGGCTTGGGTATAAACATCAAAACCAGCTACCTGAGCCTCGCCAGCCGAAGGTTTAGAAATGCCAATCAGAATTTTCATGGCAGTGGTTTTGCCAGCTCCATTTGCCCCTAAAAAACCAAAAATTTCGCCTTTATATACCTCAAAACTAATGGCATCGGTAGCCGTAAAATCGCCAAATCGCTTGGTTAAATTACGGGCTTGTATGACGATATTTGCTGTATTTGTATCCATGTTTTTCATCATAACATTGCCATAAAACAATCTTCTATGGTTGGCTTTATGGTATTTATTTTCAAGTCTTTATGTTTTTTTTCGGTCAAATATTGCTGTAAACTTGCTGCGTCTGATGCGTCATTTTTGAGGGTTAAATGATGACTTTCACCAAAACTATAACAAGCGGCTGTTGCCGAAAAAGCACGCAAATCCATGAGTAATTGATACATATTGGTAGCCGAAACTGCCCAAAGTTTTTTAGGAAATTTGTCGATAATATGGCTAGGTGTATCTATGTCTAATATCTTTCCTTTCTGCATCAACGCTACACGGTCGCATAAACTGGCTTCGTCCATGTAAGGCGTAGAAACCAAAATACTGATGCCTTCTTGCTTGAGTTTTTGCAACATTTCCCAAAACTCTTTTCTCGAAACGGGGTCCACGCCTGTGGTGGGTTCGTCTAAGAAAAGTACACTTGGTTTATGAATCAAAGCACAGCAAAGAGCCAATTTTTGCTTCATCCCCCCCGATAATTTCCCAGCTTTTCGGGTCTTGAATGGCTCTAGTTGCTGGTAAATATCTTTCACCAAATAGTAGTTTTCCTGAATGGTTGTACCAAAAACTTTTGCAAAAAAATCAAGGTTTTCTTCTACACTCAAATCTTGGTAAAGTGAAAATCGCCCAGGCATATAACCCACCCGATGCCGAATGGCTTTGTAGGCTTGCTTTACGTCGAGTCCATCTACCTTAGCCTCACCTTGGTCTGCCAACAAAAGCGTAGCTAAAATCCTAAATAAGGTTGTTTTGCCTGCTCCGTCGGGGCCAATTAAGCCAAACAATTCGCCTTGCTCAACCGACAAAGACACATCTAACAAAGCAGGAATCCGCCCTTTATCAAAGGATTTGTACAGATGCGAAGCTACAATACTTTCCATAATACACGGTTGTTGAATGATTTATAGTTTTACTTCGCCATACATTCCTACTTTCAAAAATCCATCGTTTTTCACCCGAATTTTGATAGCATATACCAAATTGGCACGCTCTTCTTTTGTCTGAATTGTTTTGGGCGTAAACTCAGCTTTGTCGGCAATCCAGTAAATTGTACCCGATAAGGTTTTGAAACCTTTTTTGCCGTCGTCAACCAATACTTTTACCGATTGGTTGAGCTTAATGTTTGGCAATTGCGTTCCTGAAAGATACGCCCGTAAAGTGAGCGTAGAGAGGTCGGCGATTTTGTACAATGCCTTGCCAGGGGCTGTCATTTCGTATTGTTCGGCGTATTTGGTCAGGACTGTTCCTGCTACGGGATTGATAATGTTGGCTCTCCCAATTTGGTCATCTAGCTGGGCAGCTCGTTTTTCTAAAGGAGCTTTTTCACTATTGATGCTTCGGTTCTGAATTGCCACTTGGGTTTTTTGGGCTAAAATTTGGCTTTCCAATACCTTGATTTGCTTATGAATCAAAGCAATAGCCCCATCAATATCGTCGAGTTGCTTGCTAGGCGTAGCTTCCGATTTTACTAAATTATTGATGCGGGTTCTTTCTTTTTCTTGGATACGGAGTTGTTCTTTTTGCAAAGCAATTTGGCTTTCCAATACCTTTATTTGTGCCGAAGGGTCGTTGAATTTTTCGGGTAAACTTTGAATACTCGACTCGACTTGGGCTTTTTGAATAGCCAAATTTTGTACGTCGATTTGACCAACTTCCTGCCCTGCTTTCAGTTCCGAGCCTTCTTCGAGTTGCAGTTGTTGTATTTTTCCTCCGATTTCTGCCGAAATGATGGTTTCGTTGGCTTCAAAAGTACCCGTAGCGTCGTGTTGGTCTTGTCCTTTGGTACAAGCCACAAGCTGAAAGGCTATCACACTGACAATTAGCATTTGCTTTTTCATAACAATATGTTGTATTTTTTGTAAATCAAGTGAAAAATAAGGCTAGTTTCCGCCTACAATCGTTTGGTAATTGGCTTGTGCCATCAAGCGTTGAATCTCGTGGAGAAGCTTGTTTTCTTTGGCTTGGTTTTCAGCACTCACATCCGCCACAAAATCTGTTGCCGACAACGTTCCATTATCCAATTGTACACTCGAAACCTCTTTAATCTTGGTACGTAACGCAACAATTTGCTCATCTTTTTGTAGAATAGCTTCTAATTTTTCTACTTCGGTCATTGCCTGTTTGCGAGCAATACTTGAGTTTAGAAGAAATATTTCTTGCTGAATATCAATACTTTGTTGCGAAAGATTCAATAATGCCCGTTCGTTTTTTTGTGTGTAAAGTCCTCCTAGCGACCAGTTTACACGTAAGCCCCCAAGGTAATAGCCTTTAAAATCGTTGCTCAACATATTCAAGGCTGGTCGCCCAAAGCCTGTTTGTAAAAACAAGCCCACTTTGGGCAAATTTTTCGCTGTAATTTGTTGGGCTTGTTGGGTAAATATTTCTTTTTGTAGTGCAAATAAACGCAACTCAGGGCGATTAACAGCATTACTTGTCGCCAATGCCACAGCCGCTGGGCGAAGCAAATTTACGTCGGCAATATCTTGATTGAGCAATAAACCAAGGCTTTCTCTGGCGGTTTTTTCTTGGGTATCAATTTCGATTAATTTTTGTTCTAATTTCAAAATTTCGACCTGCAAGGTGCGTAATTGACTTTGTATGCCAACGCCATTTTGAATCCCCGCTTCTACTTTCTTGACCTTACTTTGGAGTTCGTCTTTGACCGTTGCCGTGAGTGTTCGTTGCGATTGTGCCAACAAAATAGTGAAAAATAATTGGTTTACACGCTCCTTCAACCTGTCTAAATCAACTACAACTTTCTGATTTTCAACGGCATTTGAGGCTTCTTGTATGGCTTTCTGTGCTTTAACCATACCTCCATCAAATACATTTTGCTTGATTTCGGCATATACTTTATACTGGTCTTTGGCAATAGAAGGCACGTCGATGTTGGGCAGTTTTATCGGAAAAGACGTTACCTCCGATTGGTACGTTGCTTGTCCGATAAGCTCTACTTGTGGCTTAAAATTGCTTTGTAGATTTTGTAATTGCTTTTGTAGTGCCATATCCAATACAGCACGCTGTTTCAGCAAAGGATATGCCTGTTGCACTTGGGTATAGCACGCCTCCAACGTTAGGCTTTTTTGAGCCAAAACGGGTATTTGTATGAGCCATACTATACAAAAAATGATTTTTCTCATTTTTTTAACTATTAGATTTAACTATTTGGTTAATATTAGAATAAAAAAACAGCCCTGTATATTAGGGCAATCTTATGGTTTTAGTGCATGATAAACCAGTTCATAGATTTCCTTTTTTCGTTGGTTGAGCAACACTTGAAAAATCTCTTCGGGAACGCTTGACAACACATTTTTGAAAATAGCTTTTCCTATAAAAGGGAAAACACACATAGATACTACGCTAATAATCAAATGAATAGGATTCGTATTTCTTATTTCTCCCTCGTCAATAGCCTTTTGAAACTGTGTAAAAAGTAACATAAACGGCGGTAAATCTTTATAACTTTTGAGCGTATCGGTAATCAAATTGGGGTTTCTTGCCAGTTCGTTGGCAACAAACAAAGGTAATTCTTGGTTTTGCAACAAAAAGTCGATATAAGCATGAATGATTCCCTCTATTTTGCTTAAAACAGGTTCATCCGATGCAATTACGCTATTGATATTCGGCAATAATTTACCGATATAACTTTCAAAAACTTTTTTAAAGAGGGTTTCTTTGTTTCTAAAATAATAATGCAACAAGGCTTTATTGATTCCTGCTTCGTTGGCAATGTCTTGCATTCTAGCACCGTCCCAGCCTTTTTGGAAAAATACCTTTTTGGCAGCCAGCAAAATCTTCTCTTCTGTACTTAACTCTTGGCTCATTTTTAATACTAATTTTAACCAAATGGTTAATTTTATTACAAACCTATACGATGAATCTGATATATGCAAGAAAAAAGTGTTTTTTATAGATACAGGGCAACCAAGAGAAATTTATGCGGTTTTATACGTAAAAAGCAAGTTCAACTTGTACTTTTGTAAGCATGATATTCAAATACAATCCAAATAACCATTTTCAACATTATTTTCGATAAAGTGATAAAAGTATTCAAATTTATAGCGGCAAATCCGACAGCCTTAACCGTCATTTTGGGAAGTTTGTTATTGATTTGGCAAGAAGCCTTTGGGGCAGTCAATTTTGCGGTACAGATATTCTTTGCTTTTGGCTTCTTTTTTTTCATTGGCATTCCACACCGAGCTTTAGATATTTGGCTCGACCAAGAGTGGCACAAACGAAGTAATCAGCCATTCAAAAAACCTTTTTTTTATTTGAAATACATTCTTTCCTTTTTGTTTTTAGGAACTGTCTGGTATTATTTACCTAGTGCAAGTATTTTTCTTTTTCTCTGTCTAAGTGCTTGGCACATAGGTGAAACCGACCTCAAACAAGCCCCCTACAAACATATTTTATGGGCTTGGACACGCTTCATTTATGGGCTTTTCATCATGGCGTGGTTGTTTTTGATGCACGCCAGCGAAGCCAATATTTTATGGGCGTACATCAGCCGACAAGACTTTTTTACGATGCAAATTTGGCTGTATTTGTCTTCTATCAATACCTTTATTGTGACGGGTTTGGGCATTTGGCTAGTATTGCTTTTGTTGCTGGTGCAAACCCAACAAGCCATTGTATTTGAAGGCAAAAAGCTCATTTTTCTTACGGCAATTCTTCTGCTTACGCTTTGGTTGCCTTTGTTGCCCAGTTTGGGCTTATTTTTTGGCGGATGGCACGCCGTGAATGCTTTCTCGGCCGCACACCGCTATTTTTTACCCAAAGAGCGAAGCACCTATACCGCATTCCAACTGTGGCTACACGTGATGCCCCTCACGTTGATTGCCGTAGCGATGTTGTTGGGATATGCCTTACTCAGAAGTCATTTTAGCAATACACAAGCCATTTCGTATTTGTATTTATTGGTTCATTGTACCTTATTGCCTCACCAATTGTTGGTTAGTCAGATTCAGAAAGGAGAAGAAAGTTGAGTTTTGAGCATTGTTTTCATACACAAAGAGGCTGACTTTTCAGGTAGCCTCTTTGTGTATATGCAAAAGTCTAACGATTTTGGATACCACATCTAACGCCGTTGCTAGGTTCTCCATTCAAATTTATCTGTCATCACGCCTCTTGGGTGTTCTCGGCCAATGGTGTGGCCCATCCAATTGGTTGGTGCTAGTACTTTGTTTTGCTTGGGACTCAAATAGCAAGCCCACCACGCAAACGAACTGTTGGAGATAATGGCGATGTCGGCGTTTTGAATAAGCTGAAAATCAACAATTTCGCTCTCCGACGAGAAATAATAATTGGGTTTTATATCAAATACTTCTTTGACGTGCTTGATGTCGTCGCTTACAAAAATGACTTGGTATTGCTCAATATTTTCTATCGAATCTAACTGGCGTTTGAAATAGTCCATCGGTAAAGAAATATCTCTTTTGCCGTAATTCATATAGTCGGTTCGACGAATATGCACCACCACCACGGGCTTATCAGCGTACATTTTACCGAATTTATCCAAAAATAATTGGCGATATTCTTGTTTTAATACTAGCTTTTTTACGTTAGGAATTTGTTTAAAATACCAATCGGTTTGGTAAAATCCACTGAAAAGCGTACCTGACACAGGGGCATAATGCCGAGGTTTGGAGAAATTATGCACCTCTTTGACTTGCATTTTGCACCAATCGGGCAAATGACGGGTGATTAATGACCAAACCCTTGAGCCACAAATGATTTTTTCGTAAGGACTAAACTCAAAGTATTTTGTGATATAAGCATGGTTAGGATTGGTAAAAAAAACAAGTTGATTGGGGGCTTGGCTTTTCATATACTTCATGAAATAGTACTGAAAAATTTGATTACCAAGTCTGCCTCTGAATTTAATGCCTATCATAATAGTTTGGTTGGAATGTTTAAGCTAATTGCGTTTGATACTTAGGTGAATTTTCACCAAAAATCTACACGTATGCAGAAATTAAAGTTTTTTCTTCTTTCTTTTTACACTAATGTTGATGTTGTAAATTAGATATTGAATTTTAATTTTCCCAATTAAACTTTAAATAAATTTCCTTCTCTCATCAATTCACCAATACCAAACGCAACAAACATGAAAAAACGCACTTTACTCACACTGCTTTATGGGCTACTTACAGGGGCAATTTTTGCCCAACACGATACCACTCGCCTACAACGCATTCGGCAGGTTGTGCCATTGCTCGATAAGATGTATCGGGCTTATGCCGAGAAAAATCATTTTCCGGGTAGTATCTATGGGCTTGTAGTCGATGGCAAACTGGTTCATACGCAGGCCTTGGGCTTTGTCAATGTAGCAAGTCAAACGTCAGTCAATGAGCAATCGGTTTTCAGGATTGCCAGTATGAGTAAAAGCTTTACGGCAATGGCAATTTTGCAGTTGAGAGATGCAGGAAAATTGCGGTTAGACGACCCTGTGGAAAAATATATCCCTGCCATGAAAAAACAGTCTTATCTGAGCAAAGATGCCCCGGCAATCACTATTCGGCATTTGCTGACACACGCTGCGGGTTTTCCCGAAGACAACCCTTGGGGCGATAGACAATTGGCGGTTTCTTCTAAAGAGTTACGCACAATGCTTGCCAAAGGTATCTCTTTTTCGACTACCCCCGGCACGGGCTACGAATACAGCAACTTGGGCTTTGCTTTGCTAGGATTGGTCATAGAAAATGTGAGCAAGCAACCGTATCAGGCCTATATCAAGCAACATATTTTTCAACCTTTGGGCATGAAAAATACCTATTGGGAATACAGCAATGTACCAACATCTAGCCTAGCATTAGGCTACCGATGGATTGATAATCAATGGATTGAGCAACCGCTTTTGCACGATGGAGCGTATGGAGCGATGGGTGGGATTCTTACAACGGTAGAAGATTTTGGTAAATACATGGCGTTTCATCAGACGGCTTGGCCTGCCAATGATGCCCCCGAAAAGGCGGTACTCAAAAGAAGCTCTTTGCGAGAAATGCAACAACCTTGGCAAATAAGTAGCCTCAATGCCAATTATCGCTACCAAACGGGTCGGTCTTGTGCCATGTTGAGTGCCTATGGTTATGGATTACGCTACGCTTCCGACTGTCAGGGGCGACGCATGGTTGGGCATAGCGGTGGGCTTCCGGGCTTTGGTAGCCATTGGTATATGATGCAAGATTATGGCGTTGGGGTGGTGTATTTTGCCAACCAAACCTATGCACCTGCCAGTGTGATGAATGTGCAAGCCCTCGATACCTTGGTAGCCTTGGCACAACTGCAACCCAAACGCCCCAAGCCATCGGCGGTGTTGTTGCAACGCCAACAACAATTGGTAGCCTTGCTACCCAACTGGCAAGCACCAGCACAAACAGGTATTTTTGCCGATAATTTCTTTTTAGATTATTTCCCCGACAAGCTCAAAGCAGAAGCACAATTGATTTACACACAAGCTGGCGAAATTCGCAAAGTGCATCCTATTGTACCAGAAAACAACCTTCGAGGAGAGTTTATTATAGAAGCAAAAAATGGGAATATTCATATTAATTTTACACTAAGTCCAGAAAATCCTGCTTTAATACAGGAATATCATATTCGGCTAGAAAACAGGCATTAATGTAGGGGTTTTTTACTAAAAAAAATCTTTTATGTGACTTTTGTATGAATAATTTGATATATATTTGTTATATTATTTGAGTGTTACTATTAAATTTTGAGTTAAAAGCAGTCAAAAAAATACGAACACACGCCCTTTGCTCTTTGATTTACTGTTTTATCTAAAACTTTTGTAGTTGCTTTTCTTAAATTTATCCAATTTAAGAAAAGGTTTTCTCATTCTTTCTATGGCACGTTTATGTGCTATTTTCTCCATTTGCCTAAGTAAATTTCAATTAATATACTCATGAGAACTACCCCAAAAACAGCAACTGTTAAAGCCAAACTCTTTGAACCCGGAGATGAAGACGGATTTACCGACAATCACATGCCTTTCATTTATACCCTAGGAAATTTCCCTTTAGAAGGACACTTTTACCGAAAATACATTTGTGTAGGTCATAAAGGTGAACGTTGGTTAGTTGATAGACACCTCTTTGAAGTTCGCTACAAGCTTATTCGCTACCCTTGGACTTTCCTGAAAAGTTTGCGTATAAGCAAAGAAGTAGCCACTTTTTTAGACCATCTTACCCACGGGCATCAGCACCATTAAAACAAAAGCGAGGCTTTTCGGCCTCGCTTTTACGCTTGATAATTCAACCTTATACTACTACACTTTTTTGGCCAACTGTTGTGCTTTGATGGATAATTCGCTTGCTAAAAAACAATGGGCCTGTGGCATGGCTGTTTCGGTACGATTCAAAATGTCGTTGACCAACTGCTCGCCATAAGGCAATACTTCTTGGCTACAGTCGATGTATTTGGTTTCTTTATTATTCACCAAAAACAAATGATTAGCCCCTCCCCTACCTGCTATGTCAATATTTTTACGTATTTCGATATAGCCTTCTGTTCCTAAAATAGTCAAACGTCCGTCGCCCCACGTGTTCAATCCATCGGGCGTAAACCAATCTACTCGTACATAGCCTGTACCGCCATTGCCTCTCAACATCACATCGCCAAAGTCCTCAAAATTAGGATATTGTGGGTGATTCACATTTCTGACTTGTGCCGTTATGACTTCAGCTTCGGTAGAACCCGTAAAGTACAAAAACTGGTCGCATTGGTGCGAACCAATATCGCAAAGAATACCGCCGTATTGTTCTTTGTTGAAAAACCAAGCAGGTCGCACGGGGGCATTGATGCGGTGTGGCCCAAAGCCAATGGTCTGTACCACTTTACCAATGGCTCCAGCTTTCACCAATTCGCCAGCCTTGATAGTTGCCTTGTTTTCAAAACGTTCGCTGAATAAAACAGAATAAATGCGTTTGGTTTCTTTTTGTACTTTTCGTACTTCTGCCAATTGTGCCAGCGTCGTAATGCCCGGTTTGTCGGCCATAAAGTCTTTGCCATGCTTCATTACCCGAACCCCCAAAGGTGCTCTTTCATTGGCAATCGCCGAGCTCAATACCAATTGAATGGATTTATCTTCGAGTATTTCCTCTTCGCTTTTTGCCAACTTGGCATCAGGATATTTTTTTCCAAAAGCTGCCAACAAATCGGCTTCTTTGGCAAAATACGCTACCAATTGTCCACCTCCACGAATCACCGCCTCTACTTGTCCGTAAATATGGTTGTGGTTCATGCCAATCACCGCAAACTTAATTTTTGGCACCTCTTTTTTAGGAATATACAGCCCTTGGTATTTTTGTAATACAGGCGTTGCCGCTACTGCCTCCACGGCACTTGTTCCTACCACCAAACCAGCGGCGGAAGAAAGGGTATTTTTAAGAAAATCTCTTCTTTGTGATTTCATCGTTTTGTTTATTAATTGTAATCGGAGGTTGTGGTACAACTTAAATTATGCGTTGCGTGTACGAATTAAAGTAATCGTGCAAATTTATTTTTGATTAAAATGAATCATAAATCACTGAAAATTAAAACACTAACTCACAATTGACAATTCACAATTTTGCATTAATACCTAAGTTAGACGTTGCGGTGCGTATTAAATAAATTAAATTAGACGTTGCAGTGCAACGTCTCTACGGGGTTATTTATTTTTCAAGGCTTTTTTTAAGGCTTGGGTTGTGGTGTAATATTTTGCCAACATATTCGGTACTTCCCACACAGGCAATTTGCCTTGTTTGAGGTAATCGAAATAGCGAGAAGCCACAATACCAAAATGGGCTTCGTGACCATCGTTGTATTTTTCTGGCACTGTCACTTTCCAGCCCTTAGCTGTTTCTTCTATGCCAATACCTGGAAATTGCTTTTGCACTACAGCCAACGCCTGATACACTGCTTGCTTGTAGTCATCCGTCATTTTTTGTGGCTCAATGTACAATACTGGCTTGTATTGCTGTTCTGCTCCTTGTTTGATAATCAGGTTTGCCTTGGTGCCACGCATAATCGAATAGTGCGTATCGCCGCCGCCTTCGGGGGCTTTATAGGCCCAAATCACAGAGGCTTTGGCATGAACGCCCTTGAGGGTATAATTGATTTCGCCATTGCTATATACCTTCAAAATGCTATCTTGTGCCACATCTTTTTTGAGATACGCAGGAAATGCCTTTAGCTTTGTTATCGCCTGAAACTGGCTCAAAGGCATATCGGTTGTCCAACGCTTTACCTTTCCGAGTTGTATATCTTTCTTATAATCAATTATTTGCTCAGGAAAACACTCCCATTGAATCAGGTCAACCAAGTGCGTCGTAACGTCCACGATGCCTTCGCCTTGTTGGGCTACGTCCATGAACCAAGCCGGGCGAGTAAGCACACTTCCCGACACGTATTTATAAAAATGATGCACACTTTCTTTGGTTACGGCAGGGTTGTCGGGCGTGCCTTTTTGTAGTTTGCCAAATACACCTGGCAACATCGAAAAGGCTCTTTGCAACTGCGTTGTAATTTCGGAGCGTTCGGTCATGATGTCGTACAAAAGCACTTTATTTTGTGATGCGGTGGCAAAGGCTTTTTCCAACATCGTAAACTGTTGGGCATTGATAGCCATCGGTTTATCTGCCAATACATTCAAGCCAGCTTTTACGGATTTCAAAATATAATCCGTTTTTTTGCCATTATTTCCTGCCATCACCACTACATTGCCTGCCTTTTCTTGCAACATTTTTTCAAAAAAATCTTGCCCCGTATAAACCTGCTCTTGCCATTGCGTTGGATTCACCGCCCGTTGGTTATAGCCCTGAATACGAGCCAAGTGCATATCTAAATCGGCACCAGCAGGGGCATACACGTGTACTTGCGGATTGACCTGTGGCAAAGGGTTTTTCTGTACCAATGCCGCATGAAAATGCCCAGGGTCGAGGGTAATGAGATTGAAATCGTACTTGGTTTGGGCCTGCATATTTTTCGCACCGAGCAAGGCTAAAAACAAGGCTATAGATGTTTTTTTCATAAAAGTTATAATTGAGTAAAAAATCAGTTTTAGGCTTTGATGGCATACGCCGCTCGTTGCGGACGAGCCAGTAATTTGTTTGCTTCGGGGTCGTTGATAAACTGCTCTTTGGCAGGATTCCAGTAAAGTTTTCGGTTGAGCTTCATGGCGGCGTGATGCAACAAACAAGCCGAACAAGAGCGATGCCCAATTTCGGCGGGAGCAATGGGGTCTTTGCGACTAATAATGCTTTCGAGCCAGTTGCCATGATGGTCTTTGCTTTCTGTCAAATGGATTTCGGTCGGAGCAATAACGGAGGTTAACAAAGCAGGGTTACTGGCATCGAGGGCTTTGGCGGCTTGTTGTTTGGCGGTTGGGTCGCTGCTTGTTACGGCGGCATCGCCTCTCGATACAAAAATCCAGCCTTCTGTGCCTTCAAAACGAATGCCATTGGGTATTTCGTTCGATACCGTCATTTGTACGCCGTTGGCATACAGGGCTTCTGTTCTGAAAATGCCGTGTACATCCCACAGTCCACTTTTCGGAAAATCGGCTTTCCCCCAAATTTCAACGGGGCCGGTATGTTCGGTATTCATGGCCCAGTGAGCACAGTCGATATGATGCGAACCCCAACCCGTAATCATACCTGCTCCAAACTGCTCGCAACGCAACCAACCCGGACGGTCGAAGCCACTTTGCGGATGGACACGCTTTTCGGTATAATACACTTCGGGCGTTGTACCCAGCCACATATCATAATTAAGGTTTGTCGGGATGGGCATTTGAGGCTCGTCATTGCCCGAAGGGTCGCCGGGTAGGCCCACATACACCCTTTTCAGTTCGCCAATCCGCCCGTTGCGTACCAACTCTGCCGCATAGCGAAACTGCCAGCTAGAGCGTTGTTGGCTTCCTACTTGGACAATTCGTTTGGTTTTTCGCACGGCATCGGCCATCATGCGTCCTTCGGCAATAGTCAACGAAGCAGGTTTTTGCATATATACATCTTTTCCTGCTCGCACGGCATTCACTACAATGGGGGCGTGCCAGTGGTCTGGTGTACTCACCAATACGGCATCAATGTCTTTATTCAACAACAATTCTCTGTAATCTGTATAAACTTTTACGCCGTCGAAGGCTTTGCCTGTTTTGTCGGAATAATACTTATTGACCAACTGCTTGGCGGCATCGGCCCGCAGGCTGTCCACATCGCAAACGGCCATAATTTGGGCATTGTCGTATTTCCAAACACCTGGCATATCATGCCCACGAGAAATACGCCCCGTACCAATAGCCGCAATATTGATGCGGTTGCTCGGTGCATTTTTACCCAAAACAGAAGCCGGCACAATGCTTGGAAAGCCTTTGGCCACCAGCGTAGAAGCAGCAGCCCCTTGCAAAGCCAGACTCATAAAGCCCCGTCGGTTGAGCTTTGTACTTGAATTATCAGCCATAGTTAAAATAGTTGAAGGTTTGGAAGAATGTTCAAGTACAGAAAGGCTTTGAAGCGTGTTTTTTACTCAAATTTGGTAAAATCCCCTCTCATCTGAATTTTAATTGTTAATTTGCGACGTACAAGTAACATACACCAGTACACTGATTTTCAACCCTATAAACACTTTATTTCATAGATGAATAACAAAGGAACTAAGCACGAAAACTATGAGCTTCTCAACTTATTAGGATATGGTTTAGCTAAATTTGACAATGAATTTATCAAACAATTTGGCTTTCATACAAAAACTGCCTTTTTTGAACATTTTGTTGAATTAAATATCGTAGAAACAGGAAGTGTGGTCAAAAATCGCATGGATTTATTTGACCCTTTTTTTGATAATGCGAGAAAAGGTTGGTGGCAAAAAGGAGAGGCGTACATGCACAGAAAACTGCTGATAGACAACCTGTTTGGCAATGAAAATGCTGTTGGATACGCCAATATTGTTAAGCTTTTTTTGAAAGAAAACTTTAAGATAGAAAATATTTTTGTTGACGTAAAACCTATTGTAAAATCAAGGTTTAAAAAATTACAAGAAACGGGCTTAGAAGCAGAATTGTATTTTATGAATCATTATCGTTCGATTGCTCTATTTAAAAATGGAAATCTTGAAGATGCCCGTTTGTATGGCGATGGGTACGATTTTCAAATTAATGTTGATGAAAAGTCATTTTTGGCGGAAATCAAAGGAATCAGAGCATCCAAAGGTACATTTAGATTAACCGAAAAGGAATACTTGAAAGCCCAAGAATACCAAGACGATTATATCATTACGTTGGTGTTGAATTTAGATGAATTACCAAGGCTTTTACCCATAGAAAATCCACTAAAAAACTTAAAATTTAAGGAAGAAATTATTAAATCTAAAGAATCTAAGGAGTACATATCAGCTATATGCTAGAAAACTATACGATAGAAATAGCCTCGGCTATTCCTCCGCCCATCAAGCTTGCCATGTGCGATTCCATCAATTGTCCCGTTTGTGAAACGAACCTTTCTGATGAACTTGGCATTGACTTACAAACCTTTGTTGTAGATGACAACAGTGTTATTTACTGCGAAAATTGTGGTGTAAATATTACGTTTAAAATTAAAACATTTTGAGTAAAATAAAGGCATTTTGTCTATTCTTCTAATGTTAAAAATGGCAATGCGTGATTGCTACAATTCTTCGTCGTATTCACGCATTGCCATGACAGCTATTGTAAATACTGTTTTTTAAGCTTTTTCAATTGCGTATTTGACAAACCCAATTCTTGGTGCAAAAAGTTGTCCATAGAACCAAAGTTTTTATCAATCGTATCAAAAAATGATTGAATATAGGCTGGTTGAGCTTCCAGTAATGCTCTTAGCTTCTCAGGATTTCCTCCTCTTGAAGCCATTGCTTGTAACATTTTCTCACGTGTAAGTTTCCAAAATACATCTGTAGCCGTGTAGTCGGCAATGATATACTTTTTGTCAACGCCCAAAGCCGACAATATCAATGCCGCCCCGATACCAGTACGGTCTTTTCCAGCAGTACAATGAAACATCAATGCTTGGTCTGTTGGCATTTGCAGCATTTCGTCAAACATCGGCCTATACTTGGCTTTTAGATAGGATGTTTGGGCATAAATACTACGCATCATCGAATCTGCATTAATTTGGTTGAAATTCGGATTGATTTTTAATTGTTCGCTTCCAGCAGGCAAATTGAGGTAACGGGTCTGGCTTGGTATTTTATCTGGGCCATTTTTTACTTCATCTGGCCCTCGTAAATCACAAACCACAGCAAGGTGCAACTGCGATAACTTTGTTAAGTCATTGTCTGTTAACTTACTAATATCGGCTGACCGAAAAATCTTACCCCATTTAACGTGTTTGCGACCAGCAGGATACCCACCCAAATCACGAAAATTGCTGCCTCCTTCAAGCGTTATCAAACGCTTGGGATGAAAAACCAAGGCACTATCTTGTGCCATACTAGGCAGCACCACAAAGACAAAAAGTACAATTAATAATTGTTTCATAAACGATTAGTTTAAATGATTATCTATATGAACAAGAGGCAGTGCTGCCCAAAATTAGCACTATCGCCTATTATTGAGATTTAGAATGTAATACCCGCTTGTAGGCCCACACCCGCAGAGAAGGCTTTATTGTTTCCCCAACGCAAGGGAAAAGGCATAGCGACAAAGAAATTATGTTGAGCCGTTTTAGCCACAACTTTGCTGAGTACCAAGGTATAACCAAACCGTCCGCTCGTTTCAAAAGCAAGCCGATTATTTACGCTTACCCCTTTAGGAAAACGCAGAATTACACCCGGATGAAATAACAAGTTACTCATCAGGCTCGTTGTGGCATTAGCTTTGATAAAAGGTGTTATTTCAAAGCTAAATCCTAATTTATCACTTTTTAAAATATTAATCCCTACGGGAAACCCCACTGTATAATCATTAGTGAAATTATAGACCGTTTCGTTGGTATATGCAGTAACGATAGGGTGAACAATGCTCATGTATCCCGTCGTTTTAGGATAATCTTTATTAGGCTGTTGTGCAACCATATACAATGGCGACAGCAAGCCCAGCATACCTATAATTATTTTGGACAACATCTTTATCAGAAGTATTTAAGCATTAAACCAAAATTTATGGTTGGGATACTATATACAAAAAAGTATGAGTTAATAGAAACCTATCAACTCATACTATCCTTGTTTCAAGCACTACTATTTTGTTAACCAAGTGTCAACAGCAACACTCTCTGTACCACCGAGTTCGTTACCAATGGCTTTCAAATAGTTTTCTTTATTGTTATTGATTTCATCCAAAGGATACAACCAACGACGTGGTATCATGTTACTTAATGCAGGCGTACCAATGCCAACACCACCTTGTGAGAAAGTAGGATAGCCTGTTCGGCGGAAATTGTAGAATGCTTCCCAACCCGAGTTCATAAAAAAGGCTACATATTTCTGAGTAATAATTTGTTTTAAGGCAAGCGTATTATCAGCCGTGTTGTAGGCTACGTTTGATAAGAATTTATTTACATCCACTGTAACTGTACCCAAGTTTTTACCTGCAATATCTCCTATCACCAATGATTGACCCTGTGAAAGTCCATATACCGCTAAAGAAGCCTTAATACCATTTTCGTACCAAGTTTTTGCATCGCTCGTTCCCAAGCTAGTCCAGCCTCTATTGATGGCTTCGGCGATATTGAAGCACATTTCTGGGTATCCTAAGAAAATATACGGTTCGCAGTTGGCACCTGTATTTGAGGTATAGTAACGGTTGAAGTTGATATACGAGTACGCACTTGTAGCTGGAATAGAGCCTGTTGTGTTAAGGGTTGTCTCCGATAGGTTAATATCAGCACCAACGTATGCCGAAAAATCGCTCACCGTCTTGCCTGCTGTCAATTGAGCTGGGGCAGGCGTAGCAAAGATAAAAGTACGAGGGTCTTGGCTAGTAGTGGTAATATCAAGCAAGGTCTTGCTCACATTAGAGAAGTTGTTGTAGGGCGTATTACCTGTGGCAAAAATAGGATATTGGTTGTATGCAGCATTGTAGCGATACACTACATTATCGCTGTTGCTAGTCATGATAGGGTATTTGGTCGGATTGCTTAAAATGGCCGTAAATTGCTCTTTTACTTTCAAGTCAGCATTATCGTCGGCACGCTTACTCAAGTTGATGAGCATACGTAAACGGTACGTATTGATTACTTTTTGCCATTGCAAAGAAGTCAAGCCAAATATATCTCCGTTGTCTAGTTTATTGGCTGCAATACTACTCGATGTATTGATGGTAGCCATAATGGTATTGGCATCTTCCAACAACTGTAGGGCATTGACAAACACCTCTTTTTGCGTATCGAAAGCGGGCGTAAGGTTATTAATGTCACCTGCTTTAGACATCGGAATACCCCCTACTCTTTGGGCAAGCCACACAGCGGCATACGCTCTAAAGAACTTCGACAACGCAAAGTATTTATTTGTTTTATTACCCAAAGACGCATAGGCATTTTCTTCCATTTTGATGGCGTACTTCAAAATATCGTAAGTATGCGTCGAGTTTGACCAGTCATATTTATTACTACCCCAATATTTGGCATAATTTGATACAAAAAACTGGTTGCTTTTATATACGTTACCAAATGGATGCTCGTCATCTCTGATAATCGTAGCAGTGATATGGTTGAGGTCTAATGAAGGAGGAGTAGCCGAGCCTGCATTTCCAGCATTAGGGTTATATTCAAGTCCATCTTTTTGGCAACTTGTGGCCATAATCAGCCCTACTACCATCGTAACGGCAAGCGAGCATAATGATTTTATTTTCATGAGTTTATGATATTTCGTGATAAAAATTTATGGTATAAAAATTAAAAGGTAAGATTGATATTGAAACCAAACCTGCGAGCCGTAGTACTTTGCAAATCTCCATTTTTAGTACCGTTGGCAGTTCTGTCAGAAGAGTTAAATCCAGAAGCATATTGGTCTAAATCGAAGTCTTTGCGTTGAGCGAAATAAAGCAAGTTTCTTCCTACCAACGATACCGTTGCACGTTTGATAAAGGTATTTCTTAAATAACGACTAGGAATATTATAGCCTACCGTTACTTCTCTGAGTTTTGCAAAAGAACGAGATACCATAAAATATTCATCAAAACGTGCTTTCAAACCTGTAGCTAGGTAGTTTTGTACAGTTGTAGCAGTCGTATTTGTTCCGAAAGTAAGCTCGCCTAGGTTCGTGATTTGTCCGCCCGAGAATTTAGGTGTTCCCGATGTAATGACCACGCCTGGGCCAAATTCATTTCCGATTAATGCCGCCGTTGGAGCAACAGTACCATTTTTGGTTGACAACCATTCTTGGTAGCGTGCTGTACCTAATACGCCCTGTACCGTTGACAAATCTGTACCTCCTTGCATGGCTGCATAAAAATTGTAATCGTACATTACGCCACCAATACGACCATCAAACTGGAAGCTGAAATTGAGGTTTTTGTAGCTAAATTTATTATTGATACCAAAGGTAAAATCTGGATTTAAGAACCCTAAAGACGACAATTGGCTGTTATCGCTTGGTGCTTGCAAAGGCACACCTCCACTGTAAACAATGTTACCAGCGCCATCACGTACAAATTTTGAACCAAAAAGCTCATCCAAACGGTCTCCTACTTTGTATGTGTGGTTATTCAAAAACAAGGTATTTTCTGTACCATACACATCTTTTAAGGTTTCTTTAAAAGTCGAATAGTTTACCAATATATCCCAATTTAATCCATCTCGATTTTTCAAAGGAGAACCACTCAAGGATACTTCAAAGCCCGAACGGGTTGTGGTAATACCATTGATATTTTGAGATGAATACGTAGTAGAAGGAGCTAAAGGCTTAGGATAAATTTGTGGTCCGTTGTCTGTAGTAAAGTACGTAATATCTAAACCTAAACGGTTGCCTAAAAACTTCATATCAACGCCTGCTTCATACGAAACCCTATTGAACGGCTTCAAGTTAGGGTCAGCCAATGTTGTATTATAGCTTACCGAAGGAGTACCATTGTAGTAAGTAGCAGGAGTTGCTGTGTTTTGGTTGGCATAACTTGGACCATCGTAAGAGCTAATCAGTTCAGAACCGTATCCCAATAGGCTACTGGTTGAGTTACCAGTGTATTGTTGATAAGCCGAACCTACCGTTGACTGCGTTAAAGCTCCTTTTACATCGGCTAAGGAAGCTCTTAGTTTTACAAATGAAATAGCTCGTGGTAGTTGAACATAATCAGAAAGTACACTACTCAACGACACAGAAGGATAATAGTAAGTCTGCTGGCCCGAAGGAAGTGTAGAAAGATGATCGACACGGCCTGTATGACTCAAATTTAAGAATTTTTTGTACGCTAAGTCAATCGAGTAAAAACCACTTGTTACTTGCATCTCCGAACCCCATGAATAAACAAGCGATGGGTTGATTGAATTAGATAAGCTATACACGTTTGGAACGACCAAAGATTTAGTTGTACCCCAATCAGAGTTATATCTAAAGGTACGAAGGTTTCCTCCTATCAAGGCATTTACAGACCATGTGCTGCTAAGGTCTTTGTTGTAAGTCAGAATCAAATCTGTATTATTTTCAAATAAAGTACGGTTATCTTCTCTGTAGTCACCGTACCAACCAAATGACCACCAAGGAGTATAGGTTTGTAAGTTGGCAGATGCTGGTACTTGCTCTGTACGTTTCTGATTCCATGTTGTAATCTGAGAACGAAGGCTAAGGTTTAGGTTCTTAGCAATAGCATAATTTAGTTTTAAATAGCCATAAATATCGGTCTTGTCATGCGAACGCAACCATTTTTTGGCCATAAACCAAGGGTTATTCAAACGACCATATTCTTGTGCATATTGCTGTAAATTATTAACTCCACTTGGGCTTTTATAAATATCTTGTAAATCGTCAACGTCATAATCAGCAGAGCCATATACTTTAAACATATAGATATAACTGTTGGGACCATAGCTTACATCTGGAATATTCGGAGAATACTGCATGTTAAAGTTCAAATTTCCCTCAAAAGTGAGTTTCGGACTAATACTATAGCTCATATTGAGGTTCATATTATCGGTATTCAACTTTGTATTAGGAAACATCCCTTTTTGGTAAGTATGCGTATAAGACATACGCAAATTGTAGTTTGAGCCAGTGGCAGACACCGCAACGTTGTTGGTAGAAATGATGCCCGTCTGTACAAATTTACTAAAGTTGTCTTTTCCTCTTGCCAACCAAGGCGTTGCAGTTCTTACACCTGTGTTTACATCATAAGGGCTATCATATTGTCTGATAAGCTGTCCTTCAAAACGAGGACCAAATTCAGCCAAACGCTGTCCCCAATCATATAAGCCGTTTCCGTTTTTGATACCATTATTAAAATCGTACTGGAAGTTACTTCCACGACCGTATTCTGTTTGTGCTTCTGGGTTGGCAATAAATCCTGATTCAAATATGGTACTGCTGTTTACATCTACTTGCCATCCTTTACTATCTTTTGAGCCTCGTTTGGTGGTGATAACAATCGCACCGTTGATACCTCTTGAACCATACAATGCCGCCGCATTTGGTCCTTTCAATACAGAATATGACTCAATATCATCGGGACTGATATTCCATGTATCGGAGTTGATAGGAGCCCCATCTACCACAAACAATAAGTCTTTACTACCTCTTAATACCAATTCTGGGCGACCTAGCATTTCAGCATTTGCACCAACCGAAAGTCCCGCTACTTTTCCTATTAATGAGTTTACAGGGTTCGAGTCACGTGCTTTCACCAAATCAGCACCTTTTACTTCTTGTACCGTATAACCAATGGTACGTGTTTCTTTTTTTATACCCATTGCCGTAACAACTACTTCCTGTAATTGTTTATTATCAACAAGGAGTACTACTTCCAAAGTTGTACGATTGCCTACAGTTACTTCTTGTGTGGCAAATCCTACATACCTTAGCTCTAAAATGGTTTTCTCATTTGGTACGCTAATTTTAAAAAATCCATTCGCATCGGTTGTTGTACCACGAGAAGTACCCTTGATCATGACCGTTACGCCAGGGATAACTGCCCCATTTTGCTCAATTACTTTTCCTGTAATAGTCAAAGCCTGTGCCAACGAGGTATTCATCGACATACAGGTGATACATACAAGCAAATAAACTTTGAAGTAGAGAAATATTGATTTCATTTACGTTATGATTTATGTTTTGAGAACACAAACCTACAGCTATGATTTCACTACAGCATTAGAACGCTATTATGTTACTATTACAAAAGGGGGGCAGTGTATTAATACATTATTTCTTTCTTTAACTATTTGTTAAAATAGAAATATACTATGATTTTTCTGACTCCGTTTTTAAATCCTGAGCAAATTTGTCAAACGATTCGTCAAAAGGTGGGATCATTTTAGCAAATAATGGAAATAAAGGTCCACCAATTTTTTCGGTCATTGAAAAGGTGATTTGTCCGCCTGAAGTTTGTATCAGTTTGTATTCTCTTTTACCCATTGCGTCGCCCCAAACTAATTTTTTCTCAGGTTCAAGTTCTTTTATGGTCAACTTAAAAACTCGTTGAGGGTCAAGATACGATTTGAGTTGTATCTTTTCTCCCAATGCAATTTTTCCATCAATTGAAATGATAGTTGAGTTCCATGTAGGATAATTCTCCGCATTGGTTAGTAAACGCCAAATTGTTTTAGCGTCTGCTTGAATGTCAATGCTAACAGAAGTTTCTCTGCTAAATATTTTTCTAATTGTACTTGCATTTGCCATGTTATTTCATTTTTGAATGATAAGAATAATATTTTGGGGAAATGAGAAAAAGTACCTTCATTTTTTACAAAATAAAGTTCAAAAGATATGTTATACATCTGAAATTAATGGTTTTTCTCCTCTCATTAACGGTACAACTGACCATTGTTGTTTAGCTTGAGGCTTGTATTTATCATCACAAAATTGGTTACTTAGGATTCGTTTTTTCAGAAGAATCCCAATGTTCAGCAATTTTACCATTTTCGATTCGGAACATATCAAACCATGTAGTTGTGTACTTTTGATTTTTGTCTTTTGGGTCAGTTCTTTCACTCACAAAGCTGATTACTACTAAATCTCCTTCTGCTACAATTGCAACAACCTGACTTTTAATACTGTCAGATATAGCTACGGGTTTTGTCCATTTAGAAAAGGCATCTAATAATGCTTTCCTGCCAGTAGCCACATTAGGATTATGCTGCATATACGTTTCTGTAAAATACTTTTCTGCTACTTCCATGTGTCCAGCTTCTAAAAACTCACGCCACATATCATACACAAGTTTTTTGTTAGCAGCATATTTTGGATTATCGCTCTTCAGCAATTCCGATTGAATGTCCAGTGGTTTTACGGGTAATTGTGCTTGTACATTGGTCACGAATCCGAATACTAAAAGGAAAGCAAAGAAATTTAATGTACGTTTTTTCATATTTTTTATCTTAGTTTACAGGCTAAAAATTTAGGTAATGTTAAATATGTACAGCATGTCTAATGTTCTTATCAAAGTTTATTACCCTGATTGCCAAACACTAAATATAGAAAAGAATAGCTTGAAGGGCAAGCGGCAGCATAATTTTATTACAAAGAATAAGGTACATTTATACAAATACCAGCGGCATTACGCTGACTAATTTGTGTCATCGACAAACCTAAGCATTTGAGATGGGCTATTCTATGAAGAAAAAGCCAACGTTGGAGCAGTAATTACGAGGTGTTTTTACTTAAAAATTAAGGGTAGTACTATACAAAAATTTTCGGGCTATTGTGAGCTATGGATTTCGGAAGTATAAAAAATACCTTTATTCATAGCGAAAAAGTGCTTTATACCTCCGAAATCTCATACAGCTAAGAACGACTCATCAAGGGAATTTAGGGTATTTGCTAAAATCTGGTTTGCGTTTTTCAAGGAAAGCATTTTTGCCTTCTTTCGCTTCTTCAGATAAATAATACAATAAAGTGGCATTACCTGCCAACTCCTGAATACCTGCTTGTCCGTCTAGCTCGGCATTGAACGCCGACTTGAGCATACGCAAGGCCAAAGGACTTTTCTCTAGCATTTTGTAGCACCATTCAACGGTTGTTTCTTCTAATTTTTCTAAAGGTACAACTTTGTTGACCAAGCCCATTTGAAGGGCATCTTGCGCGTCGTATTGGTCGCATAAAAACCAAATTTCACGGGCTTTTTTCTGTCCAACTACTCGTGCCAAGTATGAAGCACCAAAGCCACCGTCGAACGAACCCACTTTAGGCCCTGTTTGACCAAAGCGTGCGTTTTCGGCTGCAATGGTAAGGTCACAAACCACGTGCAATACGTGTCCGCCACCGATGGCCCAACCTGCCACCATCGCCACTACAGGCTTAGGAATCGAGCGAATTTGTTTTTGTAAATCCAATACGTTCAAACGAGGCACTTGGTCGGTTCCGATGTACCCGCCGTGGCCACGCACCGATTGGTCGCCACCGCTACAGAACGCCTTGCCGCCTTCGCCCGTGAGGATAACAACGCCAATTTTTTCCTCATCTCTACAAATATTCATGGCATCTATCATCTCTTTTACTGTAAGAGGCGTGAAAGCATTGTGTACGTGCGGACGATTGATAGAGATTTTAGCGATACCTGCTTCGTTGAATTGAAACAAAATCTCTTGGTATTCTTTAATGGTTTCCCACTTAATCATAACAAAACGTGATTAAACAGCCCGAAGGCTTTATATTTGACAACTATTCTTTATCTAATGCTTCGTTGTAGGTTACGTCCCAAGTATGGTCGGCGAGCAATATCACTTTGGCGAGGTAGCGAGCGTATTTATACGAGCGACCCCATTCGTGAGGAGCAACCAACGATAGTAAATCCGTACCATTTTCTTTTTCGTATAAATAGTAGGTTTCGCCAATGATAGGCTCAAAGCCCATAGCAGCGTCGTAAATTCGTTCGGAGATTTCTCTGCGTTGAGCCAAAGCCTTTGCCTGCCGTGCCAACGTTTCCATTTGTTCGTACAACTGGTTCATTTGGCGGTCGGTTTGTTGCCGCATAGCCGTTACCGAACGACCTTTGGTTTTGCCCATATCTTCGGGCTTGATAATTGCCCCACCAGCCGTATGAGCATAAGGCAATAAGCCAGGGTTTTCGGCAACCTTGTCTTTATTAATAGGATTGATGAATTTATCGTCTGACATAGTTTGAAAAATGCGTTGGACGTTTTTTTCTACAAAAATACAGCACAAGTAAAAGAGAAACTGAAAGGCACTGAATTTAAGAGAAAAAAACTGCTATCCATTCCTTAACCTTGTTTTTTGTCTTTTGGTTTACCGAAAACAGCACAAAAATAGGAGTTTTATCGTTTTGCCCTGAGTTTGTTGTCGATAAATTCGGAAGATAGCACAACAATGCTAAAAAAAAGACAAACAAATTCGCTCATTATCAAACATTTGTGTAATACATTTTGTAAATTATCTGTTGAAAAAATACTTGCTATTGATTTATCCTCACATCAAAACCCCACTCTTTATTACTTATGGAACGTAAAGAATTCTTATCACTTGTAGGCATCAGCGTAGGTGCTGTGATGCTACAGCATTGCTTGTCGGGCTGTTCTAAAAGTTCAGACCCTAGCCCCACTACCACCGGAGGAACGACCGGAGGCACAGGAGGCACTACCACTACGGGCTTTTCGGGCAATGCTACCGCCAGCAAAGGCACGATCAATTTTACCCTCGACCTCACGGCAGCTAGTTATACAAGCTTGGCAACCAATGGCAATGCCAAAGTCGTGGACGACGTGATTGTAGCCAAAACCAGTGCGGGCAATTACATTGCTGTATCGAAAGCTTGTACACACCAAGGCACAACGATTGATTTTTTCTCGGCACTCAACAAATTTAGGTGTAGCACCCACGGCTCAGAGTTTAGTACCACAGGCTCGGTCTTGGTTGGCCCCGCCACTAGCCCCCTTACACAATACCAAGCTACGTTCGATAGTAGCAAAAATACGCTTACGGTGAAAGCGTAACTTATTTCAATAATATCATGAAAGTGTTTTCACGAATGTTATCATTAAGTTTGTAAAAGTCCGTTTTAAGCTATAGTATTGAAAGCCCATTGCTCGTTCAATGGGCTTTTTTTACCACAAGTTTAGTCATCCTTATGTTTGTCATCGACCCATATCAGCCTTTTCCCGTGGCTCAAACGGCCTATCAGCAACAAGCCCTTGATTTTTGTACCCAGTGGCTTGCTGGACAAAGCTCCTTTGTTTTGCATACTTCTGGCTCAACGGGTACGCCCAAACCCATTACGCTCACACGCAAGCAAATGCAGGCAAGTACTTGGCTCACAGGCAAAACCTTCGACCTCAAGGCAGGGCAACACGTACTTGTTTGTGTAAATATCGGATACATTGCTGGGGTAATGATGCTTGTCAGAGGATTATCGCTTGGGTTAAAAATGACCCTTGTCGAACCTTCCGCTAATCCCTTTAAAGACAACGAAGGACTAGCCGAACAAGCCTTCGACTTTACGGCACTTGTGCCTTTGCAAATACAAAAAATCATCGAAGATGGCAACTACGCCCAACTCAATGCCATGCGTGCCATTATTGTAGGCGGTGCGGCCGTCAATCAGGCTTTACAAGAGCAAATCCAAACCTTAACCGTACCTGTTTTTAGTACTTATGGCATGACCGAAACGGTTTCGCACATTGCCATTCGGCGGCTCAATGGTAAGCCAACCAACGAGTATTTTACTGCTTTAGCAGGCGTTCAATTAGCCTTAGACGACCGAGGATGTTTGCAAATTTGTTGTGCCGCTTCTAATCACGAATGGATTACAACCAACGATTTGGCGATTTTACACAATGCCCAACATTTTAGTATTTTAGGTCGCTACGACAACATTATCAACAGTGGAGGCGTAAAAATACAGTTGGAAAAAGCTGAACAAGCCTACGTAAAAGCTTGGCTAGAGGTTTGTCCGTCGGATGTCATGCCTCGTTTTTTTGCTTATGGTTTACCCGACGAGCGTTTGGGGCAACGCCTTGTGCTTGTGCAAGAAGGCAAGCCACTGGCAAGCACACAAGCCGAGAAGCTCCTGACAATCTTGGCAAATTTTTTACAGAAATATGAAATTCCCAAGCAAGTCTATTATATTTCGAGCTTTGCCTGTACGGCTACCGAAAAAATAGACAAAATAAGTACCATAAAATCTTTACATTTGTAAAAAAAGAGTAACGCAAAGGTATATTGCTGTAAGAACATTTGTCATGATTTTGGATTTAAACATCCTTTCGAGCATGATGCAAAAAAGTTTAGTGCCAAATCAAGACTTTTTAACCAAGGTTAAAATCCGAATATATTCAGGAATAAACTTACCTTATATCACAGACTATCAACTCATTGAAAAAATAGAACACATTAATTGTGCATGATTACTTATGGATATAAAACAATTCAAAACCATTGAAATAAAATTTGAAACGGCCGATATAGTGCCTCCTCCTTTTTCTCATCAAATTTTGCTCCGTGCCGAAATCACACCTGCGGGCGTGCAGGTCGATTTTCAGATTGCGTATATTTATAGAGAAGAACTCACCGAAGAAGAAATTGTGGAAGAGGGCTTTACGCTCAACGACGACTACGCTTGGAAAGGCACGTTGCACAATGGTTGGGTGCGTCCTTTGCAAAACCTCGTTCAACAAACGCCCACACGCTACAACGATAAAGCTTTAGAAGAATCACTTAACTTTCTGGAAATCAACCTCAATAATCAAAAATCAGGACGACCACACAACATTGAAGATTGGGAGTATTTATTGCAAGAACTCATGCAAGCCGTTTATGAAACTGCCCAAAAAGAAGCTCCTTTCTATTTGCTTTATCGTAAAATTGGCAAAGATAAGCACCTCCAAGATGTAGAAATCAACGTGTTTTTTGCCCATAGAAAAGCCGAAGTGGTAGCCCAAAATCGTACTTTTCCGCTCGATTGGGACCAAGCCCAAGAGCTTATACAACAGGTATTTATCGGAGAGTTTTTACAAGAAAGTGCCTTAAAAAACGAACCCAAAAACGGAGGCAAATTTATCACCCTCGGCGACGGACTTTGGTATGAATTTGGCAAAAGTCTGAAAAGACCACACGAAAACAAAGGATATTTATCAGATTTAGAAAAACTATTCGACCCTTGGTTGGTTTGATAATTATTGGTTATAGCTTGCTGCCCAACTACAGCAAGCTATAATACTGCTATTTTTTCGCAACTATTACTTACTTTATAGGCATGAAAAAAACCTTGGCATTCCTCTTTTCCATCCTTACTGCCACCTCCAACTACGCACAGGAATCGGCTAACAGCCTTGTACAAAATCCTGCTAGTCTGCGTTGGTCTGCTATCCAAACGCCTCATTTTCGGGTGATTTTCCCTAGCAATATTGCTCCTACAGGCTTGCGTACCGCCAATGTTTTAGAGCATATTTATGTGCCAGTGAGCCAGTCGTTGGGCAAAAAGCCTCGCCCGATTTCGGTCATTTTACAAAACCAAAACAGCGTATCGAATGGCTTTGTTACGCTACTTCCTCGCCGTTCGGAGTTTTATATTACGCCTCCACAAGACCCCAGTTTGTTGGGTAACAACCATTGGCTCGATTTGCTGGCGGTACATGAATTTCGGCACGTAGTACAACTCGACAAAGCCTACACAGGCATTGGCAAACCCTTGTACTGGCTTTTTGGCAACAACAGTTTGGGCTTGCTTACTTCGCTCGTAACGCCCAGTTGGTTCAAAGAAGGAGATGCCGTAGGCACAGAAACTGCCCTTACGCCTTCGGGAAGAGGCAAAATACCAAGCTTCGATATGGCTTTAAGAGGACTTCTTACCGACAACGCACCTCCCCTATTTAGCTATAGCAAATCGGTAGGGCGTTCGTTTAAAGATTATGTCCCCAACCATTATGTCTATGGCTATTTTCTCACAACTTATCTCAAAAATCATTACGGCATAGACGTATGGGATAAAATTTTAGCCAATACTTTTCGCTTTCCACTTTACCCTTTTTCGTTTTCTCATAATATCAAAAAATATACAGGTCTGAGCGTAGAACAGCTTTACCAAAATGCCGTTGCCGAAGTACAACAACAGTGGAAAACCGAGCAAGCAAACCTACAGCCCAGTGCCAGTAATAGCTTTCCTAGTACCGAAAAATACTACACCAATTACTTATATCCCAACTATTTAGCCAATGGTAAAATCGTAGCTCTCAAAGCAGGATTAGCCCATATCGAAAGCCTTGTACTGCTCGACAAAAACAAGCCAGAGCAAAAAATAATCGACCTCGGTATGCTCAACGATGCCAATAGGCTATCGGTACAAGGCAATAAGGTTGTTTGGGCAGAATTTGAATACGACCCACGCTGGGGACAACGCAACTATTCGGTTATCAAGATGTATGATTTTGACCATCCGAAAATTCAGACCCTTACCCACAAAACCAAATACGCCGCTCCAGCCCTAAGCCCCGACGGCACACAAATCGCCTGCGTAGAAACAAGCCCCGAAAACCAAGTAAGCTTGGTTATACTGGAGGCAAGCACAGGAAAAGTCATCAACAAAATACCCAACCCTACCCAAGCTTTTTACCTGCATCCTACTTGGAGCGATACAGGCGAGTTATTGGCCGTACAATTGCTCAACAACCAAAAAACCGTGGTAGCATGGCCTAACCTTTCGGCAACGCCCAAGGTTCTTTTTCAAACAGAAGAAAACATTTCAAATATTGGGAAAAAAGGAAGTCTGTTGTGGTTCAACTCTACCGTAACGGGCATCGACAATGTTTTTGCCCTAGACCTAGCAACCCAACAACGCTACCAAGTTACGCAAAAGAAACTAGGAGCATCGTATGCACAACTTTCACCCGATGGGAAAGAAATACTATTCGACGACTTTACCCGCCAAGGTTATCGGGTCAATTATGCCCCATTCGACCTCAAGAAATTGCCCACTTTTCAACCCGAACAAAACACCACTACACGGTATTTTGGACAATTGCGTTTGAAAGAAGCAGGAGAAAACCTCTTGGCTAATATCCCCGATTCGGCTTATGCCATCAAGCCATACCACAAGTACAGGCTTATTCATCCATATTCTTGGGGCATGGTACTCAACTCGACGGGCAGCAATTTATTGGCAGGCGTTTCGTCGCAGGACTTGCTTAGTACGACGGCTCTTTCGGCAGGCTATGGCTACAATACCAACGAACAGCAAGGGCAATTTTATACTGATTTTAGCTTTCAAGCATGGTATCCTATCATCGACATCAATTATACCAATGGCAATCGCCGAACCGATATTTATATCGACAGTCAGCGTCCTTTAGACAGCCTTCGCTCGGATGTTTGGCAACAACAGCAACTCAACCTAGGGCTACGTTTGCCTTTCAACCTTACTCGTTCTAAATACATCCGTTCTATGTCGTTGGCATCGTACATTAGCCTAACCCAAGTAAGCGGTTACGATTTGAACCAAAGGTATATTTCTGAAAGTTTTAATGGCCTCAATAAATCATGGATAGCCTCGTGGAGTTTTACCCGACAACTCAAAACAGCGAGCCGAGACCTTGCCCCACGCCTTGCCCAAAGCGTTTATGTATATTACCGCAAGGCTTTCGATAGCAATATTGAGGGCGGTTTGTTTGCGATACAAGGAAGTTTGTTTTTGCCAGGGTTAGCCCCTCACCACAGCCTTCGCCTGCGAGGTGCTTACCAATACCAAATGGGCATCAAAGATGCCAGAGGAGTCCCCAACAACCGATTTTATTCCTTCGGTAGCCCCGTCTTTGTTGCCAGAGGCTATTCGTATAGAAGTTATGAAAACTTGACAAGCTTTAGCATAGATTACCGAATGCCCTTGGCCGACATCGACTGGACGCTCGGACGCTTGGCATATATTAAACGACTCAAGGCAAATCTTTTTGCCGATTTTAGTAATGGCTCTACATATTATGACTTTACCCAACAACAAGGAAACAAACTGGTAAGATACAAAGAAAGTGAAATAGGCAATTTTACAACGTTCGGCATAGATTTTTCTGCACAATTTAATCTTTTTCGATTTGCTCAAACTTTTGAAGCTGGCATAAGATTTGTATATTTGCCCAATAATCAACAATTTTTATTACAGCCATTGGTGATTGATATAGGATTTTAACACTGATAAGTGTTAATGTAGAATGGTGAATTGTCGATTAGGGCTGTACTAAGGATTTTATTTTGTTCAAAAGCATTTTTTATTATTAGTATTTTTGAAGTAGCGGCAACCCTTGCGGTTGCCATGTTGAGTGGGGCAACCGCAAGGGTTGCCGCTACTTCAATTTTATTTTAAAGACAAAATTAAACTTTCGTGTACTACTAATGGTCAATAGTGAATTAACATTCTCACTTTCAAACCTTTACGATTCAATTCACTAAATCTAACTTTGATTAAAACATACGATAAGTTATTGAAAATCAATTTACAATTTTGGATTGATATTTATTACTAAAAAAGCATTTGCTAAACCCAGACTTGAAGCGTTTTTCACTTGGCTACATACATTTGCATTTTTTACGCTTATTCCGACTTATTTACCAATTCACTTACTTGCTTATTTTATATGAAATTACTGAACAAAAAGGTTTACTGGATTGGGCAAATTAGCTGGTGGACATTTACCACATTTGTGCTAAGGCAACCCACTTCGCAGTTTTTCGACCTTGGCTTTAATCGACCTATTTACCTGATCATTAGTTTTATTTTAGGCATCGGCTTGACCCATATCTATCAAGAACTTTTCAGGCGAAAATACAGTACTCAAAAAAACACCCTACACATAGCTTTGGTAGGGGTGCTACTTGTGGCTGGAGCATTTTATTTGGAAGACTATTTCTTTGGTTTTCAGCGGTATCGCAAGCCAAGTTTAGGACTTCCCTTGGTTTTCTATGATTATCTCCAATTTTACCTAGAATCTATCCGATACATTATTATATGGTTTTTGTTTTTTCATCTCATTATCATCAATCGGATTTCGCATAAAAGAGAGCTGCAATTGGCACAAGCCGAAACCTTGCTGAAAGTGGCAGAATTAGAAAACCTTAAAAATCAACTCAATCCGCATTTTTTATTCAACGCCATCAACAGCATCAAAGCCCTGACGCTTTCAGACCCTGCGATGGCACGCCATGCCCTGACAGAACTATCGGACTTACTCCGAACGTCGTTGTCGATGGGGAATTTACAATTGGTCAGTTTTGAAGAAGAATTGACTTTAGTAAAAGATTACCTTTTTCTGGAAAAACTTCGGTATGAAAACCGCTTACGCTACCAATTTATGATAGACCGTGCCACGGTTGGCTGCAAAGTACCGCCAATGTCGCTGCAATTGCTCGTTGAAAATGCCATCAAACATGGCGTTGCCAAGCAAAAAGCAGGCGGCGATATTATGATTCAGGCACGCATGAACCAAAATCAGTTGTGTATTCGGGTGAGCAACGCCGGTAGCATCAACCCCAGCACCGAACGCTTGGGCGTTGGCGTGCGTAACCTACAACGCCGTTTGGAAATCAATTTCAAAAACAATGCTTCTTTTGAACTGCTCCAAGAAGAGGATAAAGTCGTAGCCCAAGTGTGTATTCGGTATGAATGAAAAATTCAATGGATAAGCAAACCTTTTACACATGAAGGGATTTGCTTATCTGAAATAGATTAATTTTGAGTTAATCAGTAAAACAAGTATTTTTGTTCATTAAAATCAAATGTTCACGTTTCTGTAAACATTTTTAAAAAATGAACAATCAAGAAATATTAATCATTCATAAAGCTGTTGATAGCCTTCAAGCAACGACTCAAATTAAAGGAAATTGGGAAGAAAATGGTGTTCCAGCATTGGATGGAATATTATCATTGACATTTGCTGATGAAGTTTTAAATTATAACATTGAAATAAAAGGAGAATTAAGAAATCAGGCTTTGCCGAAAATCTATCAATATAATGAAGAGTTCAAACCTTTTATGTTGGTAGCTAGTCGTATTTCGCCAGCTATCAAAAAGCTATTGCAGGCTCATAACGTAGCTTATTTAGAAGCAAATGGCAACTTTTACTTGAAAGAAGCTAACAAAATGTTCTGGATAGATACGCACGAACCTTTAAAAATTGAGAATCATATTCGTAACCGAGCATTTACAAAAACAGGCGTGAAAGTACTGTTTGAATTTCTCCAAAATCCAAGCTTAATTAATCAGTCTTACCGTCAAATTGCGGAACAAACAGGTACTTCTATTGGGAATGTTGCTAATATTATTCAAGGTTTGAAACAGGAGCATTATATGCTGTCAATGAATAAAAATACCTTAAAACTCACGAATATTGAATCATTAATTAAAAAATGGGCGGATGAATTTAGCAAAAATCTAAAAAAAACTTTACTCGTTGGAACGTTTCGTTTTTTGAAAGAAGCTGATTTATTGGTGTGGAAAGATTTAAAATTAGATACCACAAAGACCGTTTGGGGTGGTGAACCTGCGGGAGATTTATTGACTAATTATCTTCATCCTGCCGAATTTACTTTATACACAGAGGAAAACCGTAACGACCTGATTAAAAACTATAAACTAATTCCCGATGAAAAAGGAAATGTTAAAGTTTATCAGAAATTTTGGAAAGGGGATAACTCAACACAAAAGACCGCTCTACCGCTTGTTGTCTATGCCGATTTGATGGCAATTAGTGATAGAAGATGTATTGAAACCGCACAAAAAATTTACGATGAATACCTACAACCTAAATTATAATCAACTCCGACAACAACCCGAAATATCCGAAATGTTGTCTGCACTGGAAAGAGGATTCACAAAGTATAGGATTGATTTCTATTTGGTAGGTGCAGTGGCTCGTGATGTCTGGATGAGTGGTATCAACAAAATTGAACCCCGACGAACCACAAGAGACATTGACTTTGCCGTATGTATTCAGAGTACACAACACATTTCCCATCTAAAACATAACCTAGCCTATCTTGAAGATGGCTTGTTCCATAAAAAAGAGAGGTTTTCCCATCTCAAACATAACCTAGCCTATCTTGGAGATGGCTTTTTCCATGAAAAAGAGAGGTTTTCCCATCTAAAACATAGCCTAGCTTATCTTGAAGATGGCTTTTACCACTGATGGCATGACTTTGAGTCATGCCATCAGTAAGCAACACATTTCAACCATAACCTAGCCTATCTTGAAGATGGCTTTTACCATAAAAAGATAGAAAAATCACCCTGCACGAAGACTCAAAATTGGCAGATACTGGAATCAAAAGTCCTGTAAGGACGGAAGCTTTGTAGAAAATACGAAGTTTACAAAACAGGTTATAGGTCAATCATGCTACAAAGGTGTTGCTTCTACGGAGCAAAAAAACTACTAGAACTCATGGCATGAATTTGTCATGCCATGAGTAAACAACCGCTGTATATCAACAGATAACTGATATACTGATAACGGATAACAAATTTCTTCAAAAAACGCCTTATAGATGATACATGACGGTGCGAGTTGGAAACTCGTGCTACGGTACAAGAGCCACACGGAAGCCGAAAGTGCTGAAACGATTCTCAGGGGTGTCGCCGTTCCGAAACGCTACCCGACTATTCCGAGCATCGCTGCGCCAGCTACCGCCACGCAAAACCCGAGAAAGACCACTACTAGGCCCTGTAGGATTACTACTAGCACTACTGCTATAGTAGCTATAACCGTACCAGTCGCTACACCACTCCCATACATTGCCAGTCATATCATAAATACCCAATTCATTCGCCTTCAAGCCCCCTATCTCATGCGTCTTACTACCAGCTAAAGTTCCATCCTACACTTTTATCATCGTTACTACCTGCGTAAACATAGCCTTTACTATCTTTGCCTCCACGGGCAGCATACTCCCATTCCGCCTCCGTGGGTAAACGGTATGTTTTATCTGTTTTTTTATTCAGTTTCCCTAGATAAATTTGTACATCATCCCAACTTACATTTTCCACAGGACATTTAGCACAGCCTTTAAAATCACTTGGGTTATTCCCCATCACTGCCTCCCATTGGGCTTGCGTCACTTCAGACTTCCCTATATAATAATCTCCCAATGTTACACGGTGAACGGGCTTTTCATCACTTCCTCCATCATTACTTCCCATGTCAAAACTGCCTCCTTCTACAAATACCATCTCTGGCTCGTAGGGATCAGTCTTTGGCTTTGGGGTATTACCTACCAAAAAGTAAAAATCCCCTTTAAGCTTGTCATAACGGGCTGGGGATTGCTTCCCTTGGCTGTAGGCTTCTACTCCATCAAACGCTTTATCTAATATTTCTCGCAATCCCACGTTTGGTAAGCCAAGGTATTTCAATAGCTCATACGTAAACAAGCCGTTTGGCAAATCTGGCGTGTCTTGTGCTACGCTTCCCTCTTCTGTAGCATATATCACTATGCTACCACTTGGGTTTTGAGGGGCTACAAAGCCTTTGTTTATCATCCCTTTCCCTTGGTTGGTACACGCATTCAAGTCTTGGTTTCGGCAAGCATCTAAAATCACAATGCTATTTTGTAGTTGTAAATACTTCATATCTGTTAAGATTTGTCGTAACCCTATCCCATAAGCTTCTATCTCTTCTACACAATTCACTTGCGCATCTATGGGCATAAGGTAGCTCTGTCCGTTATAACTCATCCCATGACCTGAATAATAAACCAACCCAACATCGTTGGCACGCAACAACTGACGAAACTTTAGCAAGGCTAAACGAAAGGTTTGTTGCGTTGCATTTTTCTCTATTATTACCTCAAAACCTAGTTTTTTTAGCACAGCACTCATCGATGTTACGTCATTGATAGGGTTGGTCAAATCTGGCAAATTTGACGATTGATAATCTTTGTTGCCTATCAACAAAGCCAAACGCCGTCCTATTCCTGTAGGCGACTGCTTTTCTACTGGTTTCATCCCCTTGTTTTGACCCGAAAGCTGTCCGCAAAAAAGCAACAGCCATAAAAATACGTAAAGCTTTTTCATTTGTTTAGTTGGTTTACTGTTATCCGTTATCTGTGTATCTGTTATCCGTTGGCTGTGTATCTGTTATCCGTTTAAACAATTAACGGATACACAGATACTCCCCTACTATTAATACCTTTTCCCCCTTAATCCTTATCACTCTAGCAAAAATAAATTTTATTTATCGCTAATAATCCTTTTTTAATCATAAATGAGTAAAAGGTCAACAAGCACACTGATGGCATGACTTTGAGTCATGCCATCAGTAAGCAACACACGCTTTTCCCATCTCAAATATAGCCTAACCCGTCTTAAAGATGACTTTTTCCATAAAAAAGAGTGGATTTTCCATCTAAAACATAACCTAGCCTATCTTGAAGATGGCTTTTTCCATAAAAAAGAGAGGTTTTCCCATCTAAAACATAGCCTAGCCTATCTTGAAGATGGATTTTACCACTGATGGCATGACTTTGAGTCATGCCATCAGTAATTTTCCATAAAAAAGAGAGGTTTTTCTATCTAAAACATAGCCTTTCCCATCTTGAAGATGGCTTGTTCCATAAAAAGAGAGGGTTCACTCAACTGTATTAGTTGAATGAACCCTCTCCTACAAAGACAAACCAAACGTTACATTTACAGGACGATACAATCCTTGTTTGATGGCTTTGCCCTATTTTTGTGGTGGATGTACTTCTTGAAACTGTGCCACAATTTTGTCGGCATCTATCGCCCCACAAGCACCGCAGCCCTTGCTACAGCCTGTTTGTTTAGGACTAAAATTCTTGCGTACAAGATTGCCCAAGTAAGCTACTGCTCCAACGAAAATAATGCCGATGATGATATTTTCCATAACTTATTGCCAATGACTTTGAATAATCCCTTGTAATTCAGGAAACACCGCACACGAGGCAATTAGTTCACGACCAAAGATAAAATCGTCGCCACCCTTAAAATCGCCTACAATGCCCCCTGCTTCTTGTACCAGCAAGGTGCCGGCTGCTACATCCCAAGGCTTGAGATTGTACTCAAAAAATCCTTCAAAACGCCCACAAGCTGTATAAGCAAGGTCCACCGCCGCCGACCCCATGCGTCGCAAGCCATGCGATTTTTGCATTAATTCTTTCAAAATACCCAAATATTGGTCGGTTTGTTTGAAATCATAATACGGAAATCCTGTGGCCAAAAGACTGTCTTTGAGCAAACGAGCAGAAGAAACACGCATCGTTTCGCCGTTGAGGTAGGCACCGCCGCCCTTCCAAGCCGAAAAACATTCTTCTCTGTTTACCTCAAACACTACGCCGCTCACAATAGTATCGTGGTGCATCAGGGCAATCGAAATGGCAAAAATCGGAAGCCCGTGCATATAATTGGTTGTGCCATCGACGGGGTCCACAATCCAAGCATAGACTTGGTCGTCGGTGCGGCCGGCTGTGCCTTCTTCGGCAATAAAGCCCGCTTCGGGCAAAATTTTGCGTAAACCTGCCACTAGCCTTTCTTCGGCGTGTTTATCTACATACGAAACAAGGTCGTTTAAGCCTTTGTATTCGATACTTTCTCTCGAAAATTCGGAGGCTGCTTGTTTGACAAACAGGGCAGTTTGGCGTGCCAAAATGCTCACCTCCTTTGTAATAAGTTCTAAATCTATCACGCCCATCAGAATTTAATGTAAAGGGTTTTTTTGTACAAAACTAAACTAAATTTGTGCGAGAGATGTTAATTTTAAGCAGTTTAAAAGATAATTTTTCTAACTAATTCGACTTACATCCCTTGAGAGCAGAAGAAAAAAGCGGGCAAATTTTTGATTTTCAAATACTTAAAAGAATATACGGATTTATTCGTCCTTACAAAGTACGGTTTTGGAGCTTGGTAGCCTTAATCATGGTAATGGCCTGCGTTGTACCGCTCAATCCTTTATTGATTCGCCAAACCATCGACAACCAAATTGCCAGAGGCGATTACAATGGACTGACGCTGATGCTATTGGCTATGTTGGGTATTTTGTTGTTGCAGGGTTTGTTGCAGTTTGTTACTTCTTATCTGGCTGGTTGGCTTGGGCAAACGGTCATCCGAGATATTCGGGTGCAATTGTACCAAAAGATTTTACATTTACGGCTAAAATTCTTTGATGATACCCCCATTGGGCGGTTGGTTACTCGCACGGTTTCAGACATCGAAACGCTCAACGATGTGTTTTCGGAAGGCTTGGCTTCTATTGCTGGCGATATTTTGCAATTGGTTCTTATCACTGCCGTGATGCTTTATACCGACTGGCGTTTGACCTTGATATGCTTGCTGACCGTACCTTTTATGGTGGTTTCGACCTATATTTTTAAAGAATATATCAAAAAATCTTTCAACGAAGTACGGCTGGCAGTTTCTAACCTCAACTCTTTTGTACAAGAACATATCACAGGCATGGCGATTGTACAGGCTTTTGGAGCAGAACAACAAGAATACCAAAAATTTGTAGCCATCAATCAAACGCACCGAGATGCCAATATCCGCTCGATTTGGGCGTATTCGGTGTATTTTCCTGTCGCCGATGTGATTCTGGCGGCTGGAACGGGCTTGATTGTATGGTTTGGTTCAAAACAAATTTTACACCATGACATGACCTTGGGTACGCTCACGGCGTTTATTATGTTTATGAACCTGTTTTTTCGTCCTATTCGTTTTTTGGCCGACCGTTTCAATACCTTACAAATGGGCATTGTTTCGACCGAAAGAATTTTAAAATTACTCGATTCGGAAGAATATGCGACCAATCAAGGCAAGTATGAAGCCAAGCATTTGGCAGGAAACGTCGTTTTCGACCATGTTTGGTTTGCCTATAATGATGAAGAATATGTATTGAAAAATATTTCTTTTGAAGTAAAAGCAGGTGAAACCATCGCTTTGGTGGGTGCTACAGGGGCAGGAAAGTCATCGACGATTAATTTGTTGAGTCGTTTTTACGAAATAAATCAAGGGAAGATTTTTATTGATGGAATAGATTTGCACGATTATGAATTGCGTAGTTTGCGGAGTAAAATTGGCGTAGTATTGCAAGATGTGTTTTTATTTTCCGATACCATCGAATACAATATCACGCTTGGAGATAAAAATATCAGCCGTGAAAAAATTATGGAGGCTGCAAAATTGGTCGGTGCCCATGATTTTATCGAAAAACTTCCCGGTGGCTACGATTACAACGTAATGGAAAGAGGAGCGACGCTATCGGTTGGACAACGACAACTCATTTCTTTTGTAAGGGCTTTGGTGCATGACCCCAAAATTATTGTGCTAGACGAAGCTACGTCGTCTGTCGATACCGAAACTGAAGAAATGATTCAGCAGGCGATTGCCAAATTGATGAAAGGACGCACCGCCATCGTAATTGCTCACCGTTTATCGACCATCCAAAATGCCCATAAAATTCTGGTACTCGACAAAGGCGAAATCAAAGAAGAAGGAACGCACGAAAGCCTTTTAGAAAAAGATGGTTGGTATGCCCAACTGCACAAAATGCAATATCTGGGGCAGTGACAAGCATCGTTTATGGATAAAGCTCTACTTTTCTGCCATCGGGGTCGGCTACTACAGCCATCAAGCCAAAGGGCGTTTGTTGAGGAGGCGATACAAAAGTAATATTATTTGCTTGCAACTTTTCAAGCGTAGCGTCGAAATCGTCAAGCTGAAAGCCTAATCTGAGGTGTTGGTCGGGCATTGTTTGGCTGTTGGCTAATGGATAAATTTCTAAGATGCCTTTGCCCAAAACCGCCGAATAATGATAAGGCGAAGTCCCATGCTGATGATACACAAAAACGAATCCCAATAGCCTATAAAAATCAGCGACTTGTGCTGGTTGGGCAGTTCTGATGACCAAAAGTTTTAGTTCCATGTTGCTAGGAATGAGGCTGTTGTTATATCGAATATAGGATTTTTGATTGCGGAGGCAAATACTTTTTACCCAATTTTACAATCAAAAATCCCATATCTAAAATTGTGAATTGTCAATTAGTGGTGTACGAAGGATTTTATTTTATTCAAAAGCGTGCTTATTATTCGCATTTTTTGTGGTAGCGGCAACCCTTGCGGTTGCCACATTCCAAATGGCAACCGCAAGGGTTGCCGCTACCACAATTGTATTTGAAGGATAAAACCAAACTTTCGTACAGCCTTAATTGTCAATGACGAATTAGTGTGTTCCTTTTCAGGAAGTTACATTTTATTTTAAACAAAAATAAGCCTATAAGTGCTTAAAGATAAAAAACTTAACTAACAACCCGCTCAATCACTCAATAACTTATACCGATAACCATTCTATCCTACAAACCTCGTTTCTTTCAATCTGCCTGCAATCAGCATGAAGATTAAAGTACTGAGAAACATCAGGCCTGTAAAAAACCAATAGTAAGACGCACCAGTCAATTGGGCAAAAAATCCTCCTTTAGCGATATTTCCATTAATCAAAGACACTACATAGTTGCCAATCGAAACAGCCGAATACCATATAGCTGTCATGGTACTTTTCATGGTTTTAGGCGAGTTGGTATAAGCATACTCCAAGCCCGTAACAGACACCAAAATTTCGCCCCAAGCCAAAATCAAATACGCCAATATTTGCCACCAAACCGAAGGCTTACCGCCCCCGTCGATGCTCGTTTGAATGAGAGAAATAATGACGAACGAAATAGCCGTAAGAAAAAAGCCTGCTCCCAAACGACGCAAAGGCGTAGTTTGAATGCCTATTTTTTCAAAAAATGGATACACAAAGTAGGTAAATACAGGAATAAAACTGACCAAAAACAAAGGGTTTAATACTTGTACTTGTTCGGGTAAAAACGTAAATCCAATGCCTGTGTTAAGGTCAAGTTTTTTGGCTTGTAAAACCCACTCTGAAAGATTTTGGTCCCATAAAGCCCAAAATATTGGGATAAACGCAAATACGGCAAGAACCCTGTAAACGGCTTTTACGCCCTCCACTTTCTCGGGGTTGTATTCAGCTTTGGCTGCATCTAGCCACGTTTCTCCTGCTTTTTTTTGAGCCCCCAAATTTTTAAGGGCATTAAATGAGATAAACACGAAGTTGTCACGATTGATACCAGAAGGGGGAACGTGCACATATTTTTTACGACCCAAATAAAAAATTAAAGCCGCCAAGCTCATCAAGATGCCGGGTACACCAAAAGCCCATGCTGCTCCGATAGAGGCATATATAAGAGGAATAACAATATTTGAAACCACAGAACCCGCATTGATAGAAAAGTAAAACCAGCTATAAACCTTGGTCATGAGATGCTCGTTGGTGACGTCGAATTGGTCTCCTACGTTTGCCGAAACACAAGACTTGATACCACCAGCTCCCACAGCAATGATGAGCAAGCCCAAAGAAAACATATCGAGGTCGTGGTCAAACAAGGCAAGCGTAAGGTGGCCAAAACAGTAAAGAATAGAAATGTAAAAAATCACCTTATATTTACCAAAAAACCAGTCGGCAACCAAACCGCCTAGCATCGGAACGATGTAAGCTAAGGCTACAAATAAGTGTACAATTTCGTTGGATTTGGCCTCGGCTACCCCCTGTAAAGCTGGATTACCAGATGGATTGAAGAATTGGGCAACTAAAAAAGTAGGTAAAATAGAACGCATCCCGTAAAAGCTAAACCGTTCGGCAGCTTCGTTTCCTAGAATGTAAGGAATGGCGCGTGGAAAAGTGCCTTTTTTCTCAGGCGAATTAATTTCGTTTGAAGTTGTTGATGCCATAAATGGTTGATAAAAGTTTATAATTAAATTTAGTTGGGTAATTTTGTTTAGAAGTGAAGATAAGCATTAATTAAAATACAAACCTAATCTGTTTTTAAATTAAATTAATGCACGCTATGCCAATCCTTCTCAAAACGGCTACAAAAATAATAGACTTCGTTTTAAATTGTATTTTTTCAAGAATGTATTTAATCTATAAAGGTTAGCATATAGGCTATATTTTTTTTTGATTAAATCCTTGATTTTTAACAAAGATTATACGCTTGTGCTTGGTGTTATTCCTCAAAGTTTTCTATATTCGTGAAACATTTGTGGAACACTTTTTGTAAATCTGGCTTGAAAGATTGATATTTGAAAGCAGATTGAGTTATTCGTTGTTTGTTATTCCTTATCCGTTGTTTTCTCTAAAGCTCTCAATAACCGATAAAGGGTAATTAATAATCAATAACTGAAACAAGTAACTCAGAAAATCGAAATGGGTAAAGTAATTGCGATTGCCAACCAAAAGGGGGGAGTTGGTAAAACTACTACCACTATCAACTTAGCAGCAAGCCTTGCGGCCTTAGAATTCAGGACTTTGATTGTAGATGCCGACCCACAGGCAAACTCTACGTCGGGGCTTGGGTATAACCCCAAGGAAATTGAAAATTCCATTTATGAGTGCATGGTCGATGGCGTACTCGTGCAAGACATCATCATTGAAACCGATTTGCCCTACTTACATTTGATTCCATCTCATATCGACCTCGTAGGTGCTGAAATTGAGATGATTAACCTCAAAGACAGAGAGCAAAAAATGAAGGAGTCTTTGCAAACGGTGCTGCATGAATACGACTTTATCATCATCGACTGCTCTCCTTCGCTGGGGCTTATTACAATCAATGCCCTCACGGCTGCCGACTCCGTAATTATCCCAGTACAGTGCGAATATTTTGCCTTAGAAGGCTTGGGTAAACTCCTCAATACAATCAAGATTATTCAATCACGCCTCAATACCGCACTTACTATCGAAGGAATTTTACTTACCATGTACGACTTGCGTGTGCGTTTGTCGAACCAAGTTGTAGCCGAAGTCACTACACACTTTCAAAACATGGTTTTCAATACCATTATTCCACGAAATATCCGCTTGTCGGAATCGCCAAGCTTTGGGGTTCCTGCCATCGCCCACGATTCTGAAAGCAAAGGAGCAATAAGCTACCTCAATTTGGCTCGTGAGATTTTAGCCAAAAATGGATATGTAACGCAGGAATAAATTTAAGCCGAATATTAATTTTTAAAATGTTTTAATCATGAGTAAAATGGAAATACCTGCAAAAAAACGTGTTGGACTTGGCAGAGGTTTGGGAGCTTTGTTACAGGACTCCGATTCAGTGAATGGAACGAGCAATGCCAAACCTGCTGTGCCTGTAGAACGTCCACAGCGTTTAGAGCAAATCAGTTCGATGAATGAAATCTCGGTTGACCTGATAGAAACAAACCCATACCAACCTCGTACCCATTTCGATGAGGAAGCCCTAAACGAATTGGCCGACTCTATCCGTGTGCAGGGCATTATCCAGCCTATTACGGTGCGTCAACTAGCACCTAATAAGTACCAACTGATTTCGGGTGAACGCCGTTTGCAGGCTTCTAAGCGTGCAGGCTTGAAAACGATCCCTGCTTATATTCGTACCGCCGACGACCAACAAATGTTGGAAATGGCTCTTATCGAAAACATTCAGCGAGAAAACCTCAATGCCATCGAAATCGCCCTAAGCTACCAACGCTTGATTACCGAATGTAGCCTCAAACAAGAAGAACTCGGCGACCGTGTGGGTAAAAACAGAACGACCGTAAACAATTACATTCGTTTGCTCAAACTTCCCGATGTGATTCAGGTAGCCTTGCGTGACAATAAAATTTCGATGGGTCATGCACGTGCCATCATCAATATCGACAACCGAGAGCAACAGCTATCTATTTTTAATAAAATCATTGCCGAAGAATGGTCGGTACGAAAAGTAGAGGAAGCAGTACGAGAGCTTTCTAATGCCAATTTGCTGGCTAGTGGCGTAGAAGCCAAAGGCGGAGGCGTAAAACAAGAAATTAGAAGCTTGCAGTTTAGACTTCAAGCCTATTTTGGCTCGAAAGTAACTGTAAAAGCCGACGATAAAGGTAAGGGAGAAATCAAAATACCGTTTAGTTCGCAAGAAGAGTTAGATAAAATTTTACTTTCGATTAAAGCCTAAGCTTATCAAGGAGGTTTGTCGTTCGTACAGCACCAATGCCTATGGGGTAGGCTATTTTATTATAAAGAGTACTAGCATGAATAAAAAATATTGGATTATTGGCTTGCTTTGCTGTATTTGTAGCTGCTTTTTTCAGGCACAAGCACAGGTTGTCAGGGCAGATACCATTAATCTTGCCACTGCTAAAACCGATGTGGCGAAAACCAAAGATAGTGCCAAAGCAAAGTATAAAATTATTCCTCGTGTGGCAACCATGCGTTCGTTGATGGTGCCAGGTTGGGGACAAATTTATAACCGACAATATTGGAAATTACCCTTGGTATATGGCGGATTTGGGGTAAATGTTTATTTCATCATCATGAATAATAACAACTACCAATACTTCCGCAAATATTACGAGGAAATTTATTACAAAGCTTCGGGAACAACCATAGAAGTAATCGACTTTGACGGTGCAACGAGAGCTTTGAGTGCCGACCAATTGAAAAGAAGAGTAGATGCCTACCGACGCAACCGAGATGGCTCTTATTTGATTCTTTTCGTGGTATGGGCCGCCAATATTATTGATGCCAACGTAACGGCTCACTTAAAAACGTTTGATTTGACGGATGATATTTCGTTGAAAATCCAGCCTTCGTTTAGTAGTCCTAATATCGCTGAACCCGTTTTTGGGGCAAAACTCACATTTACGCTGAAATAATCTCATTTAATTTAATACCAAACATTATAGTATGAACATAGTTTTGCTCGGCTATGGCAAGATGGGTAAGGTTATCGAAAAAATCGCCCTGAGCCGAGGTCATAATATCGTCGCTCGTATTGATGTAAATAATCGTGACGAATTTGAGGCACTTACGCCCAACCAAGTAGATGTTGTGATTGAGTTTAGCCACCCTTTGGCGGCTTTCGACAATGTAAAAACTTGTATTGAAAAAGGTTTTCCTGTGGTATCGGGTACAACGGGATGGTTAGAGAAAAAGCCTGAAATAGAAGCCTTAACGCTGGCAACCAAAGGAGCGTTTTTCTGGTCGTCGAATTATTCTATTGGCGTAAACATCTTTTTCCAGTTGAATAAAATGCTGGCCAAATTGATGAATCCTCAAAAACAATACGCCGTTAGCTCTACCGAAATTCACCATACCGAAAAGAAAGATTCGCCTAGCGGTACGGCTATTACCATCGCCGAAGGATTGATTGAACATTTAGACGGTAAAGATACGTGGGTCAACAACGCCATTCCTGCCGCCAACGAAGTGGCCATTTGGTCGGCAAGAGAAGGTAAAGTACCCGGAACACATATCGTAAAATATATTTCAGACATCGACCAAATCGAAATTATGCACCAAGCACACGGCCGTGAAGGCTTTGCTTTGGGGGCTGTCATTGCGGGCGAATGGCTTGCTGGTAAGCAAGGCATTTTTGGCATGGACGATTTATTGGCCAATTAATCGAAGCAATTGTTGGGCAACCCAAGGGGGTGTCCAACAATTTTTTTTATAAACTGTAACAAATCTTCACATCATTCGACTCATGGGCTATAACACAAGCCGAACACCAAGTGAATGCCTGTGCAAATGATAGATACAAGAAATTTTTGACACAATGTTTGACAAAAAAACGCAACCCACAACAGCAAATACCACAGCCACCAAGCCTGTACAAAAATCTGTTATTCGTGAATGGGTCGATTCGATAGCCTTTGCTGTAGTAGCGGCTACGCTCATTCGCTTCTTTTTCTTTGAGGCTTATACCATCCCTACGTCGTCGATGGAAAGCAGCTTGATGGTAGGCGATTTCCTTTTTGTAAGTAAATTGCATTATGGTGTACGCACGCCCAAAACACCGCTTCAAATGCCTTTGACACACCAAAAAATTTGGGGTACAGATTTGCCTTCGTACCTAACATGGCTTGACTTGCCGATTTATCGCCTGCCGGGTTTTTCGGAGGTAACAAAGGGCGATGCGGTGGTATTTAACGTACCTAATTTTGCTCCAGATGGCGATGCTCCTTTAGATTTGCGTACCTATTATATCAAACGTTGTATAGCAACGCCTGGCGATGTGATAGAAATTAAAGATACACAATTGTACATCGACGGCAAGCCTGCCCAAAATCCAGAGAAAATGCAGCATAACTATTGGTTGAAAACCAATGCTGAAATTTCGGATATTGCTCCTTATGAAGAACTAGGCATCTACAATGGGATTGATGCGATGGGGCATGAAAACAACAACTTGGCAGGGCCTTATTTGGTCGATTCTGCCGATGTGAAAAAAGGACTTTTCACCTACTTGGTCAATACCAGTCAGGCTAATATTCCTAAATTAAAAGAGATTGCAGGCGTAAAAGAAATTAGCCCGATTATCGAACCCAAAGATAGCAGAACAACCGTTGGCCCAAGTATTATTCACTCAGAAGAAGTACCGATGAGTTCTACTTTGTACAACTGGAACAGGGATAATTTTGGTCCTTTGCAAGTACCCCAAGAAGGCATGACCATCAAGCTCGATTCGATGAATATTGATAAATACAAATATGTAATCAAATATTACGAAGGCAACAAAAATGTAGTGATAGAAAACTACAAAGTGAGCATCGACGGCAAGCTTGTTAGTTCTTATACTTTCAAGCAAGATTATTATTTTATGATGGGCGATAACCGTCATAATTCGGAAGACTCAAGGTTTTTTGGTTTTGTACCAGCCGACCACGTAGTAGGAAAAGCCGTATTCGTTTGGATGTCGCTCGACCCTAACAAATCGTTTTTGGGTAAAATTAGATGGAGTAGAATTTTCAGATTCGTACATTAGGCCAACGACAAAGCCTGATCGTATTGAAGCACAAGACTTGCCAAAGTCTTGTGCTTTTTTGTGCTGTCTTGTTCTAAAATAAGTTGGCAGTACCAGCAATTGACGTAAGGAGTATGACCATTACTTTACTACATAAAAACCTTCATTTTTTCCTCCATAACAATTGATATAAAAACCCAAAACCATACCCAAAAAGCTGTACAAATACGGCTACAATGCTCAGTAAACCGATGCCAATGCTTTTGTTTTGTTTGCTGGCATCTATCCAAATAAGTAAAAGATAAAGTCCCAAGAGGCTACTTCCAAGCAAGAAAAAAGGCGGAAACACCACATACCACAGCAAAAGCGACAAACATCCTACCGTAAATACGGCTGGAAAAGTATGAATAGGTTTCAAGATATTGGGATTATAAGCCCGTAATACCAGTCGTGTGCGACCGAAAGAAAAAATTTGCTTATAGAAATCTCGGAAATTACCTCGGCGTTTATGATACACAAATGCTTCTTCTACCAAGCCGACTTTCAGCCCCAGCGTTTTCATGCGTAAGCTAAATTCTACGTCTTCGCCCATGTCTCTTTTGGCAAAGCCTTGGGTTTGCTCGAACGTCGCCCTCGAAATGCCCATGTTAAAACTTCTTGGTTGGAAATCGCCAACACCTCCCTTTTTTCCACGAATGCCTCCTGTCGTAAAAAACGAAGTCATGGCATAACTGATGGCTTTTTGCATTGGCGAAAAATCTTCGCTGGCGGCATCGGGGCCACCAAAGGCATCAAGGAAATTTTGCTGTAAAGCTCGGTCGAGTTGGGCTAAATACTGAGGCGGCACAATGACATCGGAATCGAACACAATGAAGTAATCGCCTTTGGCCAATCGAAAGCCAGCATTGCGTGCAAAGCCTTGTCCGGTATTGGCTTGATAAACGTAATGGAGGGCTAACATACCTTCAAATTGCTCAACGATATGGTCGCAGCGTTTCGACGAGCCATCCTCAATAATCAACACCTCAAATTGTTGGTAGGTTTGTTTCACTAAACTTGCCAATAATTCGGCTATTTCATCGGGGCGGTTGTAAACGGGTATGATAATGGAATATTTTCGCATCAAGTAATTGAGAATTTGTTGACAAATTACGAGCTTTTTTGGAGAATACGAATATTTAAACTGCAAGAATTATGTTCAAACATAATTCTCAAGCGATTCTAGCAAACTTATTGTTTGAATAGCAATCGTATGTTTTGTATCTTAGTCAAACATAATGATAGTAATATCTTGGTATCTCCCTCGAAAATAAAGATTTAGTAAGTGGTTTACTTGTATTAAGCTCCAACATTAGACCCAACAGATTATTCACTAATGGTTTAAATTCTTGTATTGCTTAGATTTGTTTTTGTGGGGAGGTTTAATAGAGGAGCGTTTTTTTGATTTTAAATCAATAGCTTTTTATGGTTTTGTATCTAATGCACAGAATTTCAGTTCTTTTTCTAACACTTCCATCTCACTTGTCCATAGATTATTGGCTTGAAAAAAATTTTTAATTTCTAAAAAATGTGGGTCGTTTAATATGGTAGTTGCCACTGTTGCACTATAAGCTTCTTTTCTTGTACCTTGTTTCAATAAGTTTTCAAAAGAATTTGTAATTTCTAAAATTCTGGTAACGTCTGAATTCTTTGTAAAATAATCAACTTGGTTGTATTGCTTGTTCAACTCAACTTGGACTGCACGACGAATTTCTGAACGAGGTATTAGTAATTGTTCTGAATCATTTAACCCTAATATGATTACAGCATTTTTTCCTTTTTGAGTTTTACCAAAAATCATTGCATCTATCATATAAAGATGTTCTTTAGGTTCATCTCGAACAGGATGAACAATTGGATGAGCTTTATCACCTTTTTTTGTATTACAAAACTTGCTCACAGGTAATAAATTATCCCATTCTACTACTTTATCTGGATGTACTGATTTTGGCAAAAAATGTTCTACCTCCATATACTTCCCTTCTTCTTGCAGTTTGATTTCAGAGTAAGCACATTTACTATTACTCAATTCGAGTAACCTATTTTTAATAAACTCTTTATTCCAAACGGGACTTTTGTCTTGTTTGAATTTTGTTGTTAGTTCTGCAACTAATTGTGGTGTAAGTTGAGACGGTGGCGGAACTGCTTCTAATTTAATCATACTCCAATGGGCATTAAAGAAGACATTTGTATTTGTAAAACTTTACGTTGATAACTACTTGGTGAAAGAATTGCGTCTAAATGCTTATAAAGGCTCTGAGCTTTTTCGTAACTATTTTCCAAAATAGCATTCTCAAAATCTTCCATCAATTGCAAATATAAATCTGAACGAGTACGTTCTCCCAAACTCATTAACTCTGTTAAAATTTCATCAATTGTCCAACCTTGAAATGAACCAAATCTTTGTCTGATATTAATGCCATTTCCATCAGGATTATCATCTTTTTCAAGCATTATCAAGTTTACATTATCAGCAGACTGGATAATAAGCGGACTATGAGCTGTAACAATAAATTGTACATTGGGGAATAAATCACTAAGGTATTTAATGATTTTACGTTGCCATTCTGGATGTAAATGTAAATCAATTTCATCTACTAACACAACTGACGAACCATGTAATGGATTGGGTAAATCTGGGAAAGTATCAAACATTCGTTTTGCTAAATCAGCTACCCAAGCCAAAGTAGCTTGGTAGCCATAGCCTAAATCTTCCATACGAACCCAATCGTTCGAGGTCAAAAATTCAGGAAAGGTTTCGTAGCTTGATTTATCAGGAATGGTTTGCATACGAATATCTTTGACATCTGGCAATAAGCCTTTACACAATATGTCTTTTACTTGATTATACCTTTTTTCAGCCCCTTCTATTTTACTAATTGCAGCAAAATGTAATTCTTTTAACCATTCTTCTACATTCAATAGTAAAGTTTTATTATCGAAAAGTCCTTGTGTACTATCTTCAGTTGGGGATTGAGAATCAACCATCATGCGTGAAGTACCATAGCCGAAGAGTTTAAAGTGATTAAGCTCTTCAACAAAATCAGAGTTGACTAATACACCATTATTGATATATGTTAAATTGAGATTTTCAAGCCAAGCTATATTCAAACTTTCCCATTGTGCTCTATATTTTTCAGGCCAAAAATCCGCAACTCCATAAATAAATGGAGTTTCCTTTAATGGAATTAACTCATTTGCTTTCCTTAATAGAAGTTCACTTCCTATAAATAATAAATTTTCATCAATTGAAACATATTTTTGAAATAGACTGAAACTTCTTATGTCATTATTAAACTTTTGTGTTTCCTTTCTGTGAAAAAATTCAAATAATGATATTGCTCTTAAAACCGTAGTTTTTCCAACATTATTATTACCTAAAATCACCGTCCATTGAATAGGATTATTATTCCCATCATTCAAGTTGATTTCATGATTACCTTTAAAACAGCGTACATTTTTCAGATATAGCTTATTCAAATAAACCCCAAATTGGTCTGTATTTTGTCTAAACGTATTCATTTTTTTATTCAAATTTAGGAGTCAATGATTTTAGTTTTGGCAAGTTGGGTTTGCAACCCAACCTGTGGTTTTAGTTTTACTTGAGCTTATTCTTCAAACGCTCGGATTAGAAATCCGAGTTACAGAATTTCTTGTAAACTTTCAGCACTAGCCGCTAAAATTTGAGCAACGTGTTCGTCGCTCAAAGCGTTAGATATAAACATGGCTTCGTATTGCGAAGGGGCCATATAAATGCCTCTTTTGAGCATCGCTTGGAAGAATTTGCCAAACAATACGGTATCGGAGGTTTTAGCATCTTCAAAATTATTGACAGGTTTATCTGTAAAGAATATCGTAAACATCGAGCCAATGTGGTTGATGGTAAAGTTTAAGCCTAACTTTTGCATATTAGCTTTGAAGCCCTCCACAAGCGTGTTTCCTACATTTTCGATGCGGGTATAAACTTCTGGATGCTCGCTCAAATAAGTCAGCATGGCTTGTCCTGCCGCCATCGCAATCGGGTTGCCCGACAACGTACCAGCCTGATACACGGGACCTGCTGGCGAAACGCAATCCATGATTTCTTTTTTACCACCATACGCACCCACGGGCATACCACCACCGATGATTTTTCCCATTGTGGTCATATCAGGAATAACACCACAACGTTCTTGGAAGCCGCCTTTTGCCAAACGGAAACCCGTCATTACTTCATCAAAAATCAAGACAATTCCTTCTTTGTCGCATAAAGCTCGGAGTCCTTCGAGAAAGCCCGCTTGTGGTTTTACTAAACCCATGTTGCCTACAACGGGTTCTAGGATGATACACGCAATATTATTGGGATTGGCATCGACCAAGGTTTGTACGGCTGCCAAATCGTTGTACGGAGCGGTAAGGGTATCGTTGGCAACGCCTTTGGTTACGCCGGGGCTATCGGGATGCCCAAACGTGATAGCTCCAGAGCCTGCGGCAATCAAAAACGAATCGCCATGTCCATGATAACAGCCTTCAAATTTGATAATTTTTTCTCTTCCTGTAAAACCTCTAGCAACCCGAATAGCCGACATCGTGGCTTCTGTACCCGAATTTACCATGCGTACTTTTTCTACCGAAGGTACAATACTTGTAATCAGTTCGGCCATTTCTACCTCTCTTTTGGTAGGTGCACCAAACGAAAAACCCTTTTGGATGGCATCAGCCACAGCTTTTTCCACCAATTCGTGTGCATGACCCAAAATCATTGGTCCCCATGAGTTGATGAGTTCGATATAGGCGTTGCCATCTTCGTCGTAAAGATAAGCACCTTTAGCCGACTGGATAAACAATGGATTACCTCCTACTGCCCTGAAAGCACGTACTGGCGAATTTACACCGCCTGGAATAAAGTTTTTAGCTCTGTCAAAAAGTTCTTGACTGTTGGTTGTTGTCATATTTAATTAGAATCAAAATTCTGCACACTTGCGTTGGGTATGCGAAGTTATTTGGCTTTGACAAATTTATAATTATCGAAAGTCGTAATTGGCACGGTTTGGTTGTCTTGTGAACGTATATAATTGTATCCGCCCAATAAATATAGCCCTTTGTAGGTATTGCTGTTGCTCAGACTTTTTTTGAGTCCTGTCGAAGATTTACCCAATACTCTGCCCCAAAATAAAGTAATATCATAGCCTGCAAAAGCATAATACGATGGAATCACACCATATTTCACCAAATATTCTTTCTGAAATCTTTCTACTTCGGTGTTGTTTGCGTCGATAAATTCGGGGTCGAGGCAATACAATTCTCGACCATTCACAAGCGTATTATTGAGGTTTACGTGGCTCAATGCCTCGGCAGTGGTGAGCAAAGGAGCATCTATGCCTTGTTGATTCAAGGTCCCAAGCAATGCCGTTGCTATTTTCTGATGCGTGCTTGCCAAAAACACATGATGCAAACGACCTTGGGGAAGCTTGCGTGCGATGGTCTCAGTTTTGGACGTAATTTTTTCAAAAGCTGTAATCGTATAATCTTTAGCTTCTAGCACTTGCTTATAGTTTGCCGCCATGCTCGAATCGCTTGGATTAGGGCCATAAAAAATGGCGATATTACGACTCAGGTAGCTTTTTTGTACCATATATTCAGCCCCTTTCACCGCTTGCATATTGCTTGACGGTTGTGCCAAAAATGATTTATCGAAAAAGTCTAAAATGCCAATATTATTGGAAATAGGATTGACCAATGGCACTTGGTAAAATTCGCCATAAATATTGGCATACCTGTTGGGTTCGGCATAAAGTGGGCCAATCATCAAATCGTTTAATTGGAAATAAGCATTATTCATCAATTCGAGCATCTCGTCGGCATCGTTTCCTAAATCATATACCTGCAAATTGACTTTAATGTTTTCTTTCAACAACTGATTTTTGGCTAAAGTAGCCCCTTGGTACATATCTAGTACATACTGGTTGTTGCGTTTGGCTGGGAAACCATTTAGCTCGTCGATATTGATAGGGAACAGCAAGGCAAAATTGAGATACCCTTTATTGAGGCGATATTGATGCAATTCGGTAGCAGTGCTGTAGCTGTTGACGGCATAACGCTGCAACTGGGCTTTTAGCGTAGCTTCTTCTGGAAATTGGTTCAACAAATCATACAGCACTTTGGTATCTTTGAGGCGTGACAAATAATGCCCTTTCATGGCCGTACTTTGTTTGAGCAGGCTTGTATCGCTGATACTTTGAAGCGAAAATAAGGCACTCGGATAGTTTTTGTCTTCAAAAGCAATATGGGCCGACAAATACGCAACCTCATCTTTTTTCTCCCAAGTCGGGAACGCCGCTTGCAGGTTTTGGATAATCAATTTGGCATCGAGCCATTTGCCTAATTTTATGCTACAGAGAGCATTAAAATAATAGGCATACGGCTGAATTTCAGCAACCGTTTGAAGTTTTGTATCAGATAGATGGGCAAACGCTAGTTTTGCTTTATCAAATTCATTATTTTGGTATAAAAGTAATGCTTTGAGGTATTGCGTTTCATACTCTTGGGCATTGCGTTGGGCCTGTGTAAGGTTTATTGAAAATAAATAGAGGAAAAATATAAGTATGCCAAGTTGTTTCATATAGCTACTAAGAATTGAGTGCTTGTGTGACAGCTTTTATCAATAAAAGTTATATATTCATAACAATGTACCCATAACTCACCAATGTTATATTGCACAAATATAGTAAACAATTGTGGGTTTTCAGGACGAATCATGTATTGAGTAATCAACAAGAAAGCACGTTTTAACCTTATCCCTTCATCTCAATGAATATTCACTGGTATTATAAGCATTTCAGGAATCTTACCACTACCGAATTGTACCAAATATTACAACTCCGATGCGAGGTGTTTATTGTAGAACAAAATTGTCCTTTTCAAGATTTAGACGGCAAGGATTATAAATGCCATCATTTGATGGGCTTCGATAGGGCTACCCAACAAATTGTGGCTTACACGAGGTTGGTACCGCCGGGTATTTCGTATGAAGAAGCTTCTATCGGACGGGTCGTAACGTCGCCTTCGGCTCGTAAGGCTGGTTTGGGAAAAGAGTTAATGCAAACCTCTATTACAATTGTGCAAGAACTGTACGGCGGTATGCCTATCAAAATCGGAGCACAGCTATACCTCAAGGGCTTTTATGAATCTTTTGGCTTTGAAGTATGTAGCGAAATTTATTTAGAAGATGGCATAGAACATATAGAAATGTATAGGGCCTAGTTCGGCTGTGGGTTTGGGATTGGAGAATATGAAAATGATTTCTGGGGTTTCGTAAAATCCCAGAAATCCCACATCTGCTATCACCATTGTATCATTTGAGCCGTCGGGGCGTATCGTGTAAGGCATAACGCAAGAGGGCTTTTTTGCCAGATACTTCTTCTATAAAAGGCTTTAAAATTTGTTCGGCAGAAGCTTTAGTTTCGTCTAAAATCTTCATTTGCAATGCCGATTGCTTTACTTGCACCTCTGCTTTTTTGAAGGCTTCGTCAACCAATTTCGCTTCATCCATAAAGGTAAATTGGGTGTCATAGACCTTGCTTTGGCTATGGTCTATTTTAAAATAGCAAATGTCAGGTTCGGGTAAATGCACAATAATGGTATCTTGTTGCAAAGATAAATCACTAATCCGAATTTTGGTTAAATCGAGGCAGCCTGTTGCTTCTCCAGCAATAACCATCAATACCTTCGCATCAGGCAAAAGCTCTCTTTTGATGGTACTTTCTACTACATCTTTAAAATTGTATTTGACCAATTCGAGCCTACCCATCGAGGTGATTTTTTGTAATACTACTTGATGGCTCACTTCTGGGATAGAAGCTGTGGTAACACTCGTTTTCCAAGATTGATACGTTTCCCAACACCCAATCACGCCTGCTATCAGCAGACACACAAGAACTAAACGGAGAAAGGATTTTGCCATGAGGGTTACTATCTTTGTTCTTTTGGCACTTCAAACGAAAGAATGTGCATAAACTTTGGTATTTCTATTAAAACATTACAAACGTGTCGAAAACTTCATTTAACGTCCTGTTTGCCGTTGCTTCTGGTATGTTATCTGTGTTGTATATTCGCCAGTAGAATGGCATTTTTAATAGCTAAAAATGAACACTTTTATTGTGACAAAACAAACAAAATACAACTGAAATCGCAAGCAAAAAACAACTCTTTAAATGAAAACTCCATTTGTTGTGCTTTTATGAAGCACAACAAAACGGAGAGGTTGGCGAGCCGTTAGGGATTCATCAGGCTTTCAATAGCATCGGCATCCATCGGAATGCTTGCCATCAAATCTATGTTACCTGTTTCTGTAATAAGAATGTTGTTTTCGAGGCGAACGCCCAAGCCTTCTTCTCTGATATAAATACCTGGCTCTATGGTAAACACCATGCCTGCTTCAAAACGGCGATAACGGTTCCAAACGTCGTGTACGTCTAGCCCCAAATGATGCGATGTACCGTGCATAAAATAGCGTTTGAACATCGGATACTCAGGATTTTGGTTTTTTACATCGGTTTTGTCGAAAAGCCCTAAACCGATGAGCTCGGCTTCGATAAATAGCTCTACTTCGTGTTGGTATTCGCTCCACAATACGCCTACTTGCATGATAGATTTTGCAAATTCAAAAGCACGTTTGACAGCATCATATACTTGGCGTTGGCGTGCCGTAAAACGTCCATTCACAGGAATGGTACGGGTGAGGTCGGCATTATAATTGGCGTACTCGGCGGCTACGTCGAGCAACAACAAATCGCCGTCGTTGCAAGGTCTTGAATTTTCGATATAATGCAATACGCAGGCATTTGCTCCTGAAGCAATAATGGGCTGATAAGCAAAGCCTTTCGAGCGATTACGCACAAATTCATGGAGCAATTCGGCTTCTACTTCGTATTCGGTTACGCCTGGTTTTGTAAACGACAATACTCTTCGAAAACCCGCTTCTGTAATACGAATGGCTTCTTGCAATTGTTCAATTTCTATGCTGTGCTTGATAACACGAATCTGGTGCATCAAGGGAGCAACTCTCTGGAGTTGATGCAAAGGGTATTTTTCTTTAAACCAATTGATAAACTTGGCATCACGGGTTTGTACCTCTGAGGCGTTGCGGATATGCTCGTTGGTGTTTAGATACACATATTCGGCTTCAAAAACGAGGGTCGTAAGCACTTGTTCAAACTGGCTCGACCAATAAATTGTCTGAATGCCCGATACCTCTCTGGCGTGTTCTTTGGTATATTTATAGCCTTCCCAAATGGCAATGAGTTCGGAGGTTTCTCTGATAAAAAGGATTTCTCGATGCTTGGGGTCGGGGTTGTTGGGAAACAACAACAGCATTGTTTCTTCTTGGTCGATACCCGTCAGGTAAAACAAATCGCTGTTTTGTTGAAAGCCCATCGTGCCGTCGGCATTGGTTGGCATAATGTCGTTGGCATTGAAAATTGCAATGGCATTGGGTTTTAGGAGTTGACAAAGACGAGCCCTGTTGCTGACAAACAAAGCAGGATTGATGGGTGAATATTTCATTGACGAAGAAATAAAATTTAAAGGGTAATAAAAAAAGAAACCTTACAGGCGGTTTCACACCTGTAAGGTAAATAATGCTAAGGAAAGATGCACGACTCGCACGCAAATTTTATTTCTTTTCGCAGAAATAAATGATTTCTTCTTTAGGTAAAGCAAATTTTTCGACCAAATCTTTGGGCATTTCCATCACAAAACGGTCTTGGGTTACTTTCCAGCCTCCTTGTTCGAGGCGTTTGTGGTAATCTTTGCCATAAATCCTAAAGTGGTCGTCTTGCTTAAACAAGCGTTCTCGCTCTTTGGGGTCGGTAATGGTTTTATCTTCAAAGGTCGTTTCCAAAGCCCAATCTTGTGGCGATTGCATAATGGCCCAACCATTAGGTTTTACGACTCTTCGCATTTCGTTTATGCAATGCACATCGTCTTCTACGTGTTCGAGTACATGGTTGCAAAAGACTACATCGAAGGTATTGTCGTCGAACGGAATATGGTGCAAATCCATTTTCACTTTTGCCAAAGGCGATTCGATGTCGGCCGTGATATAATCTAAATTCTTCATTTTCTCGAAGCGGTCGATGAAGCAATATTCGGGTGCTACATGCAATACTTTGAGATTTTCTTTGAAAAAGTTCGTTTTTTGTTGTAAATACAAATACATCAAGCGGTGGCGTTCGAGTGCCAAGCAATGCGGACACAAGGCGTTTTCACGAGGTTCAAGCCTACCGTAAGGAACAAACTTAGCAAAATGCGAACCGCAAACCGAGCAAGTTACCTTATTGCCACGCAAGACGATGGCATACATTTTCATGGCAAAATGGCTTACCAATTGAAGGTATTTTCTTGGAATATTTCGGAGCGTCCAGCTTATAATATGTTTCATAAATAATATCAGAGATGATTGCACAGCCGTACAATGCAGTGGTTTAGTAGAGGAGTGATATAGCCAATACTATACCACTCGCCTACGCTAGTTAGCTTTGATATAAGCTAATACGTTTTTAATGTCTTCTTCGCCTAAGTTAGGGAAAGCTGTCATTTGTGTACCATTGAATTTTTTATACAAATCGTTCGCATATTTATCGCCACTAGACAATACCTTTTGCGGATTTTGTACCCATTTCGTAATCCAAGCTAAATCACGACGGGTATCAACACCTTTCAACCCAGGGCCAACTACCACTTCGTCGGTTGGGGCATGACAAGCCGAACAGTTGTTTGTAAAAATTTCTTTCCCTTTGGCTACAGCGGGGTCCGACAAATCGGGGCCGGCTGGTTTGGCAGGTGCAGCAGCTACATTGGCGGCAGCGGCAACATCGCCACCTTTAGGCAAGAGTAAAAATGCCATAAGGGTAAAAATAAAACAAAGCACTACGACAATCAATAGTGTGTTGACAACTTTGAGGGTTTTGAAAATTTTGTTTTCCATGAGTTAAGAATTAGTAAAACAACAATGCTTGTATGCTTACAAAGGTACGCAATTCGCCCGAAAAGCGTATATTTTTTACATACAGCCTCTAATTTTCAAGAAAAAATCGCTTAAAAAAATGATAATTCTTTGTTGTATATATGATTTTATTGCTCCGAAAGTCGCCTCTGAAGGGTTTGATAATCCATGAGTTGCAAGGGAGATAAACAATTTTTCTCGTAATTATCAACCAATTCCGACAAAATATCTTTGACAACCTCTAGCTTTTCTTGCCCCACAATAGAGGCAAAAGTTTGGTTGATATGCTCCGAACAATCCATCCAATCGGACAAAAATTGTACGCCTTTGTCGGTCAGCTTAACCAACAAAGCCCTTGCATCTTCGGGGTCTTTTTCTGTACGTACATAGCCTTCTTCCATCAATTCTTTGATAAGCTTACTCATGCCCTGCTTGGTCATACCGGCTTTTTGTGCCAACTGAATTACGTTCGCTCCTTCCAATTCGATATGTACCAGGGCAACAATATGCCCTAAGCGAAATTTTTCATACCCTTTTTGGGTTAAAAATTTCACCGCTAAATCTGTTACCATGCGGTACGATTTGTTTAACAAACGTCCCATCAAACGGTTCTTTTTGTCCTTAAACGCCCGCAAGCGTTCTTCATCTATTGGTATCATACTCTAATGTTTTATGTGGCGGTTTATGGATTGTGGTAGATTTTTACAATTTTATAACAAATATACAACATAAAAAAATAAAATAGTCAATTTACTTGACTATTTTAGTAAACTTGGTTTACCTTTGTACTGTTATTTACATAACGAAGAGGTTTGATAACGAACTATCGCAATATTTCAACACATAAAAAACGTATTTATGGAAAATCAACAATCCTTTAAAAAGTATTTACCTAAAGCCATTTTAGCGACTGTATTAGTGGTAGCAGGGTATATAGGTTACAAAGAATATCATTACGCCCAAACACACGAAGACACCGACAACGCCCAAATAGAAAGCTATTTTGTACCTGTGTTGCCAAGGGTTGCAGGTTACGTAAAAAGTGTATCGGTCAAAGATTATGACGTAGTACAAAAAAATCAATTATTGGTAGAAATTGATGCCGAAGAAGGACAATTGGCTTTGGAAGAAATGAAAGCCGATTTGTTACAAGCCCAAACCGACATCGAAACGGCAAAAGCCAATATCCAAAACTTACAGGCGACCATCAAAGCTACCGAAGCCAACCTCAAAACGGTAGTGCTAAGAAAAGAAAAAGCCAAAAAAGATGCCGAACGTGACAACGCCCTACTTGCCGAAAATGCCATTACACGCAAACAAGCCGACGACAGCCGTTCGGCGTATGAAGTCTTACAAGCCCAATACGAAGCGGGTGTACAAGAAGTAACTTCTGCCAAATCTCGTTTGCCTATTTTACAAGCGGCCTTGCACAAAGCCGAAGCTACGCTGGTATTGAAACAAGTGAAAATAGACCAACAAGCCTTGAAATTGAGCTATACCAAAATTTATGCGCCGTCGGCTGGAAAAATCGGCAAGAAGTCTATCGAGCCAGGACAATTGGTACAAGCAGGACAGCCTTTGATGACTGTCGTACAAGATTCTTTGTTTTGGGTGGTAGCAAACTTCAAGGAAAAACAAATTCCTAACCTCAAGGTGGGTGCAGCAGTAGAACTCAAATTAGATGCGTATCCAGATAGAATTTTGAAAGGAAAAATCACTTCAATTGCCGAGTCAACAGGAGCGAAAACCTCGTTGTTGCCTCCCGACAACGCCTCGGGCAATTTTGTCAAAGTAACGCAACGAGTGCCTGTAAAAATTGAGATTGAAGACGTTGCAAAAAACAAAGACATCTTGCGTGCAGGGCTTTCATTAGAAGTATCGGTACCGTTGAAATAGTTAGTGAATTAGTGAATGGGAAAGTTGTGAATGAGCAAGTGTACTAATTTTTAATTCACAATTCACTAACTCACAACTCACTAACTCGCTAATTTTCAATTCACAACTCACTAACTCACAACTCACTAACTAGCTCAATCACCATTAAAAAAATAAACCAATGGCTGCAAAAGGATTAGCAAAAGTATTGATTGTAGCCACGACGATATCGGCTGCCGTGATGGAATTGCTCGATACCACCATCGTAAACGTGGCACTGAACCAAATGGCTGGTTCGCTTGGGGCAACTATCGAAGACGTAGCTTGGGTAGTTACTTCGTATGCCATTGCCAACGTTATTATTATACCAATGACGGGCTTTTTGGCAGAATATTTCGGACGTAAAAATTATTATTTAACTTCTATTCTCATTTTCGGTATCTCGTCTTATTTCTGTGGCGAGTCGCATGGCTTGTGGGAATTGGTCTTCTGGCGTTTTATCCAAGGTGTTGGAGGCGGTGCATTGCTATCGACTTCGCAGGCTATTTTGTTCGATGCTTTCGAGCCACAAGATAGGCCTATCGCTTCGGGTATTTTTGGGATGGGTATTATTCTTGGTCCAACGCTTGGCCCAGCTTTAGGCGGATACATTGTTGAGTATTTTACTTGGCAAGACATTTTCTTTGTCAATATTCCTATCTGTGTATTGGCTACCGTGTTGACTATTCTTTACATAGAAAGAAAAGAAGGCGAAGGACAGAAAAAGCATCAAATAGACATTGATTATTGGGGGATTTTGTTGTTGACTGTTGGCGTAGGAGCCTTGCAATATGTACTCGAAAAAGGGGAGTCGGAAGATTGGTTTGAATCTCGTAGTATCGTGATGGTATCGTTGATGGCCACTATTGGATTGGTAGGCTTTGTTTGGCGAGAATTAAGCATTCCGAATCCTGTGGTCAATTTACATATTTTCAAATACAGGGTTTTTGGTGTTTCTACCATTTTTACCTTTGTGGCAGGTGTAGGCTTATTTACCTCGTCGTTTGTGTATCCAGTGATGGCACAGCGTATTAACGGATTTACCGCTTTAGAAACGGGGATTTCTTTGATTGCCCCTACAGTGCTTGGGGTGGCGTTGTTTCCTATTATTGGTAAACGCATGGCGGCTGGCGATTCGCCCCTACCGTACATGATGATTGGGATTTGTATTTATATTTTCTTCGGATTTTATAATGGTACCGCCACCACCGATATGAGTAAATGGGATTTCTTTCCGATGCTCGTTTGTAGAGTGCTAGGCGTTGCTATGTTGCAAATGCCTCTTATCAACCAAGCGGTAGCAGGCCTAACGCCCAAAGAATTTCCTGCGGGGATTGCCCTTTCTAATATGATTCGGCAATTGGGCGGAGCGTTTGGGATTGCCCTTGCCAACAATTACGTAACCAAAGAAGCTGCACAACATCGCTCCGATTTGATGGCCAATATGACACCCGACAATCCGCTTTTTACCGAACGCCTCAATATGCTTACGCAGTCGATGGCATCCAAAACAGGAAATTTCTTTGAAGCTACGCAAATGGCGTATAAGCAACTGGATTTGATGGTGACAAAGCAAGCCTATTATTTGGCATACCTCGACACCTACAGGGTTGTTTCGCTCTTTTTTGCAGCTATTTTTCCCCTAATTTTCTTCTTGCGTACCAAGAAGATGTCGAAACAAGAAGCCGCCGAAGCAGCCAAAGCCGCTGCCGAAAGCCACTAGATTTAATGTAATGTATTGAAAAACATTAGTTTAATTGAATTACTCATGAAACGATATTATATTTTAATGGCAACGGTACTGCTACAGTCGAGTACATTGCTGGCACAAGAAAAAAATCCAGTCTTAGGGCAATTGGTTCGCTCGGCGTTGGATTATTCGCCCAAAATCAAAGAACAACAACAGTTAATAACCATTGGCGATTATAAAACAAAAATCCAAGAAGCGGCCAAACAACCTGTAGTACAATCGGAAATGAGCGTTACACGCATCGACCCCGTAGCCAAAGCCAACTTTGCTATGGGGGGTACGAATACCGTATTGAGCTTTCAACCTAATATGAATTACAACGCCAACATCGCCGCCAATTATGTGATTGCCGACTGGGGCCGCCAAGCGTTGAATATCGAAAAATCGAAGCTCGAAACAAACGTATCAAGGTATGGCATCGACAACCTGAAAAACAATTATGCCTACCAAGTTGCCAATATTTATTATGGCATTGTTTATTTACAAAAAGCCATACAAGTTCAGCAACAACAACTCAAATTAGTTGCCGACAACGAAAAAACCATTGCCGACCGCCTCAAACAAGGCGATGCCTTGGATTATGACAAAGTGGCGATTCAGGTACGTTATAAAAATGCCGAAACTCGCTTGGTTGATTTGCAAAGTCAATTAGAAAAACAACTGATTTACCTGAGCTCTTTTATCGGAAAAGATGCACATGGCCTAATTGCCAACGATACCGATTTCGATTTGCCTACAAACGATTTGAGTGCTGGTACGGCTTACGAACAAGCCCAAAGTGAAAATGTTGAGTTGAAAACGTTGAAAGAAAAAGATTTGATTGCCGACAAAGACGTAAAAATTGCTAGTCTTGCCGAAAAACCAACCTTGTCGATTGTAGGACAAGCGGGCATCAAAAACGGGTATTTGCCACGCATCAATGGCGAAACGCCCCCCATCGACGAAGATTTTAAGTTCAATACTGTAGTAGGATTAAAATTGGTTGTGCCCATTTATAGTGGTCATCGTGGTGCTTACGGCGAAGCCATTGCTAAGGTAAACCGAGAAATGCTCAAATACAGCGTAGATGCCACCAACCAAGCCTTGAAACGAGAGTTGGAAGTGGCACAAAACGACTACAATACGGCAAAAGATAAATTGGCGTTGTCCGATAAAAATGTATATCAAGCCCAATACGCACTTCAATTGGCAGAAGCAAGGTATAAAAATGGCGTTTTAACGCCCGTAGAAATAGAAGCCGCCCAAACAGCCCTGCGTGAAGCACAATTGACACAGCTACAATATAAATATATGATGGCGTTGGCCAAAATAGAAATGAATCGTTTGACGGGGGTAAAATTTTGGTAAGGCTAGTCCCATTTGAATAATTTCCCTACTAAAACAGTATTTTTCGAGTTTTTTAAAATTGAGATTTGGTTTTTTTTAGAACAATCCTGTAACTTTAAGGATAGAAGCTGAAGCTCCTTGTTTGTATATTTTTATTGTTAGTCTTGATAAATTATAGTTTTTACTCAAAAATTTAAAAAATATCAAGTAATAATGTAAAAAATGAGGTATTACGCAAGTCAAATCCTTGCATACCCAAACATACAAACGAGGGGTGTTTTTTAAGCTAATGTTTTGAACATTACCAATAGTTACAAAACGGCATGTTTTTTGAGGAAAACTTCAAACAAACATGTTCTTTTGTGATTATCATCTATAATCTCAATTCATAATAAAAAAAATTCCTCCATGGACAATTTCACACAAGGAGATTTACCCGAAAATATTGATGCCGAAGCAACCTACCGAGCGATTCGTGACTCAATCCTAGAGATTTTTAATCTCGTGACTCGTCATGCAAAGGAGTCGAGTCCTGATAATGAGGTACAAGTTTCTTGGGAATTAGGCGACACGTCGTTGCTCAATTGGATTAGCGACACGCACTGCTATTTAAGTAGGAAAGGGCAAAAAATCCAATTTCTGACAAGGCCTTCCAAATTGCAAATGATTGATTTGAACTTACTAGCCGAAGACAAATTAATTATTTGTAGTGACACGCTTTTGCAGCACATCCCAGAAACAGAACTCAACGAAGTTATCCAGCAAAGCAATTCAACCGAAAGTTCTATTCAAAATATTGCGAATATTGCGGCGGCCGCCGAACTCGGATTGAAGTATAATATTGTGGTGATGGACGTAGTCAACCCTCGTGTGAAGCCTATTACCAAAAGTAAAACCATCGAAAAGCCCGTTAACCTCACCCCAAAAGTTCCTTCTCGTATCAAATTGTACGTGTCGGTAGCTATTGCGGCTTTCGTGGTGGCAGGAATCATTTTCTGGTTCAAAAACCCCAATCATACCCTAAGCAGAGGTAAAGGCACAATCGATACCAATAGTGCCAATAATTACATCGCTCAAGAACCCATCGATAGTAGCAATACGCTGAATGATACTAGCTTTGCTAGTACCCCAACCGCAAGTACCAACGATGGCTTCGATAACGAAACAACGCCTCCGCCACCACCAGTACCTGTAAAAGAGGAAAAGAAAACTGTAGCGAGTGCACCCAAAGCAACGCCTCCTACCAATACGCCCTTTACTACTCCAAGTAAAACGGGAACAGTTCCTAGCAAAAAACCGAGTAACAACGCTTATGCCGCAGCTAATTTTGAAAAAGAGCTAGACCAATACGAAGCTTTGAAAAAACAAAAAAGCAAATGGACGGCCATCAGAGATAGTTTGCGTAGAGAGGTAGCCAAAGGAGCCAATAACTTAGCCCCTCGCCTTCAAAACAGCGAGCAAGTGCTCAGAAGAATTGATGAAAAAATGGGCGAAAGTGCCGCTAGACTTAATCAATAAAGTACAAGGCATTACGAAAAACATAACACAATCCGAAATAAAGAGGGTCTCTTGTTCAGAGACCCTTTTTCTATGGCTTCAAGACCGTCACCCAGCCTTTATACATCCGATTCGTGAACTTTAATACGTAATAATAATCACTCGCACTTACGTCGTCGGCATACCATTTAAACTTGCGGTCCGACGATTTGAATACCGTTTGCCCCCATCGGTTGGTAATTTGGATGTATTCAAATTGTTCAAAACAGTTATTTTCTGGTAAATCAGCCACATCGAAATAATCGTTTTTCCCATCATTATTAGGCGTAATTACATTGCTCGGCTTAAAGTCATAGACCGAAGTAGCATTTTTAAGCGTAACGTTCACTTGCAGGGTATCATAGCGATTGGGGCTACACGAATTGTCCTCGGTAACGAAGTAAATCTTGTAGGTTTCGGTATCTTTTCTATTCAACAAATTACAAGTCAATGCCCAACTAAAGGGCGAAGTCACATTGCCTACGCCCGATTTGTCGGCCCATTGTGCACCCACATCCGCCAATTTAAAATTTTGTGGCACGGCATACAACAAAAGTGGGTCGTTGTCAATATCTTTTGAAATAACATTAAAATCTAACGTTGTTGTTTTTTCTCCGTCTAGTAAATACGTCAAATTTTTCTGAGTCAAAGTCGAAGAAATTACAGGTGGATTACTAGGATTACTAATTGGCTTAAACGCAACCGTAACGGTATCTTTCTGATGTGCCTTGCCACAACGATAGTCAGTGATAATGAAATCAACAACGTAGTCGGTAGTACGCACATTGGCACATTTGGGTGTCCAAGAGAAAGGTGTTGTCGTTTTGCCTTGTCCGGTGGTTGTCGCAAATGCCATCCCTACATCCGACAAATTAAAGCCTCGACCCACCGCCACTACGGTCACTTGGTCGTTGTCGTTATCAAGCCCCAATACATTAAACTTCACGGTAGCATTTACAGGTGCATCAACCTTCGATTTTCCTAAATCAGTATTCACAGTAGGGTCTGTATTGGGATTGGGTTCGATGTACAATTGCACCGTGAGTGTATCGTACAATGGTTGCGGACAACCATCGTCGGCCGTAACCACTTTGAGTTCTAAGGGCTTTCCGTCAATACTCTCTGTACAGGCATCAAGGCAAACCTGTGCTTTGAGGGTATCGGTTGTAGAAGAAATATAGAAATTGCTCGGAATTTTACTTAAATTACCATCTTGAAAATTAACACTGATGGTCTTAATCGTCAGTTGGGTCAAAGGATTGGGGTCGGTAATATAAAAGTCTAAACAACGCTCTGTTTGAGTTTTAGTAAATGTAATGGTTTGTCCGGGAGTATAAAAGGTTTTGCTTCCTTTGACTTTGACCAAGTTCTTAGGCGAATTATTAATAGGACAATCAATGACCATCAACTGAAAGTCACGTCTTACTGCACCAATTTTCTTTCCATCTCTATATTCTTCTGTTAGCACACAAAATACATAAAGACCTAGCTTATTGGCTGTTACATTCAACACCCCCGTTTTCCTATCGACCGTCAGTGGCTTCGAACCCGGTATCGAATTACTGCTACTATAACCTGCTGCCCACGTCACGGTAGGATAATTGCTCGACCCTGTTGGGTACTGTGGGCTTGGGTTATTGGTACTACTTAGTCCTCTGAATGGCGTAACTATACTATACACCAAGCTGTCGCCATCGGCATCTGTGGCACTGAAGTCAAAGGCAAAAGGACGATTGATACAAATATAATCGCCAGTCAGTTTTCCAAACAAAGGCGTTGAATTAACAAAGGCAGTACCATTGACCTCCAAAGGGGCAAATTCGGTATAAAAAATAGAAGATGTACTAATTGGATTTACAATATTACTGATAATCGTATTGCGGCAACATCTATCCCATACAATATAATACCCTTGGGCATCATTAAACACCGAACTAGTCATGATAATTAGTTTGTTATAATGCAAATACCTCGTTCGGAGGCTGGCATTGCTTTGACACGAAGGATTGGTATAAGCCAGTAGCTCGTTTACCACCAAAGGCAACGAAACATAGCCCATCGCAGCATTATCTCTTTTCCGAAAAATCCCTACCGTTACAGCGTTGTCTAAGGCAGCCGCTCTACCATTAATATCGTCGAAATAAAGGTTTAAAGATAGGCTGTGGGTAGCACTTCCTGCATTCGTTACTCGCTGTAAGTCGATTTCTCCTCCAACAATGTGGCTCGCTTTCGCAGAGAAAGCAAAGGCTATTGTCCAAAGTAACAACAGTAATAGTTTTTTTTGCATAAGTAGTAAAGTAGTTGATTGGGTAAATAGTTCAACAGTTGCCTAGCGTGTTGTAATATCTTTCAAAAACGTGTATCACAAAACTTCGTGTTTGTCAGACACTATTAGTTACCTCTATTATTGATAAAATCATGATAATATAGTAAATTTAATAGATTTTTCTGATAATCAAAGCAAGATACCCTCATGTATATACCTTCATAAGGTCGCTCATGATGATAAGTAAAACGATACCCTTCTCCTATCAATATTACAACTACTTATACATGACTTTTTTTATACCTAAAAGGTTGCCTACAAGCCAAAAAAAATAGGAATAATCCATACCACTAGCCCATCACCAAGCAATATGATAACCAACTGTATATCAGTTTTAGAAGTACATCTACACACACTCAGAGGTAATTTCTGGTAGCAGAAAATAACGTTTTTTTAAAGATTTTTTTACATAGCTATCAAAAAAATACATAAGTTTAAAAAATACTTTATATTGTCTTTATTTTTGCAAAACATCAAAATACAGGTTTAAAAACAAATTGTTTTTAGAACAAAATTTGAATTATTTATTATTTTTGGTTCGATTTTAAGCATTTTTCAGAAAAATACTTAGTCCTAGACAAATTGCATCTAACTAAGATTATTTTTTGCAAAAACTTGATTTTGGCATACACAAACGATTATTCGGCAAAAAGCTATTTTATCCAAATATTTTTTTGTATATCTTTGTAAAAGCGAAATAGAGTGGATTGATTATCGTCAATATCACAAAGAAAGGTAGGATTGAAAATATACGTTATTTTTTTGAATTTTTCAACAAAAACCCTATTTTCATTATCAACTTTTCAAAAAAACTGGGATATTTATACCACTAAAGAAAATTTTTAGACTACCTATCAAACAGGTTATTTTTTAACTTAAAACAAACCCCATTACCATGACTAACTTTGATAATCAAGGGTTGTATCGCAAGGAATTTGAACACGACGCTTGTGGTATCGGTTTCGTAGCGAACATGAAGGGCAGAAAGTCACACAAAGTAGTGGCAGATGCGATTCAAATGCTTATTCGCATGGACCACCGTGGAGCTTGTGGTTGCGACCCTAATTCTGGTGACGGTGCAGGTATTTTAGTACAAATCCCTCATGAGTTTTTCCTAGAGGAATGTACCAAACTTGGCATTGATTTGCCGGCAGCTTTTGAGTACGGCGTCGGTATGGTTTTCTTTCCTAAGGATGAGACGACGCGCAACGAATGTAAAGAAATCATCGCCCGAAAAGCCAAGAAGTTAGGTCTGGAGATTTTGGGCTATCGAGTTGTTCCTTGCGACAATTCAGAAATTCAAGGAGCTGAATCTGGTAACACAGAGCCCCAAATGGAGCAGTTGTTTATCATGCGTCCAGCCGAAATGGAAGAGCAAGTATTCGAGCGTAAGCTGTATGTCTTCCGCCAATATACTGCTCGTGTAATTAACGAAACTGTAAAGGCTGTTGAGGGAAAATTCTACTACGCTTCTCTTTCTGCACGCACCATCATTTACAAAGGTATGCTCACAACGATGCAAGTACCTGGGTATTTCGATGATTTGCGTCGTGACGAGTTTACGTCGGCTTTGGCTATCGTTCACTCTCGCTTCTCGACCAACACCTTCCCCGAATGGCGTTTGGCTCAACCTTTCCGCTATATTGGTCACAATGGTGAAATCAATACGGTGAAAGGTAACTCTTCTTGGATGCAAGCACAGTCGGCTTTGTTTCAGTCTGACTTATTTACCAAAGAAGAAATGGAAATGATTTTGCCTGTTTGTCAATTAGGACAATCAGACTCGGCGGTGCTAGACAACGCCGTTGAGCTATTGACACTTTCGGGCCGCTCGCTTCCACACGTGATGATGATGTTGATTCCTGAAGCATGGGACGGCAACGAGCAAATAGAAGACTACAAACGTGATTTTTACGAATACCATGCAGCCTTGATGGAGCCTTGGGATGGCCCTGCGTCTATCTCTTTTACCGATGGAAAAATCATTGGTGCTACCCTCGACCGCAACGGCTTGCGTCCTTCTCGTTTCTGGGTAACAAGCGATGACTTCGTAATCATGGCTTCAGAAGCAGGTGTACTTGATATTGACCAATCGACGGTTATCAAGAAAGGTCGTTTGCAACCGGGCAAAATGTTTATCGTGGACATGGAGCAAGGTCGTATCGTTCCTGACGATGAATTAAAAGAAAAAATCTGTAAGCAACAGCCTTATGGCGAATGGTTGAAAAACAACAAAATCAAAGTTGAAGACCTTCCTGAGCCTGGTGCAGAATACCGTGTGCCGTTTGAAAGAGAGTTGTTGTTGCGTCAGCAAGTATTTGGATTCACTACAGAAGATTTGCGTGTGGTGTTATCTCAAATGGTTGAAACAGGAAAAGAAGCCCTTGGCTCGATGGGTGTAGATACCCCCTTGGCTATTCTTTCTGACCAATCGCAACATTTAGCGTACTATTTCAAACAACTATTTGCCCAAGTAACCAACCCTCCTATCGACCCTATCCGTGAGCGTACTGTCATGTCGTTGCTTTCTGATATTGGAGGTTTGCAAAACTTGTTGAAAGAATCGCCAGAGCATTGTCGCCAAATCGAAATCCGTCAGCCTGTATTGACTAATGCAGAAACGGAAAAAATTCGTTGGATTGACCATAAAAACTTCCAAACGAAATCGATTCATATTACCTTCAAAGCAACAGGCGAGCCAGGCCAATTGAAACGTGCCTTAGACCGTATTTGTCAATACTCGGAAGATGCCGTGGACGATGGCTATGCAATCTTGTTGCTCACCGACAGAGGCGTTGATAGCTCTCATGCACCAATTCCTTCGTTGTTGGCTGTTTCGGCGGTACACCATCATTTGATTCGCAAAGGCAAACGTGCCCAAATAGGCATGATTGTAGAAGCGGGCGATGTATGGGAAACGCATCATTTTGCCACACTTATCGGCTTTGGTGCTGCTGCCGTAAACCCTTATATGGCTTTCGAGACCATCCGTGGCATGAAAGAAAAGGGCTTGTTGCAGGTAGATTACCCTTACGAAAAATTACAACAAAACTATATCAAGGCTGTAAACGGAGAATTGTTGAAAATTTTCTCTAAAATGGGCATTTCAACACTTCAATCGTACCAAGGAGCGAAGATTTTTGAAATCGTTGGTTTGTCGAAAGATGTAGTAAATAAATACTTTACTGGCGCAATTTCTCGTATTGGTGGCATCGACTTGGAAGGTATCCAAAAAGAAGCCCTCATCAAACATAGAAATGGCTACCCAGAAGTGCCTGTGGCTAATCCGAAATTGGAAGTAGGTGGCGTGTACCAGTGGAAACACCGTGGCGAAGCACACTTGTTTAACCCTGAAACCATCCACTTATTACAGCAATCAACACGCACCGACAACTACCAGTTGTACAAAAAATATGCGAAGTTGGTTGACGACCAATCTGAAAAAGCCATGACGCTCAGAGGATTGCTCAAATTTAAGAAAGGTACGCCTGTGCCAATAGAAGAAGTAGAATCAATAGAAAGCATCTACAAACGCTTCGCTACAGGTGCGATGTCGTTTGGCTCTATTTCTTACGAAGCACACACAACCTTGGCTATTGCCATGAACCGCATCGGTGGTAAATCGAATACAGGTGAAGGTGGTGAAGACCCTATCCGCTTCGAGCCAATGGCCAATGGCGATTCGATGAACTCGGCTATCAAACAAGTGGCATCAGGTCGTTTCGGCGTAACTGCGCATTATTTAACCAATGCCCAAGAGCTTCAAATCAAAATGGCTCAAGGAGCAAAACCGGGTGAAGGTGGACAGCTTCCGGGCCATAAAGTAGATGATTGGATTGGTAAAACTCGTCACTCAACCCCTGGTGTTGGCTTGATTTCGCCTCCTCCGCACCACGATATTTATTCAATCGAAGATTTAGCACAGCTTATTTTCGACTTGAAAAATGCCAACCGTGCGGCTCGTATTTCGGTGAAATTGGTATCTGAAGCAGGCGTTGGAACTATCGCCGCAGGGGTTGCCAAAGCCCACGCCGACCATATTTTGATTGCTGGCCACGATGGAGGAACAGGAGCATCTCCGCTTTCTTCTATCCGTCACGCTGGTCTTCCTTGGGAACTTGGCTTGGCTGAAACGCACCAAACATTGGTACGTAACAAATTGCGTGGCCGTGTGACTATCCAAACCGACGGACAAATCAAAACAGGTCGTGACTTGGCCATTGCAGCACTTTTGGGTGCAGAAGAATGGGGCGTTGCTACTGCTGCTCTCGTAACTGCGGGTTGTATCATGATGCGTAAATGCCACTTGAACACTTGTCCTGTGGGCGTAGCTACACAAGACCCTCGCTTGCGTGCTTTATATACAGGTAATCCAGACCACGTAGTAAACTTGTTCAAATTCTTGGCAACAGAACTCCGTGAAGTGATGGCAGAACTTGGCTTCCGTACCATTAATGAAATGGTCGGACAAGTTGACCGCCTTGAAATGAAAGACACTATCAATCACTGGAAATACAAACAACTCGACTTGTCGCCTATCTTGTACAAAGAACCTACCTCACTTGATGTAGCTTTGTTCAAACAAGAAGAACAAGACCACGGCTTGAATGTACAGTTAGACTGGAAATTGATGGAGATTGCTAAACCAGCTATCGAAAGTCAAGAAAAAGTATATGGCGAACTAGACGTAATCAACGTAAACCGTACCATCGGTACAATGCTTTCTAACGAAATTACGAAAGTATATGGTAGCAAAGGTTTACCAAACGATACAATCCATATCAAATTTACAGGTACTGCTGGCCAATCATTTGGAGCATTCTCGGTGAATGGTATTACTTTTGAACTAGAAGGGGATGCAAACGATTACATCGGTAAAGGTCTTTGCGGTGCCAAGTTGGTGGTTTATCCAAACAAAAAAGCACCATTCAATCCTTCCGAAAACTCGGTAGTTGGTAACGTATCTTTCTACGGTGCTACTTCGGGCGAAGCCTACCTCAGAGGTATGGCTGGCGAACGTTTCTGTGTGCGTAACTCAGGTGCAAAAGTAGTAGTAGAAGGCATCGGCGACCACGGTTGCGAATACATGACTGGTGGACTAGTTGTCATTCTTGGCGATACAGGTAGAAACTTCGGTGCTGGTATGTCGGGTGGTGTAGCTTATGTATGGAACAAAAAAGGTGACTTTGCAAGCAAGCTAAATGGCGAAATGGTTGCTATTGAAGGACTTACACAAGAAGACGAAAACATCTTGAAACTTTACGTAGAACAACACTTGCAATACACTAAATCGGATGTAGCACAATACATTCTTGATAACTGGACAGAAGTGCTTGCTCAATTCGTCAAAGTAATGCCACAAGACTTTAAGAAAGCCTTGGCTTCTCGCAACGTTTCGGTTGCCGAAGTACTCGAAAACAAAGATGTGGTGTACAAAGACATCCAAGTGGAAATCGCTCATTAATCTAAGTTTGCCCATTTGATACTTTTTCAAATGGGCAAATCCTCAAATTTTCAAATTCAAAACAATGGGAAAACCAACAGGATTTTTAGAGGTAACTAGAGAAACTCCTAAAAAACGACCCGTAACAGAACGTGTCGGCGATTATAAAGAAATTGATATTGATTTTACAACCGATAAAGTAACAGAACAAGCCAGTCGCTGTATGGATTGTGGCGTGCCGTTCTGTCACAATGGTTGTCCACTCGGAAATATTATTCCTGAGTTTAACGATGCGGTATATGACCAAAATTGGAAATATGCTTATGAAATTTTATCGTCAACCAATAATTTTCCAGAGTTTACAGGCCGTATCTGCCCTGCTCCTTGCGAAGCTGCTTGTGTGTTGGGTATCAACAAACCGCCTGTTACCATCGAATACATCGAAAAATCAATCATTGAGTATGCTTTTGCCAATGGCTTGGTAAAACCTAATGCTCCTACCAAACGCACAGGCAAAAAAGTAGCCGTCATTGGCTCTGGTCCTGCTGGCTTGGCGGCTGCGGCACAATTAAACAAAGCAGGTCACGCTGTAACGGTATTTGAACGTGCCGATGAAGTAGGTGGTTTGCTTCGTTATGGTATCCCTGATTTCAAATTAGAAAAATGGGTAGTACAACGCCGTGCCGAAGTAATGAAAGCCGAAGGTGTGGTGTTCAAAACTTCTACCAATGTGGGCGTTGACATCAAAGCAGACGAATTGCTCGAAGAATTCGACCTCATCATGTTGGCTGGTGGCTCTACTGTACCAAGAATGTTGCCTATTCCAGGAGCAGACTTGAAAGGAATTTATCCAGCTATGGAGTTTTTGTCGCAACAAAACAAACGTGTGGCTGGTATCGACCGCACTTTCGACCACCGTGGTGCGGCTTATGCCAATGGCGAATTGTTGGCTACTGACAAAAATGTGGTAGTGATTGGTGGTGGTGACACTGGTTCCGACTGTGTGGGTACATCTAACCGTCATAAAGCAAAAAGCGTTACGCAAGTAGAAGTAATGCCTATGCCTCCAAAAGAACGTGCTACCCAAACGCCTTGGCCAAACTGGCCTATGATGCTTCGTACTTCTACTTCGCACGAAGAAGGAGCCGACCGTCATTGGTCGATTGCCGTGAAAGAATACGTTGGCGATGGTGATGGCAACTTGGCAGGTATCAAAATTGCTGATATTGCTCTGGAAGTAATCGACGGCAAAGCACAACAAGTACATAAAAACGAACGTGTCATTCCTTGCGAATTGGCACTCATTGCGGCTGGTTTCTTGCATCCACAAAGAGAAGGTCTTTTGAGCCAATTAGAAGAAAAAGGTCTTGAGTTTGACGAAAGAGGCAATGTAAAAGCCAATAATTACAAAACTTCTATCGACAAAGTATTCGCTGCTGGCGATATGCGTCGTGGACAGTCGTTGGTAGTTTGGGCTATCTCCGAAGGTCGTGAAGCCGCACGTCAAGCCGATGTTTATTTACAAGGAAGTTCTATCCTCGAAGCAAAAGCAGTATCTAGCTTTGCTGTAGTATAGCAACAACTGAACCGTATGAAAAAAGCTTCTCGTTGGAGAAGCTTTTTTTGTTCCTGCTACATAGAACTTTGAAATTGCTCTAATTGAAAGAAAATAGGCAACAATAGCTTTCCTTTTTCAGACAATACATACTCAATATGCAAAGGCTTTTCGTTGATAACGTTTTTGGTTATCAATCCGTCTTTTTCCATCTCTTTCAACGCCACCGCAAGCGATTGCCGATTGGCCTCTTCTAGTTGCCTCAACAAGCTATTGAAACGCACAGGGGCATCTATAGCCAAACGAAAAATTTGCATTTTCCATTTGCCCGAAAGCGTCTTCATCAACGCTTCTACAGGACACATTTCTCTGTTTTCTATGTTTTTTGTGGTAGTCATAATTTTCTGACTTCTTGTTTTATTCACATTTGATGTTGAACTTTAGGCAAAAATAATAACAAATCAAGAAAAAAAACCTTATTCTTCAATCTATTGTTTTTTTCATCTTATGTACATAGCCCTTTAAAATATATACTTATGAATCAATCTATCGAAAACCCTTTGCATTGTGATGTGGAGTTGGGCATTTGTGGCGTTCCCTCAGAAGCTGAGGCATTCGTTGAAACGCCTCCTCAAACACAACCCTTGCATATTTTTTATTTCACAGACCCAATCTGTTCTTCGTGCTGGGGCATAGAGCCACAACTCCGTAAACTCAAGCTCGAATACGGGCATTTGTTTCAGATTCATTACCACATGGGCGGATTATTGCCCGACTGGAACTACAACAAAGGAGGCATTAGCAAACCCAGCGATGTGGCAGTGCATTGGGACGAAGTGAGCGATTATTACCAAATGCCCATTGATGGCAATGTATGGCTCGAAGACCCTCTACCCTCTTCGTATCCACCTTCTATCGCCTTCAAGGCGGCACAAATACAAGATGAACAAAAAGCGATTCGTTTTTTGAGAAGAATCAGGGAAATGGTATTTCTTGAAAAAAAGAATATTACCAAACACGCCTTTTGGGCACAAGCAGCCCAAGAAGTAGGGCTGGATGGCGACTTACTTCTACACGATATGACAGGTAAAGGACTGGCTTTATTCCAAGAAGACCTAGCGCTTACCAGACAATGTGCCATACAGGGATTTCCCACTTTTTTTATCCATAACCAAGCACAGCAAGTAAAGACTGTTTTTGGCTTTAAGCCTTATCAAATTTTTGAAAAAGCTATTTTAGAACTGTTGCCTGTGGCTCAGAAAAAAGCCATCACAGTCGAACGGGTTTTACAAACTTACCAATCGCTTACGGCCAAAGAATACGCTATTTTGACCAACTGTAGCTTTGAAGAAGCCGAAAAAGACTTAGAGGCACTTGTTCAAACCCAACAACTCAGCCGACTATCAACGCCCAAAGGTAATCTTTGGCGAAAAAATAATTTAACCACCTAGTAATATTGTTCGTCGAAAAAGATGTAAAACCTCTTATTTCTTTCTCCTATTCAATCAAAAGCTCCTCTTTCATGTTGTTGCCTTCTGGCACTTTGAAAAGGAGCTTTTTTGATGAAAAAAAGCATTTGATAAAGTATTTAATAAGTAACTGTATTTCAGAATAATAAAAAAACATTACCAAAAAACCTAAAAAAAAACGTGTTTTTTTCCTTTATAAGCTTGCAACTTAACGGAAAAAAGCCGTACCTTTGCATCACGAAAAACAACAAGGTATAAAAAATTACCAAATTTGTTTAGGAGAGATGCCTGAGAGGCCGAAAGGAACAGTTTGCTAAACTGTCGTACTGGTAACGGTACCGAGGGTTCGAATCCCTCTCTCTCCGCCACAGCTCATTTGTGGTTCAGTTCGGGGTGTAGCGTAGCCCGGTATCGCGCCTGCTTTGGGAGCAGGAGGTCGTAGGTTCGAATCCTGCCACCCCGACAAAAGATTTTGGTTTGAAATAGCCAAAATCTTTTTGTAAAAGGTTCCGTAGCTCAGCTGGATAGAGCAACTGCCTTCTAAGCAGTAGGTCTCAGGTTCGAATCCTGACGGAATCACAAAAGACAAATTATTTCACATAGTTACCGAAAGAAATTTCGGGGTGTAGCGTAGCCCGGTATCGCGCCTGCTTTGGGAGCAGGAGGTCGTAGGTTCGAATCCTGCCACCCCGACAAAAGGATTTAGCCTAGCTAAATCCTTTTTTATTTTTCTTCAAAGCTATACAAAAATGGAGCTTTGTGTGCCTTTCCTGAATACTCTTTCTCATGCCGTTTCAAAATCCCCAAACTTAGAATTTTGCGTTGAAAAGCACTTCTGTTCAACTTTTCGCCTAAAATAGATTCATACACTTTTTGTAAAGCTGGTATCGTAAAACGTTCTGGCAAGAGGTTTGCCCCTACCAACTTCTTATCAAGATTTTCGCCCAACGTCTGTAAGGCTTTTTTTACAATTAACTCATGGTCGAGCATCAAGGGAGGCAATTCGTCTAAAGCATACCAAGCACACAAATCTGACAAAGCATCGGGCTTGGGTATAACTTTTTCATAATTAATTAAGGCATAATACGCCACAGAAATAAAACGTTCGAGCATCCAAGTGTTTTCTGCTAAAGGTCTTCCGTTGGCTTCCAAAATGGTTTGCATGACTTCGGGCTTATAACGTGCCACATCACCAAAAGTATAAAACTGCTCTAAATAGATATTATCTAGCCCCGTCCGCTCTTTCAGCCCACGCCGCACAGCATCGTTTAGGTTTTCTTGCAAGCCTACAAATCCCCCTGGCAAAGCATACAGCCCCGTATTGTGGTATTTCATAATTAAGATTTTGAGCTTTTCTCCCGAAAAACCAAAGACGACCGAATCGAAAGCAATATGTGTCAGAAATGTATTCAAAATAGCGTTGTATTAAGAAGTTTATGGTTTATCAAATTTCTGTATTTGTTTATTCAAAACAAACTATTCCTTAGCATAGGACTCAGCATCCATCCATTTTTTCCATATATCCAAAATATATTATAATTTTTCCAAAAATAAATAGGATTTTTTAGAAAAACCAATTATTATTGTCGCAATTTGCGACAATAAGCTTTCCCCTTCTAAAAACAATGAAAAAACTTACGTATCTATTTTTATTTATGCTGTGTATGCAAGCCAGTCTATATGCACAAAACAATGCCTTTGCCGTACAAACCAACATTGCGAACGGTATCATTGAAGGAAATTATAACACACACACGGGCATTCAAACCTACTTTGGTGTACCATTTGCCAAGCCTCCAGTGGGCGAGCTTCGTTGGAAAGCTCCACAGCCACTCGACAATTGGACTGGCGTAAAGCAAACCAAGAAATTTGGCCCTCGTCCGATGCAAACGATGGTTTTTGGCGATATGCAGTCACGTTCTGACGGCGTTAGCGAAGATTGTTTGTACCTCAACGTATGGACTCCTGCCAAACGCAACACCAAAGATTTGCCCGTATTAGTCTATTTTTACGGTGGCGGCAATGTCGCTGGCGATGCCTCTGAGCCTCGTTACGATGGTGAAGCAATGGCAAAAAAAGGCATTGTTGTTGTTACAACCAATTATCGCCTCAATGTTTTTGGCTACTTGGCTCACCCCGAACTATCGGCCGAAGCACCTTATAAAGCATCAGGAAATTATGGCTTGCTCGACCAACAAGCCGCTTTGGCATGGGTTCAAAAAAATATTGCTGCCTTTGGTGGCGACCCCAAAAAAGTAACCATTGCTGGCGAATCGGCTGGCTCGATTTCAGTAAGTTACCAGATGGCCTCGCCCCTTTCTAAAAACCTCATCGCTGGGGCTATCGGCGAGAGTGGTGCTGGAATCAACCCTACGATGGCACCTGTACCTTTGGCAGAAGCGGAAAAAACAGGCGTAGAATTTATACAAAAAGCTGGTTATAAGTCAATTAAAGAATTACGTGCTTTGTCCACACGTGAGGTTTACGAAATTTATAACGAATCAAAAAGATTTGGTTTTCCTGTAGTAATCGACAATTATTTTTTACCCAAAAATTTACCTCAAATTTTTGAAGCCAAACAACAAGCCCAAGTACCTTTATTGTTGGGTTGGAACTCTGCCGAAATACCCGGAGGTGCATTTTTACAAGGCCCTGCCAATGCCGAAAATTTTGTTAATCGTGTAAAAAAAGAATATCCTAGCAACCACGAAGAGGTATTGAAACTGTACCCTGTAGGCAATACCGACCGTGACGTAGAAGTATCGGCTACGGCTTTGGCTTCCGACAGATTCATTGCGTACAGCACTTGGAAATGGTTTGATTTGCACCGCAACAATAGCACTCAGCCCGTATATCGCTATTTGTACAGCAAGCTTCGTCCTGAATTGGTGGATAAAAGCCTTGCTTCGGGCTTGGCTGGTGGTACAGTCAAAAAAGATGCCAACACGCCAGCACCCAAGCCAGTAGGTGCCCCTCATGCTTGTGAAATTGAATACTGCATGGGCAATTTGCCTTTGGTAAAAGACTACGCTTGGACACCCGACGACTACAAGGTATCGGAAACGATGTTTAATTTCTTTGCTAATTTCATCAAAACGGGTAATCCCAATAGCGACAAGCTTCCTTCGTGGTCGGCAGCCAAAGCAGGTGATAAAATGCCAGCCGTGATGATTATTGATACCGAATCGAAAGAAGTAAAAGCTGAAAACGACGCTCGTTATGAGTTTTTAGATAAAACATACAAATAATATCAAATGAAAGGGACGTGCCAAACACGTCCTTTTTTCCTGATAAACTATGAAAAAATACCTTGTATCCTATATCTGTTTCTTGGTTTGCCAGTTTTGCTACGCCCAAACGGTGCTATCGGTAGAAGGCGGACAAATCAAGGGCAGTCAACAGGCGGGAGTTCGTGTATTCAAGGGCATTCCTTATGCTGCTCCGCCTGTAGGCCATTTGCGTTGGAAAGCTCCACAAGCCCTCATTCCTTGGACGGGCGTAAAAGATTGCCAACAATTCAGTGCTAGTCCGATGCAAGATAGTCCTAAGCCTTTTATGTTTTGGTCGGCTGAATTTTTGATTCCCGAAAAACCCATCAGCGAAGATTGTTTGTACCTCAACGTATGGACACCCGCCAAAAAATCCTCAGAAAAATTGCCCGTTTTGGTATATATCTATGGCGGAGGGTTCAGAAGTGGCGGTAGTGCTTGTCCGATTTATGACGGAGCAGCCATCGCTAACAAAGGTGTCATTTTCGTAAGCATCAATTACAGGGTAGGCGTTTTTGGTTTTTTGGCACATCCCGAACTCAGCAAAGAATCGGCTACGGGGACATCGGGCAATTTTGCCTTACTCGATATGCAAGCGGCCTTGCGTTGGGTACAGAAAAATATTGAGAAATTTGGAGGAAATCCAGCCAATGTAACCATCGCAGGACAATCGGCTGGGGCATTTGCTGTCAATTATTTGGTTGCCTCTCCCCTTTCCAAAGGATTATTTCACAAAGCCATTGCCCAAAGTGGAGGACAATTTTACACAGCCGCTGGTCGTCCGCAACGCAATTTAGCACAAACAGAAGAAACAGGTTTGAAATGGGGCGAAAGTATCCAATGCACGTCGTTGGCCCAACTTCGTGCCAAGTCTGCCGAGGAAATTCAAAAGCTACAAGGCAATGCTCCCACTTGGCCCATTATCGACGGCTATGTGATACCCAACAGTATTTATGAAATTTTTGACCAAGGCAAACAAAACGACGTGCCAACCATTGTTGGTTGGAATGCCGATGACAAATTATTCATTCCAAAATTGACCAAAGAAGCTTTTGCACAACAACTTGAACAACGTTTCGGCAAAGAGAAAGCCCAAGCCGCTTTACAGGTATATCCAGCCACAACCGACGCAGAGGCCAATCAGTCGGCTGGTGCGATGAGTCGTGACGAAACCTTCGGCGTACAAGATTATTGGTGGGCTAAAATGCAGTCGAAAACGGGAAAATCACCTGTTTTTGTCTATAATTTCAACCGAAAACTCCCAGCGTATTCGAGCGAAACGCAATTTGGAGCTTTCCATTCTGGCGAAATTGTATATGCCTACAACAATTTGCATACGCTCAATCGTCCTTGGGAAGACATTGACCGCAGCATTGCAGATGTTATGAGTAGTTTTTGGACAAATTTTGCCAAAACTGGCAATCCAAATGGCAATAAATTACCGACATGGCAACCTTTTAGCAGTCAACATCCACAAGTAATGCTGTTAGATACCGATATGCGATGTACGCCACTGCCCAACCAAGCACAATTAGATTTTTGGTAATTTGAAGATTTGGGGATTTGAAAGTTAGGTAATTGGAAAGTTTGGTGATTTTGAGAATGGAGTTTTCTTCAAATGCTACCTCATTTTTAAATCCCCCAATCTCACTTCATTTTCAAATCTTCAAATCATCAAATCTTCAAATTAGCAAATCCTCAAATTATTAATACAATGAAAAAACAATTATTAACCCTTCTTTTAGCCTGTAGCTTAGGCGTTTCGGCTCAGGCACAGTTGGTAACAGGAACTAATGTAGCTGTTACCAGCACCGAATCTGGACAAGTACGTGGCTATATCCACAACGGCGTTTTTACCTACAAAGGCATTCCTTATGCCGAAGCGGCCCGTTTTGAAGCACCCCACAAACCCAAAGCTTGGACGGGCGTTCGTAGTTCGCTTACGTATGGCCCAGTAGCACCCCTACTCGACCCAACCACATCAGTACAAGACGAAAGCGAATTTGTATTTCACCACGATTGGGGCTATACAAGCGAGGACTGTCTTCGTCTTAATGTTTGGACTCCAAACGTCAAAGATGGTAAAAAACGCCCTGTGTTGTTCTGGATTCACGGCGGTGGTTTTACGGCTGGTTCATCGCAAGAATTACCTTCGTATGATGGCGAAAACTTGGCGAAAAAAGGCGATGTAGTTGTGGTTTCTATCAACCATAGACTTAACATTTTAGGATTTTTAGACCTTTCGGCTTATGGCGAAAAATACAAATATTCAGCCAATGCGAGCATGCTCGACATTCGAGTGGCGTTGGAATGGGTAAAAGCCAACATCGAAAACTTTGGTGGCGACCCCAACAACGTAACCATTTTCGGACAGTCGGGAGGCGGAGCAAAAGTAAATACCATGATGTCGATGCCTTCGGCAAAAGGATTATTTCATAAGGCTGTCAACCAAAGTGGAGCATTCCGTGGCAGTGTTCTCGAAAAATCAACCACACAAGCCATTACGGCCGAAGTACTGAAAGCCCTCAAGCTAGATGCTTCGCAAGTAGATAGTTTACAAAAAGTGCCATTCCCTGTACTCAGTGCGGCTGGCAAAACAGCCCTAAAAGTAGTAGCCGACAAGCTCAAAGCCGAAGGAAAACCCGTAGGCGGTTTTGGTTTGAGTTGGGGACCAAGTGTCGATGGCGATTTGCTTCCTTATCAAATGTTTGCCAACGAAGCCATTGAGTTATCGAAAAACGTGCCGCTTTTGATTGGCACTGTAAAAAATGAGTTTATGGCATCACTCTTTGCTGGCATGAGCAACCCAACAGAAGAACAAGTCAAAGATTTTATCAAAAAACAATATGGTGACAAAGCCGAGGCGTATCTTCAAGCAGTAAAAAAAGCTTATCCAAACGACACCAAGCCTTCCGATTTGATGGACGTTGATACAAGATTCCGTCCGGGAGCAGTGTTTCAGGCAAAAACCAAGGCTTCGGTGGCTGGCGGTGCACCCGTGTATATGTATATGTTCAACTGGCAATCGCCTGTTTTAGACGGCAAATACAAGGCTATTCACTGCGTTGAAATTCCTTTTGTGTTCAATAACATTGCCCGTTGCGAAGAAATGACTGGCGGCACAAAAGAAGCATACACCTTAGCCGATAAAGTAAGCCAAGCATGGATAAACTTTGCTCGTACAGGCAACCCCAACCATGCCAAATTGCCACAATGGCAACCTTATACCGTTGAAAAAGGCACAACGATGATTTTCGACAATACTTGCGAAATCAAGTATCATCACGATAAAGATTTGATGGAGTTGGTCAAATAGCCTTTTGCCTTGATATTTCCAAGTTAGTTATAGATAAAACTTAAAAGCCCATGCCTTTGGTATGGGCTTTTTTACAAAGAATATTTTTGTAACTTTAGCTAGAAAATGAATATTCAGCCTTTTTTCTATAGCTCATGCCACAGCATCCTACCACGATGAAAGATATTGCCAAGCAGTTGGGTACTTCGGTTTCTACTGTTTCGAGGGCATTGCAAGACCACCCTCGCATTGGCAACAAGATGAAAGAACAAGTAAAAGCCTTAGCCAAATCGTTGGCTTACATACCCAACTCTACAGCGATTCATCTCAAAAAACAAAAAAGTGGTAACATTGGCGTAGTATTGCCTTTTCTTACAGAAGAGTTTTTTTCGGTAGCCATCACAGGCATAGAAGATATTTTGGTAGAAAAAGGCTACAGGGTAATTGTACAACAATCACGTAACAACTATGACCGAGAATGTACCGCCGTGCGTGCATTGATGGAACACGGCGTAGATGGCATCATTGTATCGGTTGCTGCCGAAACCTATAATCACAGCCACTTTTTAGAAGTAAATCAATACGGTATTCCCCTGATTTTTTTTGACAGGGTTATCAAAAGTTTGCCCAACAGTTGTGTATATTCCGACATCAGTGTAGGGGCTTTTGAAGCGGTTGCTTTTTTACTGGAAAAAGGTTTACAAAAAATTGCCCTTCTCAACGGGCCAATCACCTTGCAGGCGACCAACGAACGCCTGCAAGGCTATGTAGAAGCCATGAAACAATACGGCGTGCCCATCCGACCACAATACATCAAAGGCGGAGGTATCACAACCCAAGATACCATTCAGAAAATGGAGGAATTATTGAGCCTTGCAGAGCCTCCACAAGCCATTTTAGCCTTTCACGACTACGTTGCCCTCGATGCGATGGAAGTATGCAAAAAGAGAGGTTTACGAATCAACCAAGACATTTTTTTTGTCAGTTTTTCTAATTTATCTTTTTGCAAATACCTAGAACAGCCCCCTATTGCCAGCATCGAGCAGTTTCCCTACCAAATGGGGGCAAAAGCCGCCCAATTACTCCTCTCTGCATTCGACTCGCCCGAAACTTATATTCGAGAAGAGGTTATTATTAAATCGAAATTAGTGGCTCGATAACCAAATGCTACTGCGTTTGTTGGAATAAAATTTGAATTTCTTTATCCTGAACAGGATACACCAACTTCATAAAAGCCGCATTACGCAAGCAAGGCACAAATACGTTGCCTCTCATCGAAGCATGAGGCAAAATGGTATTTGTATTGAACGTTTGCTGCTTCCATAGGTTTTTTTCATAATCAAGCCTATCCATGTTAGAATAGAAATTAACGTGGTCAATATCTCTTTTGATTAAAGAAGCCTGCATCATGGTTGTGCCAAGATTGCTACTGGCGGAACGCTCTCTGCGAGAAGAACGATTGTTGTTATCGCTAGTAGCTGCCAACACCACGCCTCCTACAAACAAGATGGTGTTGAATACTTTTGCCCGTTTAATTTTTTTCTCTTCTTGCACCATCTGGTTTTCAATCTCTACCACTTGTTGAGCAGGCTCTGCTCCTTGAAAGCCAATATGCTCGATGCTATCGGAAAGCATAAAAGGCTTACGGTCGGCTTGGAGCGGCACAAGACGAAAATTGGCTGGTGAAATCATTACGGGTTGATCCGATAAGTTAAATATTTCGATATCGAATACGGCATAATCTTTGAAAACCCCATCGAAAGAAGCAACAATTTGGATACTATCAAGCACCTCTTTCGCCACGGGCCTGCCGTCGATGATGGTACTGTTGGTAGCCTCAATGGGCGTTAATCGCAAAGGTGGAATGGTGGCAGTACAGCCTGTAAATAAGCCCCCCAATAAAAGTACTACCGCTACAAAAGAATATTTTTTCATGATTGAATAACGAGGTTTGTTTGGCTTAATGACCATTAAAAAAAGTTTTTCCCCTACAGAAGATACAGATAATTTGCATTTTTTGCAAGTTCTGTACAATTTTAGTGTATGAATTGGAATGCTGACCTTGGGCAGACAGAAAAAATTTTTATAGCCCTATTTTTAATCATTTACATATATTATCTTGCAAGAGTATTTTGGATTGCCAGAAAGCTCAAGACAGTAGCACGTTCTAGCATTTTGAAATTTGTCTTACGCTCTGCTTATTTTACGTTCTTAATTATGGCCTTGCTCGACCCCTCGTTTGGCGATGTCAATGGCACGATTAAGGCCGAAGGCAAAGATATATTTTTACTGGTTGATATTTCTAAGTCGATGGATGCCACCGATGTTCAGCCAAGTAGAATAGAAAAAGCCAAATTTGAAATAAACCGTTTTGTCACTCACTTTACCTCCGACCGGATTGGCGTAATTGTTTTTTCGGAAGATGCCTTTGTGCTATCGCCTTTAACATTCGACAAAAACGCCATAAATTTATTTATTCCCCGAATCTATACAAGTATGCTTTCCAGTGGCGGAACCGACTATAATCCGGCATTGAGTTTGGCTATTGAAAAATTATCGCATAGCAAAAGTAACAATAAATCGAAAATTATTGTACTGATGAGCGATGGTGAAAATTTTGGTAATTTCGACAACACCCTGCTTACGCAAATGCGTCGAAATGGCATTCATTTGTTCACAGTTGGCATCGGAACCGACCAAGGCGGCACAATTCGTGAAGGAAATACCGTAAAAAAAGATGAAGATGGCAACCCTATAATTACGAAACTAGAAAGTGATTTTTTAAAGAAAATTGCTTTTGACGCAAGAGGTAAATACTTAGAAATCAAAAGTGTGTCTGATAGCTTTATTGGACTTTTCAGTGACATAGAGCAAATCTCTAATAGCCTTATCGACCAGCGTGTTGCGACCGTTATGGCAAACAAGTATTTTTATTTTTTAATAGTTGCATTATTTTTGTTGGGAATAGACGTATTTTTTACCGTTAGAACATTTCAACTCTAGGTAAAAACATACACAAACAAGCATTATATTACCGTCTTTTACCTCTATTATAATTGATTTTTAATATGTAGTAAAAGATTACTATAAAATCCTTAACTTAGTTGTTTAGCCTTGAATTACTTTATTTTTTACATATTTTTATGGATATTGGACAACGGTTCTTTTTCAAAAGTAAATACCCGCAACCAAGCCAAGCTAGAAGCAGAAAAAGCTTTTAGGGCTAAAAAGTATGACTTAGCCGTAAAACATTACCAAACCATTGTACAAAATTCGTATTTTACACCGCCAGAAGTTGTATTAAATCAAGCACATGTATTACTTTTAGCCAAAGATACCCTCATGGCAAAAAAAACGTATGAAAAGCTCGTTCGTTTAGAAAATCCCACTATAGCCTCTCATACGCTCAGTCAGCTTGGACTCATAGCCAGCTACGAAAAAGACACGAACCAAGCACTTACCTTGTTTCAGAAAGCGTTGAAAATAAACCCAGAAAATAGAATTGCTCGTTACAATTTTGAAATTTTAAAACGCTTGTATCAACCCAAAGCGGCACAGCATCAGCCACAGGCACAACACAAGCCTAAAGCCAATACCCAAGCGCATTCGCCAGAAGTAGAAAAGAGCGATTCGGAACAAAATTTATTAAAAACCTTGAAAAATTATGGGTTGAGTCCTGAAAAAGCCAAAATGATTTTGGATGCCATGAAAAACAATGAAGTGCAGTACATCCAACAACGCAATGGCATTTTCAAAAAAAATACCACCACTATCAAACAGAACTGGTAACTTAATTATTTATACATCATCTAAAAACATAACCACCAATAGTTAATTAAAATTCACATTATGCAGGAAGTATATGTTGTATCCGCTGCTAGAACACCAATAGGGAGTTTAGGCGGAGTTTTGTCGAGTTTATCGGCTACACAATTAGGAAGTATCGCCATCAAGAGCGCAGTAGAAAGAGCAGGTATCAAGCCTGAATTGGTAGAAGAAGTGTACATGGGTAATGTAATTTCGGCTAATTTAGGACAAGCTCCCGCACGCATCGCCGCCTTAGAAGCTGGCTTGGCGTTTGAAGCACGCTGTACGACCATCAATAAAGTATGTGCATCAGGAGCTAAATCTATTAGCTTAGGAGCCCAAAGTATCATGCTCGGACTAGCCGACATCGTGGTTGTAGGAGGCATGGAAAGTATGTCGAACGCCCCCTTCTACGTACCAAATGTGCGTTTAGGGCATAAATTTGGTTCTACAACGTTTGTAGATGGACTCGAAAAAGACGGCTTGACCGACGTGTACGACCAATGTGCCATGGGCGTTTTAGCCGACCGCACCGCTCGCAAGTACGGTATTACGAGAGAAGACCAAGACAATTACGCCATTGCTTCTTACAAAAAAAGTGCAGCAGCCCATGCTGACGGTTATTTCAAAGACGAAATCGTACCGATTCAAATTACTACCAAAAAAGGGACAATCGTCATCACAGAAGACGAAGAATATACCAAAGTTAATTTCGCTAAAATTCCTGATTTAAAACCTGCTTTCGACAAAAAAGGAACTGTGACGGCAGCATCGGCATCGAACATGAGCGATGGTGCAGCAGCGTTGGTATTGATGTCGAAGAAAAAGGCTGATAAGCTCAAAATTAAGCCTCTTGCCAAACTCATTGGCTTTGCCGATAGCGAGCAAGAACCAGCTTGGTTTGCTACCGCCCCAACAGTAGCCGTGCCCAAAGCTGTACGCATGGGAGGTTATATCAAAGAAGAAGTTGATTATTTTGAGATAAACGAAGCATTTTCTGTTGTACCTTTGGCTTTTGGAAAAATGTTGGATATTCCACTGCACAAAATGAATGTTTTCGGCGGTGCAGTTTCGTTGGGTCATCCGCTAGGAGCATCAGGAGCACGTATCGTTACAACGCTCTTGAGTGTGCTTCACCACAAAGGTGGCCGGGTGGGTGCCGCAGGAATATGCAACGGTGGTGGTGGTGCTACTGCCATTGTATTAGAAAAAATGTAGAATCAATAGGGTGACGATGCCCGTCGTCACCGCACCAAACGAATGAACGTAATTAAAAGTACCCAATTCAATTTCCCTAACCAAACGGGATTTTACAAAGGTAAAGTACGTGATGTGTATTCTTTCGAGAATATGCTTGTCATGGTTGCATCAGACCGTATTTCTGCTTTCGATGTAGTACTACCCGAAGCTATCCCTTTCAAAGGTCAGGTACTCAATCAAATAGCAGCCCATTTTCTTGAAGCCACCAAAGACATCGTACCCAATTGGCTATTGGCCGTACCCGACCCCAACGTAAGTGCAGGGTTGAAATGCGAGGCTTTCCCCGTTGAAATGGTTGTAAGAGGCTATTTGGCAGGTCATGCCGCCCGAACCTACAAGGCTGGTTTACGCACGCTTTGTGGCGTTGCTTTGCCCGAAGGTTTGAAAGAAAATGATAAATTGCCACAACCCATCATTACACCTACAACCAAGGCACACGAAGGACATGACGAAGATATTTCGAGAGAAGAAATCTTGGCTCGTGGCTTGGTATCGGAAGAGGATTATGTGCAACTAGAGCAATATACGTTGGCTCTTTTTGAAAGAGGTACACAAATGGCGGCTCAACAAGGACTTATTTTGGTTGATACAAAATATGAATTTGGTAAAATTGATGGCAAAATTGTATTAATCGACGAAATTCATACGCCCGATTCTTCACGCTATTTTTATGCCGATGGCTACGAAGAACGCCAAGCCAACAACCAAACTCAAAAGCAACTTTCTAAAGAGTTTGTACGTGAATGGCTGATTGCCAATGGCTTTCAAGGAAAAGAAGGACAAAGCGTTCCTGAAATGACTCCTGAATGGGTCAACCAAATTTCAGAACGTTATATTGAACTCTACGAAAAAGTAACAGGCAAGCCTTTTGAAAAATCAGTTTCTGATGATATTTTGGCAAGAGTTGAACAACATATTTTACGTTTTTTAGAAGCATAAACGTAGCATAAGAGGTTCGTACCAACTATGTAAAAACCTTTAGAAAAAGCGTATTTGTTTTATCATTTGTGTCAATTACACATCCATTGGTTTGATTTTTGTGTTACGTTTATTTTACTCGAAAAGCAATCATGCGTTGTATGGGGTGCATCTACCTGATTGAAGAGATATTGAAACCCAACCTTTTTTCATAAATTTTTTTCATCTATGGATTTTAAAATTGAAAAAAACGAGCAGTACGCTCTTATTGACCTTAACGAAACAAGCCTAACGCAAGCAAATCATGCTGAGTTAGAGAACATTGTTCGCCAGCTTTTTAGGGCCGGCTACGGAAATATGATTGTAAAGTTCGATGCGATTGTCGAACTAGATGGCTTTGGGGTGTCGGTCATTCGTAAGGCGAATAAGATTTGTTTGAATGAACTGGGGTTGTTTATTATCGTCACAAAAAATGAAGACATCATAGAACAACTAGATAAGGCTAAAATTGAAGACCTCACCATTATGCCTACCGTGCAAGAAGCCATTGATGCGGTTTTCTTGAATGAGCTAGAAAACGATTTTCAGTCGGAAGACGAAGATGAATTTGGGGGCAGCAGTAGCCACGGCGATTCTTACGAAGACGAGTATTAAGCCTTCTGCTTCAAGCATTTTTTGGTAAAAGCCTTATCTGTACAATACAGATAAGGCTTTTATGTAAATTTTGCTAAAAAAAAGATAGCTTTGCACTTTGTATTGAGATATTATATACCTTAAAACAAAATCAATGCCTTTGCAGTTGAATAGTACAGCAACATTGAAACACCAGCAAAACCCTTTGTTCACCACTTTACAACCCTTACTACCTTGAGTTTTCAATTAACTATATTAGGCACAGGTTCGGCAAGCCCCGTGATTCATCGTAATCCCACTGCACATCATTTAACAATCGAAAATGAAGGCTACTTAATTGACTGTGGCGAAGGTACACAGTTTCAATTACTCAAATACAAAGTAAAAGCCAATCGCATCAAATATATTTTTATCAGTCACCTTCATGGCGACCATTACTTAGGGCTTACGGGGCTAATTTCTTCGCTCAATATGCACCATCGTTTCGACGATTTGTATATTTTCGGCCCTGCTGGCTTAGACGAAATCATCAGTTTGCAACTCAAATACAGCCATACCCAACTCAATTTTTCTATTCATTTTCAGGCAGTTGACACGCAAGAATCAAGCATTATTTTAGAAAATACTCATGTGCGGGTGCGTACTATTCCCTTACGCCACCGAGTGCCTTGCTGTGGCTATTTGGTAGAATCGAAACAGGGTAATGTTAAGTTGATTAAAGAAATTTTGCCTCCACAACTCAGTGTAGAGCAACTCAAAACGCTCAGTTTGGGACAAGATGTACCCGACAGCACAGGCAAAGTTTTGTATGCCGCCGAGCATTACACCGTAGCTAGTCCTTCCGACAGCTATGCGTTTTGTTCAGATACTTGTTTTCATGAAAGCATTGTCCCCTTGATTCAGGGTGTAAAATTGCTATACCACGAAACAACCTTTTTGCATGAATTATTAGACAGGGCCCAAGACACCCTTCACACAACCGCTTGGCAGGCTGGTACGATAGCCCAGATGGCAGCCGTAAAGCATTTGCTCATTGGGCACTTTTCGTCGAGATACAAAGACGTACATCCACTTTTGGCAGAAGCCAAAAGCGTATTTGAACGCACGCTATTGGCAGAAGACGGTCTCTGTATAGATTTTAAACATTTATAATCAAACCATCTTGCATCGTAAAACGGCGGTCGGCCATGTTCGCCAATTCTTCATTGTGCGTTACGATGACAAAAGTTTGCTGGAAAGTATCTCTTAATTGAAAAAATAGTTCATGCAGCTCATGGGCATTTTTTGAGTCTAAATTTCCCGAAGGTTCATCCGCAAACACAATAGCAGGTGCATTCATCAAAGCCCTTGCCACGGCCGTGCGTTGCTGTTCGCCACCCGACAACTGCGAGGGCAAATTTTTGAGGCGGTCTTTCAATCCGAGCAATACCAGTAATTCTTCGGCACGCTCACGGCTTACCTTGTCGGCTTTTCCTTGGATAAAAGCAGGCATACACACATTTTCTAAAGCCGTAAATTCGCCCAAGAGGTTATGAAATTGAAAGATAAAGCCAATTTTTTCGTTTCTAAAAGCCGCCAAAGCCTTTTCGCTCAGGGTTGTTACGTCTGTGCCATCGATGATTACATGACCCGTATCGGGCTTATCGAGCGTACCAAGAATATGCAACAAAGTACTTTTTCCTGCCCCCGAAGCCCCCACAATAGAAACGACCTCAGCCTTGCTAATATGTAAATCTATGCCTTTCAACACGGGTAACGACGAGTAGGCCTTGGTTATATTTTGGGCAGTCAACATACGTTTAATACTTAATTTAAAAAAGATGGTATCATTTGCTATTACGACAGCAAAAAAACAATATTATTCCTGAATTAAAAAACGCTTACCGATAAGATTCAAAAGAATACCACACAAAATACTCGTAATCAACACCTTACTTGTTAGCTATAACTTTAATGTTTATATAAATTGAAAAATACATTGCCTTTATTTACATTCCATATACAAGAGAAAGGTATGGTTAGCAAATATATTCCTCCTATTTACATACCTTACTATAAATATTTAGCAAATAAAAACGCCTATTTTAGAAGTTTGTCAGTAATTTAGCGACCGATTTCTTAATTAAGTTTTCTCAACGTATCGAAAAGACTTATTTGGGCAATTATTCAGTAAGGAAGAATCCGTTTTTTCTGTTTTGTACATTATAATTTAAAAATAATTGTATATCAAATGAACATTCACGAGTATCAAGCTAAAGACATTTTAAAAGGCTACGGTGTACGTATCCAAGAAGGCATCGTTGTTGATACACCAGCATTGGCAGTTGAGGCTGCCCGTGAACTAACAGCCAAAACTGGCACGCAGTGGCATGTAGTAAAGGCCCAAATCCACGCTGGTGGCCGTGGTAAAGGGGGCGGTGTAAAATTGGCTAAAAACCTAGAAGAAGTTCGTGAAAAATCTGAACAAATCTTGGGTATGCAGTTGATAACGCACCAAACTGGCCCTGAAGGTAAAAAAGTTCACAAAGTTTTGATTTCGGAGGATGTTTATTACCCTGGTCCATCAGAAATTAAAGAATACTACCTTTCTATTTTGTTAGACCGTGCCAAAGGTTGCAACGTAATCATGGCTTCTACCGAAGGTGGTATGGACATCGAAGAGGTGGCTGAACATTCGCCTGAAAAAATTATCAAAGAATGGATTGACCCTCGTGTTGGTCTTCAACAATTCCAAGCACGTAAAGTAGCTTTTGCGCTTGGGTTGTCTGGCGAAGCTTTCAAAGAAATGGTGAAGTTTATCAACGCCCTTTACAAAGCTTACGTTAATACCGACTCTTCTATGTTTGAAATCAACCCTGTGTTGAAAACTTCAGACAACAAAATCTTGGCGGTTGATGCCAAAGTAAACCTCGACGACAACGCCTTGTTCCGTCATGCTGATTTCATCGCCTTGCGTGATACTAGCGAAGAAGACCCATTGGAAGTGGAAGCTTCTGCCAACGACCTCAACTACGTGAAATTGGATGGTAACGTAGGTTGTATGGTAAACGGTGCTGGTTTGGCGATGGCTACCATGGACATCATCAAGCTTTCGGGTGGTGAGCCTGCCAACTTCCTCGACGTTGGGGGTGGTGCTAACGCTAAAACCGTTGAAGCTGGTTTCCGTATTATCTTGAAAGACCCGAACGTAAAGGCTATCCTTATCAATATCTTTGGTGGTATCGTGCGTTGCGACCGTGTTGCTACGGGTGTTGTAGAAGCTTACAAAGCTATCGGCGATATTCCTGTGCCTATCATTGTTCGTTTGCAAGGTACAAACGCTGCTGAGGGTGCAAAAATCATTGATGAGTCTGGTCTTAAAGTATATTCTGCGGTAGTGTTGAAAGAGGCTGCTGAGAAAGTAGAGAAAGTATTGGCTGGAACAATCTAATTGAAAAGCTCCTAACATAAAAAAAGCTATCCTGCACAGGATAGCTTTTTTTATGGGTTTTTAATGCCTTATTTCTTGTTGGTAGTAGTTGAGGTCGAAACGGCACTTGTGGTATAATATTTTCTTGCTTCTGGCAATAAGCTCTGAATATCAGCAATGCGTTGCTCATCGGAAGGGTGCGTTGAAAGGAATACGGGTGGCTTACTTCCTTTGCTCAACGATGCCATGCGTCCCCAAAAAGCAACTGCTTCGTCGGGGTTATAGCCTGCCATTGCCATAAAAATCAAGCCCAAATGGTCGGCTTCCGATTCTTGTCCACGGCCATTTGCCAACAACGTAAGTTGTGCTCCGGCGGGGGCAGCTACACCAAAAACAGAGTTCCATAAACCTTGTGTTGCCTGCGGTTTGTTCTGCATGGCAATTTGCAAACCGATTTGTCCCGCCTGCAAAAGCCCTTGTGCTACCATCTGCTGGCTCATACGCTCGGCACCATGCTTGGCAATAGCGTGCGATACTTCGTGACCCATTACAACAGCCAAGCCAGTTTCATTTAAGGTAATTGGTAAAATCCCTGTATAAACAACCATTTTACCACCAGGCATACACCAAGCGTTTACTTCGTTGCTTTGCACCAATTCGGTTTGCCATTGGTAGCCACTCAAATAATCAGGCTTTCCTGTTTGCTCAAAATATTTTTGAGCAGCTTTGGCAATGCGGTCGCCTACTTTTTTGACCATCGCCGCCTGAGAGGTTGTAGGCGAAATCACTTTATTTGTATCTAAAAACTGTTTGTAGCTTGTCAATGCCATCGCATTCATTTCTGAATCAGACACCAATAAAAGTTGATTTCTGCCCGTGATGGGTACACTCGTACAAGCCCAAACTGCCGACAAAAAAAGTGCCCCGTAGAGAAAAAGTCTTTTCATTTTGTATAAAATTTAAGGGTAATTATGAATAATACACGCAAAAGTTACAAAAAGCTTCTCAATTTCTATGAATTAGCCTTAGTTTTGTAAAGAAATTCTTTTTAGAGCTAAATTTAAGCTTTTTTCTTGGGAAAAAACCTTTCCTATTATACTAAAATCACAAACGCAAACGCATGAAAATTTTATGTATTGGGCGTAATTATGCCGAACATATTGCCGAATTGCACAACGAACGTCCATCGGAGCCAGTACTTTTTATGAAACCCGATACAGCTCTATTACGAGAAAACGAAGCATTTTATTATCCTGAATTTTCAAAAGAAATTCACCACGAGGTAGAGTTAGTGCTGAAAATCAATAAGATGGGCAAAAATATTGAAGCAAAATTTGCACATAAATATTACGACGAAATAGGCATTGGCATCGATTTTACGGCAAGAGATGTACAAAATAAGCTCAAAGCCAAAGGATTGCCTTGGGAAAAAGCCAAAGCTTTTAACGGCTCCGCTCCTATTTCGGGTTTTGTTCCTAAAACGAAATTTCAAGATTTACAAAACCTTAATTTTCACTTGGCTATCAATGGCGAAACCAAACAACAAGGCAATACGTCGATGATGCTTTGGAATTTTGACGAAATCATCGCCGAAGTGTCTAAGTATTTTACGCTCAAAACAGGCGATTTGATTTTTACTGGTACACCTGCCGGTGTAGGTGAAGTGAAAATTGGAGACGTGCTTTCGGCTTATATCGAACAAGAAAAATTCCTTGAATTTGAAATAAAATAATTGCCCAATACAGCGTTTTGAGGGGGCTTCGGTACTTCAAAACGCCCATTTGCCTGTTCAATTATCATAATGTGTTAGCATCAAACTTACCTGAGAAGTTAGTAAACCTTATATTTTCGCTTTGAAAGCACTTGTTCGTACTAAGTCAACGCTTCGCTTAGAGGCTTATCCATCATACGTGAATACTTTTTTTTCTAAAAATATCCTCTTTTTCATCCTAAGTATGCTAGGATATGGATGGCACAGTTTTGCTCAAAAACCTACGCTCGACTATCCGAAAAACTACTTTTTATTTCCCATCAATCCGCAGCAACGCAACTATTTGGCTGGTGGTATGGGAGATTTACGCTCGAATCATTTCCATGCAGGCATCGACATCAAAACCCAAGGCAGAGAAGGCTTACCTGTGTATGCTTCTGCCGATGGCTATATTGCCGAAATCAGGGTACAAACAGGAGGTTATGGCAATGTCATTTTTATCAAACACCCCAATGGCTATAGTACCGTTTATGGTCATTTGCAGTCGTTTGCCGAGCCTTTTGCAACGTATGTAAAGGAAGAAAGATTTAAAAACAAAACCTTTGAAATCAGCCTTACGCCTAGCCCCGAGCAATTTAAAATTACAAGAGGGCAAGTCATAGGGCTTTCGGGCAATACGGGTGGTTCGGGTGGGCCGCATTTACACTTTGAAATCAGAGACATCCGCAACAATGTATTGAACCCCTTGTATTTTGGATTTAAGGAAATTATTGACGACACCCCTCCTATTTTTCAAAAAATCATCTTAAAACCACTCGACCTTGAGGCTCGCATTGCTGGCGAATTTGCAAGCAAAAGCTTTGTCCCAACACGCAAATCAGATGGTACTTATACCATTGGAGAAGGCACAATTTCGGCATCAGGACAGTTTGGCATAGCCCTCCTCGCCGTAGATAAAATGAACGAAAGTGCCAATTCTAACGGCCTTAGTTGTGTGGAATTGCTTGTAGATGGCAAAGAAGTATATTACTATCACCTTGAACGCTATAGCGAAGAATATTCGCACGACATCAATATTCATATTGATTACCCTGTGTACAAACAAACTGGCGAGCGACTTCAAAAGCTTTATATAGCCGATGGCAATGATTTTTTACCCGTGTATCATGCCAGTGCTTCGAAGGGAAAGATTAGTTTTCAAGACGATAATGCTCATGAAATAAGCATCAAGATTTGGGATGCGTACAGCAATCTTAGTACCTTGAAATTTATGGTTCAAAAACCCTCTCAAGCTACCACCGCAAGTGTTGAACCCAATAAGTTGCCTATGCAAATCAAGCATAGCATAGAAGACAACACATTGATAATCAATGCAAAAAACCTAAAAACAGCTACTTCTTTTTGTAATTTATATGTAGGCTCTAGTATTCTTTCTGTACCAATTGCCTACAGCAAAAACAACCAAGCATATTATCTTTGGGATTTAAGAAAAGGGATTCCACAAAGAATTAGCGTTGATTCGATTTTTGCCGAAACGATGATTCAAAAAGTTGTTGTACCACAAAATCCAACCACTATCGACATCGGCAATTTACGAGCGACCTTCGATAGCCAAACCTTGTACGACACGTTATATGTACAAACCACTACACAAGGATTACAATTTCAGTTGGGCAACAACCTTATTCCTTTACGAACCGCAGCCCAACTGAGCTATACCGTCGATTCGAGCGTAGCCATTCCTGACAAAACCGCCGTTTATACCCAAGAACGCAAGTTTTTAGGAGGCAAATGGCAAGGCAATAAAATTAGCTTTAAAACCGATGTTTTAGGAAAATACCAACTTTTAACAGATACGATTCCGCCAAGAGCCACATTAGTGAGTAAAAGTAAAGATTATTTTGCCTTTAAAATTGGTGATAATCTATCAGGTATAAAAAGGTTTAAAGTTATGCTCAATGACGAATATATCTTATGTGATTACGATTACAAAAGAGCTTTACTTTGGTCGGTTAAGCGTACTGATGACCAACAATTCATTGGCGAATTGTCATTAGAACTCACAGATAATCAAGGAAATGCCCATATTTATACGACCCAAATAGATAGTAGTAGCACAAAACCAAAGGTTATCAGAACACCCAAAAAGACCGTGAAATCTAAAAGAAAGAAATAAACTGTTCTATACTGTGCTAATTGAAAGACTTTTTTTACATTTGTAGCAAAATATAGCAAAAAGTATTGCAGCACAGCATCGAACACAAAGTATATCATTATGGCATTAGAAGTAGGTTCAACTGCGCCAGACTTTGCTCAAAAAAACCAACACGGCGAAGTCGTTCGACTATCAGATTTTAAAGGGCAGAAAATTGCACTTTATTTTTATCCAAAAGATAATACGCCCGGTTGCACAGCCCAAGCCTGCAACCTCAACGACAACCTGCCTGCACTCCAGCAAGCTGGCTATAAAGTTATTGGCGTAAGCGTTGACGGAGAAAAGTCGCATCAAAAATTTATCAGTAAATTTGGCTTACAATTTGATTTACTAGCCGACGAAGACCATCAAATCGTAGAAGCCTACCAAGTGTGGGTAGCCAAACAAATGTACGGTCGTAGCTATATGGGTACTGCCCGTACTACCTTTTTGATAAATGAGCAAGGCATTATTGAGCGTATTATCTCGAAAGTAGATACAAAAAATCATGCCGAGCAGATTTTATCAAGCCTTTAACGTGTATCAGACGCCAAATCAATTCATATTAGCATTAACTTAATAACTAATCATTTAATGGAAATTTCAGCATTACAGGAAATTGCATCACAAGTGAGACGTGACATCGTAAGACAAGTACACGCATGTCAGTCTGGACACCCTGGCGGCTCTTTGGGCTGTACCGATTTACTCGTTGCACTTTATTTTGACCAAATGACGCTCAAGTCGGATGAATCTGGTAACAAAATTTTCGATATGAATGGTATCGGTGAAGACCTTTTCTTCTTATCGAACGGACACATTTCACCCGTATTCTATTCAGTATTGGCACGTGCTGGGTATTTTCCAGCGGCCGAGTTAGCCACTTTCCGTAAGCTTAATTCTCGTTTGCAAGGACACCCTACTACGCACGAACACTTAGAAGGCATCCGTATTGCATCGGGTTCGCTCGGACAAGGGATGTCGGTAGCTATTGGTGCGGCTCAAGCAAAAAAATTGAACAAAGACAACTCGTTGGTATTTGTCTTGATGGGCGATGGTGAGCAAAACGAAGGTCAAGTATGGGAAGCAGCCATGTACGCTCCTCACCACAAAGTTGACAACCTCGTGGCTGTTATCGACTACAATGGCCAACAAATCGACGGACCAACAGAAAAGGTCATGAACAACCGTGATTTGGGTGCTAAATACGAAGCATTCGGCTGGAAAGTTATCAAAATGAACGGTAACGACATGGCGGATGTAGTAGCGGTATTGAAACAAGCACGTGAACTTTCGGGCAACGGTCAGCCAATTATGATTTTGATGACTACCGAAATGGGGGCTGGTGTTGACTTTATGATGGGCTCGCACAAATGGCATGGTGTTGCACCAAACAACGAGCAATTGGCAGCAGCCTTGGCTCAATTGCCTGAAACCTTGGGAGATTATTGATTAGATATGATGTAGGAAGTATGAGTTATGATATATTTGAAGAATTGAATTATTGCTTTCTCAAGAAGTACTAATGTAAAATTGTGAATTGTCAGTTAGTGAATTAGTGTTTTGATTTTTAAAAACTTACACTTTATTTTAACTAAAATTAATTTTGCACAATTACTTACCAAAGAAAATGAAGCAGTAAAAGTTAGATACTTGAAAATATTTTCAATACTGGTAAGCACAAACGCATAAAATAAATCATATATTATATATCAGACTTCATACATAATATCTAATACCATGATTACCAGCATAGACCAACTCGACTTGACCAAACAATATACTTACGCCGATTACCTCAAATGGCAAATCGCAGAGCGTTTGGAATTGATAAAAGGATACATTCGGCAAATGTCGGCTCCATCGAGAGAGCATCAGGAAGTATCTCGAAATTTGAATCACTTTATAGACAACTATTTTTGGGGTTCAAAATGTGCTTATTTTACTGCTCCATTTGATGTACGAATTCCACGGTTTGATAAAAAAACTGAAAAGGAAGTCCTTACGGTGGTACAGCCAGATATTTGTGTGATTTGTGATGAATCGAAACTAGATAAAAGAGGCTGTATTGGTGCACCTGATTTAATCGTAGAAATTTTATCGCCTGGAAACAGTAAAAAAGAAATGCGAGAAAAATTTGAGGTGTATGAGGAAGCAGGCGTAAAAGAGTATTGGATAGTAAACACACTCGATAAAAACGTGCTGATTTATACCCTCAACGAAGCAGGCAAATACATCGGGCAGCGTCCTTATGTAGAAGATGAAATCATGAACTCATATACTTTTCCTGAATTGAGCATCGACTTAAACAAAGTATTCGTTTGAAAATCAAAAAATTACATATCAAAAATTTTAAATCTATCGCAGATTTAGAAATCATTGAACCCAATCCATTTACGGTCTTTGTTGGGCCAAATGGGTCGGGGAAAAGTAATATTTTTGAGGCTTTGGAGTTTAGCCATTATGTATTTTCATGGAGTGGAGTTGTTCAATTGTTTGGAGGAAAAGAAAATATCTTGAATCCTAAAACAACAAAAGACATAGCTGACATTGCAATTAATTATTACTTTGAGAATTATGCTTTTTTCACTTCTGGAGAAACGTGGCATTCATTGCCAGAATATGAATTGCTGCGTACCAAGAAAGAAAGTGAATTCTTAAATATTTATCACATTATCTCAGAAAGGCTTCATAGAATTTTTGTAAATAACAAAGATAAAGTAAAAGTAAACATTGATAGTAACGTAAATATTCGGCTAGATAGCTCAAATCTCGAAAAAGTTCTGAAAAGAATTTTAAATGAAGAAGGCAAGAAAGAGGAAATACTTGATTGGTTGCGATTGTTTATCCCTGAGTTTGATGATGTATTTATCGAATCTTCTGAATTGAGTAGAACAGATACCCTAATAATCAAGGAAAAGTATTCTGACAAATATTTTACGAAAGATTTAATCTCCGACGGTACTTACAATATTCTAGCTCTTCTAACAGCCGTTTTTCAATCTGATGAACCGCAATTTTTATGTATTGAAGAACCTGAAAATGGGCTCACTCCTGATGTCATTAAAGAGATGGTTACTTTTTTCAGGAATGCTTGTGAGGAAAAAGGTCATTATATATGGCTAAATACACATTCGCAATCATTAGTATCTCAACTTACTCCCGATGAGATTATCACAGTAAATAAAATCAAGGGTGAAACAAAAATAAAGCAGTTCAAAGGAGAAGATTTTCATGGATTAAGTATGGATGAAGCATGGCTAACCAATACCCTTGGAGGTGGGTTGCCGTGGTAAATATTGGGTTTATTTGTGAAGGTTATACTGAGCTTTTTATTTTAGAATCTCAGGCTTTTAAGGATATTCTAAATCAACTCCAACTTAATTCTGTTGGAATAATTAATGTTCAAGGAAATGCGAATTTATTACCTCACAACATTAAAAGTCATAGAGAAAATCTTTTCAGCAAAGGGGCTTCAGTTATTTTTATTTTAACAGACCTTGACCAAGACCAATGTATTACTAAAACTCGATTGAGAATTACTGAATCTGAAAATCAAATTATTGTAGTTGCTGTTAAGCAGATTGAATCTTGGTTTCTATCAGACCATACTGCAATGAATACGATTTTTCAAGGTGATTACTCTTTTGAATTTCCAGAAAACGAAGATGTCCCATTTGAAACGATTCGAACCAAATATTTTGAAAAGTTTAGAAGAGGACTTGTAGGTAAAAATGAAAAGAAAAGATTAGCTCAAAAAATGCTAAACGCAGGTTTTTCAATTCAACATGCCGCCAATCATCCCAATTGCCCAAGTGCAAATTATTTTTTAACAAAATTAAAGCAATGTGCCTCGACTGAAACTGTCGAGTAATAATAGAAAAATGAAAAAATATACTTTCACAGAAAAAAAAGATACCCGCTCTGGCTTCGGAGCAGGTATGCAAGTATTAGGACAAACGCATCCTAATGTAGTGGCTCTTTGTGCCGACCTTATTGGTTCTTTGAAATTGGATGCTTTCATCAAAGAAAATCCAGAGCGTTTCTTCCAAACGGGTATTGCTGAGGCAAATATGATTTGTATCGCTGCTGGTTTGACTATCGGTGGTAAAATCCCTTTTGCTACTACTTTTGCTAACTTCGGTACTGGTCGTGTGTATGACCAAATCCGTCAGTCAGTTGCTTATTCAAATAAAAATGTTAAAATCGCTTGTTCACACGCTGGTTTAACTTTGGGTGAAGATGGTGCTACTCACCAAATCTTAGAAGATATTGGTATGATGAAAATGCTTCCAGGTATGACAGTTATCAACCCTTGTGACTATAACCAAACGAAAGCGGCAACTATCGCAGTAGCTGAATACGAAGGCCCTGTTTACTTACGTTTCGGTCGTCCGGTTGTGCCAATTTTCACTGCTCCAGACCAAGAATTTATCATCGGTAAAGCATGGATTGTAAACGAAGGTGCAGACGTAAGTATCTTTGCTACAGGACATTTGGTTTGGGAAGCTATCTTGGCAGGTGAAATTTTGGCTGAAAAAGGCATCGACGCTGAAATTATCAATATCCACACCATTAAACCTTTAGACGTAGAGGCTGTCTTAGCATCTGTTAAAAAAACAGGTTGTGCCGTTTCTGCCGAAGAACACCAAATCAACGGTGGCTTGGGCGATTCTATCGCACAGGTGTTGATTCAACAACACTACGTACCACTTGAGTATGTTGGCGTAAACGACTCGTTCGGTGAGTCAGGAACGCCTGCTCAATTGATGGAGAAATATGGCCTCAATGCCGCCAATATCGTAGAAAAAGCACTTAAAGCTATTGCTCGTAAAAATGCTTAATTTCGGATAATTCTCTTTTTTCTCATCTCGAAAGAAGTTATCTTAGTGTGCAAGCAGACCGAGATAGCTTCTTTCTGGATGAAAAGATAGAAATATGAACGATAACGAGCTAATAGAGAAATTCAATAACCCCGATTCTAAAAACTATGCTTTTAATTTGTTGGTACGCAAATACCAACAAAAGGTGTATTGGCACATCCGAAAAATGGTTATTTCGCATGACGATGCCGACGACCTCACCCAAGAAACATTCATCAAAGCTTGGAAAGGACTCGATTCTTTCAAAGGACAATCGCAACTCTACACTTGGCTCTATCGCATCGCTACCAACGAATGCCTCAATTTTTTGGATAAGAAAAAAAGACGTTTCTTCCTGCCTATCAACGATGTAGCAGAAGAACTGTCCAACCAAATCGACGCTTCTCCCCTTTGCTCTGGCGACAATATTCAAATCTTACTCCAAAAAGCTTTACTCTCTTTGCCCGATAAACAACGCCTTGTTTTCAACATGAAGTATTTCGATGACATGAAATACGAAGACATCGCCGACATCACGGGTACGTCTGTTGGAGCTTTAAAAGCTTCGTATCATCTTGCTGTAAAAAAAATAGAACAATATTTTCAGGACAACGAGCTAACAGATTTTTCCTAATTTTTTTTAAGAGCAATTAAACCTTTCGCCTTTTTACCTTGTCAAAGTGTTGAAATTAGGTAGAAAATATTGAGGCCTCGATATACCCTTTACCACAGATTTTACCAGTATGGACACTCCTAAATTTGATTGGGAAAAGCTTCCCAAAGAACATATTTTCCAAGTACCCGAAGGCTACTTCGAGGATTTACCGATGCGTATTCAAAACCAAACATCGGCAAAACCCCAAGGCAATCCACTCATTTCGTGGTCGGCTAGAAGGTCTTGGGCTGTGTTGGCAGCTTGCTTGGCTATCGGAACACTTGTGTATTTTACGTTTATGCCAAGCCAAGAATCTTTGGGAGAAGAGTCGCTTGCTGGGGTCAATAATGATGTAATCGAATTGTATTTGATGCACCAAGAAATCCATCAAAACGACGTGGTCGAACACCTCGAACCGCTCACAACCGATGTTTCGGAGGCAGAAAACAATGCCGATTTAATCAATAATCTCAAAATTTCACAACAGGACTTAATGCGAAGTGTCGATGTCGAATATGTGCAAGACGATATATAGGCACTTGTCCAAACAGCAAATAGATTATTTCATTTAATCGTAACATACCATGAAAAAAGTCATTTTTGTATTTAGTTGCTTGCTCCTATTGTCGCAGGTAACAGCCTTTTCACAAGACGACCCTATGCAAAAAGGGCGTGAAAAAATCAAAGCCGCTCGTTTAGGGCTTATCACCAATCGTTTGAATCTTACCGAAGAGCAAGCCAAAGGGTTTTGGCCTATTTTCAACGATTACGAAACCAAACGTGCCGACCTCCGCAAGAGTATCCGCCAATTGACAGCCGAAAGCCGTAATCTCACAACCAGCGACGACAAAATAGCGGCTAATTTGAAAGAAATCTTAAACTTGAAACAAAAAGAAGTTGACCTAGAAAAAGAATATCAGGCAAAATTTTTGAAGGTTATTTCGGTGCGTCAGGTTTCAGAACTCTATAAAACCGAGCAACTCTTCAATATGATGCTGATGAAAAAGCTCCGAAATGGCGAAGGAGGCCGAGACGATAAAGGTGGTAGAGGATTTGGCGAAGGCCGTCCGAGAAAAGACTAAGTAAAAGCCCAGCCAAGCTGGGCTTTTTTTATATTCCTACAAAGAGTTACGTCTGATAAAACTACATTGATTGATAAACCGCCCTTTGCTTCGTTCCAAAATCATGGCAGCGGCTTTTTGTCCCATCAATTCAAAATCGTTAGAAATTACCGAAATGCCTTCCGCCAAAATCTCTTTGATGGGTGTGTCGTCATACGATAGCAAGCCAATATCTCTCCCTAATTTCCAGCCTTTTTTATTCGACCAATTGATAAAACGTACCAAATCATTTTCCCGAAAAACAATATAGGCATGGTCTTTTTGTAAATGTTCTTCTTCTTCTAAATCGGCAATGATTTCATTAGGAATCTGATATTTTTCACAAAAATCTTTAAAGCCTTTAATAATGCCCACAGGCGTGTATTGAAAACTTTTGCTACTAAGCACCAACGACAACGTTTGGTATTTTTGTAACAGTGTGTACGCTTCAACCAAACCATTGTAGATATTTTGCCTAAAATCTTGGTAAAGAATGGCATAATCCTCTCCAAAATCGGGGACATCTATGTCTAAAATCAGCAGTTTTTCCTTGGGAATTTGCTTCAGTACATCCGATACATCTTGGTTGAAATGTGGCATAACTACATAATAGTTATAATGCCCCAAATGGTTTAGAATGAGGTTTTCAAATACTTTGAAGTTGTGGTGATGAAAGAAAATATTAACTGATATTTCTTCTCCCAACGTTGCCACAAACGCATCGTACAAGGCTTCTTTGTAAGGTGTAAGCGAATCGAACAATACAAAAATGTTGAGTTGGCTTCGGGTATCGGTGCTACTAACATAAAACCCTTTACCGTGGTGCGAGGTAACTAAACCTCTTTCTCGCAAATCGTCGTAGGCTTTCGTAACGGTCATGCGGGCTATTCCTAATGTGTGGGCAACTTCGTTGATAGAAGGTAATTGTTGCCCCCTAGCCAAACGCCCATTTTCGATTGAATCTATCACAAAATCAATCAATTGCTGGTACTTAGGTTTGCTCGTCTGTTGCTCTAACTGACTAAAATCTTGCATCAATTTTTTTACTGTTAAATCCATAGGCACAATAGCATCTTGGCTATCAATGTTGAATAGTTGTTTATAAAAAGGTCTTGTAAAGGTAATACCAAATAGAAACAGAAATAACAACGCTCATCAAAATAAGTTGAGTTTAAAACATAAATATGCAGAAAAATTCACATTAATTATTTCAAATCTAAAAAAAAAAAGTATATATTTGTTCCCAAAAACAACACTAGCACAGTGTAGCATTGTCGTTGATAAGTTAAAATTGTACTACAAAATACAATTTTCGTAATATTCGAGATACATATCGCTCTGCCAAGGCAAGTGATATTTGGTTAGTTTTTGTTTATAAAAATGGTTAATGGTGTACAATGTCTGTCGGAGTCACACTCCGGTGTCTCCGCAGGCAATTGTCTTTGACCGATTCTATCTTTGCGTCTGCTACTTCTAAATATTTAACATCACAAAGCTGCTTGCGTTTCAAGCAGCTTTTCTTTTGTTATACGATTCGCCTGCTTCATTTTTATAAAAATTGACCTATTTTTATATTTTATTGAATTTTATTAAAAAAATACAAGAATTATAAAAAAATTATAACTTTTTTAATTGAATGTTTAAACCAAATTATTAATTTGGCATCAAAGACTCACAATTGTCATACGTGAGTAATATTAGAAACGACTAAACAATGAAATTGTATTTCAGATTACTTTTAATACTTGTGCTTACAAGTCTGAAGGTTGCTTGCAGTATTGCCGCAACGCATAAGACTGAGGCTCACGCTGTTAAAAAGTACGTTTTGTCGGCCAGTCACGAGTCTTTTGATAAGCAAATTAGAGATGAAAAGCCTAACGAATCGGAAGAAACAGAAGAAGACGGCAACGACCCTGTTTATTCGCTTCCTTTGGTACAATCTTTTCAAGACCTCTTCACGCTGCCTTTCTTATTAAAACAAAATCGCAAGTTTAATAATTACGCTTCTTTCAGTCTTTACACACCAAGACATCTATTTGTACTATATCGTAATCTCAGGATATGAGATAATCTCTTTCTATTAATCGTACTTTATTGGTTGAGTCATTTAAGCTGTACATCTTACAACTTACGTAAGATTGTGGCTCGTAGTGGCTACACTAGCAACGAATACTACTTACAACATATATAAAACTAAATACACGATGAGTACTATTAGCAAAATTAATGTACCCAAAGACGGCATTGAAGGCTTAAAAGAAAACTTTGGAAAAGACTTTTTGCCAGGCTTTATGGTTTCTTTGTTGGCATTGCCCTTGAGCTTGGGTATTGCCAAAGCCAGCGATTTCCCCAACCCTATGTATGGCGTGCTTACAGCCATTATCGGTGGTATTGTCGTAAGCCTTTTGTCGGGTTCGAGACTTACCATTAAAGGCCCGGCAGCAGGCTTGATTGTTATTGTAGCTGGTTCTATCGCCGATTTTGGAGGAGGCGAAACAGGCTGGCACTTAACGCTAGGTGTGATTATTGTAGCGTCTGTAGTGCAGGTATTATTTGGCTTTTTTAAGTTGGGTAAATTATCTGATTTTTTCCCTTTGTCTGCCGTACATGGCATGTTGGCGGCTATTGGTTTGATTATTATTTCAAAACAATCTTATATTTTATTAGGCCTCAGCACCAAAGGAGCTGATGGAAATACCATTTCATCGCCTTTTGCTCTTTTGGGCAATCTTCCCTATGCCATTAGTCATGCGTCAAACAACGGAGCTATCGTAACTGTAGGCTTAGTTGCCTTGGCCATTGTACTTTTAGTACCCATGATTAAAGTACCTTTCTTGAAGAAAATTCCTATTCCAATGATTGTGCTATTGGTAGTCATTCCGCTTGGCTCATATTTAGGTTTAAAAGACATGAAAGGTGGTTTATTGAAATTTGACAAATCATTTATTGATATTCTCGATTATAACGCCAGTTTTGAAGGCGTTAAGAACATTAGTGTATTTGTGAAATATGTGGTTTTGTTTGCTATTATCGGTAGCTTAGAGTCATTACTTACCGCCAAAGCGGTAGATATGCTCGACCCCTTCCGCCGTAAATCAGACTTCGACAAAGACATCATTGCGGTAGGTGCGGGCAATATTCTTTGTGGTGTATTAGGCGGTTTACCCATGATTTCGGAAGTGGCTCGTTCGTCGGCAAATGTCAACAACGGAGCAAGAACACGTTGGGCAAACTTCTTCCACGGCTTTAGTCTTTTGTTATTCATGCTTTTCTTAACGCCTGTTATTCAGATGATTCCAAATGCAGCTTTAGCAGCGTTGTTGATTGGCGTAGGGATAAAATTGGCTCACCCCAAAGAGTTTATCCATGCTTTACATATCGGTAAAGAGCAGTTTTTGATTTTCGTCGTAACCATCTTTTTTACTTTGTTTGAAGATTTATTGGTGGGCATTGCCGCTGGTATTGTTACAGAACTTGTTATCAACATCGTAAATGGCAAAAAACTTTCGGCGATGTTCAAAGCCCCTACCAAAGTAGAAGAAAGTGAATTTAACGAATACTACGTGCATATTTACGATGCTGCCGTATTCTCTAATTTCTTGGGTATCAAAACAGCTTTAAACAAGCTTCCTAAAGAAAGAAATGTAGTGATTAACCTTGCCAATACCAAGCTTGTGGACCACTCGGCTATGGAAGGATTTCACTTATTTAAACATGACTACGAAGAACAAGGTGGTAAAGTTACACTCACTGGACTCGAAAATCATACGCCTCTTTCAAGTCACGAATTGGCTGCACGCAAGCAAGGATAATACCTTGTTTATGTCATGCGAACGCTGTTTTCACACTTATAAACAGCGTTTGTTACTTAGTTGATACGTTTCTTACTTGTCTCAGCGATAGGCTACGACTGTTGTCTTTGCCCTATCATTCAAGGCAAAGGCTTAGGTCAAATTAGCTTATATTGTAATAATTTGATGCTAAAAAAATGAAAAAAATGTTCTTTGTAATGGCATTGGTTATGATTTCGACCATGTCTTACGCACAAGCCATAAAAGATGGTAAATTGTATATCAGCGAAGATGGTTCTCGCTACTTAAAATTTACCCTCAATACGCAAGTTTGGTTACGTTATAACGAAAGTAACCCAGGTACAACAGTTTATGGATTCGACAAATCATCTACAACCGATATTGGTATCAGACGATTCAGGATTCAAATGTTTGGGCAACTAACCGACCGTGTGTTTGTCTATACGCAATTTGGTCAGAATAATTTTAATTACCTCTCCGACCGCAAAGCTGGGTTTTTCATCCATGATGCTCTCGGAGAATATGCTGTAGTGAAAAACAAGCTTTCGTTGGGTGGTGGGCTCACCGCTTGGAGCGGTTTAGCACGCTTTGCCTCTCCTGCTGTTGGCAGCATTTTGGGCATTGATGCCCCTTTGTACCAACAAGCCACCAACGACGTAACCGACCAATTTTTACGAAAATTGAGTATTTATGCTAAAGGAAAACTTGGTAAAATTGATTACCGATTTGCATTAAGCGACCCAATGGCTTTTCAGAAATCGACGGCTTATAATGCCAGTAATACGATTAATAAAACCGCCAGTACCTTTGCGTTATCGCCTGCTAGTTTTCAAACGCAAGGCTATGTGCAATATCAGTTCTTAGACCAAGAATCGAACTTATTGCCTTATAATGCAGGTACTTATTTAGGTAAAAAGAAAATTTTTAATTTGGGTGCTGGTTTTATTTACCAACCTCAAGCCATGTGGCGACTCGCCGAAAACGGCACAGATACGCTCAAGACAGCCATGACGTTGCTCTCTGTGGATGCGTTTTATGATGCCCCAATCAATACAGCCAAAGGCACGGCTATCAGTGCTTATTTGGCGTATTCCGATTATGATTTTGGCAAAAATTACATTCGCCAAAGTGGCCCGATGAATCCAGCTAATGGAAACAAATTGGCTTCTGTAGCGAATGGTGCTGGGAATAACTTCCCGATGTATGGTACAGGGAAAATCTTGTATGCACAAGTTGGCTACAAAATGGCCGACAATTTACTTGGCAAAACAGGCGGTACTTTGATGCCCTACGCCAGTATGCAATACGCCAACTACGACCGCTTGGCAGACCCAATGGCTTACTATGATATTGGTGTAAACTGGCTACTGGCTGGCCACACTTCTAAGCTAACATTGGCCTACGAAAGTCGCCCTATCTATACCATCAATGCCAACGGCGAATGGCATAGTACCGACCGAAAAGCAGGGGTATTGTTGCAATACCAAGTGTTTTTCAATTAATGCTTGAAAACTGATTATAGTAATAATTTAGTTTGTATGTGGTTTATTAGAACGATTGGGTTAACGATATTCGTTAGCCCAATTTTGTTTTTAAGCCATGCCAAGATACAAGCTGTTGGTTTTTTGTTTAGTTTTGAAGTATATAACAATTGTATATCCAAATGAAATTATTACTCATAGAGGACGAAACAAAAACGGTTCAATCATTGAGCAAAGGGCTGAGGGAATCGGGTTTTGAAGTGGATTTTTGCTACGATGGCCTAATTGGAAAACATCTTGCTAAAAAAAATATATACGATGTCATCGTTTCCGACATCATTATGCCGGGGCTGAATGGCATAGAATTGTGCAAAGAATTAAGAAAAGAAGGCATTAGTACGCCCATTTTACTGCTCACAGCCTTGGGCGATTTGCAAGATAAAGTGATTGGTTTTGATGCCGGTGCCGACGATTATTTGGTAAAACCTTTTGAATTTGTCGAATTGGTAGCCCGCATCCGTGCCTTGTCACGCCGCAGTGTAGGAGGTAATTTTCAGAAAAATACCCTCACTTTCGCCGATTTAGAAATGAACCTCGACTCGAAAACGGTGACACGCAGTGGCACAAAAATTCCGCTCACAGCCAAAGAATTTGAGTTGCTCGAAATGCTCCTCCGCAACCAAGGAAAAGTACTGTCGAAGGTAGAAATTGCCGAAAAAGTATGGGATGTAAGCTTCGATACCGGCACCAATGTGATTGAAGTGTATATCAATTTGTTGAGAAAGAAAGTAGATAAAGATTTTACGCAAAAACTTATTCATAATATCTATGGTATGGGCTATGTGTTGAAGTTGGAATAAAATAGGCGTAACTTCTGAATGGAGCGAGTTTTCATTGTTATTTCAGATGCAACTTTAGTTCTTTTATTAGACCAAACATTATTTTTCAACCATTGCTTAATCTCAACGCTTTATGCGTACTCGCTTCAAACTAACCTTACAATTTACGCTACTGGTATCCCTCATTGTGCTTTTGTCGTTTTTAGGGATTTATTATTTTACGCATTCTTACATAGAAACACGGTTTTATTCAAGGCTCAAATCGAAAGCCATTACCACAGCCGAGCTATTGGTAAAAGTTGACCAAATAGACTCGAAGCTCTTGAAAGTGATTGAAAAAACCAACAAAGATGTACTTTACAAAGAAAAAATTTCAATTTACAATTATAAAAACCAAGAAATTTATACCAACAACGATACCGTAAAATTTGAAATCAGCCGTCGGTTTCTCAACGACGTAAGGCTAGAAGGCACAGCCACAACCACCTATAAAGAAATTCAGATTTTGGGGATTCCGTACTACGACAAGTACAATAGACTGTTGGTATTGGCTGGCGGCGTAGATTTGCATGGCTTAGATACCCTTCGAGACCTTCAACGCATTTTGATTTCGCTGTATATGCTCATTGTGTTGGCTTCGGCAATTTTCGGTTGGATTTTTGCAGGAAGAGCCTTGCGTCCTATCACGGAAGTCATTGCCGAAATGAATGCAATTTACCCCAATAATCTCAATAAACGCCTGAAAGTGAGAAACATCAAAGATGAAATCGGGCAACTTACGCTTACTTTCAACAACCTACTTACACGGGTAGAAGAAGCCTTTCAGCATCAACAAGTTTTTATTTCAAATGTGAGTCACGAACTAAAAAATCCTTTGACCAAAATCATCTCTCAATTGAGTGTAGCCTTGCTCAACAAACGCAGTGAAGAAGAGTACCAACACACCATGACCTCGGTATTGCAAGATGTAAAAGATTTGAATTTACTCACCAATACCTTGTTGGAACTCACCAAACTCCATGACGACAGCCTTCCCAACCGATTTACGAGCCTCAGAATCGACGATATTATTTGGGATGCCCGCAGTTTTTTGTTGAAAGTTCAAAAAGATTATACCATTTCTATCGAATTTTCAGACAACATCGACTCCGACGAACAACTCAGTATATTGGGGAATCCTCAATTATTGAAAGTAGCCTTTTCTAATTTGATGGAAAATGGCTGTAAATTCTCCACAACTCAAACTGTATTGGTGAAAATTGGTTTTGAAAACGGCTTATCCTTGCGTTTTATGAATAAAGGTGCGGTCATAGACCCCAAAGACCAAAAGCTCATTTTTCTTCCTTTTTTCAGAGCAAAGAAAACCGCCGACACCAAAGGCTATGGCATAGGACTCCCTTTGGCCGAACGCATCATCAAATTACACGCAGGCGAATTGTACATAGAAGAATCAACACTAGAACAAACCATATTTAAAGTACAATTTTTTATAGAAAAAGAACAAAATTAAAACACTTTTAATTTTTTATTCATTCCATCTTAACCATTCTATGTTATGTTTGTATTATCAAAATAGGACTTAAGGATAAGTATAAATATAGGTGTTTAAGAGTTGTAGTTTCTGTGGTTAAATGTTTAGCCACAGAAACTTTTTTATGTAACCAAAGGCATCTTTACACATAAAAAGTGAGGTATATCAGTTGTTATTTTTCACAGAATTATTTATTTTTAACTGGTAAAGCCAATTCCTAATCACAATTGTTAGTAAAAGTCCCCCAAGCAAGGGTAAAAAATCGGTATGCTTGTCGAGTGCAAGCAGTATTTTTCACCCAACTTATAAAAAGCAATCTCTTGAAAAACAAGCTTTTTAACCGCCACAGGGCATCAATTTGAACCGACATGATTATTACTGGACATAAAGAAACAAAAATAAGAGACAATCGAGTGCAAGTAGTAAAACTCTATTGGTTGCTTGGCATTATTGGAGTCTGTTGTCTAGGCTCATTGGCAATCAACTGGTACCAATGGAAAGAGCGAGGGGTAGTAGTAGAAAACCTACGAGAAGCCCTCATCAAGCAAGACTCGACGCTTGCCAGCAAACTCGAATCGGATAAAGAAATAGAACGCCTCAAACGCAAACTCATCCGTAGAAGTAAACAATGGCGTAAATCATCGTCGGGCAATCAAGTGATTATCACCCAAGTAAAACAACCCACCACCTAATCTTCTTCATTTTAAAAGTAGCTATCTGTCTGTTTATCTCGTTGCTTTACCCTTGTGTCTTGGTGTTTGATTTGCATACAGGACTTATCAAAGAAATTCTTAATATTGAAGCCGATACAGAAATCGACCCTATTTTTAAGTACGATTTTCATACCGACGAAGACATTTTAAATGCTTCGATAGACTAGCTTTTTATGACCAACCTCCTTCGCTCCTACCCTAGTGTATTGATTCAAAGGAGGTTGTAAACTTATTTAGGGATTCATCCCATGCTATAGTAGCCGTATGCCCATCGACCAATATCATAAACGATTTGGTATTAGTTTGTGAGAGAAAATCTTTCAAAGGCTGTACGGCATTGGTATTCCAATTTAGACTAGCCATTGGCTTGCTTTCCCATGCGTTGCCAGACGGAAAATATATGGCGACATCTGGTTGTATGGCACCGGCTTTGGTACAGCCCAAGATGACCAACAAACCAAGGCAACAGTAAATAACAATTCGCATAAAAGAAGGTCTTTAAAGGGTTGATTGAGTAAATTATCCCTTAGACTATCCTTAGCAGCAATGGTTTAAAGCCTGCTTTTCTTTTACCAACCTCAGATTCGCTTCCTAAAAGTTCCGATTGAAGGTCGCTTTTCTATATTTTTTTCCATCAAAATAAAGCAATGTTTCCCAGAAAGAATCGGTTTCAGGTGCTACATTTTGCATCAGTATCAGCGGAAGTTTTTTTCGTAATATGGGGATAAATAACATACGGGTAAAGTTTTCGGATTCATCGCTTTTGTACAAGACGGTTAGGGCATCTTTACTACTCAAAACTACATAGGTATGCTCATCGCTATTGACAATTGATAAGGTTGAATCTGAATTATTGAATTTGAGATGCTCACCGCTTTTTTGTAAAGCTTCGTAAGGAATCGGAGCTTTCAACTTTGCTAGTATATTTTTCGTCAAAATAGTATCTTGACTGGTCGTATAATTTACGGAGGCAAGCTCTTCGGAAAGATGACCAGTGACATAATGCGAGCCAGATTTGATAGGTTTTTCAGTTCGATATACCGCCACAAAAAACGAAGAAATGACATCTTCTACATATTCGACACGCACAAAATTGGCTCGACAAATAAATTTATTCGCCGAGTCATATACCTTGAGTTGAGCCAATCCTCTGAGGTCGAAGTATTTAATTGCCAACTCAAGTGGTAATCTTTTTCTAAACAGCTCTTCATCTTTATGCACTACCGAATCGGTGAGAGCCACAATTTTTTCATAAGGCAGTTTGCTGGAAGCTTCATTTTTGAAATACAATTCTAGGTATATTTCATTTTGGGCAGATTTCTCAGACTCATCAAACATATTAGCCCAACCCACATAAGCTACATTTTCGTTCAATACTTTATGTGTGGAGTCGAGTCCTTGCCTGATTACAGGTTTGGGCAAGGAATCTGCTACGGTTTTGTTTGAAGAAGTTTCGGCATTAGAACAGCCCATAAGTACCCATAAGGGTATAGTCAAAAACAGGGAAAATCTCATCGTATTATGTTTGTTAGAAATAGTTGCTTACTCTTATCATCTGCCATCAAGCTTAGTATTTAAGGTTTGGTCTGCAATCGCATTTCGATTTTGTTGAGCCCTTGTTCAAACAGAATTATCAGGTTTTCTTGGTCGATAAGGTTAAAATTTATCCTATCACAATGTTCGTCGAAGGCTTCGAGTAGGGTCAGTTCAAAGGTGATTAAATCTAGCTGCATAACTTTGATTGGCGTAGGTTTGTCATCTTTTTCCATTTGAAGTAAAATCAGGTGATTGGCAAAAACAATATGTTCTTCAAGAAAATACAGGTCTTCTAGCTGTGCAATCATCGGGTTGTTTCATCAAGGTGAAGTCTTCCCAATTGATGTTATCAAATGCTTCTTCAGCATAGATTTCCATCCTTTCAATCGTTATGATTTCCGATTGGTATAATGTCGTCCAAAGGGCTGTTGCTATCTCCGTTTCATCCTCCTCCACATTTTTACCTAACATGTAATCGAATACCTGTTTGAATATCGCATACAACATAAACAATACTAATACAACCACACTAACGGGTATAATGATAAATCCAGCAAACCTAAAAAGCCCATCTTGCACTTTTGCTATAAAGGTCGGCTGGATGGTACGGGTCGTCACATAAAGTTTTGTCATTGGTCTATTTTTAAAATTTATAACAACCAAATTTGTAGCAAGAAAAAAACACAACTAAATACCTTATTTTCAATCATATACACTACAAAAACAAAGCTATATCACATCTATCGTACTTTCTTGGGCTGTATAGTTTTGTAAAAGTCTTATAAAGGTTTCTTGTAGCATACAGTTAGGTCAGATTTTGTTGTGTTCAGTGCTTATCAGTGGTAGTATTTTTCTTTTTCAGTTGCTTTGCCAATCTGATAGAATGTTTTAATGAATTGTTGTTATGCCAGTCGCTATGCGAAATGACAATAAATTTGGGTTTAGGACACTTTTTCTGAACATTTCTTAGACTATTTTCATATTCCAACACATTGGCATCTCCTAAATAGCCCAAATCGCTGGCATCTGTACCTTTGATTAAACAGCCTCCGTAAAGAATTTTCTCTTGCTCAAACCACAGTACGATATTGTCGGCGGTATGGCCTGGTCCGGGATAATAGGTAGTAAAAGGATGTTGACCCACCGTAAAAAGGGTGTCTTTTGTCATGAGAAATTCAGCCCTTTTTTTACCATTCTTTCTACTCCATTCGTCCGTAAGCGTCGTGGTATAGGTTTTGATGCCTTGCTTTTTGTAATACGCCAGTCCTTCGGTTCTATCGCTATGCCAATGCGTTGCTATACAAATACTTACTTTTTTATGATGTTTCAGTTGTATGCTATCGAGCAGGGGTTGAAATTGCGTTGTATCCCAAGGCGTATCAAACAGCACAACACCTTCATGCGTCAACAAATACATACCGTTGGCAGGTATTTTATTACCTTCATAGGTGTTGTAAGTAGTATAAATGAAAAAGTCACCTGTAAGATGCGAAATGCTCAGTTTTGTATCTTGGGTTTGTCCCAAGGCACTACTCAGCGAAACGATGCAGATGAGTATGAAGAGTATTGACGTATTTTTTTTCATAACCTAAGTGAAACAATTATTTCCATGAAATTTTCTATTATCTGGTCAATCATAGCCTTCGATTCCAGAAACTATTTGAATGGTTTTACTGTGAGCGAAGCAATTCGTTCTATCAGGAGATAAAGCATGACAAAGTGACCAAAAGGGCTAAAATACGTCACTTTACTTCTCAGCTTTGTAGTCTTTTATAATGAAAAAAATAGCAACCCCAAACACGACTATATACACTATGTCGAAATAAGGGTCAGCGAAGGTAAACGATTGGAAGTCGAAATGCTTGAAGAGTCTCCAACCCAAAATCGCTGCGATAAACGCCCAAAATGGATTGATTCTTTTTTGGTTTTCCATGTTTTTCAATGATTGATACGTCAAATTTTAGACGGTTATCTACTAAAATCTTGCTTTGAACAAACGAGTATTATCATAAAAAAACAAGGTAAAATTAAGATTTCAAAGAAATGAGAAAGATATTTTACAAGTTATTTGAAGCTGTTGATTTTTTGCCGTAATTGATTCACGGGTTGGTGATAGTTGATATAGGTATGGGGAGCAATGGCTACCTTATTTTGTAGAAAATAAAACCATGTTAACCCATTACAGCACCACCTGTCACCAACCCGATGATACTTTTTATGGTATATTCGGCTTGACTAACCTCTATATTCGCTTTGGCGTTTTACCATCCAACCGGGGTATAAAAGTGGTAACGGACTCACGGCATCTATTTTGCTCAATTCTTCACTGGTAAGTTGTATTTGCGTAGAGGCGATGTTGTCTTGTAATTGTGCGGTGGTTTTAGCACCAATAATCGTACTCGTCACACCCGGCTGATGCCGTACCCAAGCCAAGGCAATTTGGGCAACAGTAGCTTCGTGGATTTGGGCAATACCTTGTAGTACGTCTATCAAATCGAATGCTTTCGCCTTATCAATAGGTGGAAAATCAAAGGTATCTCGTCGTGCACCAACAGCAGATTGTTCTCTGGTAAACTTACCTGTAAGGAAGCCTCCAGCCAACGGACTCCAAGGAAAAATACCAAGTTTGTAATGCTGTGCCATCGGTACAATTTCATGTTCTATATCACGAGAAACCGCCGAGTAATAGTACTGTAAGCCAATAAAATGGTGCCAGCCATGACGCTTGGCTATTTCTTGGGCTGTTGCAACCATCCACGCAGACCAGTTACAAATGGCTATATAGCGCACTTTTCCTGTACAAACGAGGTCATGGAGTGTGTGCACAATCTGCTCAATAGCTATTTTGGGGTCCACGCCATGCACATACAAAATATCAATGTAGTCCGTTTGTAAACGCTTGAGACTGGCATCGACCGAATGAAAAATATGGTACCTCGATAAGCCCGCACTGTTGGGATGTGCATCCATTCTACCCAATACCTTTGTCGCAATTACGACTTGGTCTCTGGGAATCGCCAAGTCTAGCAAGGCTTGTCCTAGCAATTGTTCCGACTGTCCAAATGAATAAATATTGGCGGTATCAATAAAATTAATACCAGCTTCAATTGCTCCTTTGATCAGCCCGTTCACTTCTGCTTGTTGTAATTTTCCGATGTTTTCCCAAACGCCAGCGTTTTGTCCGCCAAAAGTCATTGTACCAAGGCAAAGCTCCGAAACCATTAAGCCCGTTTCGCCTACATAATTGTATTTCATAAGATGATGTTGAATGATTTTTAGTAAAATTTGATACGACAAATTTCTACAAAAAGGTTGGTTGGAGGATAGCTTTTATGAAACATAAACTATAAAAAATCAAACAAAACTCATCCTCTGTAAGCTCTCGGTGTAAGCATAAGAGCTTTTCTAAAAAATGCCGTAAAATGAGAAGGGTCATCAAAGCCCAAACAATACGCAATTTCGGCAATTTGCCAATCGGTATGTCTGAGCAAGGTTTGGGCTTCTTGCAACACTCTTTCGCCAATAAGCTGCGAAGTAGTTTTGCCTGTGGTATTTTTCAAGGCTCGATTGAGGTGGTTGATATGTACCGACAAATGGGCGGCAAAATCGGCAGGCACTCTCAATTTCATGCTTTGAAAGGGCGATTCTATCGGAAATTGCCTTTCGAGTAGTTCTACAAACAACGATGTGATACGTTGATTGGCTGAATGCCCCTGCAAAACATTCGATTCGTTGGGCTTGAGCCGCATGGCTTTGTGTATCAATTGTTGTACCAAAGCCCGCAGAAGGTCGTATTTATAGACATACTCCATACGCATTTCGGTAAGCATTTCCTCAAAAATACGCTGAAATTCAAACACTTGAACTTCCTCTAATTCATAAATCGGGAAATTCCCTGGTTTAAAAATAGGGTATTCTTTGATATTCGGAATTTGGTTGAGAAAAGCCTCCGTAAACACACAAAAGAAACCACCTTGCATTTCGCCTATCCTCTCTAATTTATAAGGAATCATCGGATTGGCAAACGATACACCCGCCTGCTGCACCTCTATGACTTTATCGGCATAATGATACAAATTATGGCCTTTGATGAGCGAAATTTTGTAGTAATCTTTACGACTATACGGCACAGGCTTGGGCGTTTTTCCTACAAAATCTTCTACCCTAAAAACATTAAAATGTCCTATGTCTTTCTTGAGATTAGCCGGCACATAATCGGTACGGCTACGGTAAAAGTCTTCTAAGGTATGTGTTTTTTCCATGATGCAATTTATAAAAATCAAACATCAAGTAAATAGTATTAGGAGAAAAATTATCATGAATTAGTATCTCGTTAGTCTGGGCGACCCCGTCTGGGCGACCCTATCTGGGCGACCTCAAAATAGCACGAGTTGGAAACTCATGCTACTGCTACATAATGTCATTATATATATCCTTGATATACGACCACTTCCAATCTTTCTTGGCTTTGCACAGACCTGCTTTTACGGGATTATTTAAAGTGTAAGTCAATATTCTGTGTAATTCTTCTCTATTACGAACAAGCCTATCGTAGCTTTCTTGTTGCCAAAAGGGACCATGCTTTCCTAGAAGCTTATTACACTCAAAAGCAGAAAATCGTTTGATGGAGTGCATATACTCTTCTAAATAAAAAGGCGAATCTATTTCTGTTTCATCATATAACCTTACTACGATGTGTACATGATTTGACATGATACAATAGGCGTAAAGTTCTATTTTCTTATTATCCCAAAAGTGTAAAGACGCTACAACAATCTTAGCAAAAGCATCTTCTTTTAAGTAATGGGGACCATCTTGGTAAGTATCATAAAAATTATCTCTTTTGGCAAAATCCCTTTTGCCGAGCTTTTCTAAATCATCATTGATATTTTTTGAAGTTTGGATTATCGCTGCTTTTTCTTGAGCGTAGTCTTCCTTCCATCGGTCGGAAACAGCTTTTGGAATGCTTCCATGAAGATTATAGGTGACAAAAAATATTCCACCAAGTGGCTGTAGATGAGGTAGATTTCTTCTGTAGAACTGCTTTTTCATGTTGTAGATGATTTTATATTTCTTTAAAACGAGTTTCTGATACGTTTTATTTTTGTCGGGTTGGAAACTTACACAAAAATCCCTCGTAACACGCCTTTCTTTCTATGATGTACTAGCTCATATTTTATTTCTGTCGGGTTGGAAACCCGACGTACAATTCTTTTTATGACAGAAAAAAACGTGAAGAAGACAAGCTTCTCCACGTCATGATTGGTTAGAGGTTATTTGGGTTGGGGTTCGAAAAGGTTGGCTTTCCGTAGCGTCTTTATTGTATTTTGAATGGTAAAAACCAGTTTTCTTTTGTCATCAATTTGGTTCTAACAGCCTCCGCATTGGGGTTATTAGCTTTTTTAAGTTTTTGATATACTTTATCTGCCAAAAATGCAGGGTCGTTTCTGCGTAAGGCAACACGCACTAAATCGCCCCAACGGTGTCCTTCAAAAGCCAATTCTAAAGCTCCTTCGTCAATAATAGAATTTTCGATGGCAATAGTACTATCTCCAGCAATAACATTGTTTTTCACCATAGCACGCCCTCTGATACCTGTGCCTAAGTGCCAAGACGAACGATAACGCACGGGAGCATCACCATTACGAGCATCGAAGTCATAAGGAGGAACGTCGAAGGTATTCATCAAATTGGTTTTATCTGTACTCGTGCCATTATATACACTAGCTACACCACTGTTGACCAAGGCATAAGCCAATTTACGGCGACCGTCACGGTTGGCGGCTTCTGCAAATTTCAAATGCACATTGGCAGCTCTGTTCAAAAACCAACGACCATTTTTTTCTTGTAAACTTTTACCTACTAACGAAAGCGTTGAGCCCACAGGACTTACATAGTTGTACAAATACTTGAACACAACCGGACGACCATTAACGATGCGATACGACATTCTACCACGGGCATCGAAGGCAAAATTATTGGTTTGGGTTTGAGCGTTCCATAAATCAATCGCAGCTTGCGAAGGCTGTAGCAAATAGCGTCCACCCACATTCGAGAATAAGTCGATAAATGGATTTTCGGGTAAAAATTTACTATCGAAAGGCAACAACCATAGCCACTCTGGGTCACGAGAAATACTTGAAGTATTAGAAACACTATTGTATGTTGTAGAAGAACGGTCTCTTGCAAAAATCGAACGCCAGCCATTGGTATTATTGTCGTTCAAGTTATTCACATCGTTGATGTCACTTACATAATTCACAGCAATAGTACTCATACTACTGCTGATTTGTCCACGAGTAATTTTGTACAAATGATACCAAACGTTGATGTCGGTTGCATCAAATCCTAGTCGGTCGGAGGTTGTCATGATATATTTATACCGAGCGGCAGCTTTGGTATATTGGCCATCCCAAAGGTATAAATCGCCCAACAACAAATGTTTTTGGATAAAGAACGTTGTAGGTGAATAGCCATCAACGTTGGCCGAAACGAGGGTATTGTCAAGTGTATAAGGGTCTAAATACGTCGCAGGAATTTCTTCCATTGCCATAATCAGTTTTTTGATTAAGTCTTGTAAAGGCACTTTGGGCTGATTGGCAATAGCTGCTACATCGGCAAGGGTTTCGGCGGTTTCGGTGATATAAGGAACGCTTCCGTAATGTGTAGCTAGTTGTAAGTAAATCCAGCTTCTCAAAGCCACTACATCGGCATAGCGTTGGTAGTATTGGTCACGTTTGATTTTGTTGCCATCGAGCATAATTTTGAAGTTTTTCAAAATGTCGTTACAATTCAAAATCACCTCGTAATAAGGACGAGGATTGGCATATACATTACTTTCGGTGGCGTTATGGGCATTGATTTCACGCAACGATAAATCAGCATTTTCTGTTACGTCAATCAAGTCGGCACGCAACTCATTGAGTACCACATATTGTTTTGCCAGGGTCGAGAATTTACCATAAAGCCCTACCAGTGCGGCATCGGCATCGTAGATGTCACGATACATTTGTTCCGAACTTAAAGCTTCTTCTGGGTCGAGGTCAAACATCTTCGTACAAGACGAAGTACCTGCCCATAAACATGCTATGAGTGTAGCATTGAGTGTTATTTTCTTTACAATTGATTTCATCTGATGAAAAATTTTAAATACAAAACCTTGATTTTAAAGCGATTGACAACCTAAATCATCAATCGCTAGGGATTAAGGGCTTACAAACCGAGTTTTACACCTAAATGGAATGACTTTTGAATCGGCTCTAGCGAGTTGTCCACGCCTTGACCTACAACAGCGTTGGTCGAGCTAAATTCTGGGTCGTAGCCCAAGTATTTGGTAAAAGTAAAAACGTTGTTTGCAGAGGCGTAAATGGTTAGGTATTTCAAGATGCTTTTATCAAGGTTGAAATTGTAAGATAAAGCGAGGCTTCTTACTCTGAAATAAGAACCATCTTCAATCCAACGGTTAGAAAAACGAGCATTTTGTACAGGGTCGTTGTAGGTAGCTCGTGGAATATTGGTTACTTGCCCTTCACCTCTCCAGCGATTCACCAATGCTTGCGATTGGTTGAAAGTATTCGAGCCAGATTCTAGGGCTTTGCGGGTGTAGTTATACACTTCGTTGCCCGATACAAAACTACACAAAGCGTCGAATGTCCAGTTTTTATAAATCACTCGGTTTGAAATACCTCCGTAAAAATCAGGCGTAGGGTTGCCGATGATGGTACGGTCTTTTTCATCGATAATTTTATCGCCGTTTACATCGCTGAAAAATACATCACCACCCTTAAATGGCTTCAATGTACCATCCGACAGGCGTGTCGATAGCCCTTCGGCATCGGCTGCGGCATCGCTGGCAAATACCCCTTTCGATATATATCCGTAGAAAGCATTAGGACTTTCGCCTACTTTTGTGATAAAACTGCCACCGCCATAGTTAGAAATGATGTCGGCATTGTTGTTTGGCAACTGGTCGATTACCGTTGTAGCTTGGGCAATATTGAAGCCCAAATCCCATTTCAGATTCGCTTTATTGATGAGTTTGAGGTTTAAAGTCGCTTCAAAACCTTTGGTACTCATGGCTGCGTTGTTGGTCATCACATAGCCCAAGCCCAATACTGTAGGTAATGGCTCGGCAACGAGCATATCGGTGGTTTTGTTGGTAAACCAATCGACACTCAACCCTACTCGTTCGTGCAAAATGGCAAGGTCGAAGCCAATATTTTGCTTACTGATACGCTCCCATTTCAACGCAGGATTGGCGATGTTTCCTCGTACCACCCCCTGCAAACCAAGCAAGTTTTGTCCAACATAATATTGTTTGTAGGTATAATTTCCAATATCATCGTTGCCTACAAAACCTGTTGAGTAGCGAATTTTAAGTAAATCGAATGGGCCATCTGCCAAGAATTTTTCAGAAGAAACTAGCCACGCTGCCGATACCGATGAGCTAGAGGCAAAAGGTGTATCCCCAATTTTGGTTGCACCTGTAGCTTGTTTTCCAAAACGAGAAGAGGCATCTAAGGCTGTGTTAAACGATAAGAAGTATTTGTCAGAAAAAGCATAGTTTACATTAAGATAGGTATTGAGCCAGTTGTATGTACCAATGCCCCCTTGAATGTTGTTGTACAAAACAGAGCCGTTGCCTACACTGATAAGCTGGTCGGTAGCAGAGTTGTACGCCAACACTTTATCTTGCTCTACTCGTGAATTGATGAATCGGAAACCTGCTCGGGCCGATACCTCGTGTACGTTTTTAAAAGTTTTATTAAAAGCCAAATACGTTTCGTTAGAAATATTGAAAAGACGCTTGGTTTGCGAACTCAACTGATTGATAGCCAAGGTATTTTTCAAGGTATCACTGACCAATCCATAACCCGGAATAAAGCGATTTTCTTTCACTTTATCGAACGTTACGGCAATGTTTGTTCCAACTTTTAGGCTATTAGTCAAAGCAAATTGAAAGTCTAATACCCCAAAGAAACGGTAGCCTTTATTTCCTCCGATGGTTTTGTTGGTAGCTACGGAAGGGTTTCCGACCAAGAAAATATCTTCGTCGGCATAATCAGGAGAGAAGACACCTTGGCTCGACACACGATAATCGGTTAAGAAAGGAGCTTTGACCAATGACAAAAAGATAGGGTTTGTTTTGTTGGCAAATCCTACATCTTTGGTTTCGGCTTCATTGTACGCAAAACTTAGGTTGGCAGAAGCGGTAAGCCTCCTCGTGAGGTTCATATCAGCGTTGAAGCGTGTACTGTATTTCTCTAAAGTAGAACCGATGAGGCCAGTTTTGTTACTTAAATAATTAACCGATAAGGCATATTTTGCAATGTTATCGCCCCCTGTAATACGCATATACATATTCGTTAAGGGTTTATTTGCAAAAACTTTGCGTTGCCAATCCGTTTCATTATGGTAAGTATAATAATCGGCATTGCTTTTTGAGTCGTTCATATAGGGCAGTGCCTCAATTTGAGAAGACGTGTAGCCTGCCGACGACAGTACATCACCTAAGTAACTTCTGTAATTGGTGGCGTTCATTACGGGCAAATTCGTTGGTGCTAGATTGACCCCGCCTGTAAGAGCAAAGTCGATTTTAGTACCGAGTTCTTTGGCACGGGAAGTTGTAATCATAATCACCCCATTGGCTGCTTTTGTCCCAAACAAAGCTGCCGCAGAAGCATCTTTCAACACCGTAATATTGCTAATATCTCTCACGTCGATATAGCCTAATGGGTTATCGAAAAAATTGTTGCTCAAGGAGTTACCATAAACACCCGCATCGTAAATGACATTATCAACTACAACAAGAGGACGATTTGTTCCTTGCAAAGAGTTGAGTCCACGCAAGGTATAAAATGAGCCAATATTGCTCGTACCGCTATGACGCACCACGTTTAAGCCCGCTACTTTTCCTTGTAGGTAAGAGTCGGGCGAATCAGTCATTTTTGTCCAAGCATCTGGCACCGATACCGAAGAGGCCGCTCCTACCAAACGGTTATTGTTGGCAATACCCGTAGGCAGTGTATAAACATTGTCGATACCCGTTTGGTCTTGTAGCGTAATAGCAACATTGCTACGTTTGGCTACAGGAATTTCGAGGTTTTGAAAACCCGGACACTCGACATTGATAGACACCCCACCACTAGGGATACTCAATTTGAATGTACCATCTTCGTCGGTAATAGCAGAGGTTATATTTTTGTAAAATACCCTAGCACCCAAGACAGGCTTTTTCGTAGAGGCACTGATTACTACCCCTTTGATTTCGGTGGTGTATTTTACCTGCACTTTCACGACTTCGGATGGTTGCGTTTGTGCCGTTGCCACAGAAGCTTGGAGAGTGATACCACAAATAGCCAAGGTAGCTACTGTAGCTTTCGGAATGGTTGGTATATATTGTTGTATGAAATACTTCATTAGAATATTCGTTCAAAAAGTGAAAAAACAGCATTTTCTAAAGAACTGGCACCAGTTTGATGTAATCTAGCGATATGGCAGCCGTACCATTCGCAACCAAAAACATATTGAGCGTACCGTAATTGTTGACGGTATATTCGCCAAGCAATTGTTCTGTATAATTTTTTACGGGTAATGCTGCCGCTGGATAAGCAAACGTTGCGGAGGTAAGCGAACCCATAGCTAATTTTTGGTTAATAGCAAAAGTCGATGTTTCGCCTGTAGCTGTGTTGGTAGCATAGAGGTCGTTCACAACCACCCAATACACTTTGTATTTGATAGATGGCGTAGTAACTTTATAGTTTAACCAAAAACCAGAGTTGCCATGACCAATCACCGAAATATCATTGAATGTAGTATTCGTCAGAGGGTTCAACCTATTCCGAACAGCAATGACCGACGAACCCAAACTCACGGGCATACGAGCACTGTAGTTCTCGCCTTGCACAATAATTGGTTGAAACTTTTCAGCAATATTTACGCCAATACTTTTTACAATATGCACTGTTCCGTTACTGAGTTTTAAGCTTTGTGTAATAGCCGATTTGTCAATGGTGAGCGTTACGCCAAATTTCGATTTGAGCGCTGCGGGCAGTTGGTCGAGAGAATAATCACCTTCTACAACCAAATCCTTCGTCGTATTGTAAGCCGTAAGATTCGCTGTAGTATCGGCACCGCCAGTTTTGAAGTAGTCATTTAACTTGGCTCTTTCATTCATAAAAGCCGTATTCTCTAATACAAAATACGTATAGCGCTTGTCCTCTTGACTTATATCATAAACGTTTCTGGCAAAAGCATTGACCAGTTCATAACCTGTGTTGGGGCGATAAATGGGTTGTCCGGTTGTAGCACTGATACTATCAACAATTGCTTTAGCAGGGTTAAATACCCGTGTAACAAGACTGGCAACAGACGAATTTTGTGTATAAATACTTTTTGAAGTATTGATGTAATCCCAAATTGACGGTAAAACAGCCACAGACGAACCCAAGATATGTAAAATACCATTGCCTACGTATTTGTTGGAAGCCGTAATGGCGGCTGTACCAAAGGTATCTTTGGAAAAATAAAGGGTTTTACCATTGAGTAAAGTAATCATTACTGGCGTTTGAGCCGTAGAAGGCATCACATACGACTGCAAAGCAATGTGGTTTCCGACAAATGCTTTCAGGGCTGTGGTATCGCCCGTGATAGTGCTGCTCAACGTAGCGAGTGCCTCGTTGGTAGGAGCCCAAACTGTATAATTTTTGGAAGAAGCCAATACTTTATCGTAGCCCGTTTTGACTAATAAATCTTTGAACGTGCTTAAATTACTTTGGCTACTAATTTCTACGAAAAGATTTTTGCCTAAATCCTCTTGCGACCCAACCAAACGGTCGTCCCAAGGCTTGCAAGCACTAAGCACCAAGCTTGTGATTACAAAAAATGAAAAATATAAATATCGTAAATTCATTTGTTAAAGCTTTTTTTAAGGTACTCCTCTACTGCAAGCAGTAGAGGATTCGACTAATTTGGTGCTAAAGTGCCATCTGGTAAGTGACGAGGTACAAGTTGATTTTGGTCAACAGGAATAAATTGAATCATATCAATGTCATTGAGCGAGTGTGTACCGTTGATAGCTGTTAGCCTGAATACGTGGCGGTCTGTTGTTTTGATGTCTATTGTACCTAGCAAACGACCAGCAGTGGTGTTGTCTGTACCAGGCGACATATACACTTTCCAACCCAAAGATTCTAGCTCTCCTGCGGAAAGAGAAGGTACATAGTCGATGAATAAGAATGGACGAGGCAATACTTCTCCATCGATAGCTCCAGTACAAGTGATAGTAAAACTATTGGAAGTACGCTCTCTTCTATAGCACATCCATACTTTGTATTTACCTTTAGGAATAATCGGCGTTTTCATATCTAGCCAAAGGTTACGACTAGGAACACCCATCGGTACTTGTAAGTAATCTCGCTTGGCAGCATTGTTGGCTGTACCACCATATACATACAGCGGAGGAAAAGAGGCATTCGCCCATGTAATATCTTGCAATACTGTACCTACAGGAAACTGATAGTTTTTCTTACCATAATACTGCGTAAGTTTTTTCAATTCAGGAAAATCGCATACATCCCAGTCGATACGAATAGGCAGACGCAATTTTACATTATAATGCCCGCCAGCACTGTGCAACACGCCATTGGTAGCCGTGTTGTCGCTTGCCGAGCGTATCAATTCAATACCAGGTTCTCGTACACCATTGAAAACATCGTCGTTCAATAAAACCGCTTGGTCATCGAGCTTTGCACTTACAACCGTAGGTTCGGTGGCTACTTTGGTTAGATGTGATGATGCCGAGATGATGTCGCCGAGGTATTTTGCATCTGTGATAATATGGTAGCCGATGTAAATATTTAAGCTATCGTTCATAGACGCAGGTTTTCCTGTTTTTGAAAACCTAGCCTTTAATGCAGCATAAGACGAATAGCCCGCCTTTGCCAACACATCGTTCGATTCGGCAACTACGGTCATAAACCTTTTATTGACATTTTGATTGATGGTATTGAGCGTATCATAATACCCCGTTTCTTTGAGTGCTTGCGTAAAAATGGAGTAATTAGGATTTGCCTCAATCAGTTGAGCCAACGTTTTAGTGGCAGGTTTCAATACACCGTCAATGATGTGAAGCATACCATTACCTGTTTTAATATTAGACTCAACTACATTTGCCTGACGATTGATGGTATAACTGGCACCTTCTGCTCCAGTGGTAACGCCCGTTAACAGGTACTGCTCATACATAGTGACAAGCGGTAGTTTGCCATCTTTAAATGAACGAGTAGTTAGGGTGTCTCGAATGACGTGAATTTTAATAATTCCTTGGGCTTCATCTTTCGACAATTGTTCGATAGATTTACCTAATTGAGTCATATAAGCCTTTACAGCAGTATTGGTTGGAGCAAAAAGTGTGTAAGCTCCATAAGCATCTAAAAAGCTATCGTAACCAGCTTTGTCGATGATGGTTGTAAAATCAGAATATTTCTCTGGGTATTTTTTTAGATAGCTGTACAAGTTGGCATCAGATGTAGTAGTTTCTACAATGGTGATGTCGGCACAACCAGCTATTCCTAAACCCATCAATAGCCCTAAACATAGTATGCTAAATGACTGAATAAGCTTTTTCATATTGTATGTATTAAATAGTTCTTATTTATAGAATGGATTTTGTACCAATAACTTATTCGTCTGAATTTCGTATTGATAGATAGGCAAATAGTGGCTATTAGGGTCTTTGATTTTTGCAATAGCCGACTGCTGTCTATCGCCCGGAACGCTTCTTGCCACTACATTTACCAATAAATCAATACGCTTGTAGTTGTTACGTTTGGCGTGGCGAAGTACATCAAACCAACGTTTTCCTTCAAAAGCAAATTCTCTTGCTCTTTCGTCAAGAATGTAGTCCATTACGCCATCGGCATTATAAATATTGGCTGGGTCTGGCGATTTTTCTGTTTGTGGAATCGCCCATGCTCGTGTTCTGATGAGTTTGATGAGGTCTAATGCTTCTTGTCCTCGATTCAACATTGCCAATGCTTCAGCTTTAATCAATAGTACTTCGGCATAACGATACACAATCCAACTAAAAGGTGTATCTCCCGAGGTTCTATCGTACTTACGAATCACGCTGGTGGTAGTCGTCAACGACGCATCGTCGCCACGGGTATCATAATTTGTAGGGTCGATTACATCTTCGGCAAAAACATTTTCGGTAAGATACCCTGTAGCTTGAAATTTGCGATAGGAACTGGAAGCACCCAACCCAAAAATGGCATACAAAGGATAGTTCGCCACACCAAAGCGAAGGACATAATCGCTACCGTGGACTAATTCAAAAATACCTTCGTTAGAATTGCCTGCTTTTACGGTATAAAACCAAGTATTGCTACGAGCAGCAGTATTGGCAACAAGCCCAAACTTGGCACTTGCAATTACTTTGTTGGCTGCGGCTAATGCTTCTGTGGCTTTGTCCATCCATAAATACACATCTGCTTGAAGGGTATTTACCATATATTTGGTTACACGACTATGGTCTTTGTCTTTTGCTCCGTAAGTTGCTGGAATATCAGCTTCGGCTTCGTTCAAGTCTTTTACGATTTGCTCTAGTACTTGGGCCTGCGTTGACTTAGGAATCGGTATAATTTCGTCGTCAGAGCTAGTGGCTGTAATTTTGAGTGGTACATCGCTGTACAAACGTACCAAATAAAAGTACATCCATGCCCGCAAGGCTTTCGCTTCTGCTACGTGTGCCTTCATAGCCACGTCGGTATAGGTTTTATCTCTTTCGAGTACACTTGGAGCAAAAGCAATAACGGTGTTGCAATAATTGATAATGCGATAAAAATCTCTCCAGTCGGTCAAAGCATTTGTTGGTAGAATATTGCTATTGATAATATCGAGTTCGTTATTGGTAATTTTAAACGACGCTTCAATCATATCAGCCCTGATTTCGCCCATAGTGAATATTTTTTCTGGTAAACCATCAATTAGCGAAGCGTAGCAACCGCTCACAGCCGCTTCTACCTGCTCTTTGTTTTGCCAAAATCTACTTTGTACGATTCCGTCTTGGGGTTGTAGCTCCAGCCATTTATCGCACGAAAGCAAAGGCATGGTTAGGGCAAACACACCGATGATGTTATATATAAGTTTTTTCAACATGATTTTACTGTTATAAAAGTTAAGTCAATCTTGTTTTGTATCTAGTGGTATTTTACTAGAAGCTCACCGACAAGCCACAGGTTACGGTTTTGGCTGGTGGTGTCATCGAATAGTCTGTGGCTACTCTGAATGGGTCACTACCGCGCATTTGTACCTCTGGGTCTTGACCAGTATAGTTTGTCCAAGTCAACAAATTCTCAACTGTTGCATACGCCCTAAGTGCCGATACATGCAGTTGTTTGGTGATTTTCGTAGGGAATGTATAACTGAAAGTAGCTGTTCTAAAGCGTAAAAACGAAGCATCTTCTACGTATCTGCTCGACCCCAACCAGTTGTATCCAGTGGCATATACGGCTCTTGGCACCATCGTGACATCGCCTTCTTTACGCCAGCGTGATAATACTTCGGTACTTTGGTTGCCGTAGCCGTACATATTGGTTACATTCATACGGGTAGCATTTACTACGTCGTAGTCGGCACGAAAATTAAAGAAAGTGGTTAGTTTAAATGATTTATACGAAACGCCAAACCCAAAACCACCTGTAAAGGCTGGGTTGCTATTGCCTAAATACACCAAGTCCATGTAGTTGATATTGCCGTCGTGGTTTACATCTTCATACATGGCATCGCCAGGCTGAAACACGTAGTCGGTACTTGGATAATTGAAACGCATATACACCGATTGGCCATCGGGCGTTACGATTGGCTCGCCATTTTTGCCTTTGGCAACAGTAGAAGACTTATCTTTATATACACCCAAATAACGATAGCCGTAAAATGAACCGAAGGGGTTATTTACTTGCATATAAGTCATGTATGAACCATTGATGGTCGAGTTTCCTCCTTGACGAGGATACAAATCTGATATTTCACGAATCATGTTGATGTTGCGTGAAATATTGAAGTTGAAATCGACATTCCAAGTTTTCGTTTTGTATGGATTCACCGTTACATTCAATTCCCAACCTGTATTTTCCATCGTACCAACGTTCATTTGTACTGTGTTGAAACCTGTGAACCCAGGAATTTGTAGCCCATTGAAAAACAAGTCTTTGGTTGTATTTTGGTAAAGTTCGGCATCAATTGTAAGCTTACGATTGCGGGTAATCAGGTTTAAACCTAGGTTTTTACCAATAATTCTTTCCCAACGAAGGTTGTTTAATTGCATGGTTTGTGGCACAACAGCCGCCGAGCCTAAATACGACCATCCCAAAGTATTATATTTTCCATAATATAAATAATCATATTTGGGTGCATTACCGCTCTGGCCGTAACTCATCCGCAAACCAAGATGTTCCAGCACATTATCGAAGCGTTTCATGAATGGTTCATCCGAAATAATCCATTTAGCTGATAACGAAGGAAATAGGCCATAACGATAATCTGGGCCGAAACGAGAGTTTCCATCTCCTCTGATGCCCACATCTACAATATAACGGTCGAGAAATCCATAATGAATATTCCACAGTAAACCTACGTTACGTGTTTGTGTAACGCCCGAATTTAAGGTAGAAGTTGTGAGTCGTGCAGGGTTGGTAACGTCTGTTAATTCCGACGAGTTGGTATTGGTTACATACGCTTCTTGCCAAACCGATTTTATATCAGAGGTATTCAAAGCCCACAAACTGGTAAAATCGTGTTTTGTATTTTTCCACTTGGGGGTATAAATCAAGGTAGTTTTAGTAGTCACACCAAACACATCGGCATCTCCATCCGAAGCCACGTTCACGTAAGGACTCGTAAATGGCTGTCCTGTAGCCACTTGAGGCAAAAACGAATTAGTTTTTGTATTATTTATATCAAACTGAATATCGAAGGTTGTTACCCATTGTTGAGGTACTAAATCGTATTGTACTTGAAAATGTGGGATAATTCTTTCCGAAACAATGGTATTTTTTGCCGATTTTACTAATGCAACAGGGTTGTAGGTTGCTGGAAAAGTTCCTTGAATATTGGAAAGTGGCGAGAAAAATAAGCCTGTCAATGACCCCAAATCGTTGTACTCATAGATACTCATATTAGGCATTTTACTATAAGCTGTCGAGCGTACAAGGTCTTGATTACTGGTCAGTTTTGAAACATAATTACGGTTGTTATAAGAATGTGTAAAGGACAAATCTGTTTTAAAACGAATCCTGTTAGAAACGTTATAATCAAGGTTGATACGTGTATTGATACGGTCTAGTCCTGTGCCAATGGTTGTACCTACTTGATTGAAATATCCTGTAGAGGCATAATATTTAGCCTTTTCACCACCACCCGTAATAGACACGTTATGGTCTTGCGAATACCCCAATTGCGTAATAGCATCTACCCAGTTGGTATTCTGACCGTAGTTGTTGTACCAATAAGGGTCGTTGGGGTCATACATAAATTCTTTTACCGTTTGTGTATTAAGTGGCAAACCATTTCTGTTCATTACCTCTTCTGGAATCAACGTAGAATATTGGTTTCCTGAAAGCATCGGAATGGCATTGGGCTGTTTTGAAACAGAGCCCTTGAAAGTATAAGAAACTTTGGGTTTGCCTACTGCCCCACGTTTGGTATTGATTACCACTACCCCATTGGCAGCCCTCGACCCCCACATGGCAGTAGCAGCCGCATCTTTCAATACAGCAATATTCTTAATGTCTGATGGAGCTAAGTTTAAAAGCGAAGCATAGCCCATTTCGTCGGCTGTTCCGAAGTTAAAGTCAGAAGGAATAGACGTTTCGTAAGGCATTCCATCCACTACAATCATGGGATCCACAGAAGAGTTGATAGACGACGTACCACGGATACGAATTTGCATCCCTGTACCGGGGTCGCCCGAAGCCGCCGTGATGTCAACCCCTGCCAAACGTCCTTGCAACATCTGGTCGATAGATGTACCTTGCATATCTTCCAACACTTTGGCATCAATTTTGGCTACGGCAATGGTCGTATTTCTTTCCGAAACCGACATCAAGCCGTTGTCTGTTGGTTTGGCTGTCACCGTAATTTCGTCGAGGTCCGACGAGCTTGATTCGAGCCATACTTTGATACTACTACGGCCTTTGATAGATACTTTTTGGGTTTTGTACCCAATACTTGAAAACGATAAGGTGTTATTAGCATTGGATACACGAATAACGAAGTTTCCTTCTACATCGGATGTCACACCCTTCACAATACGATTATCTCGGTCGAGTTCAGCAACGGTTACGCCAATGACAGCCGAGCTGTCTTTCATATCGACAATTTTGCCTCGAACCGTGTGTAGGGTTGCATTTTGTGCCGAAGCTGTAAAGCAACTGGTCAACAAAACACCCAACAAAATGAGCAATTTGGTGAAAATTTTCATGAGCGTATAAGCAAATTATGATTGCAAAATCGGTTTATTCACTGTAAAAGTGATTTATTTGGTTTTGAGGTAAGTATCGAGCAAATGTATCACTGCCCGATTGGAGAGATTATTACTCTGACTTACCCTCACGTTGGCTTTATTTCCTTTCACATCTGCAATCTGCATTGAGCCAACGGCATTCAAGATGGTTACTTTTACAGGGTCGCCTACAGCATCTTTCAATAATGTTTCCATTGCTCCCGACTCTTTTCCGTCAACGGCTACTGCTTTTTTGTTGAGTATATGATAGTTGATAAAGTTTTCTACGAGTTGTTTATCAGCTAAACTGGTTGGTGCAAAGTTGGGCGTTTTGTTTACGCCTGTTCCTGTTCCGGGCAATACACCATCGTTTACTGCTTGCTGAATCGCTGCGTTATCAGGCACCATAATAGTATAGAATGAGCCTTCATTTACGTTCAAAATGGCAAACGTAGCAGCCGTAAACAACGAAGAGTTTTTCAAATACTGATAAAAATTATAGAAGGGCGAAGTGGCTGTTGCACCTAATACCGACAAGTCTTTTCCAATAGCATCGGCTGTATTGGTATTGTTTGGTGCAAAATTTAATACGCCTGTAGTATAATAAACTTTGCCGTTGGTGGCTGTTTTAGAAGCAGTTATACTCAAGGGGGCTGTTTTTGTTCCTGTCGAATACACTTTGTTGTTCTCAAATTTGATGTACTCGCCATTGATAGCATCAATAATACCAGCACCAGCAAGGTTATCAAGCTGCCCTTGTGGCGTATATACCACGCTAGTAGCTACGATACGCTGTAAATTGGCTAATACCGGTGTTCCAGAAGTTCGGGTAGTTGTTCCTGGTGCTGTATAGCCCCATTCGCTATTGGCGGTTGTTGTAATTTTTGAGGGGTCGTAGTCATAGCCTGCTGCTTTAAATGCTTCGTCGCTAATCATAAACAACGTGTATTTTACCCTTGGATTCAAAATGGTATTCTTCCAGTCCATATCCAAAATACGTGTCATAATGCTGTATTTTGGGTCTAAATAGGCTTTTGAATAGACCGAAGAAAACAAATTAGAATTTTGTACTTTATTCGTACCATAAAAGAAGGCATTACTCAATACTTTTTTCTCTACTACATTGCTATTGGCATCGAAGCGCGCTTCTTCGCCTAAGCCATTGGTTGTATTACCAAATTTTGTAGGCCAAACTGCCGTAGGAAACAAATGAGCATTGAGAAAATCAATGATAATGCCCGGAGGCATGGCATCGAGTGAGGTATAATTTTCTAACAATACACTGTTGATATACTGCGTCAATACGTCGTTGGTTGGCACAAAGGCTGTCCACATATCTATCTGTGCATCGTTATCGGTCGTTTTTAAGAAGTTCTCACAGTTGGGAGCAAAGGATAAATATTTACCTGAACTGGCTTGCTTATTGAATGTTTTCACATAAATCTTATCGCTTTTACCCGTAAGGTTGGCATATTTGATGGTCATGGCATCGTTGAGTGCATAAGTCGATGCGTATTTTTCTATCAAATTTCTAAATACACTGTATTCGGGCTTGCCTCTGAGGTATTCGTCGATAGAAGGCTGTACCGTAACCACATTGTCGATTTCATGCAACATGCCGTTTTCGGTAAAAACATCGGCATTTACAACCTTCGCATCCATCACATTAAAGCCACTAAAGGTTGTATTTGGATAAAAATAATTGTAGTCGGTCGCACTCAATCCTCGGCTCGCAAAGTACTCGTCTGTAAAATATGAAATATGCTTATTGTTGTTGTCACCTACCACATAGTTGTTGATATAACGATTCAGGGCTACTGCCTTAAATTTAGTGCCATCAAATGCCGTTTCATCATAAAAACCTGTATAATAAGCAGTTCTTCTTCTAAAAGCCCTGCCTTCTTGCCAGCCTAAATTGGCTTGATAATCGGCCAAACGACCTTTATCAAAAGCATTATATACCAGCATCCCTTGTACCAATTCTCTTGCTTTGGTGGTATCAAGGGTACTTAGGCTCAGACCTGTTTTAGTAAAATAGTTTTTAAAAGCGTCGTCGTTAGGAGCAAAAAATGTCCAATAGCCCGCACTGCTCAAGGTTTGTTTATAACCGCTTTTGTCTATTACGCCTAACAAGGTGGTAAAATTACCCTTACTCTGCAAGGTTTGGTAAATAGGCGGAGCAAGGTCGGAGGGTCGTTTGTAAATATCGAGTTCTTCTTTGGTACAACTACTCAAAAGCGAAACGATAAGCCCAAACATGACGAAAAAATAACGATGAGTGTATTGATGCATCATTCTTTATGGTTTTTATTGATAAAAAAGTAATACTGTGTTGATTGCTTATGCCAAGTTTTATACGCAATGAAAATGTGTTATAACGACACATTTAAGCCACTATATACAAAAGGATTATGTAAAGACCGACGAGATAAGGCGTATGTAGTGTATCACTCCTGTATGAAATTACCTATACAAGAGATACATTTATTAACTCACTTAATGCGTCATTAAAGCTTTATAGCTACAGGAAGATGAAACGTATGTGTTTGAGAGAAGCTGTAATGTTTTTTCATAGTAATAAAGTTTAGTTTTTATATGACCCTTTTTTTATAAGCTTTTGAGGTTAATCTGATACATGAGTACAATTTAGATTATATGGCTTATTACTTGTAAAATAAGCATAATACCTTTTTTCAACCATCATGCCCCATCCTGCAAGTTATGGAAAATCTTTGAATAGTTCTATTTTTTTCATTATAATATAAGATTAATTTAAAATCAGTCGATGGTCTTATGCAGGCATTTTGCCAAAGAATACTTAGCTTTGCGGTTTTCAAACCATAGCTATTGTCCATGAATACAGCTCAAATTGGTATTATTACCAATACCGTTGGGGTAAAAGCCCATCAGGTGCAAAATACAATCAAACTTTTAGAAGAGGGTGGTACTGTTCCCTTTATTGCTCGCTATCGTAAGGAGGCTACAGGGAGTTTAGACGAGGTACAAATTCTTTCTATTAAAGACCTCTGGAATAAGTTAAAAGAAGCCGATAAGCGTAGAGAAGCCATCGTTAAGTCGATTGAAGAACAAGGCAAAATGACTCCAGAATTGTTGGCAAAATTGCAACAAGCCTACTATTTACAGGAACTAGAAGACCTTTATTTACCTTACAAACAAAAGCGTAAAACGAAGGCTAGTATCGCCATCGAAAAAGGCCTCGAACCGCTTGCGACCTTGGTTTTTGAGCAAAAAGACCCGCATATTTTCAAAAAAGCTGAAAACTTTCTGAACGAAAAAGTAGCTTCGGTTGAGGAGGCTTTACAAGGGGCAAGAGATATTATGGCCGAATGGATTAACGAAAATGTAGAGGCCCGCAATGCCGTGCGTAAGGTATTTGAGCGTGAGGCGTATTTGTATGCCAAAGTGAAAAAAGGAAAAGAGGAAGAGGGAGCCAAATACAAAGATTATTTCGATTTCAGCGAAGCGCTCAAGCGGATTCCTTCGCATCGTTTGTTGGCAATTAGAAGAGGTGAAGAAGAAGGTATTTTGTCGGTGGCAATTACACCCGACGAAGACCTGGCACTGGGGGCTTTGGATAGAATTTTCTTGCGTGGCTTGCCCGATGCCAAAAAGCAGGTCGAAGAGGCTATTACCGATTCGTATAAACGATTGATGAAGCCTTCTATCGAAACAGAATATGCTAATGCCTCGAAAGAAAAAGCTGATGTAGAGGCGATTCGGATTTTCTCCCAAAATTTAAGGCAGCTTCTTCTTGCATCGCCATTAGGACAAAAACGAGTATTGGCCATTGACCCTGGCTACAGAACGGGCTGTAAAGTGGTATGTTTAGATGCCCAAGGTAATTTGTTGACCGACACCGTAATTTATCCTTTTGATAAAACGGCAGAAGCACAAAATAAAATCTCGACATTAGTTGAGCAATATAAAATTGAAGCGATTGCCGTAGGCAATGGCACGGCTGGTCGTGAAACGGAAGAATTTGTTAAAAAACTTTCTTTCCAACATCCGCCACATATTTTTATGGTATCGGAACAAGGGGCTTCTATTTACTCGGCTTCGGATGTAGCCCGTGAGGAGTTTCCCGATAAAGATGTGACGGTGCGTGGTGCTGTGTCTATTGGTCGGCGTTTGCTCGACCCTTTGGCCGAATTGGTAAAAATCGACCCGAAATCTATTGGCGTAGGACAATACCAGCACGATGTCAACCAAAGTTTATTGAAAAACACCCTCGATAGCGTAGTTGAAAGTTGCGTAAATACCGTTGGCGTAAATATCAATACGGCTTCCAAGCACTTGTTGAGCTACGTGGCTGGGCTAGGGCCAAGTTTGGCTGCCAATATTGTGAAATTCCGACAAGAAAACGGCGATTTCAAAAGCCGCCAACAAATCAAAAAAGTGCCTCGTTTGGGCGAAAAAGCGTTTGAGCAATGTGCAGGATTTTTGCGTATTCCGAAAGCAGAAAACCCCTTAGACAACTCGGCGGTTCACCCCGAAAGCTACAGCGTAGTAGAACGCATGGCGAAAGATTTGAAATGTAGTGTAAAAGACTTGATGAGCAGTGCCGAACTGCGTAAAAAGCTCAATTTACAGGCTTACGTCACCGAAAAAACAGGCTTGCTGACTTTACAGGATATTGTAAAAGAACTCGAAAAACCAGCCCTCGACCCAAGAGAACCTCTATCCGTTTTTCAATTTGACCCTAGTGTAAAAACGATAGATGATTTAAAAGAAGGCATGGTACTGCCCGGCATTGTCACCAATATTACGGCATTTGGGTGCTTTGTCGATGTGGGGGTAAAACAAGATGGTTTAGTACATATTTCACAACTAGCCAACCAATACGTTTCAGACCCCAATCAGGTAGTAAAATTGCAACAAACCGTGCAGGTGCGTGTGGTTGAGGTAGATTTGGCTCGCAAACGGATTGCATTAAGTATGAAAGCGGTTTAAGAATAGTAACGTCATGTACGAAAGTATTCTAAAATATTTTGTAAATTAAGCGTTCTCTAAGCACGGTTAACACTTTCGTACATGGCTGCTTGTGTATCGGCAAGTAACAGGTAGTTGTATGAATATCAGCCTCTTTTCGCAACACATTCATTTACAGAGCACTAAGCACCAATACTGAATTGTAAATTAGTGCTTTGATTTTCAAAAACTTACACTTTTTTTAATCAAAATTATTTTTGCACGATTACTTAATTTTTATTCCATTTCTTGTAGCCAATGAATTACTTTGTTTCAACCCGCCGTGTATGGCAAGGGTTATTTATCCTTACTTGTTTGACGACCCTCAGCGGTTGTCGGCTTTTCAAAAAAGAAAATCGTTCTAATACCAACTCGGCAACCATCAATTTATTGATTAGCACGGCTCGGCAATATACTGGCGTGCCTTATAAATCGGGCGGAACAGACAAACGAGGGATGGATTGCTCGGGCTTGATTTTTACTACATTCAAACAAGTGGGTGTAGATTTACCTCGCATTTCTTACCAACAAGCCAATATAGGCACCAATGTAACCTTGGCACAAGTGCGGCCAGGCGATTTGGTTTTCTTTGCAACCAATAAATCCAACAAAAGCATCAATCATTCGGGTATGATTACCGAAGTAAAAAGCGACAACGAAGTGTTCTTTATTCACGCTTCTACCAGCAAAGGCATCAGAGAAGATAATCTCTTTACTGATTATTGGAGAAAATGTTTTGTCAAAGCTAAAAGACCTATTTAAGTTATTGAGGAAATTCAATTATGCCATAAAAAGAATAAGGGGAGATTGTGAAAACCTCCCCTTATTCTTTTTATGGCTGCTCATCTTCATAATTCACCACCCGCATTTTCCGTCCTTTGATGACCTTGCGGAATTTTGTAACCGTCATACGGTTTTCTTTTTCAAAGGCGGCATGATACATGGCTCTTACCAATAATGCCGTGACAAACAAGACCAATTCTATCATGTATTGTGCCACAAACACCAAACTAAGGGCTGTTAGTACACCTGTAATGATGAAATAATATACATACCAAGCCTCATTGGTTTTTTCTCTAAGTCTAAAAATCAAAGGTAAATGGAAAGGCAATGCCCATAAAATATTATAGTTTTTGGTAGTTACGCCGTGGTCTGTACCAAACCAAAGAAACAATAATACCCATCCAATAAAACCTGCGATGCTGAACAATATTTTGTCGATAGTATAACCTTTTTGGCGTTTCTTCCAATGCTGATAGGTAAGATAGCAAGTAATTACAAGTACCACCAACAAGAAAAATGTGGGTGTCAAGAAAAAGAATGGCTCTGCCTCGGCTTCCGCTTGTACAGGAAACAATTGGTTTTCGGTATCAACAATGTAGCGAAGTCGTCCGTGTGTCATGCGTTTGGCGGCTGCAAGATTGAGGTAAAGGTTTTCGGGCAAATAGTTCGATTCAAACTGTGTTGTTCTTTCGTCGGCATCGGCTCCGAGGGCGATATTCATGCCTACTGCCGCCCAATACTTTTTGCCTCTGTACAGGCATTTGTTCATCCATTGCCTAAAAGTAGTATCGCTCATGCCTTTTACGATGCCATAATGCACGCTGTCGGTACAGGCTACTTCGATGGCATCTCTGATGCGTGTAGCACAGTTATCGGTAAAAAATTTGTATAAATATGTGCGTTTGTCGGGGTCGTTGTAGGTTTCTTGCAAACGGTCGAACATGATTTGTTTTTGAGCAGGAGCTAAATCCAACACTTGTTCTGTCATTTTGCGATTGTATTGTTGATAATGCGTCATGTACAGCGAAAGACTGGCGTATTCCATTGTGTAGGGAAGTCGTCCTAAAACAAATTTTCCGTAAAAATTGGGTGTACGAAAATCATAAGTACCCCAATTATAGGCACGGTCGATGCCATTGACGGGGTCGTAAATCCAAAGTAAAGAATGGCCGAACACGTCGTTGAGTTCTTTGCCAGGAGCTACCGTAATGACGCTTACTTTGGCTTGTGGCGAAAGCTGTTGCGACCAAGCATGTTGGGCAAACACCAGCACAACGAACAATAATTTAGCGAGATGGTTTAGGTTTTTCATGCAATATGAGGGCGTTATGTAATGATGAAAAAAGGCAATTTGTTGATTAAAGCGTACCAAAGCCTCCAAAGCCGAAACGTTTGAGGCGTATTTGTGTCTAAAATACGAAAAATTATGCTTTCCCTGCAACAACAATCACAATTTCCCCTTTGATAGTTTGGGCATGGGCGGTATAATGGGCTATGATTTCGAGTAATGTTCCTCTGATATTTTCTTCAAACATTTTGGTGAGCTCTCTGGCTACACTGGCTTGGCGGTCGCTTCCAAGATATTCAGCCAATTGTTCAAGGGTTTTCATCAAGCGATGTGGCGATTCGTAAAATATCATGGTACGCTCTTCGGCTACCAATTGTTGTAAACGGGTTTGTCGCCCTTTTTTATGTGGCAAAAATCCTTCAAAACAAAAGCGGTCGTTGGGTAAGCCTGAATTGACCAAGGCTGGTACAAAGGCGGTTGGCCCGGGTAAACACTCCACGGCAAAGCCCAATTTTAGGCATTCTCTCACCAATAAAAAACCAGGGTCCGAAATACCCGGCGTGCCTGCATCCGACACCAACGCCAAGGTTTTTCCTTCTTTCAACATCTTGATAATCCCTGCGGTGCTATGATGCTCGTTGTGGGCATGGTGTGCATACAAGGGTTTTGAAATTCCCAAATGCTTGAGCAACATACCCGAATTGCGGGTGTCTTCGGCCAAAATGCCATCTACTTGTTGCAGTACTTTGATGGCTCTCAGGGTGATGTCGTCGAGGTTGCCAATGGGTGTTGGCACTAAATATAATTTGCTCATTTGTCTAAATTAAATCAATTCTTACGCCAATAGGGCATCAATAGCGGCTGCCAAAGCACGGTCTTTTTCCGTCACGATGTTGCCTGCATCGTGGGTGCTGAGTTCGATGTGTACGGTGTTCCATACATTCGACCACCACGGATGATGGTTGTGCTGCTCGGCAAGCAGTGCCACTCGTGTCATAAAAGCAAATGCTTCTGAGAAGTCTTTAAAATGAAAAGTTCGTTGCAATTTCTGGTCTTTTTCTGTCCACATAACAAGAGAAATGCTAAAAGTAAGTGAGGTACGAAGTTTTTTGGATGACGGAATGGAATGTTTTTTACGCCAATTCCAATACCCTTTCTCCAACTTCCATGCAGGAATCGTACTCAAAAATCAAGCCCGAAGATACTTGATTTTTGAGGGAATCGTATGCGTTTTTTCCAAAAATGCTATAGCCAACCCGATTTTACCCTACGCCTCCCTCCTATTTCCTCATGAAATTTCGTGGCTTTATCTCTAATGATTATCAAATAACGGAGGGCTTTTGTATCTTTGCGTACTTTGTAATCTCAAAAATATGTTAGCAATTTCAATTGTTGTACCGTTGTATAACGAAGAAGAATCATTACCCGAACTGAGTGCTTGGATTGAGCGAGTGATGTTAGAAAATCATTTTTCGTATGAAATAATCTTCGTAAATGATGGAAGCAAAGACAATTCTTGGAAGGTAATAAAAGAACTTTCGCATAAAAATCCTCATATCAGAGGTGTTTCTTTTAGTAGAAATTACGGCAAATCGGCGGCATTGCACGTGGGCTTTGAACAAGCCAAAGGCGATGTGGTGATAACAATGGATGCCGACTTGCAAGATAGCCCCGACGAAATACCTGCTTTGTATAATATGATTACAAAAGAAGGCTACGACCTTGTATCGGGCTGGAAACAAAAACGCTTCGACCCCCTTACCAAGACCATACCTACCAAATTGTACAATGCGGCTATCCGTTGGGTAACGGGCATCGACCTGCACGACAACAACTGTGGACTGAAAGCCTATAAACTGGAAGTAATCAAAACCATCCGTTTGTATGGCGAAATGCACCGTTATATTCCTGTGCAAGCCCATTGGAATGGATTTTCTAAGATTGGTGAAAAAATTGTACAACACCAAGCCCGCAAATACGGCACAACCAAGTTTGGTATCGAACGCTTTTTGTACGGCTTGCTCGATTTGCTTTCTATCACTTTTGTACAAAAATATGGCAAAAGACCCATGCACTTTTTTGGGGGCTGGGGTATTTTCTTTTTTGTAGTAGGGCTTATCACTACGATGTGGCTGATAGTTGAAAAAGTATATAGTATTTCTCAACATATTCCTTTCAGAAATATCACCGATAACACCCTGTTTTACTTGGCATTGGTGTCGATTATTCTGGGGTCTCAAATGTTTTTGGCGGGCTTTATCGGAGAACTCATGACGCTCAATTCGGATAGAACAACCGACTATAAAATAAAAGAGGTTATTCATTAAACTTATGGCAGATGTCGGATTTTTGCTTGTAGAAACCAAAGCCTATTGGATAAAAATCAGTCATCCAACCTAATTCTATTACTCCTTTACCATGACAGATTTAGCTTGGCTTGGTCGTACCAAATTGTTGGTTGGCGACGAAGGCATACAAAAACTACAACAGGCACACGTGTTGGTGGTGGGCTTGGGAGGTGTAGGCTCTTTTGCAGCCGAATTTATTGCACGCTCAGGCGTTGGACGCATGACCATTGTCGATGGCGACGTGGTGGACCCCTCCAACCGCAACCGCCAATTGCCCGCTTTGGCAACAACCCACGGCGAACCCAAAGCCGACCTGATGGCCGAACGCCTTTTGGCTATTAATCCCGACTTGCAGCTTACAAGTATTCGCTCGTTTTTATCGCCCGAAGAAGCTGAAAAATTACTTTCAGAAAACCATTTCGACTATGTAATGGATTGCATCGATTCTATTACACCCAAGCTTACCCTTTTGAGTACCGCATACAATAAAGGCTTGAAAATTGTGAGTTCGATGGGGGCTGGTGGCAAGGTGGACCCTACCCTCTTGCGTACCGCCGATTTGTTTGAAACACGCCAATGCTATTTGGCTTCTTTGGTAAGAAAACGCCTACGAAAAATGGGCATCCGTTCGGGTATCAAAGCGGTTTTTTCTTTGGAAAAACACGACGACGATTCGTTGATGCTTACCGATGGCAGTAATTTCAAAAAATCGGCTTATGGTACAATTTCCTATATTCCAGCGGCTTTTGGTGGGGTGTGTGCGTCGGTCGTGCTGAGAGATTTACTGGGGTATCCTATCAAAATGGAGAAAAAACCCAAAGAAATGGTAGCCAGAGAAAAAAAGCAACCCAAACAAAAATAGGTTCTTCTAATTGCGGATTTTAGATTTTTGGTTGAGAATGGTCAGGTAGTAATTTTATGTTATCCGAAATCAAAAATCTAAAATCCTTCAGGTCAAACGCATGAGATTTTAGGTTATTAATTGTTTTAGGTATTCAGTATCAAAAGCGGCTTTAACACGTCTTTTTTTTAGGCTCAGTTTATCAGTATGTTCTGTCAAAATTTGCAGTGCCATT
>JAAFJE010000007.1 GCA_013298025.1 Cytophagales bacterium | reverse complement strand
AGGAGGTGGTGAATTTGAAAATTTGGTGATTTGAAGATTTGAAAATGAGGAGGTGGTGAATTTGAAAATTTGGTGATTTGAAGATTTGAAAATGAGGAGGTGGTGAATTTGAAAATTTGATAATTTGAAAATCTTGAACCTTTTAAGTTTTTACATTTTCAAATTACCAAATCTTCAAATTTTCAAATCTTATAACCCAAAAGCTGTTTTCACGGCATCTACGTAATCGAGTTTTTCCCAAGTAAATAATTCTACTTCTTTCTCTATAACAGTGCCATCTGGCGATTTGAATTTTTTAGTAATCACTTCGTTGGTGCGACCCATGTGGCCATACGCTGCTGTTTCGCTATAAATGGGGTTACGTAATTTCAAACGTTGCTCGATGAAATAAGGACGCATATCGAAAATCTCTTCTACTTTGCGTGCAATTTCACCGTCGGTCAACTCAACTTTGGCAGTGCCATACGTATTTACATACAAACCGCAAGGTTTGGCAACACCAATGGCATACGATACTTGTACCAATACTTCGTCGCAAAGACCGGCGGCAACCAAGTTTTTAGCGATATGACGAGTGGCATAAGCTGCCGAGCGGTCAACTTTTGAAGGGTCTTTGCCCGAAAATGCACCACCACCGTGTGCTCCTTTGCCGCCGTAAGTATCAACAATGATTTTACGACCTGTCAAGCCTGTATCGCCATGAGGGCCACCAATCACAAATTTACCAGTAGGGTTGATGTGATAAGTGATTTCGTCATTAAATAAGGCTTGTAACGCTGGCTTCAATTTAGCTTTTACACGAGGAATGACAATGGCAATAATGTCTTCCTTGATTTTCGCCAACATGGTTTCTTCCGAATCAAAATCATCGTGTTGGGTCGAAACTACAATGGTATCGATGCGTTGAGGTTGGTTGTCGTCAGCATATTCGATGGTTACTTGCGATTTTGCATCTGGACGCAAATAGCCGATTAATGCAGGCTCGTTGTTGCGGATATACGAAAGCTCTTGCAGAATTTTATGGGCCAAATCTAAGGCCAAAGGCATATAGTTTTCGGTTTCTTTGGTCGCATAACCAAACATCATCCCTTGGTCGCCAGCCCCTTGCTCTTCTGGATTTTTGCGATCTACGCCTTGGTTAATATCGGCAGATTGCTCGTGAATGGCCGAAAGAATACCGCAAGAATTGGCTTCAAACATATATTCAGACTTGGTGTATCCGATTTTGCGAATCACCTCACGTGCAATACTTTGTACGTCTAAATAGGTCTTGGTATTTACTTCACCTGCCAAAATCACCTGTCCAGTGGTTACTAATGTTTCGCAAGCTACTTTTGATGAGGGGTCAAACGCCATGAAATTGTCAATGAGTGCGTCCGATATTTGGTCAGCAACTTTGTCGGGATGCCCTTCTGAAACTGACTCAGAGGTGAAAAGATATGCCATTGTGAAATAACGATGTTTTACTGTAAAATTTCTTTTTTAGAATTATTCTACAAATCTACAATTAATATTTCTAAATGACAATTTAACTTTAAAAGCAAGTAGCGTATAGATATTTTATCTAAAATAAGATAAAATCTTACGTAAAAAAACGCAGAAAACTGCCTTGATAAATGGAATTATCGGAACGGTTTGCATGATGCGTAAGTCTTCTAATAGCGTAGTGTCTTCGTCTAGGAATTTTAATATTTGGGCGGGTCTGTTATCTCTAAACAAACGGGTAAAAATATCGTCGGATGGGTGCATTTTTTTGTGCATTACTTGCAACAATACGCTGTCGAGCAAGTGTTTCCAAGCTTGTCGGAAGCGATTTTTACGCCAAGGTTGAGGGCTAGAAGGGTTTTCGAGCCAATACACCAAGGCTTTGCTTTGGCGTTGGGTACGCTGAAAGCTGTAGCCTGTAGAAGCTTTCACATAGCCACCGGCTGTGCCTATCCGAATAACCCCAGCTTGGGGCATGGCAATATGTGGTTGGCTAGACATCGGAATAATACCATTTTCAACGGCAGTAACGGTATAAGATTGAAGCCCAAGGGTGTCTTCAATATAATGCCTGAGTTGGGCTTCGTAGGCTATATCGGACAAAAGATTATCCGAAAAAATGGTAAACTCTACCAAGGCTTTGTTGGGCGCATCGGGCAAGATATACACAAACCTACATTCTTGGTGCTGTGGGATATTAAAATCGAAAAGGGTTGGTTTATCTGGCTGACAAAAAGGTTTATCGCTCTCAATTTCCCAACCTTTAAAATGCTGTAGTAAATGCAGGTAACGTTTGTCTTGGTAGTCGGGGCGATTGATGCTGTCGAACACCCACGTATTTGCTTCAAAGATGCCTTGGTTGGTATGCACTGTTGTTTGTTGAATGCTCGTAACAGTCGCTTGTAGCCAAGTGATAGCAGGATTATTTGCCAATGTTTTTTTTACATATTGATAAAAATCAATGCTCCGAATCATCTTGTAGCGGTATTCGTCGAGAGGCAAAAACGACGAAAAATGGGCATTCCCATGAAACCACACACCTTGCCAGCTATGGGCTACGATGCTTTCAAAATCGGTGGGTTCTTTTTCCCAAAAACACCAAGTTTTGTCGTTTTTTTCGTAGTCATTGGCATCAATAATCAGCAACTTTCGGTTGCTGAGTGTACTTTGGTTGAGTTGATAGGCAAGCGACAAGCCAGCCAAGCCTCCGCCAGCTATGATAAAATCGTATGTGTGCGTAGTTGTCATAAAGTAGCGTCTTTCTATGATACATAACTTTGCAAAGGCTGTTAAAGTTATGTTTTCAAGATAAAATAAGCATCAAAATGCTACGTCAGACGTAGAGAAACGATTTTTGAGCATCATTCAAGACTCATAAGGCAGACAACAGGGGAGCATAAGCAAAAAAGGAAGGGCTTTGGTATAGTCGAGTTCGGCGTATTCAAGACCCAACGCTCGAATATTTTTATAATAGGCTTGGTGGTGTTCGTAATAGCTTCTTTCACTGGGGATAAACCAAGCTTTTTCTCCTAATTTTTGTCCTAAAAACCATTTCTCTAATAAACGCCCACATCTGCCATTACCATCGCTCCAAGGATGAATTTTTACAAATACCAAATGAATCATAGCTGCAAAAAAGAATACTTCTTGAATGCTTAGGTCTTGTTTTAAAAGCAAAGCAACATCATCATACAACTTTTCCATTTCGGTGGCTACTTCATAAGGGGAAGCTGCCACGTATTCAATTCTTCCATCGGCTGTGCTGACATACATATTTTGTGTTCGTAACTTACCTTGTTGATGCTTTGCTAGGAGGTGTTTACTCAATAATTTATGTGCTTTACCGAGATTCGTTTTATTGAGCAGATGGGTTTTTGCAAAGGTGTAGGCATTGTATAGGTCGTCAATTTTTTTGGTGTAGTCGGGTAAAAAAGCTATGCCAAATCTCTTGTGCTTGATGTAACTGTCTAAGTCAATTGCTTCTCCTTCAATTTTACTTGAAAATACAGAAGCGACCGAAGTATAAAAGCTAAAGGTATCCGTAGAAATAGCTGCATCCTCCAAGGCTTCAAAAGCTTTGGGTAAATCTTGTGGCACAGCACCGAGATACGCTTCCAATAGTTCGTTGGGGATTACTTGAAGTTTCATTGTTGTTACGGGCAAAAGCGTAAAAACAAACTTGACCAAGTGCAACACTTGGTCAAGTTTGTTTTGTCAAAAAGTATAAATAATTGAGCGAATAGCGAGTTAAGTTTTTTATTTTCAAGTATTTATAAATTTGATTGGAGCAAATTTTTGGCGTAGCGACAACCCTTGCGGTTGCCACATTCCAAATGGCAACCGCAAGGGTTGCCGCTACCTCAATTGTGTTTGAAAGATAAAACCAAACTTTCGTACAGCACTAATTCACTAACTCACAATTCAATCACTTATATATGTTTCTCAGCATGGTAGCTCGAACGCACCAACGCACCCGATTCTACATAGCGTAAGCCCCGTTTCAAGCCTTCTTCTTTATACATGGCAAAAGTATCGGGGTGAATCCATTCAATTACTTCGTGGTGCATTTTGGTTGGTTGCAAATATTGCCCCAGCGTAAGTACATCTAAGCCATTTTCTACCAAATCGTCCATCGCTTTAAATACTTCGTCTTGGGTTTCGCCAAGGCCGAGCATGATACCCGATTTCGTGCGTTTGCCAAACTCTTTGGTACGTTTGATTTGCTCTAAACTGCGGGCATATTTGGCTTGTGGACGCACATTGCGGTACAAACGCTCGATGGTTTCCATGTTGTGCGAAACCACTTCTTGTCCGCCTTCAATCATACGATACAGGGCATCCCAATTGCCTTTGGTGTCGGGAATAAGCGTTTCGATGGTAGTAGTGGGCGATACTTCTTTGACCAACACCACTGTTTGGTACCAAATTTCGGCCCCACGGTCTTTTAGTTCATCTCGGTTGACCGACGTAATCACGGCGTGTTTTACGCCCATCAGTTTGATAGCTTCGGCTACACGGCGAGGCTCATCGGCATCGTATTCGTTTGGGCGACCCGTAGCCACGGCACAAAACGTACAAGAGCGTGTGCACACATTGCCTAGAATCATAAATGTAGCCGTGCCTGCACCCCAGCATTCGCCCATGTTGGGGCAATTGCCCGATTGGCATATTGTATGAAGTTTGTATTCATCTACAATCGTGCGGACTTTAGCGTATTCTTTTCCGATAGGTAATTTTACACGCAACCACTCTGGTTTTTTGTTATGTTTTGTAGCAGGTTGGCTATCAGCTTTGGGTGCTACCACAGGAAGTTCTATCATATTGCAAAAGGATACTATGTGCGTTGGTATTTCTCTACACAACACATTCGCCCTAGTTTTTGATTCAACAATGCACAAAAATACAAAACTTACTTTTTACCCCCGAAGAAAATCGTCAAATATCCCGAAGTAAATACGCTTCGATTGTCGGATAATGCCATTATTTCAATTTTTTTCGAGAAAATATCCATCAAAAACCCTACTTCCAAGCTGATATTACTTTTGTTGAAAGCATCTATTTCAAAGTTTAAGGCTGCTTTTACGTTTGCTCCTGGCACAATAGTAGCATCGCCAAAGCCTTTAAAAAAACCGCCACTGCCAGCTATATTGCCGTAATTGTGCCTAAGCGGGTCGAATTTTTCGGTAAGAACAAAGCGATTGTTATATACTACATCTACGTAATAAGGCTTCTGTAAGCCAATAGTAGGGCCTACGGCAAAAATACCATTGACATTGATGCCGCCATCAGACGAGGTTTTGAAAAGCCGAATTTCTCGTCCATATTGTGGACGAATGGCCATGAGATAGTTAAGCTTGCCGTAGGTATAACCTGAACCCGTAATGCCAATGTGCGTTACTTCTCGGTAGTCGTCGATGTTAGCAAATTCGAGAGCGAAATAATGATTCTGCTTGATGGCGGCTTGGTTACGAATGGCAATTTCTTTGCGAAAGCCAAACCCACCCAGCAGCCCAGAGTTGGTTGAAGTAGAAATACCAAACGAAAAAATAGAGCTATAGTCGTCGTCTTCTACCTGTGCAAGGGTTGTATTGCGGCGTTGACCTACACTGCTAAATGCCAGCAATAGGGCTATGACAACAAGGCCGTAAAAAGTATTTTTTTTCACAAGTCTTTTATATTTAAAGTAAAGTAATCGGAATAAAAGGCACAAGGCAAGAAGCCAAGGATGCGTTTGCAGTTGTCTGGATTGTTGCTGTACCAAAACTATGTAATTATGACCATACTTGTAGCGATTTTGTTGGAAAATCATCAAAAAATACGACAAAAGTTGGCTGCTTTTGTATGAAAATACGAACAGACCACAAGTTTTATTTTTAAGTTTGAGGATAAAAGTTTTACTTAGTGCCTATATAAGGTAAATCATTGTTACAAAACATCTTTTTATTCATCTTAAACTTTATCGCAAATGCCCACTGTAAAAACCGTTTATTTAGGCGAACTTCGTACCGAGTCGATTCATTTACAATCAAATAATACCCTCATAACCGATGCCCCAACCGACAACATGGGGAAAGGAGAGGCTTTTTCTCCGACCGACTTGGTGGCTACTGCCACAGGTTCGTGTATGCTTACGACAATGGCGATTGTGGCCCAACGTGACCATATCGAACTAGCTGGCTCGACGGTAGAAGTGACCAAAATCATGTCGCCTACGCCGCCACGCCGCATTGCTCGTTTGGAGATTCAGTTGAGTATGAAAACTAATGTTGTACTCACACCCGAACAGGTGAAAAAATTGGAACATACCGCCCATAAATGCCCCGTATCATTAAGCTTGCACCCAGAAGTTGAACAAGTGATTACGTTTGCTTGGGCGTAAGTGAATGAGTGATTGAGCGAGTTGTGAGTTAGTGAGTTAAGTTTTTTATTTTTAGTGACTTATCTTTGGTTTAGGTTGAAGTATAAGTTACTAAAAATGAAGAAATAGTTTACAATGTTGCATTGTGATGCAAAGTTAAATTTGATTAAAGAAAGATATAAATCACTTAGTTGCCTTACTCGTTGAGTTTGGATAATGGATACACCGATAAAGTATAACCCTTTGATAAGCGATAAAAATTAGAAGATAAAGCAATGGCGAAAGAACAAGTAAAACCGAAAGTGATACTGGAGTTGGAGAAGGCTTTGGGGGTGGTAGTGAGAGAGTTTAAGCTTAATGGTACGGGAGATATTGTTGAGCTTGATTTGAGCAACAAAGGAATTAGTGATTTATCGCCTTTGGCTAACTTAGCTAATTTGGAGGTACTTTATTTGCGGGAAAATCAAATTGTTGATTTATCACCTTTGGCTAAATTAGTAAATTTAGAAAAGCTTTATTTAGACAGCAATGAGATTATTGATTTATCGCCTTTGACTAAGCTGTTGAATTTGAAGAAGCTTGATTTGAGTGTTAATCAAATTATTGATTTATCGCCTTTGGCCAATTTAGTAAATTTAACAAGTCTTGGGTTGAATAGGAATCAAATTAGTGATTTATCGCCTTTAGCCAATTTAGTGAATTTAACAGGTCTTTGGTTAAATAAGAATCAAATTAGTGATTTATCGCCTTTATCTAGTTTATTAAATTTAACATCGCTTGATTTGAGTAGTAGTCAAATTACCGATTTATCTCTTTTATCTAACTTATTGAATTTAGAAAAACTTAATTTGAGTCATAATCAAATTACCGATTTATCTCCTTTGTCAAACTTATCGGAGTTGAAAATGCTCTATTTAGGAAATAATCAAATTAGTGATTTATCGCCTTTAGCCAATTTAGTGAATTTAGAACACATTCAATTGATTGATAATCAAATTAGTGATTTATCGCCTTTGGCTAATTTAGTGAATTTATTCTCTCTTAGATTGAGTGATAATCAAATTAACGATATATCACCATTATCTAACTTAGTGAAATTAGAATATCTTGATTTGAGTAATAATGAAATTAGATACTTAAAAAAGAATGATATCATTAATTTCAAGTCTGTAAAAATTATCTTTAAAGAAAATTATATGCGTTCTGCATTTAATTTATATGGCAACCCCCTCCCTCCAGCCATGATTGAAGCCATCAAAAGCGGAGGAAGAGAAGCTTTATTAGAATATTTAGAGGCACAAGAAAAAGGAACAGTAAAAATTGAAGAAGCTAAAATGGTTTTACTGGGTGAGCCTCGTGCTGGTAAAACTACTTTACAAAAATACTTGATGGGTTTGCCCATTGATGAGCATGAAGCTTCCACGCCCGATATTGCTATCTCTTCATGGAAACCTTTTGAACATGATAGAGCTCCCGACCAAGGGGGAAATATCAAAATCAACCTTTGGGATTTTGGCGGTCAAGAAATTCAATATAGTTTGCATAAACTATTTATGACGACCGATACACTTTACGTCATCGTTTTAGACAGTACCAAAGACCAAAATCCAGAAAAATACATTGCTTTTTTAGAAAATTATGCTCCCAAAGCTCCCTTTATCATCATTAATAATTATGCAGACGTTTTAACGAGTAGTCATCTAAAAATTGATGCCAACCAATTAAGAGAACGCTATAATGGAACAGACGAAAAACGTCCTGTGCTGAAAGCCATTTTTAACAGAGTATCGGTGCTAAAAGCTGCCCAAATAGAGCCTTCTTGGCGAAAAATTATGGACGAAGTAGAGCAGACGATAAAATCAGAACTATTACAATTAGAAAATCTTAACAAAGAATTTCCCCTAGAATATCAGAACGTAAAAGAAGCCATTGAAAAGGAGTATAATAAACCCAACAAGCATTACATCACGATGAGCTATTACCGTGAATTATGTAGAAGTTTGGGCGTGACAGACACCGAAGATAGACGAATAGCCATTTTATTGTATCTCAATCAAATTGGGGTTTTACGCTATTTCAATGATTCTCCTTTGATGGATAGACATATTCTGAACCCCAAATGGCTAATAGATGGAGCTTATTCATTGATTATCAACCAAAGAACCATTGAAAGTCAGGGTGTTTTAAGGAAAGAACAGGCGTGTCAAATTTTACGGCGTTCAAATAAGTTTGAGTTTTACGAAGAAGAAGCCACTTTTATCTTCAAAACCATGAATTTTTATGGACTTTTGCATTTTGAAGAAAGCGAACAAAAACTATACATCCCTATTCGTTTTGGTAGTAATCAGCCCATTGCTTTGAGTGAGTTTTACGAAGAAGGCAAGCATTTTTACGTTGATTTTAAGGCAGCTATTCCAGAAGATATTATGCCCTATTTGATTGTAAAGCATTTTTCGGAAATTAAAAATAAGCATTACTGGAGCAAAGGTGCAGTATTTACCAAAGATGATATTCGTGTTTTGGCTAAAGTAGAAGATAGAACCATCCATTTTTATATCATTGGCAAATATCACCAATCTTATTTTGATACCATCCGTAGTACTTTGAAAAAAACCTTAGAAAAATTACCCGGCTTGGAGTACGAAGAAATGGTAGCATTTGAATACGAGGGTAAAAAGATAAAAGCTAAATATGATGATTTAATAGTGGTAGTAAAAGAAGAATGGGGCGACTATCGTGACTATGCAAGCAGAACTAAGATTGATTCCACAGAAATCATAAAAATATTAGGAGGATATTTTTCTCAGGCTGAAATCAGGCAAGTAACCAATCATTACTATGCTCCTGTAACGATTAATGATAATCGTTATCAACAAACCCATATTTTTAATGAATTAGAGCGTTTAGTGAAAAGCAGTCAAGAGCCAAACGACCAAAAAGAGTTAAAGGAACTGATTGAAGAATTAAAGGCGTTTAAAGAAGAAAAGAAAGCGGAGGAAAAGGAAAGTTTAGGGAAAAGTATTGTAGGAAAAATCAAGAAAATCGCTTTGGAAACAGCCGAAGACGGCATCAAAGACAAATTAAAGGAATTATTTCCTGCTGTTTTAAAAATGGGCATTGAAGCCATAAAACATATTGATTTACAGCAAATTGAGAGTTTACTTTCTTGAACGTCAAACAAGAAAAGAAGTGGTTATTTGATACTTTACAATAGTTTCTTACAGGTATGATAGACATTAAACAAAGAATTGCGTTAGGAGAAGATTCAAAAACTCAATTCAAAGAAAAAATACATAGTGCAGAACAGCTTGCCAAAGAATTTACGGCTTTTTCTAATGCTTTAGGAGGCATGATTATCATTGGGGTAAATGATAAAACTTCGGCAATTGTTGGCATCGAACAAAAAGATTTGAGAAATCTTGAGGGATATATCGCAACTGCATCGAATGATGGTGTTGTTCCTCCTATTAATGTTCTGACCGAAAATGTAATAATTGATGATAAGCGTTTGATTGTGATTCATATAGCAGAAGGAGTACGCAAACCTTATCATACCAAACAAGGAGAATATTTAACAAAGTCTGGAGCAGTAAAAAGGGTTTTATCTCCAGAAGAGTTACAAAGAATGACGCTTAGGAAAGTCCCTTTGTATGAAGAGATTGCCATTTATGATTCAGATATTGAGGGTGATATTAATTGGTTAGCCTTTTTTGAATATTTCAGTAATGAATATCGAGATGATTTTGAAACTTATTTGAGCAAATATCATTTATCTGCCACTCAATTGCTTAACAACATAAAAGTTGCAGAAAACAATGTGCTAAATTTAGTCGGATTAAGTTTTTTTGCTAAAAATCCTCAGCGTTTGCGTCCTTTAAATGTCATCAAAGCCATTAGTTTTTATGGAAATGATGTGACAGATACACGTTATATTTCGAGTGAGGACATTGAAGGAACTTTACCAGAACAATTTGAAAAAGGATTACAATTTATTCAACAGAATTTACTGAAAACACAGGCTTCCAAGGGTTTTAACTCATTGGGAACATTAGAGATTCCCGTTGAAGTATTTGAAGAATTGCTCGTAAATGCCTTGGTGCATCGTGATTATAGTATTAATTCAGCCATTAAACTTTTTATTTTTACTGATAGAATTGAATTGATTAGTCCGGGCGTTTTACCTAATCATTTGAATGAGGAAAATATTCGTTTGGGCATTTCAGTGGCACGTAATCCCATTTTATTGCGTTATGCAAGTCGTTTGATGCCTTATAGAGGAGTCGGCTCAGGAATTTTAAGAGCCTTATCGAAGTATGCTAAAATTGATTTTGAAAATAACTTACTGAAATATGAGTTCAAAGTAACCATTTGGCGATAAAAAAAATGAGTTTCAGGAATTAACTTTAGTATATATCCTTAAACTCATATTTAGAAGTAGCATAAAGCCTCTACTGCACAGCAAAAAGGCACAAAAAGGTTGGTTAAAAACCCTTTTGTGCCTTTGTTTTGATAGAAAGTGGAATGCCTAGTTGCAATAATCTCTAATAACCGAATATGCTGGCGTATAGCCTAATTCGCCTGCTTTGCTGAGGTCGTTGCAGCCATCAGAATCGCCGAGGGCATGACGAATGATGCCACGAATATAATAGGCTTCGGCATAAGTCTGATTGAGTTTGATAGCGTTGGTACAATCCTGAATAGCAGAACGCTGGTCGCCCAATTGTGATTTCACCATGCCTCTTGTAAAATAAGCTTCGGCAAAAGTAGGGTTTAAAGCAATGGCTTTGTTGTAATCTTCAATGGCCGATTTGGTATCGCCAATTTTAGCCTTTGCCAACCCACGGTTGAAATACACCTCCGAGCGTTCGGCCGACATTTCTACCATTTTCAATTTTTCAGAAACCCCATTTCTTAGCTCGTCTAATACTTGCTTGGTGATTGGGCCCATAAATACTACTTTCTTATTTTCGATGTTACCGATAGAAACAGCCTTATTGAAGTCTTCGATGGCATCTTTGGTACCACCCAAACGATTTTTGGTAAATCCACGACCATAATACGCCGCTGCATTTTCGGGGTCTTGGGCAATAGCACGGTCGAAGTCGATTTGAGCCCCAGCAAAATCTTCAATCAAACTTTTGCATAAGCCTCTGAAATAAAGCGATTCAGCATCGTCAGGGTTGATTTCTAAAGCTTTGCTATAATCTGTAATTGAGCCTTTGATGTCGTTGAGCTTCAGTTTGCTATACGCTCTACCAGCGTAAGAAGCGGCTCTTTTCGGACTTAATTCGATGGCTTTTGAAAAGTCGTCTAAGCTACTTTTATAGTCGTCGAGTTTTTGCTTCACCGAACCACGGGCGGCATACGCCAAGGCGTTGTCGGGAGTAAGGTCGATAGATTTATTATAATCTGATAAAGCTCCTCTATAATTTTCAAGTTTGGCTTTGCTATAGCCACGGCTAAAATAGGCATTCGCATCGGCAGGGTTGAGGTCGATGCCACGGTTGTAGTCTTGCAAAGCACCTTTATGGTCGTCTTGACGTGCTTTGCTAGTGCCTCTACCAATATAAGCATCGGAATAGCGAGGGTTGAGTTCAATGGCTCTGTCGAAATCGTTGATAGCACCACGGTTGTCTTTGAGGTTCGACTTCGTAACGCCTCTGCTGTAGTAGGCTACGGCATTATCGGGTTGAATTTGAAGGGCTTGCGTAAAATAACCTTGGGCTGCTGGGTAGTTGCCTTGCCTGCTTTGCACAACACCTAAATCCATTAACTCCTGGAACGTGAGTGGTGCAGGGGTTGGCTGTTGGGCATAAACAGCAGAACAACACACCAGAAAACATACTAAAGACTGGAAAAATCGCTTTTTCATGAGCTCTTGTTGAAAGAATAAGTTTTAGTAAGTAGTTAGTTACCTGAAAAAGAATGCGTATGATAGACTAACTTTAGAATTGTTTTATAACTTTGTGATTGTCAAAGTTTCAGCCAAATTACTGAAATTTTATATTTAAGACAAAAATAAAACACAAACTGTCATGAAATTTGACCATCAGCAACACCTCGCTCCTTTATCGGTTGGTATTCTGCTATCGGCATCAGTGCTGATACAGGGTTGCCAGTTGGTTAGAGGTACTTTTAGTAAAGCACCTGTGGTGGACGAGGCCCCTACGGCTGTGAAAAATCGCAACGATAGTCCACAAACCTATACCAATCAACGAAATGCCGTAACCATTACCAAGCCCATGACTGCGGAGGAAAAGGCTACGTTGTATTTCGACAACCAGTTTGTAGCCTTAAAGAAGCAAATTCGTATCAGCGAAGTAAATCATACGCAAGATAAATTGATTCACATTCGGTGTGATGCCGATTCTTATTTTATTGGTGCTACCGAAATTCCTTCGGATTTTGCCAAAATGAACCTCAAGAGCCTAGCCAGTATTCTCAACGAATATCCGCTTACCTCTGTGATTATCGAAAATTATAACGATAACACAGGCTCCGACCGCTTCAACGATGGGCTTACTTATAGGCGTTCGGCACAAATTGCCAACTTGTTGGTATTAAACGGCGTAAACCCCGACCGCCTCAAAGCGGCTTGGTTTGGCAAACGCTCGCCCATTGGCGATAATACAACGATGGAGGGAAGAAGACTCAACCGAAGAGCCGAAATCTTTATCGTACCGAGCCAAGCTTTATTAGAAAAAATTAAAAATGAAGTAGCAGGAACGTACTGAGTTCGTGCCTATGTCACTATGGTATTTTCTCTGGGCTTGTTGTTTTGTTAAAATGTATTGAACACTCGAACGATGCTACTTCGAGTGTTTTTTTATGGATTTACTCTAATCCTTAATTCCGACCATTCATCAAAATTATCCTTTTAAAAGAATGATTAATTGAAGTCAATATGCTACTATTGTAATATCATTTTAATATCAAATAATCAATCTATGAAAACCGAAAAAAACCTTATTCCATTCAATGGATATTTTGCCATTATTACCTTGTTACTTAGTTTAGCTTTTTTGATTTTTGGCATTGTTGAAGGACACCCTTTTGATGCTATTTTAGCAATCATACTTTCTTCTTTGATTCTAAAAGGCTTTATTATTATTAGTCCAAATTCGGCGAAAGTACTTTTACTTTTTGGTGACTATAAAGGCACTATCAAACAAAACGGATTGTTTTGGGTCAATCCATTTTTTAGTAGAATCACACTTTCGATGAAAGCCCGCAACTTTGAAAGTGAGAAAATCAAAGTAAATGATAAAATGGGAAATCCCATTCTGATAAGTGTTATTCTGGTTTGGAAAGTAGAAGATACCTTTAAGCCTTTGTTTGAAGTAGATAATTATGAAAGTTTTATCAGAATTCAAACGGATTCTGCGGTTCGTAAGCTGGCAGGCTCATTTCCTTACGACCATTTTGAAGATGAAAAAGCAACTGTTACGCTCAGTACAAATTTCGATGACATTAATACTGCCCTTGAAAATGAAGTAAGCGAACGCTTGGAAATTGCAGGAATCAAAGTAATTGAGTCAAGAATTGGTTATTTGGCTTACGCCCCTGAAATTGCTCATTCGATGCTTAGAAGACAGCAGGCTTCTGCCGTTGTGGCGGCTCGTCATAAAATTGTTGAAGGGGCTGTTGGCATGGTAGAAAGTGCTTTAAGTTTATTAGACTCAAAAAACATTATTACCTTTGATGAAGATAAAAAAGCAACAATGGTGAGTAACCTAATGGTTGTACTCTGTGGAGATAGCGAAACAAAGCCAGTGATTAATACTGGTACTTTAAATCAATAGATTATGGCTGAAAAAAAATCCTTTGCTCTACGTATTGATGCCGACATGATGAAGGCAATTGAAAAATGGGCTGCCGATGAATTTCGGAGTGTGAACGGGCAAATAGAATGGATGTTAAATAAAAGTCTGAAAGATGCCAAAAGACTGAAAAAAAAGGATGATTCAGAATACACAAAAAATAAATAGCAAAACTTGTGTGCAGGCAATGTAATAAAGCATTGATAAGTGAGAGCTTCAAAAATTCCTTATTGGGTTGAAATCAGCGTTTACAACTTCCGTCTAATATTTTGACATACGTTGTAAACGCTGATTTGTTGTTTATTTCACCCACATAAAGCCGCCTTCTGGCTGGATGGTTACGGTTGTTTCTCCCGTATTTTTCACTTGAACGCTACGCATCAATGGATTCTTCTTGTCGTCGTCGATGTATTCGTTTACGGTTTTTCCTGCAAACATCGGTAAATTCAATTTGATTTGGAGTGGCGTTTTGCCTGCATTTACACCTACCAAATACCATTGTGTGCCATGCCGACGGGCCAATACACAATATTTGCCCGGATAACCTTCTACAAAAACGGTTTCGTCCCAAGTAGTTGGCACTTGTTTCATGAAGTCTATTTCAAAACTTGGTACATCTGTTAGGTTATTGGGCGTAATAGCAAAATTTTGTACGGTAGTCTGGAATAATACCGCTGTTGCCAACTGAAAAATATCGGTAGTTTTACGCACATTGCCTCCGTTGTTGTTGCGATTCAGGCGTTTGTTCAACAACGTACCGCCAAAATCCATGCTTCCTACCGTATTGCGGATAAATGGATGCAAGCAAGCGTTAAATGCTTCATTATCATCGAAATGTTGATTAAAAATGAGATTTTCAGAAGCCAGTACTGCCTCGCTACTCACATAATTTGGATAGAGCCGTTCCCAACCTCTAGGAAGCGTACAGCCATGAAAAATAATCATTAAGCCGTAGTCGTTGGCATCGCTCAAAATGGCTTCGTACAATTGGATGGTTTCTTGTTTGTCGCCTCCAAAAAAGTCAACTTTGAGTCCTTTCACGCCTTGTTCTTTCAACCATTTCATTTCTTTTTTGCGAGCAATCGGGTTATTCATACATTGTTTTGCTCCTTGGGGGGCATCGTTCCAAAAGCCGTTTGAATTGTACCACAAAAACACATCTACTTTTTTCGACTGTGCATATTTAATCAAACTCGCAAGACGTTCGTAGCCTAAGTTTTTATCCCAAAGGGCATCAATCAAAATGTATTCGTAGCCCATTTTGGCAGCTAAATCAATAAAAGCCACTTGGTCGTTGTAATTCATACTTTCGTCTTGCCACATAATCCAACTCCACGTAGCTCTTCCGGGTTTATATACCTGCGAAGGGGCATACAAAGGCTCTACCACATCGAAAGGAACGGTTGTTTCTACGATGGGTTTGAGGCTTGTACCTACCGTAATGGTACGCCAAGGGGTGTTGTCGGGCAATGCCAAGCCCGGTTCGGCTGTGCCGTGACCGTTGTTTTCACCTTTTTCTGGAAAAGCTATGCTAAACGTACCTTCTTGCGATTCGCTCAAACGAGAACCACAATACGCTCCTGTTACGCCAGTTTCAGAAACTAAAGCCCAAGCGTCTTTTCCTACGTGAAACAAGGCTGGAAAAGTATAGCCCAAACGGTATTTTGAGGCTTGATTGAGCGGTGCTTCGGCTTGGTATTCTTCTTCATAGCTTGGTTTGGTACGCATCCAACCGCTCGAAGCAGGGGCTTGTGGACTCAAAAAAGTGGTGGTTTGGGCAGGAAAATGAAAGCCTGTAAGCTCTTTTTCAACAATGCAACTAGCAGTTTGCTTGTATTGAAATAAGCCATAACGAAAAGCAATGTCGTTGTTGCTTACGTTGAATGTCAGTTGTACTTCTTTTTTTTCTGCATTGGCAAAAGTGCAAATAAGCTGGTTGGCTACGTAATGAATTTCCGATTTCTTAATTCGGCTTTGGGTATAGGTTTTGTCGATGCTATGGCTTTCTTGTTTGACCAAGGTAAGCGACTGGCTGAAATCGCCAGCGGTGGTTACTAAACCCAAAGGAGAGTTTTCTAAAACCTGTATGCCTTGGTAATTCACTGTATAGCTAGGCTTGCCATGCTGTAGGCTAATTTCTACTTTTAATTGTTTATCGGGACTGGCAACGGTCAATTTTTCTTGGGCAAAAGCCGCACAAGACAGCAATACCGCCACAAGGGTAAGCATTTTTTTCATAATGATGTTATTGAATTGTGAGTTATTGAATGAGAACGTTGTGAATGAGCAATTGCGTAATTTTAATAAGTCATAAAAGCATTTAACTGCCTTATTTATAACGCACTAACGCTACCTTTACTCATTCATAACTTATTCAATTACTCCATTAAAACTGAATCGGTATTTCAATCAAAGTGCTATCCCATGCCATTTGCAGGGTAGTTTGCTTGTTGTTTATGGGCGTAAATTGTATCGAAAGGTTTTCGATGGGGCTTTCGGTTGTTTTAGGCGTTACCTTTACTTGTAGCACATCTTTCGACGCATCGTAACTAAACGCTCCCCATACGTCTAAGTCGGTATTTAAAATGATTGTCCACGTTTGTTCGTCAGGAATCATAAACAAAGAATATTCTCCTGCTTTGATGGTTTTCCCTTCGATTTGTACGTCTTGGTAAAATTTTACCACGGTCGATTCATTTGCTCCTACACGCCAAACTTTTTTGAATGGAACAGTCGTGCCAAAAATGCTTCTTTCTTTCTTGGCCGGACGAGAGTAAGTTACCCGAACAAAAGCTTTGTCGCCAGCCTTACGGTCGTGGGCAAAGTTGTCGGGACAATACGCCATGTCCATCGGACTTTTATCGAGTCCTCTAAATTTTTGTGCCTGTACAAACGTGCTTATGAGCATGAGCAAGCAGGCAAAAAATACGTTTTTTTTCATTGTTTTTTTAAAAGTTTAGTAAAATATGACGATTAAATAAAAATAAATGATGATTTAATATATAAGTGTCAAATGTACACATTTTAAAATAAAGAATACCAATGTTGAGCAATTGAGTACATGAAAACTGGTTTTGCAAAAGAGATAGTGGCTATGTTGGGTATTAGAGTGGTATTTTGGTATGGAAAAACTCTTTTAAATAACAACGCATCATTGTGACTTCAACTGCCTATTGCGTTCAGATGCACGGAGTAATTTTTCAAAAAAAAAGAAAGATAAATGAGTAAACGGTATGCTACTCAACACCTTGTGTAAGCATATTTGTATTATCTTTTCAAAACATCCCTACTTTTATAACGTTTCCAGCAAAATATAATATTTTACCCATAAGAGTCTTATGGTGGCACATCAACACAGCCCAAGACTCATAACTATACTCATCATCAAACTTCGAGGCATTGGTGCAATGGCTGTACGGTCATATCGTCAGAAGAGAAGTTCAACCACTACACCACATTCAAACCGTGATGAATCCAGAGTTGCCTTACTAGGCAACTCTATTTTTTTGAGTGTTGATGAATTGAGCCAATAGTCCTACAAGCCATATTGTTTCAAGACCTCTTCGGGTACGCCTTCCCATTGGTTGGGGCGATTGCCCACGTAGCCCAAATCGTTGATACCCATTTCACTGGTAAAGAATCCCGAAGCCGTGAGGTTACGCATCAGACTGAAAAATGCTACGCCTTGCGAAAACTGTGGTTTGGCTTGTTCGGGATACGCAATATCTTCCACAATTTCGATGCGTTGCTTGGGTGTAATCTCAACAAACTGTTTGTTGAAACGTTTAATCGACTGTATATCAATCCATTTCAATCCTCCACGTAAAGGCGTTTGAAACTCGTCTGGACGGTCTTTTGCCATAAATTCGATAAAAGCAGGCACACCTGCTTGCGAAGCACTTCCCGATTTTTCGTCGGCAGGAATGATAATATCGACCAAAACGGTGATGGTTTTCATTTCATGCTCACTGAAAAACTTCTCAGCCATGAGTTTCACATCTCTGATGGCTTCCTCTTTTGTACGTCCTCCGGGAATTTTAAGCTCGCCTGTGCCTTTGGGTTTGGTTTTTGCCTTGGGTTTATCGAGCAATGCCGCCGCTTCGGCATCGGCTCCTACGACAGCCATACCCAACGAGGTAAGACCAATATTTTTCAGATAATCTCTTCTTTTCATGTTTTTAAAGGTTCTTCTTTTTCACTTCGTTGATGATATATTCAGAAGTACGCATCGACAATGCCATGATGGTCCAAGTAGCATTTTTATCTCCTTGCGACACAAACGGAGCGGCATCGGCGACAAACAAGTTTTTGACATCGTGGGCTTGGCATTGCTTATTCAACACCGACTTTTTAGGGTCGTTGCCCATCCGAGCCGTACCTACTTCGTGGATGATACGCCCAGGAGCAGCCAAGCCGTAATTATCTTCGGCGGTAGGCTTAGGCCCTAATGGCACAGCACCTAGCTCGTGGATAATCTGCTCGAATGTATCTTGCATGTGTTTCGCCTGTTTGATTTCGTAATCGCTCCATTTGTAATTGAAACGCAGCACAGGAATCCCCCATTTATCGACTACTTTGGGGTCTATTTCGCAATAATTACTTTCTAAAGGTACAGGTTCGCCACGGCCTGCCATACCTACATACGCACCATAAAAACGGCGGTAATCGTCTTTGAGCGAAGCCCCATAGCCCCCTGCTGCTTTCTGAATACCACTGCGTGTCGGAAAACGGCCATTGATGCCTTCGATACCCCAACCAAAACCATAGGCTGGCATTCCCATGCCTCCCCAATACTCGATATGGTAGCCACGAGGGAAATCTAATTTTTTGTTGTCGAGCCACCAAGGCGTATAAACGTGCATGCCGCCTACGCCATCTTCGTTGTAACGTTTACGGTCGAATAGGGCTGGAATAATAGCCGAACGAGAAGCCCCCGTAGAGTCGTTGATATAACGCCCCACTACGCCACTCGAATTGGCCAAGCCTTGCGGAAATCTTGCCGATTTTGAGTTGAGTAACAAACGAGCCGTTTCGCCAGCACTGGCGGCCAAAATAACAATCTTGCCTTTTACGGTATATTCTTGTCTGTCGAGTGTATTGACATACGAAACGCCTGTTGCCAAACCTGTGGCAGGGTCGGTTAGTACCTCACGAGCCATAGCGTAGGTAATGAGCGTAAGATTGCCCGTTTTGAGTGCGGGCTTAATCAACACCGACGAAGACGAGAAATCGGCATAAGCCTGACACGCCCTGCTGCATTGGCTACAGTAAAAACATTGACCTCGCTCGTTGTTGATAGGCTTGGTCAAGATAGAAAGCCGAGAAGGAATGGTTGGAATATTGAGTTTTTTGTTATTTTTCTGTAACATCAACTCATGTAAACGAGGCTTGGGCGGCGGTAAAAACAGCCCATCTGGCTCGTTTCTTAGTCCTTCTACTGTACCAAAAATACCTACTAATCTATCTAATCGGTCGTAATAAGGCTTTACGTCGTCGTAGCCAATGGGCCAGTCGTCGCCTAGGCCATCGATGCTTTTTCTTCTAAAATCATCAGGACCAAAACGCAAAGAAATACGTCCCCAGTGGTTGGTACGTCCTCCGACCATTCTCGAACGAAACCAATCGAATTGTGTTCCTCTGGCAGTCGTATAAGGCTCGCCGTCGATTTCCCATCCACCATAAGCGGCATCGAAATCGCCAAAAGGGCGTGTGGTATTAGCCCCTCTGCGAGGCGATTCCCAAGGCCATTTCAATTGGGTAATGTTCTTTGGGTCGGCAGGGTCATAGGGCTGTCCAGCCTCTAGTACGCATACTTTAGCACCTGCTTTCGTAAGCTCGTGTGCGGCCATACCTCCGCCAGCACCCGAACCCACAATCACGACATCGTATATCGTGGTTTGTTCTTTTACTTGAAAATCAAGCATAGTTTTATAGCTTATAAATTGGATGAAAGAATCAAAATACGTACCACTTTGGCTTGGTTGGTATTTCTGTTGCAAAATATCGTTTTTTTTGAAAAAATATGTACGGGAGAATAGGAGATTTCAGCAGAAGATATTGTGATTTTTATTTAATATTTTGATTTTCAGGTAATTGAAAATAGATTTATTTGAAAATAATTACAATAGCAAGGTTTGGAAGATTGAGGATGCTTTCGTCATCAAGCATCCTCAATCAAAATAACGCACCCAAAATTACTTTCTATAATTCAAGGGTCTCCAAATGTTGTTGCGAGAATTAAAATCGGGCAATACGTGGTCGGGGTCGATGCTCACCGATTTGAGGGGCAAGGTGGTATTCACTTTAAAACTCCACGTGCTACCTCTTTGCCAAATTTCTACAGGCAAATTGATACGAAGCTTTTCGCCTCCTATCATTTCGCAATCAACCGTTACGGGCATTGCCAATTTGTCGAGGTTTTCGATGGTGACAATTGCCCCGTTTTTAGGGTCTTGGTCGATGTACTGTACCTCCTTAACGGCTTGGTCGAGTTTCCAAGTTTCGTAAAACCAGCCTTTCCAGAACCAGCCCAAATCTTCGCCCGCAGCATCTTCTATGGTTTTGAAGAAATCGAAAGGCGTAGGATGTTTGAATGCCCAACGTTTGATGTATTCTCTCAAGGCATAGTCGAAGCGTTCTGGGCCTAAAATTTGTTCACGTAACAAACGCAAACCAATACCGGGCTTATAATAGGCTTCGTATCCGAGGTTGTTCGACTGTATCACGTCTGGAATGGTCATGATGGGTTCTGCTCCTTCACGGAAAAGCTGCCTTGCCAATTGGTGCATATCCATTTTCGATTCTTTGTATTCGCCATTGTTGAAATTATCGGTCGAATAAAAATTAATAAAGGTATTGAAGCCTTCGTCCATCCATGCAAATTTACGTTCGTTTGAGCCAACAATCATCGGAAACCAGTTGTGACCAAATTCATGGTCGGTTACGCCCCAAAGACCAGACGTGCGACTGGTACTGCCACAGAATACAATGCCGGGGTATTCCATCCCACTGATAGAACCCGCTACGTTGGTTGCTACTGGATAGGTATATTCGTAGAGCCATTTAGAATAATATTCAATTGCTCCTTTGACATATTCGGTAGAGCGTCCCCAGCCTTTATCACTTCCCGATTCGGCAGGATACGCCGACATCGCCAAGGATTTTTTACCACTAGGCAAATTGATTCTGGCGGCATCAATCACAAATGCTTTCGACGAAGCAAAGGCTACATCTCTTGCCATGTTGCAACGAAATTTCCACGTAATTTTCCCTTCGGTTTTCGGACGAGAAGCGGCATCTTTTACCTCTTCGGCACTACGAACCACCACGGTTTTATCGCTATTGGCGGCTTGAGCCAAGCGTTTTTGTTGCTCGGCTGTCCAACATTCGGTGGGGTTTATCAATTCGCCCGACCCAACCACAATATGCGAAGCTGGTACGGTAACGGCATATTCAAAATTGCCGTATTCTAGGTAAAATTCGCCAGCACCCATGTAAGGTAATACGTTCCAGCCTTCGATGTCGTCATACACACACATCCGAGGATACCACTGGGCTATTTCATACACTGTACCTTGTTGGGCATCGTGCATTCCTGTGCGGTCGGAGCCATATTTCGGGATGTTGTAGCTATAGTTGATTTTGATTTTGGCTATGCCTGTGCGTTCGAGTATGGGTGTCGATAGTTTAATTTGTAGGCGGGTATCGCTTACCAAAAAATCGACGGTTTTGCCATCAATACTGACCGATTTGATGTCGTAGCCTCCGTTTGTTCCCGTATTGCCAAAACGCCCTCCAGTAATGGTTGTAGCGGCAGTAGCTCTTGATTTATCGCTAAATTGGTTTTGGTCGAGTTGCAGCCACAAGAAATTGAGCTTGTCGGGCGAGGCATTTTTGTAGGTAATTTCTACTTCTCCTTCCAGCGTATTTTTCTCATCGTCGAGATTGACGCTGATTTTATAATCGGCCTGGTTTTGCCAATAAGCACTTCCGGGTGCACCTGTGCCACTGCGGCTAGGCGTAGAGAGCGTATAATTGAACAAAGGGTGGAAGAGGTCGTATTGATTGTACGTAGATTTTTGTTGTGCCTGCAAACCTATACTGCTCAATAGCAAGGCGGCTGATAAGACTATTTTGTTCATATTTGATGAATAAAAAATGGATGAAACAGTAGGTAAATAATGAATATAATTTAATTGAAGGTCTTAATTTTTTGTAAATAGTGGGTAGCGTTTGGTTGTGGATGAAACCATGCTGTTGGCACTGTAAATTAGGGCAAAAACTTTTATTGAATCTAAGATTCGTTTATTCCACAGAAAATAAAATTATCAAAACTAAGTTGTTTCTAGTACAAAAAACCTAGTTCTCTGAACGCACTTTTTAAACTTTCTTTAAATTTTCGATAGGAGTCTAAGTTTTCTAATTGACTTAACTCTATCTTTTGACCTATAATTTGATATAAATCAGCAATATCCAGCCCTCTATTTCTCTTTCTTCTCGTTAAATCACTTTGAACAATCCGAATTGCATTTATTATTGTTTCTTTGGGATTTGCGATACTTTCTGGAGTTGGATGAATTCCTAAGTCAATGTCTGTTTTTTGTGTACCAATCTCACTTTTCAATAACTCTTTATCCGCTAACATCCAAGCTTCTGTCATGTAAACAGGAATAACAAATACTAATATTTTGCAATATTCTTTATCATTTTTTTCATTTAGACGTTTAATAGACGGATTAATTTTAGATTCCATTACCTTTGACTCAGTGGAATAATCCGCATCGGTATGAACAAAAAGTAGAGTAATTCCATAATCATTAAACCCTTTTCTTGAAGCTTCAAGTACTTGGTCAATAAAGCCAAGACCTGTTTTATTTATTTCAATAGCTTTTACTTCGGTTTCAATTTGTCCTTGGCAGCTAAAAGCTACATCTTCTAACGTTTTTCTGACTACACTCTCCAAAAAACGAATATCAGTAGTACCTTCGGTGAAAAGTCCTGCAAAAATCTGTCTATTCATCCCTTTACTCTTTATAAGGTGTATTTTCAAATTCAGATGTCCTTAAATATTCTTCCACAGTAGCTAATGTTAGCTTTTTCTCCTGTTCGCTATATTCGATAGTGGTTTGATAACTTCCCTTTTTTATTACTGGATTGATTTTAGTAATATTCATTTTAAGTCGTTCGTCACCAGTATTAAATATACTTGTTCTCATTTGAGCATACCATAAACTTACATTTTGATCTTTCTCCCATTTATGCATATTTCCAACTAAAACAGGTGAGTGTGTATTAACTATGACCTGACGAAGTGGTAAATCAATATCATTAAAATCAATACTTAAATCTTTCAAAAGTTTAGCCATCGCCTTGATACGAAAAGGGTGAATCCCATTTTCTGGTTCTTCAAAACAGAGTAATCCTGTATGTCTATCATCAAACTCTAAGATACATAAAGCCAGAATTCTTAATGTTCCTTCAGAAAGTACCCTTGATGAAAACTCCTTTTTATCAATATCTTTTAATTTAATTAAGTATTGCTTGTTTTCATTATCATCAATCACATCAACCTCTATGAAGTTTGGCAAAAAACTATTGAGTTTTCTTGAAATTTCTTTGAGAAAATATTCATCTATTTGTTTAATTCTAAATAGAGCGGCAGCTAAATTTTTACCACTTGCTGTGATAATATCTCCTCCTCTATTTTTATTAGTTGCTTGTCTTAAATCTTCGGGATTGAGTTGTAAAAACTTCCAACTTTTCATTTCCTCTTTTGCAGCCAGAACGTGTGGAAAGTCTATTGTATCAAAGCTACTTAAAACTGTTCTGGTAGCATTTTTTAGGGGGAAACGCCTTTTATTGCCCCCTTGTGAGCCATCCTGTGGTACCAAAACTGTTGGAATAGTTTCTTCAATCACTGTTTCTATGTATGGAATACCCCTTTTTCCTGTAACAACTTTCGGTCTCCAGTTTTCCAATTTATCTTTTGGAATAAGTTTAGTCCAATTATCTTCTTGGTGATTGAGCTTTACTAATTTTTCATAGCTTACTTCTAGGTCTTCAATCCCTGTTTGATTTTTAAACCTTCTTATATTTAACTCATAGCGAAGTCTTGTATATTTCAATTCTGTTTCATTCCCCCAAGCATCTTTAACTGTTCTATTTACTAACATTTCAATTATGAACTGAATTTCAGAGGCGTACTTGTCATCTCCATATTGAGTAAACATTTCAATAAACTCCCCTCTTTGCTCACTAAAAGCACGCTTTAAATTATCTGTTTCAGCTAATCTCGATAACAAAGTCAAGGCATCAAAAAGATTACTTTTACCAGAAGCATTAACTCCTGCGATAACAGTAAAAGGAGTAAACTCCATTTCAAAATCATGAAAGGATTTAAAACCATTTATTTTAATGTATGTTATCATCTTCTTATTTTAGTCTTACGCATCATCTTATCAAAAGTACGCAACTCAATCGTTTCTTGTATAATGCCAATCAGCCTTTTACGGCAAATATGCCCGAAGCGGCTTCTGAACCACCAAACACTTTTATTTTATTACATTTGTCATTAATTCTACAAGGTACTTTCAAGTTCTTCTAAGGAAAGCATGGCATCTTCCCAAGCCTGATTTGCCTCTGCCAATTTGCTTTGTACTTGTTGGTACGAGGCATTCGTATCCTGTAATTTTTTGGCATCTTCATAAATCGCAGGGTTGGCCAATTGGCTTTCAACCTTTTGTTTTTGGCTTTCCAATTCGGTGATTTTGTTTTCCCATTCCCCAATTTGTTGCTGTAATTTCTTGATTTTCTTCTGGGCTTCTTTCTGGGCAGCGTCGTTTTGTGGGCGTTCTTTTGTCTTTTCAACTTTGGCTACCACAGGCGTTTGCACTACCTCGTTGGCTTTTCGGTCTTCTTGCCAAAGCTCAAATTCCTCATACGTTCCGGGATATTCCTTGATTTGTTCGTCTTCGATATACCAAATTTTATTGGCAATTTCCGACACAAAAAAGCGGTCGTGCGATACCACCACATACGTGCCTTCGTACTGCTGCAAGGCTTGGATAAGGATGTTCACCGACATCATATCGAGGTGGTTGGTAGGTTCATCTAAAAGCAAGAAATTGGCTTCCGAAATCAACACCTTTGCCAATGCTACCCTCGACTTTTCTCCACCCGACAATACCTTAATTTTTTTGAAAACATCGTCGCCCGAAAACAAGAAACAGCCCAAAATACTCCTAAGTTCGGTTTCGAGTTTGCCCGTTCCAGCCATTTTCAGTTCGTCGAGTAGCGTGTTGTCAACATTGAGGCTTTCTAATTGGTGTTGGGCAAAAAACGAATCAATCACATTATGCCCCAATTTGCGTTCTCCTTCGATATTTTCTGTTCCAGCAATCACACGCAACAAGGTCGATTTTCCCTTACCATTCGCTCCGATTAAAGCAATTTTATCGCCCCGTTCAATCACGGCATTGGCATTTTTCAAAATACGTTTGTTGCCATAAGCCTTGCCTACTTGTTCGAGGTGTAAAATAAACCGACCGGGCTGTGTACCAAAATTGAATTTAAAATTCACTTTCGCCGACTCGTCTATTACCTCGTCTATCAAATCCAAACGAGATAATGCCTTGACACGAGATTGTACCTGTCGGGCTTTGGTTGCTTTTGCCTTAAATCGTTGGATAAAGCGTTCGGTTTGGCGAATTTGAGCTTGTTGGTTTTCGTAAGCACCTTTTTGGATTTCGTTACGTAAAGCTTTTTCTTCCAGATAAAAAGAATAATTTCCTGAATACACCACCAACTTTGCCCCTGTCACCTCCACAATGGTATCTACGGTATTATCTAGGAAAAACCTGTCGTGCGAAACCACAATAATCGCTCCTTCATAATTGTTGATATAATTTTCGACCCATTCGATAGAAGGTAAATCCAAGTGGTTGGTAGGTTCATCGAGCATCAAGAGCGACGGACGTTGCAAAAGCAACTTTGCCAACATCACACGCATACGCCAGCCCCCCGAAAAAGTACGCAAAGGCTTCTGCAAATCGTCGGTTGTAAAGCCCAAGCCTTCGAGAATCGCCTCCGATTCGGCTTGCATGGTATAGCCTCCGAGGGCATCGAATTCGTCTTGGAGTCTGGCTAGTTTTTCTACATCTTTATCTTCATAATTATGCTCCATTTTATGAAGCACCTCATTGATAGCCTTTTGTAAGAAATTTTGGCGTTCAAACGCCTGCATCGCTACCGACAGAATAGAGTCGTCGGATTGGTACGAAAGTAAATCTTGGTTCAAGAAGCCAATCGTGCAATCGCCAGACTTAGAAATGCCCCCTTCGTCGGGTTGGTATTCTCCCGAAATCAGGCGAAGCAAGGTAGATTTGCCTGTACCATTAGCACCGATTAGCCCAATTTTGTCTTTAGGCTTGATATGTAAATTTGCACCATCGTACAACGGACGACTGCCAAAATAGAACGAAAGATTATTGATAGATAACATGGTGCAAAGATAGCGTTAAAATTTCATTCAAAAACCAAGTGTTATCTAGCAATTCTGACTGGCAAGGAGAAGAATGAACTTTTTACCTGTATTCCAACGCTTCTATGAATGTTGGTGGGCAGTTAAACAAACAATGCCATTTGTTCACTTTTGATGGGTTTCATTTCGTTTATAAAATCATCCCATAAGTCTAAACTTAGCTCCAAATGGTATATTTCATTGATGAGATTCAAGGCTTTTTGTAATTCATTTTTCTTCGTGATTTGTGCTAGAACCAGCAGGTTGATACGCATTAGTACGTCTTTCGTGAAAGTTCGTTTGGCATCGGCAAACGTAATGGATTGTAAAAACTGTTTTGTTGTTGCACTATTCAAGAGTATCAAGGTATAAACGGCAAAAGGCAATTGGTCAAAACCCAACATATAACAAGTATCGTCGAGCATAACAGGCTTGTGATTTTGTGGTAAAACAAGTGAAAAATGAAATGTTTTATAAAGCCCAGAAATAGCCACTTTGTAGGGTTTAAACGAATAATCGCCTATGCCAAAAATAGAAAACGGAGGTTTATTGTTATAAATACTCGACTTTCTTGAACGAAATACTTCTTGATGGTCAATCAGATACTGGTAAGTTTTCGGATAATCTTGTTTGATGTAATCGGTTTCTTGCCCTACTTTTTTTTGGGTTATAATCGTATATTTCCTTGTTTCGCTCACAATGGTACTTTTAAGGTCAGAGCTTTTCAAAAGACCATATACCAATTCGTCTTCTAAGATAATTTCTTCTTTGAGTGCATTGACGAAGTGGTCGTGCTGTTTGTCAAGTTCCATGATAGACGAGCAATCATGCTTAATGCCTTGTCGCCATTCAAAAGGGCATTTTCCGTCTATTTGCTCTGTGTTGGAATAGATTTCAAGGTTAGAAACAAACTTATCAGCCAGCCAACCAAATGTCAGTTTTGCATTTGTATTCTGATAAAAGTCAAACTCTACGCAATTGAAGCTAGGTTTTGCCTTCATTTTACAATAAAATAACGACGCTTCCACCGACACATTAAACTCTTTTTTACTGTCGATACAATACTTTTCAATGGCTGTAATGGCATATTTTTGGGTAAACTGGTCAAACACAATGTTTTTAATAACCGTATTTTTGACCAATAAAGCCAAGCTTCCTTGATGATGCAGAAAGCATTCAATCATCATCAAGGTAATGTACTCTGCAATATCAAAGTTGCCTTTGCCTGTCATTGCATCCAACCCATGATGGTTTTTGAAGTTCGTTTTTTTAGGAAGATTTGATGAGTTTAAACTCCCTAATTTTGCATTTGTTACCCAAGGCGGATTACCAATCACTAAAATTTCTTTGGAGGGATTTTCTCTAGTAATATTTTTAAAATTAAAATCGAAAACACTGCTATGAACGATTGATATTTCAGGCAAAGAACGTGTTACATCCTTTTCAAGCGAATTGTTCAAATAAAAATGAATGATATTGAATTTGCATTCCCAAACATAGGGCTTGTAAATTTCAATACCGAACACCTTTTCTATTGCTGTGAATTGCTTCAAACAAGCAACGATAAAATTACCTTTTCCACAAGTAGGTTCTACAACGATGGTTGGCGAAATGTTTTTTGTACTTAGGTGAGCAACCACTTGATTGGCAAGTGTTATATTGGTTTGAAAATCGCCATATTCGGCTCTATCTTGCTCTTTAACAATGCTTTGCACTACAGTTTCTTTGACTGTCTGCAATTCGTTGAGATTATCAAAAAAAGTAATAAAGCCAAATGCTTCGTACATTTTTTGGTTTGCCTCCGCCACAGATACAACATTTTTCAGGTTGTGATGCAAGTAATCTAAAACCTGATGGGCAATATTTGCTTCAAATACTTTCATCATTGAGGTTGGTTGTAGTTTACAATTTTCTCAATTCCAGTAACATCATCTGTTAAGGTAACAATTCGTTGGTATTGTAATCGCCGTATATTATTTAAACCCTGTTAAATACATTTTATCCCTCACACAGCACTTGTAAAGGTGCTACGTGAGGGATAAAACGCTAACTTCGAGAGCGTAAACGACTCAACGACTCGGGCGTAATGCCCAAGAATGAAGCGATGTGGTATTGCTGTACACGCTGAATCAAATGCGGATACGTCTTGACAAAAGCCGCATAACGTTCTTTGGCCGAAAGCTCTACGTACCAACGAATGCGTAGGTCTTGCTCGACCAACAATGCTTCAATAAATAAACGCCCAAAGCGTTCCCAGTTGTGGTATGTTCGGTACAATTCTTGTAAATCGTCGTGCGTAATCGCAAACATTTCGCAAGGTTCTATCGCCTGAATTGCTTCGTAAGAAGGCATTTGCGTAAAAAAGCTTGTAGCAGAAGTATTGAAAGTTCGTTCTTCTGCAAAGTAATTGGTCACTTGTCCTTTGGCTAGTGGCACATAGTTACGCATTAATCCTTTTTTAATAAAAACTACTTCTGAGGCGATTTCTCCGACATGAACTAAATGTTCGTTTTTTTGCAAAGATTTAGGATAGAATTTTGTTTTGATGACATCTAATTCTTCTCGTGAAAAATCAGGGACAAACTGTAAAACTACGTCTTCAATAAGTTTGTGCATATAGTGCTGTGTTACGATTGATTAAGCAATGAATCGTGGCTAAGTACTCAGGGGCAATATGGTACAAAAATATAAGAAAAATTACTGAAAATCGTAATACCCAAGAAGCAATCAACAAAATTCTATCCTTCTTATCCTAGGTTAAGAAACCGCCTTTCCTCCACCCAAATAAGGGCTTTGCAACAGGGCATTTACGCCTTTAAATGGCACAGGTGTTTTGTCATAGCCAAAAGTGTTGGACAACGATTGCGTTTTGTTATTGTCGCCCATCGCCATATCTACGTCTTTCATGGTCATTTGAGCAGGATGTTCGTAGCCACAAGCGTGGGCAATTTCTAGGATTTCCTTATTCAATGTTTTTACATAATTATAAAAACGCTCGCTTTTGAGAGTAGGGTCAACGCCTGCTTGAAGCCATTGGCTAGAGGTAGCAATGCCCGTCGGACAACGATTGGTATGGCATACTTGTGCCTGAATGCAACCAATAGACATCATGGCTTCTCTGGCTACATTTATCAAATCGCAGCCCATTGCAAACGCCATAAGTGCCTTATCGGGAAAGCCCAATTTGCCCGAGCCAATGAATACAATTTTATCGGCCAAATCGTAGCGTTGAAAGATTTTATACACTTTTGAAAAAGCAAAATTGAAAGGCAACGACACGTGGTCGGCAAAAGCATGAGGGGCTGCTCCCGTACCGCCTTCGCCGCCGTCGATGGTGATAAAGTCGGGGCCTTTACCCGTTTTGACCATGTATTTCGCCAATTCTTCCCACATTTCGGTTTTACCTACCGCCGACTTGATGCCTACAGGTAAGCCTGTTTTTTCTGCCATTAATTCAATAAATTCTACCATTTCAGGAATGGTGGAAAATGCCGAGTGAAAAGCCGGAGAAATCACATCTTTGCCTTGAGGAATATGCCTGATGGCGGCAATTTCTGGGGTAATTTTTGAAGCAGGCAACACGCCTCCTTTGCCGGGTTTTGCTCCTTGCGAAAGTTTGAGTTCGATGGCACGTAAACAGGGATTTTCTTGGCTCATTTTTACCAATTTATCTATCGAAAAATTCCCTTCATCATCTCTTACACCAAAATACGCTGTACCAATATTGAGTACCACATCGGCGCCTAATTGGTGATAGGGCGACAACGAGCCTTCGCCTGTATTGTGATAGCAACCAAATTTTTTTGCCCCTACGTTCAGCGATTCGATGGCTTTTGCCGAAAGCGAGCCGTAGCTCATGCCCGAAATATTTACAATAGAAAAAGGCTTATAAGGACGCTTGCGTTGGTGATATTCGCCAATGGTTTTGGCACAGGGCACAGCACTGGGGTCTTTGAGATTGGGGTGTGCGGCTGGTAATTTATAGCCCAACATGGCGTGTTTAATAAAAATATAACCTACCGACGAAAAATCTTGGTCAGACCCAAAGCCTTGCAAATTGTTTTCTTTTTTGGAAGAAGCATAAATCCAAGCCCTTTCGCCACGGTTGAAAGGCAATTCTTCTCGGTTGTTGGCCACAATGTATTGCCGTAATTCAGGGCCAATTTTTTCTAGCAAATACCGAATGTGTCCTACCACAGGAAAGTTGTGCTGGATGGTGTGTCGTCGTTGAAGGATGTCTCGAAGTGCCAATAAAACCAAGGCAATAGGTATTAACAGCCAGTAATTGAAGGTTTGATTTTCCATAGCAATTGTTTTTGTTCAAAATAAGAATAGTTGAGATGTGGTTTAATATTGTGTACAGGTGCTTATTTTTTGTCGCCTTCGGTATCTTGGGTCAAAGAAATGCCACCTGAAATAATCATTTTCATTACATCAGACGATGGAATATTGAGTGGCGTAATATGTGCTTTGGGTACAACCAACACCTCGCCCGAAAAGGCATACGAATGTGGACAATACACTAATACATAGCCCTCAATGTCTAAAAAACTAGCATCGGCTTGGGTGATAAACCCTATTTTACGCACGCCGCTATCGGGGTTCAGCAGAAACATAACAGGGTGGCTAAATTTCTTTTTATCGCCTACAAAAGCCTGTACAAGGTCTTTGAGTGAAAAATAAATAAGCCTTACCAAAGGCAAATGCGAAAGCCCTCCTTCAAACAGGCGAAAAACAGGCACTGCAATAAAGGTTGTTCCGATAAAGCCGACCAACATGATTACAGCCAACGACACCAACAAGCCTAAGCCTCTAAAATGAAAATAAAAGATGTCGTCGAGCGAATACAGAATCTTGATGATGATATAGCACGTGATACTTACAGGGGCAAGTAACAACATACCTTTAATAAAATAATTAAAGAGTTTGGCTGCTATTTTCTTATAGGTAAACGACATTTTGCGAGAAAGGTTTTACTTGAATTAAAAATAATAATCAGTTCGGATGTTTTATTTTTCTTGCCTAGCATACTTCCCTGGCTCACAACTCTATCGTCAGTCCATCATAAGCCAAATGAACATTGGCAGGAAGTTCTTCTTCTACCAAGCGATGCAAGCCCATGCGGTGACTGATGTGCGTCAGGTATGCTTTTGTAGGGGCAATTTCTTCTATCAGTTGCAGGGCTTCCGATAGCGTAAAATGAGATAAATGCTTCTCTTTTTGCAAAGCACCAATCACCAATACTTTAGAACCTTTGAGTTTTTGTTTTTCTTCTTCCGAAATAAAATTCACATCGGTAATATAAGTAAAGTCGCCAATTCTGTAGCCAAAAACGGGAAGCTTATAATGCAGTACTTCGATGGGCGTAATAGCAACACCGTCGATGTTAAATGCTTGATTAGTAATGGGAAAAAGGCTGATTTGAGGAATGCCTGGGTAGCGAATTTCGGCAAAAGCGTAGGCAAATTCCCGCTTGATTTGGTCTAATACCTGCAAACGACCATACACAGGCATATCTCTTTTTTGGTGAAAATTATAGGCCCTTACGTCGTCTAATCCAGCCGTATGGTCTTTGTGTTCGTGCGTAAAAATAACGGCATCGAGTGTATGGATGCGTGCCCGTAGCATCTGTTGGCGAAAATCGGGGCCAGCGTCTATCACCAAACTTTTGCCTTCTGTGGCTATATGAACGGCTACCCTCAGACGCTTGTCACGGTAATCTAACGAACGACAAACCTCACAATTACAAGCAATGACAGGCACTCCTTGGGAAGTCCCCGTACCAAGAAAGGTAATTTTCATAAAGCACTTCAGCGACGGGATAATACAATAAGAGAGCCAAAACTGCCCTCAAGTAAATACAACAATTTCAGGCAAAAAAGTAAGACATTACACTTTTTTGCCTGAAATCATTTACTTATAAAATGATAATTGTTATTCTGTAAGCGACTTAACCAATGCTACCAAGGCATCGAAATTGAGTGGTTTTGCCAACATATCGTTGAAACCCGCCGATTTGAAGTCCTCCATTGTATAGTTACGAGCATTGCCCGTAATCGCTACGATTGGAATATTTGCCTTGGTGCTGTCGGCAAGTGCACGCACGGCTCTAGCACATTCCATTCCGTCCATTACTGGCATATTTATATCGAGCAATAAAATATCAAAATCTTCTTTATCCATTGCATCCATTACTTGTTGGCCATTTTTCACAGAATGAATTTCAAAGTTTTGGAATTCCAAAATCTTTTTCGCAAGGTTTTGAATAACTGAGCTATCTTCAGCGATGAGGACTTTCTTCATATTTTTTAGGTAAATAATTTGATTATTTTCGTGGTAAAGATAAAAAATCATTTCGGATTTTCGAGTGCGAATTTCGTATTTAGCTTGCAAAATATTCGCTGTAAATAGATTTTTTTACTAAACAATCTATCTAAAATCCAAAATTGGATACTTATTTGTGCGAAATAGGTTTTTAACGCCTATTTTTGACCTCAAGCGTTCACCTTTTTGTACAACTAAAACGATTCTTACACACCCAACAACGCTTCAAATGCCTACGATACTTACCTTTGAAGGCTTTTCCTGATGCTTTTATCAAAAAGTAGGCAAAAGTACAACTTTATACGCAATAAACTGTTCTTATCCGTCTTTCCGTACTTTTTTCTCTTCATATAAGAGTAAACAAGGCAACTCAACTACTCGTTCTTCTGCTTTTAATCCTAGTGTTTCTAATTTTTGTTTTAATTCTAAAGAACTGTTCTGAAACCAATCTAGGTCTATCAACACGCTATCGGCAAGGCTTGTTTGGTTTACAACGGGCAAATAATTGATTAAATGGGCATTGCTTTCTATATAATTGATTAAATCTCGTAGCACAAACCCTTTGTCGGCAACATACGAGGCTGCATTGACACTTCGCAAAGTGCTGTCGAGCCGTGCCAACACCAAGCTTTGTCGAGCCGCCTTGATGGGCATGGCTTTGAGGCTCGCCTTTTGAGCCAAATAGGCAAGGGCGGCTGCCGATGCCTCTTGTGCCGACGACTCAGGCACTCGGACGTGCAAGCAATACAATGGAGGATTGTCGAGGTATTTGCTGCTATCGGCTTGTAGCACGAGGCGGTTTTCTCGTTGCTCGTAAAGCACTTGGTAAATCAAAACCAACGAACAATTGGTAAAAAGGTATTCGTAAGGCGAAATTTTCTGAAAACTACTTTCCTTTCCTGCCTGAAAGCCCGTAAAAGAAAGTTGTACTTGGGCGGTTTGGTTGGGAGTTGCTATGGTTTTTTGTCCTGTTTGTCCTTTGTTTTTGGCTGCTTGTGTCGGCTGTAATTCGGGCTTGAGGGCAATGTTTACGGGTTGATTTTTTACCAATTTGGCAATAATGTCTTCGTCTAGTTCATCGGGAGTCGTAAAAGCCCGAACTACGCCATTTTTGTCGATAACCACCGTGTGAGGAATAAAGTGATGAAAAAAAAGCTCGTTGAGCACCCTCGTCGAATCCCATACGGTATGCAGTGAGCTAAGGTTTCGCTTTTGTACAAAAGCCTCGATAGTTGTCCTTTTTTCGTCGGAAATAGCAAGCACTGCAAGGGCATTGCCAAACTGTTTTTGGAGTTTGTCCAAGTGACTCAACGACGGAATACAAGGCCCACAATAAGTAGCCCAAAAGTCGAGAATTACTACTTGTCCTCGCAGCGAAGCAAGGCTCACTTGGCGGTCGGGCGACTGCCCCAAGCCCATGAGCGTAGCCGTAAAATTAGGACACACCTTCCCCATCGCCGGCGGGTCGATTTGGGCGGTGAAGGTTTGTCCAAAGCCATTCAAAACACCAAAGCAGAGAGAAAGAAAGAGTAATTTTTTCATGGGGTTAGTGTCGAAATATATTGGAAAGACAAAAGTACTTTTCAAATATGTAGTATCCACAAAAAAAGGGGGAAATTTCCCCCTTTTTCTAAGCAAAAGCAATAGGCAATTTTTGTAAAAATGGCTAACTCAAGATGAATGCGTAGGCAAACTTTGCTATATTTTACTTCACCTTAAACACCACCACTGTTTTATCCCAAGCTAGTTTTACAGTACCGTCGTTGTTGGCGGTGATGGTAAATCTTTCTGTAAAATCGCCTGTTGATGCTGGCACCGTTACTCGTAGCACGTCGTCGGCTTCTTTGTAGTTGTACGCACCCCATTGATTCGCTTTTGCATTGAAAATGATTACCCATTCTTTCTCGCCAGGAACTGAGAAAAGGGCATATTTGCCTGCTTTCAATGTTTTACCTTCAACGCTTACCTCTTTGCTTACTTCAAAAGTTGTAGCTTCGTTGGCACCAGTACGCCATACTTTGCCATAAGGAGCTAAGTCGCCAGCCCATACGTTACGTCCTTTTACGGCTGGTTGGCTGTAGTTGATGGTAAGGGTAGTTCCATTGATAGTAGCTGTGGCCACGGCAGGAGGCGAAGGGCGTTTCGATTTGTCTTCGGCTTGGTGTTGTGCGTTTGCCACAACAGATACCACACAGAAAAGGACTAAAAAAAGTAACTGTTTCATCTTATAAAAAGGTTTGTGAATAGAATTTGTAAGAGATTTTTTTGTATAAAAACGAAAAAACCTTGTGAAGGTGGATAAAAAATAGAGCTTCTTCTTTATTTTTTCCCCCAACGACCGTAATTACTCGCTCTTCTTCTGAAAACGTAAGATATAGCCTGCTTTGCCGTCGCCTTCGGAGGCAATAAATAGCGTACCATCAGGAGCAAAACAAATGCCTTCGGGTTGCTTAAAAATGCTTGGGTCGAGCTTGATGAGGGCTTTTTTGATGCCTCCTTTGGCAACTACCAATAGTTTATGTCCTTGGGCTGCCAAAATATATACATCTCGGTTTTCGGGATTGACGGCAATGCCCGAAGGCATAAAAACTTTGTTGCCCGACTCGTCGGCTACCTGCGATTCTGGAATGCCCATGTATTTGAAAAGGCTTTTGTTGGGCAGGCTGTAGCCATAAATCATTTTTACGTCGTCACGGTCTTTGATGCGTTGTTTGGCTGCCAGTAGGAGCATTTGACGTTGGGGGTCGTAGCTCAAGCCTTCGTATTCTTTTACGTCGGGCGAACTACAATCTATTTTGCGTTCGTAGGGTTCTTCGATTTTAAAAGTATTGATAATGCCATTGCTTTGCAAAACGAATATTTCATCTCCTACTACTTCTACGCCTTCATAGTCGCCAGTTTTGCCAAATTTCACTTCATTGGCTACGTTTTTTTGTTGGTAATCGTAGAAATACACCACGCCTTTTTCGTCGTTGATGCACGCCAATTGCTTGCCTTTATAATACGATAAGCCCGAAATTTCCTCTAAATGATGAGGCATTTTGTATTTTTCGGTAGGCTGGCTCAAATCGTAGGGAAGGGCTGCTTGAGTGCTTGCTTGGTCGTTTTCTTTTTTGTTTTTAGGCGAACAGCTTGCCAGTAAGCCGATGCAGGCTAAAAGGTATAAACTTAGGTTTTTCATAAAGAAATGAGGGGTTAAGATGCTTGTTGCTTGTCGGAATGCCCCAAATGCTTGTCAGGACACACGACATCTCTAATCAATTGTTTGAGTTCCTTGGCTTCTGGAAATCTACCAGCACGTTTTCGGTCGAAAATCACTTCGTCGGCAATGCTCACCTGAAAACGACCAGCTACCTCAGATGGTTTGAGGCTTACTTCGCCCAGTTCTTCGGTAAACGTACTGAGCAATTCTTGGGCCATCCAAGCGGCACGCAAGAGCCAATGGCATTTGGGACAATACTCGATGGTAATTTTAGGTTTGGAAGACATACTTCGATGGCAGAAAAAAGTAAATAAAGTCCAAAATACGGAAGCACAAAGCGAAGATGCAAGTAAATACGCTGGGTAAAAATAAAATTTAATGAGGTATATTGCCTTTAGTTGGTCAATTATGGGCTGTTTATTTGTAATACTCAAACTTGTTTTTTAATTTTCAGACGGGCTAAAGGTGTAAGGCTGTTCCTTTGTACGATAAAAAGGGGCAAAATATAAGATATTGCGATGGTTAGAATTTTTTATAAAGAGAAAAGACAAATCAGAAAAGAAACGGATGTAAGAGCCATTGCGCAACTTCCGAACTTGATTTGGGTTGATTTACAATCAGCCACAGCCGAAGAGGAGGAATGGATTGAAACCAAATGCCAAGTGAGTTTTCAAACGCCCCAAGAAATTGTAGAGATTGAAAGCAGTGCTCGCTTTTTTGAACAAGGCGATATGATGGTGGCAAACTCTAATTTTTCTAAAATCGACCAGCATGGCTATCATAGCTACCCCGTTTCGTTTTTGATAAAAAACAATGTCTTGTTTACCTACAGGCATGGCGATTCTAAAACATTTGCCGATACCGTTAAAAAACTAAAGGTTTATGACGAGCCGTTTGATACGGGCGTAGATGTATTTTTGTTGCTGCTCGAAACACGCATCGAAGCCGATGCCGATTTGCTCGAAAATATTTCTCGTGAAATCACCAGTATTAGTAAATCGCTTTCTAACGAAAAGAAGCCAAAGCAAGAAATATTGCTCAAAATCAATACATTACAGGAAAACACGATGATGCTCAGAGAGAGTATCATTGATAAGCAACGGGTGCTTTCGAGCATTCAGCGTAGCCGATTGTTTCCTGACAGCTACCGAGAACGCCTGCGTATTGTGTTGAAAGATATTGGTTCGTTGATAGAATATACTACATTTAATTTTGAAAGACTCGAATATTTACAAGATACCTTCACAGGTTTGATTAATTTGGAACAAAACCAAATCATCAAAATTTTCACGGTTGTCACCATCGTTTTCTTACCCCCAACCCTCATTGCAGGGATTTTTGGGATGAACTACCAAGTAATGCCTACCATCATGCACCCTTATGGTTTTTATCTGGCTATTGTGTTGATGTTTACGTCGTCGGTAGCGGTACTTTGGTTTTTTAAAAGAAAAAATTGGATATAGGGTATTGTAGGGTTCTTAATTATATTCTAATAATTTATTAATATTTACCTGAAATAATTCTCCTACATTTGCAACGAAATGTTGAAAAAAGAAGTGTTGTGCAGAATTTCTGAACAATTATTCGGAAAAACAATCAATCAATATTGGTTAAATATAGAAAAAAACGTATTTTTGTACTGATTATACATAGAACGCTATAAAAAGTGAGTATGTTTATGGCAAAAGTTGCTTTATAATAAAAATAATTAGTAAACTTTACACAAACAACAATACACTTTCAAAAATAACGTTATCAATGTAAATAGTTTGAAACCGATATAAACTCATTTGCTACTTCACTTTTGGGTTTTGTAGGCACAACCAAAACTAAATCTTCAACAAACTCCTAATCGCTTAATTGTATAAGTACATACAAATATTGTATGGCTATCGTTAATCTTATGTATTTTTCTTAATGGCACTCAAACGGGCATCCGTATTGATATAAATATTTTGTATCCATCTACATAGATGGCTACTGATGGTCTAATTTAGTTAAGGTGAAAAAAGTGGAATTCCACTCTCTTGCTTGTTAAGTAAGAGTTTTAATCCCAAGCGAATATATAGTCGCTTGGGATTTTTGTTTCATGACAAAATCTTATGTTTGTATCATGAAAGCACAGTTATCATCTTCGCTTCGGCATATAGTGCCTTGTTTGGCCTACATCGGGCTGATTTATGTGTTTACGCCCGAAAATTTATGGGATTGGGACAACCTCGTGCACAACCCGCATGAATTGAGCAACTTACTGTTGTATGGATTGATGTTGCTGGCTTTTTATGCCAACTATTATATTTTTACGCCACGGTTGTATCTTACGGCACAATACGCTTGGTTTGGCGTGGTTTTGCTCAGTAATTTTGTTGTGCTGTATTGGGTAGCCAACCATGTTGATTGGCCACACTTACACGACCCTCCAGAAGGAGGATTACCTCCGCATTTACAAGGCTGGAAAAATGGACCACCGCCTCCACCACCAGGTGGTTTTCATGATGTAATGGGAAAGTTCGACTTGGCTAAATCGCTCATATTGTATTTGTTGGGCATATTATTTACTACCCATTTTCGGAGTAAACAATACGAACAAGCCTTGTTTCAGGATAAAATAGATGCCGAATTGCGTTTTTTAAAAGCACAAATTAATCCCCATTTTTTGTTCAACTCGCTCAATAGCATTTATGCTCTTACCCTAGAAGAAGGGGCATTGGTTGCCAGCGATGCCGTAACGAAATTGTCGAGTATGATGCGGTATATTATGGCTCACACGACCCAGTCGCAAGTAGATTTAGTCCAAGAAATTGCTTATATTGAAAACTATATTGCTTTACAAAAGCTGCGATTCGACAATACCGTACAAGTAAGCTTTTCGGTAGAAGGTGTCAAACCTTGGCAACAAATTGCCCCGATGTTGTTGATTCCTTTTATTGAAAATGCTTTTAAATACGGTGTAAATCCCGAACAAGCTTCACCTATTCAGATTCAAATAGTAGTACAAAGCGATGAAACATTGCGGTTGTTTGTACAAAATCGCATACAGCCATATACCCCACACAAGTATGAAAAAAATGGATTGGGCTTATCGAACACCCAACAGCGATTAGCATTGCTTTATCCACAAAAGCATACATTAAGCATTCAGCAAACAGATTTTTTTACAGTAACATTACAACTTAACCTCTCTTACAATGATACAACTCAGCGCTATAGCCCTGGATGACGAACCACCTGCGTTGCGGATTTTGCACAACCTTTGTGCTAAAACAGAGGGAGTTATCTTGGAAAAAACCTTTACTAGTCCTTCGGAAGTAAAAAATTACTTACAAACCCATACCGTAGATTTACTTTTTTTAGACATTAATATGCCCACGGTGTCGGGTATTGATTTTTATCAATCGCTCGCCGCCGAAGGTATTCCTCAACCTTTAGTGATTTTTACAACTGCTTTCAGCGAATTTGCCATAGAAGGCTTCCACCTGCAAGCGGTTGACTATTTGCTTAAACCTATTGATTTGCAAAGATTTAGACAGGCTTGTCAGAAGGCGTTTATTTTAAAACAAAGCAAAGCCATTTCGTTTCAAACAGCAGAGGCCTATTTGCACATCAGGGCAGATTATACGCTACATAAAATCCCGTACAAAGACATTTTGTTTATCGAAGCTTCCGACGATTACCTCAAAATATACCTGCAAGACCAAAAGCCCTTGGTAGCCCGTATGACCATGAAAGCCCTTGCCGAGAAATTGCCCCCCAACCAATTTATGCGGGTGCATAAATCGTATATTGTGGCATTGGCAAAGGTACAATCGGTACGCAACCGTTTGTTGGCCTTAGAAAATTTAGAAGTACCCATCGGACAAAGGTATGAAAAAGAAGTACTAGCGTATTTTACGTAATCATTTTACATGGCTTATTTACCGACACATTTATGGTTTTCACCTCAACTTTTTATCGTTTCGTAACGGAAAAGAACAGGAAGTCGTCATGCTTATATAAACTTTCAAAAATATTAAGTTGAGGTATTAGCAACCATAAAAAAGTCTCCAACCATGAAAAGAATTGATTTTTTAAAAAGAGCAGGATTAGGTTTACTTACAGCCAAAGCAGTAGCTGCTTGTAAAACAGAAGATGTTTCTCCTACAACGACTACCACCACGGGTACAGTGACGGGAGGCACAACCAATACCAGTTGCACCAGTACGCCAGCCGAAACCGAAGGCCCATTTCCAACCAAAACGCCTTCGTCATTGGTAACGTCTGATATTCGTTCAGACCGCACGGGTACATTATTGACGATTAAGATTACGATTCAAAACAAAAATGCCAGTTGTGCAGGTTTGGCAAATGCCATTGTTGATATATGGCATTGCGATGCCAAAGGCGAGTATTCTGAATATGGTGGTACGTCTATGCAAGCAACCAATTATACCAGTGTACACTTTTTGAGAGGCCGACAAGTAACCGATAGTACGGGCTTAGTGACTTTTACGAGTATTTACCCAGGTTGGTATTCGAGTAGAGCCCCACACATCCACGTACACGTGTACAGCAGTACAGGAGCATCGTTGTTGGTAACACAAATCGCTTTTCCTGAAGATGTTTCTAAAGTGGTATATGCCCAAGGTGTTTATGCCAGTCATGGCCAACCCGATACCACAAATGCCGCCGACAACGTATTTGGCGATGGCGTAACCTACGAAATGTCAACGGTGACAGGTAGCACAACCGACGGCTTTGTTTTAAAACATAACATTGTAGTTTCGGCCTAATAGCTCGGTTGATTCTTGATGTCGGTTGTTTGCCAGCATCCGACATCAAGAATACAATCTCCGAAATCAAGTTTTTACCAAAAATCTCCTTTGCTATGAAAGGGCAAATCATTCTTTGTTATCGTAAGCTCATTGATGCCAGTGCTACAAAAGCGTGGGACAAATACGTTTTTGAAGATACCTACATGGAGTTTTTTATGCAGGCTCAGTATTACAACCAGCAAAAGCAATTTCAAACTTTTCAAGAAATACTTACCCATAATCCACAGGCTGAAAAGCTTCATGCCTTGGTAAGCACGGCGGCTATTGGTTATATCCAGCAGTTACAAGGCATTATGCCAGATATATCGAATGCTTTTGGGAAGTTGGGGCTGTCTTTTGAAAAGTTTAGTTTTGAAATTGTTCATTCCCATGTAAGCAACAAACAAGCCCATAAAGTAGCGATTTATTTTTATAGCAAACCACTCTTTTGGCTAGATACCCTACAAGACCGCTTGTTGTTGAGCTACGAACCTGCCAACGAAGCAGGTATGTATGCTACAGAATTAATCGCTTTACAACCCTACTTGAGTATTACTTCATTTCAACCTGTAACACTATGTTGACGCAAACCACTGGAATTATCCTGCTCGAAGAAAAACAACCTGTAACTTTGTATAAACAAACACAGGTAACGCACATAATGCCCCCAACAGCCGATGCCACGTGGCAATTTGAACGCCTTGTGCTAGACCCACAAAGCGATTGGCAGTTTTCGGTAACGGCCAATAGTACCTTGTGGATACTACCTTTTATTGGCGATGTGGTTGTGGAAATATCGGGTGAAAAATATCCTGTCGAAGAAGACCACGTATGGCAACAAGGCTGTACTGCCGAGCAGTTGATACGTTTGCATAATGCCTATACCGAAGAGGCCATTCAGTGTTATGTACTGATTGGTGAGGGCTGTTCCGACCATAAGAGAACGATACAAAATCTTGATTTTTCGACACAAAAAAATCAACTTATCGCCTTGCATACACAAGCTAAGGTATGGATAGGACAATACCAAGGACGTGCCGAAGACACTTACCAATTGCAAGAAACCAACAAACAAGTGTGGGTATATGTATTACAAGGTGTTTTTGAAGTACAAAACCGTCTTCTTCATGCCCAAGATGCCCTGTATTTATGGGATTTGGAAGCGGTAGAATTTGAGGCACTTTCGCAAGATGCCATGGTTTTATTGATAGATTGTTAAAGATAAATGGTGCGTAGCATAGGATTGATTTATTGAAATAAATCACTGAAAATCAAAATGCTAATTAATAATTTTGCCTTTTACAAATAATCTCTATTTTTTAAAAACAATTGCTTTTACAGGTTGAATGCGAGTGATGACAAACGTTGGAATAATCAGCACGAGGATAACCAGTGAAATAGTAGCCAAATTGAGTAATAAAATGACCGTCCAGTTCATCGTAATAGGCACGGTATTCATGTAATAATTCACGGGGTCGAGGGGAATAAGGTGGTAGTATTTTTGTATCAAACAAACCCCAATACCCAAGCAATTGCCATAAAGTAAGCCTCTGAAAATCATAGAGAAACCACTCCATAAAAAGATTTTTCGGATTTGCCAGTTCGAGCTACCAAGTGCCTTGAAAAGCCCAATCATTGGGGTGCGTTCCATCATCAAAACGAGCAGAATAGAAATCATATTGAAGCAGGCTACGAACAAGATGAGGAACAAGAAAATCACCATGTTTCGGTCGAGCATTCCGAGCCAATCAAAAAGTCCCATGAATTTATCAGTTACTTTTTCGAGCTTCATGTCGGGCTGTAATTTTTCTTGTACGGCTTTGGTCGCTGCGTCGATTTGCTCAAAGTTTTTGAGGTAAATTTCATAATTTCCCACCGAATCGGCGCCCCAGCCATTGATACGCTGCACCAAGGACAAATCGCCCAGAATGAGGTTTTTATCCAATTCTTCTAAGCCTGTTTCATAAATCCCTACGACTTCCAATTTACGAGGGCGGTCGGGGGCATTGAGAAAATACATAATGGTATTGTCGCCAATCCCTAGCTGTAATTTTTTGGCTATCACTTTACTAATCATGATTTCTTTGCTGTAGGTAGAATCGCTGAAACGGATGCTTCGCCCTTCGAGCATAGCCGACTGAAAATGTGCTACATCAAAATCTTTGTCAACGCCTCGCATAATGACCCCAAGCATATCTTCCCGTGTTTTGAGAATACCCGCTTTATGGGCCGACACCTGTAGGTGGTCGATGGCCGGTATGGTATGATATTGCTTAAAAAGTGTGGTTTGCTTGGTGATGGGGTATTCTTCAAACGATTCGTTTGCCGAAAACTTGGTCACTTTTATATGAGGCATGATGCTAAACAATTTTTGTCGGATGGCATCTTTAAAACCAAACAACACCCCAAAAGAAACAATCATCACCATAAGCCCAACCGCAATGCTTCCTACGCCAATTTTGGTGACAGTAGCGGAAAAGGTATTCGACTTGGTATGCTGGATGCGTTGGGAGATATATCTTGGAAAATTCATATTGTATCAGGCTTACAAAGAAGATAACTCAAAGCTTTTGAATAAAACTTACTTCTTAGTTAAGGACAAATTTACGCTTTTATTGCTTTACAACGATTGTCTATGGAGAAAAAGCGGATAAATGTACCGAGAAAAGCCTTGTATTCGCAAGTGATGTTGTAAATTTGGTTGATAAACCGTCAAGCTTTTTAGGATGAAAAATAAAACTTTCTTCATTGTAATGTTATGTACATGGGTGATGTTTGCCTGTGCACAGGGTGTTCGACAAAAAACAACGCCTACGCTCGAAATAGGAGCAGCCCAACTGGAGGCTTATTTGCCTATGCTTGCCCATAAAAACATTGCCTTGGTGGTGAATCATACGACGACGGTGGGCAATACCCATTTGGTTGATACGCTGTTGAGCAAGGGCGTTCATATCAAAAAAATCTTTGCTCCAGAACACGGCTTTCGAGGTACAGCCAGTGCAGGCGAGCATATCAATAATGGCGTAGATGCCAAAACAGGACTACCCTTGGTTTCACTTTATGGTAAAAATAAAAAACCTACTGCCGAGCAACTCGCCGATATAGACCTTGTGCTGTTTGATATTCAGGATGTGGGAACTCGTTTTTATACCTATACTTCTACCATGCACTATGTGATGGAAGCCTGTGCCGAGCAACACAAAACCCTCCTGATTCTCGACCGCCCCAATCCCAATGGGCAGTACATAGACGGTCCTGTGATGGAAAAACCCTTTGTATCGTTTGTTGGCTTGAATCCTGTACCCATTTTGCATGGGTGTACCGTAGCAGAATTGGCCCAAATGATTAATGGCGAAGGCTGGCTACAAAATGGTGTAAAATGTACATTAGAGATAATTCCATGTAAAAATTATACCCACCAAACGCCTTATACCTTGCCCGTTGCCCCCTCGCCTAATTTACCCAACCAACAAGCCATTTTGTTGTATCCATCGCTTTGCTTATTTGAACCTACACAAGTGAGTGTAGGCAGAGGAACCGATTTGCAGTTTCAAGTCATTGGCTCGCCTTATCCAGCCACAGGGTCGTTTCAATTTACGCCCGTCGATAAGCCTGGGGCCTTGAATCCACCTAATGAAGGCGTGTTGTGCTACGGCTTAGATTTGACACGAGTAGATGCGAAACAAATGGGTTTAGACCTGACGTATTTGTTAGATTTTTATCAAAAAATACCACAAAAAGATAAGTTTTTTACGAGTGCTAGTTTTTTTGATAAACTCGCTGGTAGCGACCAATTACGCAAACAGCTACAAGAAGGATGGTCGGCAGCGAAAATCAAAGCTTCATGGCAACCAGCTTTACAGCAATACAAAGCGATTCGGGCAAAGTATTTGCTGTATCCGTAGTAAAACTAGGTTGATTTAACACCAAAATTTGTGAAACATCATTCATTCTTTCCAACCTTTATACGCATTGCTACACAGCTAACCAGTGTTTTGGCTATACTTATTTTGTTGAAAGTAGGCTATTATACTTTTTCAGACACTGCTCGCCATGCGTATTGGGCTTGTATTCAAGAAAAACAGCACCTGCTCGATTCGGTTGCTTCGCCAAGGATTATCCTAACGGGTGGTTCGGCGGTGGCTTTTGGCATCGACAGCGATATTTTGTCTAATGAGTTTGGCGTACCGGTGGTCAATATGGGCGTTCATCATGAGCTAGGAATTCGGTTTATGCTTCATCAATTGAAACAAGCAACCAAACGAGGCGACCTCATTTTGTTTTGTTTAGAACCCAACACTACCCTTGCAGGTAATTTCGATACGCAACTCAAAGTAGCCGAGTACTATCCGCCTGCCAGAGATTGGCTAGTAGCCGACAACGCCGCTGTATATGCCTTACACCATTTACAACACTATGTACGAGCTAGTTATGCCTTATATACAGGTTTTTTTGGGACAGCAAAAAATGTAAGCATCAACGACACTAGGGCAGTGTATTATCGTACTTGCTTCAATCGCTATGGCGATATGGTGGGGCATCTCAACAATGGTGTTGCCTTGGTCGAAAGTTTCGATTCGGCAGGCGTACAGCATTGGACACCGCAGTTGGCGGCCCTCAATGATTTTGGTCAGTGGGCTCAAAAACAAGGAGCAACCGTAATGCTGCTGTATCCGCCTTGGAACCAGCGTAATTTTGAAGAAAATAGTACCTTAGTTCATCATTTTGAGCAGCAAATTACCCAACAATTGCACTGGAAAACACTGGGTTCGCCTACCTTGGCGGTTATGGACGACCAGTTTTTTTATGACAAATATTGTCATCCCAACGGGCAAGGTCGTCGGATTTGGACGTACCGTTTGATAGATTTATTAGAAATATCGGGACAATTATAAATACAGCCCTCATATCTTAACCAGCAATATTACCACAGCAATGCTATTTAATTCTTTAGAATTTCTGTTTTTTTTTCCTGTTGTTACCATCTTGTATTTTGTGTTACCCCATCGTTTTCGTTGGGTTTGGCTGTTGGCAGCGAGTTGCTATTTCTACATGAGTTTTATGCCCATTTATATGTTGATTCTAGGGGCAACCATTGTGGTGGACTATTACGCTGGCATTTACATTGAGCAGTCGGTAGGCGAGCGACGGAAGCATTTTTTGTGGTTGAGCTTGTTAGCCAATATTGGTATGTTGGCTGTCTTTAAATATTACAATTTTATCAACGATAATCTCTCGTGGTTGCTTACGGGTTTTGCCCTCAAAAACCCTGTTCCTTACTTGCACATTATTTTGCCCATAGGTTTGTCGTTTCATACTTTTCAAGCCATGAGCTACACCATAGAAGTATATAGAGGCAACCAAGCCGCCGAACGACATTTGGGTATTTATGCCTTGTATGTGATGTTTTATCCGCAATTGGTGGCAGGGCCTATCGAGCGTCCGCAGAATGTTTTGCATCAATTTTATGAAAAACATCATTTCGACTATCAACGTATCACCGACGGGCTGAAACTGATGGCCTGGGGTATGTTTAAAAAAGTAGTGGTAGCCGACCGCCTTGCTGTGCTTGTCGGACAAGTCTATGACCATCCAAATCAATATACAGGTTTGCCCCTTTGGGTGGCTACAGCCTTTTTTTCCATCCAGATTTTTTGTGATTTTTCAGGCTATTCCGACATCGCTTTGGGTTCGGCACAAGTGATGGGGTTTAGTCTAATGCAAAACTTCAATCGCCCGTATTATGCCAAAACCATCTCAGAATTTTGGCGTAGGTGGCATATTTCGCTCTCGACTTGGTTTCGTGATTACCTATACATTTCTTTAGGAGGCAATAGGGTAGGGGCTTGGCGTAAGCAATGGAATTTGTTTTTGGTATTTATGGTCAGTGGCATTTGGCATGGGGCAAGTTGGAATTTTGTAATTTGGGGAGCCATGCACGGTTTTTATTTGGTTTTTGCCAATCTCACCGCCAACTATCGCAACCGTTGGGTTGAACGCTTGGGCTTGAAGCAACTGCCACACTTCTATAAAGTATTGCAGGTAAGCACGGTATTTATCCTGACGAGTTTTGCTTGGATATTTTTTCGTGCCAAAGATTTCAAAACTGCATGGTACATCGTCACGCATCTTGGTGTGGGTGTGCGTACACAATGGCAACAACTAGCCCAAGGACGGCAATGGGAGCAATATGTATTTTTGCATAAAGGAATAGGCTTTTTTAGTGTAGCTCTTGCCGTCATTATTCTGATGGAATTGGTACATTGGCAACAACGCCACAAACAATTACGGGTTTATTTACAAACCCAACCCCTCCTGTGGCGTTGGACGCTCTACTACGGCATTGTGTTTGCCATACTATTGCTTTGTATGTATCAAGCCCCTGCACAGTTTATTTATTTTCAATTTTAGCGTAGCTTCATGAGGTTAAACAATTGTATTTTTTTGATAAAACTTTTCTTTCAACAGCAGGTATTTGGGGCTTAATTCTACCAAAAGCAGTTAATATTACGATAAAAAACACTTAATATTAAGTATTTTTATTAAAAAAATAAGTACAAGACAAGAAGATGGTTCTTGTTTAATTGTTTGTATATCAGGTTGTTGTATGTTATGTTAAAATATTGTTAAGTATATTGTTTATCTGTTAACACAGAATTTACATTTCAGAAAAACTCAGGTAATATTAAGAAGATAATTTTGTAGCGTTGAAACAGGAAAACAAAAGGTGATTTTTCTGATAATGGCTTCCAAGGCTTCGTCAGTCAGCGCTTGCGTACTTTAATTTTACCAGATGATTTAACAATTCTTTACATAACAATGATGAAAAGTTTTATTTCTTTTCAACAATCGCTCAGATTGTTGACCACTATCGCTTTGCTCTTTGTGGGAGCTTCGGTTTTTGCTCAAATCACCACTTCTTCCATTTCGGGTAAAGTAAAAGATAAGACAGGTGCGAGTGTGCCAGGGGCTACTGTCCTTGCTACCTATCTACCTACTGGTGCACGATATGGTGTATCGTCGAGTGCCGATGGCCATTACTCTATTGCCAACATGAATCCTGGCGGACCCTATAAAATTGTGGTTTCGTTTGTAGGTTACACGCCACAAGTAGTAGAAGGACTTAATTTGAACCTTGGTTCTACCTCGAATATCGACTTTGTGATTCAAGAAGAAACAACAGCCCTAGCCGAAGTAGTGGTAAAAGGTGAAAAAGGAGGTACAAAATTAGGTGCTGGTACAAACCTCGGTGAAAACCAAATCAAAGTGTTGCCAACATTGAGCCGCAGCCTTACCGATATGACTCGTATGACTCCGCAAAGTGCCAACAACTCTTTTGCAGGAACAAACTTCCGTTACAACAACGTAACTATCGATGGTACAATCAACAACGATGCTATCGGTTTTAGCCCTTCGTTGGGTGGTCAAAGTGGTACTTCGGGTATGCCCGGTAGCAGTACTCGTACCAACCCTATCTCTTTAGATGCTATCCAAGACATTCAAGTATATATTGCTCCGTATGATGTGAAGATTGGTAACTTTACGGGTGGCTCTATCAATGCCGTAACACGCAGTGGTACAAACGAAGTAAAAGGCTCGGTATATGGTTTCGGTCGCAATGCAACGATTACAGGACCAAACAACGCTGGTGATGGTGCTAAAATTCCAAGTAGCTATTACGACTATCAAACAGGTTTTAGAGTAGGTTTACCTTTGATTAAAAACAAATTGTTTTTCTTTACTAACCAAGAAATCACTCGTCGTCAAGAGCCACTTTTCTATGGTGCAGGTTATAAAGATGCCAATGGCAACCAACTTTCGTTGATTGACGCTGCTACGGCTCAAACCATTGCCAATTTTGTTAAAACAAACTACGGTTTTGACGTAGGTGCAGCAGGTGACTACAATATTTACTCAAAAAGTACCAAGTTTTTCAATCGTTTAGATTGGAACATTTCAGACAAACACCAGTTGTCTATCCGTAACAACTATATTACTTCTGAAGCTTCAAACTTAGAGCGTGACGCAGCAAACTTCCGTTTTGCAAGCATGGACTTCAAACAAGTAAACAACCAAAACTCAACCGTGGCCGAATTGAAAAGCCGTTTTGGAAATGCCTCTAACAGTTTGATTTTAGGTTATTCAGATATTCATGATTACAGAGAGCCCTTGAGTGGCAACGTTGCTTTCCCACAAGTTGAAATTGCAGTAAACGGCGGAACAGTGTTCTTAGGAAACGACCGTGAAGCAACGATTTTTAACATGAAACAAAAAACGTTTGAAATCACGGATAACTTTACTTGGTTCAGAGGAAAACACACATTCTTGGTAGGTACGCACAACGAAATTTATTCAATCAACTATGGTTTTGTAAACTCTTGGAATGGTCGTGTAGCTTACAGAAACTTGACAGAGTTTTATGCTGGTACTGTAAACCGTGTGCGCGGTTCTTACAACTTTACCAACAATGACAGGGATTACAACTTCAACAATCCTTATGCCAAATTCAATGTAGGAATGTACAGTGTATATGCTCAGGATGAAATTCAGGTATCGGATAAATTAAAATTATCACCTGGTTTGCGTTTCGACTTGGCAACAACCGATTCGCCAGCTATGAGTACTGCTTCTAAAAATACACCACTCGACCCTAATGCTGGTACAACTTATACAGCAACACCATTGTCGCAAGTAAACAACAAAATCTTCGGACAAGTATTGGTGTCGCCAAGAATTGGTTTCAACTACGATGTAAAAGGAGATAAGAGCATCATCATCAGAGGTGGCTCGGGTATCTTTACTGGTAAAATTCCTTTTGCTTGGTTGGGTTATGCGTTCTACAACGACGGCGTTGGCTATGGTTCTTACGACGTAAACAACTTGGCTACTAAATCGGGTGTGAAAGGCGATGTGTTGAAAGATGGTGCTAAAAACTTCGCTTTCAACAACGGGCAAGGCAACCAAACTCAGGTGGACGTAATCAATAACAACTTCAAAATGCCTCAAGTATGGAGAAGTAGCTTGGCGGTTGACTACAATACCAATGGTTATAAATTTACGGTAGAAGGGATTTTCACGAAAACTATCAATGACTTGAAGTTCCAACAAGTAAACTTGAAAGACTCAGTTAAATACTATAGCTACGACGTAGATCGCCAAATGCCAATCTACTTGTCGGGTGGAGCAACGGGTCAGAAAGTAAACACAGCGTTCTCTAACGCCTATATGTTGTCGAATACTTCGCAAGGATACCGCTACAGCTTGACAGGGCAAATTGCTAAAACCTACGACTTCGGTTTGAACTTCTCAGTAGCTTATACTTACGGACAATCTTGGGATTTAACCAACGGTATTCGTAACTCGATGGAATCTAACTGGCAGTTGAACCAGTCTTTGACTCCAAACGACCCAAAATTGGCTTATTCAAACTTTGATATTAGACACCGCCTCATTGCTTCGATTGGTTACAGAAAACAATGGAATAAATCGCATAGCACAAGTATTGCAGGGATTATCAACGCACAGTCGGGCAATCCATTTACGTGGGGTTTTGTCAACTCAACTATTGCTAACACGCCACAGGCTGCTGGTTTGGCGTATGTGTTCAAAGATGTGACCGAAGCAACAAAATACATGGTTGACTACAAAGATGCAAGTGGTAACACTATCACAGCCGCACAGCAAGCACAACAGTTCATGGATTTTGTTAATGCCGACGAATACCTAAGCTCACGCAAAGGTAACTTTACCGAAAGAAACACTGGCCGCACGCCTTGGAATACTACTGCCGATGTGAAAATTATGCACGATATTGTTATAAACAAATCGCACACGATTCAGATTTCACTCGACATCATCAACTTTACCAACTTGTTGAACAGCGAATGGGGAAGAGTATATTTTGTACCAAACACCTTCAACTCTACTTCAAGCATCGGTTTAGTTCGTAAAAACTCAGGTACTGCTGCCGACCCAACATACAACTTTATCAAACCAGCTACGCCGTACTCAGTTGACCAATTGTCATCAAGATACCAAGCTCAGTTAGGTTTAAGATACTCGTTCTAAACTGTAAATCTATAAAAACAAACCCCCGATGTGTTAATCAAACGCATCGGGGGTTTGTTTTTAACTACTTTAGTCCTTTTATGCTTTTGTTTGGGAGTAGAGTTTTAAACGTTCATAAAAGTAAAAACTTTATACAAGTAGTGATTTACTTACTCAATTCAGTATTGTAAACTACTTTGCCTTCTTCGTTGATTACTTGTACAAAAAGCTTGTCGGGCGTAGCCGAAAATACCATAAATCCGTAATCAGAAAGTGCCAATTTACTGATGGGCAACGTGCCAATGGCTGTTTTTTCAGAGGCTGCTCCCGAAACAAAATAATGTGTTTTTCCTTCTGGTTTCAAATGTTGTAAATCGTGGTCGTGTCCGCACAAATAGGCATCTACTTGGTATTTGTCTAAAACTGATTTCAAAGAATTACGAATGGCACGAGTATCATAGCTTTCTCTTCTTTTTTCGGTAGCGGTATAAAGGGGATGATGCCCTACTACAATTTTCCATTTAATTGTAGGCGAATTATTGGCAAGTGTTTTCTCTAACCATTTTTTCTGAGCCGTACTATCTTGACTAATAACGGCTTTGCTGTACTCGCCTTTGTAAAACTCAGGAATTAAGGGGTTTGTATCAATAAATGCTATTAATACTTGGTTTTTATCGTCGATAGAAAAGGTTTTAGCATAATAACGAGCAGGCATTTTCCAACGACGGCTAATTTTAGAATAAGCTACTTGTGCATCAGGATTTGATTTATAATCATGATTCCCCAAAACTGGATACCAGTCCCATTGCAAAGAAAAATCTGTATAAATATCTTCAAAAGAGTATTTAAAAAGTGGGTCAAATTCGCTGATAACGCCACTTGGATAAAAATTATCGCCCGTAGCAATCACAAACTCCGATTTGATTTTACTTGCTACTTTTCCCATTTGGGCAGCTACAGGTTTTTGATGGTCTGCTCCATTTCTTCCCCAGTCGCCCATTACTAAAAAGTTTAAAGCATTGGGATGCGTATCTATTTCGGCGGTTTGAGCTTGGGCAAACATTGTTAAAAAGAGTAAAGGCAGAAGACGAAACACGGTCATGAGCTTTGTTGATTGCATGATTGTACAGATTAATAATGAAAACGTTGATTAGTAACAGTAAAACTAAGCTTACAGCAACAGAATTGTTGTTATGCTAAGATTAATTCATGAAAAAATAGGTAAATTATCTTTGTCTTGCAGGTTTCATCCAAATATATATTTACTTTGTACTAAATTATGCAGATAAAAACATTTGATACCGACCAAGAAATCCTCTCATCGCTTGCTGCAAGCGATGCAAGAGCCTTTGATTTTTTGTATCAAAAGTTTTTTTCAAAATTGTACGCTGCGGCTTATAAACGATTACAAAACCGAGAATTGACCGAAGAAGTCATTCAAGATTTGTTTATTTCCTTGTGGGAACGCAGAAAAAAACTTGAAATTAATACCACTATTGAAGCCTATTTGTTTTCTTCGGTCAAGTATTTAGTCATTGCACAGTACAAAAAGAACAATTTGTTTGAACACTACTCAAATAATCTCTTACCCACAGAAAATAGTAACTTTACTGAACAAATGGTTGCTTTTGATGAATTAAATGAAGCGTATCAACAAGCCTTACAAACGTTACCCGAAAAGTGTAGAGAAATATTTTTGATGAAAAGAACAGGCTTATCGCAAAAAGAAATCTCTGAGCGTTTAGATATTTCAGAGAAAACCGTTGAAAACCAGATGACTAAAGCCTTAAAGATTTTGAGAGAAGCCTTGAGCGATTATACAGCTCTTTCTATTTTTTTAATACCCGTATTGCATTAACTTCAAATAGATAAAGCAATTATGTTTTATTGAACATATCCCCAAACAAGCTCAAAAGGCTTGTTTTTTGTTTTCTATCCAAATAATATTTCTCACTTTATTTATAGAAGAAAAATTTTTCTTAAAAAAATATTATTTCTGCATAGGGGAAAAAGGCGTGTTGTTTCACTTAGTATTTGAAAGCAAGAATAAAATGAGAATAAATCAAGAAATAATAGAACGTTACTTGAACGACGAAGCATCTGAGGGCGAAAGATTCTTTGTTGAAAGATGGTACGCTTCGTTTGAAAATAAACCTGATGGCTTGAGTGATTTAACCGAAGAAGAGCGAGCCGAACTTAAAAATAAAATCAAGGAGGCAATCCAAGAGCAAATTAAACACAAGGAGAAATATAATCCTCCTCGTTGGGTTTGGGCAGTGGCAAGTATGGCGGCTGTATTGGTGATTGTAGTTGGGCTATCGTTTTATTTCTTGCCAAATGACAAGGAAAAAATCAGTAAAATCAAATCGGATATTCCGATTTCCGACTGGGCAAAATATGAAAACTCTTCTGCTAAAATTCTCAAAGTTGTTTTACCCGATGGAAGTATCGTTTTATTACAGCCCAAAACTCAATTGAGCTATAATCAATCTGACCGACTGTACAGACAAGTAAACCTGAAAGGAGAAGCTTTTTTTGATGTTAAAAGAGATGAAACTCGTCCATTTTTGATTTACTCAGGCAAAATGACAACCACCGTTTTAGGTACAAGCTTCAACGTAAAGGCTTACCCAACAATGGAAACTTTTGAGGTGTCGGTCGTTACAGGAAAAGTATCAGTGAAAAATGAAACAGAAAAAGAGATTATTCTACTACCCAAACAACAAGTTGTGTTAGCAACAAAAACCGATGAAATGCAAGTAAACGCTTTGCCACTTGATAAAACATTTTACTGGGAATTGTCATCGCTACAATTCGACGATACCAATATGGAAGATGTTGTAAAAAGCATCGAACATAATTTTAATGTAAAGATTGAATTATCACCCAAACTCCAAAACTGCCGCTTGAGCGGAAATTTTGACAACGTACATCTCTCTACGATTCTTGAAGTCATTTGCCGTTCCATAGAAGCGGAGTACGTAATTGATGGACAAAATATTTCCTTGAAAGGAAACGGCTGTCCATAACATAGCAAAAAACAAATCTATAAAAACTCCTACTGCACTCAAATCAATCTGGGTGAGCTGGGAAAACTATGTCCCAAAAAAAATTAAACAATCTAAATTTAATTAACCAATGAAAAAATTTTTAGCTTTAAAGCATACGATGCTAACCATTATGAAAATTACGATTAGTCAATGTCTTTTATTCGCTATCTTTTCGGTGATGGCTTTAGGCTCTCCGAGCAAAGCCCAGCAAATCTTGACCAGAGAAGTATCTATCAAACTAAGCAATGTAAGCTTAAAGACTGTTTTAGTAGAAATAGAAAAACAGTCGGGAGTACGTTTTGTGTATAGCAACAATACGATTCAGCTTAATAAAGATGTAAGCATAGAAGTCAACCGTGAAGCCTTGCATTCGGTTTTACCTAAACTTCTTTTCCCTAATCAGATTCGTTATGAAGTGATAGAAGAGCAAATTATTTTGAAGAAAAGTAAAGAACAAACCAACGTTTTTCCCAGTGAAAAAGAAGTGGTGGTGGAAGACGAAAAAGTATCAGGCAAAATTAGCAGTGAAAAAGGCGAAGCGTTAGTGGGCGTAAGTATTTTGGTAAAAGGCACAGCAAGAGGTACTGTTACCGATGCTGAAGGAAAGTTTAGTATCGTTGCTAAAGAAGGCGAAGTATTGGTCTTTTCATTTATTGGATATAAAAAAGAAGAAATCAAAGTCAGTGCCAAACAAGTAATCGCCCTGACTTTGAAAGAAGATAATGCACAATTGGGTGAAGTTGTAGTTATTGGTTCACGCTCGTCGGTGGCTCGCACCGATGTTGAAAGACCCGTTCCTGTAGATGTGATTAGTGCCAAAGAATTGCAATCGACTGGGCAAACAGAATTGTCGCAACAAGTACAATTTATGTCACCTTCGTTCAATTCAGCCAAAAATGGTATCAATGGCGTTGCCAATTATGCCGACCCTGCATCTTTAAAAGGCTTATCTCCCGACCAAATGTTGGTACTCATCGACGGCAAAAGACATCACCAGTTTGCGGCACTCAACAACAACGTAACCGTTGGAAAAGGAACAGTCGTAACAGATTTAAACGCAGTACCTTCTTTGGCTTTGGAAAGAATGGAAATTTTACGAGATGGTGCAGCCGCACAATATGGCTCAGATGCCATTGCAGGTATTGCCAATTTGGTCTTGAAAAAATCTGTAAACAATGGTACGGCACAAATCCAGTATGGCGTTACTGGCGAAGGAGATGGCGGAGGCTATTCTGTGGGTTTGAATTATGGTTTTGCTTTAGGAAAAAGAGCCTCATTAAATATTACGGGTAACTATCAGGATGTAGCAGGAACCGACCGCTCAGACCCTTACAATCCTCAACCTGTAGCTGGCGGAGCTTATACAGGGATTTATACCAATGTAAAAGCAACGGATGAAGCAGCTTTAAAATCAAGAGGATATTGGGGCAATGGTACTTATGGTTCGTTTCGCCCAACAGCTTATGGAAGTAATGCCATGAAATCGGGACAAGTGTTTTATAACCTCGATGTTCCTTTAAAAACTGATTGGATGCTTTATTCTTTTGGTGGATTTTCACAAAAAGATGTATTTGCTCGTGCTTTTCTTCGCACAGCTTTGCCGACAAGTGCTACTTCTAATGTTGATTTATATCCCGATGGTTATGTGCCAGAATTGCCCGGTACTTCGGTCGATTACTCTTCTTTTGTAGGTATCAAACGCAAAACTTTTACAGGTTGGAATTGGGATTTTAGTACAGGTTATGGTAGAAATTATTTAGACCAATCGGCTAAAAATTCTTCAAATGCTTCGATGGGGGCGGCTTCTCCCAAAGATTTTTATATCGGTAGAATTTCTTTCGGGCAAAGTTTGACTGAAATCAACGCTTCTAAAACAGTACTGGGTTTATGGAATACCAAATCTGTCAACTTTGCTTTTGGAGCACAATACCGAGTTGATAATTTTGCACTTAGTGCAGGTGATGAAGCATCGTACTTAGTTGGCCCATTAGCGGCTACCAAAAACAAAACGCCCGGTTCTCAAGGAAGAGTAGGGATTGATAAAGCAGATGCAAAAAGTGTAAATCGTTCAAATATTGGGGTGTATGCCGATGTAGAAAGTGATATTACCAATCGTTTGTTGGTTGCTGCTGCTTTACGCTATGAAAATTATAGTGATTTTGGCAGTAATATTTCTGGAAAATTGGCTTCAAGATTGAAAATTACAGAAGCTTTTTCAATCAGAGGTTCAATTAATAAAGGTTTCAGAGCACCGCTATTGCAACAAATTGCCAATGCTGCTACAACCTCTACGGTGCAGAATGGAATTATTAGAAGTACCAAACAATTGCCTTCTGACGACCCACGCTTAAAACAAATTGGCATTGAAGACCCCAAACCAGAAACTTCTTGGAACTATAATTTAGGTCTTACGGCTACTTTGGGCAAAAATCTTTTACTCACAATTGATGCTTATCAAATAGATATTTCTGATAGAATTATCATTACCGAAAACCTAAATGTGAATAATATTACAGCTTTAAAGAACCTGTTTCCTAATTTTCAAGAAATTACTTTCTTTACCAACGCCATCAACACAGGAACGAAAGGGATAGATGTAGTGGCTTCTTACAAACAAAACATTGGTGCTAAAAGTAAGTTTACCGCCAGTGTTGCCCTTACGGTCAATAAAACAGAAATTACCAACATCAAAGCAACGCCTACGGCTTTGCAACAAGATACCAAAGCAACGGTGGTGCTAATTGACACGGTAAGTAGAGCTTTGATTGAAACCAGTCAGCCACATAGCAAAGTATTGGTATCTTTGGGCTATCAAGTAGGAAAATGGAACATCAACTTTAGAAGTTCATATTTTGGAGAAGTGACAGCTTGGGAAAAACCATCTGGACAAAATCACCGCAGCCAGACTTTCGGTGGAAAAAATTTATTTGATGCTTCGGTTGTTTATAATTTCAACAAGCATTTTAGCCTTACTTTGGGCGGAAACAATTTTACCAATGTATATCCCGACAAAGTGTTTAGCAATTATGCTTCGTATGCCAACGGGCAAGTACCTTACACCCGCAATGCCAATCAGTTTGGTTTCAATGGAGCATATTATTATGGTAGCTTAACAATTAAGCTGTAAGCGTTTATTTATACAATTACCGAGTACAACTAACATATAAATATTTACAATTTGTCCAATTTATTATTACTACTGGTTTGCTTGAGCATTGGCGTACTCCTCAGAAGGCTGAAAAGTTTTTCTGAGGATGCTCCAAGCGTTTTAAACAGCATTATTATTTATGTGTGCTTACCAGCAGTTACCCTGCTCAATACCACCGAAATACATTTTAGTAAAAATCTTCTACTCCCGATTTTGATGCCTTATTTGCTTTATATTGGGTCTTTTATTTTTTTTAATTTGGTCGCATCTTTCATAAATATTGATTCTAATACCAAAGGAGCGTTGATTCTGACGGCAGGCATCAGTAGTATTTCATTTGTTGGCTTTCCAATTTTTGAAGTGCTTTTTGGCAAAGAAGGTTTACAAACGGGTATTTTGATGAGTCAAGCAGGTTCGTTTGTGGTGTGCGGAACGTTGGGGATTTTTACGGCATCTTATTACTCCTCGGCTGCTTTTTCGATGAAAGCCGTTATCTTAAATATTTTTAAATTTCCTCCATTTATAGCCTTTTGTTTGGCACTTGTACTGAATATTTTCGACTGGCATTTTCCCTTGTGGAGCAAACAAATATTAGATAAAATCGGAAACCCTTTTGGCTTTTTAGCTTTACTTTCAATTGGTTTGCAAATCAATTTTCAGAAAAACCAATTAGACTTGAAAGCCCTTTTTTATGGTTTATTATACAAATTATTCATTGCTCCTTTATTAATTTTTGTAATTTATGTCCTCATGCTGGGCGAATACACGCCTTTGGGAAAACTTTGTGTGATTGGAGCAACGTTAGGTTCGATGAATACCGCCACTATTATAGCCATAACTTATAAGCTCAATCCAACTTTAGCAACACAGATGGTTAGTATCAGTATTCCATTATCTTTGATTAATGTTGCTATTTGGTATGGATTAATGCTTTATTTTTAACATAAAAATCACTTAATCACTCATTCATTGTAATCACTCAATTTCTAATTACAAGAATCATTGTTAAACAATTGATAATTTCCATGAAAAAACTATTTCAAAACTTAACTTTTTGGGTACTTACCGCTATTACCGTTGGGGTACTGTTGGGGCATTTTGCTCCTGCCATTGCCTTACAACCTATCTTAGAAAAGCCAATCAAATTCAGTTTATATTTATCTGAGTTCGAAATAAAGACTACTTTTAGCGAGTTCCTCAGCAGTATTTTTATTAGTATTGTCAAAATCTTTATTTGTCCTATCATTTTTATCACCATCATGCTGGGTATAATTTCGATGGGAGATTTAAAAAAAGTAGGCAAAGTAGGAGCAAAGGCATTGTTGTACTTTGAGGTAGTAACAACCATCGCTCTTTTCGTGGGTATTATTACAGCCAACATCATTCGCCCTGGCGACGGCGTAGTAACTTCTGAAATCAAGGGCGGTGATATTTCTAAATATACCAAATCGGCGGAGGCTTTTAGTTGGTTGAAGTTTCTGATGGACAACGCTACGCTACAAGTGCTGATTATCGCTATTATTTTAGGGGTGGTTTTCAGTAATTACTCAAAACGTAACGACATTGTAGCTTTTTTACAACCCATTTCTAAAAAAATATTTTGGGCTTTGCACAAAGTAATGCTTTTTGCTCCAGTCGGTGCTTTTGGCGGCATGGCATTTACTATTGCCAAGTACGGCGTGCATACGCTTTTACCTTTGGGAAAACTGATGGTAACGGTTTACAGCACTATGGCGATATTTGTTTTTGTGGTATTGTATTTTATTTTGAGAATGTATAAAATCAATATTTTAAAATTCTTGAAGTACATTCGTGAAGAACTTTTGATTGTATTGGGTACTTCATCATCGGAAGCGGCTTTGCCTTCTTTGATGGAAAAATTGGAAAGAATGGGTTGTTCAAAGTCGGTTGTGGGCTTGGTTGTTCCTGCGGGTTATTCTTTTAATTTAGATGGAACTACCATTTATTTGTCGATGGCGGTACTTTTTTTAGCACAAGTATTCAATGTTCACTTAGATTTGCAACAAATCTTGACGATAATCGGTATTTTGATGATTACTTCTAAAGGTGCGGCTGGTGTGACGGGTAGCGGTTTTATTGTATTGGCTTCCACACTTTCGGCGGTAAAAGTGATTCCTGTAGAAGGTTTAGCCTTACTGTTGGGTGTCGATAGATTTATGTCAGAGGCGAGAGCCATCACCAATTTTATCGGAAATGGTGTAGCGACGATTTGGTTAGCCAACAACGAAGGCGAATTTGACCGTGAACAAATGGAAAAAGTACTTTGAGTGAAAGCTGTACAAAGGTTTTTTCTGGTAACAAAATGAAGGTGTTTTCTTTTAATCAAAAAAACACCTTCATTTTCCATTGGATTGTTATACCCAATGATTTTTATAGCTTATTAAATAGTTCTAGTACATTTTATAAACACTTCTAAAAACAAACCATTATAGTATCATTATGAGTCAATCCTCGATTAGAAAACAAGATGCTTTAGATTATCATGCTAAAGGTCGTCCGGGCAAGATTGCCGTTATCCCCACCAAAGAAACCGAAACGCAAAGAGACCTTTCCTTAGCTTATTCTCCGGGTGTTGCAGAGCCTTGTTTAGCCATTGCTTCCAACCGTGAAAATGTTTACAAATATACAGCGAAAGGAAACTTGGTAGCTGTAATTTCAAACGGAACAGCGGTGTTGGGACTCGGAAATATCGGGGCAGAAGCTTCAAAGCCTGTGATGGAAGGGAAAGGCGTTTTGTTTAAAATCTTTGCAGACATTGATGTGTTCGATATTGAATTAAACACAGAAGACCCCGAAGAAATTATTCGTACTGTAAAAATTTTAGAACCAACTTTTGGTGGCGTAAACCTCGAAGATATTAAATCGCCTGAGTGTTTTGAGATTGAAGAACGATTAAGAAAAGACCTTCATATCCCTATCATGCACGACGACCAACACGGTACTGCCATCATTTCGGCAGCAGCTTTGTTGAACGCTTTGGAATTGGTAGGCAAACGCATCGAAGAATGTAAATTTACCATTTCGGGTGCTGGTGCTGCCGCTCTTTCTTGTGCCAAGTTATACTTAGGTTTAGGAGCGAAAGTAGAAAACGTATTGATGTTCGATAAAGACGGTTTGGTATCGAAACAAAGAACAGATTTGAATAAGTACGTTCAACCTTTTGCTACCGACCGCACGGATATTCACAACCTCAAAGAAGCGATGGTTGGAGCGGATGTATTTTTAGGTTTATCAGTTGGTAATATCGTTTCACAAGAAATGATTAAGTCGATGGCGAAAGATGCTATCGTTTTTGCAATGGCAAATCCAACGCCTGAAATTTCGTATGAAGATGCCGTAGCCGCTCGTGAAGATATTATTATGGCGACGGGTCGCTCGGATTATCCCAACCAAGTAAATAACGTATTGGGTTTTCCCTACATTTTCAGAGGAGCATTGGACGTGCGTGCTACCGAAATTGACGAAACCATGAAACTGGCAGCCGCAAAAGCGTTGGCTGCCTTAGCCAAGAAACCAGTGCCAGACATTGTAAACTTGGCTTATAACGAAAAGAACCTTTCTTTCGGAAGAAATTATATTATTCCCAAACCCGTTGACCCACGTTTAATTACAACCGTAGCTCCAGCAGTAGCACGTGCGGCAATGGAAGCAGGCTTGGCTCAAAAACCTATTACCGATTGGGACGCTTACGAATTGGAACTAAGCAAACGTTTAGGCTTGGATAACCAATTGATGAAGTACATTTTTAATCGTGCCAAACGTGCTCCCAAACGTGTAGTTTTTGCTGATGCCGAAAATTTAAAGGTATTAAAATCTGTACAACAATCAAAAGACGAAGGTATTTGTATTCCGATTTTGTTGGGCGATAAAAATAAAATCAGAGGAATTATCGAAGAAAACAACCTTGATTTAAACGAAATACAAATCATTGATACCCGTGCAACAGAAACCCTTGAACGTTTAAAAGAATACGGTAATATTTTCTTCAATAAAAGAAAACGCAAAGGATACAACCAGTACGAAGCCTACAAACAAATGCAATTACGCAGTTATTTTGCTTCAATGATGGTAGAAACGGGCGATGCCGATTGCGTAATTTCGGGTCTTACTCGTAATTATCCAGATGCTATTCGTCCAGCTTTGCAAATTATTGGTTGCGAAGATGGTGTGAAGAAAGTAGCAGGTATGTACATTTTATTGACAAAAAAAGGCCCAGTATTTTTTTCAGATACCACTGTAAACTTTAACCCAAGCGTTGAAGAAATAGTTGAAATTACAGAACTAACCGCCAAAGCTGTTGAGCGTTTTAACTTGAAACCAAGAATTGCGTTGTTGACCTACTCCAACTTTGGTACAGCCAACGGAGCTGATGCCGTAAAAATGCGTGAAGCCACGGCTATTTTACAAAAAAAACATCCAGAAATGATTGTAGAAGGAGAAATGCAAGCCCATTTAGCCTTTGATAATGAGTTGATTAAAGAGAATTATCCTTTCTCTAAATTAGCGGAAGAAGGAGCGAATACGCTAATTTTCCCTAACCTTTCTGCGGCCAATATTGCTTGTAATTTATTGAAAGAAACCAGTGAAATGGAGTATATCGGACCAATTCTTTTAGGGTTACGTAAACCTGTACACGTATTACAATTGGGTTCATCAGTACGTGAAATTGTAAACATGGTAGCCATTGCGGTGGTAGAAGCACAAGGGAAATAAGTATCAGTTTTCAAGGAACATACTTATTAAAATAGACAAGGGTCGGGATTAATTCCGCCCATTGTCCATTAAAAGTCAACTCAAAAAACAACTCATGGCATGACTCTAAGTCATGCCATGAGTAACACTTCTCGGACGGATTGCAAAATCCCTCAATCGGATTGCCTAATCTTTTGTACAGATTTTAAAATCTCTTAATCGGATTGTCTAATCTCTTGGACAGATTCCAAAATCCTTCAATCGAATTGCCTAATCTCTTAGACAAATTCTAAAATCCCTCAATCGGATTGTGTAATCTCTCGAATAAGCTATAAAATTCCTGAGTCGGGAAGCAAAATTCCTGAGTCGGGAAGCAAAATTCCTCAATCGGGAAGCTTAATCTTTCGAACTACTATCAATATTCTAAAAACCAAAAGCGTTTTACCTTTTCTTAGAAGCGGTAATACTTATCTTACTTACTTGTTTATACGCTGGACTACTTGCTCCAAAGACTGCTTTGATATATTTTTTAATATCTAAGCTCGTATTGTATAAATTTGTGCCTTCTCCGTACAATACTTGGTCTCTCATGAGCCTTGCATTACTCAATACCGTGTAGGCGGCAGAAACTTGTTCGTTGGCACTATTTTGTTGACTAATTAAGTTTTTTAGCGTACTTACTTTTAATTCTATTTCATTAGGCACATAACTAGGTTCACTTTCTAGCAAAGCAACCAAGGCTTTTAAATGTTCCACTTGTTGATTAAAAGAAGTTTGTGAAGACGAAATGGTTTTAGGTACTTCGGTAGCAACGCCATCAACCATACTCTTTGGGTCTTTTACAGCACTGGCTCTTTTTCCTTGTATTTTTCGATTGAATCCCTTAACATCCTTTTTTGTAGCATCGGGAGCATCGGTCATTTCAAAAGCATTAATTAGCCGAGTCGATAAGGTTCGGTTGTCCTTAAACAACAAAGCTCTTTGATTAATGGCAATACTATAGGCGGTGTTTTGCCTGATAATTTCGTCGATGGCTTCCTTTGCTTGTTGATAGGTGTTTTCTAAAGCAGGAATTTGGATAGACACTTTGCTGGGTTGGTATTGCGTGCCGAAACCTTTGCAGAAATTGATGAGGTCGAGGAATTTGTTCACGTTTATAGCGTGTCCTGTTTCTGATGTTGTAGCCATTTTTTTAAAATTTTATAAAAGTGAGAAATGAACAATAAGGTAGCTTGGTGCAATTTGCTTTGAGTTTTAAAGCAGTGTCATCTGCTTATCTATCAGCTACTTAAAGTTAATATTTTTTTAAATTAAACCAATACTCCTGAGCGTATTTTTATTAAACGGTAAATTTCTTTAAAAGAAATAGAAAAAATAAATGATTTGCCATTGTTAATGTTTTCAGGGGGTCGCCAAGACCAACAAGACGTGCGTAAGTAACGTACTAATTATCAAAACCATATTTCAAATTTGTCTTAGTTTTTTTTCGCACCCAAAATATTAAAAAACATTATGCTCGTAAATGTAAAAAGGATAAATCATCCCTTGCTGTTTTAAGTCAAAAAGACACTTTGTTAAAAAGGCAAATAAGGATAAAAAATATACCAACCGCAATGAATAAATAACAGATAATAACGCTCCTTTAAAGATGCCAATTAACAATAAAATAACTTTTTATTAACATAACTGTAACACTTCCTTCTTTTTCGCTGTCATCTTTTATTGAAAAGCGTCACTTAAATATGTACAACCGTCTCTTCTATAAAAGTTAATACTACCATTATGCTAAAAAAAGGATTGATTATCGTTGGCTTCATGCTAACCTTTGTTTGGAGCTTTCAGTCGTGTAAGACCCAAGATTTATCTGTTAAAACCGCCAGTATTACCGCTTTAAATTGTAGCAATGCCACTTTTTCGGCAACAGCCACCAGTGGTACATCTTATACCGCCAATGCCATCGTACCTTATACTGGAGGCAATGGCATTGAATATGCGTCTGGGGCAAGTGTAGCCTCTACGGGGGTTACGGGACTTACGGCTACGCTATCGGCAGGAACTTTAACCTCTGGCAATGGCAATGCTACGTTTGTTATCACGGGTACGCCTGCTTCGGCTGGTACAGCCACATTTGCGATTGATTTGGGCGGACAATCCTGCACCTTGTCTTTGCCTGTAGCCCTTGCTAGTGCCACTGTTTCGAGTTTGACTTGTACCGTTTTGCCTGCTGCGGGTATTAGTGGAAGTGCCTATACCAGTACAGCTACTTTGGCTTATACAGGAGGCAATGGTGGTGCATATCAGGCATCTACCGCTTCTTCTACTGGAGTTGAAGGGCTTACCGCCACTGTAGCGGCTGGCACATTGGCTTCTGGCGAAGGTACGTTGGTTTATACAATTACTGGCACGCCTACGTCGGCAGGTACAGCTACATTCAATTTGAGTTTTGGAGGACAAAGCTGTACCATTACCATCAACGTAACGGCCGGAACTACGGGTTCGGCTACACCAGCACAAGATACCGTGGTGATTACCTACAATGGCAGTAATGCAGCCATTAGCAATCCTTATCAAAGTTCGGGGGTGAGCGTAAGCGTAAGCGGTGCCGATGTCACCGTCAAATCAACCAATACAAGTAAAGAAATGGTGTATTTGTTGTCAGGAACAACGACAAAAGGCAGCCTAAAACTTTATAGCGATTATAAATACAATATTGCCATAAAAGGGCTTAGTTTGACCAATACCACAGGACCGGCTATCAATGTGCAATCAAGCAAGAAAGGAACAATCAATATCGTAGCTGGTACAAGCAATACCCTCACCGATGGAACAACTTACGCTTCGAGTAGCGAAGACCAAAAAGGAACATTCTTTAGTGAAGGACAATTGAGCTTTATGGGTACAGGTACGCTCAATATTACAGGAAATTACAAACATGGCATTGTTTCAGACGATTTCATTACGGTGAGCGAGTCGAACATTGTCATCAAATCGGCCGCAAACGACGGTATTCATGCCAATGATTATTTTCAAATGGATAATGGCACACTTACTGTTACGTCGGCAGGCGATGGCATTGTGGCAGAAGAAGGCTATGTGGTGATTGGTGGAGGCACTATCAGCGTTACAAGCGTGGACGACGGCATTGTTGCCCCTTATGAAGGTACAAATACTGCGATTACACCATATATTTTAATTAAAGGCGGCAATATTAGCGTTACGACGACAGGCGAAAAAGGCAATGCTATTAAAAGCCAAAGCTATACGACCATTGGCACAGCCGGTGCCGTGACATTGAGTGTTTCGGGCAAAGGCTCGAAAGGAATCAAAACAAGTGGCGATTTTACGCTAACGGCAGGTACGGTGAAAATCACCACTTCGGGAGCCGCCTATTATAACACGACCGATGCCGATATTGCCGCTCCCGCAGGCATCAATTGCGATAAAAACTTTGCCATTAAAGGCGGTACACTCAATATCACAAGCTCAGGCATAGGAAGCAAAGGCATTACTATCGACGGTACGGCAAGCATCAGCGGTGGCACAAGTACCATCACTACCACAGGCTCGACTTATACTTATAACTCGGCCAATACCAGTGAAGGCAAAGGCTTTAAAGCCGATGGGGCTATTGTGATAAACAACGGAGAACTCAATATTTCGGCATCAGACGATGGCATAAAATCGGGTACATCTATTACTGTCAATGGCGGAACGATTAATGTAACCAAATCGTATGAAGGCATGGAGTCTATTTTGATTACTATTGCTGGCGGTGTATGCAACCTTACAGCAAGCAACGATGGTATCAATACTTCTTACGGAACGGTATCGGGCGGTACAGAATCGAACGATAATAGCCAATTGAATGTAACAGGCGGTGTACTAATCGTAACAGGCTCTGATGCCATCGACAGTAATGGCAATTTCACTGTTAGCGGAGGCGTTGTGATTACCAATGGAAATGAAGACATAGACGTGAATGGGAATTTCTTCATCAATGGCGGTACGCTCATGGGAGCCGAACCTGCCAGTAACATGACCAAGGCGATGGGAACTGGTTCTACACAGGTAGGAATATTTATCAAATCGAGTGCTTCGGTAGCAACTTCTTCTTTGTTCCATATAGAAGATGCCTCTGGCAAAGATTTAGGGACATTCAAACCCAAAACAGCTTCGGCGTATTTCCATTTTTCGCACCCCAATTTGACCAAAGGAGCACAGTATAAAATTTACTTTGGCGGTAGTTATACGGGCGGTAGTTTCGTAGGTGGTTCGTCGGGATGGGGATTATATACAGGAGGTACTTATTCCAACACGGGAGCTACGCTCAAATCATCGCCTACGATGTCGAGTTCAAGCACCGTCAATACAATTACGTTTTAAAATACACCGTAGAGCCGTGGCATTGCCACGGCTTTTTGTTGTGTTATTATCTTATCTACATTCGGATTTATCGCCAGAGAGGTTCATTCTTCCAGTTATTTAAAAAGCCCATTTTATATATCTGAATAGACGGATTTTTATTGAATAGGTCTAAAATGTCACTTTTTATATGATGATTAGGTATGATGTGATTACACAAATATATCATACAGGAAATAATCAGAAATGGCTTTTTAGTCTGTGCTTCTTTAAGAGGATTATCGAACCAAAGACCTAAAGGATTTCGTAAGTTTACAACTGGTTTCTTCACCATGTTTCTACTCCAAAGTCTTGAATGATGAGCAGTAATATTTCTAACATACGTAATTAACCAACTGGATAATTCACTGTGTAATAGCATTCCACGGTCTTTGAGAAGTTCTATTTGATCGGAGATGGTGTAAGCTGGTTTACTAGACATAGCGGTAAAAAAAATGACCCACTTGCAGTTCTTATGGTATGCAAGTGGGTACTGTCGATACAAAAGTACAATGCATTATGTAAATATACAAGTTTTATTAAAGCCTTTTTATTTACATTTTAAATACAATTTTACACGAATATCTGGTGATTTACCCCAGTTATTTCAAATTGTTAAAGTTGGAACAGCGGGGCCGGCCACAATCTTTTTCTAAAGTAATTCTTGCACCATCAATATTTTCTAAATCATTTATAATTTTTCCACCTTCGCTACCTATTGTCCCAATTGATTTTGTGTTATCAAAAGGTTTCTAATTAAAGTCTTCAAGCAATATCATTAAGGTCTTAGCAATTTTAATTACGTTGTCATTGTCAACATGATTTGCATTTTGAAAAGATTTTGGAAAAATTGAAACTCCCAAGTAAATATTGTAATGCAAGCAAAGCGTTGAATTGTTGTAAATAAAGTCCCAATAGAAACTGTCAAAGTCATTAAGCTGTTCAATAAAAACGATGTTTAAATCGGTCTTTAAAATTGAAGCAACTTTCTCAAACTTGTAAAATTCGCAGTCGCTGTCAATAATAGTTTCTGTCCAACCTTTTGATGTATCTATTTGAAAAGTCATTGTGAAATTGAGGGTTGTCTAAACTTACAGCTAACCCCGCTAATATGCGAAAGTTTTGTAGTATTTTTTGTATTGTTTCTGATTTACAACCCCAATCTACCAATTCCTCCAAACAATCAAAAACATTCCATTCACTAATTACAAAAAACTTATTAAACGGTATGTTTTTTTGGTGTAATACATTCAATCACAGCTATTTCAGATTTATCATAAAATATCTTTTTCCCCATCGCTTTGCCTGTGGCTACCATTTCATCCGCTCCTGCCGATGCACCGCCTATTCGTAATACGGCATCGCAATGGTTGATGAGTTTGATGGCAATCGGATGAAAAATTTCATTAAAAATACTGTCTCCCACTTGTGTAGAACCCGCTGCTTCAATTAAAGGCAAAGCAAACCATTCGCCTAATACAGGTATATGCCCCATTTTGTACAAGGCTAAAGCGGTATCGGTCATGGCTTTTACATTGGCTTCTATTAAAATTGGATTATCATTCGTTCCTGAACGATACGGGCCAGCCACTAATATCATCATTGCTTGTTGATTTTCCATTAGAGTATGTTTTTAAGTCTTAAATACTGTAAAAGCATGATCGTTTTTGCGTCTTTTATCTCGCCTGTTTCTATCATGTCGAGGGCTTTTTCAAAAGGCAATTCTAATACTTCAATGTTTTCGTGTTCGCCTGCTACACCGCCACCTTCGCTTACTTGTTGGCTTTTGTTGTATTCAGCTATAAAGAAATACAGTATCTCTGTGACCGAACCGGGCGACATATACGCTTCATAAATTTTCTTTACTTCGGTAATTCTAAAGCCAGTTTCTTCTTCGGTTTCTCTTTTGATACATTCTTCTGGATTGTCCTCATCCAACAAACCAGCACAAGCTTCAATCATCATACCTGTCGGATTTCCATTATGATAGGTCGGCATTCTAAATTGCTCTGTCAGTATTACCGTTTTGTTGGCAACATTGTATAATAAAATTACTGCACCATTGCCACGGTCGTAGGCTTCACGGGCTTGCGTAATCCAAGTGCCATCTTTTTGTTGAAGGTCAAAAGTAATTTTTCGTAAAGTGTACCAATTGTTAGAAAGTACTTCGGTTTTGTTAATTTTAATGTTTGGTATCATTTTGTGATTATATTTGATAATTATTGATTATTTTTGAACAAATTAATCATATTTTTATGAGTTTTCAAAATAGAAAGCAGGTTATTCTAAAAATTTTAGAAGAAAAAGGCGAAGCCGAGGTAAAAGACTTTGCCCAAGCTTTAGATATTTCAGAAATTACCATCCGCAGAGATTTACAACAAATGGCGACGGATGGCTTGTTATTTCGCACGCATGGCGGAGCGATGAAACTGTCTTTGGCACAAATGCCTTTTACTTTTGCCAACAAAACTGCGGTGAATGCCAAAGAGAAAGATAAGATTTGTCAGTTGGCGGCACAGCAAATACAAGAGGGCGATATTATTTTGATGGACTGTGGCAGTACGGTGTTTAAGATGTGCCAGTTTATCAAAAACAAACGGATAAAAGTAATTACCAATTCTTTGCCCGTGGTGTATGAATTGATGAACAGCCAAGTATCTATCAACCTTATTGGTGGCGAAATTGACCAAGAACGCCAAGCGGTACACGGCAGAATTGCGGAGGAACATATTGCTCGCTATAAAGTAGATAAGGCATTTTTGGGCGTAGATGGCATTTCGCCCGAAAATGGATTAAGTGCTTTCAGCGAAAACGAAGCCAGTATTACGTTGGCGATGGCAACTCATGCGAAGAAACGCTATTTTTTATGTGATGCCAGCAAGTTAGGCAAAGATAAATACTTGGTTTTTGCCTCGCTCCAACTGGTTGATACGCTCATTACCAATGCCACAGCCGAAGCCGTCAAAAGCTACGAAGCCAAGGGCGTAACGGTGATGTGCGTGGACGCATAAGAACTAAGTTTTGCCTCTTGCTTTCTGTTTTGTATATTTGAATACAAACTTATAAACCCATCTATTTATCCATGTTCAACGCTGAACCCGTAGTTTCGTTGCACAATGCGTTTATTTATCAAAACGACCGCATTGTATTGAATGACGTAAGTTTTACAATCAATAAAGGCGAATTTGTCTTTCTGATTGGTCGTACTGGTAGTGGTAAAAGTTCGCTGTTGAAAACGCTTTATGCCGACTTATGGCTGCAACAAGGCTCGGCAATTGTAGCAGGACACGCCATTGAAAGCCTGAAAATGAGCGAATTACCGTTTTTACGTAGAAGAATTGGCGTGGTGTTTCAAGATTTTCAGTTGTTTATGGATAGAAGCGTCAAAGAAAATTTGATGTGGGTTTTGGAAGCAACTGGCTGGACAGACCGTGCCAAGATGAAATCTCGTATTGCAGAGGTATTGATGCAAGTAGGCTTGGCTTCGTCGATTGATAAAATGCCGCATCAACTTTCGGGTGGCGAGCAACAACGAGTGGTGATTGCAAGGGCTTTGCTCAACGAACCCAAAATTCTTTTTGCCGACGAGCCTACGGGTAATCTCGACCCCGAAGTTTCGGCCCAAATTCTTGAATTATTTCACGACATCAACAAAGCTGGAACGGCTATTTTGATGGCAACGCATGATTTTGAGATGATTCGCAAATTTCCTGCCCGTATCTTAAAATGTGAAAATGGCTTCGTTACCGAGCAAAACGACGAATTTGCTTCATAGAAGAGTTTATATAATTATTTTTATGCTAGTTTCTTAGTAAAATTCAACAAAATAGGCTTATTTAAAGAACTTATATTTGAATAATTATATTTTTTGTTATTCTGAAACTTATTTGTATAACTTTGTGTCATTCAATTAACAAAGCGATACTTAAAGCTATTTTACGAGTGTTGTTTGTTGTGTAATTTTTTGATAATCAACTATTTGCTTTAGGTATCATTACACAACTTTTTTACCTGCAATGGTCAATCAATACAACGGCACTCTTCACGTAAATAACAAAAATTATGAAATTCAATCTGTTGCTTGCCGAGCTTATTGTAAAAAAATCACAAGAAAGCCAAGCCAAAAAACAATCAAAAAAAGCATTAGCTCCTTACAAGCAATTGCTTTTAGGTATCAGGTCGTTTGTAGGTTTTCTCAAAGCGAATCAGCCTTCGTATTTAGACCTACGCTAAGTTTTTAGCCGTTATTTTTTACCATGAAAAGTACAAGTTCCGTTAAAGAACCAAAAGACTTGAACTAGGTTTTCAGCCCATTGTTCAAGTCTTTTTGATTGAAATGCTCACTACGTTTACTTAATTCCCTCCGTTTTTCACCCGTCTTTTTTCATCGTCAAGTCCTGTTGAGCGTCCTCTTGCTCCAGCAATTTTTGAATTACCAAAACGATAACTAAAGGTCAAACGGGCCTGACGGCTATCCCACGTGTTGGCTGCACTGATGTCCACATTGCCATATTTTACCTGTGCCGTGGCTTTGTTGGTAAAGAAAATATCTTGGATATTGAATTTTAAGGTAGCTTTTTTGTTGAGCAAGGTTTTTTGAATCCCAAAATTGACAGCTCCTTGCGGACTAATTTTAAAAATGCTCCACAAACCACCTGAGCTATACCAACCGCCAAACTCTATTTTGTAATCGTTGGGCAAAGAAAAGGTGTTATTCAGGTTGAAATAATAGTTGGTCGCTTCTGGCACAATCGTTACATTTTGTACATTTCCCGTAATTTTGGTATAATTCAAATTAAATTCATTCACGCTCATCCACCATTTTGTAATGGGCAATGGTGCCGAAATGGTTATGCCAAGGTTGTCTTGGGTAGCGAGGTTATCGCTGGTTTGATACGTGGCTCTGGTTGCATCGTTTTGTTTCAATAAATCAGACATCACATCGTTGGTGTGGCTGTAGCTGATGGTGGTTGACAACACGCCTTTGAAAGAGTGATTTAGCTCAAACGAATTGGTCAACTGCGGACGCAAATATGGGTTGCCCACTTGGTAGGTGTAAGGGTCTAAGAAAAACAAAAACGGATTCAACTGGTCATAGCTTGGGCGGTCGATGCGACGGCTGTACGTTAAGCCCAAGGTATGGTTTTTATTGGCTTCGTACTGCACAAAAGCACTCGGAAATACCTGAAAATAATTGCGTTTGAAAGTCGAATCTTTCATGGTTGCATAGCCTAACGACTTGCCGTTGGCGATGGTCCACTCGCCTCGTAAACCTGCCTGAAAACTCCATTTTTTGTACTTGGTTTGATAGTTGAGATAGGCCGCATGGATGTTTTCTTTGTAGTCGAAATTATTGCTATTTTGGGTTAAAAAAAGGATGTCGTTGCTGCCTTCTTTTTTACCAAAAAAACGCAAATCATTCTGCGTCGCCACATAGCTCGACTTCAAGCCCATGCCCCATTTGGCTATTTTCGATACAGGCAAGGTGTAATCTAACTTAACCGAATATTGGTGAATATCAGACACGCTTTTGTTGAGAATAATCGAATCGGAGCGGAACTTACTGCTGAGGTTGCTTCCGTTGAAATACTGTGTAATATAGCTGTTATCGGCTTGGTCGTTGTAATACGCATAGTCTAAATCGAGCGTCAGTTCTCTGCCTGTCGAGTCGAAGGTATGTTTGAGGTTGAGGTTTGCCGAAATGTTTTTCCAAGGATTCGAGGCATTATTGGCGGTTGGAATTGTTTGTACTACTTGGTTGTTGACAATTTTGGTGGTAGTGGTCATCGCCGAATCAGCCTTCCAACGTCCTGTAGAGCCATTGATAAGCACGCCAATGGTTGTTTTTTCACTTAAAAAATAATCAACCCCAGCCTTCAAAGCATGGTTATAACTATAACCCACCCGACGACTTTGTGCATAATACGTTTCGCCTTCATTGTGGAAATAGCGATAAATATCGTTGGTGTTTTCTTGGCGGCGTTCGTTCCAGTTGTAATTACCAAAAATATTCACTTTTTGGTTGCGGTAATTGAGGTTGAGCGAAGCGTTTTCTCGTAAATATTTTCCATGCCCAATGCCAGCCGTAGCCGAGCCGTTGAGTCCAATATTGGCATTTTTCTTCATCTTGATATTGATGATACCAGCCGTACCAGCCGCATCGTATTTCGACGAAGGATTGGTGATAATCTCTAACTGAGCCAATTGTTCGGCCGACATATTGCGTAAAAAATTAGTCAGGTCTTGTCCAGATAAATACGAAATTTTGCCATCAATCATCACTTTTACCCCTTGTTTCCCTTTCAACGTAATGTTTCCATCTTTATCGACCATCACGCCTGGCGAGCGTTCCAATACTTCCAATGCCGTTGACCCTGCTGCCACAACGCTGTTTTCTATATTCACAATGGTTTTATCTACTTGTCGCTCGATGAACGGTTTTTGTGCCGAAACAACCACTTCGCCAAGTTGTTTGCTTTCTTCTTGTACTTGTACTTTACTAAGATTAACCTGATAATTTCCTTCGGTAAGAATGATTTTAGGCGAAAAGAATTTTTTGTAACCCATTTGGCTAATTCCTACGATATACTCGCCATTAGGAACATTTTCAAATGCAAAAATGCCGTTTGAATCACCCAAAGCCCCCTTGACCAAAGTGCTGTCTTTGGCTTTTAATAAAGTAGCCGTTGGAAACTCGACAATTTTTTGAGCTTGGTCAATTACTTGTCCTGTGATTTTCCCTTTTCCTTGTGCCATAGATTCTTGTATAAAACCAAGAAAACAAATGCTGATGAATAATAAAAAACGTTTCATATTGTGTGACGAGAAGTTTAAAGAATGTATGCTTTGTTGAGGTACATTCATTGAATTGATGAGGTAAAATTAAGTAATATACCTACTACCTTGCAATGCAAACTACCCGATTGGTTCTGCTACAGGATAAGTGGTAAAGCACACCCATAAGCAACAAGGAAGGGGATAGTAGGAAGGTTTTTGACAATAAGATGCAAAGGCCTGCCAAAAGGTTGCAGGCCTATCGTTTTTTTAGCAGAAAAATGAAAAATTTTGTGAAAGAATTAGGTTAAGCATCAGGGCTTACCAACTCGGCAATTATTTTGATGCCATTGAGTGTAAGCGACTTATCCACTTCGTCGAACTCATTGCGTAATGGGGTCAAAATCGACGACAGTCCGCCTGTAGCCAATACTTTACAGTCTTGTCCGACTTCGTTTTTAATTTGGGCAATCATTTCTTTGACCATGCCCACGTAGCCCCACAAAATTCCTGCCTGAATGGCGTGTACCGTATTTTTCCCAATAGCAGATTCAGGCATGACAAGCGGCACTTCGGGCAATTGGGCTGTATTAGAAAAAAGCGATTTAACGGCTGTTTTAAGGCCCGGAGCGATAGAAACACCCAAAATTTTACCTTCGCCCGACACCACCGTAAAGGTAAGGGCTGTTCCGAAATCGACAATTAAGCAGGTTTGTCGGTACGTATAATAGGCATACGCAGCATTGCTTACCAAATCGGTACCGATTTCATAGGGGCTTAAAATTTCCATTTTTAATAAAGGATACACCTCTGGGCCAATGATAATCGCCTCGATGCCAAACATATCGCCCACCATTTCTTTGATGACTTGTCGTAAATCTGGCACAACACAGCTTATCACGGCCGTTTGGATGGAATCTAAAGCAAGCGAATTTTCTAAAAAGAGCATACGCAACTGTGCTTCGTAATCGTGGGCACGCTTCGAATAAGCAGAACTAATTCTAAATTGATGTATCCACGTGTGCTGGTCGTTCATACCAAACACAATATCGGTATTGCCTATATCAATGGCTAAAAGCATAAAATGAGGTAATTGAATATTATTTTACAAAAAACACACTAATATATCCTTTCGATTGGGTTGTAGTTTCGCTGATTCTTGTATTTATATCTTTTTGTTTTATCGTCGTTTGAATTTCGTCGGCCCATTTTTTTTCAATGGCATTGTCTTTATCTATCCGAATTTGATTGTCATACACTTGGTAGCCAATTTTAGAATTAATGACATCGCTCAATTTACGAACCCTTGCATCGAAACCATTTTTGGTCAATAGTAACTCCATATTTTTGGCTTGTTGTTGGGTTTTGGGTTGAGATTCTAGGTAAAAAACGTCTATCAAAAAATCTTTTTTGCTCAGGTATTTTTCTTGTTTTATCCCAATTTTCCTATCGTGTGTTTTCTTTCCCTGCTCTTCTTTTTCGTGTCTATCTACCTCATAAACAATGCTATCTAACGCCAATTGCTGTTCGCTTTTTTCGGTATTATCGCCATCGGTATAGAGTTTTTTCTTGATTTCTTTCACCTGTTTTAGGAACGAATCGAGGTTTTGTTCTTTATTGATTACGTTGTTAGACGAATCCAACAAGACTTGCTTTTTCACTCTGGGGCGAAGCGTATCCAAATAGGCACTCCAGCGTTCACGCAGGTTTTTGGAAGGCAGTACTGTAGCCAAGTATTTGGCCAATTCGTAGCGTTTATTCAAACTCAGGGTATCGGTTGGCGTAACAATATCGACGTAATTATCAAAGCTTTCCATTTCTTTTACGCCTTGTTCTCGTTCTTTTAGTCCATTGTCGATAATCGCCACAATCACCACCAGTACAACCGAAGTAATGTACCATTTCAAAAAATCTATCATTTTACTAAACATCTCTGCCGAAGGCTCTTTTGTCAGCATTTTTCGATACATAAAAAAGAACACCAGCGGCACCCCCAGTGCTACAAGCGTTAGGATAAGAAGCAAAATATTGGTGGTAATCATAGCATGGAAGGTTTTATGAGCGAAAAAGGTTTGGGTAAAGGTCTTCTCTATAGTGGATGACAACCAGACAAATGTAAGTAAAAAGTATGACTGGTACTGTAGGAAGGATTGATAAAAAGCTGGTACTTTTTTTATATTTCCGAAATTGGCAATTTTAAATCGCCTTCACTCTTTTTTATACTATCCATATCGGATGTTTGATTGCGGAAGAATGCTTTTCACGATTCAAAGCTTTTTATCCAACTGTAGCAATCAAACATCCAATATTTAGTACTTAATATTTCCAACTGGTCAAATCAGCACCTTTGGGTGCAGCCAAACTGATGCGTTTGAGGATTTTAGGAAGATACATTGTATTGTAACGCAACCGAGAAATGTAATTAGGCTGATTGGGGTCGCCGTTCCAACAGTGTTCGGCACGGTCGCCATAAGCTACCTCGCCATCGTAGGTCGGATTTTTAACATTTTTCAGAAAATCTTCCATCAAATACACCGCATTATTGAGATAATAGTTATCCATATCGCCACAATAAATATGGATTTTTCCTTGCAATTTTGGGCCTAAAACAGCCCAATCTCTTTGAAGAATATGCAATAAATCGAAATGCTCTTTCCAATATTCGGCTACTTTTTTATCAATAACTCCTGTTTTTTTATCAAAAATACGTTGCGGATACCCGTCTTTGCCTATGGGCGAAAATACGGCTTCCCAAATGTCCCATTGCCCACCCGAACGAGATTTATCGCCAATGGCTAGTTCGTGGTAATTCATATCTTCGACGGTACATTTTACCGTGCCAAGGTAATCTCTTTTGCCCGGAATAGCCGTTTTTTTCCAAGGACTATCGTAGTAATAAGCATTTGAAAATTTGTACAAATCAATGGCGGTATAAGCCTGAAAAGAAATAGGGTCGGGACAAGCCGCAAAACAACCGTTGTATTCGTCGGGGTAAAAAATTTGGGCAGCCAGTGCTTCCCAACCACCCGTAGAACCGCCGTACAAAAACCTCGCCCAGCCTTGTCCGATGCCTCTAAATTGCTTTTCTATGTACGGAATCAACTCATAAGTAATGGCATCGCCATAAGGCCCTAAATTGGCTGAGTTTACGGCGTAAGAATCATCGTAAAATTGATTAGCATGTTGGATTTCTACAATTAACATTCTTGGAAAATCTTTGCTTGTCCATTGTTTGTAAAAATTATAGGCTTCATCTTTGACGATTTTATTATAGCCATAAATATGAAAACGAGCCGAATAATCATCCGTTTTCATATCGGCAGGTGGAGGCGTTTCGCTAAAACCACTGAAATCAGCAGGGAAATGCCCGTGAAAAACGGCCAATGGGTAATGTGCTTCTGGGTGCGTATCGAAGCCTTCGGGCAACAACACGTGTGCACCAAGGTACATATCTCTTCCCCAAAACTTGCTCAGTAGCTCACTTTTGATGCGAATATGCTTGATATATTTGGTGTCTTTGGGTGGCGTAATTGGTGGTACTTCCTGCGTAATGAGCAATTGAAAAGGCTGTTTGGTGGTTTTTTTCAACGTAATTTTTACGGGTATGCTATAGACATTGCCCGGAGCATCGTTAAACTGTTGCCCTTCGCCTCTATCCATAGGCAAGTGCACCACGTGGCCATCAGCCCGATGAAAGGTTTCGTATTTATGCAACAATACTTGGGCGTAATATTCGCCTGCTGGCACTTGGCTGATGCGTTGAATCGGATACCCAAAGGCTTTGTCGTCAACAATCATGGGCTGATTGGGCTTCCATTGGTTGACATCTATGCCAAACATCAACTGCGTATCGGCATCGTCGCTGATTTGTCGGCGTGGCTCTTGGGCATTAGATTTTGCCAAAAAAAGCATCAAACGCCCGTCTAAAGGCTTTTGGCTAAGTTTTTCGGTATATGTTACCGAAAAGGTTTGTGCTACACCCGGCAAGACGCAAAAGGCAAAAAGTACAAGTAAAAGGTTTGTTTTCATAATTTAGTTAGTCGATAAAATTGAGTAATATTTTTGATGGAGGAATGGGTAATATATGAAAATGTTAAAACTTTAAAACTATTTTAAATTACTGAAATCGGATATTTTAAAAAAAGTTGCTATTTCCTAAAATATCCGATTTCATACTTGTAGGCTATAGTTTCAATACTACAGATACATTTCCACTAATGCCATCAGAAGGCCACACGCCAGGACCAGGATAAAAGAGCGGTCGTTTGGTGAAATAACTTTTATTGGTAAGGTTACTTAAACTGGTTTTGAATGCTAATTTGCTCGATACCTGATAAGTGGCATTCACATCGAGAATACCATAAGCTGGCACCAATCCTACAGCCCCTGTTTCGCTGGGCACGAGGGTGTTGAGTGCATCGGCATACGATTCGGCGGTATAGCTGTACAATGCCGTAATGCTACAATTAAGCCATGTAAATGTAAGGCTATTTCTTGAAATAAGATTCGGTACACTTTCTATTTTTTTCCCTGCTAAAGCAATATTTTGGTTGCCCATTTTGATTTGTCCTGAAGTATAACGACCATCCACCAAAGCCGTTGAGGTAAAGGCACTTAGACTGGTTTTATTGCCCAATGGCCAATACCCTTGTACAAATAGCTCTATCCCTTTGGTCAACGAATTACCAATATTGGTTCGGTAGGTATAAAAGTTACCATTGGCATCCTGCATGGCCAGTGTACCAAAACGGTTGTTGTAAGGAAGTAAAAAGCCTGTAATATCCCATTTAAGGCTTTTCCAATGACCACGCCAACCAATTTCGGCATTGTACCCTTGGGCATCTTTGATATTTTCGTCAACTTTTTCATAAATAGAGGCGGGTATTAAATCTTTGAAAATCATAGGACGATAGGCTTGTGCAAACCCTCCGTAGATTTCAGACCCATCCGTTGGTTTATAGCTAAAGCTTCCTCCCAACAAGGTATAATGGTGCTGGATACGCACAGGAATGCTATTTTCGGGATAATAACTGATGCTTCCCGTCATGTTGCTTTCGCCAATTTCTAGCCTGGCTCCTATGTTAGCGGTCAATTTTTCCCCTAAACTCAAGCTATTTTCTACAAATAAAGCGAGATTTTTTGTTTTAAAATGCAGGTCACGTCCCCACGTTCCACTCACCAACGACAAATCGTAATCGCTTCCAGTAGTACCTTTGCCTAATTGTTGGCGGTGCAAGTCGTTGTGCATCAATTGCACGCCCGAAACTAAGGTACTTCTTTGATAACCAAGATTATAATGTTGTAAAACCCGTAATTCGTGGGTATAACTATTAAACTCGTCGATGTCCACTTGACGATTGTTGTACTGGTTGGTCACTGGATTGATTGTGTCTTTTACGGTAGCAAGCTTGTCATACAAAACACTGCTGCGGTTGCCCAATACAGCCGAACTGACCCATTGTATGCTGGTATTGGCACTTGCGTTCCATTGTATTGTGAGCGAAGGAATATGAATAGTTGGGCTAAAATAGTTTCTTGAGCGAGTAGCCTGCTGTGGGTCTGCCCGAAACATGGCATCTGTCAAGGGCCCTGGAATACGGTATAAATAGCTTGATTTTGCCCATGATAAGCGAAAGTTAAGACTTGCAGTAGCTTGAAAATCAAGGCTTACGCCTGCTGCTTCATAGTCGGTATGCTCATTTTTTCGGTAGCCGTCTCGGCTGCGTTTGGCTATATAAGCATAATAACTGAATTTCCCTACTCTTCCCCCAATAGCGTTGTAGGTACTCATGAGGTTGTAACTTCCAACCGTACTGAAACTTTCAAAACCAAAATGCCGTGTTGTATCTCCTTTTTTAGAAAGGTAATTTATCATTCCTCCAAATTGTGCCCCATATTGCAATGACCCCGTGCCTCTCACCAATTCTATTTTTTCGATACTTTCTAAAGGCACACTGTAATGACTTGCAGGATAAGCATACATATCTGAGTTGGTCAAGATGCCATCTTTCCGAAGGTTAAATTCCCAACCACGGTGAGGGTCGAGGCCACGGGCCGAAATATTGATTTGATTACCCGAACCGTCCATATCATACACAAAAACACCGGGTATTTTGGCAAAAATCTGGCGAGGCGTTTTTTCCGAAATATTGGCGTTGAGTTGTCCGAGACTAATGACCTCACTCTTTTTCCCTGCATAAATATACGTGCCTTGCACGGGATTGAGGTTGATAGCTGTATGCTGTAGCCGTACACCTTCTACGGTTACGGGGTCTAATACTTGGTTTCTAGTGGTATCGCTGCTTTGTGCATAACTGCACATAAAAGAACCACTGATGTATAGTGTAAATAATGTTTTTTTCATAAAAATACATATAAAAATTAGTCCACAAGTCGTATGTGGATGCTATGTTGATAACTGTAAAAAACGCAATTGTTGCGTATGTTTTCACCCAAAATAATGACGCAAAAATCACCACTGAGAGCGATTGGTACTATAAATTGTCAAGGCAGAAGCGATGAGTACTACGTTTTTGACGATGTATTGTCCCGATAAACTGAGGGCAAATGCCGACTGCCATGTTTCGTGTGGCATCAAAAGCAAGGGTAAAAAGGTCGTAAACATCTGTCCACAAAACAAGACAAATGCCAAACGGGTATAACGAGGAAAAAGCCAAACTAGCCCAATGGCACATTCGAGTAGCCCCAAGGCTGGCAAAAAAACATGAATAGATACCAAGGGGGCAATCGTCAGGCGATGTAGCTCCGAAACAATAGGCTCTGCTGGCGACATTCCCAATATTTTGAGCAAGCCAAACCAAAAGAAAACAACAAATAAAGCAATACGATTGTACCAAAGCACAGATGTTTGATTGGTATGAGTAGTGGTAATACTATTGAGCATGATTGTAATAATTTGATGGTAAAAATAAGTTTTAAGACCTTGGCTATCGGAAAATACCAGCACAAGCTCATTTGCTATCGCTTTCCTCATGAATGATGAGCCTAGAATAGATAGCATGAGCTAATGCTCCATTTTTCAACGGATTGCTAACGTCAATACAATAAAAATCAAACGATTACGCCTGCGGAGGAGGAGCATGAATGGAAGCTATGAAAGCATAACTATGGGTAAAATAAGGGGGTGTTTCAAGCGGTACGTGCCAGTACAATACATAAATAATATGTTTGCGGGCGGCGGCCGTGTATTCTTTAAAAAAGTCTTTTAAAAAGCTGTAACGCTTTTTAGCAGGATGCGAAGACGTTTCTTTGATATGCTGATTGATGTGTTCTGATAGCTCCAAGAAGCGATACCTTGCATTTTCGTCGGTTCTACAAACAGTATAGAGGGTATCGTTGACAACCTGTTGGGATACTAATTCGTAGTGTTGGTTGCCTTGCTGAATTTTTCCTTCTAAGGGGCGTGGTTCTGACCAATCGGAGTTGTAAGGTAGGCTAAAAGGCATTTTAAATACCACATATTCTCCTGCTTGTTGCCCCGAAGAACGAGCAACAAAACTTTCTTCTATACAATATATCAGCGAAAAGCCCATCATATTGTACAAAAGCAAGCCTAAGAATAAGATAGAAAATAACCTTTTCAAATGTTTTTTTGAATTATTTTGCTTTTTGCAAAACTAAGGAATTAAAAGAGAAAAAAAAATGGTTTTTGTCAGTCATGCAAAGGCTAGAAGATGAAACGCATAGCTAAACTTATTCTTTTACAAGCAAAACAAACCTGAGCTTGTTTTCATGGGGTGTAGGACAAGTTTGTTTGTTTAAAAAAAAGCTCCAAATTTTATTTGGCATAGCTAAATTTAAGTATGAGAAAAAGCCTTAATTTTTGAAATATTTCATAAAATTAGCCTTTGGCAAAACAGATTCTTTCTGCTTTGCCAAAGAATATATGAATAAACTTTACTTTTTAACAAACTTGTCCTACACCCGTTTTCATGGATAGCGGTTTTTGTGTATTTTAGCGTTTGCTTGTGGTTGTTAGGTTTTGTCAGGATTATGCTTTGTCATATAGAAGCAATCATACAAAATTAACTTGGACTAAGTCAATTTATAAGTTATTAAAAATCAAAGCACTAATTTACAATTTCGCATTATTCCTCACGTATGATTTCATTACATAAAATAGCCCTAGCGTATGTTTGCTGTAGTGTGTGGGTTCTGACAGGATGGGGGCAAACGAATGCCGTTTGGGAAAACAAAACCTTTCTTCCCAGCATCAAAACCGTTTTGTTGTATCCTTACAATGGCACGCCCAATGCTCAGGCAATGCTCAATCCGCCTATACTCCAAATCCAAGAAAGTGCGGTGTTGCATTTGGCTTTCGATTGCCTCGATTTATCACAACAAGGTTTTAGGATAAAAATTTATCATTGCAATGCCGATTGGACACGCTCTGATTTGAACGAAATAGAGTATTTGAGCGAATACAACGACGTGCCTATTTACGATTATCAAAATGCCTTTGCTACCAAAATTCCCTACCATCATTTTAGTATAGATTTGCCCAAAGTAAAAATGTCGGGCAATTACGTGGTGGTGGTGTATCGCAACCGAAATGAACAAGATATAGTCCTTTCTCAACGGTTTATGGTTTTCCAGTCGAGCGTAGCGATTGCCGCCAATGTGCGATTTGCCAACCAAACCCAGCAACGCAACACGCATCAGGCTTTACAATTTTCGCTCAGTTATACAGGCTACGAAATTTTAGACCCTAAAACTGATTTGCAGCTTGTGGTTCGACAAAATTTTCAAACAATGAATCATCCGCCTTTGCAGCCATTTATGATTGATAATTTTAACCAAAAAATAAGTTATCAGTTTTTCAACGGAGAAAATGTCTTTGCTGGCGGAAACGAATACCGCTTGTTTGATGCCCGAAGCACCCAACAAAAATTGGTAAATATTGCAGGATTGCATCAAGAAGACCGAGAAACAGCCCTTGATTTGTACCTAGATGCTCCGCAAGAAGGCTTGCCCTACGTTGATACCAAAGATTTTGATGGGATGTATGCCATCGACCATTACGAAACGAACCAAGGAAATACCAATGCCGATTATGTACAGGTACATTTTCGCCTAAAAACAGAGCCTAGCGAAACGCCTATTTATGTAGTGGGAGCATTTAATCAATGGCAATGCAATAGCCAAAGTCAATTGCAGTACAATGAATTGAAACATTGGTACGAATGTACTTTACAACTTAAACAAGGTATTTACAACTACCAATACATCACCGAAATGGTAGGAAAAAAACGGATAAATCTTGATGGCAACCACGCCCAAACGCAAAATACGTATGAGATTTTTGTGTATCATCGCCCTGTTGGCGGCCGAGCCGATGCCTTGGTTGGCTATGTACGTATCAATAGCCGTTAGTTTACCAAGGTTTATATAAGCGATATTTTTCGCAAGAAGGGTCTCGTCTCGTACCAGCTTTAGAGCCTCTAAAGTCGATTAGCCCAAGCCCAAGCCATAAAGAGATTTCGAGTGTGCCACCTGTTTTCCAGCCCAAAGAGGTAACGGTCATATCGTAACTAGCCCCAATTTTAAACTTTTCATTTTCATAACCTAATGCCGCTACAAGGGCATCTTGTTGAAGTGTTGATTGGTATTTACGAATAGGTAAACCTCTGTAAAACAAGCCCAAAGACAAAGGTGCATAACGGATAGTACCACCCAAATCAAGCGTTGCATTAACGCCTTGTTTGCGGATATATGTCATCAAAACAAGCGAACATTCTTGGTCTTCGTCATAGGCAAAAGGTAAAGGAAATTTATACGCTACGTGTGCCGCCAATAAGGGCAGTGGTAAAGCAAAATCTTGTCCGTTGAAGCTTTTATCAAAATGCTGTATTACTGCTCCAATTTGCAAGCCTTGCCGATTGGTGTTAAAAACGCTTGTTCCGTCTTGTCGATGGTTTTCGTAGAGAATACCAAAGGAAAAATCGGGATACAACTGTCCCATCCGATTGGTTCCAGCCAGAGGGTCAATACTTGTGGCATTGATGCCTGTAGAAGTGTATTGGTCAATAAATTTAAGTCCTTGACTATTAAAATTACGACTAACCAAGCCTCCTTTTAGTCCGAAAGTAATGCCCCATAGTTCGTTGCCAATCCAGTAAGAACCCAGCACCGAAGCAAAAGTACTTTGGTAATTATTGCCCTGCTGGTCGTAGCCTGCTTGTACGCCCCAGCCAATGCCATAGCGGTCGATATAGCTATCGAGTGAAGCTGTGGTTGTTTGGTATAAATTACCCAAGCCAAGCCACTGTTGTCGGAAATTACTGATAAACCGAGGTGCTGCATTATGGCCAGCAAAAGCAGGGTTTAGATACAGAGGGTTATTGTAAAATTGAGAAAACTGGGCATCTTGGGCTTGAACAACACAGCAACCCAAGAATAATACAAAAAAAGATAGGAGCTTCAAGCAAGTTTTCATTCAATCAAGGTTTAAAACATAAGCGATACGCACACAATTGAGCCACAATAAGTGCAACATAAGGAATATTATACAGAAAATCCAGTTTTTCCCTACGAAAAAAAAGATAAATGAGTAAACGGTTTGTTTTATGAAAAACTCTTTAAAATAACCAAATTTATTTTTGTAATATGAATTTTAATTTGTAGTATAGAAGATATTCATATTTCTTCATCATGAGATATTGCTGCATATCACAACACTTATACTTGGGCTTAACCATGAACCAACTAAGAAAAATACTACTTTTTTGCTGCATTAATGCACTGGTTTTACCTTTGTTTGGACAAAACTCTAACTATACCATTTCTTCTTTAGACGGTACTTCTATTTGCTTGAAAAGGTCTGATTCAACTTTTACGTTGAAAGTTAAAATTAATGCTCCTGCCTCAGCTTGTAAAATTAATAAGTATAAAATTATTTGGGGCGATGGCGTTGAAGATACGTTTAATTTTGACCCTAATAGCACTGAGCATAACCATACTTACAACTTTAGGCCATTTATCTCTAGTTGTAATATTTCGGTAAGAATGAATGCTGAGATTGAAACTGATAATAAGAACTGTCTCAGTAATATCACACCCGTATATTTTTATAATGAACCCAAACCCGACTTTGTTTTGCCTAACCAAAGATGTGTGGGGCAGTTGATTGGCTTTTCAGGACAAATGTGTCCTAATAGCCCTACCACCAAAATGTTTTGGGAATATGGCGATAATACTTCCGACTCAACAGGGATACATGCCTACACAAAAGCAGGTACGTATAAAGTCAAGCTTACGGTAAAAAACGATTGTGGGCAGGCAAGTGTTACTAAATCAATCACAATTATAGAAGAACCCAAAGCCGTGATTGCCGATTCGGGCTATGTGAGTACAAATAACACGCTTTCCAATTATTGCCTCAAAAATGGCAGTGTTATCGTAAGACTCGACGGCACAAAGTCGATAAGTGCTAAAGCTTACGAATGGCGTATCAGCAGTAATTCAGGCTATCAATTTATAGAGAAAACGAATGGAAACTCGGCACGACCCAAATTGGTTTTTACGACAAAAGGACAATACACCGTTTCGCTGCGAGTAACAAGTGACTGTGGTTTGACAGATGAGATCACTAAAACAATCAATATCGCTGATTTGCCCAATGTCACTATTACGCCCCAGCCCGATGTATGTCAAAGCATTAATTATAAAATAGATAATTATGTGGACGGTGCCAATTATGTGATTAATACCGACCCTAGCCCTACTACCCTTAGCAAAGGACAAATCTTATCCCTTTCCCTACGAGATACGCCCTATATCGTAAATGCTACTTTTTCTAATGTATGTGGAAATATTACGCTTGCAGATACCTTTTTTGTCACAACGCCCAAAACGGTCAATATTACGTCTTTTCGAGATACAACTGTATGTTTGAATAGCAGTGCCTTGGTGTTGAAAACCAATATTACGACAGGCTCTTGGTCGAGCGTACCAAGCAGTACTATTACAGCCAACAAATTTAATCCTACTGTGGCAGGCACATTTACACTCACTTACACCAATGGTTCTGGCAATTGTGCAACCTCCGATAAAGTCACTGCAAGGGTGGTGAGCCTGCCCAATCTGACGCTTACACCACAACCCGACGTTTGTCAGGCATTAAGCTATGCAATTACCAACTATATTGATGGGGCTACTTATACCGTCAATACTGAACCAACCGCAACAACGCTGAGTAAAAATCAAGCCATTACATTAGCCTTGAGAAATAATGCCTACATTGTTCAGGCTAGTTACAGCAATGTTTGTGGTACTATATCGAAAGCAGATACTTTCTTTGTGACTGCTGCCAAAGCCGTGAAAATCACTTCTTTTAGAGATACAACCGTATGTGCTGGCAGTAAAAAATTGCTTTTACAAACCAATGTCAATACGGGTACATGGACTAGCTCACCTGCTGTGTCTATCAGTAATAACGAGCTTAATCCGAGTACCGCAGGCACATTTACGCTTACTTATACCAATGGTTCGGGTACGTGTGTGACCTCTGATAAAGTTGTAGCAAGGGTTGTTACATCGCCCAACCTCACCCTTACGCCTCAATCCGATGTTTGTCAGGAGTTAAGTTATACCATTGCCAATTATGTCGATGGGGCTACTTATACCATTAACACCACTCCCACTGCTACAACCCTAAGTAAAAACCAAACACTCAAGCTCGCTTTGCGAGATAATGCTTACATTGTTCAGGCAACTTACCAAAATGAATGTGGCCCATTGGCTAAGGCAGATACTTTTTTTGTAGCATCCCCCAAAGCCGTAAAAATCACTGCGTTCCGAGATACGAGTATATGCCTAAGCACGAAACCGCTACTCTTGAAAGCAGCACAAAACGGCGGTACATGGAGTGGCGATTTAGTCACAGGAAGTAGTTTTTCTCCTGATAAATTAGGTCGTTTTTTCGTACTTTACGCCACAGGGCAAGGAGCGTGTAATATAGCAGATACAGCGTATGTAACAGTTAAAGGAACGGTGATAAACCTGAGTAATAAAACAGTTTGTGGCTACGATTCTATCGTAAAGCTTCAAGTTTCTCCTAATACAGGTAAATGGCTTATCAACAATTGTGCTACCTGTAAAACCTCGGGCGATTCTTTGTTTATTGCTAAAACCGCTTCAACTACGGTATCGCTTACGTATCAAGTAGTAAAGGATGGTTGTACCAATACCAAAGACATGACCGTTACGATAGCTCCAACGCCTAAAGTGGCGTTTACGGTGAGCGGTCAATGTATCGGTTCGCCCCTGATAACAAGCAATACTTCTACAAATGCCAGCTCTTTTCAATGGTTTATTAATAATTCTTTTGTGTCTAATAATCAAACCATTAATCCCAGTAATTTGCCTGTAGGGACGCATACTTTTCTACTCAAAGGCATCAACGGTACTTGTCGAGATTCTTTGCAAAAAACAATTGAACTTTTTGCTCCACCGCAAAGTATTAGTATCAATAGTAACACGACCGAAGGATGCTCACCACTTGATGTAAGTTTTACTGCGAATGGCGTACAAGAAAAAAGCGTAACCTACACGTGGGATTTTGGCAATGGTCAGGTGACAAAAGATTTTAAACCTACGCAACAACGCTTTACGACTGTTCCTTCTGTCGTAAAGGTATATAATGTTACACTTACATCGAGCAATGTTTGTGGAACACAAAAGACAAGCAAAGACATCACCGTAAGGACTATCCCGCTTGCCGATTTGGGAGTTGACTCTACTACGCTTCGTTGTTCGCCTGCACGGATTTTATTTTCCAACCGTTCGGTTGGGGCAAACAAGCCCGTTACATGGCAATGGGGCGATGGTAGCAACGCAAGCGTTGCACAGTTAGATACCATTACGCATTTATTTTCGGCAAAAGATACGATTCGGACGTACAAGGTAAAATTATTGACCAATAATATTTGTGGAGCAAGCCAAGATTCTATCGACATAAAGGTATATCCGAGCAATGTAGTGGCACTGTTTCAGATGAGCAAAAGCATTGTTTGCCCCAATGAATCCATTATTTTTACCGATGCTACCAAGCCTATTCCGCAACGAATGATTTGGAAATTTGGCGATGGCTCTAGTCCTGTGCAAGGGGCTAGTCCGACGCATAGCTTTACTACGCCCAATAAATCATTTACCGTTACACTCATTTCCTATACCCAGTGTGGCTACGATTCAGTACAAAAAACGGTGCAAGTAAAGGCTGCTCCAACAGGTGATTTTAGTTTTCCAGCCCTCAATTGTGCCGCACAGCAAGTACAGTTTACCAATAAAAGTAATATCAATTTGTACAATGCACTATGGAATTTTGGTGATGGTAGCCCTCTTGATTCTGCTAATTTTTCTCCGAAGCACTTGTATGCTACTTCGGGCGATAAGACGGTAACGCTTACCCTCAAAGATTTTATCACAGGCTGTACAACGCCCATCAGTAAGACCGTGACGATACGAGAAAAAGTAAAAGCACAGTTCAGAGTAGTAGGCGATTCGGTGTTATGTTCGCCTGCAATGGTGCAGTTGGTCAATACTTCGCTGAATGCCAATACGTTTGAGTGGGTGTTTAGTGATGGACAAAAATCAAGCTTGGCATCTCCTGCCTTGAGTTTTTCTACAGGAAGATATACCACTACGCTTACGGCTTCGTTCAACAACGTATGTCGAGATTCTATCACCGTTGTAAACGCTTTTGTGGCCGACTCTTGTTTTGCCTTATTCCCAGAAGTCTTTACGCCCAACAACGACGGTATAGGCGACCAATACACCTTGTTTGGTACTGGTATCAAGAAAATCCATAATCTCAAAATTCGTAACCGTTGGAACGAACTCATTTTTGAACGAAGCGATTTTGTACCAAACGATAATTCGATGGGCTGGGATGGTATTTACAAAAATCAACCTGCTCCCAATGGCTTGTATGTGTATGAGGCTGAAATTGAATTTCTAGGACAAAAACCCAAGAAAATGCCACCAGGACATTTTTATTTGGTCAGAAAAGAATAAGAAAGTACAGCAAAAATCATTGTTAAGATAAAGGAATCGTGAGGGTGGCTATCACAAAATTATTGTCTTCTCTAAAATGAAGAGAAGCCCTATCGGCATAAATATTGTGTAACCTTCTTTCTAAATTATTCAGGCTTACCCCATAAAAATGCTCTTTCACCACCAATGTACCCGTATTGCGGACAATAATGATGAGGTTTTTCTCTTCGATACGGGTATGGATAAACAATTCGCCGCCTTTTACAATACGGCTGATGCCGTGTTTGATAGCATTTTCTACCAAAAGATACAACGACATAGAAGGAATACGGTAGCCAAGGCTTTGATTTTCAATCTTGAAATGGTAGTTGAGGCGTTTATCGAAACGAATTTTTTCTAAATCTAAGTATTGTTGCATCATCGAAAGCTCCTCTAACAAATCAACCATGGGCGTTTCGCTGATGGTAAGCGATTTGCGTAAAATATCAGAAAGTTGAATGATAGATTTTTGAGCCTGTGGGGGGTCTATCCGCACAAGAGCTTTGATAGAATTGAGCGAATTGAACAAGAAATGAGGATTAAGCTGACTTTTAAGTGTATCGAGCTCTGTTTTACGCATCAGGTTCTGTACTGCCGTTTCAGTTTGTAAATCTCGGTGAAAACTCCTAACCGATTCGGTTGTAATAGCCAAACCAAGCCAAATGCAAATTTCGACTAAACCAATCAAATAAGGTTTGATAGATAAAGAAAGGGAATTGTTTGATAACAAAGCACTTGTCATGTGCATAAACAGGCCAATCAATGCCGCTCCCAGCAAGCAAATACCAACCAATGCCAATACATTACGACGTACAATCTTGATTTCGGCGGCTTGCTGTGTATAAACGAGCTTGAGCAGGTGCGAAAAGGATATTCCTACAAGCGTATTAATGAGGACTACAGTGAGATAAGGCGTTATCCCAACGGTAGAAAATGGGTCGAGGAGTAAAAAAACCAAACATAAATTAACACCTAACCATCCGAGGGTTTGTGCTTTCCAGTAAAGGTTGTTGTTCATAAATTTCAAGTTTACTTATTCTATGGTTTTATCGTCTTGTTGCTTTTTTCAAAGCTTACAGCTTTAGAGGATTGCGAGAGGTAGGCATGGACACACGCAGTAGAATCTTTCAGGTAACGAAATGAGTACTGCATAAGCCACCTGTAGCACATTAAAGTACGGCTATAGATGGCTCTCGCTCATATACAAATACAAAAATAGAATAAGTACCGAATTTTTTGTACAGAACACAGAAATAATTAATTATCTGCGAAATGTTCTTGAAGATAGTCGTTCTGCTTGATTTCTTTGATGATGTTGAAAGTGAGAGGCTTACTAATGAATTGAATGATAATATCGTATTGGTCGGCACGTTGAATATCACTTGGGTCAATGCTAGACGTTAGCACAATGATACGGGTGTCGGGGAAAATTGTATGAAAACCTTTGTTTACGAATTCATCTAAAAAGTCCCAGCCATTCATCACAGGCATATTCAAATCTAAGAAAATAAGCGAAGGAGCTTTCTGAGCTTCACTTGGGTTATCGACTAATTCTCCGAAATAGTCAAGTGCTTCTTTTCCGTTCATGGCTTTGTCCACCTGTTCTGCAAAGGGAAAGCGTTTTATGACCATGTCGCACAAGGCGAGTGTTACTGTATCATCATCAACAAGTAAAACTTTCTTTAGCATTTTGTTATTCATCTTCTTTTGAATTAAGGCATAAGCCGCAAAACGGTGAACAATAATTTACTTTTGCCTAAACGTACTTTACAGCATATTTTCGACAAAATTTAGCGGTTATTTTATGGGTTTTGTTTAAAATTAAACGTATTTTTAGGCTTCAAAGAAAAACTTTAGGAGCTTAAAGCACGCTTGACTTTTGATAAAATATATACTGCTAAAATCGTTCCGTTTTTTTCGGATAGGTTCTTTTAGGCCTTAAAAACAAAAAAACAATATTGTATTTTTCTTAGATTGTGTAACCATATCACCTCTTATCTAGCTTTTTTTTCAAAAATGTAAAATATTAGTATTTTAACATACTTATTTCATCATTGATACTAAAACAGATTTTTATAAAAAAAGAGTGCGTGTATTGTGCTAGAGATGATAAGTGAAAAAGTCATGAAAAAATTTTAACCCGAACCATAAGTATGACTAAGCCCTTCATAATGAAGGGCTTTTGTTTTCTTAGCTTATCATTATAAACCCCAATCGCTCAACAAACCAGCTTGTGCTATTTTAAAACCTTTTTCAGTTGCCAATACCGTAGCACAATCGTAAGTGGGGTCATGGTCGAAATAGACTAACCAATTATTCGCAGCGATTTTTTCCAACAGTGTTTGTTTTTCTTGCATGGTTTGCAAAGGTCGTATATCATAACCCATTACATAAGGTACAGGGACGTGTGCGTGCGAAGGAATGGTATCGGCAATAAAAAGAACGGTGTGGTTTTGGTAAGTAATTTTAGGCATAATCATTTTTTCGGTATGCCCGTCGGCCAGTAGAAACTCGATATTAGGCAATAAGGGAGGGGTTTGGTCGATACAATACAATTGCCCTGCTTCTTGGATGGGTAAGATATTTTCTTTGAAAAAAGTAGCTTTTTCTCGCCCGTTGGGTTGCAAAGCCCAATCCAAATGACCTGAGTGTGTCCAATATTTTGCATTCGGAAAGGTCGTTTGGTAGGCAGTACGACTGCTATTCCACGTTACGGCTCCTCCACAATGGTCGAAATGCAAATGGCTCAATACCACGTCTGTCACATCGTTGGGGCTAAAGCCCAGTTTTTGCAGAGAGCCAATCAAATCGCCCTCGCCATGTCGGTAGTAATACGACTGCCATTTGGCATCTTGTTTGTCGCCCATGCCTGTGTCAATCAAAATCAACTGCTTGCCCTGTTCGATGAGCAAGCAACGCATTTTCCAAGAGCAAAGGTTGTTTTCGTCGGCAGGATTCCATTTATTCCAAAACGATTTAGGCACAACCCCAAACATAGCACCGCCGTCTAATTTAAAGTTTCCGGCATCAATTGTATAAAGTTTCATGTTTCTTAAGTTTTGTTTTGTTAAACATTTGCAAGATAAATGAAGTTATGTATATTAGAAACACCTTTACCATTTTAGTAGAATCAATTCCAATAAGTTATGAAAATAGGTTTAGTGTTATCGGGCGGAGGAGCGAGGGGGCTTGCACATTTGGGTGTATTGAAAGCCTTGCAAGAGCAGCACATTGCTATACATCACATTTCGGGGTGTAGTGCAGGGGCTATTGCTGGGGTGTTATTTGCGGCGGGCTATTCGCCTGAACATATTTTTGAGATAATTGTTTCTAGCGAAACCCTCAAAGTATTCCGACCAGCTTTCAACCTTGGGCTATTAAGCATGAAAAAAGCCCAAGAAGTATATGCCAAATATTTGCCTCATAATGCGTTTGAGCATTTGAAAATTCCATTGGTGGTTAATGCCGTGGATATAGAAAAAGGAGAAAGCGTGTATTTTTCACAAGGCGAACTATGGAAACCTATTTTGGCATCGTGTAGCATTCCCGGGCTATTCGAGCCTGTACAGTTCGACAATCGTTTGTTGGTTGATGGGGGCGTACTCAATAATATGCCTGTAGAGCCATTACAATCCACTTGCGACTTTATTATTGGGAGTCATTGCAACCCGATAAGTACAGCGTCTAATTTGAAATCGTTGCAAGCTGTTTTACAACAAAGTTTGTATTTGGCTATTCATCAAAATGCACAGAGCCGAATCAAGCATTGCCATTTAGTAATAGAACCCTCAGCCTTGAGCCAGTATGACCCTCAGAGCGTGAGAAAGGCACGAGAAATATTTACGATTGGCTACGAATACGCCTCAAAACTAGATATTCGTTCGTATTTATCAGAAAAGGTCTGAGGATACATAAAATAGTATGTAAACATAATACCGTTATTGTACCATATAAAAAAAATCCAATCTTGTGTAAAGACTCATCCGCTACACTACAACCATTCCTAGAAAATCACTTGTTTTATTTAGTATAACAACTATTAGTGCCGATGTTTTTTTAATATTTTTTAAAAAATAAAAAATATTAAAAAGTCTATTAATTTACTATATTATTTGGTGAAATATACTTACGGTTTATCCTCAAAACATATAAAAAGATACTTGTTTTAAGTAATTTTCAGGAATAATAAACCAAACGAAACAAAAGTATTTCATCCAAAAACCAAATACTTTACCATTTATCCTAAGTTTCCGCAAAATTTCATTAAAGAATTAATTTGTTTGTTTCTTGTTTTTTTTATAATTTGGTCAAAAATCATCTTAACAACAAAAATTTTTACCTTAACTAAATTAGTTCATGAAGAAAAGTCTACTAATGACTTACTTGTTAGCTTTGTTAACATGTGTAAACTTATTTGCACAAGACCACAAAGTAACAGGTAAAGTGACTTCGGCCGAGGACGGGTCGGGTCTTCCAGGCGTTTCAGTAATTCTAAAAGGAACTACTAAAGGAACGCAAACGGATGCTAGTGGTGCATTTAGCATCCTTGTGCCAGACAAAGGAGGCGTACTTGTATTCTCTTTTGTTGGTTTTGTCACCCAAGAAACCCCCGTAGGAAACAAGACCGTTATTGATGTAAAACTAGGCTCAGACAACAAGCAATTGTCTGAGGTAGTGGTAACGGCTATTGGTATTCAAAGAGACAAGAAAGCTCTTGCGTATGCAGTTTCTAGTGTGAAGGGAGATGCCCTTGCACAACGTTCTGAACCAGATGCTCTTCGTTCGTTGAATGGTAAAGTGCCAGGGGTAAACATCATCAGTGGGGGTGGTGCACCTGGTCAAGGAACAAAAATCACGATTCGTGGTAACAACTCCTTTACTGGTAACAACCAGCCCTTATTTGTTGTAGATGGTATTCCTTTTGATAACTCTGTAAACGCTACAGACGGATTCAACTCTAACACAGTAACCTCCAACCGTGCATACGATATAGACCCCAACAATATCGAATCAATGACGGTATTGAAAGGTGCGGCTGCTGCGGCTCTTTATGGTTCAAGAGCATCGAATGGTGTAATTGTTATTACAACAAAATCGGGTAGTAAATCGGCTAAAAAAGGCTTAGAAGTTACACTCAATTCTTCGGCTTCTATTGAAAATATTTCTAGTGTTCCTGATTATCAAAACACTTATACTCAGGGTTCAAACCAAAACTACAACGGAGGTTTTATCGGTAACTGGGGAACTGTATTCCCTTCTGAAGTTGATAAAGTCAATGCTCAATTGGGTTTTGCTCGTTATTCAAAAACGATAGTAGCTGGCTACCCAGAAGGAACAGTACCGCATCCATTGGTAGGTGTGGCTTACGGTGCAGCTCGTTACAAATCAGTATTCCCAGAGTTGCTTGATGCCAATGGTAATGCCATTGCTGTACCTTTGCAGCCTTATGATATTGTTGGTGGCTTCTTCAAGCAAGGTAAAGTATTGGAAAACAGCATCAATATCTCATCAACAGGTGATAAAACTTCCTTGAATGCTGGGGTATCGTCGATGAGTAACGAAGGGATTATTCCTAACTCAAAAACATCAAGAACAAGTTTGAACTTTGGGGGAAATGCCGTATTGACTAATGGCTTGACAATCAGCGGAAATGTAAACTATGTATTTACCTCTCAACAAAGCCCTCAGTCGGGAGCTTCTTATTTTAGTGATTACGGTAGTGGTTCAACTGGTTCGATATATGACCGTATTTTCTATCTTCCTCGTAACTATAATTTGATGGCTTATCCGTCTGAAAACCCAGTTGATGGAACAAACGTATTTTATCGTGCTTTAGATAACCCTTTACGTACAACAAAATATAACTTGTATAACAGTACAGTAAACCGTGTGTTTGGCAACATGGCATTAAGCTATGATGTTACACCATGGTTGAACTTATTGGCAAAAGGAGGTATCAACACGTACTCAGAAGCTAGAACCAACGTGATTCGTCCTGGTGGTGTAGCATTCATCAATGGTTTAGTTTCTAAATCAAATCTTGTTAACACAGAAACTGACTTCACTTTCTTAGCTACCATCAACCATGATTTCAATGAAGATTTAGGCTTTAAATTGATGGGAGGTTTCAATGCCAACCAACGTGAATACAGTCGTGTATCAACTACTGGTCAAAATGTAATTGATGCCAACTTGTTGATTCTTTCTGGAACAAAATCTCAATCAAGTAACCAATACAACTCTTTGAGAAGATTGTATGGTATTTTTGGGGAAGCAACTTTCTCTTACAAAAACTATGCTTTCTTAACGGGTAGTATTCGTAACGACCATTCTTCAACCTTACCAGCCGCAAACAGTAGCTATCTTTACCCAGCCGTGAGTGCTTCGTTGGTATTTACAGATGCTTTCAATCTTCCTAAGAATATCTTAAACTTTGGTAAGCTTAGAGCAAACTATGCTAAAGTAGGTAAGGATGCTTCTCCATATAACGTTAACACTGTTTACAACTTAGGAACAACGTATGTAAACGATGTAGCAACCGCTATAGCAAGCTATCCAAGCACACTCAACAACATTGACTTGAAGCCTGAATTTACTACTGAGGTAGAAGTAGGTACAGAATTACAATTCTTCAATAACAGAATCAACCTAGACTTTGCGTATTTCAATCGTAACTCTACTAATTTGATTGTATTGACACGTGTACCTTCGTCGTCTGGTTTTGCTTACAGAAACATCAATGCTGGTCAGATTAATAACAATGGTATCGAAGTTGGTTTGACTTTAGTACCAATTAAAACTAAAAGTGGATTTACTTGGACTTCCTTCGCTGCCTTCACTCGTTTACGCTCAGAAGTGGTTGACGCAGGTCCTGCTGGTCAAATCCTACTTAGTGGAACAGGTAGCTCTAACTTAGGTACTGTATTCCAAAATGGTCAGCCTTATGGTATGATTTACGGAAGTAAATATGCTCGTGATGCCAATGGAAACCTTTTGATTAATGAGGAATCTGGTAAACCTATTTACCAAGCTCAGTCAACAATCATCGGAAACCCTGCTCCTGACTTTACCCTTGGCTGGACCAACACATTTACGTATAAAAACTTTACATTGTCTGCTTTGCTTGACTACCGTAAAGGAGGTAAAATGTTCTCTGTAACGGCTGCTTCGTTGTTATTGCGTGGTCAATTGAAAGGAAGTGAAGACAGAGAAGGTATGCGTGTTATTCCAGGTGTATATGGTGACCCACAAACATACCAAGCACTTGTTGGTGCAGACGGTCAACCTATCAAAAATACAACCGCTATGAGTGCGTTTGAATATCATTTCTCTGATGGCTTCGGTGCTTATGGTGCAGATGAAACAAACGTGTATGATGTTACAACGATTCGTATTAGAGAGGTTTCTTTAGGCTACACAGTACCAAAGGCTTTCTTACAGAAACATCTTCGTTTCTTAGGTTCTTTGCGCTTATCAGTATCGGGTCGTAACTTATGGTTCTATGCACCCAATATGTTGAAAGGCTTGAACTTTGACCCAGAGGTATTGTCGAGTTTCCCTGATTCAAACGTACAAGGTTTCGATTTAGGTGCGGCACCATCTACTCGTCGTTTTGGTGTAAACTTATCGGCTACTTTCTAACGGTAAGCTAAAACCATCATACACAGACTCATTCGTTTTTATTATTTAAACTTTGAAACAAAGATGAAACATTCATATAAAACACTAAAAAGGTTAGTATGGGGTATCGTTGTTGTATCTACTGTTAGTTCATGTAACCTAACAGACTTGAATATCAATACCGACCCAAATAACCCCGCTACTGCATCTCCAGATTTGCTCCTTCCAACAGCCGAGTTAGCTGCCATTAACAGCGTTGACCTGTACGATGCAGCAGGCTTTTCTGGACAGATAAACAGTGCAGACGATTTCAACTTAAATAACAGTTCCTACAACGGAACTTGGAATGGGTTTTATCAGTCAACCCAAAATATACAGGGTTTGATTAAAGCTACTGAAAATATCAACAGCCCTTATTATTTAGGTATTGCTCAAACGCTAAAAGCTTTTGCTGTAGGTAACTTTGTTGATACTTTCGGTGATGTTCCTTATACCGAAGCTTGGGCTGGTAATGACGCTGCTCCTAACTTTCAAGCGAAGTTTGATAAAGACTCTGATATTTATGAAGCTTTAATTAAATTGTGCGATGCTGCTGTAGCAAACTTTGCCAAAACCAGCCCTGTTGCCGTTAAAAATGATATCATCTACAGTGGTAATATTACGAAATGGACAAAATTAGCAAAGTCGGTTAAACTACGTTTGTTGCTTAATTCTCGCAAAGGCCGTGCTACTGGTAACGCCGATTTGATTGCTGCCTTTAATGCTGGTGGATATATTACGAGTAGTGCTGATGATTTTACATTCAAATTTGGCTCGCAATTAAACGCCGATGGTAGCGACGGTCGCCACCCTTGGTTTCAAAATGCTTACTTAGGAGATAACGGCTTTAGCTATATTTCGCATCAATTGATGTCAGAAATGATTTTGAATAAAGACCCTCGCTTGCCATTTTATTTCTATCGCCAAACAAGTAAAGTGTTAGATCCTGCCGACCCAACAGATAGAGGAACTATTCCTTATGGAGGTACATATTTAGTGCTAAAACAGTCGTTTATAGACAAGTATAAGCAAGTATATGGTGGCTGGACAAGTGATGATAAAGCTTATATTGCAGGGTTCTTTGGAAGAGATAGAGGAGACAACACTGGTGCACCACAAGATGGTGCTTTGCGTACAGCACCAGGCTGTTATCCTGCTGGTGGCTTATACTCTGGTCGTGAAATTACGGCTAAAGCACTCACTGGAGGTACAAAAGGTGGCAATGGTATTCTTCCATTGATTACAAGCAATGATATCAAGTTTTATCAAATTGAAGCAATCTTAGATGGTGGTATGACAGGTGATGCTCGTAGTATTTTTGAAGCTGCTATTCGTGAACATATCACTAGAGTGGTGAATTTAGGTTTAGCGATAGATGCTGCTAACGCAAAAGCTCCTGCTACAGCAGACATCACTACGTATGTAAACGCTTGGTTAGCTCAGTATGACGCTGCACCAACCAATACTGCTAAATTGAATGTTGTGATGAAACAAGCTTGGTTCTGTCGCTGGGGACAATCTACTGAAACTTGGAATGGTTTAAGAAGACTTGGCTACCCAACAGCTATTCAAAACCCAATCTTAAAACCTATCCGTCAGTTTGCACTTCGTAAGCCGTATCCGTCTCAAGAAGGAAACTTGAACCCTAATGCAGCTGATAAAGTGGCTAATGTGATTTTTGATAGAGATCCTATCTTCTGGGATAAAGTACTGCTTAAATGGACATTCTAAATAAGTAAAGTAATACAGAGCAGAGTTTTCTCTGCTCTTATACACACTCACACATAATTTAGTACAAAATATGAAAAGAATCGTATCGTATATATTTTTAGCAGGACTCCTTTCTATTATCTATGCTTGTAGAGATGAAAGTCTTAACCCTGTCTTGCAATGGGAACCAGCAGTACATGGATTCGGTGTATTCGATGGTATCGCCTTTAATGGTAATGCTAACTCAAGACCACAACCTTATGAGTCTGATGGAGCAAAAAACTTCCCTGCTACAGGGCAAGATAATGCCAAAATCGACTTTAAAATCCGCTGGGTTTCGCTTGATAATAAGTTGACCGTAAACAAAATAGAGTTGTATGTGAATATGACTGAAGACTATACCGACCCAGATGGTAATCCGCAAACAGCCGATTTAGGTAGCGGCACAGGAAAACTGGTTGCTACTATCAGTAATGTTGGAGCAAACAGGGCTTGGAATAGTTTCAGCATTACGCCAAAACAAGTATATGATTTGTATAAAGATGCAACGGTAAAATATAATAAAGTAACAGCGGTGCCTGTCTTTAATAACCCTGCTCATGCTCGCCCTACGGGTAAGTGGTTTGATGGTAATACTGATACTTTTATCTTGAAATGGAGACTTTATACAACAGATGGTAAAGTGTTTAAAACATGGAACCAAAGCTCTATCTGTGGTGATGTAACTGCTGTTTCAGAAGCTAACTCTAACTGTCAATTAGCTTGGTCTGTAAAGTAAGCATTGTATATTGATAGAAAGGCTGTCTTGTAGAGACAGCCTTTTTTATGTCTTCGCTGGTTCCGTGCCTTACGACCAAAACATTTAAACATGGCATCCAAAAATTTTACCTATGTGTTCAACTGTTTAAACATGGCATCCAAAAATTTTACCTATATGTTCAACTGTTTACAGATGTAAAAATAACTTGGTTTATAAACTTCACTTTTAATGACTTGACTATCCAAATATTGACTTTCTATTTTTTAAGAGAAGTGATTTTATACTCTATAAACAACTTTAACTTTAAGCTTAAAACACCAAAGAAACTTTACATTTCCTCTCGAATATCTTCTGAAAAATTATAATTTTTCAGAAGATATTCCCAAAAGCATGACATCACAGGACGTAACAGGCAGCGTTTACGTTTATTTTGCACGAAATAAAGCCCTTGTGTCTGATGAAAAATTGCTATCAAAAAGCCTTTCAAGTATTCATTCTCTTATCAATTACGTCTTCTCTGAGTTTCGGACAAGTAAAATGGAAACCCATTACTCAGCAAACCAAACCGTGGTCACGTTGGTGGTGGGAAGGCAATGCCGTAAATCCCAAAGATTTAACCTACAATATGGAAACCTACCAAAAAGCTGGTTTGGGAGGTTTGGAAATTACGCCTATTTATGGCGTAAAAGGCGAAGAGGCTAATTTTATAGATTTCCTTTCACCCAAATGGGTGCAAATGTTCAAGCATACGTTGAATGAAGGGACTCGTTTGGGCTTGGGCATCGACCTTGCCAATGCTTCGGGCTGGCCTTTTGGCGGACGTTGGGTTACGCCTGAAGACGCTTGTAAGAATGTCAATTTCAAAACCTATCAATTAAAAGAAGGTGAAAAACTGTCGGAAGTGATTACGTTTCAGCAAAGTCCGTTGTTAAGATATGTTTTACCAAAAAAGACTGAAATTTCTGCTTTGAAATATCCCATTTCAAAAAATGAAAACCTTCAAGAATTAGCAATCGACCAAGTAAAATTTGAAAAACCTTTGCCTTTACAAACGCTCATGGCGTATTCTGACAAAGGAGAAATAATGAATCTGACAGACAAAGTAAGTGCTATGGGACAATTGAATTGGGAAGCTCCCAAAGGCAATTGGACGCTTTACGCTATTTTCCAAGGTTGGCATGGCAAAATGGTAGAACGTGCTGGACCGGGTGGCGAAGGGGATGTAATCGACCATTTTTCTGAAAAAGCGATTCAAAATTACTTAAAAGAATTTGATAAAGCTTTCGCCAATACGGATGTTTCGAGTATGCGTGCTTTCTTCAATGATTCTTACGAAGTAGATGACGCTCGTGGGCAGTCGGACTGGACGGATGATTTATTCAAAGAATTTCAGCAAAGAAGAGGTTATGATTTAAGAAATTACTTGCCAAATCTTTTTAGTAAAGAAAACACAGATTTAAACCACAGAGTATTATTCGATTATAGAACTACAATTGGGGATTTGATTCTGGAAAAATATACAGGAGAATGGGCAAAATGGGCTCATGCTCGTGGTAAAATTGTGAGAAATCAAGCTCATGGTTCGCCTGCAAATACCTTAGATTTATACGGTTTGGTGGACATTCCAGAAATTGAAGGAACAGATTTATTGAGAATTAAATTTGCTTCTTCGGCTTCTAATGTATTGGGTAAAAAATTGACTTCTTCGGAATCTGCCACTTGGGAGAACGAACATTTTCTTTCTTCTCTGAGCGATGTGAAAAAAGCTTTAGATAGATTTATGGTCGGTGGCGTAAACCATATTTTTTACCACGGTACCAATTACTCGCCTAAAAACGAAGCATTTCCGGGTTGGTTATTTTATGCAGCCGTACACTTTACGCCACAAAACCCTTTCTGGAAAGACTTTGCTACGCTGAATCATTACGTGGCTCGCACGCAGGCTTTTTTACAAGATAGCAAACCTAATAACGATGTGTTGCTGTACTTCCCGATTACCGACCGACTCACAGAACCTTCCCCCAAAGGTTTATTAGAACACTTCGACGGCGTAACGCCAGAATTTAACGGAACAGATTTTAAAGCAGTTGCTCAGAAAATGATTGACCGTGGCTATGGCTTCGATTTTATTTCTGATAAACAAATTGCCAACTTAAAAGTACAAAATCAGCAAATTATTACGGGTGGCGTTGCCTACAAAACAGTACTATTGGCTGAAAGTGAGCAAGTACCTGTAGAGACTTTGGAGAAATTAGTACAATTGGCAAAGGCTGGAGCAACCATTATCGTGCATCATCAATTGCCCGTCGATGTACCGGGTTTAGGGAATTTGGATGAACGAAGAGCAAAATTTAAGGCACTTTTGGCTCAGTTAAATTTTGTGAAAGTAAATGCCCAATTGAATCAAGCTAAGATTGGCGAAGGTTCATTTTTGTTGGGTGAAGATTTAGATGAATTGATGATTTTCGCTAAAATCAATCGTGAAACCATGACCGACAAAGGCTTACAATTCGTTAGAAAAACTTCTGCAAAAGGAAATTATTATTTCGTCAATAATAAATCTGGGCAGGCATTTGAAGGCTGGGTAAAATTAGAAGCTGAAGCGAAATCAGCCGCTTTGTACAATCCAATGACGGGAGTTTTGGGCATGGCAAAAGTGAAAAACAATGAAGTATTTTTGCAATTATCTGTGGGGGAATCTTGCATTATTGAAACCTTTAAAACAGTAGAAAAAGGCAAAAGCTATCCTTATTGGAAAGCGAGCAAAGAAGCCGAAGAGCTAAAAGGGACTTGGAAAATTTCGTTTATTGAAGGCGGCCCAACTTTACCAAAAGCCATTGAAACCCAAACATTAGGTTCGTGGACAAATGCAGGCAATGCTTATCAAGATTTTTCGGGAACGGCTTTGTATCAATTGAATTTCGTAAAACCCAAAACTAATGCACAGGGCTATTGGTTAGATTTAGGTAAAGTAGCTGAAAGTGCATCGGTGACATTGAATGGAAAATATTTGGCTACTTTATTAGGCCCAACTTATAAAGTTTTTGTACACAATACTTTATTAAAATCCAAAAACGAATTAGCCATAAAAGTGACTAATTCAATGGCAAACAGAGTAATCGCTTTAGAAAAAGAAGGTACTGTTTGGCAGAAGTTTTATAACATCAACGTATCAGCAAGACTGAAACAAAACTTAGGAAAAGACGGCTATTTCACCACAAAAGGCTGGTCGCCAAGAGCGTCTGGTTTATTAGAAAAAGTAAGCTTAACGCCCGTAGAAGTTTTGAAGTAAAGTTTGTAGTAAAAGCATTATCTTGTAGGATATTAGAAAACACAATACACTTAGTTTTTAACTTGCTGTTTCAAGTTTAACAACTTGGAATAGCAAGGGGGGCAACGATATAATGATTGTTTTGTAGAAACAAATGTGTTGAAATATATCGTAGGGACGAGGCAAGGTTGGGATGTGGTATTGTAGAGCCGAGGCAAGGGAAAAATGTAGAGCCGAGGCATTGCCTCGGCTCTACGGTTGGGAAATTTATTATTTGCTTTCGTTGGAATCTTCCTTGCTGTTTCAAGATTAACAACTTGTAACAGTAAGGGGTTGAACGAGATGAGTAAACAATCAATTAATTTATTTATTACAGTTAATATTTGTTACTAATATTTAAACCCAAGCATAATATGGTTGTCATCGCAATTACGCTGTCTATACTCATGAATTTAGCTCCTAAATGGATGCTGAAAGAGAAATTTGAATCCTTAGAAAATAATTTCAGTTGGCTCATTCCACTAGCAAAATTATCAGGATTAGCCTTGAGTAGTGGCTTGGCATTCTTGTTGATATTGGGGGTTACGATATTAAGAAAAGATAGATTTATTGAAAACAAAAATGCTATTTATGGACTCAAATTCAATAGTCAAATGCAAAAATTAGGGTTTGAGGATAACATGAAAATAATTGCTATTAATGGAAAAGAGCCAGAAAGAGTATCTGATATTTTATCACAAATAGTATTAGAAGACGGAAACATAGAAGTCGCTGTAGAGAAAAATGGAATCAAAAGTAAAATTTTAGTAAATGATGCTGATAAATATTCACTAATGGGTAGTGCGGAAAAACCAGCGATAATACCGATAATGTATGATTCAAAGGGAGAAAATAAAATTATCATCACAACGAAAAACTATGGAATCTCCGAAGTGGCACATAGGTTCGGGTATTATTGGCATGAGGCTTGGTCGCTTATTCAGCCGAATCCTGCTTTGAGAGGGTCAGTTGAAATAGCAAATGTTTCAATATTTAGTAGTTTCCAAGCCTTTTTTTCAAGTTTGTCACTAACGCTTACCTTCACTGGAGTTTTGAGTTTATCGCTTTTCCCAGGCTTTAGTGTTGGAAATTTTGTCATATCTGTAATCGAAACATTGAGAAAGAAATTATTTAGCAAAAAAACTAAACGTTTAATTGAGTGGATTTTCATTTCTTTTACCACTGTTTGGTTACTGATAATAGTCGAATAAAACACCAGATTATTTGCCATCAGTACAACTAAAATTATCCACCATTATAGGCAAGTATAAATGACTACACAACAACATATCGACATTAAATTTTGGCTTTTAGCAGGAATGACATTACTGTTATCTGGACTTATGACACTTATGCACTTGGAAGAATTTGTAACAATTGGGGTACTCAAGCAGACAACAAACTATCCATTTGGTAGAGACGGTCCTGTTCCTTGGTATTACAAAACGGCTGACCTTTACGCAAAAGTAAATTTAGCTTTTGGACTTGGCTTTCTTTCTGCATTTGTTGCTGGCATTTGGACAACTTCTAAAAGAAACAAAACGAGACTTTTCATTGCGTTCCTTTCGACAATATTTCTAATTGCAATAATGTTTGTAGATGTACAAGCTAGGTTTTACAATTAATTTTTAACATACACATTAAGCTCTACTAAAATGAAAACATCATTCCTAACGCTCGTTTCTCTTTTTTTAATGGTAATATTGTTTGCTGGAAGTTGTGAAGGATGTATAGAAACTTATTATAGTCTAATAGTAAAAAATCAATCATCAAAAAAGATTAGTTTTTATATTAGTAGATATGGTTCTCAACACATATACCCTGACACGCTTTTACCAACAGACAAGCCATCAATGCTAAATGTCAAGCCAAATGGGTATGAAGAAACGGATTCTTACTCATCTAGGTGGGAAGATAGATTTAACGCTTTACCTTCTGACACATTATCCTTTTTTGTTTTTGATACTCAACAATTAGATACAACCTCTTGGACAAAAATTAGAGATGAATACAAAATACTCAAACGATATGATTTTAGTCTTAGAGATTTACAGCAACTAGATTTCAATATTACTTATCCTCCAGATGCTCGAATGCTCAATGTTAAAAAATACCCTAAATAACCTCTCACCAGCGTTGTTAAATCTGTATAATTGAGTAAATTTGATTTATGCGAATCCAAGAAGAAATACAAAATCAATTAGCTATTTTCAATGCTTTATGCCAAAAGCATCAGGTAAAATACTTGTATGCTTTTGGTTCAGCTACGACTAATAAATTTGATTCTATATAGATTTATTAGTTGAAATTGATGAGCCAGACCCCATTGAAAGAGGCGAAAAACTTTTAGTACTATGGGATACTTTTGAAGATTTCTTTCATAGGAAAGTAGATTTATTGACCGAAAATTCTATCAAAAACCCCTATCTCAGAAAAAATATTGACTCAACTAAGGTTTTGATTTATGACAGAAAAGGGACTAAAATATTTGTATGATATTGTTTATGCTATCGACTTAATTGATGAGTTTATTGCACCCATTAGCTCTTATGAACAATACGATAAGGATTTAAAAACACAAAGTGCCGTAGAACGACAGCTTGGTATAATTGGTGAAGCAGTGAATAAGTTTGATACGCTTCACCCCTAGCTGTTTCAAGTTTAAGAACTTGGAACGCCGAATAAGAAGCAGTCTCTGACTGCGACCTTGCTCAAATCGAACCTACTAAAGTATTCAATCTTTGCTATTGGTTGTACGGGTGGTGCAGTCGGAGACTGCACTTGATTTATTGTTCCAAGTTCTTAAACTTGAAACAGCTAGGGAATAGTACTGATGGCATGCCTCAAAGTCATGCCATCAGTAAGACAATGGAAAAAATGTAGAGCCGAGGCATTGCCTCGGCTCTACGGTTGGGAAATTTATTGTTTGCCTTTGTTGAACAATCTTTTATCTTTCTTGCAGAACCTTACACTTCACAATTCAATTGCTTTACTAATTCGTCTATCAGTTGCGTAGAGCCAAGGTAAGCGGCACAACGTTGATGAACATGGGTTGGGGTAATGTCTAAAATATCTTGTGTGCCGTCGTAGCCTCGGCCGCCTGCTTGTTCTATCACAAAAGCCAAAGGATAGCATTCGTATAGTAGGCGTAATTTGCCATGCGGTGTTTTTGCTGTTGGTGGATACAAATAAATGCCTCCTTTCAATAAATTACGGTGAAAATCGCCTACCAACGAGCCAATATAACGGGCCATTGCTCCTTTGGTACGACGCATTTCGGTAACGAACGTTTGTACGGGAGCGGCAAACTCATCGAAATAGGCATCATTGACCGAATAAATTTTACCTGTACTTGGAATCGTCATGTCGGCATGAGAAAAGAAAAATTCACCCAAAGAACTTTCATACGTAAAGCAGTTTACGCCTTGCCCTGTGGTATAAACCATCACCGTTGACGAGCCATACAAAATATAGCCAGCCGCTACTTGTTTGCGTCCTCCTTGCATAAAATCGTCGATGACGGCAGGCGTACCAACAGGACTTACACGGCGGTAAATAGAAAAAATCGTACCAATAGATACGTTTACGTCGATGTTAGAAGAGCCGTCTAATGGGTCGATAGCCACTACATATTTCCCATTGTAATTGTTGGTTTGGATAATTTCGTCTTCTTCTTCCGACAAAATACCGCATACTTCTCCGCCATTAATCAAGGCTCTTTTAAAGCGAATATTGGCAATCACATCCAGTTTTTGCTGACTTTCACCCTGCACATTTTCTCGCCCAAACGCTCCTGTTATATCGGTGAGCCCTGCACGATTGATTTCTTTGCCGATGATTTTTGAGGCTAAAGCAATGTCTCGGAGCAATTGAGAAAGTTCGCCTTTGGCATAACCAAAGTTTTCTTGTTGACGCATGATAAAACGGTCGAGTGTTGTGCCAACGGGCAAGGCAATGGTAGCTTCTACTGTCATAGTTATTGGAGGATTTATCGTGATTATGTATTTCGCTTTGGGTATTTGTGTTATGCACAACTCTAAACTAAAAAGAGATGAACAAACAACTTTCCTAGTCCATCCTTTACAGCAGTCACTTTATTTGAAATATTAGAAAAGTACAACAATAGACAAGAAACTGCTAATATTTTCACGGTTAGTCAATATTATCAAAAAAAGGCTTCAAGGCCTAGTTTGGTCGCTTGAAGCCTTGGGGTTTATTTGATGTATTTATGATAGTTTTCCTCAAATAATGTTTCCAAATACTTCGCTTTTTCGGTATAAGCTTGGGCATCGCTCCAAGTATTGATTGGGTTCAACAAAGCCGTTGGCACATCGGGGCATTCGGTTGGCATTTCGATGCCAAAAATAGGATGAGCTTCAAACGGAATGGTAGCAAACTTGCCTTCTAATGCCGCATGAATCATGGCACGGGTGTATTTAAGTTTCATGCGAGAGCCTACACCATAAGGGCCGCCTGTCCAACCCGTATTGACCAACCATACATTTACTTCACCATTGTTGATTTTTTTACCCAACAACTCGGCATATTTAAGCGGATGCAAAGGCAAAAATGCAGCCCCAAAGCAAGCCGAGAATGTGGCTTGTGGTTCTTTTACGCCCATTTCGGTACCAGCTAATTTAGAAGTATAGCCCGATACAAAATAAAACATGGCTTGTTCTTTGTTCAAACGGGCAATTGGAGGCAATACGCCAAAGGCATCAGCCGTAAGAAAAAAGATATTTTTCGGTGCACTGCCTACAGAAGGCTGTGCCACATTCGGAATATAATGAATCGGGTAAGCGGTACGGGTATTTTCGGTAACGCTTTGGTTGGTATAATCTACCGTCGATGTACCTGCAATAAAGCGGGTATTTTCTAAAATAGAACCATAACGAATAGCCCCGAAAATTTCGGGTTCTTGTTCTGGACTCAAATTGATAACCTTGGCATAGCAACCTCCTTCAAAGTTGAATACTTCGTCGTCAGACCAGCCATGTTCATCGTCGCCAATCAATTGGCGGTCGGGGTCGGCCGATAGCGTCGTTTTGCCTGTTCCCGACAAACCAAAGAACAAAGCTGTATCGCCTGCTTGCCCGATATTAGCCGAGCAGTGCATCGACAGCACTTGTTTTTCTTGCGGTAAAATATAATTGAGTACGGTAAAAATGCCTTTTTTCATTTCGCCAGCATAACCCGTACCTCCAATAAGAATAATTTTTTTAGAAAAATCTATGATGGTAAAATTGCCTTGTCGAGTGCCATCAATGGCAGGAATCGCCTCAAAATCGGGTACATTCAAAATCAACCATTCTGGTTCAAAATTTGCTAATTCCTCTTGTTCAGGACGTAAAAACAAATGGTTACAGAACAAATTATGCCAAGCCAAGGTATTCACCACCAATACGTTGAGGCGATGTGCAGGCGAAGCACAGGCATAAACATAACGAGCATACAATTTTTTATCTGCCACAAACGCAATCATTTTTTGATACAAAGCTTCAAACTTTTCTGCATCAAAAGTATGGTTGATGTCGCCCCACCAAACAGTATTGGCTGTTTTGTCATCATATACACAAAACTTGTCTTTGGGCGAGCGGCCTGTAAATTTACCCGTATCGCACATAAAAGCTCCTGTGTCGGTGAGTACACCTTCTTGATTTTTGAGGGCTTCTTCAATCAAGGCAGGTACGCTCAAATCGAGCTGAACATTGGTATGTAAACCAAACACAGGATGGTTTACGATAGGTTTGGCAGTTTTGCTGAGGTCGGCAGCAAGCAAATCGTGTCTCATATCAAATTCCGTTATGGTTATTAATGTATTGCTAAAGAGCGGTAAAGCCGCTAAAAAATATGGTCAAGCGTTGTATGGCTATCTTTGCAACTAAGCTACTGTAAACCAACAGATTTCAACCTGATAAACGTTGGTTTGTTTACTGATTTTTGTAATGAATTATACAGCAATAGGTTGTCTTGCATTTTCTTGAATGCCTTGTTTTTTTATGAAAAAGCCTGCTTAAAAGCTCAAACAGGCTTTATTGAATGGACAAACTATTCACCTAAACTATTGCGTGAGTTAGTGATTGAGTGATTTTCAAAAATGATTTTTCACAAAACACTAATTCCCAATTTTGTATTAGTACTTAATTGAATTTTCTGATTGCTGAAAACTTGCATCAATGAAATTGTTCTTCTTCTGTTGAGCCTTTCAAGGCGGCGGTAGAAGCCAAGCCACCCGTTACGGTATTTTGTACGGCATCGAAATAACCTGTGCCAACAAAAGCTTGGTGTTTTACTGCTTTGAAACCCTTGCTTTGCAAGGCAAATTCACGTTGTTGTAACTCAGAGAAACCAGCCATGCCACGCTGTACGTAGGCACTCGACAACTCAAACATGGCGGTATTCAAGGCATGGAAACCAGCCAAGGTAATAAACTGGAACTTATACCCCATATCGGCCAATTCCTCTCGGAACGTTTCCATTTTTTTCTCATCCATAAACTTCGCCCAGTTGAAAGAAGGCGAACAGTTGTAGGCAAGCATTTTATTAGGATATTTTTCATGAATGCCTTGGGCAAATTCACGGGCCATGCCCAAGTCGGGGTTGCCCGTTTCCATCCAAATCATATCGGCATAAGGGGCATAGCTCAATCCACGGTCGATGCCTTGTTCTAGCCCATTTTTTACATAGAAAAATCCTTCTGAAGTACGACCTTTGTTGGCTTGGATAAACTTCGCATCACGCTCATCCACATCTGCCGTAATCAAGTTGGCTGCTTCGGCATCGGTACGAGCCACCACAACGGTTGGTGTCCCCATTACGTCGGCTGCCAAGCGAGCCGCTACCAATTTATTAATCGCTTCTTGCGTAGGTACCAACACTTTGCCGCCCAAGTGTCCGCATTTTTTTGCCGACGAAAGTTGGTCTTCAAAATGCACGCCCGAAGCACCTGCTTCAATCATCCATTTCATCAATTCAAAGGCATTCAAATTACCACCAAAACCTGCTTCGGCATCTGCCACGATGGGTACCATCCAATGAATGTCGCCATCTTGGTTTACACTCTGAATCTGGTCGGCACGCATCAAGGCATTGTTGATGCGACGTACAACCGCCGGCACGCTGTCGGCCGGATAAAGGCTTTGGTCGGGGTACATATTACCCGAAAGGTTGGCATCGGCCGCTACTTGCCATCCCGACAAATAAATGGCCTTCATGCCTGCTTGTACTTCTTGCACGGCTTGGTTGCCTGTCAATGCTCCTAAGCCAGCAACCCATTTGTCGGTGGTCAACAACTTCCAAAGACGTTCTGCTCCCATGCGTGCAATGCTGTAATCGAGCTTATAACTACCTGCCAAACGGGCTACTTCTTCGGCTGTATAAGGTCTTTCAATACCTGCCCAACGTGGGTTTGTTGTCCAGTCGGTTGTCAACTGCTGGATTCTTTCTTCTTGTGTAATTTTCATGGTTTTTAAAGTTTTGTTTTGTTATAATTTGGGTAATTTGGGTGATTTGAAAATTTGGTGATTTGAAAATTTGAAAATGAGGAACAGTTAATTTGAAAATTTGGTGATTTGAAAATTTGAAAATGAAAAACAATTAATTTGAAAAAGGTTCGTTAATCAAAATCACTCATTCACTAACTCACTCAATCACAACTCACTAACTCTCTCATTCACTAACTCACCACTTCTTCTTGTGTTAATAATAATTTATACGCATCAGTGGTTAGGAAATAGTCGAAATTTTCTTGGGTAACAAGTTTATCAAATAAAGCAATGGCCTCTGTAAATTTGCCTTCTTCAAAACGTTTTTCGCCTACCAAGGACTTGATTTTTTCAATTTCTCCCTTGCATAAATCTTCGTAATAGGCTTGGTCGATTAGCCTGCCTTCATTCGTACTTGCTTGGTGATGAAGCCATTGCCATACTTGTGCTCGTGAGATTTCGGCGGTGGCGGCATCTTCCATCAGGTTGTGTATGGCTGCTGCACCAATGCCTCTCAACCACGATTCGATATACAAAATACCTACCTGAATATTCATGCAAATACCTGCTTCGGTAATGGTTGCATTCGGAATCGTGAAATCTATCAAGGCGGCATCGCTGATGTGTTCGTCGGCCAATAGCTTATCTTTTTGGTGCGGTTGTTGTCCTAATGCTGCGTCAAAAGGGACTAACGCTACCGCTACCAAATCGGGATGGGCCACCCAAGTACCATCAAAACCTGTACTCGCTTCCAATTCTTTGTCGGCACGCACCCGCTCAAAGGCTTGTTTATTGACCTGCTCATCCTTACGGTTGGGTATAAACGCAGACATTCCTCCAATGGCATGCGCCTTGCGTTTATGGCAAGTTTGTACCAACAATTTGGCATAAGCCCGCATAAAAGGCACGGCCATTGTCACCTGCGACCTATCGGGCAATAGACAATCGCTGAACTGATGGAATTTTTTGATACAACTAAAAATATAATCCCAGCGTCCGGCGTTGAGGGCGGCAATGTGGTCACGGAGGGCATAAAGGATTTCCTCCATTTCAAAAGCGGCCAATATCGTTTCAATCAGCACTGTTACCTTAATTGTGCCAATAGGCATTTCGATGGCTTCTTGGGCGGCTACAAAAATATCGTTCCATAGTTGGGCTTCTTCAAAACTTTCCATTTTAGGAAGATAGAAATAAGGCCCAGAACCTCTTTTGACCAATGCCCAAGCGTTATGAAAAAAGTATAAACCAAAGTCGAAAATCGAAGCCGAAATAGGCTCTCCGTCAATCAACACGTGGTTTTCTTCCATGTGCCAACCCCTAGGACGTACCTTTAGCACGGCAACGCTAGGGTTTAGGGCATAATATTTGCCATTGTCGGCGGTAAAATCAATTTGCTTACGAATGGCATCAAACAGGTTGATTTGTCCTTCTATCACATTTTTCCACGAAGGCGTATTGGCATCTTCAAAATCGGCCATAAAGACTTTCGCACCCGAATTGAGGGCATTGATAACCATACGGCGGTCAACTGGCCCTGTAATTTCAACCCGACGGTCTTGTAAATCGGCCGGAATGGGTGCTACAGCCCAAGCTCCTTCACGGATAACCCGTGTGTTGCTCAGGAATGTAGGCTTTTCGCCAGCGTTGATTTGTTGCTGACGCACCTGTCTTTTTTCTAATAACTCAAGCCTTCTTTTCTGAAACATCCGATGCAGGTCTCTTACAAAAGTGAGGGCTTCGGGTGTAATAATTGCTTGGTATGGAGGAGAAATTTCTCCAAGAATTTCTACGCCTGTGATAGTTTGATGCTGCATTGTATTGGTGGTTTTGTTTTGTTCGAGTAAAATAAGTGGTATTAATTGTAAATTGTGAATGATTGAATTGTGATTTAGTGAATTAGTGTTTTGATTATCAGGAACTTATGTGATTTTAGTCAATTCATGAGTACCTGAAAAGGAATACACTAACTAATTCACTCAATAACTCATTCACAACTCTTATAGGTTTGCCTCTCGTTTGATGAAACAAAATTATATTTGCGAAAATTAAAAAACAAGCGAAATTTCGCTAAATTTTTATATTTCGTTATTTTCTTTAAAAATTTATATGTAATTTTGAAAAAACAACAATCACTATGAGTACAAACAGCGACAAAGTCAAAATTATTTTTGGACTAAAAATCAGGCAATTACGCCTCGACCAAAAGTTTTCGCTCAGTGAAGTAGCTGAGAAGTCGGGGCTTTCTATCTCTTATTTGAATGAGATTGAGAAAGGAAAGAAGTATCCAAAGACAGAAAAAATCATGTCTTTGGCCGAAGCTTTGCATACCGATTATGATTCGCTGGTATCACTCAAGTTGAGTAAACAACTCGAACCTATTGCCGAATTGCTCAATTCCAACATTCTTACAGAGCTTCCTTTAGAAATTTTTGGCGTAGAGCCTTCCGATTTTATCGAATTGATGTCGGAAGCACCCGCCAAAATCAGTGCTTTTATTAGTACGATTATCGAAATTAGTCGCAACTACGATATGCGTGTCGAGCAGTTTTATTTCTCGGTGTTGCGTTCGTACCAAGAAATGTACGACAACTATTTTCCCGAAATAGAAGAAGCTGCCCAACAGTTCAGAAAGTTGTTTGATATTGCTGCCATCACCTCGCCCAATGCCACGTTATTGGCCGATATTTTGCAAAATTTTTATGGCTACCATATCGAAGAATTTACGTCTGAAACGCATCCCGACTTAATCACCATTCGCTCGGTGTATAATCCCAAAACCTCGAAACTGATGGTCAATGGCGATTTGAGTCCCGAGCAACTCGCCTTTACTTTTGGGCGTGAAATTGGCTACCAATTTTTGCACCTCAAAAACCGCCCCTACATCTCGTCGGTGTTAGAGGTAAATTCTTTCGAGCAGGTACTCAACAATTTCAAAGCTTCATATTTTGCAGGAGCAATTTTGATTAATAAAAACGTCTTAATCGACCGACTTACCTACTTCTTTGCCAATCCTAAATGGGATGGCGACATGATGCTCAACATCATGCGGTTGTTTAATGCTACGCCAGAAATGTTCTTCCATCGCTTGTCGAATTTGATGACCAGTCATTTCAAAATCAATAATTTATTCTTCTTGCGTTTCAACAATCAGGTAGAAGATGATTTGTTTTATTTGACCAAAGAAATGCACCTAGCCAAATTGCACACGCCACATGGCACGGCACTCAACGAGCATTATTGCAGGCGTTGGGTATCGCTTACGATTTTGAAAGACCTCGAAAAGCTCCAACAGCAAGAAGGTTATGATGTCGAAAAAGTGCTTTGCAAAGCCCAAATTTCGGAATATATCGACACGGGCAATCATTATTTTGTGATGTCGCTTGCCAAGCCTTCGCCTCCCAACAAACGCATGAACAGCAGTGTAACCATTGGCTTTGCCATCGACGACAACCTCAAAGGTATGGCTCAATTTCTCAACGACCCCGCTCTTGCTCGTCGCAAGGTAAACGAAACCTGCGAACGCTGCGGTGCAGTTGATTGCTTGGAAAGAAAAAAACCACCGCTTGTCTTGACCCAAAAAATAGCGAGAGAACGCATCAAAAAAGCCATTGCAAGCCTTGAAGCCTAGCACTTGGTGTACCACTAAGCCACTGGTTATCATGCGTTCATGGCAACGAGAACACGACATCTTGAAAAAATGATAAAAGTCATTATTTCAAGAAAGTGATTTTTTTCAAGTCAATAAAAACTTCGTTTTGTACAAGGATTTAGGAGTCTTGTTGTACAAAACAAATAAAATTTCGATAATTTTTATATTTCAAAATAAAATTTTGAGTAAAAAGACTTTTACCTTGTATTTTAACAAAAAAATTAGTTTTGAAAAGTTTTTATTTTGTTGCTCAAATGATATATATTTGCTAACAGTAATATATCACAAAAAAATCTATGAAAAACCCAAATTGCCCCAAATGTGACTCAACGTTGGTTACAAAAAGCGGAGTTATCAAGGATAAACAACGCTATAAGTGTAAATCTTGCAATTATAATTTTACCGTAGAAAAGCTCGGTAAAGGTATTTCGCAATACTATGTCATCAAGGCATTGCAATTGTACATAGAGGGGGTTACGTATCGTGAAATAGAAAGGCTATTAGGCGTTTCGCACGTGTCGGTAATGAACTGGGTAAAAAAGTATCAAATCAAAGTACCCAAGGGGAACGAATACAGACCCACCTATAAAATACTGAATCACAAAGAATTAGCTGAATTTTATGCCAACCGTGAAAACCTCAAAGGAGCTGGCATGATTGTAACAGAGCTAGGCGACAAGTTTATGCTCATCAAATGGGAACGATTGAAACACTAATGTATTACCTTGGGGACAATTATCTGAGCAGTATGTACTATCCAAAAAACACGAATATTTAAAGCTATTTTTACAAAAAAGAATTACAAAAAACTATAGAAAAGTTGCAAAACTATACCACTGCTATTGTTGGTATAGTTTTTTTTATGAGGTTTGTATCATCAAATGTGCAAAAAAAGCACAGAATATTACAAAAAGAGTTTTTAAAAATATACCCTTGGTTGATTTTTATCTTTCAAAAGCGAAAGTATTCAACACAAGAAACACTCGACAAACCAAGCGAGTGATTTGATACATAACTTAAATATAACAAAACAAAACCACAAAACCATTCCAGTCATGAAGAACAAAGTACTTTGTTTGTTAGGTGGCGTATTGGGTAGCATCAATGCTATCGCTCAAACAGCACCAGCTACGGCTACTGCATCAGTTGCGACAACTCAACCAGCGGAACAGAAAGTTTCCTTGTATGGGTTTGTACGAAATGATATTTATCTCAACTCTCGTAGAAACCTAGATTTGAGAGATGGAGTATTGGATATATATCCATTAGATGCTACCAATTTAGCAACACGTACTGGTACAAGTCTAACCGACAACCCCAACGAAGATGCCAACGCTATGTCGCAATTAGGCTATTCGGCGATTGTTACCCGTTTGGGTATAAAATTTGGAGGCGTGTCGGCATTTGGGGCAAAAGCCAGTGGAACGTTAGAAACCGATTTCTTTGGTATCACAAACGGAGCGGCTGGGACTTCGGGCGGTGGAACAGAAAACTTATTGCGTTTGCGTCATGCGTATGTGTCGTTAGATTGGGCCAAAACGCAGTTGTTGGTTGGACAATACTGGAATCCTAATTTTATTCCAAAATGTTTTCCTGGTACAGCCAACTTCAATACAGGTATTCCGTTCAACCCGTTCTCGTTTATTCCGCAGGTACGCCTAACGCATAAATTATCCTCAACGGTGTCGTTTACAGGGATGATTTTCGGATACAACCTAGCAGGCTTTAGTCCAGCAGGAACTTTTGGTTCGGGTACGGGCGTTGATGCACAAAAATTTTCGGGAACGCCTTCTTTTGCGGCACAACTTGGCGTTGAAAATAAAAAATTATTAGCCGCATTTGGTATCGAAGGCAATACCCTCAGACCTAGAATTACAGATACCCAAAACCCCACTACAGGCGTATGGGGTGGTACGGGTAGCCCTAATGTGCAAAAAAATATTTCAACTAATTTATTTACGCTAAACTTATTGGCTTATGCAAAACTCACAACCAATACAACTACCTTAAAACTCCACACCACGTATGGTCAAAGCTATACGCAATACGTAGGCCTAGGCGGATTTGCCGAATACCGAGATGCTACTACGGGGGCTTGGAAATATGTAGCTCAAAACCAATGGAATATCTGGGGAGAATGGATTTCGACTAAATCTAAAACCCTACAACCAGCCGTATTTGTGGGCTATTTACAAAACTTGGGCTTGTCGAGTGCAATCAATAAAAATGATGTATCTGGCTCAACGCTCGCCTTCCAAGGCAGAGGCATTAGCACCACTACAGGGCGTACTTTCGACAATATGTTGCGTATTTCGCCACGCCTTGATTTTTATTCGGGTAAAATGAAATTCTCTGTAGAGTACGAATATGCCGTAATGAAATGGGCCGACATCGACGGTACTGTGCCTAATATCGACGGAACATTGCCTAGTACGGTGTCGTTCAAACCAGCTACAGGCAATCTAGCCCGTGGTTTTAATGCCACCAACGGCCGCTTGGGCTTATTGATGGTCTATAATTTTTAAACATCAAATAAACACATTTCATAACCTCGGGGCGACCTTTTCTTTTCCCGAGGTTCAACAAAGAATCTTTTTTTTCAAAAATCAATTTCTTAAACCCTTTTTTAACCATTAGTAACTATGTCTGAAAAGAAATCTACCGCTGGATTAGCCTCTATTATCGGTGCTTCGTCAGTGGGTACCCTCATCGAATGGTACGACTTTTATATTTTTGGTAGCTTGGCGACCATTATTTCAACGCAATTTTTTCCTAAAGATAATCCTACAGCAGCGTTTTTATCAACCTTAGCAACTTTTGCGGCTGGCTTTGTAGTGCGTCCGTTTGGGGCCTTGTTCTTTGGTCGTTTAGGCGATTTGATTGGCCGTAAATACACTTTCATGGTAACGCTCGTCTTGATGGGTGGTGCTACTTTTGCCATCGGATGTATTCCGGGTTACGAAACCATTGGCTTTTTTGCTCCTTTGCTTGTATTGGTCTTACGTTTGTTGCAAGGATTGGCTCTTGGAGGTGAATACGGCGGTGCCGCTACCTATGTGGCCGAGCACGCACCTGCCAACGAAAAAGGCTTCTGGACTTCATGGATTCAGATTACCGCTACAGCAGGTTTGTTTATTTCATTGGCGGTAATTTTGATTACACAATCGGCGATGGGCAAGGAAAAATTTGAAGAATGGGGCTGGCGTGTACCGTTTTGGGTATCTATTATAATGGTATATGTGTCGGTTTTGATTCGTAAAAATATGCACGAATCGCCTTTGTTTGCCAAAGCTAAAGCCGAAGGAAAAACTTCTGCGAATCCATTGAAAGAATCGTTTGGTAATAAACTCAACTTCAAATATGTGTTGTTGGCCTTGTTTGGGGCAACCATGGGACAAGGCGTTGTTTGGTACACAGGTCAGTTTTATGCCCAAACATTCTTGCTTAAAATTTGTAACGTCGATTTCCAACAAGCCAATACCCTGTTAATTATCGCTTTGATGATGGGAACGCCATTTTTTGTATTCTTCGGTTGGCTTTCTGATAGAATAGGTCGCAAAGGTATTATGCTTACAGGGATGTTGTTGGGCGTACTTTGCTACCGTCCGATTTATGAGAAAATTTACCAAACAACCAATGTAAAAAACAAGCAAGAAATTGCTGAAAAAACAACCAAAGAAGTGACAAGAGCCTTGGTTGCTAATTCGACTACCGACTCGTTGATTACGACTACCATCACCAAAGAATATACCGATGGTACGAAATACAAAGAAGTGAAAAAAGAAACATTCTTGGCCGATGCCTCAAAAGAAGCACCTAAGCCAGATGTAGTGAAAACCGTAAAAATCAACGAAGGCGACAAATGGACTTTGATTTGGATGGTATTTGTACAGTTGCTTTTTGTAACAATGGCGTATGGCCCTATTGCAGCTTTCTTGGTTGAGATGTTCCCTGTAAAAATTCGCTATACCTCTATGTCGTTGCCTTACCACATCGGAAACGGCGTATTTGGTGGATTGATGCCAGCCATTGCTACTTACTTGGTATCGAAAGCAAAAGATGCCAACGAAGCCGCCGAAAAAGCAGGCCAAGCGGTAGTCAATGCACAACCGTACCTCGAAGGCTTGAAATACCCGATGTTGGTAGCAGCCGTATGTTTTGTGATTGGCTTGTTGTATATCAAAGAAAAGAAAACAGCCGAATAATAGCCAACAATAGCAGTAATCATTTTTAAAGACTTTTATTCATTCAAAAATAAACAACCATGGACGGAATTAAAAAAATATTAGGCATTGTCTGGATTGTACTCGGACTTGCAACAGCTTGGTTTGGTATCAAAGAACTGGGCATTCCAAAGCTTTCGAGCGGAAAACAAGACGACCTTGTATTTGGTATCATTATCATGTTTATTCTTACGCCCATCATCACTGGAGGCTTGCTTATTTTCGGTAAGTATGCTTTAGAAGGAGAGTTTGGTAGCGACAAAGAATAAAACAAAAAAGGGGCAAAAAACAACTTTCTGCAAAATTGCTATAGCTCGTAGTTGTTTTGCCCTGTTGGATAGGCAATTTGCTTGGTAACTAGGTTTTATTTGACAAATTGCCTCTGTTTTTATTAAGTTACAAACATAGTTTTTAGGGATAGATGAGTCAAGTAATGTATGTCATTGAAGTCTTTTTGGCTCATGGCATACATTCTTACTTTAAAAGGGCTAAGTTTTATAGGATTTTTCAATTATCAACATTACCAACTTAGCTAAGTAATTGCAATTTTTTATCAAATAAATCTAATTTGTTAGTATTTTGCCCATTACTAAAGTTTTCCTTAAAAACATGAAAGAAACCTTAAAAGAGCAAAAGTTACTAATCATCAGTTGTCTGTTTTTATTGCTATTCAATTCTCCTATTTTGTCTATTTTCAATATCGAGCGATTGATTGCAGGCGTTCCAGCACTTTTTTTATACGTTTTTGCACTTTGGGGTATCCTTATCGTAGTGATATTTTTCAATGTCAGAGAGCTAAATCATAAACAACAAGATTCTTCCAAGAAAGATGAATAGCCTTATTTTAGTTTTGGCATCTTTGCTATATCTGGCATTCCTATTTGGGGTAGCATACTGGGCTGAAAAACGTTCTGCACGAGGCAACAGTCTAGTTACCAACCCTTATATCTATGCACTTTCTTTAGCCATTTATTGTACCGCTTGGACTTTCTACGGGTCGGTGGGCAGGGCTGTAGGGCATGGCATCGAATATTTATCGGTGTATATTGGTCCAACCCTCATGATGCCTCTTTGGGCTATTGTGATTCGGAAAATCATTAGAATTTGTAAAGTTTACCGCATCACGTCGATTGCCGATTTTATTTCGGCTCGTTATGGCAAAAATATCTCCTTGGGTGTCATTGTCACGCTGGTATGTCTTATCGGTGTACTGCCTTACATTGCTATCCAACTCAAAGCTATTTCGAGTAGTTTCAAAATTCTAACAAACCAAGGTGTAGTTACGACCAAGCATATTTTTTTAGATGATTTAACCTTTTATATTGCTGTGGGCTTGGGCATTTTTACCATTATTTTTGGTACTCGCAAAATCGACTCAACCGAACGCCACGAAGGGATGGTTACGGCTATTGCCTTCGAGTCGTTGGTTAAAGCCTTGGCTTTTTCAGTGGTTGGGGTGTTTGTCACCTACAGTATTTTCGATGGTTTTGGCGATATTTTTAGCAAAGCTGCACAAATCCCAAGTCTCAAAGCCCAGTTTACCCTCGAAGAACACCAAGGCGAATATGCTTCTTGGTTTTGGCACACTGTACTTTCGATGGGTGCTATCATGTTTTTGCCTCGCCAATTTCAAGTGGCGGTTGTAGAAAATGTCAACGAAAAACATCTCAATAAAGCCATGTGGCTTTTTCCTTTGTACTTGTTGGTCATCAATATTTTTGTATTGCCTATTGCCTTTGGTGGACAATTGTTGTTTCCCGACGGAAGTGTCAACCCCGACAACTACCTGTTGTCTATCCCCTTGAAATTCAACCAAAAAGCCTTGGCATTGGTGGCTTTTATTGGTGGTTTTTCGGCGGCTACCAGTATGATTATTGTCGAAACGATTGCACTTAGTATCATGGTTTCCAACAGCTTGGTCATGCCTTTGTTGCTGAATTTCCCGAAGGTCATTGCCAAGTATGAGAAAAATCTTAGTCAGTTGGTCAATAACATTCGTCGTGTGGCGATTATTGTCATTTTGTTGCTTTCCTACATTTATGCCAAAGCCATTGCCCAATATTTTTCGTTGGTATCTATAGGCATGATTTCTTTTGCGGCCGTAGCCCAATTTGTACCTGCCATTATCGGAGGAATTTATTGGAAAGAAGGTGCTCGCAAAGGAGCTATTGCAGGCATTTTATTGGGTACATTGGTTTGGTTTTATACCTTGGTATTGCCTTCGTTGATTGGAGCAGGGCTTTTTCCGCAGTCGATTCTCGACGAAGGACTTGGCGGTATTCATGCTCTTCGACCTCTAGCTTTGTTTGGCTTGAAAGGCATGGACGACATTTCGCATAGCCTTTTTTGGAGTATGTTTTTCAACGTAGGAGCTTATGTATCGTTGTCGCTTATTTCTAAAGCTACTTCTATCGAACTCAACCAAGCCGTGACGTTTGTTGATATTTTTAGCCATGCCAAACTCAGCGACCATACTACGATTTGGCGTGGCACGGCGTATCATCAAGATATTAGAAACCTACTAGGCAATTTTTTTGGAGAAAAACGAACCGACAGGGTTTTACGACTTTTTGCCCAAAAACACAACCTCAACCTCGAAAACCGCCGAGCCGACCCCAAGCTTGTGACGTATGCCGAAAAGCTTTTGGCAGGTGTGGTAGGGGCAGCCTCCGCTCGGATGATGGTGTCGTCGGTGTCAAAAGAAGAAAACATTTCGATGGAAGAAGTGATTAGTATTCTGAAAACTTCGCAAGAGTTGATGGTCAATAACAAAGAACTGCGGAAAAAATCAATAGAACTGGAAAAAGCAACGTCTGAGCTAAAAGAAGCCAACGAAATACTCAAACGTACCGATAAGCTCAAAGATGATTTTTTGTCAACCGTCGCCCATGAAATTCGTACCCCACTTACTTCGATAAGGGCTTTGTCGGAAATTGTATATGACAACCCCGACATGGACGTAGAAGAACGAGAACATTTTTTGAGTACGGTCGTAAAAGAATCAGACCGCCTAAGCCGTCTGATAAACCAGGTATTAGACCTTGAAAAATATGAGTCGGGGCGACAAAATATTTTAAAAGAAATGGTTGATATACAGGATATTATCAAAGATTCTATCGAAACACTGTATCAACAAGCCAAGGAAAAAGGCATTGACATTACCTTTACGCCAGACCGATTTGCCCCCAAGTTTGAAGCCGACCGAGATAAGTTGATTCAAGTGGTGGTTAATTTGGTATCGAATGCCATCAAATATTGCGAACCCGACCGAGGCGAAATCAACATTGCGACGCATTACGTAGAGGGCTGTATTTATACCAGTGTGCAAGACAATGGCGCGGGCATCGCCAAGGAATTTCAACGCCTGATATTTGATAAGTTTTTTCAAGCAGAAGACCAAACCATCAAAAAACCCAAAGGGAGTGGCTTGGGTTTGGCTATTTCAAAAAAGATTGTAGAATTACACCAAGGACAAATCTGGGTAGAAAGCGAAGTAGGGCATGGCTCTAAATTTACTTTTATGCTACCTGTTGTGTAAGGTTGTATTTTCCCCAAAGCACTATAAAACGATGAAAGAGAAATTAAAAGTATTAGTAGTTGACGATGAGCCAGGCATTTTGATGTCGCTTGAATTTCTCATGAAAAAAGAGGGATACCAAGTTTTTATCGCCCGTGATGGCGAGGAGGCTCTTGATATAATTGAAAGAGAAATTCCTTCGATTATCTTGCTCGATATTATGATGCCCAATGTAGATGGCTACGAAGTATGTCATTTTGTAAAGAAAACCCTCAAATTGAGCCATATAAAAATTGTGTTTTTAAGTGCCAAAAACAAAGAATCAGACATGGAAAAGGGCTACTCGCTTGGGGCAGACCTGTATGTGCCAAAACCTTTTTCTACACGTACCTTGGTTGCCAAAGTGAACACCCTAGCCTTGGGTATTGCAACTAGCTAAATTTAGCTAAGTTCTGTTGTTTTTGAATGGGATTTCAGCCATTTGTATGTAAATTAGTATTGATAAAATTGTATTCTTTTGGGTTGGTACGCATGGCGTTGATGCCTGCTTTTTTGTAAGATTAGGCTTTAGTTATACTACAAAATACCAATAAAAAAGAAACCCAAGCAATGCTTATCAAGATTATAACAAAACAAAACTATAAGATTATAAACCAATGTCTTACGCAGAAAAATACCAGTTCAGCATAGAAAATCGTGAAGATTTCTGGGCTGAACAAGCCGCTCATATTGAGTGGTTTGAAGCCCCTAAACAAATTCTTTCAACAGACGAAAAGGGCTTTTATCGTTGGTTTAAAGGTGGTAAACTCAACACAGCTTATTTGGCCCTCGACCACCATATTGCCTGTGGCAGAGGCGAGCAAACAGCCCTCATTTATGATTCTCCCGTTACGAAAACGGTCAAAAAGTATAGCTACTTGGCTCTAAAAGAGGAGGTTGCCAAGTTGGCAGGTGGTTTGTTGCAATTGGGCGTACAACAGGGCGATACCGTGGTGATTTATATGCCTATGATTCCACAGGCAGCTATGGCAATGCTGGCTTGTGCCCGCATCGGGGCGGTGCATTCGGTGGTATTTGGCGGATTCGCTCCGCACGAACTAGCCGTGCGTATCGACGATGCCAAACCCAAAGTGATTATCTCGGCTTCGTGTGGTATCGAATTTGAAAAGGTATTGCCTTACAAACCCTTGCTCGATGAGGCGATGGATACCGCTACACACAAGCCCGATTATTGTATTGTGTTTCAACGAGAACAAAACCATGCTACCTTGCAAGTAGGCAGAGATATAGACTACGCTACCTTGGTTGACCAAGCACCCGAAGCTCCCTGTACGCCTGTCGATGCCACCGACCCCTTGTACATTCTTTACACTTCTGGTACAACAGGCAAACCCAAGGGCATTGTACGTGACAACGGTGGTCATGCCGTAGCAATGCACTATTCTATGCGTAACATTTACAATGTAGAGCCCGGCGACGTGTATTGGGCTGCTTCCGATGTGGGTTGGGTGGTTGGGCACTCCTACATTGTGTATGCACCGCTCATCTACGGTTGTACAACCATTCTTTTTGAAGGAAAGCCCATCCGCACGCCCGATGCAGGTACATTTTGGCGTGTAATAGCAGCACACCAAGTGAAATGCTTCTTTACTGCCCCAACGGCTTTTAGGGCAATCAAGAAAGAAGACCCCGACGCTACTTTTTTGGCTCAATACGACATTAGCTCACTCAAGGCTATTTTCTTAGCTGGCGAACGATGCGACCCCCCAACGCTCGAATGGCTGCAACAAATCACACAACTGCCTGTTTTAGACCACTGGTGGCAAACCGAAACAGGCTGGGGTATTGTAGGCAATATGTCTGGGCTGGAGCAATTTCCCGTAAAACCAGGTTCGGCAACCAAGCCCGTGTGTGGCTTTGAACTCAAAATTTTGAACGAAGCAGGCGACGAACTACCGCCCAACCAAGATGGCTACGTCTGTATCAAATTGCCGATGCCTCCGGGTTGTTTGCCTACGCTTTGGAACGACGACGAGCGTTTTCAATCGTCGTACCTCAGTACTTTCGATGGCTATTACCTCACAGGCGATGGCGGTTTTATCGACGATGAGGGCTATGTGTTTATCATGGGACGCATCGACGACGTGATTAATGTGGCAGGGCATCGCCTTTCAACGGGAGCAATGGAAGAAATCATTGCCTCGCATCCTGCTATTGCCGAATGTGCCGTGGTGGGGATTGCCGACGAGCTACGAGGGCAACGGCCTGTAGGTTTTGTGGTGCTAAAAGACGGACAAAACATCGACGAAGCAAGCTTAGAGCAACAAACCGTAGGACTCATTCGTGACCAAATCGGAGCGGTGGCATTTTATAGAAATACGATTTTAGTAAAACGACTTCCTAAAACACGTTCGGGTAAAATCCTTCGCAAAATCATGCGTCAAATTGCTGATGGAGAAAGCTTTAGTGTACCATCAACCATCGACGACCCTGCTATTTTAGGCGAAATTGAGCAACGCCTGCACGAACGCCACGTAGGCAATTTGAACGCAGCCTTGTAAGTTCGAGTATTTTATTGAAAATCATTTTTTGTCATTTATATCAAAACTTTCGTAACCATGAGTACTGAAAAAAAACCTAATTGGATTTTGAGAATCATCATTGCAGCCGCTATCATTGGGGCAGCTATTTGGCTGATTAATGTAGTTTCGACCAGCGAAGTAGAAATTGGTGGCGGTCATTAGTCTGCTAAAGCCTTAATTGGATAATTGCGTGATTATACCTTTAGCTGCATTGTCCTATATTTTTACCCAAAAGCTTATTACTTTTAACGATGTGTTGGAGGTAATAAGCTTTTTTTACGTGGGTTTTAAATTTATTTTAACCAATAAAAAAAACAATGTTTAAGCTTAAAATGATTTTAGTTTCTTTTAAAAGTACAATAAAAATCATTTTTTTTGGACTCTTTGAAAAAGATATATAATTTTAGCAATAAAACATATATCTATTTAGCATAAAACCTGATAAAAACTGCTAGATACCAGCAATACATTTGGTATTTTTACAGTATAAAATTTAACAATTCGTACCTTCAAAACAGCACCTGTCATATTTAACTATGACAAACCAAGCTTTCGGCAGGAGGCACGTTTCAAGCAACTAAACAATAAGACAGGTAAAACAAAATCACAAAATGGACTTAAAAATTAAATCATTCGAAGAGTATCAAGAGAAATATCAGTACAGTGTTGAAGACCCAGAAGGATTTTGGGGAGAAATTGCGCAAAACTTTTATTGGAGAAAGCCTTGGAAAAAAACCTTAGAATGGAATTTTACAACGCCAGACGTGAAGTGGTTTAAAGGCGGAAAGTTAAATATTACAGAAAACTGCCTCGACCGCCATTTGGCTACAAGACCCAACCAACCTGCCATCATTTGGGAATCGAATAGCCCCGATGAGCCTTCACAAATCATTACATACAAGGTTTTGCACGAGCAAGTTTGTCGTTTTGCTAATGTATTGAAGAAAAACGGAGCAAAAAAAGGCGACCGGATTTGTATTTATATGCCCATGATTCCAGAATTGGCGATTGCCGTACTGGCTTGTGCACGCATCGGAGCGATTCACTCGGTTGTTTTTGGTGGCTTTTCAGCTCAATCAATCGCCGATCGCATCAACGATGCCGAATGTAATATTGTCGTAACAACCGATGGGGCATTCCGTGGCAACAAAGAAATTCCTTTGAAAGCTACCGTTGACGATGCCCTTATCCAATGTCCTTCGGTACAACGAGTAATCGTTTCTACCCGCACCCGCACGCCTGTGTCGATGCTCAAAGGCCGTGACTGCTGGTGGGAAGACGAAGTAAAATTGGTGTCGGCCGATTGTCCTGCCGAAGAAATGGACTCGGAAGATACCTTGTTTATTCTTTATACTTCTGGTTCTACAGGCAAGCCCAAAGGCGTAGTGCATACCTGTGGCGGTTATATGGTGTATTCGTCTTATACTTTTGCCAATGTATTTCAATACGAACCCGGACAAGTACATTTTTGTACAGCCGACATCGGTTGGATTACGGGACATTCGTACATCGTATATGGCCCTTTGGCTTGCGGTGCTACAACCTTGATGTTTGAGGGCATTCCGACTTATCCAGATGCGGGTCGTTTTTGGGATATTGTTGACAAACACAAAGTAGATATTCTTTATACAGCTCCTACGGCTATCCGTTCGTTGATGTCGTTTGGCGATAAATTTTTAGAAGGAAAAGACCTTAGTTCTTTGAAAGTACTGGGTTCGGTAGGCGAGCCAATTAACGAAGAAGCATGGCATTGGTACAACGAAAAAATCGGTAAAGGCAATTGTCCGATTGTCGATACTTGGTGGCAAACCGAAACAGGCGGTATTTTGATTTCGCCGATTGCCAACGTAACAAAAACCAAACCTGCACACGCCACTTTGCCATTGCCGGGTGTACAGCCTATATTGGTGGACGAACAAGGCAACGAAATTGAAGGAAACGACGTTTCGGGCAATTTATGTATCAAATTCCCTTGGCCTTCGATTATCCGCACCACCTACGGCGACCACGAGCGTTGTCGCCAAACCTATTTCTCGACCTACAAAAACCTCTATTTTACAGGAGATGGTTGTTTGAGAGATGCCGATGGCTACTACCGCATTACGGGGCGTGTCGATGACGTAATCAACGTGTCTGGCCACCGTATCGGAACGGCTGAGGTAGAAAACGCCATCAATATGCACTTGGGCGTAGTGGAGTCGGCGGTAGTGGGTTATCCACACGACATCAAGGGACAAGGCATTTATGCGTATGTCATTTGTGAAAAACACACCAACGACGACGAATTGACACGCAAAGATATTTTGGCCACTGTTACACGCATTATTGGACCAATTGCCAAACCTGATAAAATCCAATTTGTGAGCGGCCTGCCTAAGACTCGTTCGGGTAAAATCATGAGAAGAATCCTGAGAAAAGTTGCCGAAGGCGATACAGGCAACCTCGGCGATACATCTACCTTACTCGACCCGACGGTTGTAGATGAAATCAAAGCAGGAGCATTGTAATATTGAGTGATTGATTATCCTACCGTAGAGCCGTTGCACCGCAACGGCTCATTGCGTAAATAGGAATTGAGTCAATCAGTTAGTGAGTGAGTCAATTGTGAATTAGTGTATTTATTTTCAGGTAAGTAATCTTGTAAAATTAATTTTGATTAAACATGTAAGTTACTGAAAATCAAAGTACTAATGCACTGATTGACAATTCTCACTTTTGTGTTGTTACTTAAATTGTGGTGTTTTGTTATACATTTGTATTCAATTTTTATCATCCATAAAAAACAATCAATCACAAACTTACGCTATCACTCAATAGACTTAACGGTTTTCAGCTTGGAGAACTGGCGGGTTTTAAGTACTTAGTTTCAATATAACGTAAAACTTCATTTGAAAACTAAATGTTCAACTTAGCATTAAACCCACCACTTTGTCAAACTACTATTAGCGGTTTACTTTTTCTGTAATTTGCTAATTATCTTCAATATTTATAAAAAAACACATCGTATTGTAATTAATTAAGCGTAAATTTGCGATAACATATCAAATATCGTAAAATGATAGTAGAATTTAGTGTCAAAAACTTTAGGTCAATTTCAGACTTGCAGACTATTAGCTTTGCTGCAACGAACTTAAAGAGTTCCAATGAAAATGAATCTGTGGATTTGAATAATATCGTTTCAGATAATGGAATGAAATTACTAAAAACCATTGGTGTTTACGGTGCTAATGCAAGTGGAAAAAGTAACATCATTAAAGCCCTTGAGTTTTTTTGTGAGGCTATTTCTGATTTGCCAAGTCCCGAATCAAGACTTTCTAAGTTGGCACAACCATTTTTATATCAAAATAATTCAGAAGATACAGAGTCATTCTTTCAGATTGTACTAATTATTGAGGAGAAAAAATATAGATACGGATTTACCGTGAAAAAAAATCCAGAGGCAATTAATAATTCTACTATTAGTAGAGAGATAATTACAAGTGAATGGTTGTTTGGTCCTAAAAACACAAACCAAGGAAAATATTTTTTACGGAAAAATTTAGAAGTTGACAAAACAAGTTTGCCTGCCAATGAAAATATTGCACCTCTAGAGTACGAACACACATTATTTCTAACTCACGCAGCTTCTTACAATAAGGATATTTGTGCAAAAGTTCGTCAAGCAATAAGTGCTTATATCACGTCTAAGTTTAGTGCACGTGCAGACTATTATCGTTTTCATTCTATTAGACAAATTGGCAATTCAGAATTAAAACCAAGATTTTTAGAATTCTTACGATCGTTTGGGTTGAATTATAGTGATATTTACTTCAAAAAAGACGAAGACGCTTCATCAGGCAACAAATTTTCTTTGGAGAAATTATTTTTAACCAAATCGGCTTGCTATGACGAGAGTGTCAAAGTTACATTAAATATGCAAGAGAATGAATCTGACGGAACTAAAAAACTCTTTGATATAGCAGGTTTACTTCTTCACGCATTCAACATCAAAGTCAGTGGATTGATTATTTTAGATGAAATAGATAGCAATTTTCATCCTTCACTCCTAATTAATTTGATTAATTTGTTTAATGACCCAGAAGTGAATAAATCTAATGTACAATTATTGTTCACAAGCCACGATACGAATCTAATGAATCCTTCTTTGATGCGAAGAGACCAGTTTTACTTTGCAGAAAAAGAACAAAACGAAGGAACAAGATTTTATTCTTTAGCCGACTTAAAAGGAATTAGAAACGATGCTGATTTTGCGAAACAATACTTAGCTGGATTCTATGGTGCAGTGCCAATGCTTTCAGAGTTTTTAAATGATAATAACGCAAATAATGATGGAACCTTGGGAAGTTAAAATAGATGATAGACGTGAGGAAGATTCAAAAAAAGTCTTTATCATTTTTTGCGAAGATGGAGCTGTAGAGCCAGCTTATTTTGAAACATTCAAGCGGAAAGATGTCCATGTGTCTGCGTTTGGCAACAAGAAACAACATCACGCCCAAGTTGACTTAGCAACTGAATATTTCAGAAAAGGTGGTTTACTTGAAGTCGTAGAAGTTAACGGAGTTATTAGAGAAGTTTTAAAACTTGATGATGGTGCTCAAGCTTGGTGTGTGTATGACCGTGATAAAGAATTAAATGACGGAAAAGATACAGCTTTTAATGATTCGATAGCTACCGCAAATTCTAAAGGAATTAATACCGCTTGGAGTAATGATGATTTTGAATTGTGGATTTTATTACATTTTGAAGATGTGGATATTCAAAACCCTGAATATTTGAATAGAAAAAAGTATTATGAGCGTTTAACTGAAATTTTAAAACAAAGTTTTCCGCACGAAGTAAAATTTCAAAACCAGAGATTTGATTATTACACAACAATGAAATCAAAGGATAATTTTCTTAAATACACATATCAACTAATGAAAGGAAGTCTTGATGTTGCTATTGAAAGAGCTGAAAAGTTAGAAGCAATTCACTTAACCAATCCACCAAAGGCAATTCATTTACATTGTCCTTGTACAAAAGTACATTTGTTGGTCAAAGAGTTGAGAAGTTAGTTTTGATACAAGGTCTGTCGTAAGGTGACCGCTAACGCAGGTATATATGAACAAACTAGACCTCGCAGCCTTGCGAGAAAATTACACCAAAGGGAGCTTAGACGTACAAGATGTATTGCCTACACCCTTTTTAGAATTTCACAAATGGTTTTCAGAAGCCGTTGATAGCCAGATTCTTGAGCCAAACGCCATGCACCTTTGCACAGTGGCAAAAGACGGTAAACCATCGGCCCGTATTGTGTTGTTGAAAACCCTCGACGACAAAGGATTTACATTTTTTACCAATTACTTGAGTAAAAAAGGAGCAGAAATTGCCGAGAATCCTGCCGCTTGTCTGACCTTCTTTTGGGGCGAATTAGAACGCCAAGTACGTATCGAAGGAACGATTGAGAAAGTGAGTGAAGCCGAATCGGATGCGTATTTTGCTCTTAGACCAAGAGGCAGCCAAATAGGTGCTTGGGTTTCAAACCAAAGCAGCGTTATCGAAAATAGAGCCGTGTTAGAAGCACGAGAACAAAGCCTGATAGCCGAGTTTGAAGGAAAAGACATTCCTCGGCCGCCACATTGGGGAGGCTATCGCTTATTGCCACAATACGTAGAATTTTGGCAGGGTCGCCCTTCACGTTTGCACGACCGCATTGCCTATACCCTCAACGAAAAAGGCAATTGGCAGATAGAAAGATTATCACCGTAATGTATTACCCCGTAGAGACGTTGCACCGCAACGTCTTTTTTATTATTGCAACGTCTTTTTTATGATAACGTAGATGCTACCATCTTGAACATCACAACGCCTCTACGGGAAATATACCTATTTGTTCGTCTTAGCATAATCAGCCAAGAATTTCTCCAAACCGAGGTCTGTTAAAGGGTGTTTCAACAAAGCCGTAATTGCCGACAACGGGCCAGTCATTACGTCGGCACCGATTTCAGCACATTTCAAAATGTGTATAGGGTGACGTACAGATGCCGCTAAGATTTCAGTATCGAAACCATAGTTATCAAAAATGGTACGGATTTGCTCAATCAATTGGATACCATCGTAAGAAATATCGTCTAAACGACCGATGAAAGGCGATACATACGAAGCACCTGCTTTGGCAGCCAACAAGGCTTGTCCAGCCGAGAAAATCAAGGTACAGTTGGTTTTGATGCCTTTTTCAGAGAAATAACGCAAAGCCTTTACGCCATCTTTAATCATCGGGATTTTTACAACGATTTTCTCGTCTAGTTCGGCCAATTCTTCGCCTTCACGAATCATGCCTTCATAGTCGGTAGCAATTACTTCTGCCGAAACATCGCCATCGACAATTGCACAAATGGCTTTGTAATGTTTCAAAATATTGTTTTTGCCACTAATGCCTTCTTTCGCCATAAGCGATGGGTTGGTTGTTACGCCATCTAATACGCCTAAATCTTGTGCTTCTTGAATTTCTTTGAGATTGGCTGTGTCAATAAAAAACTTCATCGTTGTATAAGTTATATGGTAAAATAAAAATATTGCCTTCTGTTGGTACAAAAATAGAAAAACGATTTGATATAATCAGTAAGATTTTGGAGAAAGTTCTATAACAGTATAGAACAGTTGTAAACGAAGAAAAAACGAAGTGTAATAAAACAAAAAAAGGCAAATTCACCGCTACAACCTGCCTACCCTTGCTTCGGTCAAGACCTGGGGGATTCGGAGGGAGCTGGTAATTTGCCAGTGCAAAGTTGGCATTTTTTGTTGTTTTTTCAAAACCTTCATGCCAAATTTGGTAAATATTTCTGTACATTTTTTACTTTATTTAGCATAAGTTTTTCATTAATATTTGATTCACAGATGCTTAATTCACCCCCTAACATGAAAAAAAAATTTCATAAAATCTGTATTTTTAGCCTCACTTTGTCTGTTTGTCTGCAATTATTCGCTAGTTGTACGGGTTCGGCAGAGGCTTTTATCGAAAAAGCAAAAGCTACTTTACAAAAAGGTAATGCCAAAGAAGCCATCGAATACCTCAACGAGGCTATCGACAAAGATGCCAGCAGTGCCGCCGCCTTCAATATGCGTGGGGCAGCGTATTTTGAACTCAAAGATTATCCGAATGCCTTACTCGACTACGAGCAGGCTATCAAACTGAATCCGCAAGACTACAAGCCTTATTTCAATCGTGCGTCTATTAAAATGGAGCAGTCTAATTGGCAAGGAGCACTCGACGATTGTACCAAGGCCATCGAACTGAGTGCCAACAATGCCGAATTGTACGTTAAACGAGGTATTATCCAAGCTGCCTTACAATTGCCAGAGGCAGCCATCAAAGATTTCGACCAAGCATTGCAACTCGACCCCAAAGAAACCAATGCGTTGTATAATCGAGGAAACATCAAGTTTCAGAACGGGGCTTTGGAGGCTGCCATCGAAGATTTTACGACGGCTGTAAAAATAGATAACCAATTTGCCAAAGCATATTACAGCTTGGGTATTGCCCAGCAAAAATTAGGCAAGGCCGACGACGCTTGCTTGAGCCTCAAAATCGCCAAACGCCTAGGCTACCCCGATGCCCAAGCTGCCCTTGATGCTTTTTGTCGATAAACACGTATTTTTTCAAACATAGCAATCCAATGAAATACTTAGCCCTACTTTTTGTTCCTATTTTTTTACTTTTTGCTGCTTGGCAATACAACGACCCCGATAGGGTACTATGGTTCGTCATTTATTTGACACCAGCTTACACAGCTTTCAGGGCGTTTCAGCAACGTTCTAATCCAGAATTGCTCGTGGTGCTAGGCTTATTGTCGCTTGCCGGAGGCTATACTTTATGGGCACAAATGACCGCTTGGGAAGGTTTCTTTAGCGAAGGGGCTGGCATCAGCATGAAGTCTGTCAACCAAGAATTAGCCAGAGAAGCTTGTGGCTTATGGATTTGTTCGTTTAGCTATGCTTTATTTTGGGTGATGAATAAGCTGGAAAAATAGCCTAACCCGTAGAAATAGGGGTATTTTGCAAACTTTTGCAAGAAAAAATAAGTAAAAACCCCTATTTTTAGGGATTGTATCAGAATGATACATTGCATAAATTTGCATCAGATAATTACCTAACCACTAAAATCGTCATGGTAATTAGCAAATAAGAGTATTGCCATTATACAATTATTACAGTTATATCTGATTTAAGTCATATAGTTTTATTACTCTTATTAGAACAAAACATATATAACCTTCCTACTTTTGATTAACTTAGATGCAAAACTTTTACGGTAATCAAAATGGAAATATTGATTGGACTTATAGAAGACGATGCGATGTTGCGAGAAAATATCGAAACATTTTTTGGGATGTCGCCAGAAATACGTGTCGGTTTTTCGGTAAGTAGCATAGAGCAACTACTCAATGATAAAAAGAATTTTGTAAAAGAGCCTTATTTGGTTTTTATAGACATAGGCTTGCCAGGTATATCTGGCATTGAAGGCATCAGCATTATTCGCAAAGCTTTTCCCAATACGCATTTGGTGATGATTAGCGGTTCGTGTAGTGAAGAGTTGATATGGCAGGCGGTAAAAGCAGGAGCGAATGGCTATTTATTGAAGCCTCTTTCGTTGAAAAAATTGCTAGAACAAATCGAAATAGTAAGAAACAACGGAGCCTTGATTTCGCCAGAAGTGGCATCTATGTTGTTTGCTAAAATATCGCAACAACCACCAGAAAAGAAAATACCAACCGAAGATTTGCTCACCAAACGAGAGCACGACGTGATGGATTATCTACTCAAAGGCTTATCGTACAAAGAGATAGCCAATATTTTAAATATTAGTTATTCAACCGTAAACGACCACGTAAAGAAAATTTATACCAAACTGGGTATCAACTCGAAAGGGGAGTTACTGGCACTGTTTATACATTAATTTTGAGATAATGACAGAGAAACCTATTGCTCTTGTAGTTGACGACGACCACATCAATCGTTTGCTACTTGGCAGAATGTTGAAAATGCTTGATATACCTTTTGAACAATGCGAAAATGGCGAAGAGGCATTGAAATGGCTCAAAGATACCAAACAAAGCCATGTGGTTGTGCTATTAGACCTGAATATGCCAGTAATGGATGGCTACGAAATGATGGACTATTTACAGGACAACCAGAGCGTATTCCTGCATACCCAAATTAGTATTATTGTGGTGTCAGCATCAGAATATTTTGTTTTTCAACAAAGATGTCCCGAAGCCGATATTATTGCATATATCCAAAAACCCATTAGCCGTGAAATTGTCCAACAAGCAATTCACCAAGCTTATGCTAATTTTCAGTTAAAATGATTTCAACTGAGGATAAATTACTCACACAACTCCATTTTGTTCTGAACAGTATTCCTTTTGCTATACTGTTGGAAGATAAATACAGGTGTTTACAATTTGTAAACCAAAACTTTTGTCGTTTGTTCAGTATTCCTGCACAACCCGAACAAATGGTTGGCGCCGACTGTGCAGAGGCTGCCCAAGCAGTTGCGTGTATGTTTAAAGACCCTCAGTTGTTTTTGACCAATATCCAAAAGGTAGTCGGCGAATTGAAACCTGTGTATAAAGAATTGGTCGAATTAGCCGATGGTCGTTTGTATCTGAGAGATTATTTGCCTTTGTTCCAAAACGACCAATTGGAGGGGCATTTATGGTTGTATTACGATTATACCGACTCGCACCAGATGGAGCATCAAATGGCTCATTTAAAGCAATTTTATGAAAAAATCCTCCATAATGTGCCAGCCGATATTGTGGCATTCGATAAAGAGCATCGGTACTTGTTTGTCAACCAAAATGGCATTGCCAACCCCTCAGTACGTGATTGGCTGATTGGCAAAGACGATTTTGATTATATCAAGTTTAGAGGAAAAGATATACAAATTGCCGAAACCCGAAGAGCGTTTTTCAACTCGGTATTGGCAGAAAAACAACCCAAAGAGTTTGTAGAAGAAATAGAAGACAAGCAACAACATAAACGCTATGTACTGCGGCGAATGCAGCCAATCTTAGACGACCACAACGACATAGACCTCGTGGTGGGTTATGGCATAGACATTACGTCGATAAAAAATGCCGAGCGTTTGTTGCGTCAAAAAGAAAAAAATATTGCACAAGTAGCTGATTTGTTGAGCGTAGTGGTCATTGTAATAGACGAAGACTATAACGTGGTTTTTACAAACCCTGCTTACGAATCGCTCTTTGGCTATCCGCCGCAAGAAGTAATAGGGCAAAAGCTCAACTCACTGGCGATTGATAACCTCGATTTTATTATCAAAGATTTTGAACTTTACAAAAATACCCGCTATGTCGATAGTGCACAAAAAGTGTATCAGTTCAAAGATAAGTACGGTTTTACGAAGCACGTAACGTATTCGTTTACACCATACGTTAGTACCGATGTGAACGAACTCAACTTTGCGGTGTTCTTCAATGATGTGTCTGACCAGTATTTTGCGGTGTCGGAATTACAAAAAATTATTGAGAAGGAACGCCGCTTAAACGAACTAAAATCGGGCTTTGTCAACATCGTTTCGCATGAGTTACGCACGCCTCTTTCGGTGATACAGTCGAGTGCCGAAATCATGGAAATGCTCAACGATGCCAACCAAATCAGCCAAGAGCATATTCGTTTGCATACCAACCGCATTGTAAATGAAGTACATGGTATGCACAACCTCATGGAAGAGCTATTGTTAGTAAGTAAAATTGAAAGCGGTAAGATAGAGTTTAGACCTTATCCGCAAGATTTGGTCAATTTTGTAGAAGTACTCCTTCATGAGCGTTATAGTCCTTTTGCTGATGGACGAACGATTACTTTAGAAATTAAAGGAAAACCAAGGCTTATTGAGTTTGACAGAATGATGATGAACCACATTTTGAATAATTTGATTAGCAATGCTTTCAAATATTCAAATGGGAAAAAAACACCTCGGTTACGCCTGCGTTTTACAGAGCGAAGTGTGTGTATCATAATTGCCGATTATGGTATCGGTATTCCAGCAAAAGACCGACAAAAGTTGTTCAAGGCTTTTGCCAGAGCATCGAATACCGATGGCATCAAAGGAACAGGCTTGGGTTTGTTGGTAGCCAAATATTTTATCGACTTCCATAAAGCACCGATGCGATTGAAAAGCAAATTAAACAAAGGAACTTGTATGGTTCTGGAATTGACGGAAAAACGACCAGCAAATGCCCACCATAGTATTGATAGAAGATGATGTGCTTTTGGCAGAAAATACCAAAACAATTTTGGAACTCAATGGCTTTGTCTGTTTTGTGGCACACGAAGGACAAAAAGGCGTTGATTTGGTACTTGCTATAGCCCCCGATATTGTTATATGCGACATCATGCTTGATGAAGTAGATGGCTTTGAGGTACTCAAGAAAATTAGGGCTATCCCTAAATTTTTATACTTACCCTTTATCTTTCTCACGGCAAGAGCCGATTTTTTAGATAAACGCAAGGGCATGAATTTGGGTGCTGATGACTTTCTGACAAAGCCGTTTATGTCGAAAGACCTCATCGAAACCATTCGGGCAAGGCTGGCTTTAAGTACACAAAAACAGGCTTCGGTAGGTATGGAAATTCGTAAAAACGCAGTGGATGTTTTTTATAATTTATCGAGCCACGAGTACCTAACGCCGCTCAATGGTATTGTCAACTTGAGTGAAATTGTGCTTGAATTATTACAAAGCCAACAGATGGAAGAAGCCTTACCTTTGATAGAAGGTATTTATGCTTCGGGGCAACGGATGCTAAGAACCACACGTAAACTGTTGTGGTATAATCAGTTGTCTAACAACAACAACCCTTGGCGTAATGCCAGCAACCACATAATTCAAATTATAGAAATACAAAAAAAAATAAACCAAAACCTGAAAAGAAGTTCTTCTAAACATATCGACCTAGCCATGAAAGCAAACATCGCTACCTTGTATGGCTACGACGAGAATTTGGTAGAACAGATGCTTACAGAATTATACCAAAATATTTACCAGTACGCCGACCCCTCGTACAAAGTTTATGCCGATGTACGATTAGAAAACGAAATGTTTGTGCTTATTATTAGGAATCGTTACGCTGGTAACTACAGCATGACCACCGACGACATCAAGCCTTTCTTTCAGGCACATCATCCTAAAGATATGAACGGTGCGGGGCTTGGCTTATACATCGTTAAAGCATGGGTGCAGTCGGTGCATGGCAATATTAGTGTAAAAGGAAGTAATCATCTTTTTGAAGTATTACTCAAAATTCCTATTAGTAACGTATAAAAAGTATTATAACAATCCAAAAACATAAGCTATCTGTCATCCTTACGGCGGAGCTATTTATTTGATTAGTTGATAAAGAGCAAGCAATATTTTTTGCTAGAAGCTCTATCAAAAGTATGAAAAATATGAAAACAGCGTGTATTCATTCTATCTCTTACGAACATCTCAACCGACAAGCTTTCCTTGCTGAGTTGATTGAAAAGTTGCAGGCTGTCCCAACCGAAAAATACAGCTATACCATTTATCATGAGCAAGGTACAGGCAAAGTATTGTCTGTAGAAATAGAGCCTGGATTTGAGGTTGAGCTTTTGCAAATACAATGGCAAGAAGCACTCGACATCAATACACAGCCAGCTTTGTCGAACGACAAATGGGGCATTACTATTTGCAACGATTACGTTGTTGATACCAACGAGCATCTTTACACGCCCAACGCTTATCCATATTGCTTGATGATGAGCTCGGCAATGACGCAGCAACAAATCAGTATTCCTGCCAATACGCCTTTTCTGTCGTTTTCGATTATCTTTTCGCAAGAATGGATTGCCCAAAATATCATTGCAAACATAAAACCAGAAGCGGCGGAGGTGTTGAATGCCATCATTGCCACAAATCAAGCAGTGTGGCAAATAGACAACATCGACCTCGACTTAAACCGTATTTTAGATACGCTGTTGTACGAAGATTTGTACCAAAGTAGTACCAAATTATTGTTTTACCGTACAGCATTAGACCTCACGTTGTTGTTTTTTAAAAAACTCATCAATAAAAGCATTTTTGCACCAGTACAGCATTTTAAAAAACATGACATCCAAAAAATTCATCAAGTAAATGATTGGATTTTAGAAGATTTGAGCAAGCCTTGCCCAACTATCGAAGAATTATCAAGGTCGGTAGGCATGAGTGCCGCCAAATTTAAAGCACTGTACAAAGCCGTTTTCAATACGAGTGTATATAACTATCACCTCAGCGAACGCCTCGAACAATCGTGTAAATATTTGCAATCGGGGCAATATACCATCAATGAAGTGGCCTATATGGTTGGGTTTAATTATCCGTCTAGTTTTTCGAGAATATTCAAAAAAACCTACGGACAATCACCTAATCAATTTATTGGGCATTACGACAGTCGCTTGTGCTAATGCACGAATTTTAAAACAGAAACTTTAGTTGGTTTGTTTTATATATAAACAGGCAAAAACAGGCTTATGTTGTCTTTTTGCTGAATTATAATCCTTATCTATGAAGAAAAGTAAAACCCTCGCACGCCAAAAACGATGCTCACCGCCACGAGTAAGAGGGTTTTTTACTTTCCGTTATTTACACAAAAAAGTAAAGTATAACCTTTAAAAGTTATACAAAAGCTGAATATTTTTTTTAAGTACCTAAAATTATATACCGTTTACTAACTTATTTCGTAACTAACTTAATCTTTTGTATTTTCTTAAATAAAAAAAAGACTATTTTAGTGCCAAACTAAACAACTGTGTACGATTTCCTTGCTTTATTATCGTACCGTCACTAACACACGATAAACACTACTTCTGGCTTTATTGCCTCAGTTTGTGTTTCCACCCTAAATATATTTTGAAGTCATGTTTAAACAAATTTTATGCGTAGATGATGACCCGATTACGCTAGTCATCCTCAAAATGTTGATACAGAAAAGTCAATTTGCAAAGCATATACAAACGGCTGCCGACGGGGTAGAAGCTGTAAAATTTTACGAAGATTTGCTCGCCCAAAAGCAAACAAATCCAGAAATAGACGAACCCGCCATCATTTTTCTCGACTTAAATATGCCTATTATGGGCGGTTGGGATTTTTTAGATGTTTTTACGAAAAGATTCAAAGATACTTTTCCTCAAACCAAAGTGGTAATTTTGTCGTCAAGCATAGACCCTGCCGATATAAAAAAGGCTGATACTTACGAAATTGTAGCGAAATTTGTGAGCAAACCTATGACCATAGATGTGCTTAACGACCTGAGAGGCCTACAGTGATTTTTCCTTTATACTTAACCAACTAAAAAGGGACAACTACAGTGGTTGTCCCTTGTATTTTTATTAAACACTTCTGTTGAGATATGTGCTATAATCAGTTTGGCTTGATTCGTACTCGCTTGTAAGCAACGAAGAGGTTAGGAGAAAATCGGCGGTAGCACGGTTGCAGGCCACAGGGATATTCCAAACCACCCCCAAACGCAATAAAGCCTTGATGTCGGGGTCGTGTGGTTGGCTTGCCATAGGGTCCCAAAAGAAAAACAACATATCTATTTTCCCTTCGGCTACCAAAGCCCCAATTTGTTGGTCGCCTCCCAAGGGCCCGCTCAAAAATTTCGTCACAGGGCGGTCTATAGCCTCTTCGATGAGCTTGCCTGTTGTGCCAGTGGCAAACAACTCGTGTCTCGACAACACACCACGGTTATAAAAAACCCAATCAATTAGCTCGGCTTTCTTGTTATCATGAGCAATCAAAGCGATGCGTTTGCGGGGCGTAATAGTTCTTTCAGACATCAGATAAAAGGGATTAAATAAGGTTTTGATAATGCGAGCATCAGTTGATGCCTTAGCGATTTTTCGACAAATTAGGGAAAACTATCAGATTTTGACAATAGATTTCTTGTAAATCGTCTTTATTTACTTTACAAACCATCAAAAAGGCATTGTTCTGTACCGCAGCGTTGGTATGCGTATCATACTTTTCTGATAACTTTTGCCAATGTTGGCATAAATAATTGGTCACGGCTCTTGTGGCTTTGTTTTCGATGCCACAAAGAAAATAACAATGCACCCATTTTTCGCCAATCAATAAAGGTCTTTTTACCAAAAAGCCACAGTCAAACTGTTCCGAACTTTCGTAGTAATCGCTCCAACAATAGCTTTGCAAAGACTCGTTGAAATACTTTACCCGAAATTTCACAGGGGCTTCAAGGTATTCTATCCATGCCGAGAGTTCTTGCCGATAAGCCCAACAAAAGAAATCGTTGGAATAAAAGCCGATAGAAAAAAGGCAATCGACCTGTTGCAAAGGCTGTGCTTGCAGTTGCAGTACGTCGCCTACTTTGCTCACGATTGCTTGGTCGTAAAACCGTTTGGGCAAATGATACCTCGTTTCGTGAAACAAGTGAATAATTTCCAACAAAGCTTCTGTGTCGCCCGAATCGACGGTTTGTTCGTTGTGGCGAGGCGATTTACCTTGGTTAATCCCATTTTTACCGTTGGCATCAAAAATGGGCTGTACCACGGCAATACTGCTGTTTTTGTCGATACCAAAAAAAACTCCTAAATCAACCGTGAATTGGTTGAGGTAGGCTTGAGGATTGGGATAGCCTAAAAATTGCACAAAAAACTGCAAATACTCTTCTTGAAAATTGACTGATTTTTTGCTTTGCACTTCGTTGAATTTTCGCCATAGATACATATTGTTGAAAGTTGCCGAAAAATGCAAGCCCGTATGTTCTTCTACAATCAATTGAAAATAGGTTTTTTCGGTACAAGGGTCGAGCATTTTCCAAATGGCGGTTTCAGCACCTCGGTAGGTCATGCCCCGTTTGGCTAAGGCTTGTTGTAGTGTTACTTTTACCTCTTCGTATAATTTTTCACAGATGTTTTTTTCTAAAGTCATGCAAATCAGCTTGTTCCAAATTGTTCCATTTTATGACAAAAATAGTACAATCATTTTAATTTATTCGTTTTAAAAATAGAATAAATCATATAATTAATTATATTTTACCATTTATACATTTGCAAAACATTAGCCATTTTAACGATGAACAACAAACTTATTCTTTGGTCGATTACGGTAGGCTTGGGCGGATTCTTATTCGGACTCGACACCGCAGTGATTTCGGGAGCAGAACAAGCCATTCAAAAGCTTTGGAATTTAGATAGCTGGACGCACGGCTTGGCTGTAGCCATAGCCTTGTATGGTACCGTAATAGGAGCGGCATTTGGGGGGATTCCTGCCGATAAACTAGGACGTAAGCAAACCCTTCTTTGGATTGGTGTTTTGTTCTTTTTGTCGTCGGTTGGGGCGGCGGTTGCCAATGGCGTAAATCTTTTTATGTTTTTTCGTTTCATCGGAGGGCTCAGTATCGGAGCTTCGTCGGTGGTAGCACCAGTATATATTTCAGAAATAGCCCCTCCCAAGTACCGAGGTCGTATGGTTATTTCGTTTCAAGCCAATATTGTATTTGGTATTTTGATAGCCTACGTTTCCAATTATTTATTGGCAGGTGGCGACGATTCGTGGCGTTGGATGTTGGGCATTGTGGCCCTGCCCTCGTTGGTCTTTTCGTTGTTGATGCTCTTTACACCCGAAACACCCCGTTGGTTGCTTTTACACAAAAACGACATAGCCACAGCCAAAAAAGTACTAGCCATTACCGAAGATTCGCCCGAAAATGTAGAAAAAGCCGTACAAGAAATTTTGGTTTCGGTACAACAAGAACACAGCAGCAGCGAATCGCTCTTTTCTAAAAAATTTACTTGGCCCTTGCTATTAGCCTTTTTGTTTTCGTTTTTCAACCAATTGTCGGGCATCAATGCCGTGATTTATTATGCTCCCCGTATTTTTGAAATGACAGGTTTGGGCAAAGAAAGTGCCTTACTTTCAACGGCTGGCATAGGCGTATTCAACCTTATTTTCACCATGATGGGTTGGTACTTAATCGACCGTTTCGGACGCAGGGTATTGATGTACGTAGGTTCGATTGGGTACATTATTGCTTTGGGACTCATCGCCTTGGCATTTTTCAATGAATCGTACAGCAATGTGCCATTTTATGTATTTGCTTTCATCGGAGCACACGCCATTGGACAAGGCTCGGTAATATGGGTATTTATTTCTGAAATATTTCCGAACACCGTGCGGGCTTCGGGCATGGCGTTTGGGTCGCTGACCCACTGGGTTTTTGCGGCATTGATTGCCAATTTCTTCCCTTATTTCGCCGACCTACTCGGAGGAGGACCCATTTTTGCCTTTTTTGCAGGCATGATGGTGCTACAATTATTGTACGTTTGGCGTATGATGCCCGAAACCAAGGGGTTATCGCTCGAAGATTTACAAAAAACAATCATCCATTAAGTATATACCAAATGCCAGCGTTGGCTTTAGCCGAAATTGCTCCACGTAAAAATGGACATATCGGCCCCGACGGCGAACGACCAGGGTTTAACCAGCTTTTGGTACATAAAAAGAACATAAGCCAGTAAGCATTTTATCCCTAAATACAAATTCAATTATAGCAAACAGCCAATATCGAAGCCCCATTTTTACTATGCAACACCCTGCTTATATCTGTTGTTTTGGAGAAGTTCTCTGGGACATGCTTCCTTCGGGCAAATTGCCGGGCGGAGCACCTATGAATGTGGCAACGCATTTGCAAAACTTGGGCATTAATGCCCCGATGATTAGCCGTGTTGGTAGCGATACCTTGGGAGAAGAAATAAAGGCGTTTCTACAAGCAAAAGGCTGTACAACCGACTGGATTCAGGCCGATGAAGCCTATCAAACAGGCGTAGTAGCGGTGCATTTGTCGGCAACCAACGATGCAACTTACGATATAGTACAGCCCGTTGCTTGGGATTTTATTCAGATAACCGATGCCCTCAAAACGTTGGCATCGGAGGCGTATGCCATTGTGTTTGGTAGTTTGGCTTGTCGCTCGTTGGTTGCTCGACAATCGTTGATTCGTTTGTTGAAAGCCTCGGGCAAACATACCCTCAAAATTTTTGATGTAAACTTCCGAGCACCGCATTACAGCCAGAGCATTATAGAAATACTCGTTGAACACGCCGATATAGTCAAGCTCAATGAAGATGAGTTGAAAATTATAGCCCAGTGGTATGCTATCACAGGCGACCATCAGCAACAGCTCACGTGGCTATTGAACCATTTCAACCTACAGGCCATTTTGCTGACCAAAGGCGGCGATGGAGCGGCTCTTTTGATAAAAGACGATACGGGTAAATCTCAGTTTTATGTACAGCAAGGCTATTCGGTGGTAGTAGCCGATACGATTGGCAGTGGAGATTCATTTTTGGCAGGTTTTCTCAAGAATAAACTCCTAGGCAAATCGCCAGCCGAAGCCCTTGATTATGCCTGTGCATTGGGTGCGTTGGTCGCTTCGTACAAAGGAGCAAACCCACCTATTACCGAAGAAGATATTTGGAAAATGCAACAAAGCCAATTGCATGAGAATCAATAAACAACAATTAGTACAGCTTAATAAATTCCTTCTGAGTAGGGGTTATCAACAATGCGATAGCCCTTATAAGGAAGAAGATTATTCGTATTGGAAATCTTTTAGAAGTACATCCTCTTCGTTGTCCGATTACCAGATCGCTATCCATATCGTTGTCGCAAGTTTGGCTAAATCAATTTGTCTTTTGTCTAAGTTATTTGCATTCCATTCTGGATAGTTGATTTTATTTGTCATTGTGAAAGAACTCGTTTTAAAGGTATCCCTTTTGATGTCATATAATGAATTGCCAATTTCTCTATTCTTTCCTTCTTCTAAAAGAGTATAATTGCCAATTCTGAAAACATAGTTTTCTATTACATTTTTTGGAAAGAATTTTTCCCAATCTTCGCTTGCATTTTCGGGCAGAATATGTTCAATGGTTGCAGGGTTTTCTTCAAAATCATATACGCTTCCGTTGCTATTAAGCTGATTTTCCAATTCAAAAAGAATGTAGCGAATCAGTTTTTTGTTTCTTCTTGTATTGAATGAAATGGTTGAAAAATCATTTCTAAAGTCAGTATCACTCACATACAAATCCTTTAATTCTTGTGCTACTTGTTGAATAGTCGTTATTTCTCCGTTTGCGACTTTCAAGGATGCTTTGTTATACACTTCTTCCAATCGTCCACTATGATAACCACCGATCACGGTAGAACGGAATGAAATTACTGTCACAATTTTTAAAATGTCATCAAACAAATTGGGTAAATTCTCGTGAGCCACTAACAAGAGAGGTAAACATTGTTTCACTTGGAAAATCTCCAATTCTTTTATTCGCTTTTTGGCATCTTTATTTCCTCTCCATTGTTCATCTGATGAATTTGAAAGAGCAGCATACAGAACAACATTTTTTTCTAATTCGTCTAATAAGTCAAATAGATTGTCTGAACTTTGAATTTTTACTCTAATATTTTTGTACAGGTATTCTTGCCGAACAAGTTTGTTTTTAGAAATCCAATAGTGTCGCAAGAATGTCGGAAAATTGTCCAAGCCAATTGTATCCACAATTCTGTCCCATTGAGAACGAATGTGAGGTAAATCAACTTCAGAAGCCAAAGAAAAGAGGTAATTCTTTAATAAATCGGTTACGGTTAATCCAACACCCCTTGAATTAAGCGTTTCAAATACGGTATATGCTCTAAGTTCATTTTCTACAATTATTTGAATAAACATTAGCCTTTCAGCTATAACCTCATTCAAAAATTTAGCAACATCTTCTCCGTTTGTATTATTGTCAAAGTGTTTATTTACTTTTTCTTTGAAAAATCGAAACGCTTTTAAAAGTAGTTTATCTGAATCTTTTAAATTTCTTTTTGTCGGAGGTTCTCTAAAAGTCAATATGTAACTTTGGAAAAAGCTATCGTTGTTCTCATTGAGTTTTAGCTTACTAAAATACGTTAGTGATGAAGGGTCTTTGTCTCCTATGAATTTACTACTTAACAGTTTTACACGCTCCTCATTTGCTTCTTTGTCAATACCATTATTAGCTAAATCTTTAATTTTTTGAATGCAAGCAAGGGCAAGGATTGTTATGGTTGTTAGGCGTTGTTGTCCGTCTATTACGGCAAAACTTTTGTTTCCTTTGTTTTGCAAAACAATAGCTCCCATATAATGCACTGTTTCACTGTCAGCAACTAAAAGTATATCAGCCCATAAATCTTCCCAACTATCTTCTTTCCAAGAATAATCACGTTGATAAACGGGAACAAAATACTTTTTCCCATTTCCTAAAACGTCGTTGCTACTAACGGTTTTAGTGTCAAGAAGATTACTGTTTTCCATATCAATGTGTGCTATAATTTTTTGTTACAAAGGTACAAGTATTTGTCAAAAGAGATATATTCTAATTTCCCTAATTATCTTGTGATGATAAAGGCTATCTACGGTTGCCGCCAACAACAGATAACCCATCTTTCCTTGTATCTTTGCGTTTTATTTCAACAAACCAAAAACGCTAGAGTGAAAAAGTTTATTCAACAATATCAACAAGACTTCAAGGCAACCATTCATTTAGCTATTCCTATCATTGCGGCACAAGTAGGCATGATGCTGATGGGTTTTGCCGATACCGTACAAGTGGGCAGAATGCAACAAGGGGCAGTACCAGCGTTGGCGGCGGCGGCCGATGCCAATGGCATTTTTTTCATTATGGCAATCATAGGCTTTATTTGCTTGCAGGTTGTCGCTCCTTTGGTATCGTCGGCACAATCGTCTAATAAACCCGAAGATTGTAAGCAACTGCTGCATGCCAGTATCATTGTGGCACTTATCATGAGTGTTTTTTGTGGAAGCCTAATCGTATGTTTAGGACTCAACATCGACCTCCTCAAACAACCCCAAGAAATTAAAGGCATGACCCAAAGTTTTCTTTGGATTATCACGCTTTCTATCGTTCCAGCCTTTGTTTTTTCTGCCGTTAAAAGTTTTACCGATGGGCTTTCGCAGACGAAAATTGCTATGCAAATTACGCTTTCAGCCTTAGTACTGAATGTATTACTAAACCATATTCTTATCAATGGTTGGGGATTCATTCCTGCCCTGAAACTCAATGGTGCTGGGTATGCAACGCTCATTTCGAGGGTTTATATGATGATAGCACAATTATACTATACTTACAAAAGTGATTTGTTCAAGCCTTACTTACAAAGCAAAACACCTCCTTCACAGGCACTTAGTACAGTGGTCGTAAAAATACTCAAACTTGGTGTACCTAGTGGTTTTCAGGGTTTTAGCGAAGTGGCGGCTTTCTATGGTGCGGTGGTCATGATGGGCTGGATAAGCCTTCACCACAAGGCGGCACACCAAGTAGCGATAGGCTTTGTGTCGCTTACCTATATGGCGGCTACAGGTATTGCTGCTGCTGGCGGTATCAGGGTGGGCAACGGCATGGGCGAGCAAAACCGCACCAAAATACTTCATGCTGGCACGGCGGCATTGCTCTTGGGCGTAGTTTTTATGGGTATCAGTGGCTTGTTTTTTATGAGTGCCAATACCTGGCTGGCTAGTTATGTCAAAGATGAAGAAGTGATTCGTTTGGCTGCCGAACTGATTATTTGGGGAGGCATTTTCCAATTGTTCGATGGGGTACAGGCCGTAAGTTTAGGTATTTTGCGTGGCATTGCCGACGTGAATATCCCCACGGCTATCACCGTTGTAGCTTATTGGGGCGTAGGCTTACCTTTGTGCTATGTTCTTGGCTTTGGATATGAGCTAAAGCATATTGGTATTTGGATAGGCCTCACGTCTAGCCTTTTGGTATCGGCTACCTTGTTGAGCTGGCGATTTTATCACAAAGCTTCTCAACTCAAGTTTAAGGTGACAACTGAGTAAAGAAAATATCGGACTAAAACAAAAACAGTGCTATGAATTACGACTCATAGCACTGTTTTTATATTTTAAATTCTCAATTCCGTATGTTATTTGTATTTCACCAAAACCGAATCGGGAAGTAATTTCAACCCACCGATGATTTTGTCGTTGCGTTGTTTGAAATTGTCGAAAGCTCCTTTCAACATTGATTTTACCCCTTTGTCGTCGGTCAAGACTAAGCCCATCGTTGGCGTAATCTGGTATAAATCTTCGTTATTAATCATATAAGGCCCTCTGATAAAATCGACCATCTGCGATTTGGTCATCATAATAGGGTAGGGGTGGATATTTCTAAATTGTCGAACCGTGTCGATACCTGTGCCTATCCAGTTGGTTACGCTAGGTTTTTGCACGCCATAGCTTTTGTGTAAGTAAGCCAAAATGGTAGGCGTTATATCGAAATGCGTTGAAATAGATTGAAAACGGCTTGTGCGACTCAACAAAGGCGAGTAAATGAAAAGCGGTACGTGGTAGCGGTCGATTTTGGTCGCCATCGGAATTTCTGGCATACGGTGGTCGCCAGTAATAAAGAAAATGGTGTTGGCAAAATCGGGGCGTTTTCGGTAGGTTTCAAAGAAATAACGCAATGATTCGTCCATGTACATCACTGTAGAAAGCATATTGTTGTAAGGTCGAGTTTGTCCTTTTTGGTCGGCCATAAACTTGAGTTCGTTCATGCGTTTTTCTACTTTTTGTACATAACTACTTTGGTTATTGATACGGAAAGGGCTGTGTGTTGATACCGTCAAAATCACCTGTACTTTCGGGCGGGTATCGTTAGTACTATTCAAGTCGAAGAAATGCTTAAACAAACTTTTATCGTCGTATCCCCAGCTAAAACCACTGTCGCCACCAGGCAAGCGTGAGTAGCCACTACCGTTGAAGGTTGGTTCGTCGTACACCGCATCAATGCCTCCTTTTTGCAAGAACATTTTCATGTTGTCAAATTTGCTATCGCCTCCGTAATAAAAAGCCGATTGATAGCCATTTTTTCTAAGGATACTCAGCAACGACAAATGGTTTGGCATGGCATTGCCAAACTCATTGAAGCCCGATTTACCAAAAGGCAACGAGCCTAGCACCGAAGGCAACACGGCAAAGGTACGACCGCCTTCGCTCAGAAAATTACTCCAGTACAAGCTTTTGGTTGCCAGCGAGTCGAGGAAAGGCGTAAAGCTTCCGAGGTAGGCTCCGTCGCCAGAAAAAGCCCTTCCTAGCCCTTCTACCAAAATAATTACAATATTCGGTTTTTGGGTGGCTTGCTTCATAAACGGACTCAGCACATCGGCGGTAGAGTCGGCCCGCAAGAAAGGATATTCTTTTTCGGCAAGGTATTGCAACGATTTGATTTGCTCTTCGCCTTCTATCAACGAGCCACCCACGCCGAGGTAATTGTCGGCATAAATATCAATTTCGGTATCGGTATCAGAAAAATGCTCGACCGAAGCGTTCAAGAAATACAACGATTTGTTGAGTGTCAGGTAGTTGCTATACTCACTTCCAAACTGTGCCGATTTGATTAAAGATTCAACCCCCGAAAAAAGCACCACGAAAGAAAGCACAGGCAAGAAGAACTCTAGCCATAGCTGGCTTGTTGTAATTTTGGGAGCGAGGATAAGCATCAAGCTAATGACAATTCCCAGCACGACCACAATGCCCACAATGGCCGCCAAAGGTACGCCCCCAGCAGCACCTACGGTTTGCTTGATGTCGGCTACAGAGTAGCTGTATAAATCAGCCCCTAAAGGTACTAATGTCGTGAAGAAGTATTGCGACAAACTGAGTTGCAGTATGACCAATAGTACGGCTACGATGATAAAGGCTATTTTGGCAAATTTGAACGAAAAAACCGAAAGCAGCGAATGCACGATAAATAACGCACAGAGGCTTTTGAAGTAAAAAATAACATCATAAGACAGCCCTTTTTGTAGGATTTCGCCGAAAGGTTTGATAGCTCCGTACTTTATTAAACTTGTGATAAGCTCAACAATACGAAGTAAAATGATAGTAAAAAACCAAACGATAGATAACCCAAAAAATTGTAGTAAAGAGGACTGATAAAGCTCTGTATAATTTTGTGATTTTTTGATATAACCCATTTAAAAAATATAAAATTATGGTGAATGATTCGGAAACTACTTTTAGCTTGTAAATATACAGAATTGTTGAGATGGAATAATTTTTATAGAAATATAATTATTCTTTCGATAAATGAAGCTAAAAATCCAAATTATTGATTTTATTTGTAATAAGAAAGCAATAGCTTTTGAGCCTAAGTATGAAAAATAGGATTATTGCCATAAGCTGTAGAATGTAGGTGTTTGATAAAGCTTATGGGATACATCCGTTTGGTGTACTTGCGTAATACCATTTGAACCCACAAGGAAATAAATCTTTAAACACTTTAGCGTAAGATTCCATGAATTTGAATGACTTCCCATTCCATCATAGTTTCGATAAAGAATATCTCACCGATATTTACGATAATGACGTGCCTTATTTTTTAGAAATAACCACACATTTACTTAAAAATATTGAGCCAGAACTAGAAGAACTAAAACAATATTGCCAACGCAAAGACGATGCGAATTTTGCTAAAAAACTACATAAAATTAGCTCTATTGTAGGGTGCGTTGGGCAAGTCAATGCCAGTGTTCGCTACAAAGAATTGGAAACGAGCTTTGTCAAGGAAGGAATATTTAAAGAAGAACCTTCAAAAATTGTAAAAGATGTGCTACAAACCATGAAATATATAGAATTTGATTATCTAAAGTTAAAAAATAGTGCTGAATCTGTAAATATTTAGGATATTTACCAAAAAATAAAAATTAGAAGGTTTAACAACAAATTGTCCTGCCAAAACACTGATTTATAACATCCGTCAACACAGGTCAAACGTAATATGAAAATTTTAATTGCAGAAGACGAATCGCTTTTATTGAAACTATTAGCCGATAAATTTAGCCGAGAAAACTATGAAGTTATCGCTTGCCAAAATGGGTTAGAAGCAATTGATTTGTTTGATGAAAAGTCGCCCGACTTGATTATAACCGATTTACAAATGCCTTATTCTGGAGGCTATGAGCTTATATTCCATGTACGCAAAGAACGCCAGTCGAATATACCCATTATTGTGCTGTCTAGTACAAGCGTGGAAGACAAAATTGTGGCTTCATTAGAGCTAGGAGCAAACGATTTTGTAGAAAAACCTTTTCGCTTTAATGAGTTGATTATCAGGGTGAGAAGATTGTTGGCAACGACTGGAAAATAAGTTGTAAATATGAAATTTTGAGTGGTGTGGTTAGTCCACACAAAGTAACATTCACGACGTAATAAATAAAATTAATATTGAAGTTTTACGGATACAATACCGTTCACTTCTGTGTATTTAGCTTGCTATAACGTAATCAATCATAGCAAAATATTTAGCCTAAGAAATAATTTTGCTGTTATGGTATGATTCATGGTGTAATCTGTTTATCCCATTGTATCATCTTAAATCTTGTTTGCCCAATGACCCACTATTCGTATTTTGAAAAGCTAATTATTGCTATATTGGTGTTCTCTGTCATCTTAATCTTGATAGATGTATTCATTATGGTTTCCGTTTATATAGATAAAGTAAGTGCCAAAAAAATTGAGCAAAAAAAGCAAAGTATTCGAGAAAAAATTCAAGAATATATTTCTGCTTGGCTTATCGAAGACGATGTGCCTATTGTAGATTTCATGACACGAGAAACGCATAATTATTTTTCGGACAAACAGATGAAAGACCCTCTTTTTCGAGAAATTTTATACGAAGAAATCTTTATTGCCAATCGGGTCTTGCTAGGCGATGAGCAAATGAAAATTAAGGAACTCTACAAGTATTTTGGTTTTGAACAAAAAATCAAGAAAGAGTTTTTCAAATACAAATGGTATAAGATTGTAAACGCCGCCAACGATATGCTGGCGATTAAAGCCCTCGAATCGTCAACTCGCTTTACCGAACTCCTCGACCACCCCAACCAGTTTGTGCGGCTGATTGCTGTAAAAGCTGAAATCTCGATGGGGGGCGACCAAGTAGAAATCCTTTCGGAATTACGCTATCCCTTGACAGACTGGGAATTGTATGAAATTATCAACTTTCTCAAACGTAATAACTTTAAGCAATTTAATTCGCTAGAAAAGCTCATCGACCATAAAGAGCCAAGTGTGTGTGTATTGGGCTTGTTGATTGCCCGTACTTTTCAAGAATTGTACCTCAATGTCGATTTCATGAAATTATTGCTTAGTAGCAATACCCGTGTTCGGAAATACGCCATCGAGTACTTAGCCGAATGTGGTGATGGAAGTTATGTGCAGATTTTGAAAAAAATCTTTCCCAACCAAGCTGAAGCTGTACAAAAAGCCATTCTAAAATATGTAGAACTGCACGGTACCGACGACGACGTACCTTTTATTTACAACCGCCTGAACGATTACCGCCCTGCTATACAACTTAAAGCCGCCGAAACTTTGTATAATATGAATACGAATAGCTCAGGTTTTCTGAACTATTTGGAGCATTCTAAAGACCCTAAAAATCAAAAATTGGCTATCCACGTGCTAAGAAATCAATAAATCTTATGTTATACTTTCTTTCTTTTGTTGTTCAAGTCGGATTGTTTGTTTACTGTTTGATGATATTCCTGTCGTATTTATTGATGGGAATACGCTCATGGAAAGTACTACAGCACCACAAGCAATCTAATACCAATATTGATTTTCATTCTTTTAGACAAAATCCTTTTTTGCCTTCTATTTCGGTTGTTGCTCCTGCTTATAACGAAGGGCTAACCATCGTAGAAAATATTCGTTCGTTGTTGTCGCTGGGTTATAACAACCTCACAATCATTGTAGTGAATGACGGAAGTAAAGACGATACCTTAGAAAAAGCCATCCAGTTTTACGATTTAGAAATTGCTGATTATTACTACGAATACCGCCTCGATTGTAAGCCGATTCGGGCGGTGTATAAATCGAAAAATAGGGCTTTCAAAAATCTTTTAGTTGTAGATAAAGAAAATGGTGGAAAAGCCGATGCCTTGAATGCAGGCTTGAATATTTCCTATAGCGATTATTTCGCTTGTGTTGATGTGGACTGCTTGATAGAAGAAAATGCTTTTGAACACCTCATTTTCCCAGTAATCAACAGCACCAAAGAAGTAGTGGCGGTTGGTGGGATTGTGTGGTTGAACAACAATTCTGATGTATTTCACGGACACATGGTAAAACTAAAAGTGCCTGACAAGTTTTTGCCAAGGGTACAATTGATAGAGTATTTTAGGGCGTTTTTGTTGGGAAGAACGGCGTGGAGTTCTATCAATGGTTTGCTTATTATCTCAGGTGCATTTGGGATTTTCAACCGTGAACGTGTGATTGAAGTGGGGGGATACAATAAAAATACCGTAGGCGAAGACATGGAATTGGTGGTGCGTTTGCACAAGCTCATGCGTCAAAAAGATATTCCGTATGAAGTGGCTTATGTACCTACGCCGCTTTGTTGGACAGAAGCTCCTGATACACGCAAGGTGCTATCTCGGCAACGCAACCGATGGGCAAGAGGTACAGCCGAAACCCTACTCATGCACAAAGATATGCTTTTACGACCCAAGTATGGTGTGATTGGTTGGCTTAGTTTCCCCTACTGGTTTATTGCCGAATGGATGGGGCCATTTATAGAAGCTTTCGGTATCTTGTTTACAATTATCATGGGACTTTTGGGGTATGTGAGTGGGGTATTCTTTGCTTGTATGTTAACCTTGGTTTTCTCTATGGCCTTGTTTTTCTCTATCTTGGCTGTCTTTGCACAGGAGAAATTTTTCAACCGATATACCGAACCGCAAGATTTACGCCGCTTGTTTTTTACGGCACTGTTAGAACCATTTGTTTATCATCCATTTACGGTGTATTGGTCGCTTAAAGGTAATTATGATTTATTTATTAAAAAAGTCCATTCTTGGGGCGAAATGACCCGTACTGGCTATGCTAAGAAAGAAAATTCTGATAAAACAACCGCACAAACGTAGTTTTTGGTACTGATTTTGAGAGAGAAATAATCGCCTATATATGATATGGGCGATTATTTTATTTTACCCCTTGTGGTAAATGACATCGTAAACCTCAATCACCCATAGAAATGATAGACAATTTGCCGATATATATTCCGCTAACTTTTGGACTGACCACCGTTGGGACTTTACTACTTTTTATTTGGACAATCAAGCACGCAAACGCTGAAACGACAAGTAAAAAAGCAACGATAATATTGCTTGGTTTGGTGTTTTGGTTGATAATTCAGGCAGTTGTAACATTGCAAAATACGTATAATACCCATACGCAGTTGTTTCCACCTAAAATAATTTTGATGGGTATTTTGCCGACTATTTTGATTATCCTATTTTTATTCGCAACAACAAATGGCCGACAATTTATAGACAGCTTGCCACTGAAAAACCTAACTTATCTCAACATTGTAAGAGTGCCGGTTGAAATAGTCTTATTTTGGCTTTTTCTCCACAAAGCAGTGCCTGAACTTATGACTTTTGAAGGAAGGAACTTCGATATACTGGCAGGGCTAACAGCACCAATAATTGCCTATTTCGGGCTGACAAAAGCAAAAATAAGCCGAAAAGCCGTTTTACTATGGAACGTCGTTTGTCTTGGTCTTTTGTTAAATATTGTGGTAAATGCCATGCTGGCAGCACCCTCGCCCATACAGAAGTTTGCATTTGACCAACCCAATGTGGCAATTTTGTACTTTCCATTTAGCTGGTTGCCAACATTTGTAGTGCCTGTGGTGCTGTTTGGGCATTTAGTGTCAATCAGACAATTATTGACAATGAAACATTAAATAACCAATATAATATGAAAGCGTAGCGGTTTTATAGAATTGTAGTATCAAAATTTCGCCATATTGTCGAGTACTGGTTTAGTGCGGCAATATTCCGCTTTGTTAATGAATTAATGCGATGAAATCTTATCAGCAATTATTTGAAGAACGAATCAATAAAGAAAAAGCATTGCTCTGGACAGTGTTGCTATCGGGTGGTTTACTCTATAGTTTTGATAAAATTATGGTTTGGTCACAACAGCAAATAGAACAAAAAATAGATAGAACGGCGGCTATCACTATCATAGAAGTGCCCAAGCCTTTATCCAAGGTAGAGACTGCCAAAGAAATTACACGTAAAATCAGGGCAAAATCTACCAAACACGTCAAATTACATACCAAATGGAAGGCAAGACCCAAGTGGAGTGGAGGAAAAACGACCCCTCGACGTATGCCTCTGCCTATGCAGTCGGGTTTGTTGACTAGTCTGAAAAAAAGTCCTATCAAAGAGCCTGTACAGGAGCGAGCCAGTTCTTTGCATGATGACAAAGGGGTACATGAAAAGGCTATAAAAATACCTAATGACTACGGCAATAGCTACCACAATGCTCACGCTGCCAACGGACTAGACATTGATGGATGGACGTTTAAGGATGACCTCAATTTGGAAAACATCTCGAATGAAGAAGGTTTTGTAAAATTTGAAATTATCCTCAACAGCAAAGGTGAAATACAGGCTATCAATACTTTAGGTAAAAGTTTGTTGCCTTCAACCATCACGATGTACAAAAACTATTTACGAAGCAAAGCTTCTTTTGTACGCACTATACCGGGCAACGCTCCTGCCACATCGAGAGGAACGCTTACCATTAATGTTCGTTTTACTTGAGATAAGATACTATACTGGTGATTATTGATGGTTGATTTTATTCTTTTGACATTTTCAAATCATCGTTAGTCATCAATTATATATAAAGTTAAAAATAATCCCATATCTTTACTTATCAATCGAACCTACTTTTGAAGCACTATAGTAATGGTAATTTTGTACGTTGCTATACCCAACACTATTTTTAGATTATGATTAATGCCACTTTGTCGAATGTTGAATTAGCAAGAATAAAAGCCTTGGAAAGTTACCATATCATGGATACGCTTCCAGAACAAGAATTCGACAATATAACCAAAATTGCCCAAGAAATCTGCCATACATCAATAAGCCTACTTAGCTTTATTGATGCTGAACGCCAATGGTTTAAATCGACAAGAGGAATTGAGGTGCAAGAAGTGCCAAGAGAAAAATCGGCTTGCAACGAAACCCTTCAACCGCCCTACCGCATCATGATAATTGATGATGTGCGTACCGATGCCCGTTTCAAAGATTCGCTCGTTAAATTTCCAGATGGTATCGTTTTTTATGCAGGTGTGCCGTTGGTCAATGAGCAAGGGCTTGCCCTTGGTACTTTGTGCATCATGGATACGGTTGCTCGAAGTTTGACCCAAGCACAAGAAAAAACGCTCTATGCTTTGAGTACGCAGGTGGTCAATTTGCTTGAATTAAGAAAGAAAAAAGATGAACTCGAAATCAAACAAAATGCCCTTCGTAGCAGCAACCACGAACTCGAACGAGCCAAAGAACGACTCGAAATAGCCCTCAAAGATAAGTCAGAGTTTTTGTCGATGATGAGCCATGAAATACGCACGCCTTTGCACGCTATTCTTGGTAATATCAATTTGCTGTTGGAAGAAAACCCCAGAACCGACCAAGAAATCCCTTTAAATGTACTCAAATTTACAGGCGAAACGCTTTTGTCTATCATCAATGATATTTTAGATTATAGCAAGCTGGAAGCCCAAAAAGTAGAGGTTGAGCGTATCTCTTTTCATTTGTCAGACCTGATTAGCAATATTGTCGAAATCAATTGGCATAGGGCCAAAGAAAGAGGAAATGTTATAAAAGTAGCGCTAGACCCTGCCATTCCTACTTACCTTATCGGCGACCCCACTCGCTTGGTGCAAGTAATCAACAATTTGGTATCTAATGCGGTAAAATTTACCAAAAAAGGAGAAATTAGTATTCGATGTATTGCCCAAAATATCGAACAACAAAAGGTTAATGTACAGTTTGAAGTAGCTGATACTGGTATTGGTATTGCTCCCGAATCGTTAGATATGATTTTTGATGAGTTTGCTCAAGCTTCGGCACTCACAACGAGGCAGTTTGGTGGCACAGGCTTGGGTTTGGCGATAATCAAGAAAATTCTAGCTTTGTTTGGTAGCGAAATAAAAGTAGAATCGACACTGAATGTTGGCTCGAAGTTTTATTTTACGATGCCTTTTAAAATCGCAGAAAAAATTGTTGAAGAAACCCATTTATTAGAGCTTTCCTTTGAAAATTATCGAGTGCTGGCCGTTGACGACAATGAAATAAATCTACGCATCATCGACCGCAATTTGACCAAAAAAGGAATGCTCGTGCATACCTTTAGCTCGCCCCTCGATGCCCTCAAAAGTGTAGAAGAGGGCAATCAATACGATATTGCTATTGTAGATTTACAAATGCCCGACCTCAATGGCTTTGAGCTTGCCAAACGGATTTGGACTATTTTACCCAAACTACCAATTATTGCTAGTTCGGCCGACAACAATGCCGAAACGGTTGCTCTATCACTCAAAAATAACATGAACGACTACCTGCTCAAACCTCATACGGCCCAAGATTTATATAAAGTACTAGCCAAACATCTGATTGCTGCTACGCCAAAATAGGGTAAATTCTTTTGTACAACGTGATTTTATCCAAAAAAAATAGGTATTAACATATTTATAGGCATTTTTTTCGAGCAGTTCAAAAAATATGCTTATACTTGCATAAAGGTCATATTCTGTAATGGTATATGAGTCCGTTCCTAACGCGCTTGCATAAAAATATACTTGACTACATTCGGTTAGCTTATCTTGCTATGGAGTAATGTATGGCATTGCTCGGTGTTTAATATCAACATCTACTATTTTCAACAACTGCATTATGCCTATTCAACTACTCGTACCCAAGAGTATTTGTGTCAATAATACATCATACAACAAAAACCACTCAATTGTGTTGATAGCCAATGCAATAACACATTAGTCTAGTACAATACTTTAAGATAATGCTTGAATGAAACCTGTAAAAACAATTTGTGTAATAGACGACGACAATATCTATGGCTTTTGGGTCAAAAAACTGCTCGTGTCTAAAAAGTTTTGTGACGACCTCATCATTTTTGAAAATGGGCTTGCAGGCTTCAATTTTTTCAATGGTTTGGCTTCAGATGCTCCCACCCCCGATTTAATTTTACTCGATATTAATATGCCTGTAATGGATGGCTGGGAGTTTTTAGAAGAATATAGCAAAATCAAAGAGAAATTCGAGCGTGAAATCCCCATCTACGTGGTTAGCTCGTCGATAAATCCTTCCGACATAGAAAAAGCCCACGGCTTTGCCGAAGTACATGGTTTCGTGACCAAACCCTTGACTTTTGAAAACTTGAAGCAATTGAAGGTGTTTCAAGACGAATAAGCTTCATCATCGTCTTTGGCAAAAGGCTTCGTCATACCAGACGAAGCCTTTTGTGTTAAATGTAACGAAAATTGATTGGCAACCATGATGTAATTTGGTATCTTGAGAACAAGTTTGCCCCAAGTGTTGTTCTTTAGGCAAAATGCTATTCGCCAAAACAACTCAATTCCTCTAAAATCGATGCTTTACAGTACGCAACGCTCTACCAATGAAATCAAAAATTTCTTCCTAAGCCATTACTTTGGTGATGGTGTCAGAATTACCTTTGGGGTTCTGCTGCCTAGTCTTGTGCTTTACCATTTCGACCAAATTAATACAGGAATAACCATCTCTTTGGGGGCTTTGTGTGCCAGTATTGTCGATACGCCCGGGCCTATTATCCACCGTCGTAATGCCATGCTGGCTACTACACTGACTATATTTTTGGTGGCGTTGTGTATGGGCTTGGCCAATCTTTCAACCTTTATGTTGGGCTTGCTTATTGTTGGGATGAGCTTCTTTTTTTCGATGTTTTATGTATATGGGCTAAGGGCTGCCGCTGTAGGTACGGCTGCTTTGCTGGTCATGACCCTCAGCATTGGCGATATACGTCCTTTGAAAGATATTGTTTTTCATGCCTTGTATATTTTGTTCGGAGGGCTTTGGTATGCAGGGCTGAGTATTTCGCTGTACAATATTCGTCCGTATTGGTTGGCTCAACAATCGCTGGGCGATTGCTTGGTCGAAGTAGGTAAATTTATGCGTATCAAAGCGGGTTTCTACCAAGAAAATATTAATTACGACGAAAACTACCAAAAACTGCTTGAAGCCCAAATTGTGGTCAATGAAAAGCAAGATGCCATGCGTGAATTGCTCTTTAAAACACGTGAAATTGTACGAGAATCGACGCAAGAAGGGCGTTTTTTGGTAGTGGTTTTTGCCGATATGATTGACCTCTTCGAGCAGATTATGTCAACGTTTTACAATTATAAAAACTTGCACCAAGCCTTCGACAAAATTGGTATTTTGCACAAATACGAAGATTTGCTCGTATTGTTGTCAGACGATTTAGAAAACATTGGCTATGCACTCAAGCTGGGTACTATTCCGCATCTTTCGCCTACCATTCCTCGTAAATTACAAGACTTGCATCAGGCTATTCTCGACTTAGAGGAAAGCCCGAATGCTGCCCAATTTGATGCTTTGAGCATCGGAGCTTTGAAAAATATTGAGGTAAACATTAAAAATATCTTTTTACGCTTAAAAAAAATCGTAGGATATTTTAAAGTAAAAAAGAAAAAGAAACTCAATAAGCACGGATTAGAAACAAGCCCGTTTATTGCCCACCAAGATTATGAACCCAAGGTTTTTAGAGAAAACCTTACCCTCGATTCTGAAATATGCCGACATTCGTTGCGGGTGGCGTTGGTCATGCTGGCAGGCTTTTTGATTGCCCAATCGTTTGCTTTTTTGCATAGCAACTGGATTTTGCTGACAATTATGGTCATCATGAAACCTGCGTTTAGCCTTACCAAAGAACGCAATTATCATCGGCTCATTGGCACACTGATAGGAGCGGGCATTGGTTTGGTTATTTTATGGCTCAACCTCAAAAAAGAAGCGTTATTCGTGATTTTGCTGGTGTGTATGTTGGGGGCATACAGTTTTCAGCGTAAGTTTTACGTTATTAGTGTGTTATTCCTCACGCCTTTTATCCTGATTATGTACGATTTTTTAGGCATTGGTACCATCCCGATGCTCAAAGAACGGGTACTCGACACGTTGATTGGGGGAGCAGTGGCGTTTGTGGCAAGCTATTTTTTGTTTCCAACTTGGGAGAAAGAAAAAGTACACAAAGCATTGGTCGAAATGTTGCGAGCCAATTTGCAGTACTATCGCCAAATACGAGGCTTGTACCGAGGCAAGTCTTTTGAAAGCTTACCGCATAAACTTGCCAGAAAAGACGTGTATGTAAAAACCGCCAACTTGGCTTCGGCCTTTCAACGGATGTTTTCCGAACCCAAAAGTAAGCAAGTAAATATCAAAGAGATTCACCAGTTTTCGGTACTCAATCATGCGTTTTCATCGTATGTAGCTACCTTGGCATTGTACGCCACCGAGCATTTCGACCATATCCCACACTTGGCAGAAGTGCAAAGCATTGCCAGCAATACAGAACGCCTCTTAGAAAATAGCATCAAGCGTTTGGAAGATAAAGAAGCCTTGCTCGACGAGCCTGCTTTGTTTCAGATTCGCAACCATCATAACCACGAAGATGAAGGAATTTTGCTCATACCAGAGCAGTTTATCAATATCCAAAAAGTAGCGTTCGATATTCGGAGAGTGGTAGATAGGGTAGAAGTATAAAAAAACTGACACCGTAAATATTACAGTGCCAGTAACTACACCCAATTTTCTATAAAAACTATGATAATATCTGGGAAGCTTCTAACGAAGCAATGTATGCAAAGGAGGTGGCTGAAAATGAGTAAAATACCCTACCTGTAATATATTACAGCCAATTTTACAACGAAAATAGCAAGACTAAAGGGATTATTCCAAAAGAGAAAGTCTTTTTTTTATGCAATCGTTGTCGGTAACGTTCCCAATAGTACAATAACGGGTATTTATTAAATTTTTTTAATAAAATTGTTTTTGCACTACTTTTATCACCTCCAAAAAATTACTATATTCAACGGTATCAGGGACTAAGAAAAAATACGCATCTATTAGCAACAAAACACCCTATTACGACAGTAATAGGGTGTGGATGATTGTAGCAAAATTTACTATGAATAAATACTGTAATCGAGTGATTTGTTTTATCTTATAATTGTTCTTTGGGGTTATTTGATACAAATATCAACTTTCTTTGCGTATAGTATATAGTACTATTTTATCAATTTCTTGACTTTATTTAACTCTTGGATAAATTTCGTTCAAAAGAATGCTTGTGGATAAACGATAAAATCGGCTTTTTTTTGGTAATATGCTGATATTTAAGTAATTTTCTGTATCAAACTTATTGTAAACTGTGGTCATACTATACCGAAATTAGGAGATGAAACGCTCGTTTATTACAGAACAAGGCACTTGGTATTTAGACGTTTTTGCAGAGTCGATTCTGGAAAGGGGAAAAATTCGCTTGCGTCCTTTAGAAGGGCAAGCGGCTGATAGCTCTTTGCGGATAGAATGTAGCCGACAAATCAGAATGCAATACGGCGTAGGTACAGTATTTAAGCTTGATGTACGTTTGGTAAAGCCTTACAACAAACGTCCTTACCTAATTTCTCGCAACCGTAAAAAGCTGGTAAGGGCTTTAGAATTTTTCGACCGTAACCGAAAAATTCAAACAGAACACACTACTGGAATGCAATTATCTTTATTTTAATAGTATTTTATCTTTTATCAAGCCAAAGCCCAATATTTCGGAGAAATGTTGGGCTTTGATATTATTTGGCGAGTGCCGTTGTGTTGGCCCTCAGTACGAGTTTGTTGTCTAAAGGAATGCGTCTTCGTTCGAGCAGTCGTTTGATAGTTGTGGGGTGAAACAAATGCCCTTTGGAGGTTCTGAAGCCACTCGTATTCAACGAATCGGCAATGGCTTGCAAGGTATGCTCTTGTCGGTCGAAACGCTCAATTAGTGTATAAGCTAATTGGTTACTTAAAAGCTTTACTGCGGTCTTTTGTCTTGTTGATGATGCTCTCACTGGCTCTAAAACTATTGTTGAAGTGTTTAGGTTATACAAGCGTATGTTAGGTATGAGTACTGAATTATGCTTTTATTAACTCGGAAAAAGCAATGAATAAGCACAAATATTGATTGATTTTACGTAAAAATAAGGAAGTTTTTCGGAAAAACAAATCAATCTGATACAGTTTTTACATACCTAGACAAAATAGTACAAAGATGCGTTGCCCAAGCAAAATGCGAAATATCATTTATTTAACGCCATAATATCTCTACCTTTGCATAAAAAAGGCTTGGAGCTTAACCACTAGCCCCAAGTTTGATATTCATTTATTAACATACCAATTGCATGTCAGAATTTCCTCCTTGTCCTAAATGCCAGTGCGAATATACGTATCCTAGCGATAATCTATTGGTTTGCCCCGAATGTTTTTATGAATGGAATCCTGCCGAACAGCCTATAGCTGAGGAGCTTACCGATGGCACAGGCAAAGTGTTGGATGCCAACGGCAATGCCCTACAAGATGGCGACACCGTTGTCGTAATCAAAGATTTACCTGTTAAAGGTGCTCCTAAGCCCATCAAAGCTGGTACAAAAGTCAAGAATATCCGCTTGACCGACGGCGACCATAACATTGATTGTAAAATTGAAGGTTTTGGAGCAATGGGACTCAAATCGGAGTTTGTAAGAAAGGCATAAGGTAGAGCAGCATAGCCTTGGTTATGCTGCTCTAAAGCTACTTTTCTTTGTGTAGGGCTTCTACTTTTTCGTAATAATCTTTCAGCACACGGGTGGTCATGGGTTCATACACTTCCCAGAAAAAGTCATTTCGTTCAGATACCGACTGGTCTTGTACAAACCACGGAGCGGTGTATTCTATCCATTTAAAATGCGAGGCAAATAAGCCTACAGGGTTATCGCTAAAGTCGCCAGCAAAGTAAGTAAATTCGTAGTCTTTATCTCGGTGAATCAATATGGCAGGAAAACGGTTGGGAATACCATGGCGTTTGAGTTCGTTGTGTCCTTCGGTATTGGTATAAATTTCGTGGAAAGCCAACGCACGATTGATTTTTGGGTCGAATTGCAGAATATCGAACCAATAGGGATATTTGATAGATTCGGGTAAGCCGTAGTAGTCTTGTCCTTCTTGGTTACATACCATAAAAGGCACTTCTGTTTCAAGGTGTTTTTCATTTTCAAGTACTACTACTTGGTCATTTTCGTTCACAAAAGCGATTCCTGGTTTTCTAAAAGGCCAAGCACCTCTTTGTTTGACATAACTTCTCACAAGCCATTTAGGAATTTCTGCGTTGTTGGTGGTGTCAAGTTTAGCAAAGTAACGCCCAATCCAGCCCGTCCATTTCACCCCAAATTCGTTTTCAAATCCTCTCCGTACCCCCGTGCCAGTAGGGGAGTTGATAACATTAAATTCGGTCATGATAAGCTTATGTTGGCTTTTCATTTTACGGAGCAAATATAAGTCTTGGTCAGACATTCCGCCGTACAAAATACCTGAACGCTCGGTTTGGCTTTTTCCTGCAAACCATTCTTCACGGTAAATGCCATAAGTATCGGTAAAAAAAGCCATATCGGCATCGTTACTCAATTGGTCGAGTTGGCTGTTTGTAAATCGTTCTAAGCCTTTAACTTGATACTTTTGGTCTGCTTGTGGAAAAAAACCGAAGTAATCCTCAATATTATATACCTTACTGCTTGTTTTGGTAAAACGCAAATGTTTAAGCATCCACGTAAGCGAGCTATGTTCTTGGGCTTCTTTGGTCAAAACGGTTTTATCGACAATGGCAACTACCATTTTTTTCTTGGGTGTGAAAAACCAAGCGAGCCACATCCATACAGGAGAAAGGAGCAAAAAGTAAAAAATGGCTCTTGCGGTAGAGATTTTTTTCATGGTAAAATAATCCTAAAAATGGTTGTTACTAAATGGGTATTTTAGCAAACAAAGATAGATAAATGTTGAATGCCCCTTTACAGATCTAATGATGGGGCTTCTAACTACTTAGTTTTACGTATTGTGTTTAGAATCGTCGTTGGTATGTAAGGCTAAAGTCGTATTGGTTGCCGTTGGGTTTTCCTGTAAACTCTTCACCATACCAAGAGGTCGTAATACGAAAAATATTGCGGCTATTGAACACTTTGCTATAGACCAGATTGACACGGTATGACATGAGGTTGTTTAAAGGCTCGTTGAGGAGGGTACTTCGTGTTTCGTCGGGAGAAATACCAGAACCTACGCCAATAGCCATGTAGTCGTCGGCACCACCGAAATAACGGCGTAGCGTAAGAATATAACTTTGTGAAAACTTAATATCGCCAGGCACAATATAGGTACGCAAGTTGAGCCAATAATTACTGATATATTTCCCTAAAGAACCCGTATAAATCCACGTGTTTCCACTGAAATGCAACAACCTAAAACCCGCTTCTGCTTCAAAGCTTTTAGGCAAATTGGCATAGAGCGAAAATCCTCCTCTGTATGTTGGGAAAATGGGTAAATTAGGCGAGTAGCCAAAATTGATATAGGTATAAAAAGTACGACTGATGGTCGGATAAGCGTCTATTTCTGCTTGAAAGCCATTGTCTCCAAAGCGATTGGCATACGAAACCCTGCCTAGCACCGTACCTATTTTGGTGCGACTGCTGTACGAAACACTGGCAATTTGCCAAGGAAAGTTGTGCAGACCTGCGTTGTAGTTTTTGTCGAAATAAAGATAATCATAGGAAACGCTAAGAAAATTTTGGGCAGCATTTTCTTTGATACGTCCCAACAACGCCCGAGCATCGGTGCTTTGTGGATAACGATTGATTACGTCGTTGATAAGCTTATAAGCTTCGTCAAATTGGCGGAGGTCGTTAAGAACCCTTGCCTTTTTGATAGATAGCTCTTCGTCGTTTGGAAAAAACTCTAAACCTTTATTGCAATAATCGAGGGCTTCTTTCGAGCGGTTGTTCCAATATTCTAAATCGATAAAGCTGCTGATGGCTTCTTTGTTTTTAGGATTTTTGCTAAGTACCGTTGTAAGCTCTTGGCGTGCCTCGTCGATTTTATCGTTCCAAATATAAATGCGTCCTAAAAATACCCGAATGTCTTCATAGTCGGGGCTGCGGTCGAGGGCTTTTTTGCAAAGTTCAATGGCTTTAGGATAGTCCTTTTTTTCAAAAGCCATGTCTCTTGCTCTTTTAAACAACTCATCCGAATCTAGGTTTTCATCTTGGGCATACAACTGCACACTTAGGCTCAAAAGCAGTAATAATAAAGAAGCGATATGTTTTACTTTCATCATAATAGTGTTTCGGGTTTTTTTACCCATCTCAATCAAGGGTAAAATTACATTAAATTTACCAGCTAAAAGTAGTTTTCGCAATGCTTCCTACGAAAAAAGCTTATGAAACACGTACTCTGATGGCTTTTAATCCATAAACACCTTGCATTTCTTCTAATTCGAGTTGTTCAACTTCTTGTTCCAATAGCCCTTTGCTTTGCAAATAGGCAATATAGCCTTTGTATTCTTCGGCATCTTTGGCATTGGTATAAACAATTGCGATGGTATTGGGCTGAGTTAAACGCTCTTGTGTCGATTTTATCAAGGCTTTGTCGATGCGTTTTTTCATGATTTCATACCGCAAATTGTATGCCCCTTCTGTGTCGAATCGCCTTTCGTCACGCCTAAAACTGATGTCGATAGGGTTGCTGTGTACCAAAATCAATTGGGTTGTTTGTAGTGGTACAGCAAGGCTATCAACAAGTGTGCGGGTATTTTGTACAATTTGTGCCATCGAAAGCAATTGCCAAAGCCTCAAATTGCGTAAATAAATTTGGTTAAAAGGCTTGTTGGGTGCAATGCTCTGCCCGATATAGATGTTGTATTCGACACCATCGGTTTTGTACTTTTCAAAGTAATTGGGGTATGAAATTTGTATTTTTTCTTTTTCTTGTTCCAAGAAAGTACTCACTGTAGTATTGATTTGCTGTAAACTTTCTTCAAAAGCACGCCTATGTTCATACACGTGGCCATGATGCTGGTCGGTTACTTTGAAATAGGTTTGTAGCAAGGCCTGGCAAGGCTCGCTGATGTCGAGCAAATGCCTAAAAATAGGTTCTATTTCTTCGTCGAAATAATAGTTGAGCTGAATCTCTTCTTCGGGTGTAATGCCATTGCTGATGTTTTGTTGGAAACTTTCATTTTTAAAAAGTAATTCGTCTAGTAAAGGTAGGTCATGGTGTTTTTTGATTTGAATTAAGGTTTGTTGAATAATATCAAGCTGACTTAAAAAGTCTTTCAAAATGGCGTTATTCCGCTCAACCGACGAGTTACGAATGTCGATAGCACCGTACAAAGGATACACTTGTTCAAAAATAACCTTGCTGATGGGCTTGCGTTTGTCGTTTTGCTTATTGCGGATAAACTCCCAAGCTACTTCATTAAATTTCCATTCTACGGCTGGTTGCAAAGACGTAAATTTTTGTTTAATCAGTTTTTCTATTTCTTGGTTAAAGCTCTCGATGTGGTAGCCTAGGGCTTGTTCTATCATAGGCAGGGCAAAGCTCACTTTTTCGAGGTCTTCGTGCTGAATGCCATTGCGTTGCTCGGAGGCAAGCTCTATTACGCCCAAGAAGCCCTCTTGCGATTGCACCGGAATCATACTGTATGATTGAATGTTTTTCTCTACAAGTCCATAAAACAACGAATCGCTACCGATGCCTTCATGAGGTAAATCGGGGAAAAATATTACTTCGGGGTTGCGTGCATATTCCTCGCCAGAGGCAACAAAGGCTTGGTTGCTCAAATCGGAGGTGTGGGCTGCAAAGAGCAACGATTTTTGTTTGTATTCCTGCGGAGAAATATAACTCTCGTTGACTTTCATGAAAGGATAAATATTCACCTTCAAATCTTTGATGCCCAATTGTGTTTGTAGCGTTTTTTCCAAAGCTGAATATGACTCTAAAATAGGTATATGTGCCATGTTTAGCACAATGTTTTTCATCTCGCTGAGAGCGGCTTCTTGGGTGATGTCTTTGATGGTTATCATCCCAAAGCCTTCAAATGAAAACTTGTCTAAAGGCAATCGTTTTTTTAACGAAGAAATATCCTTAAATTTCATCGATTCCGAGCAAATGCTGTTGTCGTCGATGGCTGGTAAGGGTTCTTCTTCGTCATAGTATATTTCCATAAAACGACTGTCTATCTGCACTTTATAATATTTCAATAAATCTGTTTTATGATTAACTAAAGCATGGGTCATTTCTTCTTCTAAATCAATCTTGATATTGTAATACTTTTCGAGTATCCATTTATAGGCAAATTGACATTTGGTATCTTGAACCAAGCCAGAGTCTAAGGTGCTAGTATTGAGGGTCAAGAGACCTTTATCTAAATCGATAAAAGCTTCTTCAAAGGCAGGAGAGTAGTAGAAAATCTGGAAATTATAGGGAAAACTCAGGGCATACAATTGCTTTTGGCTTTCGCTGGCCAATGGAAACAGTGCCAAATTGAGCAAGTCGATGATTTCGGGATATTGGTAAATCAAGGCTGGCTCGTCGAATGCCTCTAAAAGCTCGGGGCGGCGTTCAAATGCTGTAATGATTTGCTGGTAAATATTTCTTTGAATCGCACTTGGATTGGCCTGTTGTTTTTTTCGTAAATAATTGACAAACAGACGAAAAGAAAGCTTGCTTTTCATGGCTGGATGAAAAGACAAGTTGGGTATGTCGGGCGTAACAGTTTTCATATCACATTACAATTAATCATGTTGCTGAAAGCATATAGATGCTTGGTATTCTATCATAACAAGCCTTACCCTAAGATAAGTTTCATAAAGTTATTTCTATACGCAACTCAAGGGATAATCGGTGCAAAAGGCGTATTAACGTATTTGATGGCTGTTGAATGAACGTATCTGTTGTAACTATTTAGTGATAGTAGAATTGCCATTTCTCTACTTTCAATTCTGGTAGTTTTTTCAGAACTTACAACTTTATTTTATCTACAAGATGTGAATGCAATGAATGCTTCTAAAAAAAATCTTTCTGAAAGAGATATTTGTACTAAATTTATTACACCCGCCATTAAAAATGCTGGTTGGAACATCGACACGCAGAGACCTGAAGACGTTTTCGTTATTCTGCGAAAAGTACTTGACTTCTGTCAGTATATGAAAGACAAAATTCTAATTAAAAGCTAAGATATGTGCAAGTATTTGTTTATGAGTCTTTTAAATAAAAAGTAAGACAAGGGATGAGAAAAGAAATAAGATTGGAAAGCACCTATCTAAATGATTATCTACAGTAACTACGGCTAAATTAAAAGAAGAAACCGTAAATTGTTCAGCGATTTTAGAGCAATTAAGAGCTTCCTTAAAAGTACAAGAATATTAAATTCATTAACAGAATGGATAAATTATTACCTAAAAAATACATTTTCATTGATGAGAGTGGCGATGCCTCTTTCTATGCTAAAAAGAAAAAACTGCTTGTTGGAACTGATGGTTTTCAACCACTTCTCTCATTAGGTATGGTAATGATTGAGGATAAAAAAACTGTTCATCAAGCACTAAAAGAGTTAATGACATTGATAAAAGAAGATGTTTTATTTAATTCTTTAGCATGTGTAAACGATCCTAAAGGTTGGTATTTACACGCTAGGAATGACCATACGGATATTAAACTAAAAATGGTTGAGTTTCTTAGAAGATTGGACGGTTACAAAACATTTGTGGTGCTTGGAAGGAAACGTCTTAGCACTTTTCAAAACAAACATAATAGTAATGAAAGTGAGTTTTACTTTGACTTAGTTTACCACTTATTAAAAGATAGAATGAATGATGAAAAATATTTTTATCAAATTATCTTAGCTGGACGGACGGGCAGTAGTGCTACAAAATTGAAGGAGGCAATTGAAAAAGCAATACAGCGAGATAATAGTTTCAGAAAAAACCAATTAGAAATTAAATTTGAGTGTAAAACAGCACCAAGTAATCTTGTCCCAGAGCTGAGTATTGTTGATTATATGCTTTAGGCTTTACAACGATATATATTGTCTGATGATGCCCGATATTTCAAGGCTTTACAAAATAAATACAGTTTAATTATTGATCTATACGACGTGAATAATTTTGGAAAGAACTACTATCACAGGGTGAAAAATCCATTTACAAAAGAAAAGGCAAGTGTGTTTAGAAAAGATGGATACATATAAAATAAAAAGAGCAATCTTTTGTATCCCGTGCCAATACTGGCAACCCCGGCAAGTGCAGGTTATGATATACAAAAATTGCCTACACAAAAGTCAATAAAAATATTGACTTTTCCAAATTATTGTGAAACATTTTGTTTCACAATAAGTACTTAATCTTTAATTAACATAAAGAAACCATAAAAAAAGGGGTACTGGAATGATTAAAGGCATCGCAGGACAATATCCCAACGCTATCTCACCCTCAAAAGAAAAAGCCCATTTTTATCGTAAATAATTGTTCTTCTTCCGACAGGGCGAATGTACCCGTTAGCACTGCCATCTGGAAAGGAGCAAGCCATACACCTGCACCGTAGCCATGATGCCACTTGTTCGATTGCTCATGCGGATTCCACACCCTGCCTACATCATGAAAGGCAAGTACACCTAAGCTTGCAGGGAAAAGATAACTTTTGAATGTAAGTAGTTTCAAACGAACTTCGGTATTGTTGTAAAAAGCGTTTTGCCCCGAAAAACGGCTTCTTCTAAATCCTCGGAGGTTGCTCAATCCTCCGAGCGTATTCGCCTGATAAAAAGCATAATCGCCCATATTGAAGCCCGCTCCGACACGTGTGGCCAACGATACAATGGCTGGAAGTTTGAAGGTATAATGAAAGGCTAAATCGGTTTTGAGATTAAAATATTCGTCTTGATAACTACTCAAAATGCCGTGTTGATACGTGGCGTTGATGTCCCAACGCATTCCCATCGTAGGCAACACTGGGTGGTTGCGGGTATCGATGGTTGTACCTAAACGAACCCCAAGAAAATCTCTTTCTTGATACAATGGTGAGCCAATAGGAGCGTATTCATTGATAAAACGAGTGGGGTTTTCTTTTACATCATAACCCGAATACACCACGCCATAGTACAGCGTTACTTTATTGAAGTGGTTTTTCAAGAGTAAACTGTTTTCATAATTACTTAGTTTGGTACGGTAATAACTGATGCCTTTTTCTTTCAAAAACACCGATTCGTTGCTCATGCCAAAAAAGTTGTCGGTCATGCCTTCTTGTTGCAAATTCACTTTCAGTTCGAGGTCTGTTTTACCCAAAACGTCTATCCAACTGCCTGTGTAATACAGGTTAAAGGCTTGTGTAGCAAAGGCGTAGTTGCCCGAAAGACTGTGCTTGCTGGCATAAGGACTTTTCCGAAAACCTTGATTTGTGATTTGTACACCACCTCCAACAAACAGCCCGTCGTCGGGGTTGTAGGCAAAAGAAGCCAACGGTGCAAGGGTATTATACACAAAAGCCGAGTGATTAAGCTCGTTGATTTGTTTGTCTTTTTCGCTGGTTTTGTCAAGTGTTTCGCTACCGCCCATGATGGTCGTATGGGCTTTTTTATCATAAATAAGGGTTTTACGTGTGCCTTTTGCCACCCACGAGCTGTCAACAAAGATGTCTTTGCCTTTACCACCGATTAACCGCAATTTGATACCTTGATGGGCTTGTCCTGATACTACAAATCGGTCTTCGCCGTCGAGTCCCCAAATCCTGATTTCTTTGGTGATGCGAGGGTCAAACAAACGGCTGTAAAGCAATTTTCCTTGCTCATTTTTTTTGTTTTGGTCATACAACTTCACGGCTGTAGTGCCGTCGTCGAGGCGATGCACCGTAATTACTTCATCTTTGTTTGATGCTACGATGTCTATTTCTTTCGACAAAAAACGATAGTAACGAAGGGCATACGCAACAAGGTCGTTGCGTCGTTGTTTCAACTTATGGGCAATTTCAGGTATATGTGGGTCGGGTTGTGGCAGTCGTGACACAGCCGAATCAATCAGGCTATCGCTGATACTTTGTTGGAGGGCTTGGGCGGTTTGCTGCCAATCATTTGCTGGTAATTGGGTAAGAAAAGCCCTATCAACATACCGAGCGTTGTAGTTGAAGGTATTGATGTCTCTTATTTTTAAATCAAACCCTTGGATTTTGGGTAAAATCCATTTGCGTGCAATGATGCGAGGTAATACACCTTGATTGACAAAAAAAGCTTGGTCTCTATCTCTTGGAATAGGTCTGAAAAAGGTTTCTTTGCCTTGTTCAAATGCTGCCCAACGCCATTGGTCTTCGTGTCTGTCCCAGTCGCCAATAAGCATATCTAACAGCCTTGCACGCAAGGTAGCTTTTTCGTCAACTTTATGATGATTGTCATCGGCTAGTTTTTCAAAAAGTTTGGTTGTCGAATAAATTTTCTTTGCTCCTGCAAAGCCTTCGTCGGGGCGTTCTTCAAACAAGGCTAATTGCCCTGCAAACAGCCGTTGGTATTTGCCCAATAAGGCATCGTTTGGGATAGTCACGAGGCGTGGATTGGTGTGCAGCACTTGGGCGGCATCGGCCAAGGGCGGTATAGCCAAGGCTGCAAATGGATGCGATGCCGAAATTTGGTCGCCTACAATATCAACCGTAAACTTACTTCTGATACTGGCAGGAATGGCACTTTCGGGATATTTTTCTACCGAACGAGTAACAAAATAGCCCCTCGTGGGCGATTCGTACCGCAACGAGAGGGTCTGCTGTCCACCGCCTCTTTGTACTATTTTTAAATCCTTCAAATCGAGTGTTGGCACAGTAATGGGGCGTGTCCAAATGTCTCGATAATTACTTCCTAACAGCCACGATTTGAATGAATTTGCCTTGAAACGAGCATTAGGAATATGCGTTGTAGATGCCGAAATAGCTGTATTGATGCTAGGGCTATCATGCTTAAAATGAATATTTTGGGTAAATAATACTTCGTCTGATGCCGAAATGAAGCGTCCTTCCAAGGTAGCGTCATCTAATAAATTTATAACAAAAAAACCTTTTTGCATGGCGGTAAAAAGAGCATTTTTTCCTTTTTTGATAGGTGTATTTTTTGAACCTGCCCCCGATGTAATATAGTTGATAGAATCTTTTACAATCCATTGCAAATTATGTTCGTGTCCGTTGACGTACATTACATTGGGGTATTGCTTGATGATATTATTCAGCCCGTTGGTCATTTCTTTGTTTACTGGATGGGCAATATCCTGAATATTTCCAATCAGCTTACGATACAGCGGATAAATTGAGCCAATCACGGGCAAAGGAATATACACGCCTAATTCATGGAAGGGTAGGAGGTGGTCTTTCCAAGTGAAATACCCCCCATGATTGCCGTAAGAATAAATAGGATGATGGGCCAGTACGATTACTTTCTTATCGGTGTTTCGGTATAAAATATCATCAATGGCGGTGAGCATTCCTGCCAAGTCTTTCACTTCGCAGTCGGAGCCTTCGGCGGGTTTTTCCCAAGGATGCAAAAACCATTGGGTATCAAGCAGTACCAAGGTCAATTGGGCATTGAGGTGAATTTCTTGAGGCGTAGGACACCCACCTTTAGGATAAAATACATCGTCTTTTTGCAAATAGCTGGCAACAAATTGCTCTTGATTCTTGATATACTCCCAGCCGTTGCGTCCGCCTTGTTGCCAATCGTGATTGCCCGGAATAATGAAGCTTCGGCCTTTGTGTTGCTTGATGAGGTCGAGTTGTGCTTTGAGACGTGCAATAGCGGTATCTCTTTCGCTTTGAGGTGCATCTTCGCCTACCAAACCCACAGGATAAATATTGTCGCCTAAAAAAGCCAAGGTAGCATTTGTTCCAGCCTTTTGTAGGTGTTTTTGAAGGGTTTGCAAAACGGCATCTTTGCCGTCGGTACTAGGTTCGCCCGCATCTCCGACCAGAAAAACGGAATGTATAACCTTTTTTTCTTGGGCAAAGAGTGTATGAAAAAGCAACAAACAAGTAAGTGCTAGTATCCATTTTTTCATAAGTCTGTTGAGTTAAGAAGCAAGCCAGGGTTACTTAATTCGACCTTAACTTGCTTACTTTTAGAAGTATATGCTAAAACTGCCGCCATAGAGCTGTCCGTTACTCCAAGGAACAAACGACGTTTGTATTTTTTTTCTAGTTGGATGAATCCTGTCTTTTAGCCAAGGATACACCACATAAGCAGCCTTTGCCGACAAAATGCCGATGCCTGCCCCCACTAATACATCCGATAACCAATGTCGGTTATTGAGCATTCTGAATGTTCCTGTGGCTGTGGCAGTAGTATAACCTCCAACGCTATACCATACACTTTGTGAACCGTACTCTTCGGCTAAAATGGTAGCACCTAGAAAAGCATTGGCGGTATGCCCCGAAGGAAACGAGTCGCTAGAGCTATCGTCTGGGCGTGTTACTTGGGTGAGCTTTTTCAACGTAAAAACCGTTGCAACCATGATAGCCGTGCTGGTAGTGACAATGCCTATTTTATCGGCTGCCGAGTTTTTGCCCTTGATACCCGAAAGCTCCAAGCCTACGGTCACGGTTTGAGGGACAAATTGCAAATAATCATCTATGTGCGTTCTGAATCCAGTAAGGTATTGTTGGTGCCATTCTTTTTGTTCGGCTTTGGTACTATTGTTGATAAACACCATGCCTGTGGCAATGAGTACGGCTGGGGCTATCAAGCTTTTAGAGCGAAATGGCTGTATGAGCGAATCGCTTTGTGCTAATACTTGTAGCTGCCATACGAGTAAACACAGGGCAAGGCCACTATAACGAACAATTTTTTCGAGCCAATACTTCATGGAATACTTCGGGGGAAAAACGTTTTTTAGGTTAATTTACTATAAATTCTCAAGCAAGGCGGCAATCCCAAAAGCCATGACAGAAGCCACAAAACCAAACATAAAAATGCCGTAGGCAATCCGCAAAAGCTTGTATTTTCGACCTAATACTTTGCCTAAAAAATAAATATCTCGTGTCATTGAGGCATACAAAAACTCCGAATCGTTCATCATTTCTTTCATGCCTGCTTGGTAATCTTCTAAGGTCATTTGATGAAAATTACCGAAAAAAAGTAAATTAGCCGTGCGGTTGTCGATGTCTTCTTTCGAGAATTTTCCTTTGGTTACGTTCGGAATGGTGGCCAATACTGCAAAAACGGTGGCAAATAAGCACACAATCGTAAGCATGATAGTGGGTATGACTAGGTAAGTATTTTCTTCTAGTTTTCTTACTAAAATACTGACAATCAAAGAAATGATAATCGTATTGACCGAAATCATGATATTTGCCTTGTTGTCGGCCATTGCCGAAAGTTGGAAGTGATTCGCCGAGGTCGTTCTAAACATGGTTTCCACGCCTCTTTCGGGCTTTTTGATTTTTTCTTCTTTGATTTGTTTGTCGTTTTCGGCTTTTTTCAATTTTTTCGACTCTTTCAAGAAAGACAATTTCTCTTCCATTTGTAGCTTATTTAGCTCCTTTTTAGGGGCTAAAATGCTTTTGCCATAAGGCGTAAAATAGCGGTGTTCTTCAAAAAATGCAAGAGTTATTTTGAGCCACTCTTTTTCAGCAAGAGGCTCTTTGGTATGGGAAATTTCTTGTCGCAAGCTTTCCGATTTTTCCCAAAATGCCTCATCTGCTAAATGAGCCAAATCGGCATCGCACAAAATCATTTCCTTGGCATTCATGGGCATTTGAGGCATCCGAGTGGCAAGAATATACGTGCAAATTTTGTTTATCCTTTTCTCCGAAACCTCTAAACTTGTTAGAAATTCACGGGCCATGTCGGCACCTATTTGTTCGTGGTCGGTGGTGCTTTGGCTATAGCCAATGTCGTGTAGCCAAGCCGCTATCAGTAAGTTTTCTAGGGCTTTGGCTTCGATGTCCATTGTAGTGGCTATAGCAAAGGTAGTAGCCACTACATCGCTGGTATGTTGATAGTTGTGGTAACTATAGTGCGGAGGCAGTTTTTGTAAAATACCTTCGGCGAATGCTTGCACCTGTGTTAGCAGTGGGGTTTCTATCATTGCTCGACTCCTTTTCTTATTAGTTTTCCAATAAACACAAAAAAATCCTTAAAATCAAGCACAAAAAAGCACCTTGTGGGAAGGTGCTTTTTTGTGTTGAACTCTTATTGTAGCTTAGGAATCAGCATCGGTACTTTCTTTTGATAGTCGATGTAAGCTTTACCAAAAATTTGAACGAGTTTTTTTTCTTCAAAATAAATACCAACACGCACGTAAAGGCTTATGCAAATGGCTGTAGTGCAACTCAAATCTGTACCTAAAACCCCAAAACTCCCCCAGACTACTAATAAGGTTGCCAAATAAAGCGGATGTCTGACAAGGCTCAAAATGCCTTCGGTTTGTAAAGTGCGGGTATCTTCGGGCTTGAAGCCTAAGAATGCCGCAAGGTTGTATTGCTGAAACGAAATAAAAGCAGTATAAAAACCCGAACCGACCATCAGGCCGCCCAAAATATAATTCATGGTATCGGGCTTCATCACTATGCTTACTGGGGCGTTTTGCTGAAAGTAAACAATAGGCAAAAGCGTTAACAAAGCAATGAGGTTGTACACCAGTCGGTAATAGGACATTGAGCGGAACTTTTCTTTCACGGCAAGCGTGGCAAGTCCGCTGTGGAGGCATCCGTAGCCTATCCAGAAAATCACTAATAATACAATCGACTTCATGGTTGGGGCATCAATATGCTAAACTGCTGGTTCTGTTTCTTCTGAATTGTTGTTGGCTTCGTCTGTCAAAACGGGTGCTTCGGGGGCTATACCTGTGTCGGCTTGCTTTTCGCTTGGGGCGAAAAAGACATTCTGCCAATTCATAATGGCTACTACGCCACAAAAAATACAGGCATCTGCAAAGTTGAAAATGGGGGTAGAGTAATACGTTCCTCCCAATACGGGTACTTTTTCGGGTATCCATCCTTGGTAAAAATCGAAGAAAAACATATCAATTACCTGCCCATGAAACCAAGGCATTGGTGAACCAATGGGAGCATTATCGAAAATAATACCATAAAAAATACTGTCGATTACATTGCCAATAGCACCGCCAAGAATAGAGGCTATACTCCACAACAAGCCTACATGAGCATTTTTTTTGGCCAAAATAGTTAGGTAGTATCCAATGCCAAACATGGCAATAATCCTAAAGACTGTGAGTACCACTTTGCCATAACCATTCGGAATAAAGTCGAGGGTCATACCAAACGCCATACCGGGGTTTAAGACATAATGGAGTTTGAGCCATTGTCCAATAACAGGCACTTCGTTGCCCGGAAATTGTAAGTAATGATGGATGGCAAATTTGATAAGTTGGTCTAAAAGAATCAACAAAAGCGTTAAGCCAAAGTATTTATAAGGACTGCGAAGCATTGCTAAATCACAACTGTTTGTATGAAAAAATTACCTAAAACAAGGCAAAAAAGCCTTTCGTCAATTGGTTATCGTCTGCAAAGGTACAAAATAAAAACGCCACGATAGCAAGGCATCCGATGGCGTTTTAGGATATTTTTACAAAAATGTACCGAAAAAAACGCTTATTTGGCTTTTTTGCGGCGATACATTTCATTCTTAATCAAAGTAAATTCACGACTTGCCTGCCCTGCCACCGACGTATTTTCGGAAGCCCGACGGAACAAATAAGGCATCACGGCTTCTACGGGGCCGTAAGGTACGTACTTGGCTACATTGTAGCCAGCGTTCGCTAGGTTATAAGAAATGTTATCAGACATACCGAGCAATTGGGCAAAATAGAAGTGCTTGTCGGTTGGTGCTACCTTGTGCTGACGCATGAGTTCGGTGAGGTACTGGCAACTGTACTCGTTGTGTGTTCCAACACAAACTGAAAGTATATCTTTGTTTTCGATAGCAAATACAAGGGCTAGGTTGAAGTCTTTGTCGGTATTTTCTTTGGTTTCGTGCACTGGTTCGCAGTAATTGCCTTCATGGGCACGCTGGCGTTCTTTTTCCATGTATGCACCACGCACCAATTTTGCCCCTAAGCAATGTCCCTTATAACGTGCCATTTCAGTGGCGTGTTTGAGGTTTTCGAGCATATCTTTCCGATACATCTGGTAGGTATTGTAAACGATGCAATCTTGCGTATTGAATTGCTCCATCATTTCGTAGGTAAGGTCGTCGATGGTGTCTTGTATCCACGATTCTTCGGCATCTACAAAAATACGTACTTGCAAGTCGGCAGCTTTTTGACAAAGGGCTTGCATTCTGGTTCTCACTCTTTCAAAAGCTTGGCTTTCTTCTGTGCTGAGAGGGGCGGCGTTTTGCACTTTTTCTAGTAGCTCAGTACTACCAATGCCCGTTACTTTGAATACGGCGAAAGGAATAGCGGCGTTTTGATGTGCTTTTTCGATGGTAAGCAAGATTTCATCTCTTGTTAAATCAAAACTTTTTTCATTATCTTCCCCCTCCACGGAATAATCCAAAATTGTGCCAATATGGGCTTTGTCCAAATTTTCAATGGCTTTGTTACATTCTTGCAGGGTTTCTCCACCGCAAAACTGCTCAAAAACCGTAGCTTTGATGAGTTTTTTGATAGGAAAATGAAGAAAAATGAAGAGTTTGATAAAAAAAGTTCCTAACTTTACAAGCCAATTCTGATTCATACTGGCGAAAATGAGATACATCTTTTTCAGTTGTGTATCAGACTTGCTGGAAAATGCGATAGAAGTGTCTTCAAATGAGATTTTGTCGGCCTTCATAATCGGTTCGATGATTACGTTTTTAGTCATATTCTAAGACAAAAAAGTGACTATAATATTGAAAAAAGTGGTGGTTTTAACCAAAGATTTGTTGATAAAGTAAAATCCTATTAACGAAAGAGTTAATCATCTAATTTTACATGAAACGTGCAAATATAGTATATTAGAATAATACAAAAATATATTTGAGGGGGATTTTTTTTCGGGACTTGATTTTTTACCTAAATTTCAAGTAAACCGACAAACACAATCAAAAGCTATAGGCTGATAATCAAGGGCAATAGCAAGTACCCCAACCATAGTGAATTTTTAATTTTTTATCTTGAATTAATATCTGTTTGCCAAATGAACGCAAATTTAGACGTAGTGCCGATGCAGGAATGGATTAATACTGACGGCAAACCATTGATTATTGCAGGTCCTTGTTCTGCCGAAACGGAAGAGCAAGTACTTGAAACCGCCAACCGTATTAAAGCTGAAGGATATGCTCATATCATGCGTGCGGGTGTGTGGAAACCTCGTACTCGTCCAGGTAGTTTTGAAGGAATGGGTGAAGCGGCTTTACCTTGGCTTGTAGAGGCTAAAAAGCAAACGGGTTTGCCATTAGCTGTAGAGGTTGCTACGCCAGAACATATCGAATTGTCGTTGAAATATGGGGTAGATGTCCTTTGGATTGGTGCTAGAACTACTGTAAACCCTTTCAATGTGCAAGAAATTGCTGATGCCTTGAAAGGTGTTGATATTCCTGTATTGGTGAAAAACCCTGTTAACCCCGATTTAGCTCTTTGGGTTGGTGCATTCGAGCGTTTGCAAGGTGCGGGTATTAAGAAATTGGGTGCTATCCACCGTGGTTTCTCTAATGCTCAAGAAACAAAATACCGCAACTCTCCGATGTGGCAAATAGCTGTGGAAATGAAACGTTTGTTCCCACAATTGCCTATCATCGGCGACCCTTCTCACATGGCTGGGAAACGTGCTTTGTTGATGGAATTGTCGCAACGTATCTTAGACCTCAACTATGATGGTATGATTATCGAAACGCACCGTCGTCCAGATGAGGCTTGGTCTGATGCTTCTCAACAATTGACTCCAGAAGCTTTGGGCGAAATGTTGCGTGAATTGGAAGTACGTAAAGCGAATTATGGTGCCGATTTCACAGACGAACTAACGGCGTTGCGTGCTAAAATCGACAACATCGACCGTGAATTGATGGAAGTGTTGGCGGCTCGTATGGCTGTAGTTGAAAAATTGGGCGAATACAAGCGTGACAACAACGTGGCTGTATTGCAACTTGACCGTTGGAAACAAGTACACGCCGACCGTGCTAAACAAGCGGCTGGCTTAGGTTTGTACCCTGAGTTTGTAGAAGAACTTTTCAAATTGGTTCACTTAGAGTCTATCAGAAAGCAAACAGAAGTGATGCACACGATAGCTCAATAAATATAAGTATGCTGAGTGGTGAATTTTAATTCACCACTTATTCAAACGGCATAAAAAAAGCGGCATCAATGCCTCTTTTTTTATGCCGTTTGTGCTGAAAATATTCATCATTTACTGACGACCAACTTGACGACTCGACTAAACTCGCTTCCCTGCGATAGTTTGACAAAATAAATGCCTGATTTCCATTCTTCTACGGGAATCGTAATGACTTCCGCTTCTTTTTTATCTAGTATTTGATTAAATATCACAGAACCATCCATGCCCATTACCGCAATTTCGATGGGGTCGTTTCCAACCGAATTAGCAAAATCAACTTTCAAGGTAGAAACCGTTGTAGCAGGATTAGGGAATAATTGCAACAAGGCTTTTTCTGTTTCTAAAGCTGGATTTTCAGTGGTATTTTCTTTTGCTTCTATCGACACATTATCCAATTTCAAGGCACCGCCAAAAGTATAAGCAATCAAACGTAACACACTAGCACCGCTAGGAACGTTGATATTGCCAAAATCGTAAGGTGTAAATTCGCCTGCTTCTTCTTGCTTTACGGGCGTACTCACTTTGTTGCCAATCAAGTTGCCTTTGGCATCGTAAAACTCAAAACCAATATTGGCTAAATTTGCACTGGCACTTGCCACCAACTGAATGGCATATTGCTCGCCTGCTTTCACTTTACAATCTTGCCACAAATAAAAGTGATTTTGGAATTTGTTTTTGTTCAACACAAGGCTATTGTCGGCATTGTCGTTGCTTTGTACGCTTGCCGAACCTACGGGCGAAGTTGTCCATTGTGTGCTGCCTTGCTCGAAGTTACCATTTTTAACAATATTGGTTGCAAGGTTTTGAAAAGAAAAAATACTTACTAAAAATATGCTCAAAAGCGACTTCAATACTCCAGATTGAACGTTCGCAAGATTGTGTATCGTTTTCATAAAAAGCAGAAAAATTTTAGCGTTCATAGCAATCAGCTATAGACAAAGTAATACCCGTCGGCATGATGTTACGTATAAAACTTGTGCAGGGTTTTATACCTCATTGCCTAAAAGATAATGTGTTGTATGTCAGGGTACTAATCAAACAATGTGCAGTTGCTTGCTAGACGTGCAGCCATACAAAGAGAACGTATTGTAATCCATTTCTGAGCTTTTCGTGTACTTTCTTTTGGCGCCATTGATATAGATTGTACCGAAAAATACTGGTTGATGGGGGTCGATTCTACTAAAAGTATTGTGCAGATACATTTTAGTAATCAGACAAGCGATTCGTTCGTGTTATTGAAATTGATACCTTTTATCGTGCAGGAAAAAAGATGTTTTCTAATAACCTGTAACAAATATAAGTAATATTCATGTTTTTTACAAATGATTTTCGTCAATACTTTTTATGTTTTTTTCATTTGTTCTAAAAATTCACACAAAAAATTATCTGATTAACCTTTACTTACTGCATTAATCACAGATTTTCGCACTGGTGTAAGTTTTTTCACTTTTTGATTAACGCTTACTTGAATATACGTGTGTATTTTATTTTTATAGTAAAACTCAGTTTTTTAAAGAATGAAAAGTATTTCTATTTATCAATATAATCAGGTGTAATTTTTTTAGAAAAGTCTTATTTTGAGTAAATAAATGAACGATAGTGTATATATGCTTTTGTTGTGACAAGAAACACATATCAGGATTTTCGGCTATTATACTTGTATTTTTCGGCTTCAGTCAAATTCGTGAAGTTGTAAGGCAAAAGCTTCGATGAAAGTAAGGTTAGTCGCAATATTCTATTGGCTCATGCTTTCGTTTTATCTCAGCCCAAGCGTAGGCAGGTATTTGTTGAGTTTTAAGCTTATGATTTTGAAGTAAGACAAAATAGGACTAACGAAGGAAGAGTGTGGTATAGACCATGAAAATCTGTTATGGAAGAATAAAAGTAAAAACTATCAGGGCAAACATGGGTAAGAAGTTAAAAAAGGTTTTGTATCTTTGAAGCAACCATTATTAAAGCATAGCTTTTATACATTTAACATCAATTTTTTTACCATGAAAAAATTAATTTTGTTTATTGCCTTACTTCCAGCGGTATCTTCTTGTGTGAGTAAGAAAAAGTACGCAGAGGCTGAAGCTAAATTAGCAGCTTTGGCACAAGCTAATGAAACAGCAGTTGGAAAATTGAAATCTGATGTATCTGATTGCGAGAAAAAAGCCTCTGACCTCACTGCGGAATTACAAAATAGAAACACAGAGTTGGCCGCTAAAACGAAACAATTGAAAGATTTGCAAGAGCAAAACGACTATTTGAAGAAAACAAATAACAACTTGCTCGACCGCCTTTCTGACCTATCGGTTGTGAGTAAATCTGGTGCTGAAAGCATCAAGAAATCATTGGAAGCTTTGAACGAGCAAAACAAGTATATCCAAAACTTGAACTCTAGCATCCAACGCAAAGACTCTATCAACTTGGCATTGGTGATGAACCTCAAACGTTCGTTGGCTGATGTAAACGACGACGACGTAACTGTTGAAGTAAAAAAAGGGGTAGTATATATCTCTATCTCAGACAAAATGTTGTTCCAGTCGGGTAGTGCTGTAATCAATACAAAAGCTGAGGCGGTATTAGCGAAAGTAGCGAAAGTGGTAAACGACCACAAAGAACTTGATATTTTGGTAGAAGGCCATACCGATAATGTACCTATCGCAACTGACTGTATCAAAGACAACTGGGATTTGAGTGCTAAACGTGCTACTTCGGTTGTACGTATGTTGCAAACTAAATTTGCAGTTGCTCCTGAGCGTATGACGGCTGGTGGTCGTTCGGAGTTTGTTCCGAAAGAGTCTAACCAATCGTCTGATGGTCGTAAATCGAACCGTAGAACTGAAATCATCGTAACGCCTAAATTAGACCAATTCTTTGAATTGCTTACGCCTGGTAAAAAATAAGCGTAATCTAAGCGTTATAAAAAAGCCTGTGAATCATCTGATTTACAGGCTTTTTGTTTTATGCAAAGATTCCTATTGCTTTTATAAAATAGATTAAAAGGAATAAGAAAATGATAAGGTCTGTCCATAAAGCAAACTTTTCATTTATACCCGAAGTTTGTTTGAGTCCATGTTGAACGCCTGCAATACCATAGTAAAGTCCGCTTGCAAACGCACTTACAACTCTCCAGTCAGGTTTAAACAAAGAAACAATAGCGACCAATCCGAAGCAAATGTTGGCAAAACCTAATTCACGAAGAATAGGGTAGCTGTCGGAGTTATCAAGATGAAAAATTTGTTTTGCTGTAAATTCAGGATTTTTCACTTGTTTGATACCTGCAAAAAATAAGCGAAGTCCGACAGCAGAAAAAATAAACCATTTGCTCAACAGGTCAAAGGATAAAGGCGTGTGGCTTACCAAATGTTCCGTAAAAAAAGCAAGTGTCGGAAATACAAAGGTCAGCACACTTACGCTGATGATATAAAACTTATTGGGTTTGTCTTCTGTGTTATTTGCGGTTGTCATCGATTTATATTGGTTTGCTTGGGTTTTCGTTTAGAAAAGGGTATTCCAACGAGTAATAAGCTAAATTTACCAATAAAACGCCATTTAAACCATCATTTTTTTCGGTCTTGTGGAAGTAGGTTTCGTTGTTCAAAAATATAGGGAGTGTTTTTGTCTGCCAACCAAGTAATCAATTTGAGTATTCCAACTACATTTAAAACAATGCCCAATGGTACACCAATAAGATAATCTGATAGGTGTATCAAATTATCTGCATAAACTATTTTAAAAAAGAACACAATACAAGGAGCAAAAAACAACCAACTTGTCGCTAAACCTGCATTAAAGAGCGTTTTACCTTTGATGTTAAATAGGGTAGTATGTGCAACGGTATTACCAACTGAAACAAGGATAGTTGCCAAACCAAGCCAAATTGCTTTTTCGGCAAAAATTGCTGCCAGTAAATAAGCACCCCAACCAACAAAAACATTAACATAAACGGAGGTGTTGGTATTGAGCGGATACCTGTCGGGTAACTCGCTGTTGAACATTACTTTGTTTACCATGCCCGGAAATGTCCCTACAATGCGGTACTCTTCCAGTTGATGAAGAAAGAGCGATACTAAACTCAGCCACATCAATAATTGGTAGTTCGTTAGAGTAGCGTGAAAGAAAATTAAACCTATCAGGGCAATGATGGCAAAAATGCCAGCCATATCATACCAATGTTTACGTAAAGTGTCCATGTTGTTATTGTTAGATTCTGTGGACAAAATTACCTATCCATTCAGCAGGAAAAATTGACTGCAATCAATATTTTACTTCTTGAGGCGACTGAGGGTTTCTGGGGCTAAACCCAAATAATAAGCAATGTATTTTCTGGGAATGTGCTGGAAAATATCGGGGCGATGTTTCAATATGAGGTCAACTCTGGCTTGTGGGTCTGCGGTGTATTGAATGATGTGCCTGTTTAATATTTCTACAATTTTACTTTCTAAGGCCTTTCTGTATTTATCGGCAAATGTTTTGTCGGAGGAATGTAAATTTTCAAATTTTGTTTTTGAAAAGCCTATCAATTCTGTGTTTTTGATTGCCTGCAAATACACTGGCGAAACACTTCCCGAAAGAAAGGAAATAAAATTACAAACCAAATCTCCTTCAATGGCGAATGACAAAATAATCTCTTTGTCCTTGTCAGCAAAGCCTACTTTGATAGCACCTTTTTTCACCAAGTACATATTGTCACAAAATGTATCGGGAACATCAACAAAGTCATTTCTGGACACTTTTTTTGAAATTGTCCAAAAATGCTTGTCATCCACAGGGGGAAAAATGTCTTTGTCGAGTTTTATCATGATTCGATACCAATTCATGCCATCAGTTGATGTCTTAATAAATTAACAAGCAATTTGCGTACCTAAATATTTACGAAATTCTTTGTTGTCCGTTATATTAATTTCAACATGATTCCCAAGGTAGCTGATGCCAAAATGATATACGGTTCTTGAATTTTCTTGATGTAAATCAATGCTAAAATGCTCAAAATAGCTATAATTGAAGTTGGAATATCTACAATACTTTGCGTAGCAATTACTACAACTGCACCAACCAAAGCACCCACAACCGATGCCGTTATTCCATCAACAAAGGCTTTGATAGATGTATTTTTAGCAATTTTATTGAAATAAGGTGCCGGTAAAACTGTAAATAAATAGCACGGCAAAAATGTTGACAAAGAAGCCACACAAGCTCCAGGAAAACCAACCACTAAATAACCAATAAAACCAACGGTAATGACCACAGGCCCGGGTGTAATCATGGCTACAGCAACGGCATCTAAAAACTGCTGTTCGGTAAGCCAATGGTTTTCGGTCACTACGCCTGTATGTAAAAATGGAATAATAGCAAGACCACTACCAAACACAAATGCTCCTGCTTTGGTAAAGAAAATAGCGATTTTTTGAAGCGTTGAAACTTCATAATGTTCCAAGCCAATTTGCAACATTATCAAACTGTTTGCCATGTTTTTATTTGCCCATTTTGGTGGTGCTTTCACAAACATATATAAGAGTCCCGCACCAATAAAAAGTAAAACTTGCTCTTGTTTGGTAATAAAGGTAGTTGTCATTGCAATGACAAAAAACAACCAAAGCAACCAATTGTCTTTGAGTGATTGTACGTTGATTTTGCCTACAGATTTAACCGTCAGTTTGTAAGAACTCATGGCAATGATGCCAATTACAGCAGCACCAACGCCATAAAAAACAGCCTGCATCCAAGCCAATCCGCCATAGAGCTTGTAGGCAATGCCTAACAACACGACCATAACAAAAGAAGGTAAAACAAAGGCAATTCCTGCTAAAGTTGCACCCAAAATACGATGATGCACAAAGCCCAGATAAATACCCAATTGAGCAGCCAATGGCCCAGGGGCAAGTTGTGCTAAAGCTAAACCTTGTTTGTATTCTTCTTCAGAAATCCATTTTCGATTTTCCACTAAATCTCTGTGCATATAGCCAACTAATGCAACAGGGCCACCAAAACCTGTCGTGCCAAGTTTTAGAAAATACAATACGAGTTGTTGTAATGAGTATGTAGGTTTATTGTCCATTCGTTGATTTTTTTAAAGGCAATACCAAAAAATATGAAAGAAGAGGGCTTATTGTAAAAGCAAAAATAAGATTGCCGAAATGTAAGAAATAGTAGATTCTTTACTTTTTGTATTTGGTTTACTTTTTTGTAGATTTTTCTGTAAATAGATGTGTTGTTTTCTGTGTGGTGCTTCGATAGGCTTTTGTAATGGATTTGGTGTGTTGAGATTCACAGCTTATTGATAACATAGCAATCTACTTGCTAATAGACAAAAGTTTTCTTGTGGTTTTTGTATTGATAATGAAGCGTTTTGAATATGGCTTTTATTAGTTGTGTTTGTCGGTTTTCAGTTTCAATTCACTGCGGATAATGCTACATTTGTTCATCAGCCACAAACACAATGCCTTCAAGTTTAAAAAGGAGTCCTTGGTATTGCGTAATAGGTACCATTTTTATCGGAGGTTGGCTATACATTAATTCGTAAATCAAATCTTCTTTGGGAAGATTATTCTTGTTGGGAATACCATAAGTAATAAAACAAGAAGCCCCAATAGTAAAGCTCGAATGCAACAGCATACCACTATTTTGTTCAGCACCATGATTAGGAAGTTGAATAAGCCAAAACTCTTTCCAATGGTGTTTATAGTGTGTTAGAAACGGAGCAACTTGCACAGGTCTTACCAAACGTGCATGAGAGGTGAGAAGTATGTTAGGGAAAATCGTATTATCAAGTTGATAATCATGATGATAATGTTTAAACCAAGGAATTTTGATTCTTCGCCGAAGATTTCCAAATTTTTGAATTTCTGAGATTTGATTAAAACGAGCATCCATAAAAATGCTATTATTAATGTTTAGGTTTTTATGTAACAAACAAAGAGCCGTGGTGTTAAAATCTTTTACGGCAAAGAAAAAATCTAAACTGTCATAATTTATGGTTGCCAAGAGTTCTTCTTTTGCTTGCGTAAGAATGGCTTCTATAGGAGAATGGCTAAATGAGGCAATTGTTTTAATTACTTCAACAATGTTGTCTAGGCTACCTTTGGGTATCTCGTAGTGTTCATGAAATAAGGTTTCTATTTTATCAAAAATATCTTTATCCTTTGGTCTAATATTTTGTTTGTAAAACAAAAATTCCATCAACGAAAATCCCAGAGCAGAAGTTTTTACCTTACCTTTTTCTAAATGATTTACTTTAAAAACTGTTGCATTGGTAGGGGGAAAAAATGCTTCTTGTAGCTGTGCGGTTTCAAACAACGCCTTTTCTTCAAAATCAAATATAAATCTGTCTTTTTCTAAATCAGCTAGTCTATCCTGACTATTTTCTGTTGAAGGAATGGGTTTGACAGAACCGTCGTTGTCAATCAAATAAATTTCACTATCATCATCCAAATGGTCTTTTAGCGTACCTAATGGGTCAAGTATAAATTGAATGGTAAAGGCATCATCTGGTTGATACCCACCCGACTGCTCAAGCAGTTTAAATACTAAAAATAAACGCTCTTGAAATGTCACAAAAGGCATCACCAGTTTTTTAACTTTTATGCCATCAAGTAGTTTGCCAATATGACTTACATGGTCACTACCAAAATGAGAGATGATTAATAAATCAAGAATCTTCGTATTGTCAACATCAGCCTCTTTTCTATACACTTCAATTTCTTCTTGAAATATTATATCTCTATCTTCGGATATGCTGCCACAATCGAAGACTAAGCTAAACTTAGTAGTAGAACCGAGATTTAAAGTACTGCTGTAAAATAAGCCATGTCCTACTGGATGTATGGTGAATTTTTGGGAAAAATACATGTTTATCTCTTTTTTATCTGTCTAAAACTAATATTTTATACACGCTTTTCACCTATTTTACATTCTTGGTAGTTGTAGCTGTATTTATGCAACAAGCTACTATTTTTTTATAAAAATTACAAACGAACAACCGACAAACTCACCAAAATGGTCTTTAGCATTTGAATCTTTTCTTTATGCGTCATCGTTGGCATTTCTTCCAATAAAGGGCTTCCTTTCATTCATGACATGACTAATAACAGGTTGCTTATACTCAACATAAGCTGATAAGTTATGCCATGCGTTTGCCTTTGTTTTTTTTAAACCTCGTAGAGGTGAAATGTTTGTAGTCGCATTAATCATAAAACGAAACATCCCTAGCCCCAACGGGGCGAAATATTTCGCCCCGTTGGGGCTGGAGGTAAATAAACAATATTCTTCTGCTACCGTAGCGACGGCCGCAAATATTTCGTTCCCCCAGCTATTCCAAGTTTAAGAACTTGGAACGCCCAATAAGAAGCAGTCTCCGACTGCGACCTTGCTCAAATTGAACCTACTAAAGTATTCAATCGTTGCTATTGGTTGTACTCGTGGTGCAGTCGGAGACTGCACTTGATTTATTGTTCCAAGTTGTTAAACTTGAAACAGCGAGGGGTAAAATATCTCACTCATGGCATGACTGACAATGGTATGGGTATTATCAGCCTTATGTGATAAGTCATGCCATGCGTTTTTTTCCCAGAACGAGCGTGACGCTCTATGTAATTATAGGTCGTAGGAAAGCTTCGCTAAACCTACGACCAGACCTAGCCAACGGAGTCGGAAATAAATCATCTGTAGTATGGCTTTTTATCCAATAAATCTAACATCCTGCGGTATTCGCTAAATAACGTGTCTAATTTACACTCTCTGTATAATTCTGATTCTTGAGCATGAATTTTCGCCCTTGTTGGAGTTATCTCCAACAAGCTGTAAGCCCCTCGCTATTCCAAGTTTAAGAACTTGGAATGCCCAATAAGAACCCAGCTGTTTCAAGTTTAAAAACTTGGAACGCCCAATAAGAAGCAGTCTCCGACTGCGACCTTGCTCAAATTGAATATACTAAAATATGCAATCTTTGCTATTGGTTGTACTGGTGGTGCAGTCGGAGACTGCACTTGATTTGTTGTTCCAAGTTGTTAAAATTGAAACAGCTAGGGGATTCTATAACCAACATGACTTCTTAAAACTACCATCAGGAAGTACTTCTTCTATAAATCCTTCTATGTTATTTTCAGCAAAAAATATATCTTCATAATCAAATATCTCTTTATTTTTAGAAAAATCCACTTTGTTATATTCGGCATAGCCATCTTTTAATTTACCCATAATCTTATACATCCAAAATGAATTGAATTCCATTGTTATTAGGGCTACGTCTTCAAACGTAGTCATGTTTGATAAAACCTTTAAGAAATGTTTATTCGATTCTTCATCTATTTTTTCTTTCAATACCTCGGTAACATATTTATACAGGAAATCATAATATAATTGTCGATGAAATATACAAACTACGTCATCTTGGTCTTTATAAATTAAGTCTTCTATCATATTCAATTATGCTTTAAGGTTGTTTACTACGGTATTTAGAAAATATTGCTGCACTTGCTATTTCAAGCCCCCACAAAGCCCTTTGTACCCCAGCTATTCCAAGTGTAAGAACTTGGAACGCCCAATAAGAAGCAGTCTCCGACTGCGACCTTGCAGGAGTTCTTTCCAACAAAGGCGAAACGGGTCAACAACCGCCCTGCTTCAACTGATGCTCATTTTAAAAAGCTCTTTAGAACGCAGCCACACAATGCCTACAATCAGAAGGGTCATGCCACCGCCAAACACCACCGAAGGAATTGTACCGAATAGTTTTGCTAATACTCCTGATTCAAAAGCTCCTAATTCGTTGGATGAACTGATAAAAATACCGTTGACAGCCGATACCCTTCCTCGCATCTCGTCGGGGGTAAAAAAGCGTAATACCGTTTGGCGGACAATCACACTTACGCTGTCGAATACGCCTGTCATAAATAGGGCAAAAATAGAGAGCCAAAAATTGGTCGAAAGGGCAAATATCAAGGTGAAAACGCCAAAGCCTGCTACCGCCAACAAAAGGTTTCGCCAAAAGTGCCTAATGGGCGGAAAATACACCATCAAAAGCATCGAAAGAATGGCTCCTACCGAAGGGGCAGCACGCAAAATGCCTAGTCCTTCGGCCCCTACTTTGAGGATGTCTTCGGCATAGACGGGCAGTAGGGCAATTACGCCTCCAAAAAGAACCGAGAAGAGGTCTAAGGAAATAGAGTATAAAATAATTTTGGTCTTGAATACAAATCGAATGCCTTCTTTCAAGCTATCGGCAACGCTTTTGGGCTCGCTTACTTCGGCGATAGGCGGTGCTGTAATGGTGCTAATCAAGATAAATACCAAGACCAACAGCCCAATCACTACCCAAAGCGAGTGCGTAAGCCCGATGGTGGCGTACAAAAAACCCGCAAGTCCAGGGCCTAAAATCGCACCTGCTTGCCAAAACGAACTCGACCACGTAGTCGCATTAGCAAAGACTTCTTTGGGAACTAAAAAGGGTGGAAGCGAAGAGGAGGCTGGACTGTAGAAACCTCTTGCCAAACCAATCATAAAGATATTGCCATAAATGATTAAAAGTTTTTGCGTATTAGCCAAACCTGCCACATCGTGCGTAGCCCATACCAACACAACCGAATTGCCAATAATAACCAATAAACTAAGCAATAAAATCGTTTTTTTGTTATACTTATCGGCAAGATAGCCTCCAAATAGTGCCAGAGAAATGTATGGAATGGCTTCTACCAAACCAATCAATCCTAATGCTAAAGGGTCTCGTGTGACTTTGTAGAGCTCATAACTTAATATCACTTCTTGGATAAACAACGCCATTGTGATGATACTATTGGCAAACATATAAGCCACAAATTGGGGATATTTCAGGGCAATATAAGGAGATTGTTTTTCGGTACTAACAGTCATATTGTACAAGGGTTAAAGCGTTTATTTTTATAATTTTTATGGGTTTGTCTTAATTATAGGGTCAAAATTGTGAGTTAGCGAATTAGTGATTTAAGTATTTGTGCAAATTTACTTTTGATGAAAGAAAAATGTAAATTACTCATTTACAATTGACTCATTCACGATTCAGCATTGATATTTAGCACTTATTTTATCAGTAACAAAAACAGGCTTATTGCAGGTAGAAAAAAGATACCATCGCCAAGCCAACGATAACGCTCGTGTTGTTGCCAAAAATGTTGACGAAAACAAAGGGCGTACAACACGCCACTCATGCTTATTTCAATCCAACAAATACTTTTTTCAAAAGGAGTTGTGGCACTGTAACTACTCATCAACCCTAGTAGGAGTACCAATCCAAAGAGATAACGAATCCATTGATTAGCCCGTTTGGGTCCCAAATACGAAGCCAACGAATGCACATCTGGATGGTTTTGTTGTTCATATACCGAGAAAAGCAATAAGTTTTGAAAGGCAATGAGCAAGAAGATAAGTCCAATGCCCCAGTGTGTCCACGACAAAGGCGTGTGTTGTTGTACGACGGCTGTTCCCCAAACGCCCGTCGCATAAAGCAGGGCGGTGATGGGTTCTTTATAGGCTTGTAGGAAATGGTGCAAGGTCATTTTGCTTACAATGGTTAAATAGCCTACGCTCAGGGCTGCAATGCCCAAGCCTACCAATATCACCCGAAAGTCGGTTTTGTTGAGCAAATACAAGCCTAAAACCGCAAATATTTCTACGGTAAACAGCAATTGTCCTTGATATTTGCGGTGAAAAGCATGGCGACGAGTAGTGATTTGCCCTTTTTTACGGTTATCTAAAAGCCTATCAATGGTATAAATGATGAAAACACTAATACCCAACAAAGCTGTGCTTACCCGAAACCAACCTACGGGCGGTTGGGATAATTGTAAAAACACCGTATGGCAAATCATTGCACCTGCAACAATATTGATATTGAGGAGGTTGAATAACTGAAAACCGTTCGATTTCGACATGAGCGTAAGCACTACCGCCGTATCAATAGTTTATTCTACTTGAAATTTTGGTAGTATTTTGGTTGAATGTATGGTAATTGTATCGCCTTCGGCAATGCTACCACCTTTGCCTATTAACACATTTTGACCAAATAAAATTCTATTCCCTGCTTTGCGATACGTAGAAAGCGTGTAAAGGGGGTCTTTGCCTGTTTTTTTACCTGTCTGGTGGTCGATGGTTGTGAGGATACATCTGGCACAAGGTTTTACCCCAAAAAGCTGGCTATCGCCTATCGTAAATTCATGCCAAGTTTCTTCTTCAAAGGCTTCTCCACCAGTAAAAACCAAATTCGGACGAAAGCGATTGATTGGTACGGGTTGGGCTAATTTTTGGTTCAAATCATCTAACGATGCTTGCCCAATAATCAAAATAGGATAGCCGTCTGAAAAAGAAGTAATATCGTTTTCTTTTAGCATATAAGCCGCATCTACTTTGCGTAAGGTATGGTCGGGCATATAGACAAGCCTAACTTGTTGGCTCAATAACGCACTAAACCAAGCACTTACTTCTGCTGTAACTTCATAAGCCTCAACGGTATCGTCCCAAATTTGGGTGGTAATGGGTTGGGGCAAATACAGGTCTGTCGCAAAACTAATGGATTTACCACTGGGCTGGTGCGTAATTTTCAAGACATTTTCTTCTAACGTAGGCTGAAATAATGCCAATACGGGGTTTTGTCGTTGTGTCAAGAAAACGCCTTGTTCGTCAACCAACATCCAACGCCTATCGAATGCCAAGCCTCTATCGCTGACAAAAGCATGGCTAAGTCTGATGCCACCAAGAGATTTGATGGGGTAAATCCAAATTTCTGAGAGGTTCATGCGTATTGCGATTAGGACGTTAAAAACTTATTTTTTTACAGCAAAAATATTCAGTTGTAAATCCATCAATGTATTGTTTTTATACAAATGATTAATCAAAGGCGATGGTCGGTCTTGTACATCTCTGATAAAATAGCGAAAGCCATTTTCTGTCAAAATATTGAGTAAAGTGCCTAATTCTTGTGTTTGACCGGGAAAAGAATGGTATTCGATAAAAAGGTTTTGCACTTTTCCCAATTCGTCTTTACAGTCTTTTATCACTTCGGTTTCAGCCCCTTCGATGTCTATTTTGAGCATATCAATACTCGGAAATTGTTCGAGTACATCTTTCAAACGAATTGAAGGAATGTGTTGTTTTTCGCCTTCGCCAAAAATCGAAGCTGCATCAGAACCCTCCGAAGCAAAGGAAATCCCATTGTTATGTACCCATACAGCTTTGTTTACAATATCAATATCTTTGATATGATTGCTAAACATATTGTGTGTAAGGATGTTAGCAATTTTAGGGTCGGCTTCAAATGCTGTAATTTTGGCATTGGGATACAGCTTTTTGAAAAACAAACAACTCGTGCCAATATTAGCCCCACAATCGAGTATTACAGGTTGGGCATTGATAGCATTGAAACGGTAGCTTTGTCCCACAAAAATTTCTTCGTGCTGAAACAAAAACGACATACAATCAGGCACTTTGAATGTACATCCTTGAAACTGTACGGTACGGGCTTCGTATCGAGGCACAGTGCCGTATTTTGCCATCAAAGCCAAAAGCTCTCTTGCTTCGGGCGTGCGTACATAGTGATAAGGATATTTGAAGAAATATTTGAGTGCAAACAACATATACATACAAGATAAATGAGGTGTAAAAGTAATAATTTAGACTTATAAGTAAAAAGAACTTGGCTCTTAATCGTTGGGTTAGCAAAAAAGCCATCTGAAACCAGATGGCTTTTAATGCAGGTGATGGCAGAAATTCTTTAGCTTTATTTCAATACATCGGCTGTAACATTAGAAAATTTTAACAGATGGTTGTCATCTACTTCCATCATAACCACGGCATCTTTGGTGATATAATGCCCTAAAATTTGTTTCGATAATTCGTTTAAAATTTTCCGTTGCATTACTCGTTTCAATGGCCTAGCACCCATCGTTGGGTCGTAGCCTTCATTGGCCAGCAAGGCGAGGGCTTCGGGCGTAGCTTCGAGTGTAATGCCTTGTTCTTGTAAACGAGCCTGAATTTGTCGGAATTGAATTTCTACAATTTTGTATAAATTGTTTTTCGACAAAGGTTCAAACATCACGATTTCATCCACACGGTTCAAAAATTCGGGACGCACTACTTGGCGAAGCAAACCAAGGACTTCTTCTTTGGCTTTTTCCAACACCAAATGGTCGTTCCAGCCTTCCATTTCTGCCATTTTTTCTTGGATAATATGGCTACCAATGTTGGAGGTCATAATAATGATGGTATTCTTAAAATTGGCTATGCGTCCTTTGTTGTCGGTCAAACGGCCATCGTCGAGTACCTGCAACAAAATATTCCAAACGTCGGGATGAGCCTTTTCGATTTCGTCGAGCAAAATCACACTGTAAGGCTTGCGACGCACGGCTTCGGTTAGTTGTCCGCCTTCATCATAGCCTACATAGCCCGGAGGTGCCCCAATCAAGCGGCTTACGGCGTGGCGTTCTTGGTATTCCGACATATCAATGCGTACCATCGCATTTTCGTCGTTGAAAAGGTAATCCGCCAACGATTTGGCTAATTCTGTTTTACCAACCCCCGTTGTACCCAAGAAAATAAACGAGCCAATTGGGCGGCGTGGGTCTTGCATCCCTGCCCTTGAGCGACGCACCGCATCTGAAATCGCCTGAATGGCTTCTTCTTGTCCGGCTACTCGTTTCGATAGTTCTTCTTCCATGTGGAGCAGTTTTTCTTGTTCGGCTCGCATCATTTTCGATACGGGGATGCCCGTCCATTTGGCTACCACTTCGGCAATGTTTTCAGCCGTAACCTCCTCTTGTAGCATCGAAGTTTGGTTTTCGACTTTTTCTGCTTTCTGGAGAGATTTCAGGTGATTTTCGGCTTCCAACAATTTACCATAGCGAATTTCGGCAACTTTGCCATAGTCGCCTGCTCTTTCGGCTTGTTCGGCTTCAAGTTTGAGGCGTTCGATGTGTTCTTTTTCTTTACGAATGGTATCCAATACATTTTTTTCTGCCTGCCATTTCGCCATAAGTCCGCCTTTTTTCTCTCCTAATTCTGCCAATTCTCGGCTGATGATGGCTTCTCTTTCCTTGTTGTTTTCTCGCCTAATCGCCTCTCTTTCAATTTCGAGTTGCATGATTTTACGTTGCAAATCGTCAATTTCTTCTGGCACAGAGTCGATTTCCATACGCATTTTTGCCGCTGCTTCGTCCATCAAGTCAATGGCTTTATCTGGCAAAAAGCGGTCGGAAATATAGCGGTTAGAAAGCTCCACGGCGGCAATGACGGCATCGTCTTGGATGCGTACCCCATGGTGTACTTCATATTTTTCTTTGATACCCCTCAAAATCGAAATGGCATCGGTTACGTCGGGTTCGTCAACCGTTACGGCTTGAAAACGGCGTTCTAGGGCTTTATCTTTTTCGATGTATTTTTGGTATTCTTTGAGCGTAGTTGCCCCAATGGCGTGCAATTCGCCACGAGCCAACGCTGGTTTCAACAAATTGGCGGCATCCATCGCACTATCGCCACCGCCACCAGCCCCGATCAAGGTATGGATTTCGTCGATAAACAACACAATGTCGCCTTCCGAGTCGGTTACTTCTTTGATAACAGCTTTGAGGCGTTCTTCAAACTCGCCTTTGTATTTTGCTCCTGCAATGAGCAAACCCATGTCGAGGGTATAAATAATCTTCGATTTAAGGTTTTCTGGCACGTCGCCCAGCACAATGCGTTGGGCCAATCCTTCTACGATGGCGGTTTTACCCACACCGGGTTCGCCGATGAGCATAGGGTTGTTTTTGGTACGACGAGAAAGGATTTGTAGTACCCGTCTGATTTCTTCGTCACGCCCAATAACAGGGTCGATTTTGCCAGCTTTGGCTAATTCGTTGAGATTTCGGGCATACCTTTCAAGCGAACGGTAGGTTGCCTCTGCGTTTTGGTCTTTCACGGTATTGTTGCCTCTGAGTTCTTTGATGGCTGCTTTGTATGTATTTTCTTTGAAACCACTATCTTTGAGTAAGGTTGCTACCGCATCTTTTCCTAAAAAAATACCCAATAAAAGTAGTTCTACGCTTACGTAGTCGTCTTTAAATTCTTTGAGTAAATTTTCGGCTTTGGTCAGGGCAGCGGCGGCATCATTAGCCAAATAGGCTTGTCCGCCTGCTACTTTAGGGTAGCCCTGTACAATGGCTTCTAGCTTGTTGGTAAGCACATTTTCTTGGATACCCATTTTTTTAAACAAGAAGCCCGACGTGTTGCTGTCTTCTGCTAAAATGGCTTTCAGCAAATGCCCCGTTTCGATGGCTTGCTGACCGTTGCCCGAGGCAATGCTGGCGGCTTGCTGAATTACCTCTTGGGTCTTGGTGGTGTATTTATTGAAATTCATGGCAATAACGGCTTGACATTGATGAACATAGCGTTTATAATATTTGCTACAAAAAGTTTAGTTGCAAAACTGTAGCCAAACTCACGAATCGGTAAAAATGACTGATTTTTAGGCGAAACAGCTTATAGAATCGGTAAAAATGTCAGCCATAAGCGATTAACGTTAGCTTTTATCTGAAATACAAGCAATGATACAAGGCTCAAGGTTTGTTTGTATTTTTAGGTTTTAAAATAAATCAAACAAGGATAATTTGATTTTGTTTATCTAAAAACAGCATCAAAACGCATACTTAATCATCTTTCTATGAAAATTACAACAAGAACCTTTCAAACAGAACAAATAGCAGAAGTAGGCTTGGGTACTTGGCAATTGGGCAGTGCCGACTGGGGAAATGTAACAGAAGCAGACGCATTTGCAATACTAGATACGTTTGTAAACCTCGGGGGCAATTTTATTGATACTGCCGATGTGTATGGCAGTGGCATGAGCGAAACCGTCATTGGTAAATACCTCAAAACACGCTCAGAACAACTTTTCGTGGCAACCAAACTCGGCAGAAGGGGCGACAATGGCAACGGATGGCCTCAAAATTTTACGTTCGATGCCATGAAAAAACACGTAACCGATTCGCTCAAAAACCTACAGCAAGAACAACTTTTCTTAGAACAATTGCATTGTATCCCTACCGAAGAACTCCAAAAAGGCGAAGTATTCGAGCATTTGCGTACTTTGCAAGCCGAAGGATTGTTGCGGTATTGGGGCGTAAGTGTGGAAAGCATCGACGAAGCTTTGCTGTGTTTGGAACAAGAAGGCATTGCGTCGTTGCAGATTATTTTCAACTTATTTCGCCAACATTGGGTTGACGAAGTATTTGCCAAAGCACAAGCCAAAGGTGTTTCGCTGATTGTGCGTGTGCCACTTGCCAGTGGGGTATTGAGTGGGCGTTTTACCAAACAAACCACTTTTGCGGCTACCGACCATCGGCATTACAATGCTAATGGCGATGCCTTCAATGTGGGCGAAACGTTTTCGGGCATTGCTTTTGAGCAAGCAGTCGATTTTGCTACGAGCATCGCAGGCTTGATGCCCGACGAGCGTTTGCCACAATGGGCTATTCGCTGGATTTTAGACCACCCAGCCGTAACGACGGTTATTCCGGGGGCAACCAAAGTAGCACAAGTAGAAAGTAATATGACTGCCGCTTTATTGCCTGCACTCAGTGGCGAAACGCACCAAGCTTTACGCAACCTGTACGACACCGAAATCAAGGCTGCAATCAGAGGAAAATACTAAGAATAAGGTAAAAAAGAGAGGATAAGCCCTAGAAAATTTGTATTTTTTTTGTACAATTTTTCTAAGGCTTATTTTCTTTTGAAAGAATACCGAACGATTTGTCCAAAAAGTACTAACAATGAGGAATATAGCTTCTTACTTACTAATAAGATTTAAACGAAAAAAACTGTAGTTGAAGGGCGAAATATTGCAAAAATACAATCGTTGATTTTGCTAATATGTGCCACAAATTTGTATATTACAGGCTTTTAGCGTACTTTTGTACCCTAACATCCAGAAAACGACATGGTAAAATCCATTTTCTTGCTCGTATTGTGTTGCGTTACAACGCTCACAGGAATAGCAAAAGAGGACAAGTCTTTTGAGGGAAAAGCTTCGTTTTATGCCAAAAAATTCAATGGTAAACGGACTTCTAGCGGCGAACGCTATAAAAACAACGCCCTCACTGCGGCACATCGTAGCCTACCTTTCGGAACACTCCTTGAAGTGACCAACAAAGCCAACGGTAAAAAAACAGTTGTGCGTGTAAATGACCGAGGCCCTCATCGTAAAAAAATAGCTTTAGATTTATCTTATGCAGCCGCCAAAAAAATAGGTATTGTGCGTTCGGGCGTAGGCTATGTGCGTGTAAGAGTGGTTGACAGACAAGCCATAGACAGCTCGTTGGTAGCCAGTAATGAAGGGATGCAATAGCTTGCATCCATATCTCAAAATAGCGGTAATCTTCGGACTACCGCTATTTTTTTATACGTCAACGTTGTGGAGGCTCATGCCTGAAAAGACCAAAAATTGCTTATGATAATTTTGAATATAACTCAAAAAGGCCTTTCCTATTTCGCCTAGCGTGTCGGAGTTGTAAACCAATTTACAATATCTTCTGTTCCAATCTTCGTGGGTTTCAATAATTTGAAAATCATCTCTGAGTTCTTGTGCTGTGAGGCAATGTTTGGGCAATAAAGCCACCCAAGGCATATAGCGAATCAAATGTTTGATGGTTTCGGCATGTTCAAAATATTGGATGCTTCGGGTAGCCGTTGGAACAAGTGTACCAATAAGGTCTTTCATCGAAGCGAGCGTAGCGATGGGCAGGGCTTGTAAGGGGGTACTTTCGAGGGTGAAATTCATGCGAAATGGCTCACAACGATACACAACCCATACCAAAGGGTCGTCGAGGATAGTCAGCGAAGAAAGCTGGTTTGGAATGGCCGTTTCGTGGGTCAGATGAAAATCGAATACATTTTTTTGTAATAGTTGCCAATCGTCAGGCTTGTGCTGGATAGATAAGCTTACCAGAGGAAATATTTTCAGGAAACGTGCTACGAGGTCGGGTAATACGTACTGCCCAAGGCTACAAGTTGAATTGATACGCAGTTGCCCTTCTATTTGTTTGGGAGCGAACGCTACATCGAAAAACATATTTTCATAAAAAACCACCAATTTTTGGGTATAATCCCATAAAATTTCTCCTGCGGCGGTCAGTTTTACTTTATTACCCTTTCGTTCAAACAATTTTGCTTGAAAGCTTTGTTCTAGCTCGCCAATGTTTTTACTAACGGCTGGCTGCGTAATGTCGAGCAAGGTAGCCGCTTTTGTGAAGCTAAGATGTGTAGCTACAGCATGAAATATTTGTAATCTGAAATCTGGCATGAGCATTCGATAGATTTATGGTACAACAACAATGATATAGGGGTAATTTTCGAGTAAATAAGTTGAGAGAAAGCCTTTTGAATGAATAATGCCCAATACTCATTCGGTATTTTAATACATAATGAAACCTTGATTACAACGTTCTGTTTTGCAGTAGGTTAGGTATCTAATAAACTAAAATACAAGGAAATTATTAATAAACAGGTATTTTTTTGTGATACTTTTGTTAGTTATTTTGAAATTGTAACCAAGTTTGAAATAGTATAACAAAACAAGGTGAAATTTTCAAAAACCAACCTGACAATCATTTTAACCTAAACCCAACAGATGAAAAAAAGCCTTTACCTACTCGGTAGTTTGCTAGTGTTAGTACCTAGCTTAATGGCCCAAACGTCCCAGCCAACCCCTCTTTCATTGGCAGAATCCTTTGCACATACCGTGATGCAAACCTACCCCGATTCGATTGTGGTAAAAAAGTTTTTGCAACACATGCTTCAAGACAAAGAAGGCAACGACCCCGCCAAACGCAAGGCTGTTTGGAATTATGAAGCGGCGGTTGTACTCAAAGGTTTTGAACGCCTTTGGCAACAAACCCATAAGCCTTTGTATTTCGATTATACCAAAAAAATGACCGACCAGTTTATCAATGCCGATGGGAGTATCAGAACTTATGAATTGAACGATTATAACAGCGACCAAGTAACGGGCGGCTTACAATTGCTGATGCTTTATAAAGCTACCAAAGAAGAAAAATACAAAAAAGCAGCCGATTTGCTCCGCCGTCAACTCACGTGGCAACCTCGTACCAAAGAAGGGGGCTTTTGGCATAAACACAAATATCCTTACCAAATGTGGCTCGATTGTATGTATATGCTCAATTTGTATTATGCCGAATATTGCCACGACTTCGATACGCCTGCTTATTTTGCAGACGTAGCTAATCAGTTTATTTATTTGTATCGACATAACAAACGTGCCGACACAGGCTTGCTTTGTCATGGTTGGGACGAAAGTAAGGGACAGCCTTGGGCTGATGCCCGCACGGGGCAGTCGCCCGAAGTGTGGAGCCGGGCAATGGGTTGGTACGTGATGGGCTTGGTAGATGTGCTAGAGGTTTTTCCGAAAAACCATCCGAAAAGAGCAGAACTGATACAAATTTTACAAAAAATAGCTCCTGTTTTGACCAATTATCAAGACAAAACTGCGGGCGTTTGGTACCAAATAACCGATAAAGCCACTTGGAAAGGCAATTATTTAGAAGCTTCTGGCTCAACCATGTTTGCTTATGCCTTGGCGAAAGGCGTAAGAAAGGGCTATTTGCCCAAGCAGTTTGCGACGGTTGCCCAAAATGCTTTTGAAGGAATTTTGAAAAACTTCATTACTTACGACAACAAAGGGCTGATTCATATTCACCGCTCTTGCAGTGGAGCAGGTTTGGGTGGTACGCCTTATCGTTCGGGGACTTTCGATTACTATATCAACGAACCCATTCGCTCCGACGATTTAAAAACGGTTGGCCCTTTGATTGGACTAATGCTAGAAATGGAAGCGATGGGGTATAAGCCCATGACGGCCATCAAGCAAGAATAGCAAAAGTATGGCGGGTTTTTGATGACAACATTTGGGTGTTGTGTGTAAATCAAAAATCCGCCATCAAACATCTGGAATGCTTAAAAGTATTTTTTCCTAAACCAAAAAGCAAGATTTACAAGGGCAATCAGGGCTGGAACTTCTACCAAAGGCCCAATCACACCAGCAAAAGCTTCGCCACTATTGATGCCAAATACGCCAATAGCCACGGCAATGGCTAGTTCAAAATTGTTGCCAGTAGCCGTAAAAGCAATAGAAGTGCTTTGCGAGTAATCTGCTCCGAAGTATTTACCAATAAAAAAACTACATACAAACATCACCGCAAAATATATCACCAAAGGAATAGCAATGCGTACTACGTCGAAAGGAATTTCAACAATCAAAGCTCCTTTCAAGCTGAACATCAATACAATGGTGAGCAACAAAGCAATGAGCGTGATGGGTGAAACAAAGGGTAAATAGCTTTCTTGAAACCATTGTTTGCCTTTGATTTTTATTAACACATACCGACTAATTACGCCTGCGGCAAAGGGAATACCCAAATAAATACCTACACTTTCAGCAATTTGTCCAATCGTGATGTTTACTTGCATACTTTGAAAACCGAAATAGGGCGGAAGTACAGTAATAAACAAGTAGGCATAAACACTGTACAATAATACCTGAAAAACACTGTTGAGTGCGATAAGCCCAGCGGCATATTCACGGTTTCCGTCGGCTAGTTCGTTCCAAACAACTACCATCGCAATGCAGCGAGCCAAACCTATCAAAATGAGTCCGACCATGTAATGCGGATAATCTTGTAAGAAAACAAGTGCCAAGACAAACATAAAAATAGGGCCAATAATCCAATTGAGTGCCAGCGATGCACCCAGTACTTTGGTGTGCTTAAACACTTTTCCCAAATTTTCATAATTGACTTTTGCCAAAGGCGGATACATCATCAATATCAAGCCAATGGCCAACGGAATATTGGTTGTACCACTCGAATACTGATTGATGGCTTGAGCCGTTTGAGGCACAAAATACCCCAAGCCAACGCCTACAGCCATCGCAAGAAATATCCATAGCGTAAGAAATCGGTCTAAAAAGCCCAAGCGTTTACGTGCTACAACGGGGGCACAATGATTGGTAGCCATAAGTTTAGCGGTTGATTAAGGAAAAAACATACAAACATTCTGTGCCGATTTGCTTGGCTCTTTCCAAGTATTTTTGGTCTTGTAAGGGCGTATTGTCAAATGCTTTGGGGTCGTTGTAGGTCGTGCCAATACGCAAGTCAACGCCTGGAATAAATGGACAATTCTGCTCGGCATCGGAGCAAGTCATGATGGCCGCAAAGCCTTCGGTTGGATTGACGGCGTGGTTGTAAACTTTTGAAAAACAAGTCGTAAAATAGTCATCTCCAAAAGCTACGGTATAAGTAGGATTGTTGCTTGCACCATCGTTTGTAATCGTAAAGCCCAAGGTTTGTAAGGCATTGATGGCGTTCGGATTGAAAGCCGTAGCCTCTGTACCACCCGAAAAGGTGGTTACTTGCGGTATTTGGTAATAAGCCGCTGCCACAGCCGCCCATACTTGTCCGAAATGGCTTCTTCTCGAATTGTGGGTACAAACGTATATCAAACGCACAGGTTCTTGGGCATTTACTCTTGCTTGGATGTACGAGGCAAGTTTGGCAAGTAATGCCTTGCGTTCTGCCGAAATGCTATCGAAATTGTGGCTAAGTTCTTGGCAAACTGCTGAAATAACAGGAAACATCATGGTTGTTTAATGGATTGATAATCAGTTTTTAAGTAAAAAAATATGTTTGAATATGGTTAGGAACAACAACCTGTTTTTTGAATTTGATAACTTCCAAAGAAGCCTTGCAAAACCGTTTGATATTTCAGCCATACCGTTTCGTCTATACAATAACAAATGCTATTTCCTTCGATTTCACCCTTGATGAGTCCAGCCAATTTGAGTTCTTTCAAATGTTGCGAAACTGTCGGTTGAGCCAAGGGAAGTTCATCTACGAGGTCGCCACAAACGCAGGCATTTACCTTGATAAGATGCTCTAAAATGGCAATACGGGCAGGATGAGCCAAGGCTTTGGCGATATTGGCTAAATTATTTTGTGTTTCGGTAAAATGTGCACTTTTGCTTGCTCCCATAATCTTAATTTTTTTATTGCAATATTACGATAAATTTTAAAATGAGTCAATAAAAAATGCGATGAAGTATGTTAAGCTTGTGTGATTATTTGGCTAATCATCGTTTAGAAAACCATCGTAAAAGGCTGTTGGGTTAAATAGATAATTTACTCATGTTAGTGTTGCTTCATTGTTATTATATTTGTACTAATTATGTAATAGTCAGTATAAATCCTTAAAAAGACTAATGATGATGAAAGCTCAAAACGTACTTATTGCACATCCTGCAAACGCCAATGAATTTGAAGTTATTAAAGCTTTTTTTGAAGCACTTAAAATTAAGTTTGAAGTTGCCGACGAATCGCCTTATAATCTTGAATTTGTCGATAAAATTCAGAAAAGTAGAAAGCAAGCCAAAGAAGATTTAGATTAAATGTAAATAGTCTAACGCTTTCTAGGATGTAAAGAAGAGCTCAACTATTTCACCAAATCCATTATTTTCTGTTTAAATTTTGGGTCACTTGGGCGAGGAGCATTAAATGTAGCTACTTCCCCTTTATCATCAATCAAGATAAATTTTGGAATAGCTGTTACATCAAAGGTCTGCGACAATACAGCAAAAGCGGTTAAGTCATATCCATTATAAGATTCATACGACTCAATTTTTAGTTTTGTATTATCAGCTTTCCATTCTTCATATACACCTTCGTTGGCATCAATCAAGATATAATCAATATTTTGGCTACGTAAAAAACGATTAGTTTCCTCAATATGCTTAAATTCTTTGATACAAGGTTTACACCAACTTGCCCAAAAATCAAGGTATAAAAACCTCTTTCGTTTTGTGAGAGAATCTAACGTAATATAACCACCTTTAAGCGTTCCGAGTTTTACATCTCTTACTTCTTGGGTAAGACGATACAAGGCTCGTCCATCTAAATCGCACTTCAAAATAGCTTCTGAAAACTCTTTGGATGTAATATCCTTTCTTATTTGATTGAATTGAGTAAGTACTTCTTGAGAATACTGATTTTCACCTCTTTTTTTAGCGTATTGTGTAGCTAAATCATACAACAAGTAATCTTTCGTTTCCCCTTTGAAAGTGCTGAGAATAAATGCTTTTGCCTTTGTAAAATAGTTGGTAGAAAGTGGCGTGGCGTTAACTTCTAGCATGGCAAGTCTTACATAATTACTGAGCATCATACAGTAATACTTATTAGCAAGTGTGCCTTTGTTTGGGGACATTACAACGTGCTTAAAATCAGATAGAAAGTCTATTTTAGGGGCTTTTTTTGCCATTGAAGAGTCATAAACAATATCCGATAAAGCAACCCAATATTGGTATTCAATATCATTCTTTACATAGTCAATAAAGGCAGCACTTACTTTGTGTGCTTTTGTAAAATTGTTGAAATGTTCTAATCTTTTGGCTTTATAGTTTTGTACAGCTTTTTTGTAAGCTACCCAATCATCCGAAAAGCTTTTGGCACTTGGCAACTCTAAAGGAAAATCTCTTAGTGAAAAGTAGTACAAATAATTACCTCTATTTTTTCCTTTAGCCTGAAAAGATTCTATTTTCCCTTTTTGGGCATTGTAAGTAACATTTATCGTAGTTGTATCACCGGGGGTTACAAAAATATCCTCATAAAAAATATTTAAGAGTGCTGGGTTTCTCTGCTCAAATTCTAAAAAGTAGTTTTTTCTGCTTAAAAGATTACAAGACCGAACACTTTCTAATCTTTGTAAAGGAAAATTAAAACGGCATAAATAAATCATAAAGTCATTGGTTATAGAAGTATCTCCAACGATTTTTACGTGGCCGTCAATGTAGGTAGCAATGGGCTTGTCTTCTATTTTTATTGGTTTTGATTGTTCTTTGCAGCTAATCAAAATCAATAGAAAAATAGGTATTATGATAGTCTTGAATGATACGTTTTTCATCAATAGGAAGATGTATTTTAAATAATAGTGCAAATTTATTTTTGATTGAAATGTTGTAAATCATTGAAAACCAAAACACTAACTCACTAATTGGCAACTCACAACTTTGCATAAAAATGAAGGCGTTTTCCGAAATAAAATACCTGTCACCTCAGTAAGATGACAGGCAAGTTGTAATTGTTAACTTTCTCGAATGATTTCTACCATACCATTGACGGCTTCTAGTTTTTGAATCAACTGGTCGAGGTGTTCGGTATTATTGACAATCAGGGCGATTTTCCCTTCAAAAATTCCTTCTCTTACTTCTATCGACAAATTTTGAATATTTACCTGTAATTCTTGTGAGGTGATACGGGTAATGTCGTTCATCAAGCCCATGCGGTCGGTGCCACGCACAATCAAGTGTGCCGTAAAAGACATTTGTACTTTCGATGCCCACACCGCTTTGAGTACCCTGTCGCCGTGGCGTGAGAGCAATTCGGGGGCGTTTGAACAAGAAGTACGGTGAATTTTGATACCTTCATTAATGGTAACAAAGCCAAACACGTCGTCGCCGGCAATTGGGTTACAGCATTTGGCTAAGGTATAATCCAATTTGTCCATGTCTTCGCCAATCAAAATCGCATCGGCATCTTTGCGGTCGCCGTGCAATTTTTTGAGTTCTTTGACCAAATTTTTGGTATTGGTCAATGGCTCTTGAATGGTTTTGGCCGCCTGCTTGCGTTCGTGGGCTTCACGGTCTAGTTTCCATTTTTTGAGTTCATCTAGCTGAATATATCCTTTCCCGAAGCGATAAAACAAATCGTTGGCATCTTTAACATTGAAATACGCCCGCAATTGGTTGGTTACTTCTAGGCTCAAAAGATTGATTCCCAGTATTTTTAGGCGATGTTCTACCATGTCACGCCCAATCACAATATGCTGTTTGTTGGCCTCTTTGATATAATCTTTGATACGAGATTTTGCCTTAGTGGTTGCCACAAAATTGAGCCAGTCTTCCGAAGGTTTTTGTTTGTTGGAAGTCATACACTCAATCATATCGCCTGTTTTGAGCTTATAGCCTAGTGGCACAAGGCGATTGTTTACCTTTGCCCCAATACATCTTGCTCCCACTTCGGTGTGGATTTCAAAGGCAAAGTCGAGGGCGGTAGCACCATCTTTTAGCACAATGAGTTTACCTTTGGGCGTATAAACAAAAATCTCGTCGTTGTACAGGGTACTCCGAATGCTATCGACCAACTCAACTGCCGAAGTGGTTTTATCAGAGCTATCGAGGGCTTCACGCACTTGCGAGAGCCACGATTCAAAAGCTTTGTTGGTACGGGTATCATTGCCTTTGTACTTCCAGTGAGCGGCAAAACCTTTTTCCGCAATTTCGTCCATACGAGTAGTCCGAATTTGCACTTCAACCCAACGCCCTTTTTTGCCCGAACTCATCACTGTGGTGTGCAACGATTCGTAGCCGTTCGACTTAGGCGTTGAAATCCAGTCTTTTAGGCGTTCTGGGTTGGGCTTATAATGGTCTGTCACCATCGAATACACCGCCCAACAAGCCCCTTTCTCTTGCTCTTTCGGCACATCTAAAATCACCCTTACGGCAAACAAATCATAGATTTCGTCGAAAGGCACATTGTTTTTTTTCAGTTTGTTATAAATCGAATAAATCGACTTAGGACGACCCTTGATGAGGTGCTTGAAGCCCAAATCCTGTAAACCTTTATCAATAGGTTTGATAAAATTTTGGATAAACTTTTCTCTTGACGTTTTGGTTTCTTTGAGTTTTTTGGCGATGTCTTTATACACCTCTGGCTCGGTATATTTCAGGCATAAGTCTTCTAGCTCCGATTTGATGGCGTGCAAACCCAAGCGGTGAGCCAACGGAGCGTACAAATAAAACGTTTCGGAACTAATTTTCAGTTGTTTATCTCTTGCCATGCTGCCGAGGGTACGCATATTGTGGAGGCGGTCGGCGAGCTTGATAAGGATTACCCGAATGTCGTCGGAGAGGGTCAACAACATTTTTCTGAAATTTTCGGCTTGTTGCGAAGAACCATGCTCGAAAACCCCCGAAATTTTGGTCAGACCGTCGATAATTTTGGCCACTTTTTTACCAAACTTTTCTTCGATTTGTTCCAACGTAATCTCCGTATCTTCGACCACATCGTGCAATAAGGCACAAATAATAGACGTACCGCCTAAGCCTATTTCCTCCACACAGATTTGAGCTACGGCAATGGGGTGATAAATATAAGGCTCGCCCGACTTCCGACGCATATCTTTGTGGGCATCCATAGACATCATGAAGGCTTGCTTAATCAGCTTAGAATCATTTTCTTGTAAGTAAGGTTTGGCTGATGAAAGCAATTTTCTGTACCGTTTCAGAATCTCTTTTCTTTCTTGTTGTAAATCAATCGCTATTGCTTCTACGGGCATATCAGATGAAATGGGCTAAGTGACGTAAGTAAGTGAAAACTTTTATATGATTTTAGTTAAGAAAAAAGGCACTTGCTTACTTATAAATTCATTAAGATTGTGGATGTTCGTCAACGAAAAATCCTATTTATAGGATTTTAAAAGGCGTTTCTGAAACATTATAGCTATACTAAATTAAGCTTTTTTTTACAAAAACCAATAGTGAAGCCTATTCATTTTGCAGAAATTTGGAGAAAATAGCCCGTCGGAAGACTTCTTGTAGCAGTGAGAGAAGGCAGTACTTTGTCAAAGCCTTGAGCAGTACGACAACCGCAGGAAAGGCTTTGACAACGTTTTATATTATTTTAGAAGAAGCCTTTAGGCTTGGATAATCAGTGCAACGCATTGGGCGGCTACACCCTCGCCACGCCCCACAAAGCCGATATGCTCGGAGGTGGTAGCTTTGATAGACAAATCTTCTTCGGATATTTCCATCACGGCAGCCAATACGCTTTTCATGTGTGGAATATGCGGGTTGAGCTTGGGTTCTTGCAAAATGACCGTTACGTCTAAGTTATTGATTTGCCATCCTTTTTCACGAATCATTTCAACCACTTTTTTGACCAAAACTTTAGAGTCAACGCCTTTCCATTGCGGGTCTTTGTCGGAGAAATGATAGCCAATATTACGCATATTGGCGGCACCTAAAAGAGCGTCGCAAATCACATGACACACAATGTCGGCATCTGAATGCCCCACCGCTCCGTGCGTATGTGGCACTTTGATGCCGCCCAACCAAAAATCTTTGCCTGCTTCAAGCCTGTGTACGTCGTATCCTTGTCCTACACGAATTTTCATTTAGTCTAAAATTTAAGATAAGAAAATACGAAGTTACAGGAAGTTTTGCAAATGTTTAGCGAATCAATAAAATAGCCATCGAAGCCTTTCTTCAATCTGAAACAGCTTTCGCCCTTGTTGGAGTTATCTCCAACAAGCTGTGCGCAAGCAACAAACCACTATCATATTTTCTTTTTGTTTCATCGTTGGCGAGTTGCTTACGCTCGTTTCCTCGCTGTTTCAAGTTTAAGAACTTGGAACGCCGAATAAAAAGCAGTCTCCGACTGCGACCTTGCTCAAAGTGAACCTACTAAAGTATTCAATCTTTGCTATTGGTTGTACTGGTGGTGCAGTCGGAGACTGCACTTGATTTGTTGTTCCAAGTTCTTAAACTTGAAATAGCGAGGTGATGCAACCTTCCTGCAAGTTGCAGGAGCAAAATATCGTGTGATGCAACCTTCCTGCAAGTGGCAGGAGCAAAACATCGTGCGATGCAACCTTCCTGCAAGTGGCAGGAGCAAAACATCGCACTCATGGCATGACTGACAATGGTATGGGTATTATTAGCCTTATGGGATAAGTCATGCCATGAGTTTTTTCCCAGAACGAGCGTGACGCTCTATGTAATTATAGGTCGTAGGAAAGCTTCGCTAACCCTACGACCAGAAGAACAATATGTGAAGGAATAATTTCATCATGCTTCTATAACTTCTATTGATGTGTTTTTTAATCCATCTTTAATTTCTTGTAGAGTTGCTCTAAAATTTATAAAATTCACCTCTACTTCTCCTTCTGATGAACCTATCCACCTGCCATGAAGCCTAGCGTATTCCATTGCTTCAGCTTTCCACTTTTCTATTCTTTCTTCTGAGGGGATATAAACTGTGTTTAATGAAAGGTTGTATCTTTTTAGTTCGTTATTGATATACAAAACTTCATCTATGCTATAACAAGCGTAACCAACTATTATATTCTTGATAGCTTTCATCTCTTGGACGAATTTATTTAGTATTTCATTCTTCGAATTCTCCACAAGGGAAAGATTATACTTTTGCATTAAGTTACCAGCATTATTCTTGGTACATTCATTAGTTAACGGAAATCCATCATCGTTAACATCAATTTCTATGGTTATTGCAATCATGATATATTAGAATTTAGTTGATAGTTCTTAATGAATTCCCCTCCCCCTAGCTATTCCAAGTTTAAGAACTTGGAATGCCCAACAAGAAGCAGTCTCCGACTGCGACCTTGCTCAAAGTGAACCTACTAAAGTATTCAATCTTTGCTATTGGTTGTACTGGTGGTGCAGTCGGAGACTGCACTTGATTTGTTGTTCCAAGTTCTTAAACTTGAAACAGCGAGGAGGTTTCAACATTTGAATTTGAATACCTGAGTTGATATTCAAATTACTTTTCCTTCAACTCTACCAATACATTATCAATCTTTTTATCATAGTCTTCAATTGCTTGATTGTATTTGTCTGTGTCCTCAGCAATTTTTTTATACATAAGATTATAAACCTCCAATCGCAATTTGCAATACTTTTTAAGTACTATATTTCTTTCATGTAATTCATCAGGTAATTTGAGTTTATCTATCGTTTGAAGTATTTTTTGATTTTCGCTCCAGTAGTAGATGCCTCTATTTTTAATTTCTTCCAAACGCTCTTCTTTGGGCGTTTCTTCGGGCATTTCGTAAATATCTAATGCCATAGCCTCCATTGAAGCAAATTTATTCATTTGAGTTTCATAAGCGGCAAGGTCTTTAGGAATGAAATGGTAAACAGTAAATAAAGTCACAAAAACTACAACTGTTATTGCACTTACAGTAACAAATTTCAATTTTTTATTTTCATACTGTTTTAAACTTGGAATGAAAGCATAACCAATTACTACACCGCTCAAAAGTCCGCCAATATGTGCAGCATTGTCGATGCCACCTTTTAAACCGTTGAGTAAATTAAATCCTACGAAAATAGAAATACTTGTCAGAAGTGTTTTGCGAGCTTCCTTTTCAATTAAATCAGTAGATAACAAGGCAAGAAAAACGCCATACATTCCAAAAATTGCTCCAGATGCCCCTGCACTAACACCCAAATCGTGCCACCACAAACTATTTAGACTTGCCAAAATTCCCGCCAACAAGTAAGCGGTGATGAATCTTATTTTACCCAAAATGGGTTCTAACAAAGCTCCAATATACAAAAGGGCATACATATTCATAAAAAGGTGAATAATACCAATGTGCAGAAAACAGTTGGTAAAGAGTCGCCACCATTGTCCGTTCAAAGTCAGAACTTTGAAGTTCGCTCCCCATTCAATAAGACTTCCAGTATCAGGTAACATAATACCTACGCCACTTATTACCATTAAGATAAATATGGCTATATTGATGTCCATCAAAATGGGAGTAACAAAAGACTCTTTGGAGGGAACAAAAATTGAAAAAAAATCTTTAATCTGTTCACTTGTTGTGGCTGGAGGAAGTAATAAAATATCTTCTTCATCAGCAATCAATTCATTTTTAAGTACTTCGTATTGTGAATCAATTTCTGCGATTGAAAATGAGGCTTTTACTTGCTCAAAAGTAGCGATAAAGGTATTGATATTTTTTTCGTTCTTTCCCCAATCTATCATATCGTTGCCAGTTGATGAACTTTTTAAATTCGCAAAATCCTTATCAATCTTGATGATAATCTCGGCATTCCAAGAAAAAGAACCGTTGTTTGTATAAGCAATCAAGCCATTATTACTTAAATAGCCAATATCCCATTTCAGTATTCTGACTGTCTCGATAGCAATAACAAGAAATTGTTTTGGAGAAAGCTCGTTTAGAGGTACTTCCTCAATGTGTTTGGGTGTAAATCCAATTGCCATAGTTAAATTTTGGTTGTGTTTTATTTTGAGTTATGGTTTAAATATCAAGCTGATGTATAATATTATGGAGTATTCCCTAGCTGTTTCAAGTTTAAGAACTTGGAATGCCCAATAAGAAGCAGTCTCCGACTGCGACCTTGCTCAAAGTGAACCTACTGAAGTATTCAATCTTTGCTATTGGTTGTACTGGTGGTGCAGTCGGAGACTGCACTTGATTTGTTGTTCCAAGTTCTTAAACTTGAAACAGCGAGGGGTATGTGCACAAGCAACAAACCACTATCATATTTTCTTTTTGTTTCATCGTTGGCGAGTTGCTTACGCTCGTTTCGTTGGAGATAACGCCAACGAAGGCGGAAAATACCTCTCTAGCTATTCCAAGTTGTTACATTTGAAACAGCGAGAGGTTTCTATCAATGAAAGAACTATGATGTAACAAAATTGATATAATTTGTTTCTTTTTTGATGATGAAAAAAAAGATATACCTATAAATTTGTTACTATGAAAACCAATATAATCAATTATTTAGTTACTTGTTTTTTCTTAGGCTTGTTGTGTTCATGTTCAGTTGAGCAAGAGCATAAATACCATGTTGTTTTTTTACAGTGTTGTCATGACCCTTGGCGTGATGTGATGAACAGCGAAATGAAAAGAGAGCTTGTTTTTCATCCCGAAATAAAGTTAGAAATTTTAGAATCTTATAGCGACACTCAAACACAAATAGAGCAAATTCAAGAGGCTATCCGACAAAAAGTAGATTTATTAATTGTTTCTCCAAACGAATCAATTCCCCTGAATAATGTCATAGAAAAGGCGTACAAAGCTGGTGTGCCAGTGATTTTGATTGATAGAAAAACACCAACAGAAAACTACACGGCTTTCATCGGAGCCGACAACTACGAAATAGGAAAAATGGCGGGGCGGTTTATCTCCAATCAATTTAAAGATAAAGGCAATATCATAGAGCTAAAGCTGTTTATGACTACCTCTCCCGCTATAGAGCGTGATAGGGGCTTTCATGAGGCTATTGCCATTAATCCTAAGCTGAAAATCGTAGGTGCTATTGAAACTAAAAATGGACTAGACGACATCAAAAAGAATTTACCCCAGTTATTAAGCAAACATCCAGAAGCAAACATTGTTTTTGCCCATACCGATCTTATAGCGTCTGTGGCTTATAAAGTAGCTCAGGAGCAAGGACGCAACAAACAACTGTTTTTCATTGGAATCGACGGAATCCCTGAAACGGGCGGTATTCAAAATGTAAAAAACGGGGTGCTAGATGCTACCCTGTTGTACCCTACAGGAGGTGTTGAAGCGATACAAACGGCCGTGAAAATACTTGAAAAACAACATTTTGAAAAGGATAACCGCTTGTTGACGAATGTTATTACGCCAGACAACGTTGATATTATGTTGTCTCAAATTAGGAAAATCAAAGAACAACAGATTGATATTGAGCGACAAGCACTAAAAATAGGGGCTTTAAACAGAACGTTTTCTTCTCAACGAAACCGCCTCTATTTTACTACAGTATTGCTTACGATTGTGGTTTTATTAGGTACGTTTCTCGTTTTTATTTTAAGAGAAAAACAAGAATACAACAAAATATTGGAAGAGCAAAACCATGCCATCAGCATGCAAAAAAATGAAATTGAAAAAGTTTCTAATCTTGCACGGAAAGCTACCGAAGACAAAATGAGGTTTTATGCCTACATTTCGCATGAGTTTAAAACACCGCTAAGTTTAATATTGACCCCGACAGATAATTTATTAAGTGAAAAAAGTATCGATGTTACTGAAACCCGCCATACCTTGCGGTTGATTCAAAAGAATGCCAATAGACTGCTTCGTTTAGTTGACCAACTGCTAGAACTGAGAAAGTTAGACGCAGGAAAAATGGTATTAGAGAAAGAAGTACACGATTTGGTATCGTTTATAAGAGACATTGTCTTGGATTTTCGCTTGAAGGCAAATGAACAAAATATTGATTTACAGTTTGTTTGTGCTTTGAAATCCTTGCCGTTCCATTTTGATGCCGATAAATTAGATAAAGTCTTTTTTAACATTATATCGAATGCGTTTAAATACACGCCCAGAGGCGGAGCAATACACATCCATCTCGTAAAAGACATAGCACAGATAGTCGTTTCTATTACCGATAATGGCGTAGGAATGAATGAAGAAGAGCAGAGGCGTGCATTTGATTTGTTTTATAGAGGAAATAAAAATATTTCCTTTGGAACAGGGCTAGGCTTGGCACTGTCGCAAGAATTTGTCAACCTACACGGAGGAGAAATCACCATTATGTCAGAAAAAAATAAAGGCACAACTTTCCATGTTTTCTTGCCTTACCAACCCATAGACCCTGGCCAAGAAGTGTCTGACGTGACAAAAGCACGAGAGTCTGAGTACCGATTTATTGACGATGAGCCTGGTTTTTTAGAGAAAAAGGCGATGAATAATTTTGAAAATACCATTGTGTTGATAGAAGATAACCTTACACTCAATCATTTTTTACAAGATAAGTTAGTAAAATCCTATAACATTGTGGCTACAGCCAATGCAGAAGACGGCTGGAATGAAATACTAACGCATATTCCCGATTTGGTTATCAGCGATGTAATGCTACCTCAAATGGATGGGTTTATGCTCACGAAACAGCTAAAGCATGATTTTCGTACTTCGCATATACCTGTTATTTTATTGACAGCCAAAGGACAAATAGAAAACCAAATAGAAGGCATAAAGGCAGGTGCCGATGCCTATATTGCTAAACCCTTTAACCAACAGTTGCTAGAGGAAAAAATTAAAGGATTATTAGAAAATAGAGACAGAATGAGAAAACGCTTCTCTCATGAAGTGGTGAACCCAACGCACGTGCATAAAGGAGAACGCAAATTTCTTGTAGAATTTGACGCACTAATTGAAAAAAATATTAAAAACAGTTCGCTTTCTGTAGAAAAATTAAGTCAAGAATTAGGGATGTCTAGGGTACAATTGTTTAGAAAAATATCGGCTATTACTAATAAAAATGTAACGGAATACATAGCGGAATACAAGCTACAAAAAGCGAAAACTTTGTTAAAAGACCCTGAAAAAAATATTGCCGAAATTGCCTACGAAATAGGATTTAATACCCCAAGCTATTTTACAACATTCTTTAAGCAAAAAACAAACCTAACACCTAGTGAATGGCGAAATCAGATAGGTAACATTTTTTAAAGAAATGTAACATAGTTATTATTCTTAGAAAATTGATTTTAGGTAATTATTTGTAAATGAGTGTTTTATGTATTTATATAAAAAGTGATATTTTTTGAAAGAATACTGAAAGTATCTCTCCCTATACCTCACTAATTTTGGTTCATCATACAAACACACAGTTGTACAATGAATCAAAATATCAAGATAATACTATGGTCGCTTGCGGCGGCATTGGGGGGCTTTTTATTCGGTTTCGATACTGCGGTTATTTCGGGTGTCGAGCAAACCATTCAAAAGTTGTGGGGGCTAAACGTATTTGAACATGGCATCACGGTTTCAATCGCTTTAATAGGAACTGTTTTTGGCTCACTTATCGGAGGGATTCCTACCGAAAAATATGGGCGACGCACTACTTTATTTATCATAGCGGTATGTTATTTGTTGTCGTCGATAGGCACGGCTTATGCACCAGATTGGAGCGTATTTCTGATTTTTAGGTTATTGGGAGGGATAGGCGTTGGGGTTTCGTCGGTGGCCGCACCGATGTATATTTCTGAAATTGCTCCTGCCGACAAGCGAGGACGCTTAGTTGCCATGTTTCAGTTCAACATTGTCTTTGGCATCCTCATGGCCTATTTATCCAACTATTTATTAGGAAATTCTGGAGAAAATGCGTGGCGGATGATGCTCGGTGTACAAGCCATTCCATCGCTGTTGTTTGTGGCAGCGGTTTTGTTTATTCCCGAAAGTCCACGATGGCTGATTTTAAAGAAAGGCGATACGACAACCGCCCGTCAGATTTTAGATACAATAGACAAAACCACTACTGAAAGCATTATTGTTGCGATTCAAAAAAAAGTACCCAACAACAACTCGTTTCAGTTATCATCCTTGTTTAAAGCTGCCTACCGCAAGCCTGTTGTCTTGGCTGTACTATTTGCTTTATTCAATCAGGTTTCAGGCATTAATGCTATCATCTATTATGCTCCACGCATCTTTGAAATGGCGGGCTTAGGAAAAGAATCGGCACTACTTTCGTCGGCAGGCATAGGGCTGATAAATTTGATTTCGACGTTGATTGGACTGACTTTAATAGATAGATACGGTAGAAAAATGCTCATGTATATTGGGTCTGTGGGTTTAGTTACCTCTCTTTCGTTGGTGGCTAATGCCTTTTTTACCAATCATATAGGCATCAGTGTACCGATGTATCTTTTTGTTTATATCGCTTTTTTTGGATTTTCTCAAGGTGCTGTGATTTGGGTGTTTATTTCTGAGATTTTCCCTAATGAAGTACGTGCGTATGGACAAGCACTCGGCAGTTTTACCCATTGGGTGATAGCCGCTATTATCGCATTTACCTTTCCGTTTATTGCCGAAACATTTGGCGGAGGCATGACATTTTCGTTTTTCGCCTTAATGATGGTGCTACAATTACTTTTTGTATGGAAAATTATGCCTGAAACAAAGGGAACATCTCTTGAAGGCGATGATGTATTTTTTCTCCACTAAGGGGCAAAAGTAACGATTCGGACGAAGGTTCTAGTATATACAAACAATAGCAATAAGTAAATAGCTGATTAATTATGATACAAAAAAATATAGTGTGTTTTGGCGAAATGCTCTGGGATATGCTTCCAACTGGAAAACAGGCCGGTGGAGCTCCTATGAACGTTGCTGTTCATTTGAAAAACTTAGGTATCACTCCAACCATTATAAGTAGAGTGGGAAACGACGAACTAGGAGAGGAACTGATGGCATTTGTCTGTGAAAAAGGGCTTTCATCAACTTTTATTCAACATGGTAAAACGCACTTGACAGGCGTAGCCAAAGCGAATGTAAGCGATAAAAATGAAGTTGTGTATAAATTGGTTCATCCAGTAGCATGGGACTATATCACCTACGATGAACAGGTGGAAAAAACAGTAGCCCAAGCCGATGTCTTTATTTTTGGAAGTTTGATTGCCCGTAGCCAAGAGAGTAAAACAACGCTCTATCATCTGTTAGAACAAGCCAAGTATAAAGTGTTCGACGTTAATTTAAGAAGTCCTTTTTATGACCAAGAAACGATTGAATACTTACTTGCCAAAGCAGATATGGTAAAGATGAATAGCCACGAACTCTCGCTCATAGCTACATGGTACAATGAACAATATGAGAGTGAAAAAAAAGCGATTCTTTATTTAGCTAATCGTTTCAATATTAGCACAATATGCGTTACCCTTGGCGAAAAAGGAGCTATGTTATTTACGAATGGAATCTTCTATGAACACACTGGTTTTGTGGTAGAGGTGACAGATACCATTGGTAGTGGCGATGCTTTTTTGGCAGCCTTGCTGAGAGAACTGTTGGTGGAACAAAAGCCAGCCGAGGCTTTGCGTTTTGCTTGTGCAACAGGCTCACTCGTAGCGACGTATCAGGGTGCTACGCCACTACTTTCGTATGAACAAGTTCAGGCTTTTTTAGCTAATAATAAATATCCCTGTAAGTAATTCTTGCAAATGATTACTCACTGATAAAAATGGTAGGTGCTATCCTTACTTTGTAATATGTAAACCCATAAATAGTCTTTGTAAATGACTGTATATTAAGCTTTTAATCTTTCATTCCTAATTTTTCTATCTTTTAAAAAAACAATTTCAACAATGAAAAACTTTTTACTCACAATGGCAGCAATACTCATTGCTGTACCGCTTGTATTGGCACAACAACGCACAATTACAGGAAAAGTGCTCTCTGACGATGGTAATGAGCCACTGATAGGAGCGAATATTTTAATTAAGGGTACGTCTAAAGGTACTAGGTCGGATGTTAACGGAGCTTTTACCTTGACTGTTCCCGATGCCCAAAACAACGAACTGATAGTGTCGTATATTGGCTATCGAACAAAAGAAGTGCCTGTGAAAGATTTGTCTAATATAACGATTGTATTGGCATCGGGTAAAGAATTGGGCGAAGTGGTTGTAGTAGGTTATACTTCATCCAGAAAGCAAGATTTGACGGGGGCAGTAGCAGTTGTGGATTTGAAGCCTATCAAAAACATTACTTCTGGCAACCCAATGCAGGCTCTACAAGGAAGAGTAGCGGGTTTGTACATTGAAAAAGATGGCTCGCCGAATGGTTCAAACAGTAGAATTTTGATTCGTGGAGCGAATACTTTAGGCAACAACGACCCACTTTATGTAATCGACGGTATCCCAACGACTCGTCCAGAAGTATTTCAAAATCTTAGTCCTTCCAATATTGAAAATATTCAGGTACTAAAAGATGCTTCTGCCGAATCAATTTACGGAGCGAGAGCTTCCAACGGGGTAATTATTGTAACGACCAAAAACGGCGGTAATACCAACGGAAAAGTAGAGTTTCAGTTTAATACCAGCGTGTCGATGCAATCTGAAAAAGCGATGCGTTTTAAAATGTTGAATGCTGTTGATAGAGGAAGAGCCTTGTGGCAAGCCTCCGTAAACGACGGACAAGACCCCGCCGCAGGTTATGGCGAAATCTATAATTTTGATTGGAATAAAAATTATAGCAACCCTGTATTGAACAGTGTTTCGGTGAAGCCCTATGTTGGAGGTGACGTAAATACGCCTGTGGGCGATACCGACTGGCAAGATGTGATGTACAAAACGGCTGTGGTGACAAGAAATGATTTTACGCTTTCTTATGGTGACAAACGTTCTTCTATAGAAATCAACTTGAACCAATTAAAAAACACAGGTATGTTGCGATTTACTGGTTACGAGCGATTGGGTGGAAGTATCAGTGCATTGACTCGTGCTTTTAATGATAAAGTGAAATTTGGCGTAAACTTACGTATTGCCAATTCAAACGAAACTTTAACAGCAAGAGACTTAGGTGGTGCTTCAACGACATTCTTGGCGGTAACTTTAGCACCTACGATTCCTGTATATCAAAAAGATGGCGTTACGTATGCTGGGGCTTCTGGAGCAGGATATTCGGATAGAAACAACCCTTTGCACATGCAAGATTTGGCAAAATGGAATAATGCCAATCGCTTAAATACTTTTGGAAATGTATTTATTGAGGCAGAATTGATTAAAAATCTCTACTTCAAAACCAATATTGGGGCCGACGATTCTCGCTTTTTGAACAAAGTAATTACGCCAACTTTTTCGGAAGGAGCATTTAACAGAACGACCAACAGCTTACTTTTCGACCAAAACCATTATTTAAGTCTTACTTGGTCGAATACTTTGCGTTATAATCTTGATTTGAATAGCCAAAATCACTTCAAGTTTTTGCTTGGAACAGAGTACATCAAAACAGATATAGACTTCCAATCTACTAAAAAAGAAGGATTTGCGTTACAAACAGAAGACTACTTTACTTTAAGTGCAGGAACTGGCAATACTACGGTTTCGGGTGGTTCTACTGGCAACCGTTTGTTCTCGCAGTTTGCAAGGGTTGATTACAATTATTCAGATAAATACTTGTTGGCTCTTACGGTTCGTCGTGATGGTTCTTCACGTTTTGGTTCAGAAAATCAGTATGGTATTTTTCCAGCGGCTTCATTAGGTTGGAAAATCGACAAAGAAAACTTTATGAAAGATGTAAAGCTTTTCTCTGAATTAAAAGCAAGAGTAGGCGTTGGACGTGTTGGTAATCAGCAAATTGGCGATTTAGCTCGCTTTGGCTTATTCGATACAAGATACGGAACCACGCAAGCACAATTAGTTGGCGGTTTCTGGGAACAATACATGAATATCGGTACAGCTTATTCATTGTCGGGTGCAAATACTGGTACTTTACCTTCGGGTTTTGTACAGACCCAAGCGGCCAATTCAGCCTTGAAATGGGAAACAACCGATGAAATAAACGCAGGTTTAGACTTCGCTTTCTTGAACGATAAAATCTTTGGTTCGTTCGATTATTTTACTCGTAAAACTTCAGGCATTTTAATTACGCCTCCAGTGGCATCTGCTTTGGGAGAAGGACAATCGAAAGCTGTAAACGGAGCTTCAAAATCTAACAAAGGTTGGGAATTGGTATTGGGCTATCATGGCAATACTTCTGGCGAATTGAAGTATAATGTAACGGCAAACTTTGCTCATTTCAGAGATGAAATTACAGAATTGCCAGAAAACGTTCGTCCAGCTTATGCAGGCAATTTGGTAAATACAATTATTGGTCACTCGCAATTTGATATTTTTGGCTACAAAACCAACGGACTTTTCCAATCGCAAGCAGAAGTGGACGCTGCTCCAAAACAAGTAGGGGCTGGCCCGGGTAGAATTAGATATGTTGATACTAACAACGACGGTAAAATTGATGACTTAGACAGAACTTGGTTGGGAACTACTTTGCCTGCTTTGGAATACGGTTTAAGAATTGATTTATCTTACAAGAAATTTGACTTATCAATTTTTGGCTCAGGTGTAGCAGGAAGAACAGGCTTTGATGTTTATACTTTGTTCAATAATTTGATGAAAGGTAGAGAAAACGTTGGCCCGGGTGTATTCAATGGTTGGACTGCACAAAATCCAAACACTACTGTTCCTGCATTGACTTTGAAAGACAATAACAATGAAGGTCGTACTTCGGATTACTTTATCGTGAATACTTCTTATTTCAAAATGCGAAATATCCAGTTGGGTTATAGCATCCAGCCGAAGGCTGTGTTTTCAAAAATCCGTGTGTATGCTATGGCAGAAAACTTATTCTGGTTTAAAAGTAGCAGTTATTTAAGCCCCGACCCAGAACGCATCGACCTCGACCCAGTACCCATCCCTAAAACATTTACATTCGGTGTTAATGCGTCATTTTAAGCTATCAGTCATCAGCTAAGTTAAAAAGATTTCAACATGAAAAAGAAAATATTATCCATCTTACTCGTTGCAGGATTAATTACCCTTGATTCTTGCAAAGATGCTCTTGAATATACTCCTACGGGCGTATTATCATCCTCAGATTTAACATCACCCACGGCTATCGAAGGCTTGGTTACTTCCGCCTACGCAGCCATCGGAAACGGTGATATGATTGGTCCAATTTATAGCAACTGGGCTTATGGAAGTGTCCGCTCAGACGATGCCTATAAAGGTGGCGGTGGAACTGGCGACGTTGGTGAAATAGATGCTTTAGAGCATTATAATTTAGTTACGCCCACGATGGGAGCATTTGTAACTCGTACTTGGCAAAATTTATTTAAGTCGATTTCAAGAGCCAATGTTGCACTTCGTGCAGTAAATACGCTATCAGAAGCCAATTTTCCAAATAAAAAAATCCGTTTGGCTGAACTCCGCTTTCTGAGAGCCCACAGCTATTTTACCATGAAGCTTTTGTATAAAAATATTCCAATTTTTGACGAAACAGCTTCGGCAGACGATATTTTAAAAGTATCGAATACCTTAAGTAATGATGAATCTTGGAATAAAATTGCGGCTGATTTCCAATTTGCCATTGATAATTTACCTGTAAATCAGTCAGAAATTGGTAGAGCTAACAAATTGGCGGCACAGGCTTACTTGGCAAAACTGAGATTGTACCAAGCTTACGAGCAAGATGCAACGCACAAAGTAACCAATATCAACAAAACAAGATTGCAAGAAGTAGTCAACTTGACCCAAGCCGTTATTGCTTCTGGAAAATATAGTTTGAGTAAAGATATTGCCGATAACTTTTTGCCTGAAACAGAAAACGGCCCAGAGTCAATTTTTGCGATTCAGTTTACCATCAACGATGGAACAACTGCCGGACGTTTGAGTTATGAAGATGGCTTAAATTACCCACACGGAGCTCCGCAATACGGATGCTGTGGTTTCCACGCTCCAAGCCAAAACTTGGTAAATGCTCATGCTACCGATGCCAATGGTTTGCCTTTGTTTGATACTTTCAATGATAAAAACATAGATTTATCAACTGCAACAGTTGACCCAAGATTAGACCATACTGTTGGAATCGACGGACATCCCTACAAGTATGATAATACCAAACCATTTAGTAATAGTTGGGTGCGTGATGCAGGCGTTTATGGAAACTTCCATTCGATGCGTTTTCAACAATTGGCAACCAGTGGTTCATATTTCAAATTAGGGCCATTTATGGGAACAGCCAAAAACTATGATATTCTTCGTTATGATGATGTTTTATTGATTCAAGCAGAAGCTTATATCGAGTTGGGTCAGCAAGATAAAGCCTTGCCATTAATCAACCAGATTAGAAAAAGAGCTTCGGAAAGTACAGGCAGATTGAAAAAAGCAGACGGAACTTTTGCTTCAAAATACAATATCAAAGAATACACAAGTGCAGGTTGGACACAAGACTTTGCTCGTAAAGCTTTACAATGGGAGCGTCGCTTAGAGTTTGCAACCGAAGGCCCACGCTTCTTTGATTTAGTGCGTTGGGGTATTGCAGAAAAAACCTTGAACGCTTATATCGATAAGGAAAAAACCAAAAGAACTTACCTTTCTACCGCTAAATTTACTGCTGGACGAGACGAGTATTTACCGATTCCGCAGGCAGAAATTACTTTTACCAACGGTTTGTATAAGCAAAATCCGGGGTATTAATTAATTGGAAAAATGGTTAATATATGAAATGGTGACGGTTTTGCTGTCACCATTTTCTTCATACATCAAACGTTTTATTGTATCAATTAAAGACAAGTGTAAGCCTGTTGTTAACTATGGTTTTAGGGTTTAAATAATTGTTTTTCAATTGATTAAAATATTTAAAAATCAAATATAACTTTGTTATGACTATTTATATGAAAAAGACATTATTCGTGCTTTTCTTTGTTTTAATTATAAAACCTTTTGTCGGTAAAAGCCAAGTATCAACTACTTTAAGCCATGAAAAATACAGACCACGTTTTCATTATACCCCTCCTCAAAATTGGGTAAATGACCCTAACGGTTTGGTTTATCTTGATGGAGAATACCATCTGTTTTATCAGTATAATCCTTTCGGCAGTGATTGGGGGCACATGAGTTGGGGGCACGCTGTTAGTAATGATTTAAAACACTGGACAACTTTACCTGTAGCCTTGCAGGAGTTTGAAAATACAGACGGAAGTAAATCTATGATTTTTTCAGGATGTATCGTCGTAGATTCGTTGAATACCTCTGGTTTTTTCTCGAAAGGATTTAAGAAAGGAATGGTTGCCATTTTTACTACGCATATTGAAAAAAATGGGAAAGGAGTACTTCAAACACAAAGCTTGGCTTATAGTGCTGATAAGGGTAGAACCTGGACAATGTTCCACGAAAATCCAGTCCTAGACATTGGTCTTTCTGATTTTCGAGACCCCAATGTAATTTGGTATCCTCAAAAAAAGAAATGGATTATGACAGTGGTAAAGTCGCTTGAGTACACCGTACAATTGTATGAATCAGCAGACCTCAAGCACTGGACCCTTCTGAGCGAATTTGCAAAGCAAGGAGATGTTAGTAAGATTTGGGAATGCCCTTCGCTTTTTCAAGTACCGATAGAGGGAACAACACAACAAAAGTGGGTTTTGATGATTTCGAGTGGGCATCGTCAACCCAATTATTTGGGAATGCAATATTTCGTTGGCGATTTTGATGGAAAACAGTTTATTCCTCAAAAGCAAGATAGTGTTTTTTATGTTGACGAGGGAAAAGATTTTTATGCCGCTATTCCATACGCCAATCTGCCACAAGGGCAGAACCCCATTATGATAGGTTGGCTTAACGACTGGGTATATGCTGGTAAAATTCCTACAGAGAAATGGAGAGGAGGGTTCTCTATACCAAGAAAACTATCACTTTTGAATGATAATGAAACGTTCAAATTACGTCAAAAACCGCTTATTTCATCCGAAATTCCTACCAATCATGTTTCCTTGAAAGCAAATCAGGCTTTTAGCTCTAAGCTTACTAAAATTAATAAAAATGTTTATCGGTTAGTCCTAACGATAGACCTGAAGCACACAAAAGGATTTGATTTATTTCTATTAAAAAACAAGGAAGAATATAGCAAAATAAGCTATGATGTATTGTCGGAAACATTGTCGTTTGATAGAACAAAGTCGGGTCATGTAAATTTTAGCGAACAGTTTGCTAGTATTGAAAAAATGCAAGTGAAGCAGGTAAATAATGTATTGACTTTAGATATTATTGTAGATAAATCTTCTGTAGAAATTTTTGCCAATAACGGTGCTAACGTGCTTACAGACCTAGTTTTTCCAAGAAATGAAACGAGTAGTTTTGAGATAAAATGGAAAAAGTAGCTCAACGAATACCTTACTTGTTGCGAGCTTTCGCCCTTGTTGGAGATAACTCCATAGCCGTCAGGCTAAGTTAAAAATCTTATCTTTGTGAAATGGGAAAAGATCATTTTAAAGATATAGATTTATCATCAACTTGTTTTAGTGACTTATGTAAATTCTTTGAAACAGAAAGTATCGAGCGTTTAGGTAGGGAAGTAAAATTTATAGAACGCATGACTTCTCGTTTAAGTGCTTGGATGTTTTTAGAATTGAATACCTGTTTAATCAATAATGGTAAAGTCGATAGTCTCAATGATTTAGGGTCAGAATTATTTAAGACTTTTGGGGTTAAACTAACCAAACAATCTTTAGACGAGCGTTTTAATATTCATGGAGTTAGTTTTATGCGAAAGTGCTTTGAATCAGTTTTTGAGAAGGTTTTGGCAGCTTCAAGTAAGCAAGAACATATGACTTGTGGGTTTAAACGTATTATTTTACGAGATGCTACCAGTTTTCAATTACCTTCTGATTTAGCTACTTACTATCAAGGAAATGCAGGAGATACCACAGGAAGTGTTATAAAAATCCAACACGATTTTGATTTATTAAGTGGTAAAATACTCAAGTTAGATTTTCGGAATGGTAAAGAAACAGATACAGATTGGTTGAACCAAAAAGGGATAGATATTTCTGTCAATGATTTGCATATAATGGATTTAGGCTATTATAAACTAACTCATTTTACAAGCATTGCTCAAAAAGGTGTACTCTACCCGATGATTTTTATAAGTTTTTGATTATAAGCTAGTTGTATATTGACCCAACGGGCAAATTTATATGTCAAATCCGCAAATATAGATTGATGTTTACCTTTGATATACTCTCTCATCC
>JAAFJE010000006.1 GCA_013298025.1 Cytophagales bacterium | reverse complement strand
AACTATCAAAGACCACACGCAGCCCTGAAAGGACTAACACCTTTTGCGTTTGAACAGTACATCAAAGAACTAAACAATGAAAACAAACCTAATTTACCGATTTGGACTTGTGATTATTCAAAAAACATCAACCCAAATCAAACTATTTTACAATTTTGATTACTTTAACTTGTTTAAAAATCAGGGCAACCTATTTTAGGCAAGGACATGAAGTTGCTAAACGAGATTTCGTTCTTCTTCCAATTTTCTTCCCTCTTTCATCTTTAGTCTTTTCTTCTTTTAATCACTAATCTACTGACCAATCCCCAAAGAAAGGGTCAATGATACAAAATAATCTTGTGTCGATTGTTGAATTTCTAAGGTATGTCTTTGTGGATAAATGAGTTCCAAGCGTTTTTGTACATTTTCTAAGCCGATGCCCGATTGCTTTTCTGTGTCATTTTCATTTTTAGGATGTAGCGAATTGTGTACTTTAAAATATAATTTTTGGGTATCAAAAGTAAGCGTAATATAAATCCAAGAGGATTTTCTAAAACTAATACCGTGCTTAAAAGCATTTTCTACAAAAGGATTCAATAACATCGGGGCAATATAAATTTCATGGTCGAGCTGTTGAATATTTACACGAATCTCAATCTCATGCGATTCGTCCAAACGCATTTGTTGAATTTCGATAAAATTTTCTAAATATGCTATTTCCTTGCTCAAAGGAATATGCTCTTGATGGTTTTCGTGTAGCATAAATCGCATCATATCGCCCAATTTCTGAATGCCATTAGAGGTTTTTTCTGCTTCTTCTTTCAATGCCACGGCATACAAAGTATTCAGGGCATTAAACAAAAAATGAGGATTAATCTGCGAACGTAAAGTATCAAGTTCGGCTGATTTTTGGAATACTTTGCTCAGTAATTGTTGCTTTTCTTCAAAAAACAACCATCGAATAAGTGCCGTTACAAAACCTAATAAATGAGGAATAATAATCAAACCAAAGAAAAAACCTCTACCGGGCCAAAGTAAATACAAAATACAAATGAGTAAACTATAAGTAACAAGCCCCAGAAATGGAATAATAAGCTCTTTTTGAACGGAATAATTGATTTTTACAAAATATGGGATAACGATTTTAAAGAAAAAATAATGCAATGCCGTAATCAGTAATACTTGGAAAATGCCTATCATTAAGCCGTTTAAGCCCACAATAAGATTGGCTACTTTGCCAAAAAGGGAGAAAAAAGTAATGCCAAATACTGATACAATCCATATAAAATTGCTTAGAATTTTATGCTTGGCTTCTTGCTGTTTTTCATGCAATTCGGCAGAATAATAGCATAGTTGAGCCACTACTTCATAAAAAGCGATGAGTATTAATACCGCAATGGTGTTGGTAAGTACGTGCAGTTTTCGGTATAAAGAAAAAACCTTGAAGCCAATTTCTTTGCCATGAAAATCGTACCGAAACCGCCAATAAAGTTTGAAATACTCATAGACGTAATTGCTCAGAAGTACCAAAACTATCACCGAAATCAAAAGAACGATGGTAGTTATATCAAAGTTTTTTTGCTTGATGGCTGGAAAAACCAAGAAATGAAAAATTGCCCAAGCCGCAGTAAAAAGTACTGCGGCAGCAATGGTGGGAAAAATGTTGTTGATGATTTGGTCGTAACTGGCTAAATCTGCCCAAATTATACGATGGGCAATAGGAATACTTTCGGCATAACTGACGTCGAAATCAAAATCATTGGCAATGCCAATAAGCCGCCTAACAACATAGATGATGATGGCTAAGAGGATAAAAATAAATTCGTAGGGTCTGAATTTGTCGTGTGCGTTCATATCGTTTTTTTCATCAAAACTACATGGCTATTCAGAGGCAAATATAAAAATGTTATGAAATAAGCTGTTGCTGTGATGAAAAAATGCTTTTAGCCTTTGCTGGCAGATTACGCCCTTTTAGGGCGACATCCATCAGCAAGGGGAACGCCGCCCTGAAAGGACGTAATCTATCAACACATGGCGGAGCCTTGTGCTACCGCTACACTGCGATGCCCATCTAGCAACCCCAGCCCTGAAAGGGCTGCATCCCATAGCCCTGTGGCTTGTGGTTGCGAGGTATGGATGATAGTTCATGTTATGCGTTCACCATGGGAGATGCCCATGGTTGATAGATGTCGCTCTTTCAGGGCTTTTGTTGGCTTCTTTCAATGGACGTTACCCATTGTTAGTATATTATGCCCTTTCAGGGCTGAATGGAATAGCTATTCCCAAACATATCGTTCGTCAAATTCAACTTTATACTTTTTTAGAAATGCTCTGTATTCATCTTGAAAGGTCTTTTTTCGATGATGTTCATGTTGGTTTTGGATGTATCGTATAACGATGTCGATTTGACTTGGATTCACCGAAAACGCTCCGTATCCATTTTGCCAATAGAAATTTTTTAGCGACTCATCTTTGGTTTTCATCCATTTTGAAGCGTGGGATTTAAGCTCTTCTACCAATTTCATTAAGGCTATTTTTTTTGATAGCATACAAAGTATATGAATATGGTCGGTATAGCCCCCAACAATGATGGGCTGACAATCTAATTTTTTGCAAATACCCCCTAAATAATGATGAAGCTCGTTTTCGTAGGGTGGGTGTATAAGTGGCTGACGATATTTGGTACTAAATACAATATGTACATAGTTTTTTACAAGTGATTGTCCCATAATATTATGATTCTTTTAAGGTTAGAACTATACACCAAAAATATATGCTAAACTTCAATCCTCCAAGCCCTGAAAAAATAAAATCCATCAGCATATAATAATTAATGCCATACTCTACTATCTATCTACCACCCCGCCCTGAAAGGGCATAATCTGTCAACACATGGCATCGCCGTGTGCCTCGTGCTACTGCCATACTCTATCCCCAAGCCCTGCAAGGGCATAATCTGTCAACACATGGCATCGCCGTGTACCCCTCGTGCTACTGCCATACTCTATCCCCAAGCCCTGAAAGGGCATAATCTATCAACACATGGCATCGCCGTGTGCCCCTCGTGCTACCCCACACTGCTTCTCCACCACCCAACTCAGCCCTGAAAGGGCATAATCCCACAGCCCTGTGGCTTGTGGTTGCGAGATATAGATGATGGTTCACGTTATGCGTTCTCAATGGGCGATGCCCATTGTTGGTGGATGTCGCCCTTGCAGGGCTTGGGGGCTTTCGTCTTCGTTCCATGGGCGATGCCCATTGTTGGTGGATGTCGCCCTTGCAGGGCTTTGGGCTTTCGTCTTCGTTAATGGGCGATGCCCATTGCTGGTGGATGTCGCCCTTGCAGGGCTTGGGGCTTTCGTCTTCGTTCCATGGGCGATGCCCATTGCTGATGGATGTCGCCCTTGCAGGGCTTGGGGGCTTTCGTCTTCGTTCCATGGGCGATGCCCATTGCTGATGGATGTCGCCCTTGCAGGGCTTGGGGTTGGGAGGTATTTATTTACTGGGGTTTGAGGAACTTCAGGGTATTCACATTTTTACCGATGAGCTTACCAGCTTTTAGCCCTTCTTCGTTGTCTTGACGGGTATGAATCCCTCCATAAAAGCGTGACATGGTAGCTTCTTCGGCAAATTCAAAAAAGTTATTGAAGGTGCGGGCTTTAAAAGCCGTGCCTGTGTATAAATCGTTGCGTTTGCCTACGTGCGACATATCAATAAATCTTAAATTACCATACACGTTCGTCAGTACTTCGGCTGCTGCTCCTGCTTGGGTGGCATGACCCGAAGCATACCCCGGAAAAGGTGGCGCAGGCCAAAAAGGCTTCCACAAAGGGTCTATTGCTCGGCGAATCATGGTGTATGGGCGTTCGTTATAATACGTATATTTGCTTTTCCAACAACAAATAAACGCATCAGCCACGGCAATGCCTGTACGTGCAAAACCTTCGGCAGCTTTGCCTAGTGTTGCCTTGGTGAGCATGGCTGCCATGTTGGCAATATTGTATGAATGCCCCGGAGGGGTAAAACTCTCGCCAGGGTTATCGGCCCACCAAACAGCAATTTCCATTTCTTGCTGCGTAAGATTAAGATTTTTAGTATAAACTTCTAAATATTGGGCATAATACTGCGATACCTTGCCCGTCGAAAACGGAATAGGTGGTGGTATCAGCACCTTTACATTGGCTGCTACAAAAGGGCGATTGTTTCCCCATGTAGGCAACATCGGAATCTGATAGCCGTTTTCGGTGGGTTGCCAAGCTCCTGCAAAAGTGGGTCTTTCGTAATCGTTGGGATAATTCCTTTTGTAACCTTCGTGTCCGCCATCGGTTTTCGACCATTCAAAAATGGCTTGGGCAATGGCTTTCCCAAAAGCTTCTGAGCGCTGTTTTACCTCGTCGCTTACATAATCTCGATACACAATGGCTTGTCGGGCTTCCAACGAATCTATCATGCGTAGATTGGTCTTATGCTCTGTCAAATAAGGGTCTGTAAACAAGGCTCGCATCATATACGCTTGACCAGCATTCAAGCTCAAGGCCCAGTTGTACTCTTGGGTGCTATCGGCTTGCGGTAATGTCCCCAGTTGGTTGATTTGACTTGCCAAGGAACGGTGGTCGAGCATACCGGGTACAATTGATTCGTACATGGTGAGTCCTGCCAATCCGAAAGCTCTGGCTGCCACAGGTGGGGCATAGCCAAAAGTCATTTGCGTCATTTGCATTTGTAGTTCGGCCCAACGAGAAGCAATTTGAAAGCTATATTTTTCGGCAGGATTGATGCGCTTGGATGCAACAACAGGTGGTTGGGTTACTACAGGTGGTGATACTTTACAGGCAATCGTAAAATATAACAAAACAAAGAAAGCCTGCCAACGCAACAAGCGTTGCCAAGAGCTGCAATTATGGGCATTGGTTTTATTCATCATTGTACTTTAGGCATATAATTACTGAAATGGCAAAATTTATTGTAGGTTTAAAATATTGAAAAACAATATTTTGCACAAAAATAACGCATTAATTTTGCTGTAAAATACTATTGAATCATTGTGTAAGAGTAGTTTTTACCTACAGATAACACAAGGTGTTAAAAATCAACAAATTATAATTTTTATTAAAAATACACAATGCAACACTTTTCGGATAAAAAAACTCTTCACAAGGCGAAATCATGAAGTAAATTTACACAATTATTGAGTACAGCGATGGAGAAATAAGTAAAATCTCGTTATCATTTACGATTAAATCCCTTTTGTTATGGTTAATCATCCTACAATTCCGTAAATTTATCTATCCACTTTCTTCCAAATACCTTACTTTTGCAAGCCGTAAGCAGTGCCAATATCATGAGAATCGACACAGAAACCATAGAGCGAATCAAACAATCGGCTCAAATCGCCGAGGTGATTGGCGATTATGTATCATTGAAGAAAAAAGGAGCAAACCTTTGGGCTTGCTGTCCTTTTCATGGTGAAAAATCGCCTTCTTTTTCCGTTTCGCCAGCCAAAGGTATTTATAAATGTTTTGGTTGTGGCAAAGCCGGCGATTCGGTGCGATTTATCATGGACATCGAGGGACTTGGCTACGGCGAAGCACTCAGGCATTTGGCTAAAAAATACGGCATCGCCATCAACGAATCGCCCCTTACCGACGAGCAATTGCAAGCCCAAAACACCCGTGAAAGTTTGTACATTGCCCTCAATTATGCCAAAAACTACTACCAAAATACCTTACTCAATCACGACGAAGGGCAATCAATTGGCTATCCGTATTTTAAAGAAAGAGGTTTTTCGGATAAAACTATCAAGGCTTTTGAGTTGGGCTACAGCCTCGACAATTGGGACGCTTTTACCAAAACTGCTCTACAGCAAGGTTATAATATTGATATTTTAGAAAAAGCAGGGCTAACCATTCGCAAGCCCGAAGAACAAAAGCAGTTCGACCGATTTAGAAACAGGGTCATTTTTCCGATTCATAATGTATCGGGCAAAACCATTGCTTTTGGGGCAAGAATTTTGAAAAACGACAAAAATCAGCCTAAATACCTCAATTCGCCCGAAACCGAAGTTTATCATAAATCCGCCATTTTGTATGGTATCTTTCAAGCCAAAAATGCCATCCGAAACAAAGATGTATGCTATTTGGTAGAAGGCTACACCGATGTCATTTCTTTGCACCAAGCAGGCATCGAAAACGTGGTGGCTTCTTCGGGGACTTCGCTCACCTTAGAGCAGATTCGCCTGATTGCCCGTTTTACCCAAAATATTACAGTGCTATACGATGGCGACCCCGCAGGTATCAAAGCGTCTTTGCGTGGAATGGACATGATTTTGGAGGAAGGACTCAACGTAAAACTGGTGGTGTTTCCGCAAGGCGAAGACCCCGATAGTTATGTGCGAAGCATTGGTACAGAGGCTTTTATTACTTATATTGAACAAAACGCTTCCGATTTTATCACGTTCAAAGCCACTTTATCTTTGCAAGAAGCGGGCAACGACCCATTCAAGCGAGCGGCACTTATCAAAGATATGGTTGAGAGCATTAGTAAAATTCCAGATGGCATCAAACGTTCGGTGTTTTTCAAGAAAACAGCCAGTTTGATGCAAATAGACGAAAATGTACTGATTGCCGAAAGTAATAAAATTACACTCGAAAACCTCAAACAAAAAGACAAAGAAGCCAAACGCCAACCTTTGCCCACGGCTACGCAATTGCAGCAAGATTTGCCTGCGGGCGTAAGTTTGTCCGTAGAAGATTTACCGAGTTTTTCGGAAGATGACCTACCTACAGAAGCGTACATCACTACGCCCCAAGCACCTGTAACGCCACCGCCGGCACCGCCCATTGGTACGGCTCTGCACGAATTAGAATGTGTCCGTTTGTTGGTGAATCATGGGGCAAAAGATGCCGACCCACACGCTGCACCGGGGGTATCGTTGATGCAATATATTTTGAGCGAAATCAATGAGATGAATTTTAAAACGCCTGTGTATCAGGAAATTTTAACCATTTGTCGGCAAAAATTCTTAGAAGGTGTTGTGGTCGATACACACTATTTTATCAACCATCCTATTCCTGAAATTCAACAAGAAGCCATTCATTTGGTAGCAGAAAAATACAGCGTTTCAGAGTTGTGGTTATCAAAACACGAAATCATCGTGCCAACCGAAACCGAAAAATTGCACCAAATGGCTTATACCAATATTTTACGTTTGAAAAAAGCTTTCAACGACGAGCATATCAAAACCTTGATGACGCAGTTGAGTAGCAGTAAAAATGCCGATGAGCAAACCCAAATTTTGCTGGCTTTGATGGAAGCCAAAAACCTAGAAAAGCAAATTGCCAAAGAATTAGGAACAGTCGTAGCCCGTTAAGTAGTGATGTGAAATTATACTTAGCCAATCAAAGACATAACTAATTGACTATAAATAAACTAATTCACTAATTCACTAATTCACTAATTCACTAATTCACTAAATAACTATAAGTATATCAATCGAATCAATAATTTTAGTAAAAATAGATGAGTAAAACCTTATTTTTAGTTCGCCACGCCGAAGCGGCTGCCGATGTTCGCCCCGACATTTATCGTCCGCTTACCTCTACGGGTATTTTTGATGCTGCCCGTATGAGCAAGCAATTAGCCGATGTATTACAGCACGTTTCTTACATCATTACGTCGAATGCCGAAAGGACCCAACAAACCACACGCATTTTTTGTGAACAATTGGGCCTCGAAAATGGTATTATTCATATAGAGCCGAGTTTGTATGAAAGTGCTTTGATGTACTATCTCAATGCCATTACGGCGATTCCTGCCGAGGTAGAAGTAGCCATGTTGGTAGCCCATAACCCTACCATTAGTTACTTTGCCGAATACCTTAGCAACTACGATTTGGGCGGTATGCCCACTTGCGGAGTAGTGGGCATTCGGTTCGACCTTTCGAGCTGGGCGGAGATTTCTAAGCGTTCGGGCGAATACTTTTTGTACAAAACGCCAGTACATTTGTAGAAAATATCTTGGAGTACTTGCCAAAAACAGGGTTTAAAGCTGAAATAAAACTTCACGAATCTATGAACAAAAACCAAAAAATATTACGCTGGATATTTGTCATTTTCACAACCGTAGTGGTGATTTTGGCCATTGATATGGCACGTAATACCACTGCTCCTTGGAACAAAAAAAAGCAAATGGTAAGGGCTTGGGGAGGCGATAGCACACAGGTATTGCCCGATACAACGCACTAGCTTGCGGTAGTTTTTTGCTAGGTTATTGTACCAAACGATGTTGCATTAGCAAATTTTTGGGGCAAGCCGTTCAAGTTTTCAAGAATAAATTTTTTAAAAGCGTCTGTATCTGTTAATTTAACAGTTTGTTAATCATTATTCTTTTTGTAAACCTTAATTTTGTTATCAGTGTAGTCATGTCTGACTTTAATTTCAAAAGCTATCACATTCGTTCGATGAATGCTGCCTCTGCCGAAGAAAGAGCGGCGATTAACCAAGAATTAAAAAACCTGTACGCTTCTCTTCCAGCAGCAGAACAAGCTTTGTTCAACGAACAACTCCAGACCTTTCTGGTGAAAGAAATGGGGCGTTTGAAATCTGACTACGAAGCTATCAAAGGAGGGACACAAGAAGACTAAACATCGGCTAGTTTTCGTTAGAGTTTAGCAGGATTGTAATCTCTGGAATGTATGCAAGGGCTTAAAAGAAAATATCGAAAACGCAGTGAAATGGGTTCTCTGGTCGAGAATCTATTTTCATTTTTAGGAAATTTTATGAATGCGAAACAAACGCCAGAAGAAAAGCGTCGTCTTGAAAAAGTTATCAATCGTTCTTACGACGTTATCGAAAAATCTGACTATATCAGCAGGGATTTAAGCTGGCTCAAATTTGATGAACGGGTATTAGACCAAGCACGTGATACCCACCGCAATATTTTCGACCGTCTGAAATTTTTGGCTATCACGGCTTCTAATTTAGATGAGTTCTTTACCATTCGGATTGGTTCGTTGTACAATTACATCGACTTTGGTAAAGAACGTTGGGACTATTCGGGCTTGCGAGAAATTCCTTTCAAAAAAACACTTATGGCTGCTAGTCAGGCATTTGAGCAAGAAAAGCAACGCCTGTATGCCGAAGAAGTAGAGCCGCTATTTGCCGAAAATGGCTTTAGGATTGTAAAAATTGGCGATTTGTATGCCGAAGAATTGGAGCTTGTCACCGATTACTTCAACCGCACCATTTACCCTATGCTTACGCCTATGGTATTTGACCAAACGCATACTTTTCCGAGCTTATTGGCCAAAACCTTGATTTTCGGGGTTGTCACCAGAGTGGCCCGTGACCACGCCGATTTTATTACAAGCGACCGCAAAGGCGAAAACCAAAAAATTAGTTTTGTACAAATTCCTCAAAACCTCAAACGCTTTTTTGTATTCGATAGAGAAGACGAAGTGATTTTCTTTCCTATCGAAGAAATCATCCGTCATGAGATTTGGAAATTGTATAAAAATGTGGAAATCGAATCGACGGCTTTGTTTAGAATTACCCGTAATGGCGACTTCGATGTGGTAGAGCATGAAGATTCGGAAACTGATTTTATCGACGAAATTAAGAAAAAAATCAAAGACCGTCGTTTGGGTCGTGTGACAAGGGTTGAGATTGAAGACAACTGCTCGGAATGGATGCTCGAAATGATGATGAAACGCTGGAAACTAGAAAAAGACAGCGTATTCAAAAGTCGTAACTTGCTCGATTTCACAGCTTTCTGGCAAATTATCAAGCATCCAGATTTCAAATCGAGACTTGAGCCATCGCCAGCACCAGTGCCTCCGATGGGTTTGATTAGCCTCAAACAGGATGATATTTTTGAAACCATGAAAAAAGGCGACATCTTGTTGCATCATCCTTACAACAACTTTGAGCTAGTGCTGCAACTCCTCGAACAGGCCGCAGAAGACCCACAAGTATTGGCTATTAAGATAACGCTGTATCGTATTTCTAAAAACTCTCGTATTGCCGAAGCCTTGCTCCACGCCGCCGAAAATGGCAAACACGTTTCGGTGTTGTTTGAGGTAAAAGCTCGTTTCGACGAAGAAAACAATATCAGAGAAGCATTGCGTTTGCAAAATGCTGGTTGCTTCGTGATTTATGGTATTCCTGGGCTAAAAACCCATACCAAATTGCTGCAAGTGATTCGCAACGAAGGCAACCGAGTGATGAGCTACGCCCATTTGTCGTCGGGCAATTACAACGAAGACACCGCCAAGCTTTATACCGACATCGGGCTATTGACCACCGACGAAGTATTGACACGTGATATTTCGGAGTTTTTCAACGTAATTACAGGGCATTCGCAGCCACATCATTACAAGCACCTCATTACAGCCCCTAGAGAAATGCGTAATAAGTTGGTAGAAATGATTCGGCAGGAAGCCAAAAATGCCGTGGCAGGCTTGCCGAGCGGTATTTGTATCAAAATCAACTCTTTGCAAGATAAAATCACCATTGACGAACTCTACAAAGCGTCGCAAGCAGGCGTGCCTATCAACCTGATTGTGCGAGGCATTTGCTGTATTCGTCCGCAACGCAAGGGTTTATCCGACAACATTCGGGTGCGTTCTATTATTGGTGAGTTTTTAGAACATACCCGTATTTATTATTTCCATAACAATGGCAATCCGAAAGTATATGGCGGTTCTGCCGATGTGATGGTACGCAGTTTCGACCGACGCATCGAATCGCTTTTTGAGATTGTAGGTACGAAGGTGAAGCAACAGGCTATCCATATTCTTAAATGGAATTTAATGGATAATGTAAATGCCTACGAAATGCAACAAGACGGTTCATATAAGCGTTGTGAGTCGCCCGAATCGCATGGAAAAGAAGCTTTCAATATTCATAAAACCTTCTTCCACGTTACTTGGGACGACATCAAAGATGCCAAATTATTTGAAACCGAAACTGCTGTAGAATATGTGTAAGCAACAATGAAGAATTGTGAATTAGTGAATTAGTATTTTGATTTTCAAAAACTTATACTTTTTAATCAAAAATTAAATTTATACGATTACTTAATAGGTAAGAGGAGTTAGATGCAAATTTTGGGCAACCGTGTTAACTTAAAATAATATTTTACATCAACTAATAACCTGACAATGATGAAAGACATAATTTATCAAGAAGCTCTTACTGGCGACAACAAAGTAAAAATTGGAATTCTCATCTACGTTGGTTCAGGCGACCCTGTTAGACACTTACACGAAGCTGTTCACTTGTATGTACAAAATGAAGGGTATAATGAATTTATTGATGCGAACATGGATAATCCCTGGATAAGAGTTATCATAAAAGGAATCAATGATATGGAACAGCAACCTTTTAATCCTGAGAGGCATCACTTATGAAACAAATTGATTTCAATGCTTTGATTCATTCCGTTTCATATTGGTTCTGCTATCAAGACAGAGTAGGTAGAGGTTTTATGATTCAAGAATCTTCAATTAAGTACCCTGTTGCGGATTATCTAACAGGTATTGGTATTTCTTTGGTTCAAATAAAATTGGAATTCTTACATCCTGAATTAGAAAATAGAAGAATTGATTTAGTAACGATTGACCAACCTACCGTTAATGCGGGATATAAAATTCTAAATGCTTTTGAGTTTAAATTGGCAAAAGACGGGACGCATGAAAAATCAGAAAAGGAAAGGATATTTAATGACTTGATGCGAATGTATTTAATGAACACCAAACAGGGTTCTTCAAGTTATTTTATGATTGTTGGGAAACATAATGACTACATCAATTTTTTTAGAAATCTAACTAACGCTCCAGCTAAAAATAATAGACAAGATATTCCTGATGAAGCAGAAGGGTTTTACACGGAGTGGTTTAGTTTTAAACGGAATAGTACAAAAACATTTAGTATCGCATCACCGACAAATGACGAGTACGGAGCCATTTATGAAAACTTTATTGATACATACAAGGTAGAGAAAGTATCGGGATTTTCCTTACCAAACGAGTTGACAACTCGTTGTGTAGCATTTTCATCATTAATAAGAGATACCCCAAATCCCTATGTTGGAGGTATATGGAAAATAGAAGCATAGAACGAAAACCAGTCGCTAACATACGTTTGATGTCATGCGAGGTGAAGTGTTTGTAAAAACTATCCTAAAGAAATAATCCCCATCTCATCGTTTGAGATGGGGTTATTTTTACTACAGAATACACTTACAACTTAATTCCATCCACCGCCCAAGGCTCGGTAAGTATTCACCAAGGCGTTCATTTGTCGCATACGTGTTTCGATAAGCTCCATACGTGCCTCCAATACATCTCGCTGTGTAAGCAATACTTCCATGTAGTCGGCCCGTGCAGACGTAAACAATTTGAGCGAAATATCAGTCGATTTGTTGAGTGCTTGCACTTGGTTGTTTTTCATCGCATAGTTTTTATCCAAATTGTCGATATTCGACAACTGATTTGTGACTTCGATACAAGCATTCAACACGGTTCTTTCAAAATCATAAATAGCCTGAATTTGCTTGGCATTGGCATTTTTATAGGTAGCAATCAAGGCATTTTTGTTAATCAAAGGCCCAGCTATATCGCCAGCCAACGACGATACCAAGGCTTGCGGAATGCTCACCAAATACAAAGGATTGTACGACCGAAAGCCCAAGCCTGCCGACAAGCCCAATGATGGGTAAAAATTGGCTTTGGCAATGCTTATATCCAATTTCGCAGCTTCAAGTTTTAATGTTGCTTGGCGTATATCTGGGCGGTTTTCAATCAGTTGGGCAGGCAAGCCAGCATAGATTTTGGTCGGCGTTAGTTCGTTAAATTGTGAGGAACTACGCTCTACGTGTGTAGGGAATCGACCTACCAAAAAGTTGATACGGTTTTCGGTTTCAACAATTTTTTGCTGAATTTCAAACTGCAAACTTTGGGTTTTGAAAACCTCCGCTTCAAACCTTCGCACGGCAAGCTCGGTTACTTTGGCTGCTTGTTTTTCTTGTCTGATAATCACCAAGGCATTGTTCAGAATATCAACATTTTTCTTAATCAACGCTAGTTGGTTGTCCAACGCCATCAGTTCGTAATACGAGCGAGCAATTTCAGAAACCAAATTGGTTACTAAGAAATTTTTACCTTCGATAGTTGCCAAGTAATTGGCGACAGCCACTTTTCGGGCATTACGCAATTTATGCCAAATATCTATCTCCCAATGAGCCATTGCTCCTGCAAACATATCGGGCAACACTTCGGGCGTTTCTACACCCGGGCGTATTTCTGAATTGGCATCACTTGCTCCTTGACTGGTATATCTCGAAACTTTTTCAACACCCAAGCCACCCCCAAGTTTTACGAAAGGCAGGTATTCCCCTTTGCGTGCCATAATTTCGTTTTGGGTGATTTCAATTTCTTGCAAAGTAATGTTCAATTCTTGGTTATGATGCAAGGCGGTATCAATCAAAGCCACCAAATACGAGTCGGTAAAATACGTTTTCCAAGAAACCTTGGCGGTATTGGTCGAATCGGTATCTTGGTTGAAATGAGCAGGAACAGCCCTGTTTTCTTTTCTATCAACTTGTACCAACGATTTAGGCATACAAGCTGCCACTAGCATCAGCATTCCGCCGATGGCTAGGTGTGTTAAGGTTTTATTACTCATCATCTTTCGTGTCGTCTAGTGCTGGGAAAGCGTCGATAGCGTGTACAAAATTTTCGGTTAAAGATTCGTCTTCTTCATCTCTGATTAGCTTCCGTCCTTCGGCCAATTTACCGAAGATATAGTACAAGCCTGGCACGATAATTACGCCAAAGATTGTTCCGAAAAGCATCCCTCCCAAAGCTGAAGCTCCAATGGTACGGTTGCCTATCGCTCCAGCACCGTGTGCCATAACCAAGGGAATCAACCCTGCGATAAAGGCAAAAGATGTCATCAAAATAGGACGGAAACGTACTTTTGCCCCTTCGATGGCCGCTTCCAAAACCGATGAGCCTTGGTGATGTTTTTGCATGGCAAACTCTACAATCAATACCGCATTTTTACCCAACAAACCAACCAACATAACCAACCCCACTTGGGCATAAATATCGTTGGCAAGTCCCATAGATTTGATAAGCATAAACGACCCAAATACCCCTGCTGGCAACGATAGCACCACCGCCAATGGAATAATAAAGCTTTCATACTGAGCAGCTAATACCACATACACAAACGCCAATACAATCAAGAAAATGTAAAGTGCTTCGTTGCCTCTGCGTACTTCGTCATACGACAAAGCCGCCCAGTCAATGTCGAATCCACGGGGTAAGGTTTGTTTGGCAACTTCCTGCACGGCAGCAATCGCCTGCCCCGAACTATACCCTTTGGCTGCTCCCCCTCTGATGGCCGCCGTTGTGTACATATTGTAGCGGTTGATTTCGTTGGGCCCTTGCATTTTTTTAATTTTCATGAAAGCCGAGAATGGCACCATTTCGCCGTGGTCATTTTTTACATACAACTTCATGATGTCTTCTGGGAGTTGTCGAAACTCTGGCGAAGCTTGTACAAACACTTTGAAGAAACGTTGGAATTTGATAAAACCAAGTTCGTAGGTACTACCAATCAAAATAGACAAGGTATTCATGGCATTGCCAATGGATACGCCTTTTTGCATCGCCAGTTGGTTGTCTATTTCTAGTTCGTATTGTGGATAATTGGCACTAAAGAATGTGAAAAGACCTGTCAATTCTTTGCGTTTTTGTAAAGCACGCATGAAATCGTTTTTCACATTTTCCAATTGGTTATAGTCACCGCTATTGGTTTTATCCAATAATTGCAAGGCAAAACCACCCGCTGCCCCATAGCCCGGTACGGCTGGTGGGTCGAAAAATTCGATGGTTGCACCGGGAATTTCTTGGGCTTTTTCTTCTAATTCATAAATAATTTCAGAAACAGAATGCTTGCGTTCGTCCCAAGGCTTGAGGTTAATCAAACACGTACCTGCATTTGAGCCACGGCCTTCGGTAAGAACTTCATAACCAGCTAACGCCGAAACCGACTGAATGCCTTCTACCTTTTCGGCAATTTCTTGTAGCTTACGAGAAATGTCATTGGTACGCTCTAGGGTCGAGCCGGGAGGCGTTTGAATAATGGCATAAATCATGCCTTGGTCTTCACTCGGAATAAAACCCGAAGGCAAATTGCTCGTGATGGCAATGATGCCCACCACAAATACAATCCACAAACCAACGGTAACGAGTTTTCTATGGGCTATCAGCCTTAATAAACTTACGTATCTGCCTGTCAACTTATCGAATGCACTATTGAAACGGTCGAGGGCTTTGGTAAGCATATTCTTTTTACGAGGTTTTCCATGATTATTTTTCAAAATCATAGCACAAAGCACAGGCGTAACGGTAAGGGCTACGACCCCCGAAAGGATAATAGAACTAGCCATTGTAATGGAGAATTGTCGGTAAAAAATGCCGACAGGACCCGTCATAAATGCCACTGGTACAAACACGGCTGTCATCAATAACGTAATGGCAATAACAGCCCCACTGATTTCGCCTAGTACTTTTCTGACGGCTTTGTAAGGCGACAAATGTTCTTCTTCCATTTTGGCATGAACCGCCTCTACAACCACAATGGCATCATCTACCACAATACCAATCGCCAATACCAAGGCAAAAAGCGTAATCATATTGATGGTCAGCCCAAAAAGTTTGATAAAAATAAATGCCCCAATCAACGAAATAGGTACGGCAAGCGTTGGAATGAGCGTAGAACGCCAATCGCCCAAGAATACAAATACCACCAAGGCTACCAAGATAAAGGCATCTCGTAGGGTATGAATCACGTTTTCGGTAGAAGCATCCAAAAAGTTCGATACGTCATAGCTGATTTGGTAGTCCATACCGGGCGGAAAAGAGGTTTTCTTCAACTCTTCAAGCTTGGCTTTTACACTCTTGATTACATCGCTGGCATTACTACCATAGGTTTGTTTGAGGACAATCGCTGCCGATGGATAACCATTAAGATTGGAATAAATATCGTAGTATTCGCTACCCAACTCTACTTTGGCTACGTCTTTGAGTTTCAAGATTTCGCCATTCGGATTGGCCCGAATGATGACATCTTGGTACTGTTCTGGCTTGTTGAAACGCCCTTGATACGTAAGTACATATTCGAGGGCTTCGGCTCTTTTACCATCGGCACGACCAATACGCCCCGGCGACCCAATCACACTTTGGTCGTTGAGGGCGGCCATCACTTCATCTGCCGAAATATTGTAGGCCCGCATACGGTCGGGGTTCAACCAAATACGCATGGCATACTGGCGACTACCCAAAATACGGGCTTGCCCAATACCATTGAGGCGTTGTAATTCAGGAATCATATTTACCCCAGCAAAGTTGAACAAAAACTTCATGTCGGCATTTTTGTCCTTGCTGTACAAGTTAACGTACATCAACATACTGTTCATCACACGGTTTACAACTACCCCTTCTCGCTGTACGAGCGGAGGCAGACGGTTGAGTACCTGTGCGATACGGGTATTGACTTGTACGAGGGCTTGGTCGGGGTCGGTGCCCAAATTAAATACGATTTGAATATTGGCTTCGCCTGCACTGGTGGCATCGGAAGTCATATAACGCATTCCCCAAACACCATTGATGGCTTGTTCGAGCGGAATTAAGACCGATTCGGTGAGTACTTTCGCACTTGCCCCCGGATACGAAGCCGTTACCATGACCACTGGTGGGGCAATTTCGGGGAATTGAGAGGTGGGAAGCGTCTTAACCGACAGCACACCCAAGAATATAATGACAATCGATATTACAATGGCTAATACCGGTCTATGAATGAATTTACTAAACATAATACGCTTGAATTTTGAATACAAAAGTTGGTTAAATACATCCGTAAGGACATAGCGTTGCCAGAACAAGCCTACCGAGGCTTACTCAAAAAATAGCACATCCAGACAGATTTTATTTACTCGGCATATACTTTTAGGTTCGCAACGACCGACTTAGGTTCTTTGTAGTCGTATCGGATTTTGTCGTTGTCACGTACCTTTTTGATGCCTTCAAGCAGTATTTTTTCGTCGCCCTTCAAGCCTCCTTTCACCACGTACAAATCGGGCAACTCGGCACCGATGGTGATTTCTCTTGATTTTACGACGTTATCTTTATCTACTACAAAAACATATTTCTTTTCAAGTACTTCATACGTCGCTTTTTGCGGAATAATGATGGCATTTTTCATGGGTACTTGCATCAAAATATTCCCTGTTTCGCCATGACGAAGCAGTTTATTCGGATTGGGAAATGTAGCTCGGAAGGCAATGTTACCCGTTTCGTTGTTGAAGTCGGCTTCTATGGTTTGTACAACGCCAGGGTATTGAAATATATCTTGGTTTGCCATTTTGAGCTTTACCGACATCAGGTTGCTGTTGTTTGCCTTGGTTTTATAATTCAAATATTCCGATTCTGGAACGTTGAAATATACCCACATTTTGCTGTTATCTGAAAGCGTCGTAAGCAAGTCGCCTTCTGCCAAAAGGCTGCCTTCTCGTACATAGAAATGGTCCATGATGCCATCGAAAGGAGCTTTGATTTCGGTAAAGCCAAGGTGTACTTTGGCTAAATCCATTTCGGCTTTGGCTTTGTCGTATTTGGCTCTTGCCAAAGCCAATTCGTTGCGTGATACAATGTTGCTATCGGCAAGGGCTTTGGTGTTCTTATACTCAATTTCGGCATAGTTTGCCTCGGCTTGTGCTTTCTGAAATTCGGCTTGGTATTGCAGCGGTAAGATTTGAAACATCATTTGCCCACTTTTGACCAACTGCCCTTCGTCCACATAGATTTTTTTCAAATAACCTCTTTCCAAGGCTCGCATTTCGATGTGTTGAATGGCGTGAATCTGACAAACGTACTCCTTGGTAATGGTGGTGTCTTTGACCAAAGGGCTTGTCACCAACAATTTGAGTTCTTCTTTCTTTTCTTCGGCTTTAGTCGATTCACAACTGGTATGGCACAAGGCTACAGCCACACCCATAAGGATGAGTATTTTTTTCATGAGATGAAAGTGTATTGATTTATTGAGACAGATTACTGAATTGGTTCAGTTGAAATAGAGAGGCAAAAGCATATAACTTACAGCACGCTTCAAGGGCGTAAACTGTAAAAAATGTACGTCATTTGATTGAACCCTAGCGAGAAATCAAGGGTGTTCAGTTGCTTTTACCAATAAAAAATAAAGCTGATGGGCATTAACCCAAGGGTATCATATTCTGAAAACACGGAACATGATAAACAGTTTGTTAGAAGAAAAGTGAAGGCAATGCTTACGAGAAGGTAAGCTTTGCAGGGTATTGAGAAGTATATAATGTTGATACCAGTTGTAAAAAAGCGAAGTAAAGTGCTGCTGAACGTCGGCTGTTCTTTTGCTTGTTTCTAATCCTTCTTTTTCCTCAACCTCTTCTTCCGCATCAAACAACGCTTTGTCTTTGGTTTCTAGCGAATATTTAGCAGCGAAGAATACTTGATGCGTTGCGAAGGATTTTTGCTGGTTTGCAACTGCATCTGCAACCGACAAAGTTCCTTTGGAAGCCAACAAAATATCGCTCTTATGTGCCTGACTTACGAGGCTCAACAAGAGAATGCTCAGTGACAAGAGATATTTTGAATACGCTTTTTTCATTTCGACCGAAAGGTAAATCACGTTGACTATTCGTGTCAAGTATTTTGTGTATTAATTTTTGTCATAACAACAAACTTCTTTTATTTCTTCAACTTTATCTTAAATTATTCAAAAAAACACATAAAAAAAGCTGATAGGTTTTGTCCGTCAGCTTTCAAAAAATGCTTTTTAAAATATTGTATTTGTCTGAAAATCAGTTTATTAATTATATTTATGCGAATTATAATTTAAACTTATAATGAAGACTTAACGCATAAATATTGGTATTGGATGGCACTAAAGAAAAATCTCTAAAACCCGATAATTCGACAGAATGACGCTTATTGATGTCGTAATCAACGCCAACTTTATACCGAATTTGGTCGAATTGGTCGCCAATTTGGTAAAACAAATCAGCCGAAATACTTGGCGTAAATTTTGATTTATTGGGGTATGCTAGTTCAAATTTATTGCGTAAATAGCTCTTCGTAAATTCGATGCCCGTATCGGTATCTTTGAATTGATTTTGGTAACGCAAACGATACGAAAACTTAAACATTGAGATTTTTGTCGCATAAGAAGCATTGAAATAGTAGCGATGATAAGGGCGATATTCATACGCTGCTGTTTCTTTATCCCATTTTCTCCTGCCCGAAAAGCGGTAAAATCCTGATACTTCGATGTGTTTGTTGAGCTTATAGGCTACGCCCAATTCTCCCAAATACGTGGTTAGGGTTTGTACATCTTCTTCTACACGCAACTGTCCGTTGAGTTGTACTTTGAAATGATTGGAGAGTTTTTTCTCGACCGTAAAGCCCGTCCAAACCCTATTTTCGGTATCGGTTGTTTGTGCCCATGTTGTCAAAGGCAATAGCATCATAAGAAAGCCAAAGAATTTTTTCATATTTTTAGTTGTATGTGTTATCGGCAAGTACAATGGAATCAATGGTAAAAAATGGTCATGCGGGTAGCATCTTTCAAAAAATCTATTTCATGAATTTCAACCCGATGTACTTCCAAGCCTGTACGCTGGCGTAAATCTTGCAGCAGTTCGGTACGGCGTTCGGGCGTAATGAGTTCTATTTTTTCATAATACACTTGTTTTGAAAATTCTTTTTTCAACAAAAATCCACTTTCCATCACCCACGTAACCAGCAACACAATGCCATTCAAAACCGAAAGCTCGTCCCAACCACCTTTGCTCACCGCCGAGATAAGTCCAATGGCAATGACCATAAACAGGTAAGTCATGTCTTTGGTAGAAATACCCTCTGTGCGGTAACGCAACATCGAAAACACCGCAAACAAACCAAAGGCTGCCCCCATCGACATCACCACTTTATTGAGCATATAGGTGAGTAAAAAAATGATGAGGTTGAAAATAAAGAAGGTCAAAAACAAATCGGCACGGCGATAATTGCGGTAATAAATCAAGCGAATCAGTACCAATACTGCCAATAAATCAATGCCTAAACGCATGAAAAATTTAGCCGACAGCTTGTCGATTAACTGAAAACTCTCTATAATGGGTTGCGAGGTGATTTGTGCTAAGATGTTCATGTTGTGCAATGATTTTTGATACTTTTCTTAAATGTTGTTTGAATGTGTTCTGTTTGATATGGTGGTACAGGCTAATCATGCCAAAGCAATATTTGCTAATTCCTCCTTCTTTGAGGCGGTATTGGCGCATCAATTCGATAAAAGGAGAAGCATTGGCTTTTTCTTGTTTTACCTCTGCAATCACCAGTTCGGGATATTGCTTGAGTTGTACACCTTGCTGAAAAGTAAGGTTGAGGTCAATGGTAAGGCGTTCGGCCGAGGTTTTATTGACCAAGGTAATGCGATGATAATTGACCCAAATCACTCCTTTTAAGCCTTCTGGACAAACCTTTTCGGTTGTTTTTTTCAAAAAATCGGCTTGTACTTCTCCTAATGTAGGGATAATCTGACTTTGGCGGATGCGTGTTTTTTTGGTTCTACCTTTGTTATTTTTAAACTTTATTTCAAAAAAAGAAAGGTCTGATTGTACATAATCTCTTGCCCGTATTTTATAGCGATTTCTCGCCCCATTTTGGTGTGCTTTGTACAAATCTAAGTTGGGCGTGTCGTAATAAAGCGTTTTGTAAGGACACAAGCGGCATTCCTCTACTTCGAGTACACGATACGAGTCTTGGAGTTGTTGGAGCAATTCTGGCATCAAAGCCAAAGGAATAAGGTATTTTACATCGACCCTATCCATGAGCTTTACGCCATCCATTTCGCCCAATGAAATGGGCGTAAAATCGGCAATTTGATTGGCTATAGCTCTGAAAATCACGCTAGAAGGCATATATGTATTTTTTTACTTGTAAAAGTTTCCCTTTGGCATCGTATAAACGGCGTTCGGTTTTTAGTCCGTTGCTGTTGACTACATACACCGCTTTGCTGTCGAGTTCGTTGCGTTCGTTGTAATGCAATACTTCCGATTTTTCTTTGTACGAATCGTATTTATAGACTTCCCGCTCTACTAGCTTATTTTCGGCATCATAAACGGCTTCTTCGGTTTTGTCGTCAAACTCGTTGTACTTCGATACAATTTTACGTTTGAATTTACCATTTTTATCGTATTCTACTTCTTCTATGACTTGCCCTTCTTTGTTATATTTTTTATAAGAATCGGTCTTGGTGATTTCTTTTCCTCCTACGTAGTCGGTGATTTGTTCGGTAATGGCTTTGATTTTGTTTTTTCGGATGTCTTTTTTACTCTGTGCAACAGCAGTAGTGCCTACAAAAAGCAAGAAGAGGCAAGGCAAAATACGCATAGTGATATATATGGTTGTTAAAGGTTATTTATATGGAACAAGACTTGTTTTTGGCGATTTTCGTTGTTTACAAGTTAAGCAATTATTAAATTATTATTAAATCCTGTTCGATTTTACTTGATATGACTTAGGTTTGGCTGAAAGCGTGGGGTGAAAGCAAGGGTCTGTAGAAGAACAAAAGAAAAGTGTAGATAAAAGGTATGGCAAAACGTTTTGTCATACCCTAAGCCAAAAACTGCTGAAACCATTTACCCGAATTTTTGATGATGCGTGCTTGGGTAGCATAATCAACATAAACCAAGCCAAAACGAGGGCCGTAGCCTTCTCGCCATTCAAAGTTATCGGTGAGTGTCCAAGCCATGTAGCCTCCAATGTCGATGCCATCGTGCATGGCTTGCCGAATGCTTTGTAAATACGCTTCAAAAAAAGCCACTCGTTGTGTATCGTGCACTTCGCCATGCCTGACTACATCTTTAAAAGCCGCACCATTTTCGGTAATAAGAATCTTTTTAACCCCTTTATATTGGGCAAACTGCTGGATGATTTGATACATACCATCGGGCGATACTTCCCAGCCCAAATGCGTAAGGTCGGTTATTTTACGTTTATGGGGTTTTACTTCAACGGCTTTCAAATAAGGCATCCACCATACGCCTTTCATCACCAGTTTGAAATAGTTTTGCAAACCTATAAAATCAAAATCGAATGCCAAGTTTTGCCAGTCTTCGGGCTGTACATATTTTTGAATCATTTTTTGTAAAAAAGGCAAATCCTCTACTGGATACCCCAAGCCCAAACTGGGTTCTATAAATAAACGATTCAATAAAGCATCTACTCTTTTGGCGGCATGTATGTCGGCGTAGCGATGGGTATGTGGCTCGATATGCGAACACGAAAAGGTAGTACCCACCACGGCATTAGGTACATTTTTACGCACAATACGCCCACCTTCGGCTTGGCATAAAGCAGCATGATGCACCGCAGGCAAAAAATTGCTCATGCCTAGGCGGCCCGGTGCATGATAGCCTGTCATATAACCCAAACCCGTAAAGCCTGCGGGTTCGTTGAGTACCATCCAATAGTTGATTTTGGCGGCAAACTCTGTGGTAAGTACTTCGCAGTATTGGGCAAACCAATCGACTATGGCTCGGTTTGTCCAGCCGCCTTGGTCTTCGAGTACTTGGGGCAAATCCCAATGATAAATCGTTGCCCAAGGCTCTAAGCCATGTGCCAAGCAGGTATCTATTAATTGATGGTAAAAAGCGATGCCTTGCGGATTGATTGGTCCAACGCCTAAAGGCAAAATTCTCGTCCAAGCAAAAGAAAAACGAAATGCTTTGAAACCAAGGTTTTTGGCTATGATAATATCTTGCTCGTAGCGATGATAAAAATCGGTGGCGGTGTCGGCATTGCCACCGTCGAGTATTTTGTTTTTTCGGTGACTAAATCTATCCCAAATAGATTCGCCTTTGCCGTCGATATTCCAAGCACCTTCGTTTTGGAAAGCCGATAAAGCTACTCCCCAAACAAAGTCGTTTCCAAAATCTGATTTATGTAATGGTTCTGTTTTCATCTTATTACTATGGGTGCAACTTTATTCATGACACCAACCTAAGCCCCTGCGTATTTTTTGTGGGCGACAAAAGTATGAAATGTTTGTGACATAGTTATGTTAAATTTTTGACACAGCCTTTACATACCGTCTTTTATTTTACAATTCCTTAATTCTCTGCCAATCATCTAGTTATATAAAATGTACAATTTTGTATCGACAAAGGCAGTGGCACAAGCATTATCCCTCATTCCAACACTAAATTTTATCATATATTTATGCAAAGAAGAGACTTACTACGACACTTAGCCCTTACGGCAGGAGGCTTGTCGTTGTCGTCCTTGGCACAAGCACAACACACACAGCCACAACGTATTCTTAGGATTGCCCATATTACCGATGTACATATACAACCGCTCATTGGTGCAGCCAAAGGTTTTGAAACTTGTCTGCATCATTTGCAATCGCTAGACGTAAAACCTGATTTAGTTATCAACTCTGGCGACTGTGTAATGGATGCCCACAAACGCACCATTCACAATACCGATAAGCAGTGGAAGTTGTTTAATGAAGTACTCAAAAGCGAAAATAGTTTACCTATTATCCATTGTGTAGGCAACCACGATATTTGTTGTGAAGGCGATAGCCAAAAGACTTTTGAAGATGGCAAACGATGGGCAATGGACGAAATGGCCATGAACCGCCGTTACTATAGCTACGCAACGCCACAATGGCATATTATTATGCTCGATAGTGTACAAAAGAAAAAAGATGGTTCTTGGTACACCGCTCATTTAGACGAAGAGCAGTTCGATTGGCTCAAAAAAGAATTGGCACAAATTCCTGAAAATAAGCCTGTTTTAGTCACTTCGCATATTCCTATTTTATCGGCTTGTGTGTTTTTCGATGGCGACAACAGCAACAATGGCAAATGGGAAGTACCGGGCAGTTGGATGCACACCGATGCCAAGGCCATTGCCGAATTATTTTACAAACACAAAAATGTAAAATTAGCTCTTTCGGGACATATTCATTTGACCGACCGAGTTGACTACAACGGTGTTTCGTATTGTTGCAACGGTGCGGTATCGGGCAGGTGGTGGTTTGGTAAATACCAGCACACCGAGGCAGGTTATGCCGTAGTAGATTTGTATGATGATGGAAGCTTTCAAAACCAATATATCAGTTATCATCAGAAATAACACTGAGTAAGGTAGAGCGTTTAATTACCCCTATATCAACCCTGAACGCATCAAACGCTCTGCTTATTGGTAGCTAGTTAATAAAATAAGTGGTTCTCGTTCGTCGAAAGCGGTAGGATTTTGTCTTATCGCTTTTTTGCTTTTTCCTTGTTGGCGTTTTTTGCCTTATTCTTGGTATTGTTTGAGTTGGTCTAAAAACTCCATAGATTGAAGAATGGGTTGCCATTCTTTGCCTCTAAATATCAACTGAAACCATTTTTTGTTTCGATTTTCGTATTTGATATTGACAAACAACCACAATGCAAGATACACAAACAACAACGTAACGATGCCTTGTAATATCCATAATAACCCATTGTTGCCAGCAAACATTTGCTCATTCCAATAAAAAGTTGTCCAAACAGGCAGTTGCAAAAAGAGCAGTCGGGTTGCGTTAAGCGTAGATATACTAAGTTTTGAAACTTTCTCCTGAATCGTTAGTACGGGCTCACTAAAATCAATTTTGTTGATAAGGTCTAGCTGATACACATATATGCCTATAGCAATAGCTGTGAGCAATAGTTGAATGGCTGCTGAAAATACAAAAAACAGGCTAATCTTATCTATGAAATTAGATAAAATACTGCCAAGTCCTATTACCCAAATAATCCCTAACATAAGTATAAACACTTTCGTTGGTTTCATTGAAGCAAGAACATGCTGTACTTTCAAGCGTGTGATTTCATCTGCATTATTTTTATTTATTTGTAGGCTACGTTCCAACGTTTCATTAGCAGACTGCCAAAGTAATTTTAATTCGCTCTCGTTCATGGATTTATTGTTTTGTTTGTGAAAATTTTAATTTTAATTTTTCCTTGATACGCCCCAATTTTGTTCCAATATTAGTTACTGACAATCCCATGATTTCTGCTATTTCAGCATAACTTTTATCTTCTAAATACAGTAGCATAAGGGCTTTGTCGAGGTCGTTGAGTTCAGCAATAAACTTATTTAAGAGGCTTATTTGCTCGTGTTTTGTGTTATACTCTTCTTCTCGGATAGATGCCATTTCTTCAACTAAAGGAATGTTTAGCTGTTGTCTGTTGACATTTTTTCTATAAAATGAGATAGCTACATTTAAAGCAATACGGTATAACCACGTTGTGATAGCAAAAGTATCATTGTACTTGTGTAATGATTTCCAAATCTGTATCATCATTTCTTGTAAAAGGTCTTGTCTATCGTCATCATTTTGGCAATAGGTTTTTGCAACCTTAAACAAAATCCCTTTGTGTTTTTCAATGATTTGGTGAAAATGTTGGCTTAGTTCTTTGTCGCTCATCATAGTGCCGAAAACCTTTTTTTATGAACTCATCTCTCTGTGCATGATGTTTAATTCCCTATTGCGTAGCCTCTAGTTGGCTCTAGGATTGCTTTTTTATTGCCTTCAAAAAAAATCTTGTAGCATACTTTGCCCTAAAGGCTTGACTGATAGAAACAGTGTTGCGGTTGAAGTAAAGTTATTCATGTTCATCTTCCAAATAATTAAAGTAAAACTTCATTTGCCTAATTATTCGCAGTGAGTGTAAAAAAATCACAGGTAGGAGAATTTATTTTGCGTAGTAGAGCCGAGGCAATGCGTAGAGCCGAGGCATTGCCTCGGCTCTACCTTATGGGTATAATGGTTTTACGGATTTTCATACGCATGGCATAAATAAATACAGATAACATTTAACAGAAAGCTTTAGCGAAATATATATATTTAGCGAAATTTCGCTTTTGATAATAAATTTTATTTTTTAGCTTTGATATAAGTAATTTATCACCCCAAACAACATTTAATCATGGAAAGAATCATCAATAAAATAGCAGCACACAGCGATAAGTTAGTGCAATTGGGCGGTTCGGTACGATTCGATTTGCCCGAAGGGAGTATTCATATTTGTAAAAAAGGTTCGGTGAAAGAAACCTACCAAACCGCCGATTGTTCGTTTAGAACAACCGAAACGGTTTTGGCATCGTTGATAGACGGCATTCTCGACCCGATGTCGGCGGTCATTACAGGAAAAATATTTTTTGCTGGCGATGTTATGGTAGCTCTCAAATTAAAAGAGTTGTTTAGTTAGCCTAATAATATGATGGTATAATTTTTGGGGAAATGGCTTTATTTTCCCAAAAATTATACCATCAAAAATCTGCCATCCGATACAACAAAAGCATTCTATTTGCTCAGTGTCCCACAAAAACCTCATCCATTTCTTCTAAGGTTTTGCCTTTGGTTTCTTTTACCTTGGTTTTGATAAACACAAATCCCAACAGGCATATCAAGGCATATAAGCCAAAAGGCCCATACGTGCCTAAGCTTTCGGCAAGCATCGGGAAGGTAAACACCAACACAAAATACGCACCCCATAAGCACAAAATCGAAAATGAAGTTGCCTTGCTCCGTACTGCATTGGGGAATATTTCGGCAATTAAAACCCACGTTACAGGGGCTAGAGTGGAAGCATACGTAGCAATAGCGATGAGTACAACTACAGACAGCAACCAAGGAGCAACTTGCTGGTAAAGGAATAAGGCAATAACAACATAAGCCACCGACAAACCCAAAGAGCCAATCAGCATCAAAGGTTTTCGGCCGAGCTTATCCACTTGCCACATAGCAAGTATCGTAAAAAGTACGTTCACGCAGCCAATGGCAACGGTTTCAAACAATTGTCTATTGAGATTTGCCCCAACCGATTCAAAAATGGTAGCCGTATAATTAAATACCACATTGATGCCACACAATTGTTGGAATACCGCCAAGCCTGCTCCTACTGCTATCACAGAAAGGTATTTCGGGTCGAAAAGACGGGCATCAGCGGTTTGGCGTTGCGTCGTTGCTTCTACTTGCTGTTGGGTTTGTTTGGCATACGATTCTCCTCCGATTTTTTGTAAAATTTGCAAAGCCTCCGCTTGTCTATTGTGCAAAATCAACCATCTTGGACTTTCGGGCAGCCAATACAAGCCCAACAAAAAGCCCAGAGAAGGCACAGCTCCCAAGCCAAACATCCATCGCCAAGCATCTTGACCCAAGTCGGCAAGGGCGTAGTTTACCAAATTGGTAATCAAAATACCAAAAACAATCGTCAACTGATTGATAGACACATTTCTCCCACGCATTTCGGCAGGTGACACTTCAGCAATGTACATCGGACTGAGCATTGAAGCCATGCCTACGCCAACGCCAGCCATCAATCGCATGATTAGGAAAAAAGTCAGGTTATTGGCAAATGCCATGCCTAATGACGACAATGCAAAGATGAGTGCCGCCAGCATCAAGGCAGGTTTGCGACCATATTTATCGGCCAATTGCCCTGCCCCAACGCATCCTATCATACAGCCAATCGCCAACGTTCCTGTGAGGAATCCCTCCCACCACGCATTCAAAGCAAAAATTTCTTTCAAAAAAGGCAACGCTCCAGCAATCACAGCAAAGTCGAAGCCAAATAAATAGCCTCCCAATGCCGATATACCAGCAATCAAAAAAGCGTATTGTGTATTATTTTTCATGCGTTAAATTTGTTTAAAAAAATCCTTAGTTAGTAATCGCTACTATGTTACAAAAACAAGAAGGCTTTGTCGGACAACGCTCCTTTGTATTGCCCAAGCATTTGATAGATTTCAACGAAAATCATCCTTTGTGTCGTGGGCTTTATATGACCGATATTGGGTATTATCCCAAAGCTTCGTTTCATTTGCGAGAGCGTATGCAGGGGTGTGAACAATACATTTTGATTTACTGTACCAACGGTGAAGGTTGGTTTACGATTGATAATCAGACTTATAGCGTCACAGCCAACCAGTTTTTCATCATTCCTGCTTTACATCCACATCAATACGGTGCTTCTCGACACAATCCTTGGAGCATTTATTGGGTACATTTTGCTGGCAACATGGCAGCAGAATATATGCGTTTGGTGTATCGTGAAAACCTAAATTTTACCCCCTTGTTTGTTGAACCAGACCCTACTCGTTCGCAAAAATTTTATGAGTTATTGGCGTATATCGAAATGTCTTACAACGAAGAAAACATGGTATATGCCAACCTCGGACTGGGGCATTATTTGGCTTCTTTTTGCAAAACCATTTATCATCCGCATTCCCAAGAACAACCCACCAACGACCCCATCAGCAAGGTGATTGTCTATATGAAAGAACATATCGCTTTGAGCCTTACCTTAGACGAACTTGCCCAAGTAGCAGGGATGTCGCCTTCTTATTTTTCGATGATGTTTAAAGAAAAAATTCAAAGTACACCGATTCATTTTTTTACCTTCTTAAAAATGCAACACGCCTGCCAATTGCTCGAAAACACTACGCTTCGCATCAAAGAAGTGGCTTACCAAGTGGGCTACCAAGACCCTTATCATTTTAGTCGGGCCTTTTCTAATATCATGGGCTTATCGCCTCGTTCTTTTCGGCAAAGGCGAGCTAATGAGTTGTGAGTTAGTGAATTGTGATTTATTAATGTTTTTTTCTTGTATTTTTCAAAATATTCAATTTTACATTCATTCAGCCGATGCGGTGCATCGGCTGAATGAAAATATGAATCACTCATTTACTAACTCTCAACTCAATAATTTATCAGCCGATGCGGTGCATCGGCTCTACGGATTATAATTCACGCAAAAACAAGGCTATCGCTTGGTGTCTCAACACGCCTTGGTGGTTGAGGTTGCGTAACAACGCTTGCTCGAAATGCTCCTCCGCCTGCTCGAAATTACCTAAACCGACGTGTCCTAATCCCATCAGGTATTGACAATGAATATGGTTACGTTGGTCTAAATCTACATCGAATACCAACAAATCAGGAAGCGAAACCGCAAAGTAATCAATCTTGATTTTGTCATATAAATGTGCTTGTCCAAACTTGATGAGTTTATGAAAAATGGCTTCTCCTTTCTCTTTTTCGCCCAACTGCAACCAAGCCAAACCTTGATAAAAAAGGGAATCTGGCTGTGGGTCGTTGTAAAAAATTGCCTGTACGGGTTCGTCTAAGCCCTGCGTTGCTTGCTGAAAATACGCCCTTGCCTCCGCTTTTTTTCCTTGCAACTGAGCAATGAGTCCTCTCAAAAAACAAATGTCGTTTTCTTGTGTGCCATACAATTTTCCTTCACCTAAATTATGTGGATAATGGATGGTTTCATCCAACAATGCTACCGCATCTGTCCATCGCCTTTCCCGTATTGCCTGCAATGTCAATGCCACTTGCGACCATAAAAACTGGCTGATTACCTTTCCTTCGCCCCCTTCCCAAGGATGAAACTGGCGTTGAGCCAACAGGGCTTTTGCTTCGGCGAACTTACCCAATTGGTTGTGCAGGGTAATCCATTCTAAATACAAATCATCTCTTTGTACAGTAACAGCCTGCTGGCTCGTAAGCAAATCGAAACGCTCTTGTTGTGGATAGTTGAGTTTTTTGTACAATTGGTCGAGCTCCATCAATACCCTCGCATCGCTGGTATCGAGGCGATACGCCATTTCCATTGCTTCTAAAGCCTTTTGCTCGTTTTGTTCTTTGTTATGATACGCTAACGATAAGTTACGCAAAGACGTAGGAAACTCAGGCAACAGGCGTGTACAAGCTTCCCAACAAGCAATGGCTTCGGCATATTGGCGATGAGCATACCAGAAATTTCCTAAGAAATAATACACGTTTCCATCTTCCGAAGTCTGTGCTGTAGCCCAAAGCAATACGTTCAATTCTGTCAAACGATTAGGAAAAACCTTATCGGGATTACTTGCTTTGCCCAAAGCCAAATATACTTGCCTCTTTTGCAAATCGCCTTGTTGGGCTGCGGCAAAAGCCTGCACATAATGTACCATCGGATACACCACGGGGGCATCTGCTACATACCATTGCAAAAGCGTTTGGCATTCGTCCCACAAACCAGCTTCAAGATAATCGAAGGCATATTCCAAGTAATTATGCACATAGCCTCGCATGAGTTTTTTCAAGGACAAAAGGTTTTCTTCTTGGGGCAAAAGCAAGCATTTTTCTACATAAGCTCCCATCGTAAATTTATCAAGCCTAATGCTTTCTTCTGCCAGTTGTAAAGCTTCCTCTATGCGTCCCAATTTTCGTAACAAAGCTATTTTCAAATGCCTAGCCGTATGAGATTTGTAGTTGCGGAAAAGGGCATCCGATACATGATTTAAAGCCTCTTCATAATCTTGGGCAATGGTTTTAAGACGAGCCAACTCTAGCAGCGCTACATCTTGCCAAGCTGCAGACCAAGTAGCTTTATAAAAAGCAGTATAGGCTTTGTCGTTTTCACCTAATTTTTTCAAACATAAACCCAAATTATAATACGCCTCGCTGTCGTAAGGATTAGGATTGCGAGCCGTAAGGGTTGCGATGGCTTTTTCAAAATAGGGTTTTGCTTGAGCAAATTGCCCTTTTTTATAATACCATAAGCCCATCGCATTGTTGCAACGGCTGTCTTTAGGGTCACGGCGAAGGGCTTCTTCGTAATAATCAGTGGCTAGGTAAGTGGCGTGTCGATATTGCTCAATATGTTGACCTGTCAAAAATAATTGCTCATTGTTTTCTACTTCGGCAGGAGGCAAGGCGGCTTGTGCTGGCGAAGGCAAGGCGTTTTCTTGGGGTACTTCTGGGGTATAAGACAAGAGTAATTTCGCTTGTTTGTCGTATAATTTCAGGGTCAATTGCGTTTCATCGGCAATGCTTAGTTCCAGTGTTTTTTCCACAATTTGTGCAGGCGAAATCGTATAGCTTTCTTCCCACAAAAGGCTATCTGCGTACCACAATTGTAGTTGGGCATCCTCATACAAAGCGGTAGTATAAACCTTCAGGTGTAGGGCATCGGCAGTCACCACCAAACTACAGGCTGCTTCTTTGCTTGCATTTTTCACTACGCCCAAGGTATGATAAGGCATAAAATACTGTGTAAAACGGCGTTCTTCTTGGGGCATTATCCACGAAAAATCGGGCTGATTATCGGTAAAAACGCCTGTCATCAGTTCTATATAAGGGCCGTCTTCGTCGGTCAGGTTTCTGTCCCAAGCATAGCCAAATTCGCCATTGCCCCAAGTCCATTGTTTTTTGCCGGGCGAAACATGGTGATTGGCCACGTGCAATAAGCCTCCTTGCGTATCGTGTTCGTAGCCTCCCATAAAATCGTATTTCGATTGAATCGCCATGTACGACGTAGGCACAGGTATATTTTTATAGCCTGAAATATCGGTGCCGGGTGCGTAATCTACTTTATAATATGTGCCTGTAGCAATCGGAAACGACGACACATCTCTTTTGCCGTGGTCGAATACGGCATATACATCAGGTGGAAAAATAGACTGGTAAGCGTCGTTTACTTTCACCGCAGGATTGGCCCACCACAAAAAGGTTTGGGGCAGTGCCGTGCGATTGTACAATACGCCTTTGATTTCGAGATAGGCTTTATCAGGGTACAAAGTAAAGCCCGCCATACCTTTGGTAGAAAACATGCGTTCTACTTCGTTGACCCAAACGGTTTTTGAGCCATCGGGATTTGCTTCAATCGTAAAATCGACAGGCTCGAACGTACTTGGACGGTGGTGTTGTGGCCAGTTAAATTCGATACCGCCCGAAATCCACGGGCCTGTCAAGCCTACCAAAGCGGGTTTTATCACTTGGTTATAATACACAAAATGGCGTTCTCTTACTTTGTCATACGCCATCTGAATACGACCGCCCAATTCGGGCAATACCATGATTTTGAGGTATTGATTTTCGATGAAAATAGCTTTGTAAGCTTGGTCTTGCTTTTCATCGTTGATTTTTTCAATCACCGCATGAGGATACACTACGCCACTGCTGCCTTGATAGACTCTTTTTTCGAGAAACATCGGGTTTTTCTCTGATTCACCAATAGCGTAGGTTGGTATCAAAACGGTTTCTTCCCACGCTTGTACAGGTTGATTATTCATCGGATAAATAGTTGTAAATGTTAGATTTTGAGGTAAAAAGTATGTTCGTCGTACCGAGTTAGTGAATGAGTGATTGAGTGAATTAGTGATTTAATTATTTCAAATTCAGGTATTTACAAAAAAACGAATGTAATCTGTTTTTTGTAAATACCTGAAAATAAAAACACTAATTGACCATGCTGCCTTATTACTTACAAAAGGAAGTTTACAGACAACGGATATACAGCAAACCGATAACTTTTATTCAAAAAAGCTTTTTAATAAATTCAAATCTATGGCTTGTGTTGGCTGAAAATCTTTGCTATTGAGGTACTTCAACATACTGTATTTAAGCTGACGAGCCACAGGACGACTTTCGAGGTTTTTTTCTAGGTCGATGCTACAAACCATCAATTTGCCTTTACCCACTTTTCCTTCAAAAGCCAAAGCGAGTTTTCTGTTTTCAAACCACGTATCTATGGGCTGAATATTGGCTTTGAAGCTTTGGGGAAATTCGTCTAAAATCATGGCTTGTGCATGGCTCATGAGGTCTTGCCATTGATAGTTGCTATAAGATTCGGTTGGGAAAAAACGAAATAGCGGATGCGAAGGCTTGCAGGTAATGCCCATCGTATGTGGTGCTTGTCCGCTTGTCCAAGCGGTATTCCAAAAAATACTTGAAAAGCCAACTTGCACTTCTGCTCCTTTGCCTTTTTTCACTTGTCCAAAAGGCAACAGCAATACCGTTTTGCCTGCTTCTAGTTGCTGCTGAATGGCAGGCGTAAGTTTGTCGGTGACAATAACCTGCCCATTTTCGGGGGTAATTTGTGCTGGATACACCCAAAAATCCCAAGCATTTTTTACATCTGTGCCTGCAAGATTTACTTTCAAAGAAAGTTTTTGTGCTTTTTTGTATCTTGACAATGCAAACTTTAGGCTTCCAACGGCTTGAAGATTGTCGATATTGAGTTGTTCTTTCGACCAAGACCCTTCTTGTTGAACTGCTCCTTTTTCATCTACAATTTGCCAAAGAATTTTTGCATTTTTCAAAGGAGCACCACCAAAATGAGCCACTTCAACGGGAACTTCGAGGGTTTCTTGATTGGTATAAATCAAGGAAGGAAAACGAGCCAATAACACCGTAGTATTGCAAAAACTGCGGTATTCTTCGGGCGTAGTATAGCCTTTCGAGTCCCAGAAAGCATCTAAAGCACCCACCAACGCCGTGCCTTGTCCCGGAAAATCGTGCAGGCCGAGCAACTGAAAACCGCCAAAGCCCGGCGTTCTGAGTGCCGCTTCAATATCGGCTTTGTAGCAAAGTGTTTGCAAACGTCCCGAAGCGTACAGAAAATCGTCGGCTTGTTCGCCCATGCCCTTGGCTTCTAGGGTTTCTTTAAAAATCTCAAAATTGGTTGCCTGCAACACGCCTGTGTATTTGGCTATTTCTTTAAAATTAGGATAGGCACACCATTGTCCGATTTCATGGCTGATATAGGGTTGTGTTCCTTGCACCCTCTTTCGCCAATCGTATTGGGTATTGGGTTTTTCTTTATTGATGATACTATTTATGCCTTCGCCCCAACGTTGAATGCGTGCATCGGAATGAATATTAAATTGATTTTCGGGTAAAATAGGCCAACCTGCCCCACTGGTATAAAGGCGACGACCATCTTTTTGTTTGAAATATTCTACCCATTTACCCAAAAATGCAAACTGATTTTTCCCTGCTGGCTCGTTGCCATACGACATCATACAAAACGAAGGGTGATTGCCATAGGTTTTGATGATGCGTTCGGATTCTTGGTAAATAAAATCGTCAACCAAACCGCCTGTGCCGACAGCACTGCCTTGGTTTGCCCAAAGCGGACTTTCTACATATAAATAAATCCCCAAACTATCGGCTACTTGAAAAGCCACTTCGGGCGGACACCACGAGTGAAAACGCAGGTGATTTAAGCCATAACTTTTGGCGGTATTGGCTACTTTTTCCCAAAAAGAACGCTCCATCGATGGGAAGCCCGTGAGCGGAAAACCAGCACAATCGACATCACCTCTGAGAAAAATCGGGCGACCATTGATGGCAATTCTTGTGCCAATGGTAGTCATTTCTCTCATACCGAATCGACTGATTTTCTCCGCAATTTTTTGCCCTTTTTCATCCACAATGGTCGCCGTCAATTGATATAGGTTCGGAGAAAACTCATCCCAAAGTTGGGCTTGTGGCAAAGCATAAGCAATAGTAAAAGTCTGATTTTCAGAACTCAAACTTACGGGCAATTCTTTTACGGGAAATATAGCCCCATTGGCTTGCAGGCTTCGGGCTTGCAAACGAATTTTCCCCTTGAAAGTATGACCTTTGCTTTGGTTGAGTGTAAGTGCCAAGTCGATTGACGACGTAGCGAGGCGTGGGTAAATTTGTAGGTCGTCGATGTTTGTTGTTTCTTGTGCTTCTAGGGAAATATCGCCAATTACGCCATTCCAATTAGTTTGGGTATGTTCGGTGATACTCGACGAGTTGGGACCAATGTAAATTTTAATGCGGTTATCGACCCGCAACACAATTTCATTTTTTTTGCCTGCTTTCAAATGTCCCGTAATGTCGTAAATATGCGGGCTCACCAAGCTGTTTTGCGTACCACAAAATTCGCCATTGACAAACACATTGGTTTCCCAATGACAACGCTCTAAATGTAGTAAAACTCTTTTTTTTGCCCAATTTTCGGGAATTTCAATTGCTTTTTTATACCAAGCTGGGCCTATAAAATGTCGCTTAGGCTTGAGCCAAAAAGGAATTTTGATGTCGCCTTGGCGGTATTTTGCATATTTTTCAAGAACAAAATACGAGCTATCAATCACGTCACCCGTCCAAGGCGTAGCCAAAGAAACCTTATAGCCCAAATTATTACTTGCCAAAGAACCCGGCAATTGGGCTTTTTCGGGAAAGGCTTTTTCCCACCAATGGGCTTGCAAGCCTTCGTCTTGTGGGTCGAGTTTTACTTGCCAAGTTCCTGCCAAAGATTTGCGTTCTTGGGCTTGTAGCTGCAAACAAGCCATCCAGAAACTTCCTACAATTGTCAAATACAGTCGAAAGTGTTTCATTTAATTTTGTATAATTTTTATACAAAATTTCACTTTACTTCTTTAATAAAACATAGCTATTATTTGAAAAAAGATGGACAAAATTATGATGGAAGCAGTAAGCGGTAGGTAATGGCTTATAAGCAAGAAAGTCAAAGCGTAAAGGCTTTGACTTTCGTAGGATTTAGGCTTTTGCCATATTATCTAAATTATAATGTAAACCTCGATTTTCTTTGCGAGCAATGGCGTGCTTGATGACCAAATACGCCACATTAATCATGTTACGCAATTGGCAAATCGGCACAGAAAGCTTCGATTCTCGGTACAATTCTTCGTGTTCTAAATAAATCAGTTCGAGGCGGTCGTAGGCACGTTTTAAACGGCGGTCGGTACGAACAATCCCCACATAATTACTCATGATTGCCTCTAATTCTCTGGTCATTTCGGTCACTAAGACCAATTCCTCGGGGTGACGTGTGCCTTCGTCGTTCCAGTCTGGAATATTGTCGGGAATGATATTTTCCTCAAAAATGGCTATAGATTTTTCAAAAGCACGATGGGCAAATACCACCGCTTCGAGCAAGGAGTTAGAAGCCAAGCGATTGGCCCCATGCAGGCCCGTGCACGAGCATTCGCCTACGGCAAAAAGGTAGTGGATGGTTGTTTGCGAATATTCATTTACTTTGATTCCTCCGCACAAATAATGCTGGGCTGGCACTACAGGAATCATGTCTTTTTCGGCGATGTCTAGTCCTAAATTATCTTTACAATATTGATAAATCATAGGAAAATGATGGACAAAATCTGTCGTATCGAGGTGGCGAGTATCGAGGTAAACGTGTTCTACGCCTTGTTTTTTCATCTCCGAATCAATCGCTCTTGCCACAATATCTCTAGGAGCTAACGACAAGCGTGCATCGTACTGCTCCATAAAGGTTTGTCCATCTCGGTTTTTCAGTACGCCACCATGTCCTCGCACAGCCTCCGAAATCAGAAACGAAGGCTTTATGCCCGGTTGGTAAAGGGCTGTTGGGTGAAACTGGATAAACTCCATGTGTTCGACCAAGGCTTTGGCACGGTAGGCCATCGAAATACCATCGCCCGTGGCAATGGTGGGGTTGGTGGTGCTTTGGTAGATTTGTCCGATACCACCTGTAGCCAAAAGTGTAGTTTTGGCCAAAAACGTTTCGGTTTCGTTGGTAAGCGTATTAAAAACATACACTCCAAAGCATTTTTTATCGGGCGTATCTTTGGTTACTTTTTCGCCCAGATGGTGCTGGGTAATGAGGTCGATAGCGTAGTAATGCGTATAAAAATCGACATTGGCAAACGACTTGACTTTTGCCAGTAAAGCCCGTTCGATTTCGTTGCCTGTGGAGTCTTTATAATGCAAAATACGATGGTCGGAATGCCCGCCTTCTTTTGCCAAATCATAGCTACCATCGGCTCGCTTATCGAATTGTGTGCCATAGTCAATCAGTTCTTGTAAACGACCAGGGGCTTCCGACACCACGATTTCCACAATTGAGGGGTTCGATAAATAATCGCCCGCAATCATGGTATCTTCGATGTGTTTTTCAAAAGAATCGTGTTCGTCCCAAACGGCAGCAATGCCACCTTGGGCATATTTGGTATTGGTTTCTTCTGCAATAGTTTTGGTTATAATAGCAATTTTGACATTCGGGTTTTTCTTCTCAAAATGAGAAGCCAACTTTGCTGTATAAGACAACCCGGCTATGCCAGAGCCAATCACTAAGAAATCGTATTTGGGCATTCTTGTATTGAAAATAAGATTGTTTTTTAGTATTTTTTGGGTAATAATTTCGTAATAAAAACCTCCGAAAAAGATATAAGGTATGAGGAGAGCTACCGTATCAATGGCATCATCTTTGGTATCATAACAAAAACACCGTTTACATCCACCATCAGAGCAATCCTTTGTACAGCCCTAGCTTGGGTGTTTCTATTCTTTTAGATGTTTTTATTGTAAAAAACTCATTAAATTTAATGATAAAACTTGGGTCTGTATGAAGTTGTTGTAAAAAACATCCAACTTCAGGATAAAGCCTTGTGTTTTTACCCGTATTTTTAAGACTAAAATGATTTTGGTAAGTAAGTTTTTCTAACAACACTAAATTTTAGTAAATTCGGGACTCGTTTGGTAGCTGTAGGCTTGTAAATCCAAGGCTAGGCTTGCTTTTAACCTAAACTGCATGGAGGAAAATCATCAAAATAAAGCACTACTTTGGAAAATCAGTACGGCCTTGTTGGCGGTTTCTACTGGCGTTTTGGGGTATTTGTTGCTAGAATCGAAAGGCTTGAGCCAACAACAACAAAGCACGATTAGTCAAAAGGTGCAAGAAGTGTCGGCTGCCAACATTAGCCTCGATTCGATTGGCTCACAACTTGATGCTAAAATTGCAGAAACGAAATCTTTGGGCGGACGAGTGGAAGAACTCGAAGCCCTCAAAAAGCAATTGGAAGCCGACAAAAAAGGCTTGAACGAACTCAATACTTTTACCAAACAACAATACGAAAATAAAATTGCTGGCTACATTGGTTTCCTCACAACCAAAGAAATAGAACTGACCCATCTACGCAAGGAAAATACACTTTTAGCCGAAAAAAATCGCACTTTTGCTTCGCAAAATACCAACCTTACGAACGATAACTTAACGCTTCGACTGCAACAGCAAGTACTGAACGATTCGCTCGATGCCCTGAGTCGCCGCAATACCGACCTCAACGACAAAGTGAATCGGGCAGCGGCTTTACAAGCCGAAAGCATACGGGTATTGGCTATTTCTGACAAAGGAAAAGAGCGACACAACAGCCACTACAAAGCAAGTAAGGTAGAAAAACTCAAAGTTTCGTTTACGCTTGCACACAATCCTATTGCCCAACAAAATACCAAAACCCTGTTCTTACGCATCATAGACCCCGATGGTGCCGCCCTTTTTGATACCAATGCGGGTTCGGGTAAATTTGATATTTTTGGTCAAAATAGTTATTATACTGTTAAAAAAGCCGTTTTCTTCCAAAATAACGGACAAGGCGTTGAGATGCTGTACCATCGAGATAGTGCCATGCCTTACCGCACAGGTCGTTATAAAGTAGAGTTGTATGCCGAAGGTTTCAAAATTGGCGAAAGCGGTTTTAGCATTAAATAAGTTTATGCAACAATCTTTTCAGGCATTTCAATTCAAATCGGGCGAAGTCATCGCTTCTATCGGTGCAGCTTCGGGCGTTTGGGAAATAGGTTTTGCCAGTATGCAAGACGATTTGACGATTTATATACAAGACATCGATGCCGACAATTGTAATGCCGAAAACCTCGACTACACCATTCGGTATTGGGAAAAATTTACGGGGAAACGCATCCAAGGCACTTTTTTGAGCGTAGTAGGCACGGCTACACAAACCAACTTGCCCCCTGGCATTTTCGACAAAGTATTGCTTATCAATTGCCTACACGAGTTTAGCCATATCACTCCAATGCTCGACGACATCGCCACTTTGCTCAAACCTTCGGGCGTAATTTTCATCGAAGAACAACTCAGCGAGCAAGAAGACACTTTACACGAAGGTTGTGGTAAGCCATTGTTTACACACGATACCCTTTGTACATTACTGCACAGACATGGTTTTAAGGCACATCCTGTAAAAGACAAAGGGCAAATGGTGTGGATTTATCGGGCTGGATTCTTTGAGTAATGAAGCTATAACTCACTAGAAAAGAGCGTTAAAGACGAAAAAGCACCCATCTTTTTATTACATTTGTAAGTAGATATGAGCAAAACTATGAGCAAAAAACTAATTCGTTTTGATTGGGCAGTCAAAAAACTACTTCGCAATAAAGCTAACTTTGTTGTGTTAGAAGGTTTTTTGTCTGAACTCTTGTTTGAAGACATAAAAATCCAAAAAATTTTGGAAAGTGAAAGCAACCAAGAAACAGATGACGATAAATATAACCGAGTAGATATTTTGACACAAAACTCAAAAAACGAGGTAGTGATTATAGAAATTCAAAACACCTACGAGATAGATTATTTTCATAGAATGGCTTATGGTGCTTCCAAAGCCTTAACTGAAAATCTAAGTTTAGGCCAGCCTTATTCCGAAATCAAAAAAGTAATCTCTATCAATATTGTTTATTTTGATTTGGGTCAAGGCAAAGATTATGTTTATAAAGGAGTTACAAGTTTTCAAGGTTTGCACGAAAAAGACCTTTTACAACTTTCGAGTAAGCAAAAGGAAGCTTTTACCAAACAAAGTGTTTCGGATATTTTCCCTGAATACTACCTAATAAAAGTCAATCAATTCAATGATGTAGCCAAAGATACCTTAGATGAGTGGGTTTACTTTTTGAAAAATAGTGAAGTAAAAGACGAGTTCAAAGCAAAAGGGTTGGCAGAGGCAAAAGAAGTTTTAGACGTAATGCGTTTAGACAAAGAACAGCAGTACGGTTACAATCGTTACTTGGATTATTTACACGTCAAAGCAAGTGAGGCTATTTCGCTAAAAATTGAGGCAGAGGAACAAGTAAGACATACCAGAAATCTTGAAATTGCAAAAAATATGTTACAAGATAACGAGCCTACTGAAAAAATTGCCAAATACACAGGCTTAACAGTGCTGGCAATAGAACAGTTACGCCTCGAAAAACAATAGACATTTTCAACATCTATTGTTGTCTTTTAACTCTTTTTTTGAAAGTTTTAGGTTAAAATCTTTTGCACGCACGTTAATATAATAAATTAGTATTCACAATATCTAACATTTACATCTTATGAACAAACAGCCTCTTTTTTCTTTCGCTCAATTATTGTTGGTAGCCTTGTGCTTATCGTGTGTCTTGTATGCCTGCAAACCTCTGCCTTTGGGCTACATGATGGTAAATCCTTATACCAAGCCTTTACCCGAAAAAATCCATCAAAAATTATACGTCTATGTAGCAGAAGAAGTATCCGACTCGCTATCAGTCAATGAGTTATCTGTTGAAAATTTTAGAACATCTATTGCTGATGGCTTGGTAGCCGCCTTGCAGAAAAACTTCGATACGGTGGTTGTGAGTCATCATATCAATCCAGAAGCACTGACCTTGGCGGTTTTCAAATTTCATCCTTATTGGGAATACAAAGGCAATAACCAATTGACGCACCGCTCTTTTCCACTGTATGCTGCCAAGTTTAAGTATCAAGCCGATTTACGCTTGTCCAACAAAAAAATAACCAACCTTGATGGCATTGCCACAAGCGAAGCTCAAACCGATATGTTTAGCCTCAAATATATGAAAACTACCTTTCAACAAGGCTTTACCATAGCATTAGAAGAGCTTGCCGCTCAGGCCATCACCGACAATGTTGTGGCACAAGTACAGGGAAACTAAAGTAGGACGATTGTATAAGTTCATTTTTATACAGCTTTAGTATATTCAGTGTCATCATAGTTTCATTATGCCATTTGTAAGTCCCTCACTTAGGAGTTTATAGAAGTGCTTCCAAAGGCTATTTGGTTAGATTTTGTAAGTTAAATAGTTCATGTAATTACTCTTGATTACCCATCTTTTCAGAATAATCTACAAAATAACTTAATCCAAAACACCATGCGAGATGATTATACCCTAAATAATGACCTACTTAATTTCCCTAAAGGTTTACTAAAATTAACACCAAGAGAATGGGATGTATTAGTATTGATAGCCCAATCGTACTCTTCAAAAAATATTGCAGAAAGCTTATGTATTACACCGAAAAGCGTTTGCAATTATAAGAACCGAATTTGTGCAAAGCTTCAAATAAATAATTCGTGGGATTTGTTTCTATTTGCCAGCCAAAATAAAGAATACTTAACGGTTTTTCATGAAAAATTCCTCAACAATTGAGGTTGTTTTCCTATGATTTTGGGGAATTTGATACTGATATATTTCAATTGTGGTGTGTATTTTTATTATAGTCATGACAAATTAATCACTTGGTACTATGTGTAAGGCAATACCCGAAAAGCCTGTAATAGAGTAGGGGAATACAATAAGACATTTTGTTTTGCAACTCAATGTCCCTAATAGCCAATACCATGAAAAAAGTAACACGATTTTCGTTTTTTATCACAGTAATGATGATGTCTTTTGCCGTGTACGCTAATTGCACTGTCAGTAAAACATATACGTATTATGATGTATATGGAGATGTACATACTATAAGAGCCACAGCAACAAGAGCATCGTGTACACAAGCAGAAGCGGCGGCTGATAAAGCTGCAAAAGATTATATAAAGAATCATCTTCTTTAATATTGTTCAAGTAAGAATCTCGGAATATCTGTTGTTCCTTTCTAATACCTTATTTTAAATCTTTGAGTTAGGAACACAGATATTCCTAAAACACCCTTTATTTATGATACAACGCTACATTTTCTTATACCTTGTTTTATTTGCTCAGTACATTTCTGCTCAAAGTGAGTCAAAAGGCAAAATGCAGTATCATCTAATTAGAAAATTTAGAGCAAATACTGTTATTACAACCTGTGAATTATATTTCAATGAGCAAGTAAGTATAAGTTATCACACGGGATTGAATGTTGATAACCAAGACCCACGTACTGTTGTACAGGATATAAACCCACAAAATCGCCCTTTTCAAGTTAAAAACCTCAAAACCAAACGTATTTTGAGTAGTGAATCTGCTAAGATTATTGTTTCTGACACTTTAATGCCCATAAAATGGATAATCAAACCTGAAAAGAAAATAATAGCAGGTCTTGAGTGCCAGAAAGCACAGGCGTTCATCAGAGGGCGAGACTATTCCGCTTGGTTTTGCCCTAAAATACCCATTAATACAGGCCCTTGGAAATTGTATGGCTTACCGGGCTTAATACTGGAAGCATACGACAGCACAGGAGAGATTACTTTTTCTTTTCAAGGATTAGAATACCCTATGAAGAATCCAATGTTGCTTACCAATCCCACCTTCAAACGTTCTCAAAAAATAATATCTTATAACGAATATATCGAGCAAAGAAAAAAGCAAATAGCTCTTGAGAAGAGGGGATTAAGAGAGGTGAGTCCGAGTGGAGAAATCGTTATTAGTACAGAAAGAGGAAATGGAATAGAGATTTTACCAGATTAAACAACAGTTCACGATATTATTTGAATGATATGTTTGAAATCAATGGAAAAGCAACTGCTAAATGTATCAATGTTTTTTATAAAATTATACTTATAATGTCGCTATTTTTTTGCGATAAAGTTGTTGCACAGCAAGTAAAAGTGTCAGGCTATATTAGGTCTGAAAAGAAACAACCTTTAGCATTTGCAAATATTATTTGCTATGATTATCAAACTAAAGATAGCTTAGTTGTTGCTTTTACTTCAAGCGAAGAAACGGGATTTTACACTTTAGCGTTTTTATCTTCACCAAAACTAAAAGTTTGGGTTACATGTATCGGTTTTGAATCAGCAACGTTTCAGTTAGCTATACAGGATAGCCTTCACCTAACGTTTACACAGGACTTTAGCTTAAAAGAACAAAGTAAGTTATTAGATAGTATCGTTGTCGTTGGACAGAGAATACCAGTGTCTGTGAAAGAAGATACGATTAGTTATCAAGTTAAGGCTTTTAAAACAGGACTTGAACGGAATGTTGAAGAGTTGTTAAAAAGACTTCCCAATGTTTCAATTTCTGAAAATGGAGATATTTCTGTGAATGGTAAAAGTGTTGAGAAAATATTGATTGAAGGAGAAGAGCTTTTTAGCGAAAATTACAAAGTTATTTCACGGAATATGGGTAGTAATTCTATTGAAAAAGTAGAAGTGATAGATAACTACAACGATAATCCCTTGCTCAAATCATACAAAAAATCTGGGGCGACGGTTTTAAATCTAAAATTAGATGAACAGGCTAAAAACCAATTATTTGGAAATATTACAGGACAGAGAGCAAATAGAAATTTAGGAGAAATAGCAACAAATATATTTTCAGTTGCTAAAAAACTTAAATTTGGTCTTATTGGGAATATCAATACGATTGGCTTCGACCCTCTACCAGATGCCGAGTACTATATGGAAAAGCATCATCAAAAGCATGAAGACGATTTTATCCAAACCAATTTGGAAGGAATACAGCCATTTATCAATTTTAACTTTCAAAAAAACACTTTCATTCCTGCTGAAAAATATCTCAGTAACAGGGCTTTACTGATTGGAGGAAGTACGGTATATAACATCAATAAAAAACTGAAAATAAAAGGTTTAGCTTACATAAATCAAGATAGACAGACTTATACTAACGTACAAAAGTATCGCTATTTTATGAATGATAAAGAGGATATTGTCTTTACGGATTCCAGTACATTGACCCAAAGGCCTCGTATTTTTTCAAGTCAGCTACAAATAGACTATCAAATTAATCAGAAAACATTCTTACGCTTTTTTGCTACAATAGGGCAGCATAAAAATCAATTGAATCAGCAACTAAGTATTCAAAGTAGTATTTATCCAGATTCATTTCAAACGAAAAGTTTATCAAATTATCGAATTAATAATTATTCATTGAGTTTTACTCGTAAAATTTCGGATAGAACAACGATTGATTTACTGGCAAGTTATGGCACTTACTTTAATCCACAAAGCCTATATTCATCAAGCAGACGATATGGATTGTTAGACTCTACGATGTCAGACAAAGCCTTTGAACAAGCAGTATATCAAAAAAATGAAAGCTTGGCAATTACGGCAAAAATGTATTTTAAAATGCCAAAGTTAATGGGAGTAAGCAGCTTTGATGTTCAAATAGGTAATGAAACTGCAAACTTATCTAATAATTTCAATGCAAAAAAAGGAGAACAATCATTAGAAAAAAGGAGTGTTTTATTTGCCTCAGAATGGACTTATACTTTAAACAAACTTCAACTAATAGGTGGAGCGAAAGGGCTATTTTTTCGTATGTTCAACACATCTAATTGCTCATCAGGTGTAGCATTCAATCCAATGGTGGGCATTGGATATAGAGCGAGCATTGAACAAAAAATGATGGCTATTTACTCCAGAATGTTGACATTACCAACACTAAATACGATTACTGATAATACTTATTTTAACGATTACCGGACGCTTCAACGGGGTGCTGATACACTAAAATATGGCATTGCTGATGTTGTAGCCCTTCGCTATGAGCTAAATCAGCCACAACGTTTATTCTCTTTTTACTTTTCGCTTTCCAAAACAGTAAGACAACAGAGTTATATTGATAAAATAGATATTGATAATATTTTTACCAAGCAGATAAAAAAGTTTTATGCTCAACCTCTTAATTCATGGGATGTAGATTTTGGTGTTACCAAAATGTTGGGGCTTAGTGGTGTACAAATCAATACAAAAGGTTATTATCTTAGGGCAGAATCGGCTATTTTATTGGATAATAATTTATCAAAGAATACCAATCAATCTGTACAATTAGAAGGAGGTATATCTACATCATTTAAGGGGAAAATTAATGGAGGTGTTGGATATAAACTTCGTTTATTTCAACGAAGTTTAGCCGATATGCCTAATGAAAAATACCATTATTTATTACAAAACATCTATTATTCTTTACGTATGAAGATAAGTAATAGTATCTCTTTAAGTGCCAATTATGAATATTTTAAATGGCAAAATCAAACAACAGATATGTCAGCTAATTTCATAGATTTTTTGTTTGTGTATCGTCCTGTCAAAAGTAAAATATCCATTGAATGCAGTGGCTTTAACTTACTTAATTTTCAAACGAATTTTTCTGAACAAATTACAAACCTCTATACAATGCAAGAAACGCTTTATATTCGTCCAAGAACAATGTTGGCAAAAATAACTTTAAGTATTTGAAAGTTTGTTAAATTTTGGTTAAACACAGTACCTAAAGTATGAAGTCCAAGGTAGCTGAGAAATACCAATGAGTTATCCTTTTAAATTTATTCAAAATACTATGATGAAACCTCTATTGTCATGCTTCTTCTGTTTAATCCTTATTCAGGAAACAGAAGCCCAATATTGGGGTAAACCACCTTTTTATTTTAAAATAGCCACGAAAAGTACCTATAAAAAGAAGCATAAAGTCATAAAAGGTGTGATTTTTATGAAAAATGGTAAGACATTGGAAGGGTATATTAAGTTGAATACGACTAATAAAGTGATGATTAGTGTACACAAAGATAGTGCTTTTCAAATTGTTCAAAACGTAACACAAGTTAGACTATACGAGGCTGATACTAATCTAATTTCACAAAACTATACCGATTATTTTTATATTGGAATCAACAATCGGTTTGCATGGTATAGAAAGTTGATACAAGGAAATATAGCCTTGTTGGATAATACAATTTACTGCAATGAAATTCCTAATTATGTAAATTTCAATAAAATACTTTTGCAACGAGATTCAACATACAAAAATATTATAAGTTTTTGGACTTGGAGTTATAAAACAGACTTAGTTCGCTGTTTAAATATGACATTTAGTACAAGCTTTAAAAACAAAGATTTTAAAACAAAAAACGATGTCATACACCAATTTAGATTTCTTGCCAATAGGTTAAATTCTCATTAATTACTTAGTGGTTGTCAACCAAGTGAACGGACAAAAAATGATTACGCTAAACGATGAAAAAATCGGTGAACGTGCAGGAATCATTGCTTTGCAAATTCATAGTGGCGGTGGCATTAAAATAAAATGGCGTAAATTGAAGGTGAAAAGTTCATAGAAAATTGGGGAGTACTTAGAGAAGAGTATTCCTCAATTTTTTATTCAATAAATTTCACAATCTCATCCGCAAAAGCCTGTGTGCGGTATGTGCCATTATGATTGCCTTTTACCAGTTTCAATTGGGCATTTTTGAAATAGCTTTGTAATACTTTTGGGTCGCCGTTGTCGAGGTCTTCGTCGCCACAAATGATTAGCACAGGCTTTTTGATTTTCATCAATTCAGTCGGTAAAGTAACGGGCTGGTACTTTTGCAAGAAACCCAAGGCAATGGTATCAGCTCCAATAGATTTAGCATAAGCCACTGCCCCTGCCGTTGCTGGATGCAAATGAGCTTTTCCGCTAAAAGCTTCGGCAAACATTTTCCTTCTATCCCAATCTGGATTGGTAAAATGTTGCCCAACACCGCCTAAAATGGCTTTAGTGATTCTCTTATCTTTGGTCAATAATTTGGCGGCAACAATCGCTCCTCTGGAATAACCTACCAAGGTATAATCTTTGATTTTTAGGGAGGAAATCAAGCCCATCAAGTCTTTTACTTCGGCTTCGTTTTGGTAAAACTTATCTTCATGTGGCTTGTCGGATGCACCATTTCCACGCATATCGGGTACGATTACTCTGAAATCTTTTTCGATTAAATCTTTGTACAAAGCCGTTTTTCGCCAATTTGCTCCTGTGTTGATAAAACCATGTAGCAAGAGTACAGCCTTGCCCCTGCCTGTATCTTCATAAGCAATAGTTTGGGCATCAAAAGAAGTAAAACGTTTGAGAGTTTGGGCTTTTGTTATTGAAAATGAGAGGATTATAATTGATAAAAAGAGGGCATATTTTTTCATAGTATTTTGGTTTAAATATGTTGGTTTTACTTCGCCCAATTTTTTCTCAAAAATCTCAGCCAGTTGCCGTGCATGATGTTTTCGATGTCGGTTTGGGTATAACCTCTTTTTTCGAGAATAGACGGAATTGTTTGTAAATCAGCAATGGTATCTAAATCGTAAGGCCCTTGTTCCGTGCCAAAAGCTCCATCCAAATCTGAACCAATGCCCACGTGCAAGGCATTGCCAGCCAATTGACAAATATGGTCGAGATGGTCAACCATCACCGCCAAATTACAGTTCATTTCTTTTGGGGTTGATTTACCTCTTACCCAGTTTGGTACCATCATCCAAGCGTCTAACGCTCCGCCAATAACAGCATCACGGCTAATCAATTCCCTAATTTGCTCGTCGCTAAATTGGCGATTATGGTTTACCAAGCTTCTACAAAGATTATGGCTTGCCCAAACTGCTCCATTGAAATGATTCATGGCTTCCCAGAAACTATCGTCGCAAAGGTGCGTCGCATCTAAAATGATGTTCAGCCTTTCCATTTCTTTCAATAAATCTTGTCCAGCTTTTCCCATAAAACCCGTGGCATCTGTACCTTGTGCATAACGTCCCGGCCCATAATGAGCTGGACCAATGGCACGCAAACCATACTGATAGGCTTTTTCGACATGATTAATTGTCACGAGCGAATCCGCACCTTCTAAGCTTAAAATATAGCCAATGGGTTTGTTGTCGTTGGGCGTGCCGTCGTTCCAAAGCAGTAAATGTTTTTCTAAAGATTCAAGGTTATTGATTTGAACCATTTCGCCACATTCTTCCATGCTTTTGTACCAAGCCAATTGTCCTTGCGTTTGCGCCCACGCCTGTTCGGGCGAAGCCCAACCCGGTAAAGTACTATCGGGTTTGACAAATCTGGCAATTTGTGTGGCAACAACCAAGCCGATATTGCCTGCTCGTAATGCAGGAAATGTTACCGTTCCTTTGGCACGGTCGGGCTTGTCTGTCATGCCTTTTTCTCTTTCACGAATTTCAGCGACCGATAATCTTAAATCACGATTCCATTCCATCGCATTCATGCTCAGGTCAAGATGTGCGTCTATTGTAAACATATTTTGTTAAACGGGTTTTTAGCCCGTGAAATTTATCTTTTCCAACGGGTTGAAAACCCGTTTTTACGGCTATATGGAAATGAATCCACTTAAATTCATCAATTCCTCCTAGCCTTCCTGTAGCTCAAACAAAGCCTCTACTTCTACGGGAATATTATCGGGCAAAGAACCCATACCTACCGCACTTCTTACGCCGATACCGTTTTCTGTGCCCCATACTTGGGCAAAAAGTTCGCTACAACCGTTGATGACATAAGGATGACGCTCAAATGCTGAAACGCAGTTGACCATACCCAAAATTTTAATCACACGCTTTACCCTGTCTAAACTTCCTAAATGCGTTTTTATGGTCGAAAGCATGGTTAAACCTACCTGACGAGCCGCCAATTTTCCCTGCTCCATGTCTAAATCTTGCCCAATTCTACCAATAATCAAGCTTTTGTCATCTCTTACAGGGCCATGACCCGATAAGTATAAGTATTTACCATCAATCAAATAGGGCTTATAAACGCCCAGTGGAAGTGGTGCTGGAGGTAAAGATAATCCTAGTTTTTCAAAGGCTTGTTCTGGCGTGAGGGTTTCAATCACATTCATGTTTGTTCTTGTTTTTGTTTCAATTTGTTTTTGATGATACGGAGCGTCCTTGCTCCTGTCTGCTTATCTGCAAGGATAAAAACTGGTATTGAGGAAGGAAAAATACAACTAACAAGGGGCATTATGCGGCACTTACAATTGTTATAAACTCACGAGGCTATTGGTAGTTATCAATAGCCTCGTACTCAAATCTTAATGCAACATCGGGTACACCCGCACATAATCTACTTCTAAACGTTGTGGAAAAACGCTGTTGTCGATGCCCTGTTTTCCTCCCCAATTGCCCCCAATGGCAAGGTTTAGTAAAATATGAAAAGGCTGGTCGAACGGGTACTCTGCCCATCCTTGTCCTGTATTATCAAACGAAAAATACAATTCATTGTCAAAATACATATCAATTTTTTCGGGAGTCCAATCTAAGCGATAGGTATGAAACGTTTTGCTTACGGTTTCGCTGCGGATAGCCGATGTTTTTTGCGTTCCTTGTATATGGTTAAAAGCTTTGCTATGGATAGAAGCGTGGACACGCCCTTGGTCGAAGCCCACGTGTTCCATGATGTCTATTTCGCCATTGTCGGGCCAATACTTATCGCTGTACGTTTGTGCCGTAGGCAACATCCAAATAGCGGGCCACGTGCCTTTTCCTTGGGGAAGCTTGGCTCGCACCTCGATACGTCCGTACAAAAAATCGCCTTTACCCTTGCTCACCAAGCGAGCCGACGTAAAGCGATTGGTCAAATATATCTCGCTGTGAGCTTCTATAATCAATATTCCATTTTCGACACGGGCGTTTTTTAGGTCACGTTCGGTATAATATTGAGCTTCGTTGTTGCCCCAACCAGAGCCACCCACATCGTAGCTCCATTTGGTGAGGTTAGGCGGGCCATTGATGTCAAATTCATCAGCCCAACTAGGCTGTGTGGCAAACTGATGTTGTACCTGTGGCGTTTGTCCATACATACTGCTATACAAGCAGACCATACTCATACTTAGGAATTTAGCAATTTTTTTCATACCTGCAAAGGAGGGGTTAAGTACATAAAAAGGAAAGCCCATAGCCATGGTGTTTGCTGCATATTATACTGAAAATGTACCTCAATGCTCGTTCATCATACGCCTGTTTGGCTTACCTGCTCAACGTTAAATATACGCATTTTATGATACGCTTGGGTTAGATTCGGAAAAAGAGGCTGATTTTTACGTCTTAACAATTGGTTATCTTACTCGGCTACCATTTGCACGATGCGTCCTGGTCCTTCTACAGACACATAAATACTGCCGTCGGGTGCTTGCTTTACATTTCTGACTCTTCCAATAGACGTAAGCATTTTGTGTTCTTTCATCACCGAATCGCCTTGTATTTCGAGGCGACTGAGGTATTGAGAGGCAAGGCAACCAGCCAATAGTTGTCCTTTCCAAGCTTTAAATTTACTACTTGTAATAAAGGCTAAAGCACAAACACCAACCGAGGGTGTCCATTGGTACTTGGGGGCTGTAATGCCTGCATTGAAAGGACTTGCCGAAATAATTACGCCATCGTAATTGACTCCATACGATACGTTGGGCCAACCATAATTTTGTCCTTTTTGTACTAAATTAAGTTCATCCCCTCCTTTAGGGCCATGTTCCGACGACCAGATTTTTTTAGTTTTCGGATTAAAAATAAGCCCTTGTGGATTCCGATGCCCATACGAGTAAATACTACTGGGTTGCGATTTTCCTGCAAAAATAGGGTTATCGCTCGGAATACTTCCGTTGTCGGTCATGCGATGTATTTTGCCCCAAGCATTCTCTAATAGTTGGGCATTTTTATTAGGCGAATTGCTCCCGCCATAGCTTCCTACACCTCCTTCGCCCACACTGATGTACAAGTAGTTTTGGTCGTCAAAATCAATGCGACAACCATTGTGGCCAAACCAAGTATTGCTTGCTTCTGTTTGAAAAACAACCGACAATTCACTTATTTTCAAATCATTAATTTTAAATCTAGCAAGATTTAATTGCGTTGCGTTGGTGGCACTGTTGAAGCTATTGTACGCCATATAAATCCAACCGTTGCTTGCATAGTTCGGATGCACTCGTATATCCAACAAACCGCCTTGTCCTCCGCTATGAATAGGGGGCAATCCCGTAATAGCACTCGCTTTTTGTCCATCATATAAATAGAGATTTCCTTTTTTTTCACCAAAAACGAATTGTCCATTAGGCAAAAAATCCATTCCCCAAATCACCTCATAACCAGAAAGGAGGGTTTTGGTCGTAATGGTGGGTTCTTCGGTAGAAACCACTTCTTCTTCTATGATTGGTTCTTGGCTCTTACAAGCCAAGAGGCTTACCAAAATGTATGGTAACATTTTTTTTAGATTCATAATCAAGAGGTTTTTAAGTTTATTCAAAAAACAAGACTTACATACTCATCAAGGCTACATACGTTTCGATGCCATCCCAAAGATTTTGAATCCGAATATTTTCGTTTTCAGCGTGCTGATTGTTGTCATGATTGGCAATGGGTACGGTAATCGTTGGTGTAGAGAGATGTTTTTCAAAAAGGTATAAAGGCAAACTGCCACCCAAACTTGGCAGTAAAACGATGCTTTCTTTGCTGGTGCTTTGTACCGCTTTGATGACTTTTTGGGCAATGGGCAAATCCATTGAAGTACGTTGTGCATTGTACCCATCTTTGGCTAATACACGGGCAATCAAAGGATATTTCAGCCTTTCTTCGTCGGTGATGCTTTCGTTGCTCGTGACATAATATCCTTGTGCTTTGATATGACTAATCACTTTTTGTACTTGTCGTTTGGAATCGTTGCCCAACACCAAACGTAAATCTAGCGTAGCGGTTGCCGAAGTCGGAATAATATTGGCAGCCAATTTACCTACATTGGCACTAACAATACCATTGATATTGAGCGAAGGCAAACTAATCAATTCGGCAAGGCTTTTGCCTCCTCCTTCGGGCTGGACAAAGCCCAATTCCTGTTTCATTTGTTCGTCGGGTGCTGGAATATTGGCTAAAGCCTTCTTTTCTAGGGGCGTTAGCGGTATCACATCGTCATAAAAACCTTTTATTAGTACCTTTCCTTGGGCATCTTTCATGCTGGCTAACAAATTAACCAACAAATTGGCTGGATTGGGAGCCCAGTTGCCATAATGTCCGCTGTGCAAGGGTCGTTTGGAGGCGTAAACTTTGATTTCTACGTTGGCATCTCCTCGCACCCCAAACACCACTTGTTTGAGTCCTGATTGATGCACGGGACCATCGCAAATAAGCCACAAATCGGCTTTGAGCTTGTCTTTATATTTGGTTAAAATTTCTTCTAAATGTGTTGACCCTACCTCTTCTTCGCCTTCAAAAAAGAATTTTAGGTTATAACGAGGCGTGATGCCTAAATCTTTGAGGGCTTGATATGCCGATAAAATGGCAAATACGCCTGCTTTATCGTCGGAGGCACTGCGACCATAAATGCGCCATTCGGGATTGATGGCGGTGTTGGCTGTTGGCGTAGGAATGATTTTCCCTCCTTTTTCTAAAGAAGCATCTAAAAAAACAGATTCAAAAGGTTTGATGCCTTCTGCCCATTGGTTGGGGTTTACGGGTTGCCCATCGTAATGGGCATAAAAAATAAGGGTTTGTTTGGCATTCGGAACGTTTACTTCGCCAAAAATGACAGGGGGAACGCCTTTGGTATGGGCCTCAAGTTTTTGTGTTTGAATACCTCTTGCCTGCATCATTTGCACAATATGATTGGCGGTTCGCTGCATACCAAGAGTATCATACACAACATTCGGAATCGACAACAACTGCATAAAATCGCCCAACAATTGGTGTTCGTGGGCTTTGCGATAAGCACGGGTTTGGGTAGTGAGGTCTTGTTGAGCAAAAACTTGTATTCCAACAAGGAGGCATAACAGTAGTAAAAAGTTTTTTTTCATTGAATTGTTGAATGATGTGTTTTCAGTATGAAAGCTGATGAAATGGCTTGTGTATAGCAATATTATTTTTGATAAAATACAACAAAAGAGGCAGTTTATCAACTTTATAGCTACTATTTTATACAAACAACTCAAATCAGTAATTTATGTTTGCCATTTCAATCTATCATAAAGCTTCATCACCACATTTCCTTCTACGGTTCTATACAAAAATTTGGCATAGCAACAGAAAAATGCGTATTTTCCCTTTTCGTATTTATTTGTTGAAATCAATCTCGTTGTATTGTATGAAAAACTGTTTTATTGCTCCTACGGCTGCGGTGATGGGCGATGTGCACCTTGGAGAAGGGGTTTCTGTTTGGTATGGAGCTGTGATAAGAGCCGACGTTGAGAAAATTGTTATTGGTAATTACAGCAATATTCAAGATACTGCCGTGTTACACGCCGACCCCGGCGACCCTACTATCATTGGCGAATCGGTCACGGTTGGGCATGGGGCTATTGTGCATGGGGCAAGCGTAGGCGATGGCTCATTGATAGGAATGCGTGCTACGGTGCTGAATCGGGCTAGTATCGGGAAAGGTTGCGTTATTGGTGCGAATGCCCTTGTGACAGAAGGAATGCAAATTCCTGATTACTCGTTGGTGGTGGGTGTTCCTGCCAAAATTATCCGCCAATTGACTCCCGAACAAGCCGAAAAACTGAAAAAAGGAGCAGCACATTATGTAGCAATGGGACAAAAACACGCCAATGGCGAGTTTCCTCTTTGGTAAAAGACTATAAAAATCATTGATTTCGGATTTCAGATTTTGGATAGATAAAATACTTTTTAATGTCTTGTTTTATAACAAAAAAGGTATTTTTTCATATTTCCCCAATTAGTAATTTGAAATCCGAAATCAAAAATAATCATAAGTATTTCATAATAAACACCTTACAAATTATTAGCCAATTTCAAAACAAACGATTGAAGGTATTTTTCAAAAAGTACAATGCCTAGCGTAGCACAACCCATACCTGCCAGTACGTCTATGATATAATGATGGCTCGTATAAACAGCCGCCCACCAAATACCCAAACAAAAAATGCTGAATCCAACCGTGAGCCAAGGTATTTTTAGCATACGCCCATAATACAACACAATCAAGGGATAAGCAGAATGTAAAGAAGGCATGGCGGCAAAAACATTGGCATTTTTCTGATAAATCCCATGAAAGATTTGGACATTCAAAATTTCATCGAAATATTTTAATCCAGCTACATTCCCTCCTATCGTAAAATTGGGTTCAAAACCATACGCAGCTACATACCAAGGCGGAGCAGCAGGATAGAGATAATACAAGACAAATCCGAGCAAATTCACGAATACAAAGCAATAGGCAAAACGGAAAAAAAGAGGCTTGTTGTTAAATAACAAATAAACACCCAACGCAAGCGGAATGGGTACCCAATTGATATAAAACAAGCCTGCTAACACATCGAAAAAAGCGTGGTGATGTTGTGCAAAATACTCGTTCCATGTTTGCCTTACGCCTGCTACCGTTAGGCCAAAGTATTGTTTTTCAAACCCATAAGGCTCTTGAATATGCACGGGGTTGACAGTATAATTGGGTACAACTCTCAAAGAATCATAAATAACCCAATATACCACAAATATGGCGAATGCTTTGATGAATTGACGGGTTTGCGGATGGGCAAAATACATCACAAGCAAAAGCCCATACAAAACCCAATGCTCTGAGCGTAAGCCCACTACCTGACTGTACCAAACAAAATATACACAACTAAGCACAAGTGTACCGAGTAGATTATTGGTAGAAAACCGCTCAAAAGCTGGTTCCAAACTCCAAATATCTCTACGATTGGCTTTTTTTATAAACATATCGAACAGTGGTTTTGTGTGTGTATGAGCAAGGCTATTATTGTTCTTTATCCAACACTTTTTGGGTATGCTCAATGCGTTGGATAGCCGTTAAATTCGATAAAATAGCCACAATCGTAAGTGGAATGGTAAAAATAGAAATGGTTTCAAACCAAGGAATACGGCTGTCGAATCCTTCAATGCGGAAATCGTTGCCAAGCACTGGTGCAAGTACGCCACACAGCAATGCCGAGCCACCGATAATTACAATGCGTTCGGGGCGTTGCATCCAACCAATATCGCATTTGATGCCTAAACCTTCGGCCCTGGCACGGGTATAGCTCACCATAGACGAACCAATTAAGGCAAGAAAGGCAAAAAATGAGCTAAAAAGATAATGATGTGCTACCAAATAATAACAAATTCCTAAAAACATAAACATTTCGCTGTAACGGTCGAGTACCGAATCGTAAAATGCCCCAAACTTTGAAGAAGTGTTACTTACCCTCGCCAAACGCCCGTCTATCATATCGAATACCCCAGCAAAAAGTATCATCGCACCGCCCCAACCTATAATATCCATATCGCCTCTTCTCGAAGCCTCCGCTCCGTAAATAAAAACGCCTGCCGCTACCAAGTTGAGCAATAAGCCCACCGTTGTCACCATATTGGGCGTTATTTTGAGGGCAATCAAAAGTTTGATAAATGGGTTGATGATTCTATAAATCACCTGTTGTCCCGCTGATTTTAAGGCATACATATCGTTTGAAGCAATTAAGTGAATGTGTATTTGAGCAAATAAAAAACAAACTTTTGACTAAAAATCAAGCTTAAACCTGCCTCTGATACCATATTCCGATACATTGGGGTTATCGAGGTAAGTAAGCCTTTTTACTAAGTCAACTCGGAAAAACTTCAAAATATTTCCAATTCCCACACTGGCTTCCAGATACGGGCCATTGTTTAGTTGGTAAGTCAAGGAGCGTCCTTGTTCATCTACTGCAAAACGATACAAACTTTCGTTGTAAGCAGGATTATTGCGGTCGCTTAGGCTTCCGTACAAGGCTTTTATCGTAATGATTTCTCGTAATTTGAGTTTTTTCAACAAAGGAATTTTATTAAAAAAGAAGCCATTAAAATAATGATCTACGAAAATACCAGCGTATTGGTCACTCACAAATTCCAAAAAGTTCATCAAGTTGTATGACTCCAATTGGTACGAATACGACTGATTGGCTCGATGAATCATCAACAAAGGATAAGGCACAGTTCCCCAAATCTTGCCTGCTTCGGCTGTGACATCCGTAAAACCAATCGGTGAAAGAAAAAAGCGTTTATTGGCCCTGAGCGTAAGATTGTGGTAATTGTAATCACCTTTTAAGAAATTGGCAACACCCAACGAATACCGTGCTTGCAAAATGGGATATTTGTTGATAATCGGAATCCGATAATTTTTACCTTGATAAAACTGTTCGTTAGGGGCAAATCTTAGGTTAAAAGAAAACTCGGTACTGGTAAGGTCTTTGTCTTTGATATACAAACCTTCGGTATCGGTGGCTCTTTCAAAACTCAGACTCCCTGCCGCTTCTTGGGTCAGGTGCTTAAACCCTAGCTCATAACTGATACCCGAGCGAGATTCTTTGCGGTAGTCAACCCTAACTATTTTGTTATAGGTCATTTTATCGTTTACACCTCGTTTGAACGATAGTAAAAAGTTGTCTTCCTGTACAAACTGTAACTCTTGTCCCGGAATACGCACTTCGTCTTGGTACGAAAATCGTAGGTAATGATTGGGAAATTGGTAAATTGAGTTTTTTCCTAAATTATAGGTCACACCAGCATATCCTTTCCAACGTTCGTCTTTGAAACCATACGCCAAGTAGGTTTCAAAATACAAGCGAGGATTGAGCTTTGCCATGGTTCGCCCACCCAAACGCAACCGAAAGCCTTCTACAGGATTGAAGCTGTAAAAAGTATTGACGGGACCAATTTCAAACTTACCAAAATCGTGATAGCCAAACATCAACAACCCAGCGACAGTCATAAAACGCTTGAAAGCAGGCACTTGCTGAATGCTATCGGCCATCGCATAAATGTTTGACTCGACCTTACTAAGCTGCGAGTGGCGTGCTTTTTCCCAAAAATCATCGCCTTGGCTAAGGGCATTTTCGACCAATACATTCTTTTGAATAGGCTTAAAATAGCTCTGATTGATGGGTGTGTTCAAACGATAATTCCGATAAGACACCGCTCTTTTGCCTATCACTCCTCTCGAATTTTCAGTTTTAAATAAATTAAATTCAATGCTAATTTCATCTTTTGACAGCATCAAAAACTGTTGCTCGGTTGGCTGAAATTCTTGCTCAATCGACATATCAGCCACAAAGTTGAGGTTGATATTTTTGGGTACACCCATGCTTATTTGACGCACTGCATACGACGAATCGAGTGCTACCAGCATATTGCCTACAAAAGCAAAATCGGCTTGGTTGCGTGGCGAAAAACCCAATTTAATACACTTAATTTGCTGAAATTGAAGCGTATCTAAAATAACAAAACGATAGAACGTAGGCGATAACGGCGAAATAGGACTGATAAATTGCTGCGACAACAAACTGATATTATTGTCGTAAATATTTACCTCTTCGTACATCCGATTGAGGTAAGCCCCCATGCCATCGTTGTCGAGAAACTGTTCTAAACCCACTTTCTTTTCGCCTTTGATATAGCTTTTTTCCTCTTTAGGGTTTTTGCGATAATACACATCTGCAACCGTTTCTTTTAGGTAAAGCGGCAACGACACTTTGCCTGTGAGTTTGGCAGTATCGAGATTATCAAAAATAAACTGAAAGTTTTTGAAAATCTTTTTGTTTTTATAAGCTTCGTCGATATTGCTCAAATCAAGTTGAAGCTTTTCGTATTTTTCGTATTGATAAAAGTCGAGGCTTTCTTTGCGATTGTCGTCTTTATGCTCAATTACTTTTCTAATCAGTGTTACGGCAGGGTTGTCTTTGTTGCGGTACTTTTCTTTTTTTCCCTTCACCACTACCTCACTTAAATTTTGCGTTGTACTCTGTAGTTTGATATAAATTGTTTGCGTTGCATTGACCTTAAAAGCCTTCTGTACACTACGATACCCTACCGAAGAGAATTGTATTTTTCCAGCACCCACGTTACTGATGGTCAAGGTATAATTGCCATTGACATCAGCCTGAACGCCCTGTGTTGTTCCGACAACACTCACATTGACAAAAGGAATTGGCTCGTTGGTCTTTTGGTCGGAAATACGCCCTTTAACCTGCGTAGTTTGTCCATAAACCCCAGTGGTGCTTCCTCCCAAAAAGACCAAGCCAAGTAATAGATACAGCGAAACGATAGAGGTAATGCGGCAATTATATAGATAATTCTTCATGATTTTTTTCCTTAAACACAAACCATTGATTGAGTCCGTAGCTATATACTACAAACACAAAAAGGGCAACAATAATACGAACGAGCAGGTAATGCCATGATACCCACAACGTTAAAAGCCATACACCTGTGGTATTCATCAACGAATTGCCAGAAGCAACCAAAGCGTACTTGATTGCCTGCGACCCAAAATCCGAGGTAGATTTAAAAACCCATTGTTTGCTAATCCAAAAGCCAACCAAAGCCCCAGCTACATTGCCCAATACCGTGGCAAGCGTCGGCGACCACGACCACGTATGCAGGAATGTATAGGCCATGCCAAAGTCAACCCCTGTGGCAATGCCAGAGGCAGAAACAAACCTAAGAAACACGATGAGGTTTTTAATCATTACGACTACAGTATCAAAATCAATATTTGTAAACTTACGTTAGCCCACAGCCCTGCTGCTACATCGTCGAGCATCACACCCCATCCGTTCGGATATTGCTCGAAACGCCTGATATAGAACGGCTTAAAAATATCATACAAGCGAAACCAGAGAAGTCCTAGCAAAAGATTACGCCAAGAAAAAGGAATAAAACACAGGCTAATCCATTGTCCAACGACCTCGTCTATCACAATTTTGGAAGCATCTTCTCCCCAAAGCTGTTCGGTATAAGCAGCCGACTTCTGCCCAATCCACAGTCCAACTATACTCAAAGTCAGCAATATAGTATTATACAAAAAAGCGTTATCGCCAACAGATTCATGCACGCCCACAACGCCCACACAAGCCAGTATTGCTCCAAACGTGCCAGAACCTTTGGGAATAAACCCTACACCAAAGGCAGAAGCAACGATTTTATAGATTTTTTCTTTCATGGAAAAAAACCTACGCAAGTTCTTGCGTAGGTCATATACGTCATTAGATTTCTTCGGCTACATCTTCGTAATAATCCATGCCCAAATTAGTAATCAACTCTTCGCCCATCAAGTAACGAAGGGTATTTTCGAGCTTTTCTAATTGCTTGAATAAATCATGAATCGGCTCTAATTCAGGTAAAGTTTGGGGAGCTTTCCAATAAAACGAAAGCCATTCTTGAATACCCGACAACTCTGCCCTCTTGGCGAAGTCAAGAAATAAGGCTAAATCAAGTACAATCGGAGCGGCCAAGATAGAATCACGACACAAGAAATTGATTTTGATTTGCATTTGATAGCCCATCCAACCAAAAATGTCGATATTGTCCCAACCTTCTTTGTTATCGCCCAAAGGCGGATAATACTCAATGCGTACCTTATGATGAATGTCGCCCCAAAGTTCAGGGTTTTGTTCGCCGTCTAAAATTCCTTCCAATACACTGCCTTTCGATACCTCTTTGGTCTTGAAATTTTCAGGAGCATCGAGTACCAAGCCATCACGATTACCTAAGATATTCGTTGAAAACCAGCCTCTTACGCCCAAAGCTCTAGCTCTCAATCCTGGTGCTACGATGGTTTTCATCAGGGTTTGTCCCGTTTTGAAATCTTTACCAGCAATAGGCGTATTGGTAAGCAAGGCCAATTCTTCTAAAGCCGGAATATCGAGGCATAAATTGGGAGCTCCCATTGCAAAAGGTACGCCCGATTTGAGAGCAGCATAAGCATACATCATAGACGGAGCAATGGCAGGATGGTTGTTGGCCAAACCTTCTTCAAACTTGGCTAAAGAAGAATGTACCTCCTGTGCTTCGTGATAAATTTCGGTAGAAGCACACCACACCATCACTAATCTTTCACAGTCGTTGGCTTGCTTAAAATCCTCAATATCAGCGATTAACTCTTCTACCAAAGCCAATTTGCTCGTTTGTGGCTTTACGTGAGTGCCATCCAAATTTCTTGCATAATGCTTGTCGAATACGGCTTTCATAGGTACAATACGCTCTAGCTCAGGGCGTACCTGTGCCAACGTGTGAGGCTCAAGCACGCCTGCGTTTAGGGCTGCTTCGTACATGTTGTCGCCATATACATCCCAACCACCAAATACCAGACTATCGAGAGAAGCTAAGGGAACAAAATCTTTAATTTTCGGATTACGATTTTCTGTGCGTTTACCCAGACGAATGTTGGCCGTTTGCGTAAGCGAACCCGTCGGGTGAGCAATACCTTTGCGAGCCGCCAGTACACCAGCGACAAAAGTAGTGGCAACAGCCCCCATACCTGGCAATAAAATGCCTAATTTACCTTTAGTTTGTGCAATTAAGTGATTCATGTTCATAATCTATTTGTCTGTAAAATATACGGGTGAATTAAGGTTTTTATAAATGCTCGTTCGGAAAATATAAAGTCATCGTTTTAGGACAGAGTTATTTGTATATGACAACTTTTGCCCATTTTATACTGTGGTGTAGCTCAATTTTAGCGACTAAATAGTCAATTTTGTTGACAAAACGTTTAAAACTATAGACCAAAATCGTTTTTTAGTCTAAAAAATAAATCAGAAAAAGGGCTTTTGAACGAAAGCCTTCACAAACAAATAGTAGTTAGTAAGTAAAAATGGCTATAATAGCCTTTATGTACTGCCATTGAGCAGTATCGTATTTTTTAGTTGGAATGGAAATATATAAGGGTAAAAGACTCATGCCAAGTCACTCGCAAGGCTACTTATTCAAACAAAAAAGGATGAAAAAATGTTCTATTTTTTCGCTGCAATTCCTTCAATAAACGTATCAATTAAAAAATCGGTATGTTCGGCAATATTTTTCGACAAATCTAAAACCGCTAAATTGGGCATTTCAAAACCTTTAAACGTTGCTACAATCACCCTTGCTAAGGTGTCGCAGTGTTCGTCGTCCATCAATTTAAACTCTTGTTGGGCAACCCCAAATTTGATAAATTCATACACCAAGTTGATTTCTACCTCCAAGTATTTCTTTTTCAATTGAAAAATCATACAAGCATGACCCATAATTTCTTCCTTCAATACTTGACTGAGATTGGCCATTTCTTGTAGCTTGGCAAAACGATTCGTCACATACACTTTGAGCTTGGCTCTTGCAGTTGTTGCGTCATTCGCAACGGCAGCAATAGAACGAAAGAGTTCTTTCATTTCGTATTCGACCACAGCTTCAAATATTTCATTTTTACTGGGAAAATAATAGTAAAGCGTACTTTTTCCTTTGCCTACATATTTGGCAATATCTTCCATCGTGGTCTTTTTTAGCCCATAGCGTTGAAACAAAGCCTTGGCTGCTTCAACCACTTCTTTCACGATTATTTCATCTTTCTGAAGGACTTTATCCATGACTTTTCGACCATTTTTGGATTTGAGTCCAAATTTAGTCAACAAAATTGACTTAACAAGTATTTCTTGTAAAATTTATGAATTAGGCAAAAATAAATTGTGAAGATGCCTGTTGGCTTGTTGGCTCTTGTAGAATTTGGATGTGTTTTCTTAAAACACATCCAAATTCTTGTATTCGCAGTGCTATATGTTTCCCTAGTCTTTCAACAAGGTATTGATTTCGTTGTTAAATTCTTTGACAAAAGCGTCATAGTATTTGCCTGTAGCAGGGCCTGAATAGCCTGTGTGAATTTTGGCAACTTCCCCTTTTTTATTGATAAAGATAGTTGTAGGAAACGACACGATGTCTGTCAAACCTGGCAATACCGAAGACGCATATTTGGTATCGGCCAGGCCTGCAAAGAGTAAATCGTACTCGATACCAAAGCGATTTTTGAGGGCTTGCAAGCGTGTTTTGGCAAATTCGGGGTCGTTTTTGCGTTCAAACGACAAGCCCACCAATTCTACCCCACGTTTGGCATTGGTTTTGTACCAAGGAGCTAAAAACGACGCTTCGTCAATACAGTTGGGACACCAACTTCCCAAGATTGTCACCACCACTACTTTTCCCTTGTATTTTGCATCTTGTAAAGTCACGGTTTGACCTGTAAAAGCATCGGGAAAAGCGAAGGAAAAAACCTTGTTTTCTTTTACCTTGGTCAAACTGTAGGCATCAGGCAACTCGGCTTGGTCATTTTTCTTTCCTTTAAATGGCCTAGTTCCCGAAGCACTAATCATTTCACCTTCAATTACATCGCCTTCGATACGCCCTTTGATTAACGAAGGACTCGAACCGCTAAAAGCCGACAAGTAAAAATCTTTTCCTTTGACGTTGCCTTCTAAAAAGCGATAATCGCCCGTTTTTGACAAAAATGTTCCCGTAACACCGCTATTTTTTTGTTCAAAAACCCCAATAATAGGCGTAGTAGCCGTACCAACCAGTACTTCCCACTTGCCCGCTAAACTACTTTCGACAGGCGTAGCTTGCTCGAAAAAGCGGTATCTTTTACCAAAGCTTGCTTGAAAAGGAATTGGCGTAACACTGGCATTTTTCTTGAGAAAGCCCGTGAGTTTGTCGCCACTTGGCTCAATCTTAGCCGCCAACACGGCATCGAATACATCAATCGGAATAAACAACGAGTCGCCTTTGATGCTAAAGTTTTTGAGTTCAAAGCGTTCGGAGGCGTTCAATAAATACACATTTTTTCCTTTTACTTCAAAATTAAAAGGCGATTCTTGTCCGGCATACAACGTAAATGTCCCTCTCCAAACACCTGCTTTGAGGACACCTTGCTGTGCATAAATTTTTGTAAACAAAGACGTTAACAAAAGCACACAAACAATTTTAATAAATTTCATGATACAATGCTTGTTATGTTGTTGATAAAATTCTACCAATTCTATAGATTAACAAAAATCCAATGGTTTCTGTTCCAAGTTAATGGCTTTTATCCTTTAATCAAACCATTTACAGACATATTCGCCCATTCGATAGGATTTCTTAGCTAAACTACAAAGGTCGGTGCAACTTTGCGTGTGGATGTTGCATCTAACTTAGAGAATTTGAAGATATGGTGATTTGAAAATTTGAAGATGTGCCAATTTGAAGATTTGAAGATGTGCCAATTTGAAAATTTGAAGATGTGCCAATTTGAAGATTTGAAGATGTGCCAATTTGAAAATTTGAAGATGTGCCAATTTGAAGATTTGAAGATGTGCCAATTTAGAAGATTTGAAGATGTGCCAATTTGAAAATTTGAAGATGTGCCAATTTGAAAATTTGAAGATGTGCCAATTTGAAAATTTGAAGATGTGCCAATTTGAAGATTTGAAGACGTGCCAATTTGAAAATTTGAAGATGTGCCAATTTGAAGATTTGAAGACCATTTTCAAATCTTCAAATCACCAAATTTTCAAATTAATAAAGCAAATTTTCAAATTAACGAAGACCATTTTCAAATCTTCAAATCACCAAATTTTCAAATTAACGAAGACCATTTTCAAATCTTCAAATCACCAAATTTTCAAATTAATAAAGCAAATTTTCAAATTGATATATCATGAAAAAAAGCCTTTTACTCTTCATCAATCTCATTTTTATTGGTCATCTCAGTTTTGCCCAACAAGTCGTTTCTGGTAAAGTATTAGATGAGAAAAAACAAGCTGCACCCTTTGCAACAATCGCCTTGTTATCGGCAAAAGATTCGTCGATGGTAAAAGCCAACTTGACCGATGCCGATGGCAATTATACCTTCGATGCCGTTAAAAATGGCAAGTACCTCATGGCCGCCTCAATGGTGGGCTATAACCGCTTATTGTCACCTACTTTTGTGGTAGAAAACAAGGCTGTTCAAGTACCAACGCTTCAATTAGTAGCCAGTAGCAAGCAACTCGACGAAGTAACCGTAACGGCTCAAAAGCCTTTTTTAGAACAACGCATTGATAAAATGATTGTCAATGTAGCCAGTAGCCCAACGGCGGCAGGAAGTACAGCTTTGGAAGTTTTGCAAAAAGTACCCGGCTTGATTATCGCCCAAGAACGCATCACTATTGCAGGCAAAGCTTCGGTGTCGATTATGATTGATGGCAAGCCTTCGCAATATACCGACATGAATCAGGTTTTGCGTGATATGCCCAGCAATGCCATCGACAAAATTGAGGTCATCAAAAATCCATCAGCACGTTATGACGCTTCGGGCGGAGCTATCATCAATATTATTATGAAACGCAATGCCGATTTGGGCACAAATGGCTCTATTGGCTTTTCGACTCGTGGTTCTTGGTTCGACAACCGTGAAGTAAACCGCAGTGCCAACGACTTTTTTGGAGGCTTGTCGCCAACGCTATCGGTCAACCATCGCAAAGGAAAAATCAACGTTTTCGGGAATTATACTTACGCCGACCGTACTTATTACGAACTTACCAAAATTGACCGCATCATTGGCAACGACCTTTTCAACAATGCTACCATGATGCCCAACGAAGCCAAAGTACACAATGCTCGGGCAGGTATCGACTTTTATATCAATCGTAAAAATACTTTTGGTATCCTCCTTACAGGCTTCGACCGCCAAGGCACGGGTACAAACCGAGCCATCACCAACGTATATGATGCCACGAGTAAAGTATTGAAAAATGCTTTTCAGACCATCAACGAGCAACCTGTCAGTCGCTCAAACATCGGCTATAACCTCAACTGGAAACATAGCTTTGATACCACAGGAAGAGAATTGAACGTGGATTTAGATTATGTAACCTATCGCCTTAAAAGCCAGAACCTTATCACGGTAATAGACAATGATATTAACCGCAAAACTTCGCAAGAAGTAGATAATCCAGTGAAGTTTTTTACTGCTAAAATGGATTATACTTACCCTGTAAACGCCCATACCAAATGGGAAACAGGGGCGAAGGTCAGCTTTGCTACTATTGATAACGATTTGAAATTTTACAGAGCTCAACAATTAGACGTAGTACGCAGTAATGTGTTTAATTACAAAGAAAACATCAATGCAGCATATATCAATTTTAATACAAAATTGAGTGAGAAATGGGAAATCCAAACGGGACTACGAGCCGAGCAAACCATTGCCACAGGTTTTAGTCGGGCAGAAAACAAAAACGTACTCGACCGTAACTATTTGCAGTTGTTCCCAAGCGTATATTTGACCCGTAAAATCAACAAAAACTTGGCACTGACTACCTCTTTCAATCGTAGAATAGACCGACCAAGTTACCAGCAACAAAATCCTTTTCAGTACCAAATCGACTCATTGACTTATACCAAAGGGAATCCTTTGCTTAAACCGCAATTGACCAACGAAATCAAAATGCAAGTGACTTTCGATGGACAGCCGTTCTTTGCTTTGGGCTATAACAAAACCGACGATGTGATTATAGAAAATGCCCCACAACAAGACCTTGAAACCAAGCGTACTTTTACGACGGCACAAAATTTGGCTACGTATAAAAATTACTTTGTCGAACTCAATTTCCCTTTAAATATCGGCAAAAGAATCTCAGGATTTGGGGGTAATCAACTGATTTACAACAGCTACAACGCTAATTATTTAGGAGCAACCTTCGACCAAGGACGTGTCAATTGGTTGGCGTACATCAATGTAAACATCAAAATTTTGAAAAACTTAGGAGCAGAAATCAACGGCTGGTACATGACTCATTCACAACAAGAATTTTTGCGACTCAAACCAATGGGAGCATTGACGATAGGCTTACAACAAAAAATGTTTGAAGGAAAAGGCAAACTTTCGCTCAGTTTCAACGACGTTTTTTATACAGAAAAAGTAAGCGGCACAATCGAATTTCAGGACATCAACCTCAGTTATTATCAACGCCAAGCCTCACGTAATATACGCTTATCGTTTAATTACTCATTTGGCAACCAAAAACTCAAAGCCACCCGTAATCGCAAAACAGGTTCGGAATCTGAAAATAATCGGGTGAAAGCCAATTAAAAAGTTTCCAACTCGTAACAAACAAAGTTTCAAAACATACCCCCAAGAGCGTATTGACAAATTGTAGAAATTTGACAATACGCTCTTGGGGGTTAATTGTGATACGTTTGCCCTACATCTTACAGATGAAAATTTGCTTTCGATTCTTTTATGTACTATCTTAATGAGTCAGTCTGAACTGCAATTAAGCCTACTGAATCATAAAATATTCGCTATATATGGAGCAATTATTTACTATTCTAAACTCTATAAAACCTCTTTCGGAGAAACTTATTTTTCATTTAAAGTCCAAAATAAAGAAACTACGAGTTAGTAAAAAGTCAATTTTGTTAGAAGCTGGACATATTTCAAATAAAATATTTTTTATTGAAAAAGGAATTATTCGTGCCTATTATTTAACAGATGGCAAGGAACATACCACTTGGTTCTATCAGGAAAATGACTTGATTTTTTCAATTCAAAGTTTTTATAACCAAACACCTTCGTATGAATTTATTGAAACACTTGAGGAATGCACGTTGTGGTATATTAACTATTCTGATATATTGGCTATCTATGATAATTTTCCCGAATTTAATTTTCATGGAAGAGTATTAACTGAAAAATACTATTGCGAAAGCATACAAAGAAATTTTATTTTGAGATCTAAGAGTAGCGAAGAAAAATATCGGTATTTAATAAATCATATTCCCAATATTTTGAATAGAGTTTCATTAAAAAAAATTGCTTCATTTATAGAAATTGAACCAGAAACGTTAAGTAGAATACGAGCCTCAAAATACAATTAAATGATTTGTATCAATTTTTAGAAGCTTTACAACTAATTATTTTGTGATAGATTTAAACACAAAATAATATGAAAATATACTATAAAATTCCGACAATCATTTTTTCGCTACTGTTAATAATTCCTGGAGATAAATTATCATTTCCTGTTTTTTTGATAATTCTATTAAATTTAACTGGTGGTCTTTTACAAATACTATTTAGTACCTTTTCCATTACTTCAATCATATATTTCATCTACTCTACGTATTCAAAAATCAACAATAAAGTAGATGATATTGTTACAATTACCATTATTGTTATCTATTTTTTATTGCTTCTAACACAATCGAATACTATTTACTACAATGGAGATACAGCGGTTTTCATTTCAGTTTTTTTATTCATAATCTCTTCTATTATAACACTTTATCATTCTATTAATAAACTGATTAATCGAGAAAAATAGCCATTCTTCTGTTGTTTTACTAATGGCATGACTCGAAGTCATGCCATTAGTATTAATAATAAACCAAAAAGCTCTTGACAATTGATATTGTCAAGAGCTTTTTTTATGAGAAAAGAACAAATGTATTTACTGTATCCTTAAACGACGACCAACTCTCAAATTAGAAGAAATACGCATTCCATTGAGGCGAGCGAGTTTTTCTACAGAAATCCCAGCTCTGTTGGCAATAGAAGTAAGCGTATCGCCCTGACGTGCGGTGGTCCAAGCCGTGCGACGAGTAACTACTTTGTTACCAGCATCGCCATATTCGTTGCCCAAGGCCAAGCCATACGTATCGAATACTCTTGCCGAGATAAGCAAGTGGTTCGAGACAGGTTCTGTCCCCTCACCAACGAAATTAAACACATAAGTTGGATTGAGTGGGTTGCCTTCGTAGCGTGTTTCAAAGTGCAAATGCGAGCCAGTGCTTCGCCCCGTATTGCCACCTTTGCCTAGCTCATCGCCTGCTTTTACATACATACCCGATTCGTAGCTTTTGCGTGACAAGTGACCATAGAGCGTTTCTATACCATTATAATGCCTCACTACCAAGAAGTTACCATAGCCTCCTCCATCATAGCCCGACACCCGTACAATGCCATCGAAGGCAGCATACACAGGGTCGCCTGTTTCTAAATCAATATCAACACCTGCGTGCATACGCCCCCAGCGAGGGCCAAATTTAGACGTAAGTTTGGGTGCATTGGAAGGAACACTCCAATAGCGACCTTGTTCTTTATTAAACAATTCTAGGTCAACCACATCGTCAAAATCTTTGGCATTGATGCCATAAGGGTCGATATTTTGGCTATCCCAAATAGAAAAGTACGATGCCACGGCAACGAAATCGTCGCTACCCGATGGACGCATTTCGTCTTGCATTTCAACGACAAGCGGGTCGCTTTCGTCAACCGAAGTGGTATCGAAACTACTCACAGTGGCATTTACGGCACGCACAGGTTCAAACTTATCGGTTGTGCCTGTGACTTGTTTGTCAACCGTTTCAAATTCGGTTTTGAACTGCAATTTGAGGGCTTCATCCAAATCGTCCTGTTTTTTATCCTTCTCTTTATAAAGACCTGTATTGTCCTTTACTTTGATTTTAGGATTATTTTTGAATGCACCTTTTTCTTGTTGGGCAAAAGCCGACAAGCAACCGACAAAGGTGAGGCATATAGTCAAGAAACTACGGCGTATGTTCATGTCATGGTATGTTTGAAATTCAAAAGCCTTGGCATTAATGTAATTCGTTGGCAGCCAACCAGCGTTCGGCATCGAGGGCGGCCATACAACCTGTTCCGGCGGCGGTTACGGCTTGGCGATATACATTGTCTTGTGCATCGCCACAAGCAAATACTCCTTCAACATTGGTTTTACTAGAACCTTTGATTGTTTGAATATAGCCCGCTTCGTCGAGTTCGAGGTAATCTTTAAATATTTCAGTATTTGGTTTGTGACCAATAGCCACAAAGAAGCCCGTTACATTGATTTCTTTTGTTTCGCCAGAATTAGCATCTTTCAATCGAACCCCTGTAACGCCGTTGACATCGCCTAAGATTTCATCTGTAATAGAGTTCCAATGGATTTCTATTTTAGGATTATTTTTTACTCGTTTCTGCATGATAAGCGAAGCACGCAATTCATCTCTACGCACAATCATGTGAACTTTGGCACAAAGGTTTGCCAAATAGGTAGCCTCTTCGGCGGCGGTGTCGCCACCACCCACAATAGCCACTTCTTGGTTACGGAAGAAAAAGCCATCGCATACCGCACAAGCCGAAACGCCTAAACCATTGTATTTTTGTTCTGACTCCAAGCCAAGCCATTTGGCCGATGCACCTGTAGCAATAATAACAGCATCGGCGGTAAGTTCGGTAGCATTGTCAACCGTAATTTTTTTAGGTGAAGTCGAGAAATCAACCGCCGTTGCCATGCCATAACGAACATCTGTACCAAAGCGACGAGCCTGTTTTTCAAGGTCTTGCATCATCACTGGCCCTTGAATACCCTCCGGATACCCAGGGAAATTTTCCACGTCGTTGGTAATCGTTAATTGTCCGCCAGGTTGGCTACCTTGATACATCACAGGTGTAAGTCCTGCTCTTGAAGCATAAATTGCTGCGGTATAACCTGCGGGTCCTGAGCCTATAATTAGGCACTTAATATGTTCTGCCATTGTTGATAGTAAAATATGCTGGATACCCAATAAATTCTGTAAAACAACGCACACGAGGTGCTTACCCTTTTCTGCAATCGGCTACTCCAGCCAAGCCTTTTGTAGAATTGTGTCTATTTAAACAACAAATTTCTTACTACAAAAATTGCAGATTAATACCAAAACGCCAAATTCTTTTGTTATGACATACACAGTAGCGAAAAAAAGTGTTTGAGATGAGCGAAGGGATTGGGAAATGGGATATTCGGGATTGGGGATTACTACTAACGGAAAAATGTTTGCGAAGGGCGGGATTTGACAGCTACCCTACGCACAAAGTTTTTAGAGAGCACAAAAGCCTACATTACATACATTAGCCCACCTTTTCGCAAACCTAATGTTGGGTGCAGTTTTTAGTCTTTTTCGCTACGCAGTTGCTCTATCTGTTCAACTGTTAAACCTGTATCTTCTGCTATTTCCTCATTTGTTAAATGACGCTTAATGAGTTTTCTAGCAATTTCCATTTTCTCTGCTGTCCTTTCTTTCATCAGAACAATTCTCGTAGCCTCTTTATTTTTGGCGTTTGTTCTTTCTTCGGGGGTTAAATTTTCAAAGCTTATCAATTCCATAGCCTTTCTTATACCCTCGTTTTGTGTATTCAAAACAGGTCTTTCTGGACTATGAATAGATTGGTAAATCAAATCTAACCAATCCCTGATTTGTTTAGGCGTTTCGCTATTGGGATGATTTGGATTTAGGCAAACAAACTGATGCCCATATAATTCTCGGATTTCGCCTTGTAACGTTTGTGGGTTTAAGTTGAGCAACAAAACCTCGTCAAGAATAGGTTTGCCGTTTTTTTCGCTGATTTTATAGGGGGCTGTTAAAACAACAATCACATAAACGGTTCTATCAATATCATATTCTTTGCTGTTTCTTTGCTGCTCGGCAATGAGCATTAAAAAATAGTGTAGAAACCTATCAAAGTGGTGGTCATACTCGATGCGTTTCGATACAAATTCGTTTATCTACACTTTCAGCAAAAATGTCTAACTCAAAATCGACGTAACCAATTTTAGGCTCAAACTTCTTTTCTATTTCTATTTTTTCTACTTCTACTTCAATGCCCAAAATATCACGAACAAAAGCCTTAAATACAGTTTTATCGGTAAAAGCTTTTTTGAAAATCACTTCGTTATCTAAATTACCAAGCATGTTTCAACAGATTAAAATTCTTTTCAAAGAAACAAAATTATTCTAAAAGATTGTTTTCAAAACGTTTAAACATTTCTGTACATCATGTAATTCGCTTTTCGTACCACCAACAACTCCGATTTTGTCTTCTATATCGGCTTCATCAGATGGGTTATTAAAAACAAGATATTCCCTAGGCATGATGCTTTAATATTTCTTGTAAAATCTTAAATTCTTCCTTGATATGCTCCACAATATTGGTCATTTCTTCTAGGTCTATCGACTCAACCCTTTCGAGGCGTTCCGACCAATACGCCAAGTTAGGAAAACAACTCGAAACGGCTGTTCCTTTCATCTTATGTCCAAGCGATTTTAAAGCACTGAGGTTTTTCTCGGCGAGTAATTGTTGTAAATCTTGTTCAAAAATCCCCAATTGTTGCTGGGCAATAGACAGCAATTGTTTCATAAAATCGGCATCGTTGTCGAGGCGTTGGGCAAACAAAACCCTATCGAAATGCTCGTCTTCTTGCTCAATATTAAGCACTTGGGGCGATGTTTCGGTGGCTTGTGTTCCCCATTCTAGGGCAATCCAATTGTTGAGGGCTTGTGCCAATGTCGCTTTTACCACGGGCTTGGTCACGTAGTCGTCCATGCCAGCTTCGAGGCATTTTTCTCGTTCGCCTTTTACTGTTCCTGCCGTGAGGGCAATAATCGGAACACGCCTGTTGCCTTGCTCAAATGCCCGAATGGCCTTGGCGGCATCGTAGCCACCCATCACGGGCATTTGTACGTCCATAAAGATGATGTCGATATGAAATTGCTTATAGAAATTCACGGCTATTTGTCCATTTTCTGCTTCTAAAATACTGGCTTGGGGCAGTAAACTTTTGAAAATAGTACGTGCCAAAAGCATATTTACAGGGTTGTCTTCTACAATCATCAACGTAATATTTTCTGAATGCAAAGCCAATTGTTGTGTTTGCGTATCGAATATGGGCAGGGTATTGTTGGCTGAAACTTCTTTAATTCTTGCCAAAGCATTATACAACTGCTGTATATTGATAGGTTTCAACAAGCGATGAGCCACGCTTAGTTCTTGGCAGGCACGACCAATATAAGGGTCATCGGAAGAGCTTGCCAAAAGGATAATCGCCTGATTATCATAGCTTGTTTTTTTGCGAATATGTCGAATCGTTTCGATGCCATCCATATAAGGCATGTGGAAATCCATCAAAATCACGTCGAAAACATGGCCTTTCTCTAATATTTCAAGGGCCACAATGCCATTGGTTGCCTGTTGCGACGCAATGCCTTTGAGGGCAAGCATATCTTGCAAAATATTACGGTTGTTGTGGTTGTCGTCCACAATCAATACTTTTTTGATATGCTCAATGCCTTGCCATTGAAGTGGCTCGCCTTCTTCACAAACCAACGAAAGGTCGAAATAAAATGTACTTCCCTCTCCTTTGATGCTCTGCAAGTGCAATTGCGATTCCATCAGGCCTAAAAGGCGATTAGAGATGGTCAAGCCAAGACCTGTACCACCAAATTTACGAGTGGTAGAAGCATCTTCTTGGGCAAAAGCTTCAAAGATTTTTTCTTGTTTTTCTACATCAATACCAATACCTGTATCTCTTACCGAGAAACGCAACGAGGTTTCGCCATTGGGGAAATGCTCTAGGATTGCTATTTTTAATTCTATTTCGCCTTTATCGGTAAACTTGACGGCATTACCCAACAAATTGACCAAAATTTGTCGCAAACGTACAGGGTCGATATGCGTAAAACGAGGAATATTGGGTGGCACATTGAGCAATACTTCCAATCGTTTTTCGTCGGCTTGAACCGAAATAATATTTACCACTTGGGTACTCAATTCGAGCAGGTCAACTTTTTCGGGTATGAGTTCTAGTTTTCCAGCCTCAATTTTAGAAAAATCTAAAATATCGTTGATAATATCAAGCAGGGCATTGGCCGATTGAAAAACCGTAGCTAAATATTTTTGTTGGGTTTCGTCTAGCTTTGTTTTCAATAATAAGTCTGTAAACCCGATAATACCATTGAGAGGGGTTCTGATTTCGTGGCTCATATTGGCCAAAAATTCAGATTTTGCCTTGCCTCCTTGTTCTGCCAAATCTCTTGCTTTGCGCATGGTATCAGAAAAACGATGGGGCAAAATAAGGCTTTGAAAGAAAATAAAGCCAATGTATCCGACAAAGAAATACATCGGATTGTAAGGGATGATTTTGTAAAAACCTAAAATACTCAAACAGATAGATATGCCAAAAACCAATACCCCCCAAAAGGCAAAAAACGAGCCTTGGCGTTGGTTGAAAAACGCCCTGAGTACGACAATAAAATTGTAAGTCACAAACAAGAGAATTATCAGGTAGAAAAAGTTGGATAGGTAAGTAAACACATGAATCGGTGCAACAGCAAGCGTAATCATATAGCCCAAGGTACTACCCAAAATAATTTTGAGAAAAACATCCTTGGTTTCATTCGGATACAACTTACGAATAAAAACGCTAAACGTAAAAATACAGGCATACATGGCAAAATATTCGATATGTATGGTCACGTGCCAATCTAGCGTAGGAAACAGATGGTGCAAATAATACAGGTTATCGACCCCGATGATGCGGTAAATAAAAAACAAACAAAATATGGCAAAAAACAACACTTCCTGCGTTTTTTCGCCCATAAAATACAGGCTAAAAAACAACATCGCTCCCATGAGCAGCATCCCCGTCACAAGCATATCTAGTGCCAATTCATGCTCTCGTTCTTCGTAGAGTTCGGTGGTACTGCCTATTTTGATAGGCAAGAATGCCCCGCCTTTGTAATGGTCAAAATTGGCTATGTGCATCACCAAATGTAAGGTGTCGGTTGTGGCATCATAATTGACAAGCTGTGGCAACCATTGCGGACGGTACTGTTCCTTTCTTGTGGCAACTTGTCCGTTGCTGGCAACAAGGTGGTTGTTTATCCAAAGTTTGTAGCTCGAATACACCTCTGGCACATTCAAGCAAATAGTGGGATTTTTGCGGTGGTCTATCAGTACATCCAAGCTGTAAGTTGCATAACCAAAGGCTTTACGGGCAAATTTCGGCTGAAGGAAGGGTAATGTATTCCAAACTTGCGTAAAAGGAATATAGGCATTGGGCTTGGGCTGTTGAGTTGCTAAAAGCGTAGGGGAATAAAATTGCTGCCAATAAAAACGCCACGACGAATCGAGCGGAATGCTTTCGCTCGTAGCAGTAATGTTTTTTTGACGTAAATCAATCGTTCCAAGTGTACGTTGGGCATAAATGGTTGGGCAATACAAATATAGGCTTAATCCGAAGACAAGCATCCCAAGCATTTGGGTAATCTTTTGTTGTGTTATGTGGTAATTGTTCCAAAAAGCTCCTTGCAGCAAAGCACAAGAAGATTTTTCCCATAAGTTCAACCGATACAAGGCTTTGTACGGAAAGTTCATTTGTAATTTAGGTTAGTAAGAATTACATTAAGGGGAAGTCCCATAAATAGTTCGATAGCGTACCGCAAAGACAAAAAAATAGCGTCATACCTACTTTTATGTTTACAAAAATACGGTATTAAGTATAAAGAGGTTTGATTTATGATTGATAAAAAACTAATAATCAACAGATTGTTGTTTTTAAAATTCATAAGTCAAAAATCACAAAGCTGTACTACTGCTTAATTTATTGATAAATGTATTCGTTTTTTTTAATTAAGCTTTCACAAAATGGTAATCGAGATAGGATTGGGATATTTACTAAGGTAAAAGATAGCTAATTTTTATGAGTTTTTATATAAAATTACGAGTTTTTTTTCATTTATGAAGTTACGGCTTTTTTGAGTGAATGCGTTACGACGTGAGCCATCAACTCGGGCGACTCGCACGAAAATAGGGCTTTGGCAGGTTGCAACAAATGTTTGCCGTAATGCGTTGGTTTAGGATGCAGGTATTCCATTTCGTACATACTATTGCACAGCATCAAATGATATGTGTCGTATTTGGCATCAAACACAATCAATGGATTGATATACTCTTCCGTAAACTCGAAGCAATACAAGATAAGGGGATATTCAAGCAAGCTTAATCCATTCAGGTTGCTTACCAAATTGGCATCGAAGTACTCATAAATTAACACCTGATTAAACACTTGGTTTTCATATAGTAACAACGACAGTTCTTCTAGTTTATTTTTAATTTTTCTCAATGGCGTATTATTTTCATCAAACATACTGATAGACTGCCATTGGTCGGTGTAGTAATCAAGGTACTCTAACCCTGCTTTTGCCAAGCTGAGTTTATAATCGAACAAAGGATAACCCGGCACAAAATAGCCCGGGTAAAAGTATTGAATTTGGCGTTGTAAGCAAAATTCAATTTTCAAAAACATCAAATATTTACCCAAACTATACTTTTTGTAGGCAGGGTCATAGAAACAAGAAATGCCTTCAACGCTGTTTTCGCCCATGTCAAAAAAGCCTGTAGCAATCAATTTTTGCTGGTCATATACATTGATTTCATAACAGCGAAAGATATTTTTTTGGCTTTCGCCATACAGCAATTGCTGCAAAGACGGAGAGGTTTCAAATTTTACAGAAGCCCGATAAGTAGCAAAAAGCTTTTCGTGTTCGGGCGTAATATGGGCTGGCTGTATCTTGAGTTGAAAACGTGCATTTTGCTTCATCAGCTTCTGGTAAGTGCTCGGTAGCACTACTCGTGGCAAGTCGATGCGTAACCATAAAGCACTATACAGCACGTCATGAAATTTTAAGAAATTAGTCGTAAAAACACTCTGCCCCATTCTAAACCACCCTTCGGCAAGATAGGCATCGAGTTCTTTTGCTGCTAATATTCTAGGAAACACTACGTCTGCAAACATTTACGCAATTAATTTTTATCTCTAACTAAAACACAAAAATAGCTTTTGTGTAGAAAATCCAATGTCCAACAAAGATGTTTTATTATTTTTTAGCAGACAACAAAAAGCCTTATTTTATTGCATAAAAGTAGGGTTAAACGAGCCAAGAGCCACAGACGAATGTTGGATACTTGATAACGGATTGAAAACATGGGTTAAAATGTATTTTATTCCGAAATCAACAATCCAACATCCGATAGCACCAGTATTTATTTTATCTGCAAAATCGCTTTATCGACCTTGGCAGGCAGAGGGCCTTTGGTTACGAGCTTCAAAGCAGCCAAGTTGGCACCAGCCTCGGCACATACAGCCGGACTAGCCCCTTGGGTGTAGGCCGTCAGAAAACCAGCCCAATAGGCATCACCTGCACCCGTCGCATCTATTACGTCAATGGGCTTTACGCCTACCAAAATACGGTCTTTGCCTTGGTTGTACGAAATCACAGAGCCATCGCCTCCTTTGGTCAGACAAATGAGGTCGGCACCCATCGCATGAAAATCACTCAGGATTTTTTCTTCGTCCACCACATAGCCATAAATACGCTCGGCATCGTCTTCGCTGAGTTTGACAAGGGCATTTTGGCCACAATAAGCCGAAATAACCTGCCAAGCCTGCTGGCGGTCGGGCCAAATTTGGGGTGCATAATTGCAATCGATACTCACTTTACAGCCAAGAGTGTTGGCACGGCGGGCCGCATCGACAAGTGTACTTTGGGCAGGTTCTTGGCTCAAAGCAAAACAAGTAGTATGAAAAATAGCCGAATCGGCCAGTAGCTCATCGCTGATATGGGCAGGCAACAGCATACGGTCGGCGGTGCGATAGGCAATAAAATCGGGTGTACCCTTGGTACGAGATACCACCACAATACTGGTAGGAAGCAGCGAGTCTATGGCAATATGGCTCACATCAATGCCCGTTTTGGCTACTTCTTCTTTCAAAAACACCCCTAGGTTGTCGTTGCCAACACAAGAAATGAGGGCTACAGGTTGCCCCAAACGAGCCATATTGGCAGCCATATTGGCTGGGCTTCCACCCTGAAAACGCTCAAAAGCACTGGTATGTAAAATATTTTCGGCGAGCTCTGTACCAATTAAATCGACAAGTAATTCGCCTGCCGACAATAAAGCATATTTTTTCATGTTATAAAAATGGTTTTTTTCGTGACGCAAATTACAAGATTTATTTAAAAATCATCACCAAACAATCCAATATCTTGTCATCCTTTCATGGAATAAATCACCAAGATGGCGGAATCTTTCAAAAGCAATTTGTCAAAAACAAACTAATCTTACTAAATTGCAACAAAAAACAGCGCGACAGTTGCTAGTTGGCTCATTCATAACCTTATTGTATCCCGTTAAAGAAGACAAAAATGATAAAAATTCCAACCGATTCTAAAAAAGACGTTTTTATCCATGCTGGTATCATTATATGCTTACTGATGGTTTTGTTCTTTGGGTTTTTCTTTGTTTACCTTCCTTGGAGTACCAATCACGGCGAAACTATCACCGTGCCTAGCTTGAAAGGCTTAACGATGGAGCAAGCAGAAGATTTACTCGCCGAACGCAACCTCGACTACGAAGTAACCGACAGTACTTTTACTCCTGGCGTACAGCCCTTAACTGTGCTTTCGCAATATCCACTTGCCAATTCAAAGGTAAAACAAGGGCGTAAAATTTACTTGACCATCAATACCGAAACTGCACCTTTGATTAAATTGCCCAAGCTTACCGAGATGTCGGTGCGTAGTGCCGAACAGCAATTGCTCATTGCTGGCTTGCTAAAACCTGCTTTAGAATACCAAAACGATATTCGAGAAAATGAGGTATTGGGCGTAAAACACCAAGGTAATAATATCGAAGCAGGTTCGTTGATACCAAAAGGCTCTAAAGTAACGTTGATTGTAGGTAATGGCACAGGCAACGCCGAAATCGAAATTCCTTGCGTGGTTGGAAAGCCTTATGACGAAGCCATTCTGATTATTACGGGTTCTGGTTTGCAAAAAGGTACAGTAATTTATGTACCCGAAGCCAGCGAAGCCGCAGGCACGGTCATTCGCCAAAACCCTAGTTGTGAAGAAGGTGAAATCAAAGTGGGCGAAATCATCGACCTTTGGGTAGCTGGAAACCCTCCAAGCGAACAATAATAGCGCCTTTGCCGATTGTATCTATCGCAACGCATTCTTTTCTCGTATGAATAATTTCTTTGCCCTCAAGGTTTATCGCTTATTTGTAAGCATCGGAAGGCACAAAAAAGAGTGGTTTATTTTACCACTCTTTTTTGTGTATGTGCAAACGAGCGTCGGACAATTCTTTACTGTTCCTTTGCCTCCACCTACAACGAATCAGGCACGCCTGACCGCTACCCAAAGCCTGAGTTTACCTTTTTGGGATGATTTTTCGTCAGGAAAACTCAATCCGCAATTGTGGCAAAATACTGGTGGTACAAGCATTAATAATGGCATGACCTTGACAGCCCCCACCCAGTTTGTCGCCACCTTCGACGGTCTCAAAGCCGATGGCAAGCCCTACGATTTCAGCAATGCCCTTGCCCAAGGAGCTACCGACACGCTGCTTTCGCAAGTCATTGATTTGGCACAATACGCCCCCAGCGATTCGCTGTATTTGAGCTTTTTTTGGCAAAATCGTTCGTTAGGCGATACGCCCGAAACCACCGACTCGCTCTGTGTGCAGTTTTATACCAGTGGCGGTATCTGGCAAACCGTCTGGCGTGCACAAGGCAATACAGCGGCGGTCAATTTTCAGCAAGCTTTTATTCGGGTACAAGCCAAAAACCTGTATTTGCACCGTAATTTCCAATTCCGAATCATAGCCTTCGGGCGACAATCGGGCTTATTTGACGTTTGGCATATCGACTACGTGTATTTGGCAGCCCAACGCAGTCAGGCGAATGCTTTTTATCAAGATTTGGCATTAAGGCAAAACCTTAGCCCCTTGTTGCGTTCTTATAGGGCCATGCCTTTGCGACAAATCTTGGCAAATCCGAGTAAGACCTTAGCCGATTCTATCAAAACCGACGTAACGAATTTGTTCAACAACAACAACTTTTTTGATTATCATTTTACCATAACAGACCTACGCAAAAAGACCCTTTTACAACAAGCCTTCGTCCAAGCAAAAGCCATCGCTGCCACAACATCCAATACCATTGCGGCAAGCCCGTTGGCACATCCCTTGAGCATTGCCAACCAACTCACAGGCGACAGCACTCGTTTAGAAGTAAAAGTAGCCCTTGTGACCAACGACGAGCAACGACTCAAGCAAAACGATACCCTAAAATCGGTCGTAGTCCTAAGCGATTATTATGCTTATGACGACGGCACTGCCGAAGCGGGAGCGTATTTGGGCAAAGGATTCGGGCGAGTGGCGGTGCAATTTATCAACCAAAAATCAGATGTGGTGTCGGGTGTGCGGTTGCATTTATTGCCTGCTGTAAGCAATATCGAAGGCAATCCTATCAGCATTCAGGTTATGAGCAACGCCCAAGGCAAGCCCGATAAAGTATTACGCTCGCTTTATACCAAAATAAATTATGCTTCGATAAAAGACGGTTTTGTCGAATATACCTTTGCCCCTGTGGCCGTAAGCGATACGTTTTATGTAGGGTATTTGCAATACACCGACTACGACCCCGTAGTGATTGGCCTCGATAAAGACTCGCCAGCCTCCGTAAACAAATGCTTTTACACCCTAAGCACCACTTGGGAAAACCTCGCCAGCGTCCAAAACAATGCTACGTTCAAAGCCGCCACAGGTAGCCTTATGATACGCCCTGTGATGGGCGGTAGCGTCACCGAAGTGATTTTGGGTAATGAAAACCCAACCGACAACGAAGCCTTAGTGGTGTATCCGAATCCGACGACAGGCATGATTTATTGGAACAATAGTTTGTTGAAATCTGTTGAAATAAGCGATATGCTCGGACAAACCCTTTTGAAAACAACCATAGTCCAACCTGAGCTAGATTTACAAAATTTTAATTCAGGCATTTATTTGTTGAAACTATCAGACGAACATCATACTTTTGTCAGAAAAATTAAAGTTATCAAATAGTGGGTTCACCAACTCTCCCCAATGCCCAGTGTACCCCGTTAAATATGCAGATTCATGGATATAACTGTAGAAGAATTAAAAGAACGCCTAGAGGCAGGCGAAAAACTCAACTTCTTAGATGTAAGAGAAGAGTACGAATATGAAGAGCAAAATCTTGGAGCAAAACTCATTCCTTTGATGGAGCTCCCCGACAGGCTCGGAGAGATTGACGCTTGGAAATCTGAAGAATTGATCGTGCATTGTCGCTCGGGTGCTCGCTCAGGAAGAGCACAAGCTTTCTTACAAAGCCAAGGCTTTACCAATGTTCGTAATGTACTTGGCGGTATTTTAGCCTATAATCAATTAGACTAACACCCAATGAAGCAAAAGCCTATTCTTTACAAAATTGTGGACGAATCTGCAATTTTATGGAGAATAGGCTTTTACACGTAGCTATGACACAAGCCATTCAGGCGGCTGAATTTAAAGCTAGGCTGCCTCATTTGAAGCTACTCGACATCAGAACGCCCGACGAAATAGCCGATTTCAACCTCGGAGGGCTATGTATTACGATGGATGTTTTACTCGAAAAGCTTGATTTGCTCAATGCTTGGCAAAACGAAGAATTTGTGGTATTGTGTTACACAGGTTTACAAAGCAAAGTAGCCACCACCATTCTTCATAAAAAAGGCTTCGCACAAGCCCGAAACCTCGAAGGAGGACTTGAAGCGTACTTGAGTTTGTAAGTCGTTTTGTTCCTTACTCAATTTATTATTCACTCATAGACTTCTGAAACTATGTTATTATTCATCGACTGGCACACAAGTCCCGAAATATTTACTTTCCCTCAAAGTATTCCATTGATAGGCGGTTTTCCTATTCGTTGGTATGGCCTTATGTTTGCCACGGCTTTTTTGTTGGGCTATCAGGTGTTAAGTTATTTTTTCAAAAAAGAAAAACGTCCCCTAGAACAAGCCGACGAGCTTTTGCTGTATGCCATGATTGCCACGGTATTAGGGGCTAGAATGGGGCATTATTTCTTTTACGAATACCCTACGCTACTCAACGACCCCGTACATTTTTTCATTAGCATGGTTACGCCTCCGTATGCAGGCTTGGCTAGTCATGGGGCCGCCATTGGGCTATTTTTAGCGTTTTATTTGTATGTACGCAAGCATCCCGACCAAAGCTATTTGTATGTAACCGACCGAGTTGTACCTACCGTAGCCCTTGGAGGAGCCTGTATTCGCTTTGGCAATTTGATGAACTCCGAAATAGTAGGGAAACCCACAGACGTACCTTGGGCGTTCAACTTTTTCAACGACCCTTCGTTGCACCACGACTACGAAAGTGTTGTGCCACGACACCCAGCCCAACTGTACGAATGCCTCAGTTGCATTGTGCTGTTTATCATACTATTTGCCATCTGGAACGTGAAAAAGGAAAAGACCCGTGAGGGACTCATGACAGGGACATTTTTGGTGATACTGTTTATCCTTCGTTTTTTGTATGAATTTTTGAAAGAAAATCAAGTAGGATTTGAAGATGGGATGACCCTCAATATGGGACAAATTTTGAGTATTCCAGGCGTTTTGTTTGGTTTGGGTATTTTGTGGTATGCTTTCAACAAAAAAGAAACAGCCACGAAAGATGCCAACGCAATCCAAGGGTAGTAGATTAATTAAGCATAAATTAAATTGGTGAGAAATTTGACAAATATGTGCGTTTTTTGCTTGAAAATCAGGTTTTTATTTGTAGATTACTATTGCACAATGCAAATGTTTAACCTAAATAAAAACACACAAATGGAAACTAATTCAACTGAACCTCAAAAAAGCCAATTAGACAACCTAAAAGATGCGGCTGTAGAAAAAGTAGAAGCCCTCACCGATACCGTAAGCGATACCGTAAAAACGGTAGCTGCCCAATCGGAAGCGATAGCCAGTGCCGCAGGCGAAAAACTAGAAGCATTTGCCGAAGTTGCCGAAAATAAAATTGAAGAAGTTTCGGCTGTGGTATCGGAAAAAGTAGATGCTTTTAAAGAAGAAGCTGGCGAGAAAATTGAGGCAATCCAAGAAGCTGCAAGTGAAAAATTGGACGAAGCAAAAGAAGCCGCCGAAGGTGTTTGGAATAAAGTAAAAGGTATTTTTGGCGGAGAATAAGCATTACTTGAGTACGGATGTTGGATTTTTAATTTTAACAATAGTGTTTAAATTAAAAATCCAACATCCTTTACCAATAAATGCTATCGGTTTTAAGCTTTTGCCAACCATTATTTTCGCTGAGATGCTTGGCTCTGAGGTAGCGTTTATGGTTAAATTCGTCGTAGTTGGGGGCATTGGGATTCATACTACTGATGCGTACTTTGTCGGAAGAATGAATAAATTCCTGATTGCCAATCCACATCCCTACGTGTACTACTCGCTCTGAACCATCTTCTCGTTTTTCTCCAAAAAACAACAAATCCCCTACCTTGAGTTTATCCCATTCGCCCGTTTTATCAACCGTTTCCCCTATTTGCACTTGTTGCGAAGCATCTCTTGGCAAAATGATGCCATTCAAGAAATAAACCGTTTTGGTAAAGCCACTACAGTCCACGCCTTTAAAAGAAGTGCCTCCCCATAAATACGGCACGCCCATCAATCGTTTGGCCGTTTTGACAAGTGACATATCTGTTATTTTGCTGTTTTTCAACCAATAAGCATAGAGCTGTGCTTCGTTTTTCGATATATAGGCTATTCTTGTATCGGGCAAACGAACCACAAAGTAGGATTCTTTTTCTTCGACTAAAGCCATTATACAGCCTGCCACCATGTCTGAAACGCTTTCGCCCATAGCGTCAGCCTGCCGATAGGCTTGTCCGTAGGCTTGGGTATAAATAATTTTGACTTGTTTTTTCCATGCTTGGTATTGTTCAGGCGTGATTCCAGTTATCGCTCCACGGTCAACCCAAGCGATATAGTGGTCGGGCGTTTGAATCAGCAACCAACTTCCTTCTTTATCCAAAATCTTTACGGGCGTTCCCATCAACGCCTGTGTTGCCATTTCGCCCGAATGCTTGGGACTATACCGCATATTACAAACCGAAACTTCTACCAAGCCCCAAGTTTTGTCGCCCACCTCTGCCGACGGCAAGGTTTTTACTTGGTCGATTACTTCCCATTGGTCTTTTTTGAGGCGTTCGACCAAGGTATTTTTGGCTTGTACCAAGTTGGTTCTACCCGAAAGTGTCACTTGTGCTAGGTCTTTTTGCACTACACTTTCTAGTTGAAAAATAGCGGTGCGTTTGTCGGGTGCATACTTACGGGCATACTGCCCAATCAGTTGTGCTACGGCTGTATCGTCGCTGACCCGATGGGATTGTACAGGCGTTTGGGCGAAAGTATTGAGCCAAAACAGCCAAAACACCACACTTATACCCAACTTTGTTTTTTGTTGTACATAGCAAAAAAAGTGTATAATCGGTTTATTTGTCATAGTCAAGCTTAAATTTAGCGAGGTTGGGTGAATGTTTTTTAGGTCTTTTGGCTTCATACTCATAAATAAGTTCGCCGAGGTGCTTCATAAAAGGAAACCCAATGGTTTCGTAGTCGTATTGATTATCGTTGAAAATTTGGTCTTCATTGCATAAAATCACAGCACTGAGCATAAACTCGACACCTCTGGAAAAATCGACGATGTAGGCATTGTCGAGCAAGAAACCATAGGCATCCCCCACTTTATTGAAGATACGGAGATTAGGATTCAGGGCAGCATTTTTATCGCCACCATACAGGAGAAATTTACAATAAGCTGGATAAAAAGCTGTTGCATCATACACAGGCGATACGCTTTCAGTAGGCATTTGCGACATATATTTATACAAAAAAGCATAATCTTGTGCTTTTAAATCAAACCGTTGGGCTGGTTCAACTGCCTGTGGAAAGAGAATAGCCTTCAAAATAGCCTGTTGTTCTAGCAAGGGAAAAAAGTTTTTCGTCGTAAAATCCATCGGTTCTTTTACCAAAGAATCGCCCTTATAATAGCCCTTGCCCAGTTTGATGGGCGTAAGTGGAAAGTAGTTTTTGGTCGCCGTAGCGAGGGGTTGTTCATAAATAACTTGGTCGCCATTTTTAAAAGTAATAGGATTAGTACGTTTGTTTTGCTCGGCATTCATACTAATCTGGAGGCGATGCACCATGCGTGTTTGGTCATAGCCTTTGGCACGCAAGCCATCGTTGAAGCCATCTTGCCCTAGCCATTCATACAGGCGATTGAAGGCATCGTTGTCAGACACCATCAAAATCTTTTTGATATAATGGGCAATCGAAGGAAGGCCGTTTGGCGCAGTAAAATCGCTGCTGACGCTGGTTTGTTTGTCGTAAGACACCCCAGTAAACATTGGCGTATCTTTATCTAACCCTTTGATATTTAACTTATTCAATTTTTCCAAAGCTAAAATACAAGCAGGAAATTTGACCGTACTAGCTGGATAGAAATATTCTTGAGCATTGAGCCGAAAGCCATAAGAAGTAAAACTAGGATGGTTGCGTGCATCTCGGTTGATTTGGGTATAGAGAATTTGCACACGAAGACGATTGGCATTATCTAAAATAAATTGAAACTTTTCAGGTTGCGACTGCATAAGTTCTGGTAGTAATTGATAATCAATTGCTTGGGCAAAGCTTGGTGCTGTCATACACAAAAGCATCAAAATTTTGACAATTATTTTTTTCATAAAAAACATAAGTTAAAAACTGAACGCATTACACTTTTCTGCCAGAAAAGTAAGGTCTTCTTGTTGGTGCATCGCACTAATGACAATCCGAGAAACGGGCTTATCGTATATACTCGGATACGGGAAACAAGAAGTCATAATGCCGTGTTGTTTTAGGTACTCGTGCAGTCCTTCTTGTTGCGTACAGTAGGCCGGATACGCAGGAAGAGATGCAAAGTAATGCGCTTGTAAGTTTTGGTTAAATAAGGTAATATTTTTTAATAATATGTCTTTTTGTATAGGGTAAAGCCCCTGTGCGTATATGTATGCCTGCAACAAAGCGGGCATCATTGGCGAGCTTCCTGCAAAACTCGGCAGAAGTCGCAGGGCAGCGAGCAAGGCCGAGTCGCCCAAGATAAGTCCACCGGGCATTCCCATTGCTTTATTAAGCGAACTTGTCACCACGAGCTTTACATTAGGATTTGGCTCAAATATTGTGCTACAACCCAACAAATCAGAAAAATTTTGTATGCCCAAGCTATGCGAAGCATCTAGCAAGATAATAATTTCTTTGTTGTTGGGCAATGCCTGTATCCAATCAAACCGAAAAGCTTCTACATAAGGCGAGCCTATGGTATCGCTACAAATACAAATTCGCTCGGCAGGGTGTTGTTGCACTTGCTGGGCAATGGTATTGCTCCATTCGGCATACGACTGTGTTGGAATCATGGCATTGTATTCCCACAAAGCTGGATGCGTTTTGGGTGCATACAGACACGTAAAGCCCTGTTGTTGTACATATTGCAAACAAAGTTGTCCGGCTGCCATTCCTGAAGGCATCGTTAGGCAAGCAGGAGCATGAAAGTCGTCGGCTAGGCGAGCTTCAGCTTCTTCGTACACCGTTAGACGAATGGTATTGTTGCGACTGCTTCCCCACGATGTTCCCCATTGGGCAATAGCTTCGACAAAAGCTTGTTGAAAAACAGGATGTTGGGCTATACCCAAATAAGCCGTTCCGCTAAACCAACGGTAGCGTTGCTGGGCTGTTTGCAAATAATTATGAGGTAAAGTAGTTGTATGGTAAAGCATCTGTGTAATAGCAATTTAGCGAATCAACTTAGCCCCTGTACCATTTTCGCTGGCATATATTACTTGACCATAATCAATGCTTACACCAGTAGAGATGCGGTCATCGACCAGTAAAATGCCGTCCATATCCACATAATCGAGTAAGGGCAACAATTGGGCAATAGCCGAGCATCCTACATTCGACTCGGTCATGCAACCTACCATGACTTTCAAGCCTAATTTTTTGGCGTGAGCAATCATGCGTAAAGCAGGCGTAAGGCCTCCGCATTTCATCAGTTTGATATTGATGCCGTGAAAAAAGCCATAACAACGGGCTACATCTTCTTCTACAATACAACTTTCGTCGGCAATAATCGGCAATACCGACTCGGCAAAGACTTTTTTCATGCCTTCCCAATTATCGGCTTTCATGGGTTGTTCTATAAATTCTACGCCTAACGCTTGCAAGGCAAGGGCATTTTGGATGGTTTCTTCTACGCCCCAAGCGGTATTAGCATCTACCCTAAACACCGCATCGGTATGCGTGCGAAGGGCTTGTACAATGGCTATATCGTATGGTGTTCCTAACTTAATTTTATACAAAGGGAAAGGCACTTCTTGCATTTTGGCTACCATTTTTTCAATGGTATCAATGCCAATTGTATAATCGGTAATAGGATTATGGCTTGGATTCAGTCCCCAAGCACGGTACAAAGGCAATTGCTGTTTTTTTGCCCATAAATCATTGGCGGCAATGTCGAGGGCACATAAAGCAAAAGGATGGTCGTCTTTCAAATGCACCGCCATGATTTCCCAAAAATCTTTAGGTTCTTGCCAATCGTATGCTTCAATGAGGTGTCTGACGCTTTCTAATTGGGCTATCATTTTTTCAATCGTAACACCATAATAAGGCGTTTCGGTGGCCTCGCCAAAACCGCTAAAATTACCATCTTGTAGCTCTACAATCAAGGTCGGTTGTACATCTCTCGATTCGTGCGTAATCGTAAATGTATGCCTCAAAGGTAAGTCAAAGGTGTGCAACACAAGTTTCATAATACGCCTGTTGTTTAGTTTGTTGAATAATTTTTATGTATCAAAAAATAGTTCCTCCCATTTCAATCCTTCCACTTTCTTTTGTTGGCTCGAAAAATTGATGCCAATACCCACCAACTTCTTGCCTTCCGCAGCAAAAGCCTGCAAATATCCCTTCGACTTGATTTGTGCTAATGCCTGCTCTGCCGATTCGTCTAGCTTAAATTCTATGCAATACACATATTTCGACAAGCGTATCAAGGCATCCATACGACCATCTGAGGTTTGTACTTCCGACTGAACATAAACTCCTAGTAACGAAAATATCAAATGTACTATCGCATGGTAAAAATGCTCATTTTCTCGTTGCCATAATTCATAAGGCAATGACTTGAAAATAGTGTTCAACATTTCTTCCAAACGGGCAATATCCCCTTGCTCTAACAACTGCCTGATTTTATCGACATACACCACGCCATAACCCATATCGCTTTGACAATAGGATGACATCAATACTTCGATATACGACTTCCTTACCTCGTGGTTGGGATAACCCAACTCATACACATCGCTCATAGGATTGTAAGACTTTATCGTCAAATAGCCCGTCTGAAACATCAAAGGTATCAGTTCTAACTTCTCAATATCATACGCAACCAAGGCGTTCGCTCCGATGGCGATGGTTTCAAAATCGTATAAATGTGCCTGTTTTGACAGCTTGATAAGAAACGTAGGCGTGCCTGTTTCAAACCAATAATTCTTAAATTCATATCCCTGTACAAAGAAATTCAACAACGAAAATGGATTATATACACTCGTTTTGGCATCCCAAGAATAGCCATTGTACCATTGTTTTATCTGCTCGGCACTCGTTTCTTGTAACTCTTCGGAAAAATAAACGCCCAATTCTTCGGGAGTAATGCCACAGCAACCTGCAAAAAACTTATTGGTCGTCAGGTCTTGTAAATTATTCAAATCAGAAAATATACTTACCCGTGAAAACTTAGAAACACCCGTAATAAAGACCAATTTCAGGTGGGGGTCGGCATCTTTCAATATCGAGTAAAACCTTTTCAATATCGCCCGATTTTCTAATGCCATCGCTACCTTTTCCTCGCTATGCTCTCCTATGTAATCAATGATAGGCTTATCGTATTCGTCTATCAACACCACCACTTTCCCCCTACTGGCTGCCAATTTTTCTATCAACTCCTTGAATTTACCACTCATAAAGGCTTCCTTCAACTCTAGCCCATACTGACTGGCAAGGTGGTCTAGCTCGTCGATAATAGCCTTGGTTAATCCTTTTTCTTGGTGTCCAATATTGCTAAACGACATCCGAATGATAGGATAACTTTGCTCCCAATCCCATTTATTTTCGATGTATAAGCCTTTAAACAATGCCTTTTTACCCAGAAACAAACACTCTAATGTACTAATCAACAACGACTTACCAAACCGACGAGGACGAGATAAAAAGTAATATTTTCCCTGCGTAACTAATTTATGAACAAACGCAGTTTTGTCAACATACAAATAGCCTCCTGTACGTATTTCTTCAAAATTTTGAATCCCTACTGGATATTTCTGTGTCATGGCATTTACATTTTTATTAAGCAAACTCCTCCCATTTCAATCCTTCTACTTTCTTTTGTTGGCTCGAAAAATTGATGCCAATACCCACCAACTTCTTGCCTTCCGCAGCAAAAGCCTGCAAATATCCCTTCGACTTGATTTGTGCTAATGCCTGCTCTGCCGATTCGTCTAGCTTAAATTCTATGCAATACACATATTTCGACAAGCGTATCAAGGCATCCATACGACCATCTGAGGTTTGTACTTCCGACTGAACATAAACTCCTAGTAACGAAAATATCAAATGTACTATCGCATGGTAAAAATGCTCATTTTCTCGTTGCCATAATTCATAAGGCAATGACTTGAAAATAGTGTTCAACATTTCTTCCAAACGGGCAATATCCCCTTGCTCTAACAACTGCCTGATTTTATCGACATACACCACGCCATAACCCATATCGCTTTGACAATAGGATGACATCAATACTTCGATATACGACTTCCTTACCTCGTGGTTGGGATAACCCAACTCATACACATCGCTCATAGGATTGTAAGACTTTATCGTCAAATAGCCCGTCTGAAACATCAAAGGTATCAGTTCTAACTTCTCAATATCATACGCAACCAAGGCGTTCGCTCCGATGGCGATGGTTTCAAAATCGTATAAATGTGCCTGTTTTGACAGCTTGATAAGAAACGTAGGCGTGCCTGTTTCAAACCAATAATTCTTAAATTCATATCCCTGTACAAAGAAATTCAACAACGAAAATGGATTATATACACTCGTTTTGGCATCCCAAGAATAGCCATTGTACCATTGTTTTATCTGCTCGGCACTCGTTTCTTGTAACTCTTCGGAAAAATAAAAGCCCAATTCTTCGGGAGTAATGCCACAGCAACCTGCAAAAAACTTATTGGTCGTCAGGTCTTGTAAATTATTCAAATCAGAAAAAATACTCACCCGTGAAAACTTAGAAACACCCGTAATAAAGACCAATTTCAGGTGAGGGTCAGCATCTTTCAATATCGAGTAAAACCTTTTCAATATCGCCCGATTTTCTAATGCCATCGCTACCTTTTCCTCGCTATGCTCTCCTATGTAATCAATGATAGGCTTATCGTATTCATCTATCAAAACCACTACTTTACCCCTGCTGACTGAAAGTTTTTCTATCAACTCCTTGAATTTACCACTCATAAAGGTTTCCTTCAACACTAGCCCATACTGGTCGGCAAGGTGGTCTAGCTCGTCGATAATAGCCTTGGTTAACCCTTTTTCTTGGTGTCCAATATTGCTAAACGACATCCGAATGATAGGATAACTTTGCTCCCAATCCCATTTATCTTCGATGTACAAACCTTTGAACAATGCTCTTTTACCCAGAAACAAACATTCTAATGTACTAATCAACAACGACTTACCAAACCGACGAGGACGAGATAAAAAGTAATACCCTCCCACATTTGCCATCCTATAGATAAATGCGGTTTTGTCAACATACAAAAAATTTTCGCTACGAAGCTTTTCAAAATTTTGAATCCCTACTGGATATTTCTGTGTCATGGTATTATGCTCTTTAGCTATTCTCGGCTGTCGTATCTTCGATATCTATTGCACCAACTGAAACAATACTCCAATTTAACGAAAACGAATAAACTTTACCAATGTTCCTGCGGGGAATTCCTGCTGTTCGGCTGGCAATATCACGAAGCCATCGCAACTGGTAAGGTTAGCAAAATCGGCCGAACCACTTCCTTCAAAAGGAACAGCCATCTGTTTGCCTTCGTCAAAATAGGTTTTTGCTGGGGCAAAATAAGTGAGAGCAGGCTTAAAATGCACTTTTTGAGCCAAATATACGTCTTCGTATCGAACAGCTTGGCGTGTAATAGCAGCCTGAGCATATTGCAAAAAGCATAAAAAAGTAGAAACAGGATTGCCAGGCAAAGCAAAGACCTGTCGTGTTACTTCGCCTGTTTCGTTGGTTTTCACACCAAACCAAAAGGGTTTTCCGGGTTTTTGTGCTACTTTATGAAAGCATTTTTGTACGCCTAAAGCGGTAAGTATGGCAGGAACATAATCTTTTTTCCCTGCCGAAACACCTCCACTGAGCAAGACCACTTCGTAATTTTCGAGGATATTGGCTAAATGCTGGTGCAATATTTCGGGGTCGTCGGTCAAATGAAAACGCTGAGAGGCGATGCCTTTTTGTTGCAAAGCACTAGCAAGCATATAGCTATTCGATTGGCGAATTTGATAAGCCAGTGGTGTTTCGTCGATTTCAACCAACTCGTCGCCTGTCGAAATAATAGCTACTTGAGGAGGCATTTCTACCCATACTTGCGTTTTTCCAACGGTAGCCAAAATGGCTATTTCAGCAGGGCTAATCCGCAACCCTTTGGCAAGAACGATGCTTCCTTCTTTTCTATCTATTCCTTTGGGATGCACATGCTGTCCTTTTTTTATTTCCTCTAATGGCAATAACAAACGGGCAAGCTTATTGCCTTCGGCTGGTAGTATTTCAAGGTCTTCGTACCGAATGACGGTATCGCATCCTTCTGGCAAAATAGCCCCAGTCATGACTTCTATGCTATGGGCTGGGTCTGACAAGGTGATTTGTGGGCTGCCTGCGTATTGAACATTTTCGATAATCCAAGTTTGACCAGTATGCTGATAAGCAACCGCAATGCCATCCATTGCCACTCGATTGAAAGGAGGAAAATCACGGTCGGCTATGACATCTTCTGCCAATATTTTTCCGATAGAATCAAGTAAATCAACCTGCTGTATGCGGCGATTGAGGGGCGATTGTGCAATATAATTGAGGGCTTCTTGTACCGAAATCATGGATAAAAATATGGGTTGAATCATGCGAATAAACAAATTTCAGCAATTTGTTTTAGCTTTAGGCAATACATACCTTTAATTTTGTGGAAACAATGGTATAAAACATCCTTTCAATGCAAGATTTTTCACATCTCGACGAACAACAAAACCCTAGTATGGTGGATGTTTCTGACAAACAAATAACGAAACGAACAGCTACGGCAAGAAGCATCGTTGTTCTTACGCCTGAGATTGTAGCCCAGTTTCAGCAAGGAGATATTTACACCAAAAAAGGGGCTGTTTTTCAAACGGCCATCATAGCTGGCACAATGGGTGTAAAACGCACTGCCGACCTCATTCCGCTTTGTCATCCGATAGGATTGGAATCGTGTAAATTCGACATTCGCTTGCAAGGTTTGGAAGTGTGGATAGAATGTACCTGCACCATTACTGCCAAAACGGGCGTAGAAATGGAAGCCCTCACAGGTGCGAGCATTGCAGCCCTGACTATCTATGATATGTGCAAAGCCTTTTCGCACGAGCTTATCATCAAGGAAACCAAGCTTTTACGTAAAACTGGGGGTAAAAGAACAATAGGTATTGAATCTTAACACACAAACCAAAATGCTCAAAGGCCTTATTTTATCTGGAGGACAAAGTACACGCATGGGCGAAGAAAAACGCCTAATTGCTTATCATGGCGTAAGCCAAGAACAGTATCTATATGACCTTTTAAGCGATTATTGTACAGCCGTATTTGTGTCTATCAATGCTCATCAACACACCGATTTGCCTTTTATTAGAGACCAATACACCGAAGTCAATAGCCCTATTGTAGGCATTTTATCGGCATTTGCTCATGACCCAACAGCGGCGTGGCTGGTAGTAGCCTGCGATATGCCTTTAGTTGACCAAAAGGTCATAGCGGAATTGGTAACACAACGCAATCCTAGTAAAATGGCAACGGCTTTTAATAATCCAGGAGAGCAGTTTCCAGAGCCATTGTTGACCATTTACGAACCAGAAATTGCCCCGTATTTAACAGAAGCATACTTGGCTGGTCGTAAATCTGCGATGAAAGTATTACAAAATCAACTAATTGAACGCCTGACCATACAACAAGCCCAAGCCCTTACCAATATCAATACGCCTCAACAAAAGGCATTATTCCAACAGTCCTAAATTTACCATCAAACCATGTCATCACACCACATAATTCGAGACGACCAAGAACCTGCCCTTATCATTGCCAATGGCGAAGCCTGTAGTATGGAGTTGCTCGGACAACTCTTAGAGTGGTCGCCCTTGGTGATTGTACTCGATTCTGCCATTCATCGGGTGCTAGACTTGGGCATCAAGGTTGATGTACTCTTGGGCGATTTCGATAGAAACTTAGACACCGAAGCCATCAAGGCCAAGCAATATCCTTTAGAGGTTGTTTATACCCCCGACCAAGAAAAACATGATTTAGAAAAAGCCTTTGATTATTTGGTTGAAAAAGGCTTCAAAGCTGCCAATGTGGTTTGGGCTACAGGCCGAAGAGCCGACCATACCATGACCAACATTACCAATATCACTCGGTTTAGAGATAGCCTGAAAATTGTCTTATTAGATGATTACTCCAAAATTTATCTTTTACCCAAGCGTTTCGAGAAATGGTATGCCAAAGCCACGCCCATTTCGTTGATTCCGATTGGCGTGGTAGAAGGAATTATTACCGACGGGCTTAAATACAACCTTGCCAACGAATCGCTTACGTTGGGTTATCGCACAGGCAGTAGCAACGAAGCCGCCGAAGATGGTTTTGTGAAAATCACCTATGAAAAAGGAGATTTATTGATGATGGAATGCAACGATTAGCACAAAACAAATTATTGCAAAGGTACAGAAACGATAAAATTTGAGCCTTTACCCATTTCAATATCAAATTTGATTTGTCCTTGAATCAAGCTAATACGGCTTTCAATATTTTTGATACCAATGCCTCTGTTGGGTTTGTTTACTTCGCCTAGGTCGAAGCCCTTTCCGTCGTCTATGACCTGCAAAGAAAGCACAGCATTTTCTTCAAATAATATAATTTTTATTTGACTTGCCTCCGCATGTTTGAGGGCATTATTGACTAACTCTTGGGCTGTTCGGTACAAGGAAAGTTCTATTTTAGCATCATAGCGTTTACGCAACTCACCATACACAAAAGAAATGGGCATCTTGGTGTGCAAGGTCATTTTTTGGGAAAAATCCTTCAAGGCTTCCAATAGACCAAATTCATCTAAGGTACTAGGCATCAAGTCCTTAGAAATCCTCCGTACATTATTGAGGGCTTCGTTGAGTAGCTCTTGGGTTTGGTTGAATAGCTGTTCGCTTTTGGATGTACCGAGGTGATGTTTCTTTAATAAAGCAAGGCTCATTCTGGTAGCAGACAACAGCGTACCGATTTCGTCGTGCAGGTCGCCCCCAATTTGGCGACGCACTACCTCTTGTGAAAGAACACTAGCCTCAAGCATCGCTTGCTGTAGGGCTTCTTCGTGGGCTTTTTGTTGAATACGTTGACGATGGTAGTAAACAATAACAAATAGAATAACGGCCGATATGGGTAGCAGCATCGCAACTGTTCCTAATATGACCATTTTTATAGCGTCCATTTTTTGTTATTTCTTTTACAAACCTCCCATTTTTTGTTTAATTAATCTCTCATGTAACACATACACCAAAACAATGATAGAAGTAGAAAAGAATAACATCACTGCTGTTCCTGTCTGGATAATAGAGATGATTGTAGATGCGTCTTGCTGAACCATAAACCTACTGCTAAAAGGATTCTAAAGATGAAAAGTAATATATAATAGATTATCCAAAGATTGGCATAAAGCATTTTACTTTTTTCGTTCAAGATAATTTCTCCGTAGAGAAACAAAAATAAATTCCCTGAAAAGTAAAAAGAGCAACCTATACTTATCCAAAACATAGGAACTTGAAACAATGTTTGGTACTGTAGCTGCTGTAAAATCTGATAAAAGTAAACAAACACCCAAGTGCTAATCAACAGACAAGCAAGGGTACTTATCGTACTATTGAATACGAAAAACGATTTTAGTATAAATAAAGTAATTGAGAAAACTGTAAAAGTGGCTGTAACAGTGGGTACTATTCTTTTTAAGAAACTAATCGTAAATACTTGGTGATACATAAAACTTATCAAAATACATTCGACCACCGTAAAGGTATTAATCATAAAATGATTAGGCTTATGCAACACAAACGCCCAAAAGGTAGCGAATACTTCAATTGTAAGTGATGCAAATAAATACACAAGTAATATTTTTAATACTCTATCGAGATAGCGTATTCTTATCAAGGCAAGAACCAATGGAAGAAGAACGGATACCGATGATACATAAACAAGGCTTCTAAGCATTTTACACGTACTATTTAATCATACAAAAGTATTCTCTCTATTTCCTACCCTTAAATCGTAAAATATTATTACTTTACTGAAGTCTTACTTTGCACTAATTCTTTGCTATACCAAAGACCTGCACCTAGGAAAATTCTATGAAATGATAATAAGTAGTCTTTCAAATACCAATATTGGACGATATTTTTATTTTTGTTATAACTTATATAATCAGCAAAAATAAGCATAAAAAATACGCCTGAAAAAAAGACTAAAACAGCTATTCCAATCCAGAAATGAGCGTATTTAAATAAGTTTTCTACTTCTAGGCTATTCAATAACTGATAGAAAAACATCAGAGCAATGATAATCATTGTGATATTTACCATACTTACGGCAAGTGAATTCACCCTGTTATAATCATGTCCTACATGAACCCAAATTACCACAGAGAGTGTCACAATACTTAGTGTAACAATAAAACGCCTATTGAGCCTTTCCTTTATTACAAGATAATAATAATACCCCCAAAATAATACATCTGTATAAGCAACGGAATTAGCTAAGAAGTGATTTCTCCAGCCGTTTATTGCATATACCCATCCTACAATTTCATAAAAAGCAAAAACAAAACAATAGTAAAATATGATTTTTAGAGGGGTTTGATGAATTGTTTTAACATTAATTATTCCAATAATTATTGGAATAATTAATGTTAAAGACGAAATATAAGTTATTGGAGGAATTAACAGTAATGTCATAATACATATAATATATTAGGAATTCTCCCAATTACATGATGGTGGACAATCGGGAATGTTGGCCACATAGGTATTCAAGCTTGTTCCAGTTTTAGTTACTCCTTCAAAAACTAATGTTCTTGTTCCTTCACTTGTTCTCCCATGATGTACTTTAAAAGCATCAAAGTCGGGATTATCTAGGAATTTCTGGATAGCGTCTTTGCTAAGAAAATGAGCATCAATGGAGTTTTCCTTTTTTGTGTCTTGATAATGCTGGATTAGCCCTAATACTGATTGAAAATCGTCTGGGTGTTCTTCGGGATTAATTATTTGACTCATTGTCGTTAAATGATTGTTAAAGGTTCAACTAGAACACTAAGCTATATATGTGCTAGGTTTTTTTCAAGGAATACTCATCAAATAGCGTATAAATACGCTATAAAAAAGGGGTTTGTACGTAATTGTTATCTTGAGCAATGGCTATTTTTGTATTGTGTCGGGAAGATGCAATAGCAAGCAATCAGGCTTTTTTGTATCTTTAAACTTTTAATACAAAGAACAAAAAAATCGTATTTTCCATCATCTTTACATACTCAACAAACAGATTCAAATATAATGATTTCTGCTAGTATTTCATCTTTACTTTTGTTATTTCCTTTGGTTGTCGGGTATATTCATCGCAAAGACCTATTGCGTTCTGAACTCAACCTTGTGTATCAATATATGTTTGTATTTCTATTGTACGAAATTGTTGGCTGGATTTTTGCGTTGAATGGCTGGAGGAATCATTTTTTAAATAATACCATTACCTATTCTGACTTACTCTTTTGGGGCTATTATTTTTATACAAGGTTATCTTTGCCTCTCCTCAAAAAAGCGGTCTTGTTTTTAGGCTCATTGGCATTGGTTAGTATAACCTATTTTTATTGGTATCAGCACGATTTTAATACGATTAATTCTTATACCCACAGCATTGTCAATCTTAGTATAATGCTATTTTCCTTATCGTTTTTTTATCAGTTATTTTATGATTCAACTACCGAAAATGTGCTCACATACCCTCATTTTTGGATAAGTGTTGGCGTTTTAATTTACTTTTCAGGTGTTGTATATGTCCATTTATATGCAAAGTACATATACGATAGCAAAGATACAAACATTGTATCTTACTGGAATATAATCCATTACCTTTTAATTATCCATCGCATAGCTTTGGGAATTGCATTTCTATTACATAAACACGGCACAAATGCGTCTAATACCACCTAGACACAAGTATTTATTTGTTCTATCTTTTCTTTGTACAAAACTATGCTTAAACAAGATGCTTCCGAAATAATTTCCATTATAGAAACCGGCACAACAGCCATGTTGGTTTTTTCCATATCTGTTATTATCTTAGTCTATGTATTCCATAGAAAATTAGTGAAGCAAAAAAGAGGAGGACTTATATGTCACAAATGAGAATGAACGAGATACAAATTGTGGTTTTTGGCACAATAGCGATATTATTACCCGTTTCAGCTATTATTATTTTTGTTATACTTTATTACCATCGACAGCGTTTGCAGAAAGCCGCCCAAGAAGAGGCATTACTCGAAGCCAGTGTTCTTTCCCAAGAGATTGTTCGGAGGCAAATTGGGGGCGATTTGCACGACGAAATAGGCACATTGCTCTCGGCAACACGCATGAGTTTATCGCAAATGAACAAATTTTTTGCCAACGAAGCCAAACGAGAACAGCTTTTCAACAATACCCAAGAGCTCCTCAACGAAGCCCTTTCTAACGTCAGAAGAATATCTAAAGACCTCATGCCAAGCACCTTAGACGAATTTGGCTTGATAGAAGCACTCAAAGATTTTTCGCTCAAAATGACTTCTCATACAGGACTACCCATTGTATTTGAATGCGGTGATTTGACCAAACGATACGATGCAAAAATAGAACTCGCCTTGTACAGAACGTCACAAGAATTGGTCAACAATGCCCTAAAACACGCACAAGCCAATCAAATCAATATTGTTTTATCAGAAAATAAATCCCAGCTTATTTTGCAAGTTTCTGACGATGGCAAAGGCTTTGATTTAAGAGAAGTGAATAAGCCTAGCAGAGGTATCGGAATAAAAAATATCGAAAGCCGTATAAGTCTTATCAAAGGAGTCGTTAAATTTGATGTTGCAATTGGAAAAGGTTCAAGTTTTATTATTGCCGTGCCGATAACCAATCCTTCAAATCATTAATTTTTGATAAACTTTATAATTCATTCATGAGCCAGCAACCTAAAATTAGCATAGCTGTTGCCGATGACCACGCCTTATTTCGTCGAGGAATGGTTTCTTTGTTGAATAATATGAATGACGACTTTGCGGTTGTTATTGAAGCACCAAACGGGCAAGAACTGATTGATGCACTACCAGCCAAAATGCCAGACGTTATCCTGATGGACTTACAAATGCCTGTTTTAGATGGCATTAGGGCTACCGAGCAAATCAAAAAAACATATCCTCATGTCAAGGTTATTGTTATTTCGATGCACGACGAAGACCAATTTGTGACACGCCTCATGGAGTTAGGGGCAAATGGTTATTTGTTGAAAGATGCCGACCCCGATGAAGTAGAAAAAGCGATTTATACCGTAGTAAAAGAAGATTATTACTATGGAGCTTTCTTAATCAAGGTAATGCACAATCGTTTTACGCAAAAACCTCTTAGAAGAGAACAAACCAAATTGCTCCTTCCTGTTGATTTATCGGATAGAGAACTGGAAATATTAACATTAATCTGCGAAGGCTATACCACCCCACAAATTGCTGATAAGCTGTTTATCAGTACAAGAACTGTTGAAGGACATAGAAACAGACTGATGGAAAAAACGGGTACAAAAAACGTGGCGGGCTTGGTTGCTTGGGCTGTTCGCAATGGGGTGTGCTAAATACACCAAAGCAATAATGGAAAAATGCAAATTAGTATTTTGATTTTCAAAAACTTACATATTTTTAATCAAAAATCAAATTTGCACAATTCTCCTGCCCCCCTGTTAAATTATTAGAAGACTTTAGGTAACATAATGCTTTTTCACCTAAAGTCTTCAAGCAAAACCCAAACTTACAGCTCTAACCTTACATCAACCATGAATTATCCTTTTTTACAAATGATAAAAACCCTTCGAACACAAGAAGAAGTGATTTTATCGAACCATCTCCTTCAAACCTCGGCTCAGGAACAAGCCCTTGTAGTGCAATATCTCAAAGAAGCATACACCCAAGAAGCATGGGATTATCCCTTACCAATTCCTACTTTCGACGAAACTGCCGCTCTTTGGGCTGCTCAAACCCTTTACACTGCCACCCAATTGGTGCTTTATCGCAAGCATGAGCCTACGGCGTTTACACAGTTGTTTACGCCTTTTCCCGATGCGATGAGTCCTTCGGCGGTATTATCGGCCGATTTATGCTTGCGTTTCATGCCCGACTTACTTACTTTCCTTGAACATATATCGCCAGAAGACCCCTTGATAGCATTTTTACAAAAAATACTTGCCCAATGGCATTATTCAGGCGTTGCCTACAAGGAATTAGCCATTACACAACTCGATACCCAACACGATACATTTCAACACCCTTGTATTCAAAACCTATATGCCCAACGCATCATTCAATACAACCGAAAAGAGTTGGCAGGGCATCAACCTTGGGCAACTTGGGTAGCCATAGCCCTAGGGCCATACGCACCAGCGTTGTGGTAAACATTTTTAACTCCTTATCTCATTTTTACTGATGAACAACACCATAGAAAAACTCAATCAAGTACTTACTTATCTAAAAAAAGTCTTTATTGGCAAAGACGACATCATTGATTTACTAGGCATTAGCTTGGTTGCCCAAGAAAACGCCTTTTTGCTCGGCCCTCCAGGAACAGCCAAAAGTGCTATTGTAAAGCTCTTTGCCAGTTGTATAGAAGAAGGACAAAACTTTGAATATTTACTCACCCGTTTTACCGAACCCAACGAGCTTTTTGGGCCTTTCGACATCCGAAAACTCAAAGAAGGCGAGCTCGTCACCAATACCCAAGGAATGCTTCCAGAAGCTTCTATGGTTTTTTTAGACGAAATATTCAATGCCAACAGTGCCATTTTGAATAGCTTGCTCATGGCACTAAACGAACGTATTTTTAGAAGAGGCAAAGAAACCCGTCAATTACCAGCCCTGATGTTTGTAGGAGCAAGCAATGTGCTGCCCGAAGATGAGGCACTCAATGCCCTTTTAGACCGTTTTTTGATACGCATCAAATGCGACTACGTAGCCCCCGATTTGCTAGAAAAGGTATTGATAGAAGGCTGGAAACTCGCCAAACTTGACACCAGCCTCAAACCGAGTATCAGCATCACCGAAGTACAAGCCCTACAACAAGCCAGCAAACAAATAGACCTCAGCGAAGTACGTAAGCCCTACGTCAATTTGGTGCATACCCTCCGCAACACAGGCATCAAAATATCTGACCGCAGGGCTGTAAAAATCCAAAATTTATTGGTTGCCTCAGCGTTGCTGTGTGGACGAACCAAAGTACTCATTTCAGACCTGTGGGTACTCAAACACATTTGGGATACCGAAGAACAAATAGAAATCTTGGCAGGCTTGGTTGATAACCTAATTGGCAACCAAATAGAACCCCAGAGCCATCCGCAAGTACTTTTCAACAAAGCACCCAACAGCGAGGAATTGATGAAAGAAGTACAACAATTGCAAGATAAATGGCAAGAAGGAAACCTCAGTTTTGAAGAACAAAACCTGATAAAAGACCAATTACGCTATTTACAAAACCGCAGTAGTTGGGTAAGTCACGTGCAACACCGACAGCACATTCAACAAGCAGTAGAAACACTATGGCAACAAATTCTACAGAGCATTTGAGTTATTTTGTACAAATAGCCAAAGTTTACCTCGACCACCTGAGCGGCATTAGGCATTGGAGCAATCTGATGGTAGCAAGCGAAGAAGATAACTTTTGGATAAAAGATTGGACGAAAGAACAAATAGATTCGATAGAAGTAAAGGCGATTCCTTACAAAACGGTATATTATGCCAAAGCACCGCATTTATACAAACAACACAGTCTGTTGCCCGAAATGCCTATTCCTTCGTTGTTGTGGACAGCCATTGAGCGTGCCTTGCCTATCGAATTGCCAGCCTATAACTTCAATTACTTTGGCTTGCAAACAAAAGTAGAAATTCGCTTGGTGGCTTCATCGCTCGAAAAAGCAGCCGTTGGTATGCTTACGCATCGGCAACAACTCGAAGCATATATCGAACAAGCACCCAGCGTCAGACTGGCCCGATTGCAATGGATGATGCTCGAACAAGAAGCTATCTTTTTACTCGGCGAACCCAATTTGCCCATCCAAGGCACTATGTTTTGGCGAGATGCCCAGTGCTTTCTACCCGTTGGTTTCGATTTAGCATTGCCAATACTCAGACCTATGCTTCCTTCTATGCTGCACATAGCAAATGATACCTTTGCTATTTTTGCAACAGATGGCACGTTTTTCACCTTCAACCAAGCACTTTTACAGCCACTCAGTAGAAGCTCTTTTCGACAAAGCTATGAGGAGTGGATTTGAAAATTTGAAGATTTGGAAATTTGAAGATTTGAAAATGGAGAGCTATTTTAAACACCTTCGTACAATTCACAAGGCTACAGTATTAAGTAATCGTGCAACATCAAAATCAGTCAAACTCAAAAATAAGTTATTGAAAATCAAATTATTAATCCACTAATTAATATTTTATAATTTCACATTGATACTTCCTTATTTACCTAGATGAAATTTCAAGACTATTTTGGAAATATAGAAAACTACTTTTGGACATGGGACTTTGAGGAAGCTACCAGTGCCAACGACGACATGGTTATTACAATTGCCGAAGGAAACACCATTGTGTATTTACCGCAACTCCTCGAAGCCCTCCAATCGTTTGGGAGCATTCCGCCTTTAGGAACGCTCCTGTTGTTGTTTATCGCCACCAATGCCGATGCCCCCACGGCGTTGGCACAAGTACGCCATCAATTATTACCTCAACTCGATACTTTTCCCCAAGACCCTGCCCTACTCGACTACCGCAATATGTTGGAAGAGTCCTTGGCGTTCCTTGCCTTGATTAGTCAACTTCCAGCAACCGTTAAACAAGGTGAAAATCGTCTGCTGTTGTTGTCGAGCCTAATACAACAAATGCACTTGCGTTATCGCAGGGATAAAATACTGCCTTTGGTGAAGCCCAAAGCACCATCGCCAGATAAATTTATCGCTTTTGAGCAACATTTCAACGATATTTTACCGCCTAGGCCTTTGACACCAGCCATTTTCAAGAAAGATTTTACCAATATCAGGCTATTAGCAAGGGCAATTAAAACTACCCAAGACCTCGAAGAAGTCCTCAAAAACGCTGGTATTCTAAACGAACCCTTGGTTTTAGAGCCAGTATTGAATACCCAACCGCTTGCCAAAGAACAGCATTTTGTAGATGAACTTATCGCCCATCAGCATACCTTTCCGATAGGCTGTTTAATTTCTTACTTATGGTCGGGCTTAAACGTACCTTTTCATCCACGGCTTCCTAGTCAGCAAGCCCTTGGAGGTGTTTCCGATTTATCGAACAAAGGTCATTTCGACCAGCTATTACTATCGGAATTTGCCTACAGCGAAACCCTGTTTTTGGTACGAATTGCCAACAACGAATCGTTGTATTATCAGCGAGAAGCACCGCCACAAACCGAGCAGATGTCAAGAATATTGCTCCTTGATATTTCTATTAAAAATTGGGGGATTCCGAAAATACTCGCCCATGCTGTTGCCATCGCCATCAGCAAGCATCCCAAGTCGAGCTTGCTGTGCCAAGCATTTGCCATAGGCGAACATTACGAAACATTGCAATACGACAGCCTTGTCGAAACCATACAAAGCACAGGCTATTTGTCGGGAAACCTCGATGCCCACAAAGGTTTGGAGGCTTATTTCAAAGAAAATCCTCCGAAAAAAAACCAAGAGATTTTCTTTATCAGTAGTCAAGAGGCGACCCAAAAACCTGATATGCAACGGGTATTAGCCCAATACCAAGCGGCTATTCAATACTGGGTTTTTACCGATGCCACAGGGCAAATTGATTTATACCGCCACCAAAACAAGAGCCGCCGACACCTACAAAAATTGGTATTACCCTTAAAAAATATATGGTCGAAAAAAAGAAATATACCTACGCAAACGCCTAGTAGCAATGCTACGCATTTGCTTCCACTGTTGCTTTACCCGACCAAATCTAAATACACGTTGACCACCGACAATAAGGTTTTTCATATTTTTAAAAACTTTTTACTTGAATCATTTCCCGACCAACGAGGTTGGCTTATGCACTACGCCCAAGTGCCCGTAGCGAGTGACTACGCCCTTGGAAATACCAGCCACGGCCACCTACAACTCCTTTGCTATGAAGGCGATGAAGAACAATTGAGTATCATTGATATTCAACAAAACACCCAAGCAAATCATCGTTTTGATTGGCGTTTTTGTAGGAAAAAAATGTTTGTTTTTCACCAAAATGCCTTTTTCATAAAGATGAACTCAGACCTAAGCACCACTTTTCAGTTAGTTGACGGGCAAATAAAAGAAGAGGTAGCCGAAAGTCCACCGCCTGTTGCCGAGCAATTTTCGGCCTCATACACAAGTCCTGTCATCAAGGCACAAACTTTCAAGAAAAACGTCATTATCAATGTAAAAAGACTGTATATCAATCGAAATAAGCATCTTTGTATCAACAACAATGCGTATAAATTACTACACAAAAATCTTTTGTTGTCACCCGACAACAACATGGATAGTTGGATAGCCGCCCAACCGCATAGCACAGAGCCAAACGTTTTTTATTTTACTAATGGCTATCAAATTGTCGTGCATCCTTTGGGTATCATTATGCTAGGCAAGCCCAATCAGACGGGAAATTTTTCGTATATTTATCTACCCACCATTGTGCAATATCATTTAGGGGCAAGCACCGATAGTATTTTTGCTGGCAACGCTTTTTTCAAACATCCAGTGCATAGCCAAACGCAAGATATAGTTATATTTTGGGAAACATACATCAAATCTTTCATAGAAGATATTATACAATATGAAACTCAGTTTAACACCCCACAACCATAACAGCTATCCGATAGCAGGTATTTTAATCGTGGGTGCTTCGCCCAACTTGTGGCTCAAAGAAATACAAGCCCTAGGCTTGTCGCTCGCCAATACACAGGTGTATCCCTTACCCGACACTACCCCTCATAGTGTTTGGGGCTGTCTGTTGCTTGCCGCATTCGACCCACAACGCATTGATGTTCGCTTACATACTTTTGTACAAAGCATCGAACAAATTTTATATATTCCTGAAAAAACCAAGGTTTCACCCTTGCTTTCGAGCAAAGACCTAGACCGCCTTTTTTTAGGAAAACCCGCCTTTTGGCATCCAATCATTGGGCTTGTCGAACTGAGCGAACCGCTCGTTTGGACAGATATACTGACCATTCCAACAGAGCGACAAGTGGCTTGTCGGCGACCAGCCCCTTCGGTATTTATTCCTCAGACCATTCTTTCGTATGAAGTAATAGCACAGCCTGAAAACGCCCAGTTAGAAGAACAATTATTCCCTAGAACTGCACCCCAAAAGCTTGAACCAGACAAACTTTCGTGGCGAGAAAAAGCCAAATTAGCCCTTTATAAACGCCTTTTCCATAAAAAGACACCGCAGTCGTATAAGCCCGAAAACTATCAGCCCAAGGAATTATTGACGCAACTTACCTCCTTTTGGAAATCAATCACAGGCAAAGCACCAGTCGATACCCAACAAATGCAAATAGATTTGGCAGCTTTAGAAGAAAGAAATAGAAAAGTAATGGATAAGTTTTTAGATATGCTCAAAAACAATCCACAAGAAGCCTTGAAATACGCCATTCCCTTGGGCGACAACACAGAAAGAGGAGAAAAAAGTACCAATGCACTACTAGACCTTATACCTCGCTGGAGCTTACTCGACTGGTTGCACAGCAATGGAGCAGGAGCACAAGGAGGCGGAAGTGTTGTCAACAACGACCTTTACCAAAAATTGTATCAGCAGTATTCGACTACCGCACAGGAACTTATAGCTAAAAAACAATACAAAGACGCAGCTTTTACTTATATGCGTTTGTTGAAAGATTACCATAGTGCTGCCCAAGCACTCCAAGACGGAGGCTATTATGAAGAAGCCGCCATGATTTACTTGAAATACCTCAAAGATAAACCCAAGGCAGCCTTATGCTATGAAAAAGGCAATATGTACCAAAAAGCCATACAACTACACACCGAACTAGGCAACCACGAAGCCGTTGGCGATTTGTACATGAAGCTCAACCACAAGCCAGAAGCCTTGCAACATTATCAGTTATTGGCAACCGATTTTGAAAAAAGAAACCAATACATCAAAGCATCGCTCATTTATAAAAATAAAATGGGCAAGCCCGAACTCGGACAAAACATCTTGCTACAAGGCTGGAAAACCAACCAAGATGCTTTCAATTGCCTGAACAATTACCTACACAACATTCCCGACGAAAATGTGCGTTGGCATAGCTTAATGCAGGTTTATGCACAAGACGTACCCGCATGGCAACGAGAAACCTTTTTGCAGGTATTGGCACATGAATACAAACGAGAAAAGCAATACGCTACCCAAATACGAGAAGTCGCTTATGAAATACTGGCACAGGAACTTCCCCAAAAGCCTTATTTGGCATCTGAGCTTGTCCATTTCAACAACGACAGCCAACTGGCACAAGACACCATGCGGTACAAGTATCGTAGGAAATAAATAATAATGTTACATTAGAGGTCAAATATTACACAGTTGAAATCAACAAAATTTCTTTACAAATGGCTATACTCAAACTTCCAACCAAACTATGAAAAGAAGAACCTTTACCCAGCAAGTTTTGACTGCTACGGGCCTTACCTCCATGACAGCACCCATTGCTACTGCCACTAGCATGACCGAAACTACTGCTTTTTCGCAGTTGTATGCTCCTCATTTTGGTATGTTTGAAAACAGTGCAGGCAAAGACCCTATCGACCAAATCAAGTTTATGTACGATAATGGTTTTAGGGCTATAGAAGACAATGGCATGATGAGTAAACCGCCTGAATTACAGCAAAAAATAGGCGATACTTTAGAAAAGCTAGGCATGACCATGGGCGTATTTGTTGTTTCTTTCGACAATTGGCCACCCAAATCGACCCTTACTACAGGCGATAAAGCTTGGCGAGAAGCTTTTCTGAAAAAATGCAAAGAAGCCGTTGAAGTCGCCAAGCGATGCCGTGCCAAATATATGACCGTTGTACCAGGGAATTTCGACCGTAATTTACCCCTCGGCATTCAAACAGCCCATGTGATTGAATCGTTGCGACAAGCATCGGCTATTTTTGAGCCATACGGATTGGTGATGGTACTAGAAGCCCTAAGCGACAATCCCGATTTATTTTTGCGTTATTCCGACCAAACCTATATGATATGTAAAGCCGTAAATAGCCCATCTTGTAAGTTTTTATTTGATATGTGGCATATCCAACGCAACGAAGGAAGGCTCATGTATCACATAGATTTGACTTGGGAAGAAATCGGGTATTTTCAAATTGGCGACGAACCCGGACGCAAAGAACCAACGACAGGAGAAGTCAATTACAAAAAAATATTCCAACACATTCGAGAGAAATCACAAGCCACAGGTCGCAATTTTGTCTTAGGCATGGAGCATGGCAATGCTTTTGCAGGAAAAGAAGGCGAACAAAAGCTTATTGAAGCGTATCGTTGGTGCGATAAATAAACAAAAAAGGCAGTGTAACCTTGTGCTTACACTGCCTTTTTTTAACTTATTCGGCTCGTTTTACTTTCTCCCAAATACCCGACGTTAATCCTTTTCTATAACGCAAATATCCTTGAATCGCACACCAGTTCATAAACGAAAAATAAAAAGGAACAAACAAAGCCTTCACTCTAATTTGTTTATTTTCAAGCCTATAACCCATTATTGCTAATCCATAAAAAGCAGTTTGGGCAAGTAGTAAACCCGTATAAACATAAGCCGGCAACCACGACTCACCAATGGGCAACACCAGCAATACGTTGAGCAAATACATCAAAGGCAAGCAAAACGGTGCAACCGCCCAGCGCATCGCTCGGTGCGATACATACTGAAACGACAGCCAGCCATATTTGAAAATATTCCAAAGAAAAGCCAAACGGGCAATTGCTTGAAAACCACCCGATGCAATACGCACTTTGCGTTTCATTTCATCTTGGATAGAAAACGAAGGGCGTTCAATGGCATAAGCTTCTGGCTCATAAATAACCCTAAAACCTTCGGCGGCAATCCGCAAAGAAATAATAAAATCGTCGAGTAAAGTATCTTTTTCTACTTCATGGAAAAGATTAGTTCTTACGGCAAACAACTCTCCTGCCGCTCCTACAACGCTGTACAGTTCGGTATCGAGCTTTTTCAGAAACGATTCGTATTTCCAGTACAAACCCTCTCCTGCCCCAGCCGCCGCTTCGGCATCGTTCATTTGGATACGCTTTTCGCCAGCAACCGCCCCTACTTTTTCATCTTTAAAGTGCCGAACAATATTTTTAATCGCCTCTTTGTTGAGAGTGGTATTGGCATCTGTAAAAATCACAATCGGGTTTTTGATGGTTTTTACAGCCATATTCATCGCCTCTATTTTCCCACGGCGAACATTGCCCCCGATGATTCTGATGTTGGGATATTGCGTTTGGGCTTGTTCGACAAACTCGGTTGTGCCATCGGTAGAACCCTCTGTAACGAATAGAAATTCAATTTTACGAGAAGGATATTCAAGGCTTAGGGAATTGAAAAGCTTACTTTCGATACACGACATTTCGTTGTAGGCAGGTACAACCAAGGTGACATCGGGCTGAAACGTTGGGTCGTTCATGATAGGAAACACTTTGCCCATCGCTTTTCTGATTTTTACAAAAATCCAAGCTACCAAGCCATAGCCTACATACGTGTAAACTACGAGGAACATGGCCGTAACAAGTAGTACTTCGAGCGTATTCTTCATAAAGATTCGGTTATGAGTAGGGCATAAAACGTTCATAAATAGCGTTTTACTGAAAAAACCATTGCAAAATACTTAAAATCACAATAGTATTTACCCTATAGTGGAAGGTTTATTACTCAAGCTTTTTAGCGAATATATACGCTTACCTATTCATAAATTCATCAATCAAAGGCAATACCAAGGTAAGCTCGTCGTCGATAAGTTGGTACAAATCGGCAATTTGTTTGGGGTCGTTGGGTGCTTTCAAGAGTGCTTCCAGCAACTGCACAGGCTCGTGGAAATCTTTCAGCCCTACCATCGTAAAAGAAGGCTTGATGCGATGCACCTCTTTTTTAGCACTTTCATAATCTCTCGATTGAATAGCCCCTTTTGTGCCTTGCCAAGAAGGAAGGCTATCGTTTAAGAAAATCATCATCATTGTTTTGACAATCTCCTCATCATTCCCATATATGATGTTCAGATAATCTGAATCTATTTTTCTTGAAAAATGAAACATAAATTTTTGTGTCTTATAAAGTTATCAGTTCAGGCGTTGAAATAACCCTCGAAAAACGCCTAGCTTAATAGATAAATGCCGTAAATTTGATATAGATAAAATACGCCAGTATTGTACCTATTGACGCTCTATGAGCCATCATTGTATTCAAATATAGTAAATTACTTATTTAGAATAAGCATGATGCAAAGAATAAATCCTTGTTAACAGACTTTCATCAGTTTTGTATGACTGCTAATTTGGTATTCGCCACTGATAAGAAAGCTTTATTTGAAATAATTTTAGGCAACGCACAAAGTATTTGCGTAGCTCGCCGTATCGCATTTCTGGAGTTAAACATCTCTGCAAAAGTAGGTATAGTTTGCGCATTTGCAAGAGAAATATAAATTTTGACATACAGAAATGTTTAGGCTACCTTTTTCCTCATTTTTGTATTATCATCAACTTTTATTCAATGAAAAATTTTAGACCGTATAGTTTATTACTTGTCATTCATCAGGCTTATTAGGGTAAAATGCAAGATTGTTCTCCTTAGATTTTTTATTATTTTTACACCTAAATCTAAAAGCAATGACCGAACAAAACATCATAGCCATACACGATGCCATTTACGAATACTTAATTGGCTTGCATCATGCCAACCATGAGTTCAGGTTTAGGATTCGCCCAAATGACGACGAACTTTTTAAAAAAGGTTATTGGTTTTATGGTGATAATAAGTGTTTGCATATTTCTTTTTGGAAATTTGATAATACAAAATTTGGCACTCATACCATTCGTCTTTACTTACCTTTTGATATTGAAAAACAAGCATATTGTGATTTAGAGGTCTATGGCGATGGTAAAGATAATGCTCAAAATAAGATAGACCTATTGCGTACATCTTATTTTGAAAACATGGCAAATCGTTTAGGGTTTAGACAAGAACTAGGTAAAAACAGATGGTCTCATACAGAAAAAACTTTTGGTAATCCTGTAATAAATTTAATAAGGTTCGTCAAAGACACAAAACTATCAATTGACAAATATCTCAAGCAAAACCCGAATGATGATATAGTAGGATTTATTGACCAAGCTCAATTTGAATCAGATTGTGCAAGAGTTGAAGCTATCAGAAATAACCTAAAAAATACGCTTATACAAAGTTTAAAAGACCAGATTTTAGCAGATGCAAAACTGAGAGAAAACATTACTAAAGAATGTCTTCCAAATGCACTCTCAAGAATTTATATTGCTAATTTTCAAGGAATTAAAAGATTATGTATTGAAGATTTACCACTTAGTTCTCAATGGATTTTTCTAACAGGCGAGAATGGTTTTGGTAAAACCTCTGTCTTGAGGGCAATTGCCAAAGGCTTGATTGGCGATGAAAGTTTTGTTGTTCCAAGCCCAAAAGAAGCTACTATTTTAGTCAATGCCATAGTTGATGGACAACCCTTTAATAATCAATTTGGCACAGGCACACAGAACGTCGTCTCCTTGGCTACTTATGGCGTTTCAAGGTTTCGTTTGGCTGGAGGCGATGCCACAGCTTTAGAGAGAAGTCAGCAAAAAACCTATTCTTTGTTTCATGACGACGGGCAACTTTATAATATTGAGCAAAAGTTAATCAACTACAATGCTTATGATAAGCCTCGTTTTGACAAATTAAAAAGTATTTTTTTAAGGCTTATTCCTCATTTAAAAGACATCACCATAGAGCCAAACAAAGGAAATCCAAAAGTGATTTATCACGAAAAAGACGAAAATAATCAGCTTTACGAGGCTGTATCTTTGAACGATTTAGCAGCAGGATTTCGCAATATTTTGACAATGGTTGGCGATATGGTTATGCGTCTTTCTGAAAAATCGGATGATTTAGATGAGCTTTCGGGTATTGTGCTGATTGATGAAATAGATGCTCATTTGCATCCGAAGTACCAATATGAATTACCCAAATTGCTTTCTGAGGTTTTTCCCAAAGTACAGTTTATCGCTACTACACATAGTCCAATTCCGATGTTAGGTTTACCCAAAAACAATAAACCTGTTATTTTAACAGTTGAGCGAAACGCTGAAAACGGTATTACAATTGATAGAAAAGATGATGATTTTAATTTTCGCCAACTAAGTCCAGAAGCACTCTTAACCTCACCTGTTTTTGGTTTTCAAACTTTGTTTGCTCGTGATACCACCGCAGATGAAATGATGCCAACAAGTGATTTTAATGAAGTAATAGAAATTTCAGCAATACAAGAACGGCTTAAAAAACTTCGTGCAGAAGGATTAGTGAAATGAAAAAAATTACACCCTATTTCGATAATCCTCCTGCTGAACTTTGGGAAGATGCCACCAAAGAGAGAAGTCATTCTAAAAATAATCCTTTAGGTCAATCAAAAATCGAGCAAGCCTTAGCTCAACAAGGACAGCATGATTTTGATAACAATGTGTATGGTTCTACTGCTGTAAAAAATGAGCTTAGTACAATTTTTAACGATAAATGTGCCTTTTGTGAAACTAACACCCATGCAGGTGCATTTCATGATGTTGAGCATTTTCGTTTTAAAAACCATTACTATTGGCTTGGTTATGAGTGGACTAACTTGTTACTGTCTTGCCAAATTTGTAATCGAATTTACAAAAAAAGCAGTTCCCTCTTGAACAAGAAGAGAATCGAGTACATCAAGCTCCTTTAGACACAACAGGAAGATTAGCAATTGCTCAATGTCATATTTTACATGAATCGTTATTAGCAGAAGAGCCTCTTTTGCTACATCCAGCCATTGATGACCCTGCCTCACACTTGACGTTTTTACCTAATGGCTCTATTGAAAGTACATCAGAAAGAGGTAGAATTTCAATTGAAGTATATGGATTACAAAGAGATGAATTGATTAAAAAGAGAAAGGCTATTATTAAAGAATATCAAAAAGATTTCGTGCGGATATACCAATATGAAATACCTAACCATCAAAGACTTACAATTGAAATCAACCGATTGATAAGTAAAATATTAGAACAAATAGACAATCCAAGTACAGAATATTGGAGCTTTTATGTTGCCATATTGAATAATTTTGAAGATTTTATCATCAACAATACAAGTAATGGGATTGATTTGCCTAATAAGGAAGTCATGAGCACAATCATAAGACAAATCTTAACTCCATCGACATAAAAAAGCCTCGTAGCACGTAGCTACGAGGCTCAAATCATAAGCGTATTTGCTATTATCCTTTAGACGATACCACAGCACCGAAATACTCACGGTTCATGCGAGCGATGTTTTCTAAAGAAATTTCTTTAGGACATTCAGCCTCACAAGCACCTGTGTTGGTACATGCACCAAAGCCTTCGGCATCCATTTGAGCTACCATTTTCTCGGCACGAATCAAGCGTTCTGCTTGTCCTTGTGGCAACAACGATAATTGTGAAATCTTAGCCGAAGTAAACAACATAGCTGAGGCATTTTTACAAGCTGCAACGCAAGCGCCACAACCGATACAAGCAGCGGCGGCGAAAGCGTCGTCTGCATTTTCTTTCGGAATTGGTAAAGCGTTGGCATCTTGTGCGTTACCAGTATTAACAGAAACGAAACCTCCTGCTGCAATGATACGGTCGAACGACGAGCGGTTTACAACCAAGTCTTTCACCACAGGGAACGCCGAAGCTCTCCAAGGCTCTACCGTAATGGTTTCGCCCGATTGGAACGAACGCATGTGCAACTGACAAGTAGTTACGCCACGTTTTGGGCCGTGTGGGCTACCGTTGATATACATCGAACACATACCGCAAATACCTTCACGGCAGTCGTGGTCGAAAGCGATAGGCTCTTTGCCATCGTTGATAAGTCTTTCGTTCAATACGTCGAACATTTCGAGGAACGACATATCCTCAGAAATACCAGTTACGTCGTATGTTTCAAAATTGCCTTCTGTGTTGGCATTTTTTTGACGCCACACCTTGAGCGTCAGGTTCATATTTCCTTCCATTTCTGAATCAATTTGAAGATTTGAAAATTTGAAGATTTGAAAATGACTAAATAATAACTTTACAATAAAATTGTTATTTGTTCATTTTTGAGCTACTGATTATTCTCGATAGTATCCGAATAATTTGAGCTAATTCTTCAATGATACTTTGTTCTGGTTGCGGGTAAGACTCTGATAATGCACAAAGTTTTAGCCAATAACTTACTTCGTCGGCTTCTTTAGCGGCAATTTTTATTTTATGAATAAAATCTACCTTACTTTCTGCATTCTGAGCTTCCCAAACATTTGCTCCAATAGATGTTCCTGCTCTTAACAATTGGTTCGCAATCACAAACTTTCTATTGAATTCTAATACCTCACAGAATTTGATGATTTTTATTGAAAATGAAAGTGTCTTACTAACAATAAGATTTTCTTTATCGTTTCGCATAAAGTGTAGTTTTAGTTTGAAGTATTTTTATATTAAAAATAAAAAATCTTCTTCAATTTTTAACTAAACACTTTTTGAAACTTTCATTTTCAAATTTTCAAATCATCAAACTTTCAAATTATTTGTAACTTCTTTGGGCAATCTTAATATTCTCGTACACCAATTCTTCTTTGTGTAGTTCAAATTGAGATTCGCCTTTGTATTCCCAAGCAGCAACGTAAGCGTAATTTTCGTCGTCACGTTTTGCTTCGCCTTCTTCTGTTTGGTACTCTTCACGGAAGTGACCACCGCACGATTCGTTGCGGTTGAGGGCATCGATACACATCAATTCGCCCAATTCGATGAAGTCGGCTACACGACCTGCTTTTTCCAATTCAGGGTTGAACTCATCGGCATCGCCCGGAATACGTACATCCGACCAGAACTCTTTGCGAAGGGCCTGGATTTCGGAAATAGCTTCTTTCAAGCCAGCTTCGTTACGAGCCATACCGCATTTATCCCACATGATTTTACCTAATTTTTTGTGGAAATAATCAACCGATTTTGTGCCTTTGATAGTCATCAATTGGTTGATGGTATCTTGTACAGCTTTCTCTGCTGCCACAAATTCAGGAGCATCTGTAGGAATAGCTTTGGTACGAATTTCGCCCGATAAATAAGAACCAATAGTATAAGGAATCACGAAATAACCATCAGCCAAACCTTGCATCAAGGCAGAAGCACCCAAACGGTTGGCACCATGGTCAGAGAAGTTGGCTTCACCCAAAGCATAAAGGCCCGGAACGGTAGTCATCAAGTTGTAGTCAACCCAAAGTCCACCCATGGTATAGTGCACCGCAGGATAAATACGCATTGGCACTTCGTAAGGGTCTTCACCAGTAATTTGTTTGTACATATCAAACAAGTTACCGTATTTCTCTTTCACCACTTCTTTACCCATTACTTTAAGGTCTTCTTCCGATGCGTTTTGGATACCTCTTTTGTTGGCTTCGGCACGACCGTAACGCAAGATAGCCGCAGCGTAGTCGAGGTAAACAGCCATTTTAGAAGCACCTACCCCATAGCCAGCATCGCAACGCTCTTTGGCAGCACGAGAAGCAATATCACGAGGTACTAAGTTACCAAACGCAGGATAACGACGCTCCAAGTAATAGTCACGTTCGTCTTCTGGAATTTGGTTGGCAGGACGAGTATCGTTTTGTTTTTTAGGCACCCAAATACGACCATCGTTACGCAATGATTCAGACATCAATGTCAATTTCGATTGGTGGTCGCCTGATACAGGAATACAAGTTGGGTGAATTTGTGTATAGCAAGGGTTTCCGAAGAAAGCACCTTTTTTATGTGCTTTCCAAGCCGCCGTAACGTTTGAACCCATCGCATTGGTTGACAAATAGAATACGTTTCCGTATCCACCTGTACACAACAATACAGCATGACCAAAGTGGCGTTCTAATTTACCAGAAATCAAATCACGAGCGATGATACCACGGGCTTTGCCTTCTACCATCACAACGTCCATCATTTCGTGGCGAGTAAACATCTGTACGTTACCCAAACCAACTTGGCGCTGTAAAGCAGAATAAGCACCTAACAATAATTGTTGCCCCGTTTGTCCAGCCGCATAGAAAGTACGTTGTACTTGTGTACCACCGAAAGAGCGGTTCGACAACAAGCCACCGTATTCACGAGCAAAAGGAACACCCTGAGCCACACATTGGTCGATGATACTACCCGATACCTCTGCCAAACGGTGAACGTTTGCCTCTCTTGCACGGTAGTCGCCACCTTTGATGGTATCGTAGAATAAACGATACACAGAGTCACCATCGTTTTGGTAGTTTTTAGCAGCATTCACACCCCCTTGAGCAGCAATAGAGTGTGCACGACGAGGAGAATCTTGGAAGCAGAAAGCCTTAACTTTATAGCCCATTTCTGCCAAAGAAGCTGCCGCAGAAGCACCAGCCAAGCCGGTTCCTACAACAATGATTTCGATATTCCGCTTGTTAGCGGGGTTTACTAATGGTACTGTTGAACGGAATTTTGTCCATTTTTCAGCCAGTTGACCACCAGGGATTTTAGCATCTAATTTTGGTGAAGTTGCCATAACTTATGAATTATGTAATGATGAATATTTTTAGCGACAGTGCTGTTTTCAAGCAACAAACAACTACTGAATGAATCCTAAATAGATTGCTACAGGCATGGCTGCAAAAACCAATGGCACGATGATAGCAAATCCAGCACCAAACGATTTTACAAATGGGGTATATTTAGGGTGATTCCATCCAAGCGATTGAAATGCACTTTGAAATCCATGTAATAAATGGTAAGACAAAGAGATACAACCCACTACATACACAATCACAACCCAAAGGTATTGGAATGTTTCCTTCATTTCTTGGAACAATGTTTCTTCACCACTCGTGATGTGGTCGGTAAAACGGCTTACAACCCAGAAGTGTTTTAAGTGTAATACCAAGAAAATCAACAATAATGTACCCAACAAGCCCATTGAGCGAGAATACCATGTACTGTTCGTTTTTGACACAACAGCGTACTTCACAGGACGTTTCTTGCTATTGGCCGACCATAAGACCAATCCATCAATGATGTGCAGTAATAACCCTGCGAAAAGACCAAACTCAGCCGCACGAATAAAAAAGTTTTTCGCCATAAACTCTGCCGCCGCATTGAAAGTTTCGCCACCGTCATTTACAAAAATGCAAGCATTGATTCCACAATGGACAACAAGGAAGGCTACCAACGATAAGCCTGTTACCGCCATGATGAGCTTTCGGCCCAACGAACTTGATAAATTTTTTGTTACCCAAGACATTTTTTTATAAGTTATTGGTTGTTAATTACTTAATAATTAATAGTTTTTTTATCGCTTTTACAAACATTTTTTTTGTATTGGCAGATTCCTATTAACTATTAATTAGTTTAAAAAATTGAACTCAAAACTACAATCGAAACGCCTGTCAATCAAATAATATATAAGATTTTAGCAATTATTTACAATAATTCTACGTTTTTGTACTGTTTTAAGTGTATTTGTTGTGGTTTTCTTAAAATTGAGTACTTTTCGTAAAAAAAATAAACATTTTGTTGCAATTTCGACTCTTTCCTTCGTTTTCAATACTTATACAATTGTTATGATTGCTATCGCTCTTTTTAAGTAATTCTAACAATTGTTTGCAACTGATAACCCAACTTTGTGTTTGAATTTTTTGTTTTGTTAGTTACAAAAAAAATATTCTATTAAATTGTCCGAACTAAAGTACGGTTGATTGGGCAAAACCTTGAAAAGGTACTTGGTCACTCCCAACTTTTCTTACGATAAAACATGATGAAATCAACTTACTTATACCTTTTATTAGGGAGCTTCTTATTAAGCTTGTGGGCTACGCCCAAAGCCTTGGCAACACACATGAAAGGAGGAGAAATTACGGTTAGACGTATTTCTAGCACTTCCTTAACTTATGAATTTACGCTTACCATTTACTGCGAAAACAACCAAGCATGGTTACAGCAACGTGATGTACTGTTTTGTTTTGGCGATGGTATTGGCTCGGCTGTTGCTACGCGCTCTAATGGCGGAGGTAATGGCGAAGACCTCGGCAATGGTACTTGGAAGGGGGTTTATAAGGCTACTTATACCTACTCTGCCCCCAATACCTATCGGGTCAACATAGCCATCCAAAACCGAAACGCTAACGTGCGTAATATTCCCAACTCCGACCAAATTGGCTTTTACGTAGAAACCATTTTCCGCATCGACGCAGGCTTGGGCTTAAATACAACGCCTTTACTACTCAACCCTGCTGTGGACTTCACGGCGGTAGTAGGGCAAAAATTTATTCACAACCCCAATGCCGTTGATTTACAAGGCGATAGCTTGGCATACCGCCTCATTGCTTGTCGCCAAGGCTTACAGTCAACTTGTACGGGACGTGGTACTGCCATTTCAGGCTTTGTACAACCCGACCAAGTAGCGGCTTCTCCTTCGAGCTTTACAATTAATGCTATCACTGGCGATTTGATTTGGAATACGCCTCAAGAGGTGGGGCTTTACAACTGTGCTTTTGTGATTGAAGAATGGAGAAATGGCGTAAAAATTTCGGAAACAGTGCGTGATATGCAAATTGAGGTAAAAGATGCCGACAACAGTGCTCCAGTAATCAAAGGTCCCGACGATATTTGCGTAGAAGCAGGTACACTTATTCAAGCTACTGTTACAGCCACCGACACGCCTTCTAAAAGCGGTCGTCGAGATGCCATGAACCTTACGTCGTCGGGCTTGGTATATGGGCCTATTGGCAGCAATGGGGTAACATTCGCTACACCTTACGCTACCTTCACCGCCAGTGCAGCACAATCGCCTACGGCTACAGGCACGTTCCGTTGGCAAACGGGTTGTGGGCATATTCGTCAACAGCCCTACGACGTGTTTTTTAAGGTAGAAGATTTGCCAACAGGCTATAACCGAACGCCACCTTTGTTCCCCCAATTGGTTGATAGTAAGGTTTGGAAAATCAAAATCGTAGCTCCTCGTGTCAAAAACTTAAAAGCTGTTGGTGATGCTGGTGCTCGTTCGATTACCCTCACTTGGGATGCCTACAGTTGTCAAAATGTAGGAGCAGAATTGATTATTTACCGAAAAAATGGCTGCGATAGCTTTGTACCAACGGCCTGCCAAACGGGTATCCCCGCAGGGCTGGGCTATACCGAAATTGCCAGAGTGCCTATTTCGGCTACTTCTTATATCGACCAAAACCTCAAATTGGGACAAGATTACAGCTACCGTATAGTAGCAAGTTTTGCTCAACCAACAGGCGGTTTAAGCGTTGCTTCCGACCAAGTGTGTACACGCCTTGAGTCGGCTATGCCGCTCATTACGAATGTTACGGTTGATAAAACTTCTACTACAGACGGAGAAATTACGGTAAAATGGACACGCCCCATTGGCTTGAACACAACCCAATTTAAAGGCCCTTACCAATATCGCTTGCTAAGAGCTACGGGGCTTTCGGGAGCTACAGGCTTTGCCCAAGTAGGAAGCAACATCAATACAGATTTGTCGGGTACTACCGCCGATACGGTTTTTGTAGATACCAAACTCAATACGCAAGACAATGCGTACCGCTACAAATTGTTGTTTTATTATACACAAGCAGGCAGCCTTACGCTACTCGATAGTACCGAAATTTCGAGCAGTGTTCGCTTGAGTACCACCGCCGACAAACGTAGAGTTGTACTCACGTGGCAAGCCAATGTAGCTTGGTCGAACGAAAACCAGACGCATCGCATTTACCGAGAAACCAAACCCGGCTCGGGCATCTTCACACGCATTGCCGATGTGCCAGTACAAGGTGCGGCAACGTTCACTTATACCGACGACGGACAAGATAAATTTGCGGCTGATGGAAATTTCCCCGTAACCATGTCGCCCGATTCGTCGTATTGTTATAAAGTTGAAACAGTGGGTTCTTATAATTCTACCAAAGTCAAAGATTTGTTGTATAATTTCTCTCAAATCAATTGTGCAACGCCTAAAAGCGATATTATACCGTGTCCGCCTGTATTAAACATTGACGCACTCGACTGTGATACTTACATCAAAAATGAAGCAAACTGCAACATTACGACGTTTAATAATATCTTAAATTGGACTATTCCGAACCAAGTCAATGGCAGTCCTTGTGATAAAGATATTGTCAAATATACGCTTTACTATGGCAGTAGTTCAGATGCCACTTTCAACAAATTGGCTGATATTACAGGAGGTTTGCCTGTACCAACAACTTATACCGATGCCCGCACCGATTCGTACATGGGATGCTACTATGTTACGGCAACCAATAAATACGGAGATGTGAGCGACAAGAGCAATGTTGTTTGTAAAGATAACTGTCCGAGCTTGGCTTTGCCTAATATTTTTACGCCTAATGGCGATGGCAAAAACGATACATTCCAACCACTCAAATGCCCTCGCTTCGTTAAATCGCTGACGATAAGCATTTATAACCGAGATGGACAAAAAGTATATGAATATACTGGAAATGACCTGAATTGGGATGGTAAAGATGCCAATGGCAAGGATGTAGCGAGTGGTTCTTATTTTTATCATTGCAGTGCTACCTTCCTTACCTTCGACCCAGCGAAAGCTTCGGTTAAGCTTAAAGGTTATGTAGAAATTGTAAGATAAATTCATAAAACACTAAAAATCAAAGCATTAATCCACTAATTAACAATTCACAATTTTGTATTAGTACCTAACAAAATAGGTTAGACGATGCTTTTCGTCTAACCTATTGCTCCAAATGATGATACAGCATTCATCTACTTCTGTGCAAGCGTCGTATCTGGTATTATTTGACGGCGTATGCAATTTATGCAACCACAGTGTGCAGTTTATCATCCGCCACGACCCCAACGAGAAATTTGTTTTTGCTTCCCTACAATCTTCTTTTGCCCAAGAAATACTCGCTCGTTCTTCCATAGCTCATCAGCCTTTCGATAGCGTTGTTTTATACAAAAATGAACAACTATATACCAAATCTGAAGCCGCCTTATTGATTGCAGCAGAGCTAACAGGAGGCTGGAGATATTTGCGGTTTTTGCGTTTAGTTCCGCTCAAGTGGCGAAACTGGATTTACGACCAAATAGCCCAAAGACGGTACCGTTTTTTCGGAAAAAAAGAAAGTTGTATGCTACCTAGTCCCGAATTAAAACGGCGGTTTTTGGGATAGAAGCCTGTGAATATGTATTTTTGTGCCTTCTTATACAAGAGGCAACCAAACTGTATTTATCAATATATATTCATTCATAAGCATGAAAGCATACGTTTTTCCAGGGCAAGGCTCACAATTTATCGGTATGGGCAAAGACCTTTACGAAAAGTCTGAATCAGCCAAGGCTCTTTTTGAAAAAGCCAACGAAATACTAGGTTTTCGCATTACCGACATCATGTTTAGCGGTACCGACGAAGAACTCAAACAAACCAAGGTAACACAACCCGCCATTTTTTTACACTCGGTTATTCTTGCCAAAGAAACCCCAAATTTTCAGCCCGACATGGTAGCAGGGCACTCATTGGGCGAATTTTCGGCCTTGGTAGCCGCAGGAGCTTTAAGCTTTGAAGATGGCTTAGTTTTGGTATCGAAAAGAGCTTTAGCCATGCAAAAAGCTTGCGAAGCAAACCCTTCAACGATGGCAGCGGTATTGAACTTGGCCGATAATGTAATTGAAGAAATTTGTGCTTCGGTAGATGCCGTAGTCGTGGCGGCCAACTACAACTGCCCGGGGCAAGTCGTGATTTCGGGTAGCAACGAAGGCGTAGCATTGGCTGGCGAAAAGCTCAAAGCCGCTGGTGCCAAGCGTGTACTTCCCTTGCCTGTAGGGGGTGCTTTTCACTCGCCTTTGATGCAACCAGCCCGTGAAGAATTAGCCGCTGCCATCGAATCGACCCATTTCAGCACGCCTGTGTGTGCCATTTACCAAAACGTCAATGCCCAACCTTCTACAGATGTCGCTACTATCAAAGCTAATTTGATTGCCCAACTGACAGGTGCGGTAAAATGGACGCAATCGGTACAAAACATGGTTGCCGACGGAGCAACTATCTTTGTAGAATGTGGCCCAGGCAAAGTATTACAAGGTTTGGTGAAAAAAATCGCTCCTAGCGTCGAAACGGCAGGTGTAACCTTGGCATAAGGACATTTTTTTCAAAACATAAGACACAAACAGTCAATAACTTAGATTAGGGTGGTTCTTTTTTTGAGATTTTTTTCTAAAAAAACTTGACAGCTAAAAAAAATCGCCCTAATTTTGCACCACAAATCAGCTAAACGACGGCAACACAAGTTTAGCAGAAGCGTTAAATTGACCCATGGTGTAAGGGTAGCACATCAGATTTTGGTTCTGCTAGTCTAGGTTCGAATCCTAGTGGGTTAACAAAATAAGCCTCTCAAATGTATGTTTGGGAGGCTTATTTTCTTTAGTATTTTACATACTTACGTGAGTTTTTCTTTTAATTTCTTAGATAAAACTCCTATTTTGATTGTTTTATATCTCATTTTTGATAGAAAAAAGCTAATTTTGTACCTAATTGAATACTATTTAACCTGCCAGCGAGAACGTGACATTAATCAAATCTATATCAGGAATCAGAGGAACTATTGGAGGAAAAGCAGGAGATGCCCTAACACCTTTAGACGTAGTTAAATTTACGGCTGCTTACGGCACTTGGCTCAAGCGTAAGAACCCCAGCAATCCTACCATCATTATTGGGCGAGATGCACGCTTATCGGGCGAAATGGTATCTCGATTGGTCGCCTCTGCGCTGCAAGGATTGGGCTTACATGTGCTAGACCTCGGGCTTTCAACTACGCCCACCGTAGAAGTAGCCGTACCTGCCGAAAACGCAGCAGGTGGGATTATCCTCACGGCAAGCCATAACCCCATTCAATGGAATGCCCTCAAATTGCTAAACGAACAAGGCGAATTTATTTCCGCTGCCGACGGCGAAGCCCTCTTGGCTATTGCCGAAGCCGAAGATTTTGATTTTGCCGAAGTAAAAAAACTAGGCACTTATAGCCAAGATAATACATGGCTGCAAAAACATATTGAGATGATTTTGGCACTTCCTTTGGTTGACAAAGAAGCCATTGCTGCCAAAAACTTCAAGGTGATTATTGATGCCGTCAACTCTACAGGAGGTATCGCTGTACCCATGCTTTTAGAAGCCTTGGGCGTTACCCAAATTACGAAATTGCACTGCGAACCAACGGGTAATTTTGCTCATAACCCTGAGCCACTTCCTGAAAACCTTACCGATATTATCAAAGCCATCGAAAAAACAAAGTATGATGTAGGTATTGTAGTGGACCCCGACGTTGACCGTCTGTGCTTTATTAGTGAAGATGCTTCGCCTTTTGGAGAAGAATATACGTTGGTAGCAGTTGCCGATTATATTTTACAAAATGGTGCAGGCAATACCGTATCGAATTTGTCTTCGACCCGTGCCTTACGAGATGTTACCGAAAAACATGGCGGTAAATACTACGCTTCGGCTGTGGGTGAAGTCAATGTAGTGACACTGATGAAATCGGCCCATGCCGTGATTGGTGGCGAAGGAAACGGAGGTGTGATTTATCCTGCATTACACTACGGAAGAGATGCGTTGGTGGGCATTGCTTTATTCTTGACGCATTTGGCAAAATCGGGTAAGAAAATGTCGGTCTTGAGAAAAAGCTATCCAGAATACTATATTTCTAAAAATAAAATAGAACTTACGCCCGACATCAATGTTGACGAGGTATTAGAGGGTATCAAGAAAAAATATGCTAAAAACCCTATCAATGCCAGCGATGGTGTAAGAATTGATTTCGATAAAGAATGGGTGCATTTGCGTAAATCGAATACAGAACCTATTATCCGAATTTACTCTGAATCAGATTCTGTGACCAAAGCCGAAAATCTCGCTAAAAAACTTATTAGCGACATCAAAGAAATTATTGCTAACGGATAAGTATTGAGTGAGTTAGTGAATGGTGAATGAGTGATTTACATTTTTCTTTAATTAAAATAAATCGTAAATTACTGAAAAACAAAACACTAATTCACAATTGACAACTTACAATTTTGCATCATTACTTCATCCTTCTTACAGGATTAATCAGCTATACACTACGATGGCGACTCTCGATGGGTCGCCATCGTCATTATAAAGAATACCCAAGTAAACCGATAGCCTAAAGCTATCTTTTGATTGTTAATCTTCAAACTAACCAACATAAAACCATGCAAACAAGAGTCTATCTGGATAATGCAGCAACCACACCGCTCGACAAAGCGGTGATAGAAGCCATGTTACCAATGATGGAACGCAATTTTGGCAATCCATCTTCTATTCATTCACATGGCAGAGAAGTGCGTAATGCCATCGAAAAAGCGAGAAAAACCATTGCAGGCCTGTTGAATACCTCGCCTGCCGAGATTTTTTTTACTTCTGGTGGCACAGAAGCCGATAATACGGCCATTGTTTCAGCCATAGAAACCTATCAAATTACCCATGCTGTCACTTCTGCGTTGGAACACCACGCCGTTTTACATACCCTCGAACATTTAGCTAAGATTGGTAAAATCAAGCTTAGTTTGGTGCAACTTACCGAGAAAGGGCATATTGATTTAAACCACCTCGAAACGCTTTTACAGCAACATCCCAACACGCTTGTTTCGTTGATGCACGGCAACAATGAAATTGGAAACTTGCTCGATTTAGATGCAGTGGGGCAATTATGCGTACAGTACGGTGCTACTTTTCACTCAGATACCGTACAAACGATGGGGCATTATAAACACGATTTACAAAAAATATCTATTGATTTTATTGTAGGTGCTGGGCATAAATTCCACGGGCCGAAAGGTGCGGGCTTTTTATACATCAATGCCGCTAAAAAAATCCATCCTTTCATCCACGGAGGCTCACAAGAAAGAAATATGCGTGGCGGTACAGAAAATGTGTATGGCATTATTGGCTTGGCAAAAGCCCTCGAAATTGCCTACAGTGGCATGGACGAGCATCGCAAGCACATAGAACACCTCAAAAGCTATATGATTACACAACTCAACACACGTTTTGAAGGTATTAGTTTTAATGGCGATTGCGAGAATTTAGACAAAAGTCTTTACACCGTTTTGAATGTAGGCTTCCCTCCTTCCGACGAATCGGATATGTTTTTGTTTAATTTAGACATCAATAAAATTTCGGCATCGGGCGGTAGTGCTTGCACCAGTGGCTCGAATATCGGCTCTCATGTACTAACCGCTTTGGGAACGGACCCACAACGCCCTTCGGTGCGTTTTTCTTTTTCAAAATACAATACCATCGAAGAAATAGATTACGTACTAGCCAAGCTAGGACAAATTCTGCGTGTAACGGTATAAGCAGCTAAAGGCATTTGTTATTTAGTGAATTATGTTTAACTTGATGCTAGTAATCAAGCAAACTATTCACTAAATAACCTTTGCGGTTTATCGCTTATGAATGAAGCACCTGCTCCACGCCCTCAACTCAAACGTGTCATTTCAGCAGTCCAACTTTGGAGTATTGCCGTTGGGCTTGTCATTTCTGGCGAATATTTCGGCTGGAATTATGGTTGGCAAACCTCTGGCACTATCGGTTTTCTTTATGCTACTTTGTTGGTTACGGTCATGTACGTAACCTTTATTTTTTCTTATACCGAACTCACCTCGGCGATTCCTCATGCCGGCGGGCCTTTTGCTTATGCTTATCGTGCTTTAGGGCCTGTGGGCGGCTTTTTGGCTGGCTATGCTACCTTGGTCGATTTTTTACTGGCTCCTCCTGCCATTGCTTATGCCTTGGGCAGTTATGCCCATTTTCTCAACGATGCCATTCCTGTAGTGCCAGCAGCCGTGGGGATGTACGTCATTTTTATCAGCATCAATTTGCTGGGCATCAAAGAATCGGCTCGTTTTTCCTTGGTTGTCACGGTGCTTTCTGTACTCGAATTGGTCGTATTTTTGGCGGTGATTCTTCCTTATTTCAAAACCGAAAATGTCCTCGCACATAATCCGCCACAGGTATCGGTATCGGGCATTTTTGCAGGGATTCCGTTTGCAATATGGTTTTTTGTCGCCATCGAAGGCGTGGCAATGGTTGCCGAAGAAGTAAAAGAGCCTCAAAAAAACATTCCCAAAGGCTATATTTCAAGCATTATTACCTTGGTTATCTTGGCATTAGGTGTCATGCTCCTCAGTGCTGGCGTTGGCGACTGGCGAACCCTCATGCACCTCGACCACCCCATTCCGGCAGTGTTAGCTATGGCATTGGGGCAAGACAGTCAGCTTTCTAAAATCTTTGCTAGTTTGGGTTTATTTGGACTCATCGCTTCTTTTCACTGCAATACCATAAGCTATTCCAGACAAATATATGCCTTGGCACGAGAAGGCTATTTACCCGCATTTTTGGGAAAACTGCACAGCCGTTTTCATACGCCACATTGGGCATTGATAGCCGGTGGCGTGGTTGGAGCAATCGCTATTTTTACAGGAACAACGGATAAAATCATCATTTTATCGGCATTAGGAGCAGTAGCCATGTATGCCATAGCCATGATAAGTTTATTGGTTTTAAGAAAGAAAGAACCCCTCCTCGACCGCCCCTTTCAGTCGCCTTTTTATCCTTGGTTTCCACTCATAGCCTGTGGCTTGGCATTGCTATGCCTAGGGGCAATCATGTACGAAAACCCTATGCTCAGTAGTATTTTCATCGGACTCTTAGGACTGAGTTTTCTGTATTTCTGGTTTAAACGCCAATAAAGCGATACTTGGCAAAAGCAAGAGGCATTTTACCACTCTTCAAGTTTTTATTGGTTCTATAGCAAAATTTTACCAAATTCGTTTTTACGAACGACAGGATAAGCTTTTGCTGTATTTATGCGTTCTCGTAATAAGCACAGACGACACGTTAACCAAGTTTCACTATTTATGTCATTATTAGATAAAATACAATATATTTTTCGGAGAAAAAAAACAGATACACCAGCCGAATCGCCAATCGACGAGCCTGTTTTGACTACGATAGATGCCCTTGGTTCGGTTGAGCCAAGTCCGTCATTTTATGCTACAAATTCTCCTACCATCAGTCATCCCAATCAACCCGACTGGCTTATCAACGAAGATATACTCAGAGATGAAGGCGTTATTTTTGGGTTGTCGGCTTCCAATCCAGACGATAAAATTGCCATTATTCGTAGTTATTTCTTACAACAAACCGCCGAGGTAGAAAAACTGATTGAATACCGAGAAGAACGCATTGGCGAACTGAACTATTGGACCAACGAAAAGCAGGATGCCATCAAAGAAATTGAACGCAAGATAGACGACCTCAAAAACCGAGAATTTACCGAACAACACCATTTGTTGCGTACCACGGTGGGTATCTCGCTCGCCATTGGGATTTCTGTTGGCAATTATTTTCTGATTGAAGAATCGCTTGCAGGGCATTTTGTACAACACAAACTCATTGCCTTGGGCGTATTTTTGGCCGGGATGTTCAACCTATTTGGACGCATTTCCTTCCTCCACGACGACAACCGACAAAGCTCTTGGCGTAAATTACTCGAAGAAATAGGAATGCCTTTGGCTGCCGCTTTTTTTGTATTTGCCCAAATCTATCCTAAAAGTACAGCCCTAGAAGCGTGGTCGGCCTTGGGTTTTATCTTCTTTTTATTCATGTTTGCAGGCAAATTATTACTAGGAAATTTGACGGTTTTGAAAGAAGATTTAAGCATTTTTCAAAAAAGAAATCAATTACAAAAAGATAAGGTAAAAAAAGTAGCCGATTGGGAACGTGAAATCACCCAACACAAACAAGAAATCGACAAACACCGGGTTGAAAAACAACAAATTTTAGAAGAATTGAGCAAGTACATTGCCGAAAAAACACGCTTCCAAGCCCAAAGAGATATGCTTATCAAGGTTTTTGAAAGCGAATACGCCCTTGCTTCGCAGTATCGCCACCGCATCACACAAAAAGATTTGCGTAGCATCATCGACAACAATTCTCTCGAATAATCAACGACTTATCCACATTTTGCCAATAAAAGCATGGAAGAGCAAAAATCTTTTACCGAAAATCCCGATTTCCAACACGGCTACAGCAACGGCCTCGAAGATGTTGAAAAACAAACCTACGAAGGCTATCTTTCGAGCCAAGTGCATGTAGAATGGCTGCAACAACAACTCCAACAACAAAAACAAGAACTCAACCACATCGAAGAGCATATCGGACAAAGTAAAAGCCGCTACAAACAAGCCTTCGATGCGTTACAAGATAAGCTGCTTAAAATTAGCCTTGCCAGTAAGCAAAAAGAACGCCTCGAAGCCGAGCTTTTTGACCTAGACGAGCAACAACATTTTTTACAGAAAAAAAGAACAACTTCGGCACATACGTATTCGTTGTTGGCTGGCATTATTTATTTAGTGGCTGGCATCGCCTTTGTAACAGGCGACCTGATTATTTCGCATGAAATTGTAGCCTACGCCCTCAACATCCACAATACCAACGAAGCTTGGGCTTTTGCTGTAGGTTTAGCCATGATTTCGGTTTTACTAAAACCCGCCTACGAACGCCTGATAGAATCGCCTTACAGCGAGAAACGCCAAACGGGTACGCCCAAGTCGTACATTTGGTTTAAAGGCATTACAGTCGCTTTTGCGTTGGCAACCTTGTTTGTATTGGGCTGGTTTCGATACGAAGCCTACAAAGCCGACAAAGCCAAAGAGCATATCAACCGCACCATCAAGTCGCTGAATAATCAAGTATTCGACCCGCTCAACCCAACAGCACCGCCTCCGCCTGCCATTCAAGCACAAATTGAACAAAAAATGCGTGAGTTCGACAGCATCAATCAGCAACTCATCAACAGCGGTTGGGCTTTGGCTTCGTTTGTATTATCGGGCTTGCTTTTTGCCTTGGCAGGTGCGATTTGCTTGGGCATTGCCCTTCCTGTATTGCAATGTTACTGGTATCGTTGGTTACAAATTGACCCACAATTGAGACGTTTACATAAAAAACGTCAGAAACTCATGCCCTTGATACAAGCAGAAGAAACAACACTTTCGGAAAATATTGTACAGAAAAACATCCTCGAACATGAATTGCAACTCGACAATGACCAAAGTGGACTGGTAAGTCAACAGAAAGACATCATCGAAGACATCAAGTATTTGCAAGAACAACTACGCTTGGCCCAAACCGATGCCCGCATTGCTTCGTACAACGATGGTTTTGGGAAAGGGGCGATGGTTCGAGATGCCATCAACCAAGACGAGTTACAGCAATTTGTACGGGAAAACTATTTCAATATCAGCAACTTGGCAACCAAAGCCAAAAACGCATCGCCCGAAAAAGCCCTGTACAGCCGACGAAGCGGTTTGCGTCCGTATCAGCAATTACGAAAACTCATCTCAGACGACTTTTCACCAGAAAGCGAAGGGGGGGCGATTTGAGAATTTGAAAATTTGGAAATTTGAAGATTTGAAGATGAGAGGTGGGGATTTGATGATTTGAATATTTGGAAATTTGAAGATGAAAATCACGACATTAACTCACCATTGACAATTCGCAATTTTTCATTGATACTTACCAGCTAACATTTTACCTAAAACTAACACAATGGGCTTATTAGATGCCATGATGGGCAATGCTTCAGAAGTATCTGCCGACAAAATTACCCAAGAGTTTGCTCCTTTGCTTGCACGTGATGAACGAGTGGTAAAGGCTTTTAAGCTCATCAGAGATTCGTTTATTTTTACCAATAAACGCCTTATTTTAGTGGACAAACAAGGCATTACAGGGTCTAAAACCGACATTCATACCATTCCGTATAAAAGTATCAATCAGTTTTCTAAACGCAGTAATGGCCTGCTCGACCTCGATGCCGAGCTACTGATTTGGGTAAGAGGACTCGACAAGCCCCTTATCAAAGAATTTAAAAAAGGCGAAGACATCAATGCCGTGTATCAAATTTTGAGTGAGTTTGTGTTGTAGGCTTGATTGATGTATAAAGCTTTATCAGCATAGTACTAAAGAATTTTGCCGTAGCTACACCTTTACAAATATTGTGTATTTTACTGTATTTTTTCAGGAAATAATCGGTATATTTGTAAATAATTTGCAAAATTAAAGACAATTTAAGATGGTTTTAGAGTTTAAAATAGAAAATTTTAGGTCATTTAAAACTGAACAAGTTTTCTCATTTGTAGCAGAAACGACAAAAAGTAAACCCAATAATGTGTTTGAGGTGTTACTACCCAAAAACACGTCTGTGCGTTTACTAAAATCAGGTGTTATTTTTGGTGCAAATGCCTCTGGTAAAAGTAATTTTCTAAAAGCATTTTACGCCTTACAATTTTTAGTTACAAATTCCGATACCTTTAAGTTAGATAAAACTATTGATTGCTATGAACCTTTTCTTTTAGATAAAAACGCTCGTAAAGAACCAACAAAATTCGATCTAACCTTCTTATTAAAAGGTGATAGCAATTATATAAAGTATCGTTATGCAATTGAGTATAACGATACTGAAATCATAGCCGAGAGCCTTGATTATTTTCCTAATATCCAGCCTGCTAATTTGTTTAAAAGAAAGCGATTAGATGGCGAATATCATGGAATAAAAAGAGGTGATGATTTAAAGAAAAAAGGTATTCCAGAGAAGTTTTTGAAAAATCAGCTAATTCTTTCAAAATTCGGTTCAGAACCTCATGAATTGCTTAATCCTGTGTATCGTTTTTTCGATGATTTGAGTATTGGTAATGCTTTAGATAAAAGGCAAATTTCTAATCTAGTTGATGAATTAGGGAAGGAAATTTCTAAACCAGAAAACGAACATTTAGCCAGACAATTATCATCCTTAATCAAGGCAGGTGATACGCAAATTGAAAATATTTTTGCGGGCGAAATGTCTATGAAAGAAATAGACTCCATTAAAAACCTTCCCTTACCCGATAAAATAAAAGACAAAATTATTGAGGACAACCGTTTCCGAATCATGGGCGAACACAAAGTGTATGAAAACGGTGAAGTGATTGGCTATGAAAATTTTGATTTTCGCACGAATATTTCGCTTGGTACAAATGCCATTTTTGCTATAGGTGGTCTAATTCTGAAAAAATTTGAAAAAGGGGGATTAATCGTTTTTGATGAATTAGATAATAGCTTACATCCTAAAATTTCTCGTTTTTTTATACAATTATTTCATAATACCAATATCAACAAAGGAAACGCTCAAATTATTTTTTCTACACATGAGCCACTTTTGATGGATAAAGATATGTTTCGCTCAGACCAAATTTGGTTTACTCAGAAGAATAAATATGGAGAATCAGAACTCTATTCTGCTCAAGATTTTGAAGGCGTAAGAGAAGATATTCCTTTTGATAAATGGTATATGGCTGGAAAATTTGGAGCTTTGCCTCATATTCAAGAATCGTTATTGTCTTTGTAATTGATATGACACGAATAGCGAAACCCCGTTCTTTTCATCAAACCATGATTATTGTTTGTGAAGATTCGCACACTGCCCCTAATTATTTATCACATTTAAAAAAGCTGGCTATTGATAAAAAGTGCTGGGATTATATCGAAATCTCTCCTACCCCCCCGATTGACACCATCATACCAACCAACCGAGAAAATACACATAAAACCAAACGTCCTAAACGAAAACTCTTGGATATCGAAGAAAACGACTGGATAGAAATAATCTTAGAGAATGAAAATAATGAGCAGCCTGTAAGATATGTGAGGACAGTACAAAAAGCTCTTCAAGAAGGTTATACAGAGGGATGGGCTGTTTATGATTTAGATGGTCATTCAGGACACCAACGAGCAGCAACAATGGCTGACACTAGCCCAAACTTGCACATAGCCTTTTCGAGTCGTTCTATTGAAATTTGGTTTTTATTGCATTTTGAGCAAAGTAACAGAATGTTTCCCAAAGTACATTGCAAGGTAAAAAACGGTAAAAAGGAAAAAGTGCTGAATTGTAATAGTAATAATCCGTGTATAGATGAGGAGTGTTTAGTAGGATATATCAGAAGAAATACCCAGTTAGCCAATTATGCTAAAAATACTGATTTATTCTCTGAAATTAATCCATACATTAGAAATGCAATTACAAATAGCGAATGGCTAAGAACTCAATATCATGCCGAATCGCCTTTTTACACTCGAAATCCATATACTACTGTCGATATATTAGTAAAAAGATTGCTTAAATGGGTTAGTGTAGGTGACACCTTTCAATTAAATGGTTTCCAAATAAATGTGCTGTCAACATCGCCAACGATTGAAGTACAAATGCAAAATATCAGTAAAGGAAGACTGGTTATTCAAAAAGAACATTTTGCTTTTGAAGATGATATTGAATTTGAAATGAATGGAAGTGGAATTATTGAACAGGGTGAGAGCCGTCGTATTAGTATTAATGCAGTAGGAAAAGGGGAAACAAAATTAAAATATCCTGCAAGCAATGAACAAAACTACCGCTGGATTTTATGTTAAATGGTACATACATTTCCCACACCGTAGCGTTGTTTTATCTGTTTATAACCTTGTTGGCATTAGGCAACATCTAATGCCAACAAGCTTTGTTATTTTACAGCAATACACGAAATTTCTACGTTTACATCTTTGGGCAAACGTGCTACTTGTACGGTTTCTCTGGCGGGAGGATTTTCCCCAAAATAACTGCCATATACTTCATTGATAGCCACAAAGTTGTTGAGGTCTTTTACAAAAATACTGGCTTTTACAACGTTTTCGTAGGTCATATCGGCCGCTTCAAGAATCGCCTTGATGTTTTCCATCACTTGCTTGGTTTCGTCCTGAATACTCGCACCTGCTTCGGCTAAAGCAAAAGCGATTTGTCCTGATACATACAGCGTACCGTTGACCAACACCGCCTGCGAGTATGGGCCAATCGCTGCTGGTGCTTTGTCGGTATGAATAATTTGCTTGCTCATAAAAGATAGCTTGATTTTTACTGTTGATTTTAGGTGCAATTTACTAAGAAGTTGCCTACAGATACGCCGATGCTATCTATATATCTCAGTAGATTTTTTATCTTTGTTTAAAAAACACGTTTTTTATGGAAGAATAAATAGCATCCAAAACGCCAATACAAATCACAAACTGTTAATTTTCAATACATTATATTTCAAACACATCATTCACAAGTATTCTTTATGCTCCCTATCAGCCGCATTCATCATATCGCCATTATCTGTTCTGATTATACTGTTTCAAAGCAGTTTTATACAGAAATATTAGGATTAAGCATTGTACAAGAAGTTTTCAGGGCCGAACGCAACTCCTACAAACTCGACCTCAGCGTCAATGGCTTGTACCAAATAGAACTGTTTTCTTTTCCGAATCCGCCCCAACGGCCTTCTCGCCCCGAAGCCGCTGGCTTGAGGCATTTGGCTTTTATGGTAAGCGACGTAGCCCACACCCGTGACTTGTTGGTTGCTAAAGGACTCGAATGTGAAGCCATTCGGATTGACCCTACCACCGACAAGCCCTTTTTCTTTACAGCCGACCCCGACAACCTACCCATTGAGTTTTATGAAGAATAAAGGCGTACAATTTATGCTTTTATCTTCGCTGTGTTTTGCGGTGATGAGTGCCATTGCCAAGGTACTTGCCAAGCACTTACCTTCGGTAGAACTGGTGTTTTTCAGGAATATCATTGGCGTATTGTTTATTGTAGGGTCATTTTGGCAAAAACCTTTACAGCAAAAAGGAGGAAAAGCAGGCTTGTTGGTATTGCGTGGCGTGATGGGAACGATTTCGCTCTATACGCTTTTTTACTGCATCAAACATATCGGATTGGCCCAAACCAGTGCGTATGGACAAGCCTTTCCGATATTTTTGGCGATATTTTCTTATTTTTTGGTCAAAGATGAAGCATTGAACCGAAAACAATGGGCTTCGGTAGGATTAGGCTTTGTTGGTATATTGCTGGTTTTCAAACCCGACTTGCATATTCCTTGGCAACACCATTTGGCAGGTTTGAGCTATGCTATTTTTACGGCCTTGTCCTTTTTATCTATCCGCTATCTCAAACAGTTTTACGATACTCGCCTCATTGTGCTATCATTTATGGGCATTGGGCTGTTATGTAGCAGTCTTTCGATGTGGGCAGGGATTTATACAACAACTACCCAATGGGATTTTTTGGTGGGAAAGTTTGTAATGCCTCAAGGCATCGAATGGCTTTGGGTTATACTCATGGGCGTTTTAGCAATTGGCGTACAATTGTTTAATACCCTTGCCCTCGGAGCAGAAAAAGCTGGCATTGTAGGCGTAGTGAGTTACAGCAGTATTGTGTTTGCCATGATACTTGGCAGTTTATTAGGCGATGCCTTGCCCGAAAGTAGCGTATTGCTAGGCATTGTATTGATTATTATGAGTGGCATACTCATTTCGTTACAACAACAGTCCACAGTGGGTTAGTTGATGATTATGCAATCATCAACTAACCCATTGGCGGAAAGAGGTAGTTGGAGTTTCAGAAACTATTAATCTGCACGAGGAAAACGCACGAATATCAGCAGGTGTACAACTAAGGAAAGAAAATGCTTAGAGGTAAAATAGGATGAGAAAACCTCGTATTAGGAATTATTTACACGACAAATCTACGCTATAAAACAATACAATGATAGGGTAGAAATACCTGTTTTTTGTGCTGATACATTTTTTTTTAGCCTAAGAAACCTTACTTTTAAGATTAAAAGTTGACCTTTCATCTAATTTGTGACAAACAATGACTATTTCTTGGGAAAATTTTGAACAAGTAGAAATACGGATAGGCACGATTATCGAAGTGGCTGATTTCCCGAAAGCTAAAAAACCGGCGTACCAACTGAAAATCGACTTAGGCACTATGGGCATTAAACAATCGTCGGCTCAAATCACCAAGCTTTATACAAAAGAGGAATTAATAGGCAAACAAGTGGTGTGCGTAACGAATTTTCCACCCAAACAAATCGCCAATTTTATCTCGGAAGTACTCGTTACGGGATTCGACCGTGGCGATGGAAGTATTGTGCTTACTACCGTAGAACAACAAGTACCTAATGGTGCTAGACTTTTTTGATACCCCCCATCTCACACATGGAATTTGTGTTTCGACAAGGCAACCTTGGCGATGCGTTGAAGGTTGCCGCACGCATTCCCGAATTTGGCACGCCTTACCCCCGTGCCGAATACGAAAAACGCCTCCGCTTATCGCCTAAGCAACTCATTTTGGTGGCCTATTACCAACATGAACCCGTAGGCTTTAAAATAGGCTACCAACGCTACGCCGACGGCTCGTTTTACAGTTGGATGGGAGGTGTTTTACCTGCTTACCGACAAAAAGGAGTGGCAAGCCAATTAGCTCAACTTATGGAAACATGGACCATACAGCAAGGCTATACAAGCATTATATTTAAAACCCGTAATAAATTTAAAACCATGTTGCTATTCGGGCTAAAACATGGTTTTCAAGTAATTGCCTTTGAAAAAAAAGAACCTGTGGAAGAATCTCGTATTATTTTACAAAAAAAAATCACTTTTTTTTAATCCTACTTGCAACTTTCTTTGTCTATCCTGCATCTTATAGCCAACAAAGCATCCATTCATCCAACAAACTTACCTTTTATCCTAATTTGGATAACAAAAGCGGTACTATGTATTGCATAATACTATACAAAACACATAACTTTGTTTTGTAATGCTTTTAGGAGCTTTGCGACTAATGCCTAAAAAGATTATTAACCTACAATATCATGAAAAAGCTCATTTTTACCTTGGTTGTATTTTTTGCAATAGTAAGTACCAATCAAAGTTTTGCGATTGGGTTTCCACACAATTTATTAGCACCTAACAAGCATGAAAAAAAAGACAAAGTAAGCAAAAAAGCATTAGGATTGTCGAAAAAAGTAGTTACGTCCAAAGACCGCAGCAAGGTTGCGAGCATGAGTAAGCAAGTGTTGGGCTGGTTTTGTAGCAAAGAAGCATAATGTTTTTCGTGTTTGTCACGAAAAGCTTTCGTTATAAATTTAGTTTTGGTTTAAGAATTCCTTGTAGCGACCTCTGGTGGAGGTCGCTACATTTGTTTTATAGGGTATTGGTCAACAGCTTTTCAATCCATGTCACAACGCCCGATTCGTCATTGGCATCAAACCAAACAAAATCGTCTTGGTTGCGAAACCACGTAAGTTGGCGTTTGGCGTATCGCCTAGAATTGCGTTTCAACAGTCGTATCATTTCGGCTCGGTCGTACAGCCCATCGTGGCACTCGAACACCTCTTTGTATCCAACTGTTTTGAGGGCATAATGCTCTCGATAAGCTATATTTTGTAAAGCTTCATCTTCAAGCCCGTTCGCCAGCATTATATCCATGCGTCTATCTATACGCTCATAAAGCTCTTCACGGGGACGTTCAAGGGCAATTTTGATAGAAGTAAAAGGGCGTTCTTTCTTTTGATTTGTCCGAAAATTTGAAAAAGGCTGTCCTGTCGATAAACACACCTCCAAGGCTCTTACCACTCGTTGCGGATTATGTATATCTACTTCCGCAAAATACGCAGGGTCGAGTTGTTGCAATTGGGCTTGCAACACAGCCAAACCTTCGGTATCGAGCCTTTGCATGAGTTGCTCTCGTAAGACCAAATCGGCTTCTGGCATTTCGTCGATGCCATCGGTTACAATTTTGATAAACATCCCAGAGCCTCCTGTCAAAATGGCTACATTTTTTCGGGTAAATATTTCGGCTAATACCGCCAAACAATCTCGCTCATAGTCGCCAACCGAATAGTAATCAGCAATGCTATGCGAGTCGATAAAATGGTGCTTCACACCCTGCATTTCGGCGGTTGTGGGCTTGGCTGTACCGATGGCTAATTCACGGTAAAACTGCCGAGAATCGGCAGAAACCACTTCGGTATCGAGCAATTGGGCCAATTTAACGCACAATGCCGTTTTACCAACGGCTGTTGGCCCAGCAATAATAATCAAGTATTTTGTAGCTTGTGACATGGCACAAAAATACAACAAAAAAGGCGATGTGTTTTTACATCGCCTTTTTTGCATGAAAGATTATCTTCTTTTACCAGAATACAGTATAAAGAACAATTAGAATAGCCGAAATCGCTGCTGCACCAATCATAAATGCCGTATTTGGCTTAAACATCGACGCATCAATAGCCAAAGCTTTCGGATTTTCTTTCGTAGAAGAATCGAGCAAGCCCAAAACAACCATCATCAACACACAAACCAAGAACGTAAGTCCCATACGGTCGAGGAAAGGAATAATGTGGTGTCCTTCTCCATCTAAAAACGACGTATAAAATACGGTATCATACCAGCCAGTCATGTCTGGCAATTCTTTCAAAATCAAGGAAATAACTACCGAACCAAGCGTTGCAGCCATTGCCCCAGCCGAGTTGGCACGTTTCCAGAAGAAGCCCAACAAGAATACGGCAAAAATACCTGGCGACACATAACCTGTCATTTCTTGGATAAAGTCGAAACCTCCTTTTTTATCGATACCCAAATAAGGAGAAATCACAATGGCAATCACCATCGCCGCTACAATCACGATACGACCTGTTTTAACCAATTCAGCCTCAGAAGCATCTTTTTTGATAAATTTCTTATAAATATCAAGCGTAAAAATAGTAGAAATCGAATTGGCTTTACCTGCCAAAGAAGCCACAATCGCAGCCGTCAACGCAGCAAATGAAAGTCCTTTCAAGCCAGGCGTAAGGAGGTTCAGCAACACAGGATAAGCGTGGTCGGCGTTTTCGGTGCCATCTGCACCCAACATTTCTTGCTGGAACATACCATTGGCATGTAGTACATACGCTGCAATACCGGGCAATACCACAATAATAGGCATCAAAAGTTTCAAGAAACCCGCAAAAAGCAAGCCTTCACGTGCTACAGGCAACGACGCACCCAAGGCACGTTGCGTAATGTATTGGTTACAACCCCAATAGTTGAGGTTTACAATCCACATACCACCGAGCAATACCGCCAAGCCTGGCAATGAAGTATAATTCGGATTGTCTTTTTTCAAAATCATGTGGAAATGGTCACTTGCCTTATTGAAAACATGGCTCAAACCTTCCATTGCTCCTTGCGAACCAAATTTGTCTGAAACTAAAGTAAGTGCTAGATAAGTTGTACACAAACCACCCAAAATCAAGAAGAACACCTGAATAACGTCGGTATAGCCAATCACTTTCATACCGCCCAAGGTGATAATAACGGCAAAGAAAGCCAAGCCCCACATACAAAGCGTAAAATTGATACCCGAAATGGTTGTAACAGCCAAAGCTCCCAAATATAGAATAGACGTAAGGTTTACAACAACATACAAAATCAACCAGAAGACCGCCATTACCGTACTTACGGTATCGTTATAGCGATGCTTCAAAAATTGGGGCATCGTAAAGATTTTGTTTTTGAGGTAAATAGGCATAAAAAAAACGGCCACAATAATCAGGGTTGCTGCCGCCATCCATTCGTAAGTAGAGATAGCAAGCCCCATTTTGTATCCGTTTCCAGCCATACCAATAAATTGCTCGGCAGAGATATTCGATGCAATCATTGAAGCCCCAATTGCCCACCACGTAAGCGAACCTTCTGCTAAGAAAAAGTCTGTAGATGACGCTTCTTTCGTTTTTTTCTTTTGATAAATCCAGTAGCCGTAGCCAGCCACTACCACAAAATAAATGAGAAACACCAGATAATCAATAAGTTCTAGTCCTTTGTTCATGGGCTAAGTTGAGTTTTGTGTTGTTAAATCAGGGATAAATTAAATTTAGAATCTGAAAGATACAATTTTAAATCTAAAACATAAATAGGCTACTTCTAAATTATTCTATACTGTGTGGCTAATATTTGGTACTATTCTAAGATAATTACCCGAAATATTTTACTTTTCCATCATTCAAACGATTGCACATTTATGTTTTTCAACAAAACAGTTCTACACTGTTCTATCAGCAACAAATTTAATAGACCATAATGGATTATTGAAACTTTTTTATAAAAAAAGTCATTTAACCATGAGTTTTACGCTACACTACCTAGCACAAACGCATCATAACTAAAAACAAAGGAAGAAGAGAGGAGCAAAGTAAAAGGGCAACCGCTAAGGTTGCCCTTGTTGTATATCTTTACTTAGATGACAGGCATGGCAAAAATTTTGGCATCGTCTATCGTAATTACATCGCCACACATAATTACGAGGCGTTCTATTACATTGCGTAACTCACGCACATTGCCCGTCCAAGGAAGGGTTTGCAAATAGCCCATAGCTTCGGGCGTAAGGCGTTTGGCTGGTTGGCCATACTCGCCGGCAATGTCTTGCAAAAACTTCTCGACCAACAACGGAATATCAGAAGCACGTTGACGTAAAGCAGGCACGTGGATTGGAATAACATTGAGGCGGTGAAACAAATCTTCTCTGAAACGTCCTTCGGCTATTTCTACCTGTAAATTTTTGTTGGTAGCAGCAAATACACGCACATTGATTTTAATTTCCTTATCGCCTCCAACCCTCGTAATTTTACTTTCTTGCAAAGCTCTCAATACTTTTGCTTGTGCCGAAAGACTCATATCGCCGATTTCGTCCAAAAACAACGTACCACCGTCGGCTTGTTCAAACTTTCCTATGCGTTGTTTGATGGCAGAAGTAAAAGAGCCTTTCTCATGCCCAAACAATTCCGATTCAATTAATTCTGAGGGAATAGCGGCACAATTGACTTCTATCAAAGGCATATTGGCACGGTTGCTTCGCTCGTGAAGGCGTTTGGCAACCATCTCTTTACCAGAGCCATTGGGGCCTGTAATCAGCACCCTTGCTTCGGTAGGGCCTACCCTATCGCAGGTATCTAGCACCCTTTTGATAGCCTCCGATTCGCCAATGATTTCATTGAGTTTGAAAACCTTCTTTTTCAGAACCTTGGTTTCGGTAATCATTTTTCCTCTTTCAAGGGCATTGCGTACCGTCACAAGCAAGCGGTTGAGGTCGGGCGGTTTTGAAATAAAATCAAACGCTCCTCGCTTAGTTGCCTCTACAGCCGTTTCTACATTACCAAATGCCGAAATCATGATAAATTGAGCCCCCTTACCCATGTCTGTCGCACGTTGCAATAAATCTAAGCCCTCTATTTTGGGCATACGAATATCGCACAATACCACATCATAGTCATACTGCTTAACTAATTCTAGTCCTTGTTCTCCATCGCTCGCTTCTTCTACGGAATATCCTTCATACTCCAGAATATCACGTAAGGCTCCACGAATGGCCTTTTCATCATCAATAATTAATAATTTTGCCATAGGCAGGATTGAATATTTTTCGGGCAGTCAGGTTACTTGACTTATACTTGGGTCAATTATTTTGCTTTCGAGTTCCAAAAATACGCAAAAATTAAAGCTTTCGACCTAAAAAACAATGATTATCTATGCGATTAATGTAGGAAAGTTTTCAAAAAAAATTTACACGGGTTTATCAGGTTTTTTCGTCTATAAAAATATGTAAATTTAGTTCCTAAGAATATTCAAGTCTAATTTGTAACTTAATTCTATGATAAATCACGAAACAAAATACTGGTATTTGAAAAATCATAAACTTTTTTCAAACCTCAACCCACAGGAAGTAAAGGAAATTTGCTTGATTTCTAATTTTAAAACTGCCCAAAAAGGTGAAGCCATCTTTTTTAATCACGACGACGTACAGCGTGTTTATACCGTTAAAAGAGGCACGATTAAAATTATCGAAAATGACGCAGATGGCAACGAAGTCATCAAAGATATTTTACAAAGTGGCGATTTATTTGGTCAATTTACGCTTTCCGACAACCAAACGAACGAATATGCCGTGGCGGTGTCTGACAGGGTAACGTGCTGTAGCTTTACGGTTGCCGACTTCGAGTATATTTTGGCTCATAACCCAAGCTTGGCTCTTCATTATACCAAACTCATTGGATTCCGACTCAAACGACTAGAAAACCGCTATGCCAATTTGATGTTTAAAGATGTTAGAACAAGATTCAGACTGTTTTTAGCCGACTGGGCAAGTAAAGAAGGACAAGCACAGGAAGGCAAAATTTTGTTGACCAATTACCTTACCCATCAAGACATTGCCAGTCTGATTTGTGCTACACGCCAAACGGTTACGCAACTGTTCAGCGAATGTAAGCAGCAAGGTGTATTGGATTATACCCGTAACACCATAGAAATTATCAAGCCACTTGCCTAATGTTGATTTTTGGTCGGCTACACGACATCAGAGCTTATTATTCATCTTTACTTTTGTTATCTATGAAAACAAAACTATGTTTGCTCGTTTGTTTGTGGGGCTGTGCCTGTTCTGTGGCATGGACACAAACTTGGAAATTACAAAAAGCCCAAGTGGCTTTCAGCATCAAAATGCTGGGGGCGACGGTCAACGGTACATTCAGCAACCTAGATGCACGTATCGTTTTCGATGCCAACCATTTGTCGAATAGCCATATCGACGCAACCGTACAGGTGTCGAGTATCGATACCGAAAACGATTTACGGAATAAACACCTCAAAGAAAAAGAGTCGTTTTTCTTGGTACAACAATATCCTGTTATACAAATGCAATCGTTAAAAATTGAGCAAACAGCCAATGCCTTTCTTGGTACGTTTCATTTAACGATGAAAAATATCACCAAAACTATCAAAATTCCTTTCAGTTTTGAGCAACACCAACACCAAGGTATTTTTAAAGCCAACTTTGTCTTGAACCGACGAGATTGGCAAGTCGGCGGTGGTACTTGGGGCATGAGCAACGACGTAAACGTATCGGTACAATTGTTTGTGCAAGAATAATGCAAAAATGAGATTTAGTGTTCTTATTTTCAGGAATTTACACCTTGTTTTATCAAAATTAATATTGCACAATTATGTAGTATTTTTGGCGTAACGCCAATTTTAATGCTAAACTTTCGTACAGGATTCGCCATTCCTTACGCAGTAGATTTACCTAAGTTTCTCCAAAAAACTAAAAGCCATATATGTTACAACAAACCAATGTAGAGGTGCTGAGTCAACTAAGCGACCTCTTGATTAAACTAGACGAAAATCAGTATAAACAACCGTTGAAAACCTTACATCAACACGCTATTAGTCAACACGTGAGGCATATCATAGAATTTTACCAATGTTTACTAAAAGGCTACGTCACAGGTGAGGTAAACTACGATGCACGAGAACGCAAGCTTCGCATTGAACAAGACAAAGATTTTGCCTTGCAGGTGATTGCTACCATCATTGGCAAGCTGACGCTTTGGGAAACAGACAAGCCTTTGCAACTTGTTTCGCACTACGGCACAAACGACCGTCTGGCAACGCCTACGCATTTTTCTAGGGAATTGGTTTATTTGATAGAACATACCATTCATCATTTGGCGATTATCAAAATAGCCCTCAATGAAGCTTTTCCAAGTGTAGATATTCCCGAAAACTTTGGCGTTGCGTATTCAACTTTAGCGTATAAAGCTAATAAGTGATTGAGTGATTTATACATCACTTACATTGCGTCTATTGCTTTAATAACAAGGCAGAATAGTACATTATTTTTTCATTTTACATGACTACTCATGTGCGTTTTAACTTATATTCCAACCAACGAAACCGATTTTATTGTTACCCACAACAGAGATGAAACCCTCAAACGCCCCAAAGCTTTCCCTCCGCAAACGCACTCGTTGCACGGCTACGAGGTGACAATGCCTCAAGATGCCTTGGCTGGCGGTACTTGGATTGCGTCTAGTAAAGCTTTTACGCTTTGTTTGTTGAATGGTGCTTTTGAAAAACATACGCCTCAGCCTCCTTACAAACAAAGCAGGGGACAAATCATTCCTGATTTTTTTCGGTATGGCAGCGTTGAATCGTTTTGTCAACACTATGATTTTGAAGGCATTGAAAACTTTACGCTTATTGTTTTTGTACAAAATAGCCTTGTTGAGATTCATGAAATTAGGTGGGATGGAAAACAACTTTTTAGCGAACAAAAAGCCGTAAATCAGGCACATATTTGGTCGTCGGCTACGCTTTATCCTTTAGCCATTAGACAACAAAGAGCCGCTTGGTTGGCAGATTTTTTAGAAAAAAATCCTCATCCAACACCCGAGCATTTACTCGATTTTCATTTGTACGGTGGCACAGGCGATAAGCACAACGATATGCGTATCAATCGCCACAACGACCTTGTTACGCAATGTATCGTACAAATTAGCTACCAACACCACGAGGCAAATTTGGCTTTTTATGATTTATTGGCTGACCTAAAAGTATAAAAAAAGGGGAAATGAAAAGCCTTTCATTTCCCCTTAAAACTTTGATTTTCAATTTATTTACGTATTACCGCTCCTACTTCTTTTTCAAAAGCAGCCATCAGGCGTTCCATCGTTTTGTCAATCACCTTATCGGTTAAGGTTTGTTCGTTGTCTTGCAAAATAAAACTCACCGAATACGACTTTTTCCCTTGTCCCAAATTATCGCCTTGATACACGTCGAACACATTGACCTGACGCAAGAGGTTACGCTCGTATTGTTTAGCAATTTTCTGAATTTGGTCGAAAGTCACTTCCGTATCCAATACCAACGACAAGTCACGGCGTACTTCTGGGAATTTTGATAATTCTTCAAACACCACATTTTCTTTGTATTGTTTGAACAAATAATCCCAATCGAAATCAGCAAAAAAGACCGCTTGCTTGACATCGGCAGCTTTGGCAACTTTGGCCTTTACCAAACCCAAACTTACACATTCTTTTTTATTGATAATATAGGTAAGTCCATAGTCGAACGTAGCCGAAGCTTCGATAGGCTTCGTTTGGAAGTTTTTGAAGCCCAAACGAGCCAGCACCTTATTTACGGCATTGGCAAGCGTATGAAATGCCACTTTAGTCGATTTCAATTGCCATGTTTCAGCCCAAGTATTACCCGTGATATACAAAGCCAAATGGCGTTTTTCGACATATTTTTCGTTGATTTTGTGGTAAGTTTTACCAAAATCAAACATTTTCAAATCTTTTTGGCGACGGTTGATGTTATGTGCCAATGTTTCTAAACCAGAAAAAAGCATTGATTGACGCATCACCGCCAAATCTTCCGACAAGCGATTGAGGATTTCAACATTTTCGCCAGCCAAATCATTTTGGATTAAAGCCGCATAACTAGGCTTGGTGAGCGAGTTGGTAATAATCTCAGAAAAACCATTTCCAGCCAACAAATTCGCTACTTTGGCTTGCAACTTTTCGATGTCTTTTTCAGGAAAATCTGATAAATATTCCGCTCCAAGATGCGCCGAAAGTTCGATATTGTTGAAGCCATAAATACGCAAAATCTCTTCGATTACATCCGCTTCACGGGTTACGTCCACACGATACGGCGGCACAATAGCCGTAAAACCAAGTTCAGTTTCGTCGGCTATCTGAATATCTAAAGAAACTAAGATATTTTTGATTAAATCTTTTTCTAATGTTTTACCAATCAACCTATTAATGTTTCTGTACGTTACAGGCACGACGAAATCGGCAATAGGATTAGGATAAAAATCGGCAACCTCCGAAGCCACTACCCCACCAGCCAACTCTTGAATAAGCAAGGCTGCGTACTCCAAAGCGTAACGTTTGAAGTTGGGGTCGGTGCCACGCTCGAAACGGAACGAAGCATCGGTTTTCAAGCCATGTTTTTGAGCCGCTTTCCGAATCACTGTTGGGTCGAAATAAGCCACTTCTAAATATACCCTTGTCGTTGAATCTTTGATACCCGAAGCAGCTCCTCCAAAAATACCAGCCAAGCCCATTGGCTCTTCGGCATTGCAAATCATCAAATCGGTAGCCGACAACGTCCGTTCTACTTCGTCTAAAGTGGTGAATTTTGTACCTGCGGGCAGGGTTTTTACCACAATCTTTTGTCCTTTGATGGCATTCCAGTCGTAGGCGTGCATCGGTTGGCCCAAGCCATGACAAATATAATTGGTAATATCAACGATGTTGTTTATCGGACGCAAACCAATGGTATCAAGGGCTTTTTTCAACCATTTGGGCGATTCTTTCACCGTTACGCCGTCGATGGTTACACCGCAAAAACGAGGACAAGCGGCAGCATCTTCTACCACCAATTCGATAGGATAATCGTTGTTTGTCACCGTAAAAGCCTCAACCGAAGGCAATTGCAAAGCTCTACTCGTTACGGCTTTAATATCACGGGCAACCCCCAAATGCGAAGCCGCATCGGCACGGTTGGGCGTAAGACCGATTTCGATTACGTAGTCGGCTTCTAAATTAAAGAATTGTGCCGCAGGCGTACCATTAGGCAAATCGGTATTTAATACCAAAATACCATCGTGCGACGAGCCAATGCCAATTTCGTCTTCGGCACAAATCATGCCTTCCGAGAAATGTCCGTAAGTTTTTTTACGGTCAATCTTAAATACAGGTTTTCCTTCTTTGTCGTACAACGTTGTACCAACCGTTGCCACAATCACCTTCTGACCTGCATCAACATTTGCAGCACCACACACAATTTGGGCAGGTGCTTCTGCCCCAATATCAACCGTTGTAAGGCTCAATTGTTTCTCTTTCACCATAAATCGCTCGCAAGTAAGCACTTCGCCCACCACAAAGCCTTGCAAACCTCCTGCAATAGCGTCGTGTCGTTCGATGCCTTCTACTTCCAAGCCTGTACCTGTCAGCATTACATCTAATGCCTCTGGCGATTCGGTAATTTCGATGAATTGTTTAAGCCAATTAAGTGATATTTTCATCAGATTGTATTTTTATTGTTGCTTATAATCCTTCTTTAAACGCCTATTAAATCAAGGGTTTTACGTTTCAGTCCGCAAAGTTAAGCGTTTTAATTTGAATATTAGCCGAATATTGACGATTGGCATAGGAAGACCGCCCAAAGGATTGTGCCGACGGCAGTTTAGGGATGTTTGATTGGGGATAAAAACACTTTTTTCGTCCTCGTCGGAGGCACAACGAAACGAGCCTCAGCAACAAAGGGAAGGCGTATTTTCAGGTTGTGTTATTTAATAACTGATTTGTATTTTTGCATATCACAGAATTGGAATAAGCCATTTTACAGTTTACAAATTATTAACCAAAAAGCCACTGAATTATATCAGTGGCTTTTTGGTTATTCTTCAAAATTATTTAAAATCATTCCTTTTACTCTATCAAATGAATCTCGTTTCATACTTGAGATTTTCTTAACGATAAGTTCCTCCGCTATTGTAAAGAGTATATCGGTAGAAACTTGACATTTTGATTTTAGCTTTTCTTCGACATCTATGTCATTTATAATATAGGAAGCTTGCGTATTTTGGCTAATCGTAGATGTTATTTTAGCTAAAATATATGAACGGCTAAAACTACACTTTCCAACAACTAAAGCAGGTCTTTGTTTACGTTGTTCAGTATTGTCTATATATGGATAAGGAACTAAAACAATGTCTTTAAAATTATATTTCATCGGTGCCTTCAATATGTGTCCCAAATGTCATTTTCTGGATTATCCCAGTCATTAGCCACTGAACTGAGCGTTAGATTGTAGTAGGAATTTTGATAAATATTATCTTCTATTTTCTCAATTATCTTTTCTGTTTCTTCAATCAGACAAGCATAAATATTAATTAATTCCTTTGATTTATATCCATTAGACTTTTTTTCAAATTCTATTTTGGCTTTACTTACAAGTTTCAGTGTTGTTGATAATAAATCTATTAATTTTTCTCCTTCTTTTTTGTCTATATTTTGAACAAAATTGTTCAATCCAGCTATTTCAAATAACAATCTTAATGAAAGTTTTTCGAGTTTATTTATAATAAACTCATTCAAAAAACTAAGTCTTGGTATTTTTATTTCTGAAAACTTACTTATGAATAGAAAAACTTTAATTGATTTATTGTCAATTGCTTCTTGATAATCTAAACCTTGAATACTTAATTCCATATTTCTATTCTTAACAATTACCAATTATTTGGATAAATATACGACCCTCAATATAATAACGAAAAACAAATACAGAAGTTTTTTTAAAATATTTTGCTAACAAAAACACCAAACAAACAATGGTGCAATCTGTTATCAAAAATTACCTCATCGGCTCTGGGATTTTGTTGAAGTAAATCGCTGTTTTGGGTATTCTACAGGCTAAGATTTTACATCCTTGATTTGTATGGTTTCTAATAATTGCATAGCTTGTAAACATCTGTTCGTCAATCAAACCCAAAGATATGAAACATCTCAATGATTTATTGTTACTCGGCGACCCACGTCTGTATGAAGTTTGTGAACCTGTTCGCAAAGAAGAATTGCCTTTGGTGAAAGAATGGGTAGCAGATTTGCATAATGTAATGGAGGAAATCAGGGCGAAGTACAATTTTGGCAGGGCTATCGCTGCCCCTCAACTGGGCATCATGAAAAGAGTCATTTATATGAATATTGATAAACCTGTGGTTTTTATCAATCCTGTTTTTGAAAATTTGAGCGAAGAAATGTTTGAACTTTGGGACGATTGTATGAGTTTCCCCAACCTTTTGGTAAAAGTAAAACGCCATAAATCGCTCACGATAAATTACTTAAATGAACATTGGCAGGAACAATCTTGGTACATAGAAGATGCTTTGTCGGAATTACTCCAACACGAGTACGACCATCTCAACGGCATACTTTGCACCATGCGAGCCATTGATGATAAGTCTTTTCAGTGGAGAGCCTAGGACGAGTTGCTAACGCAATAATTGTTGGTGAAGACATGGTTATCCTCGAAAAAGCGGTACAAGCAATTAGGTCAACAGCCTTTATGTTCACCCATGAGCCGATTAATTTTGCTATTCGGCTCATATTTTTGCTATATTTGAGCCGAATAATGAAATTAATCGGCTCATGATGTATCATTGGCAATTGGACAACTGGACGCAGTTTGAATATGACTTTCATCTTTTCGATGAAGTTGACAAACAATTTCATTCACTTGCTGGGCAAAATGGAGGTGTCGTTCAGCTATTAGCACAAGATGAAAAGGAGGCTTCTATCCTTACTTTATTGGTCAAAGAAGCCATTAAAACCTCTGCCATTGAAGGCGAATTAATCAGCCGAGAAGATGTGATGTCTTCTATCAAAATTAATTTGGGCTACAATACCAATATCCAATCGGTTAAAGATAAACGGTCGATAGGCATAGCCCGTGCCATTGTTACTTCCAGAGAACATTTCGAGAAACCCTTAGATGAAACGATGCTATTTGAATGGCATCAGGCGATTATGTTGGGAAATACCAGTGTCAATGCAGGCGTATGGCGTAGCCACGAAGCACCCATGCAGATTGTTTCGGGAGCGATTGGTAAAGAAATCGTACATTTTGAAGCACCGCCTTCTAAGGATGTTCCTAGCGAAATGAAGCGTTTTATTCAATGGTTCAACGCAACCCATCCCAAAGGAGAAACACCCATCAATAATGCCATTGTGCGTGCAGGTTTAGCCCATTTGTATTTTGAAAGTATTCATCCTTTTGAAGATGGGAACGGACGTGTCGGAAGAATCATTGCTGAAAAAGCCTTATCGCAACACCTGCAAAGTCCTGTTTTGCTGAGTCTTTCTACCACTATTGCCGCAGATAAAGGCATTTATTACGAGCAATTAAAAAATGCTCAACGAGGGAAAAAAGTAAACAATTGGATTGCGTATTTTGGTAAAGTTGTATTGGATGCACAAAAAGATTTCTTTAACACTGTGCATTTTACGATAAAGAAAACCAGATTTTTAGATAAAATAAAACCCCTTGTAGATGCCAAGCAACAAAAAGTAATCTACAAAATGCTTCAAGATGAAACCTTTGAAGGAGGAATGAATGCTCGGAAGTATCAATCCATCACCAAAACCTCAAAAGCAACCGCCACCAGAGATTTAGCAGATTTAGTACAAAAAAACATCTTGATTCAAACAGGTGGCGGCCGAAGTACGAGCTATTATATTTGTTTGGAGTAAAAGTATCATCATTCCTCATAATCCAATTCAGAATTTTATTCTGTTTAATGCCTCCAATTTAGCAACAAACCAAACGAATCCTATCTCGGAGATAGCATTTTCCATCTTTTTGATAGGTTGTTCTATCTTAGAGATGGGTTCTTCCGTCGTTTTAATAAATTGTCTTATCTCAGATAGAGGATTTTCCATTTTTTTTGATAGGTTATTCTATCTTAGAAATGGGTTCTTTCGTTGTTTTAATAAGTTGTCTTATCTCGGATAGAGGATTTTCCATCTTTTTGATAGGTTATTCTATCTTAGAGATGGGTTCTTTTGTCGTTTTAATAAGTCGTCTTATCTCAGATAGAGGATTTTCCATCTTAGAGATGGGTTCTTTCGTCGTTTTGATAGATTGTCTTATCTCAGATAGAGGATTTTCCATCTTTTTGATAGGTTATTCTATCTTAGAGATGGGTTCTTTCGTTGTTTTGATGAGTTACCCTATCTCAGAGATAGCTTCATTCGTCATTTTGATAGTTTTTTATCTCTGAGGTTGAATGCGTCCCCAACGACCCCAAAGAAAAAGAGCCTCATGCTCCAATATGAATATTTATTACTAATCCATACTGCGAGCGTGACGCTCTTTATCATCTTAGGTCGTAGCCGATGCTATGACCAGTTTGGATGAGTTGAGTATCTAAAGGATTTTCTTTATTTCAGAATAGTTGGGTGGCATATAAATATTTACACCTTTTATTGTTTTAAAGTCTTTCTGATTTAAGGTGAAAACTTCAAGTCCATTTTGAATTGCAATTGAGGCAATTAGTAAATCCCCTAACTTAGTAAAATATCTCTGAGAAAGTTCAACAGCTATTGAAGATACTTTTCGGTCTATATGAATCGTAGGGAATCTATTGATTTCAGCGATAAGCATTTTAAAGGCTTTTTCTCCTAATTTTGATTTATATCCATTCACCCAGTTGAAAAGCTCTATTTTGGTTATAGCAGTAATGACAATTCTTTCATTTCCAACAAAATCAAAAGCTTCAATGATTTCCTTATTACCCATCAAACGCCTACTAATTACACCTGTATCAGCGATTACTAATTGCATGGTTTAAGGTCAGAAGAAATGTTACTTAATAGACGTGCAGCTTCATCAAAAGGGTTTTTGCCATTGCTTTCAAAAACTTCAACTACAACGGTTTTCCCATTAGCTAACTTAACTCTCTTTTGCTTCGCCTTTATTTTAGTCGCCGATTTAGCTCTTACTAAATTAGCTCTTGTTGCTATTAATTTTTCTGTGGCAACTTTTGTCATTTTTTGTATAATTTGAGGTGAATAAATTATAGCATTTTCCTTAATGCAATTTAAAAAAATAAATTTACAATGCTCGAAACACTCTAAACTTTATTAATTATCTGTCTGAGCAGTTCGACCTATCGGAGTGATTAATCTCTCGGACGGATTATAAAATCTTAGACTGGTCGTAGCAGATGCTACGACCAGTTTGGGTATCATCATTCCTCACAATCCAATTCAGAATTTTATTCTGTTTAATGCCTCCAATTTAGAAACAAACCAAACGAATCCTATCTCGGAGATAGAATTTTCCATCTTTTTGATAGGTTATTCTATCTTAGAGATGGTTTCTTTCGTTGTTTTAATAAGTTGTCTTATCTCGGAGATAGAATTTCCCATATTTTTGATAGATTACTCTACCTTACAGATGGTTTCTTTCGTTGTTTTAATAAGTTGTCTTATCTCAGAGGTAGCTTCATTTGTCATTTTGATAGTTTTTTATCTCTGAGGTTGAATGCGTCCCCAACGACCCCGAAGAAAAAAGAGCATCACGCTCGAATATGAATATTTATAACTAATCCATACTGCGAGCGTGACGCTCTTTACCATTTTAGGTCGTAGCCGATGCTACGACCAGTTTGGTGGGAGGACTTTTACTTGTAAAAGGTAGGACTATTCGATACTTTATAATATTTATTGGCAACAATTATTAAGACTTGTCCCTCCCCCTCCTTTCGTGCTTCAACTATAATTTTACCAAAATTGAGCCATTCACTAGCGTTTGGCTCTTTGAAAGATTTTATTGTATAACCATCTAAGTAAAATTCATTGTCTTGAATACCTAAATCTCCTGCCTCTAGTTTTCCTCCAACCCTCTCACGCCTTTGAGCTAGGGTTAAGAATAAGGTATCGTTTTCTATTTTGTATTTGCCTTCCACAGATACAATTCTGTTATTCAAATTATATTGATTGAAGCCCAGTTCGTAAGTTCCATTTTTATAGAATCTAAAATGTTTTAGTAAAGAAGCCCCAACCTTTGGAGATTCAAATTGCCAAGTTCCGACTAGGTCAATAGCTTTTATTTTTTGCGAAAAACAAATCTGAGTTTTGAGGAAAAGACATAAACTCAGTAAAAAAAATTGTTTCATCTTTAATGGTATTTTAGAGCTATTATTGGTTATAATGGTTTTGGCCTGTGGCGGTTCTTTTTCATCCTTCCCCCTCATGGTAGCAACCCCCAACGCAACGAGCATCAGCAACAAACCAAATGAATATTGACGAATTAGGTTTGTTATCTCGACAATGGATTAATGAACGAATGGCTCACGCAAGGATTTGTTTTTAAAAAGAACGGATAATAATTACGCCTGCAATAATCAAAAGCATTCCTATAATTCTGAAAATGTTGATACTGTGTTGGGCCTGCACAAGGATATTGAAATGGTCTAGTACAAGCGAAATCAATAATTGCCCTGCCACGACCAAACCGAACGTAAGTGCTGGTCCCAACCGAGGAAAAGCTAATACGATTGTCGTAACATAAAATGCTCCTAAAATGCCTGCAAGCCAAGTATAGGCTGGCACATTGCGTAATTCAGCAAAGTTGAAACCTTGCTTGCTTACGCCTGCATAAGCCAACATTGCTACCGTTCCGACGGCGAAAGAGATAAGTGAAGCCCAAACTGGGCTTTCGATGGCTTTTCCCATTTTGGTATTCAAGCCTGCTTGAATGGGTAACAAAGCTCCCGCTAAAGCTACCATGATAATCCATATAAATTTAGACATAAGTAATAATGCAGAATTGTGAATTGTGAATTGGCATTTTGATTTCTAGGAATTTACATTTTATTTTTATCAAAAACAATGTTGTACGATTACTTTTTTGTCCTCGTAGGAGTTACCTCCAACAAAACGAGCATCAGCAATAAAGTAAAGGAGTATTTTGCTTAACTCATTATCTTGTGTAGGGTTAATTGATGAGTTGCTGACGTAAATTACTATCTTCAATTGACAGTTATAACTTTGAGAACTCCATGCTCAAACTTACACTTCATTAAAACAGCGAATACGGTCGTTTCGAGTTCAATCATATCAATATTTGATAGGTCTTTGTCATCAAACTTAGGTGAAAATATATGAATGAAATCCCGTAAGGACATCCCTATTTTTATACTCCTACATAGCGTTATGTTGGGAGTCTGAACTTTAGCTTTGGTGACTTCAAAGTACTTTTTTTCAGTTCTTGGGTTATCATAGACAAATTCAGCTTGAATGCCGCTATCCGTAAAGCTATAATACCTATAACCATCAGACTTCTTTATTTGAGTTTTAAATATAGCTGTTTTACTAAAGCTCTTTTTTAGCGAAGTAACCGTGCTATGCTTCCCAAATGGGAAATACAGTTTTTCCCATGTCATAACAAAGTGTAACACTTTACTATGCTCATCATAGATGACAGTATCTACTTCAAAGTTTGAAGGAATTGTCATAAATAATTTTGTAGCAAATGTTGTACTATCTTTTTGTGTTGTTTTACATGCCGCTTTAAATAAAACACTGTTTGTAAGTAAAACGATAATTCCCAGAACGATTTTAGTTTTTCTTTTCATTGTTTGTAGTATTAAAGGTGGCAAACCTTATGTTTGTGATTTTTAACTTATCTAAAAATACAGGAAAAGCCATTTCTAATACTAGAAATTCCCTTATTTTTCATGGAAGAACCTATGTTAAAAACAGAACAGGCTATCTTTGAGATGGGAAATCCTACCTTTTTTATAGAAAAAGCTATCTAAAAAAAATAATATTTTAGAGTTTTTTTGTGGAATATTATAAGTTTACTATAAAAAACAGTATTTTAGTTGTATTAAAAATTATCCTTGGTATTAAAATTTACCTAGTAAAACACCAACAAAAATAAAATTAGAACACAAGATGAAAAAGATATTTTACATCCTCTAATTCATATTAATAGGAATAAGCAATTTGAGGCTTACGTTTCGTCCCATGTTGAAAACGCCCATTCGTCCTGTAGCAGGATTTACGTCGAGGTATTTCAATCTGCTTTGATGGCTCTGATAAATGGTATCGAAAAGGTTGTTTGCCGCAATGTACAACGAAGCAAGGGTTCGTTTGTTTTTCGTGATAAAACTTGTGCCAAATCCGAGGTTGATAAGCGTATAAGCTGGCGTTGGGGTTTCGGTATTGTACGCCAATAATACCTGATTTTGGGCAAAAGTATGCTCTACTTCGAGCATCGCATAAGGATTTCGCAGGTATTTACCAACCTGATTTTTAGTCCATTTGAGTTGAACAATCCATCTTGGGGCTGGCATAAAAGGCAAATAACGAGCCGAATCGTTGCGAGCCGTGAGGTTTCGCCCTTCTACCAACGAAAAGCTTTGCATGATACGCCAAGCAGGCAAAAAGCTAGGATTGTAGGTTACGCTGGCTTCTACGCCTTTCAGCCAAGCATTTCCTTGAACATATTGAAACACTGGCACACCAGCTATAAGGGAATCTTGCTTTTGAGCATTTTGTACTTTTTCGGTATAAGAATATTGTTGAATGCTGTTGCTAAACAGGCTCATTTCGGCATACCATGCGTCATTTTCCCAAGAAAAACCTACATCACCTTGCCATGATACCTCCGATTGCTGGCTGATATTCCCTTTTTCGTAGCGATACGTTCCTGCGTGTTCGCCATTCGACGAAAGTTCTGCCACACTAGGTGCTCTAAAGCCACGGGCAATATTGGCTTTTAAGGTCCATTGTTCCGATGCTTTCCATACCGTTCCCAAACTTCCCGTGATATTCTGATAGACGTTTTGTAATCCGCCAAAACGTTCGCTTGTCATGGGCGAAGGTTGCGTCTGAAACTTGCCATTGTCGTCAATATACAAAGGCGAAATGTCCAAGTTTCGATGGTCATACCGCAGCCCTCCGCTTACAATCCAATGGTTGATTTTTTTCTTAGCAAAAACAAATATTCCTTTATCAAAAAGCGTAAAATTGGGGTATAATGTTTCGTTGCCTCGGTTATTCATTTGTTGGTACAAGCCATTGCTTCCCATCGTTATTTCCCATGTATTTTTTTCAGGGAAATAATACCGAAAATCATAATAAAGGTTTTGCAAAAAGAAGTACAAGTCTGGTTCATAAGGCTTTAGCACGTTTCCATATTCACGGCGATGATTTTGGCTATACGACAATACGGCACTTGCCGAGGCTTTGCCGATGAAAAACATACTATTGGATGAGATTTTATAATTTTGTAAAAACTGAGAATTGGCAGGATTAATACGAGGTTTCTCTAGGCTTGTGCGGTCTGCTTCTTGCCCTACAACCTGTCCATTATTGTCGAGATTGTATTGCATAAACTTCCCTTGCGAGTTGCGTAGCCCATCAATGATATTGATTTTTTGGTTAAAACTCGAAAAATACAAACGACTGTAGCCCCAAGAGCGGTTTGTTCCTAGTACACCATTATAGTTCCATTCATGAAAATTTGAACCTAAAACCTTGCCATCGGCAGGGTTTTGATAGTTGCCTGCATCTTTGAGGCTCAGGCGTGCCGCCCAAGTCCATTTGTTTGTGTGTTGAGCCAAATTGACCGACGAGCCATGCAGCCCTTGGTTGGTTTGATAATTATATAAAACACTCCCCGTAAGTCCGTGGCTTTCGTTGGGCATAGCCGTCACCACCGACATCACGCCGCCGATGCCATCCGAGCCATACATCAAGGAGCCAGCCCCCCGAATAATCTCGTAGCGGTCTATCGAATATTCGTCGATATGCAAGGAATGCTCTTCGCCCCATTGGTTATCTTCTTGCCTTACGCCATCGTGCATCGTAATCACCCGATTGAACCCCAAGCCCCTGATAACAGGCTTGGAGAGGGTTGCCCCAGTCGTAATTTGCGACATACCGGGCATTTTGCTCACGGCATCTACTAAATTGGTCGAGCCTGTTTGCAACCACTGCGTTTTGGTCAGAGCGGCAATCGGGATGGGACTTTCTTTGACAACCGTTTTGGCACTCGACCCCGACACAATCACCTCTTCCATTGAAAAAGCCGTGGGTTGTAAAATCACATCATGGCGACCGTTTGCCCGCACATCAATAGGTAAAATATGCGTTTTATACGATACAAAGCTTATTTGCAAAGTATATTTTCCCGCAGGAACCGCCTCGAAAGTATATATTCCTTGGGCGTTGGTGGTGCTGCCTCGCTTCAATTCTACGATATATACCGACGCACCCACGAGGGTTTCGCCGCTTTGCTTGGCACGCACCGAGCCACTCAATTGGTATTGACCATGCACTACGACACTAGCCAATAAGCTGATAACAAATAAGATATACTTCATGATGGTTTGAGATAATATTTTTTAGATTAATCTAAATTTTAATACAAATATATACTAAAAAATATTTTTAAAATTATTTATATTAAAATTTAAAACAATGTAAATAAAAATTTTTACTGCCTTAAACCTATACTTAAAATTTCATTTCTTTATCAAACCATCCAAAGCCATATATACAGTATTGATTTTCTTTTTACTTTAGGATAAATTTTCTTTTTTTTATAATGAATTTAATTTTTCTAATTAAATTCGCAGAACAGAACAGTACAGAACAGGCATAAGCGAAAAGGCTATTAATTTTTCAACCATTTCAAGTACAATAGCTTTATTGCTGTTGCATCATTCCATTTTCAAACCCCATTGTAAAATGTTAAAAAAACTACTCTGCTTGCTTGTACCCGTTTCGGTATATGCGCAAACAGACATCCCGCTCAATGATTTGCGTAGTTTTCAAAACCCAAGTGCCACTTGGACGATAGAAGGACAGGCCCTTGGCACACCCGATGGCGAAGCCCTGACCGTTTCGCCAGGAAAAGGGGTTTTGGTTAATACCCTCAAAGGACAAAAATACCAACGCACCGACGACCTTGTTTTTGGTTTTGCACACGAAGACATCCGCCTTTCATTAGACTATATGATTCCGAAGGGCTCTAACTCGGGGATTTATCTACAAAGTCGTTATGAAATTCAGATTTTAGATAGCTGGCTGAAAGTATCGCCTACCGATGGCGATGCAGGAGCGATATATCACCGTTGGGACGAGTCGAGAGGCATAGGCAAAGAAGGCTACGAAGGACACGCCCCACGCCAAAATGCCGTAAAAGCTCCAGGCTTGTGGAACCACCTCGAAGTTGATTTTAAAGCCCCACGCTTCGATGCCAAAGGCAATAAAATTGCCAATGCACGCATCGTAAAAATCAGCTTGAACGGCGTACTTATCCATGAAAACATCGAATTGTTGGGCGTTACGAGAGGGGCAGTTTCGACACAAGAAGTAGCCAAAGCACCTTTGATGATTCAAGGCGACCACGGACAAGTAGCTTTCAAAAACATCAAATACGAAATTTTCGACAAAGCTCCCGTTACGTACTCGCCAGCCAAATATGCCTTTTACAAAGGTAAATTCGGCAATTTGCAAGCAGGCAGCAGCACACCCGCACAAACAGGTACTGTAGCACAACCAAGCGTAAAAGTAAGCGAAGTAAAAGCCGATTTCCTCCTCCAATTTGAAGGAAAGCTGACCATCCCTGAAACCGACACTTATACTTTCATTACCAATTGGACAGGCACAGGAGCATTACTCATCGACGGCGACACCCTTACCAAAGGCAACCATTGGTACAGCGAAGATATAATTGCCAGCAGAAAACTCACCGCAGGCGAGCATCCATATAAACTACTCTACGCCAAAGATTTTGGTTGGGGACCAAGAGGTCTTGGTCTTTTTGTAGAAAGAAGCGGAGCCGAACGCACGGCCATTACCGAGCGTACATCATTGCCCGAACCCGAAGCTACGCCATTAGTCGAAATCAAGGTGACAGACGATACCAAATGGCAACGCTCTTTTGCTATGTATAAAGGCCGCAAAAAAACCCATGTCATTCATGTAGGAATGCCCGGCGGCTTGAACTACTCTTACAACCTCAATCAGGGCAGTTTCTTGCACGCTTGGAGAGGGAAATTTTTAGATGCAACTCTCATGTGGCACGACCGAGGCGAACCGCAGTTGGGTGCTCCTATGGGCGTAGTTGTTGTGCAAAACAATATGTTCCCCTTGGCTATCTTGCCAGATGCCAATGCCGCTTTTAGCGATTCGTTGGGTACGCAGGATTTACAATATAAAGGCTATGTTTTGCAAAAAACGGGTAGTACAACTTTCCCTGTTTTTCAGTATAATTATAAAGGACTCAAAGTAAAAGACACGGCAATACCACAAGCCAATAACCAAGGAATTGTGCGAAAAATTACGGTAGAAGGCACAAACGCCAATCTTTACGCCCTAGTAGCCGAAGGCGAAGCCATTGTAAGCCTAGGCAACGAACGCTACGGCATCGACAATCAGCAATATTACGTTGAAATATTAGGCAATCAAAAAGCATTTATCCGTGACAACAAAGGCAAAAAACAATTGGTCGTAGCACTCAATAATGCCTCAGCGATTTCGTACCAAATCACTTTTTAAGCCTTGTATCTTTTTTGAATTTAGCATCTTATGAAAAAGCAATTCTATCATATTCTCCTTGCAGGCTTGTTGCTTTCGACAGCCAGTAAAGGTTTGGCACAAAACAAACCCAAGCCTTATACCGAAGAAGATTTTTACGAAATAAAAACCATTGCCATTCCCGACGACATCAGGCTTGAAATTGGCGGTATTGCTCCCCTACCCGATGGCAGAGTAGCCGTATGTACTCGTCGTGGTGAGGTTTGGATGGTCGAAAATCCTTACCAACTCAATGGTACAAAACCAAGCTACACCCTTTTTGCCAGTGGCTTGCACGAATCGTTGGGCTTGGCGTACCACAACGGGGCTTTGTACTGTACCCAACGAGCCGAACTTACCAAGCTAATAGACACCGATGCCGACGGCAAAGCCGATGTTTATGAATGCGTTGCCACGTGGGATTTGTCGGGCAATTACCATGAATACTCGTATGGCCCTGTTTTCGATAAAAACGGCGATATGTACCTTACCTTCAACGTAGCTTGGGTAGGTTATGGCGAAGGAAAATTGGCGAAATGGCGTGGTTGGTTGGTAAAAATCAAGCCAGATGGCACATTAGAACCCATTGCCACAGGGCTTCGCTCGCCAGCAGGCTTTACCGTAAACTCGAATAACGAGGTATTTTATGGCGAAAACCAAGGCGACTGGGTAGGTTCGGGACGTGTTACGCACCTAGAAAAAGGCGATTTTGCTGGCAATGCCGGAGGTTTATATTGGACAAAAGAACCCAATTCTCCGCTCAAGCTTACCAGAGAAGACCTGCCCGATACAGGCGAACCCATGTACGAAGCTGCCAAAAAAGTAAAAGCCCTAAAACTCCCAGCCGTGTGGTTTCCGCACGCATTGATGGGCATTTCTACCGCCGATATGATTGAAGACCAAACGGGCGGTAAATTTGGGCCTTTCCAAGGACAATACATCGTGTTTGACCAAGGACAATCGAAAGCCATGCGTATGAGTTTAGAGAAAATCAATGGACAATACCAAGGGGCGTGTTATCCGTTTAGAGATGGCTTCCAGTCGGGAACGGTACGTGCCAGATGGGGCAACGACGGCTCTATTTTGGTGGGTATGACTTCTCGTGGTTGGGGTTCTACAGGAAAAGACTTGTATGGCTTTCAGCGATTGGTTTGGAATGGGCGAGTACCTTTTGAAATGAAACAAGTAAAAGCTACGCCCGATGGCTTTGAGGTTGAATTTACGCAACCTGTCAGCAAAGCATCGGCGGAAAATTGGGCAGCCTACGAACTCAAAAGCTTTACCTACAAATACCATCACCAATACGGTAGCCCGATTATCAACCAAGAAAAGTTGAACTTAAAAGGATTGATTCTGTCTGACGACCGCACCAAAGTTCGTTTAGTCCTTGATAATTTGAGAAAAGGCTATATTCATGAAATCAGAGGAACAGGTTTGTTGAACGACGAAGGACAACCTTTGCTTCACGACGTGGCGTATTATACGCTCAACAACATCCCTGCGGGCGAGTTGACCAAAGGCTATCTTGTGCCAAAAGCTACCACAACAGCACCAGCCAAAACAACGCCTGTCAAGAAAGAAGCAACAAACAAAGCCACCAGTAGCAACGACCTGATAGATACCAAACAAGTAGCCGCTTTGTTGAAAAAGCACGCCTGTACCAGTTGTCATGCTGAAAACACCCGTGTAGTGGGGCCTCCGTTTGTAGAAGTGGCAAAAAGAAATTATACCAATGAGCAAATTTTAGAATTGGTGTATCATCCAAAACCAGAAAACTGGCCAGATTACGCCACCGAAATGGCTTCGATGACACACGTTCCGAAAGGCGATGTGTTGAAAATTGCTGCTTGGATTAATTCGTTAGGTAAAAAACAAAAGCCTGATTTGAACAAAATCGAAAACCACGACTAGTTTGTAAGATGTCACCAAAAAGCTTTTGATAGGATATTCTTCTCTTGTTTCGAGAGAAGAATATCCTATTAAAGGAAAAAAGCATTTGTTGTGGTTTTTGAAAATAATAAAAAGTCGCTCACTGAATATCAATGAGCGACTAACACTTAAACCAAAACTAAATTTTTATTTTTCGATGCGTCCGTCTAATAACTCAATAATTCGGCTTCCATAAGTAGCATTTTTTTCTGAGTGAGTTACTTGTATAATCGTTACGCCTTCTTCGTTCAATGTTTTAAACAATTCCATTATTTCTTGTCCTTGTTTTGAGTTCAGATTACCTGTTGGTTCATCTGCCAAAATCAGCTTAGGTTTCGTGATAATGGCACGAGCAATACCGACTAATTGTTGTTGTCCACCCGAAAGCTGATTCGGAAAAAGGTCTTTTTTCCCAACAATATTGAATCTGTCCAAAATATCAGCTACCATCGATTTCCTTTCTGAAGAACCAATTCCGTGATACAATAAAGGAGTTTCAATATTTTCGTACACCGTTAGTTCGTCAATTAAATGATAAGCCTGAAAAACAAAGCCAATGTGCTTTTTATATAATTCTGCACGCTGTTTTTCCTTGATTTTCAAGACGTTTTCTCCCAAAAATGAGTACTCTCCTTCATTCGGTTCATCCATCATTCCCAAAATATGTAAAAGAGTAGATTTACCCGAACCCGACGGACCCATAATGGATACAAATTCACCTTGTGCAATGTCTAAACTAACATCACGTAAAACAAAAGCTCTGTTTACGCCTGAATTATACCAACGAAAAATATTTTTGAGTTGTAGCATATTATTGATTTTATAAAATGTAATTGAACGATATTTTTTACACTTGCTCCTAATACTTTTCGGATGCAGATTTCTTTGTCTTTTTGTTCAGCTAGGAGCGATGAGAACGGCGATACTTGTAAAACTCGTAAAATAGGGTTATCCATTTTACTAATCCGTACAAAATATTCAATATCAGGATTTTAGCATTTCACCACTGATGTTTAATGTCGAATAGCGCTTGTTTCTCCACAGATTTCTGATGGCGATTTTTAGATAGTTTTGTAGCATGATATTTTAAATTTTGTATATTCGTATAAAAAATAATTCAATGAAAACTCCCGTATCAGACTTTATTGAAGAGTATCATTCAGAAGATATTATGTCAATTAATCATTCTAAAATTATTCATCGTTTAAGTGTCGCTTTGAATCAATTTGAAGATGAATATGATATTTTACCAGAGCTTGAACTTGAACTTTCTTCGGTAAAATGCAAGCCTGATGTATGCGTTTTTCCGAAAATGCAAGACGACTGGGAGAATGACATTATTTTTTATAACAAACCTCCTCTCATTGCTATTGAAATACAATCTCCCAAGCAAGCCACCACCGACCTTACGGATAAAATGAATTATATTTATTTTCCATCAGGCGTAAAATCTGTTTGGATTATCGTTCCTTCGTTACAATTAATTACGATTAGGACTCCTGACGGTATAAAATTGACTTATACGGAAGGTACTATTAAAGACCCTGTTACAGGAATTGAAATAGCCTTTTCCACTATTTTCAGATAATCATTCCGTTCGTAAACTCGTCACAGGATTGGCTAATGCTGCTTTGATGGCTTGGTAACTTATCGTCAGCAAAGCGATAAAAAGGGCTAAAATGCCAGCCAGTACAAAAATCCAAGCACTGATTTCAATGCGATAGGCAAAGTCTTGTAGCCATTTATTCATTAACCAATAGCCAATCGGAAAAGCGAAACCGCAGGCGATAAGTACTAATTTTAAAAACTCTTTAGAAAGTAAAGTAACGATTTGGCTCACCGAAGCTCCCAATACTTTGCGAACACCAATTTCTTTCGTCCGTTGTTCGGCAGTAAAAGTTGCCAAACCAAACAAACCCAAACAAGCGACGAAAATGGTAAGTCCAGAAAAAATGCTTAGAATCACACTAATTTTCTGTTCGCTTTGGTACGTTTTTTCAAATAATTCATCCATAAAAGCGTAAGAAAAAGGCTCTTCTACATTAAACTTTTGCCATTGATTTTTTAAGGAAGCCAACAAGCCTTCCACATCTTTTCCTTTTACTTTGATGGTTAAACCGTAAGTTTTTTCAGAAACCATCAACAAAGGCGTGATACTTTCATGAAGCGATTTGAAATGAAAATCCTTCACAACGCCAATGATTCTGTAAGTAACCTTCAAGCCATCGTTATTTTTTAAGCGAGTAATGGTATGCCCAACGGCATTTTTACCCCAGCCGAAAGCTTTTGCGGCCGTTTCGTTGATAATCATGGCGGTAGAATCTGTGGTAAAATCTTTAGAGAAATTTCGTCCAGCAATGATTTTCATGCCCATCGTTGGGATATACTGCTCGTCGATTTTGTACTCCAACGTTCGCATGATTTGCGAATCGTCGCCATCGGGATAGCCCAAAGAATTATTTGAATCGCTCGGACCAGCAGGCAAATAGCCCGCACTGCTTACGCTTATTACTCTTGGGTCTTGTAAAATTTGCTGACGAAGTACTTCTTCATTTTTTCCCAGCGACCAAGTATTTCGCATGATGAGTAATTGGTCTTTGGCATAGCCCAAATCTTTGCTTTGAATAAACTTGATTTGCTGATACACCACCGTTGTACCGATGATTAAAGCAATAGAAATGAAGAATTGAAAAACCACCAAACCACTTCTCAAACTGATACTTTTTCCTGCCAATTTGAATTTGCCTTTCAGTACTTCCACAGGATTGAAAGAAGAAAGAAAAAAGGCTGGATAACTGCCTGCCAAAACGCCAACCAACAAACCAAAAACTAAGAATGCAATGAGTAGGAGAGGATTTCGGAGGAAATCTAATTGTAAATCTTTCTCTGCTAAATCGTTGAAAATGGGTAAAGACAATTGTACCAACATCAACGAAAGTAGTAATGCAACGAGGCTGAGAAGGATGGATTCAAACAAAAATTGGTTAATTAAATCTTGTTTTACAGAACCCAATACTTTACGAACGCCCACTTCTTTGGCACGTTTGGAAGCTCCTGCCGTTGAAAGATTCATAAAATTGATACAAGCGATGAGCAACATAAACACGGCAATTGCCCCGAAAATATACACATACTGAATGTTGCCGCTTGGCTCAAGTGTGCCAGTGTAGCCTTCGTCGAAGTGAATGCTGGTTAGTGGTTGCAAGAAAAGTCCAAGCTGATTGCCTTTTTGTAAAAACTGCGAAAGGCTCATGCCCATTGCCGCTTGTATTTGTGGCCCCATGTACTTTTTAATGGCCTGTGGCAATTTGGCTTCTAATACTTTGTAGTCGAAACCTTCGGGCAAAACCAAATAAGTAAAATAGCCCGACGACATCCAAGAGGCTGCTTGGGCATCTTTTACGCCAGCCAATGAACCAAAAATATCAAAATGAAAATGGGAATTGTGTGGTACTTTGTCGATAAGTCCTGTTACTTTATAGCTTTCGTTCCAACTTTTGATAAATAATACTTTCCCGATTGGGTCTTCGTCGCCAAAGTATTTTTTGGCAAAATCTTGTGTAATAACGGCAGTGTTGGGTTCACGCAAAGCCGTTTTTGCATCGCCTTTCAACAATGGCAACGTAAAAACATCAAAGAAATTGGCATCGACAGAAGCGAAATCATGTTCTTTGAATTTCTTGTTTTGGTAAACAATTTCAGGCGAACCACTGGTTCGCAAACGAGTAGCGGCTAATACTTCTGGATAATCGTTTTTCAGAACCTGAGCCGTTGGAGGCATCACGTTGGCTTCGTTGATTTTTCCATCATTGATAGAAGCTTTAAATACTACTCTAAAAATTCTATCTGCTTTTTCGTTGAATCTGTCATAGCTTAATTCATCATATACAAAAAGCATAATGACAAGGCAAGTGGCGATTCCCAAAGCCAAACCAACGATATTAATTGCCGAGAACACCTTGTTTCTGAGCAAATTACGAATAGCGATTTTTAAATAATTTTGTATCATGAATTTTCTTTTTGAGTATATTTGAATAAACAAAAACGATTATGGAACTATTAGCCGAAAACATAGCAGACACTCAGCTTTCTGATTACGAAATAGAAAGGAATAAACCTATGCCTACACTTTTACATGGTGCAATTCAAGCCAATTTGATTTTTGAAATTAAAATCAATTGTGGCAATAGATTTAGAATTGCCAGCGAAGTTTCCTTAGCTACTACTCCCAACTCATTTACTCCCGATGTGGTATTATATCCTTTTGTAAATTTAGATTTTCAAAACGACCCTTCTCGTCGCCAAGATGCCCCTTTGTTGTCTATTGAAATACAGTCAGCATCACAAAGTAGTAAAGACATGACTTCAAAGCTTGAGCCTTACTTCAATTTTGGTATCAAATCTTGCTGGATTGTTGTACCAGATTTTCAAGGCGTTTTTGTTTACGATAGTCCAAGTCATTACGAATTTTTCCATGAAGACCAAATCGTACAAGATAGAGTAATGAATATTGAAATACCTATTTCAAAAATCTTTGCTTGATTCTTATCTTCATTTTTGGATTTCGGTAAAAAATATTCCTCACTCAAAATTCCTAACTCAAAAACTCATTCCGTTCTTAAACTCTTCACAGGATTCATCAAGGCTGATTTTATGGCTTGAAAACCAACGGTGAGTAAAGCAATTGCCAAAGCCAAAATGCCTGCAAAAGCAAAATACCACCATTCAATGTTGATTCGGCTGGCAAAATCTTGTAACCATTGCTGCATAAAATAATAAGCAATTGGGCAGGCGATGAGGATGGCGATACTTACCAAAATCAAAAAGTCTTTTGATAGCAATTGCACAATACTGAATACCGAAGCACCCAAAATTTTACGAATGCCAATTTCTTTGGTACGAGATTCTACCGTGAAAGTAGCCAAACCGAAAAGCCCCATACAAGCGATAAAAATTGCCCAAACCGAAGCCATTGTAAACAAAGTACTGTACTGACTTTCGGTTTCGTATTGTTTGTTGAAATTTTCGCTCATAAAGAAAAACTCAAATGGATTGCCTGAAAAATGCTTTTTGAATACATTTTCCAAAGTCGCCACTTTGCTATTCATATTTTCGCCAGCAAGCTTTATCGTTAAGTACGAAGAACTATTGAAAGGATAAAAAATCATCGGGTCGATGGCGGTTTGTAAGCCTTTGTGATGATAATCTTTCACAACACCGATTACGTCCAAATAACGTTCGTCCCATTTGATTTTGGCATTTACGGCTTCGTTGGCCGATTTAAAACCGAGTTGCTCAAGAGCTTTTTCGTTCAAAAGTACTTTGCTGTTGTTGTTCCATTCCACGTCACATTCTTGTTCGGTAAAACTTCTTCCTGCTTTCAATGGAATATCGTAGGTTTTTAGAAATTTATGTCCAATCGTTACGAAAGAGTAAGGTTTTTGTTCGTCGCCAGTTTTTGATTTGGCAGAAGTAAAACCAACCGTCGTGAAATTATACCAATTGCTTGGCACGCTTCCGCTGGTACAGTAATCGTTCACGAAATTGAGGTTGGCAATATCGTTTTCAAAAGCATTTACTCGGTTTTTGAAAGTACTGTCTTTCCCAATTTCTGGGCCTTTTATCACCAACAATTGTTTGATATTCATGCCCAAATCTTGGTTTTGCATGTGTTTCAATTGACTGAAAATAATCAGCGTAACAATAATCAGTACAATTGAAATACTGAATTGGGTAACTACAAGCGATTTACGCAAGAAAATCCCTTTGGCTGATTTGTGTAATTTACCTTTTAGGGTTTCTATTAATTTAAAATTCGCCAAGCCCCAAGCGGTATAAATGCCCGAAGCGACAGAACCAATAATCAACAGCCCCAAGCCAATTATCCACAAAGAGGAGGAGAGTAAAGTACTAAGCGAAAGATTTTTTTGAATGATTTCGTTGAAAAATGGTTGTAAAAGCGTCACCAAAAAAATAGCTCCGACAAAGGCAAAAAGATTTACCAAAATAGATTCTCCTAAAAATTGCATCACCAAATTGTTGCGTGTAGCACCAATTACTTTTCTTACGCCTACTTCATTCGCTCTTTTTAGGGCGTTGGCGGTACTTAGGTTGATATAATTAAACCATGCAATCAGTAAAATCAAGAAGGCGATACCACTTAGAATAAATACATATTTGATATTGCCATTGTGTGGATAAGTATCTAAAAAACTGCTTGCTAAATGGATTTCTGAAAAGTGCTGTAAGCGAAAAGTAACATCATCATTTTCTTTGCTGAGTGCTTTGCGAAGGACATTGAGTTTGCCTTCAAGTGCCAGATAATCAGCATTTTGATTTAGCTGAAAATAGGTGTCAATGTACTGAGAATCCAGATTAGTAAGATTTGCCCAAGCGTTATCATTGAGGTTGGCTGGGTTTTTTAAGGTTTCTAATGAAAAAACAAAGTCGAGTTGAATGTCGGAAAGGTCGCCCATATTGGCAAAAACGCCTTCTACTAAATAATCTTTTTTCCCAAATTGGTTGTATAAAGTAAGCGTTTTACCGATAGGATTTTCTTGGTTGAAGTACTTTTTCGCCACGGATGCTGCTACAAAAACTACATCAGGTTTTTGTAGTGCCGAAGCCGAACCTTTGATGAGTGGAAAACTAAAAAAAGAAAAGAAATTACCTTCTGAATAGGCTACTTTTTTTTCACGGAAAGAAATATTTTTTGCTTCATATTTCACTACGCCTTGCCCAACGCTCTCGGCTACACGACAATAACTTTTGATTTCTGGAAAGCGTTCTTGTGCTTTCGTAGCCCAGCCCGGTTCTACTTGCGCCCACGATTCTCCTTTAGGATTTTGGTTCAAAAGTCGGAACATCGTAGGCAAATTGGCGTGAAATTGGTTCACGCTTTTTTCCAAACTTACATATTCCAAAATCAACAAAAAGGCAGCAATCCCCAAAGCCAAGCCTGCAATGTTGATAAATGAGTAAACCTTGTTTCTGAGCAAGATTCTCAAAGCGATTTTTAAATGATTTCTCAACATATCTTTATGAGGCTATACAGAATAGTTCGTGATAATGATTCATTGTCAAAAACAAAACCAATAGTATAATTCACTGATAATCATTAATTTAAAATATTATAAAGTACAAAAAGTGTCCGTAAACGGACACTTTTTGTACGATTTTGAATAAAGTTTACAGATGGTGAAATAACATAGATTAGCAAGAATTTGTACAATTCCTGTATTTCCCCAATGGCTTGAAGCAATCACCAATCCATTGGGCAGCAGTAGGATTTGATTTAGCGAAACTGTCTTTAGTACAGCTAAAAGCTTTTCCGTGAGTGCTTTCTACAAAATAAATTATACTGGTTTTTATCTCAATATTATCCGAATGTTATCAAATGAAGACAATCTTTAACATTTTCTTAAATTTTAATCAATCTTGAGGTAACATTATCGTAATAGTTTTGCACTATCAAAAATTTGCTATAAAATTCGGCATACGGGAAGAGAAGAAGAGCGGCGACGGAAAGAAGGTAAATAGCATCAGCGTGTTTGAACAAAAGCAATAAGCCTACTCAAACTACTGAGTACGAAATAAAGACAAGAAGTCCGTTAGGATTTTTTATATTGGTGTAGTCAATAAAGGTCTTGGGTTCTACCTAAGACCTTTTTGTTGTAGCGTATTCGTTTCTTGGTCTAAGGAAGTTCTTTGCCACAATGCGGGCAATATTTGTGTTTGCTACTTTGTTTGTGTGAGGCAATATGTTCGGCAAAGCCCGAAGCCAAAATACCCGTAGGCAAAGCAATAAACGCAATGCCTGATAAGGCAATAATGCCCCCAAAAAGCTTACCTAAAATGGTCACAGGGTAAATATCGCCATAACCAATGGAAGTAATGGTTGTGACTCCCCACCAAAGCGTAGCTGGAATACTCGAAAACACTTTCGGCTGTGTGGGGTTTTCGATATAATACATGATAGAAGAGGAAATCAACAGCAAAAAAACAATAAACACAAGGCTCAACACCAGTTCTTCTCGTTTTTCTTTGATAACACTCTTAATAACGCGCAAGGCATGAATGTAACGAGTAAACTTAAATACCCGAAATATTCTAAACAAACGCAAGAGCCTAATCAAGCTGGTATCAGAAGCAAAATGCGAAAGGTAGAAAGGCAAAATAGCCAATAAATCAATGATAGCGGCAATAGAAGTCAAATACCGTAAACGTCCCCAAAAAGGATGCTTATAGCGTTCGTTTTCGGTGCAAACCCACAAACGCAAGAGGTATTCGATGGTGAAAAAGCAAACGGAAAAATACTCAAAATCAAGGAAAAGCTGGTTGTATTCTTGCCTGATACTTTTAATCGAATGCAGCACAATGGCCATCGTATTCAGCGAAATGATACTTAACAATACCAAGTTGAAAATCAGGGTCAGGCCGCCTTTCGCACCACGGCTTACTTCTAGGGTTTGGTATATTTTATATTTTAGGGTCGGTTGCATAATTTATCTCACTAGCTTGTACAAGATAAGCAATTTATCGACAAAATAGGCAACCAAGCCCTTTTTTTCCATTAAATAAGCCCTAATTTACCGCTCCTTCTTCTGTTTGTAGTTGTTTTTCGTATAAATCTTTGTAAGCTCCTTCCAAACGCATTAGCTCTTCATGTGTGCCTTGTTCGACGATTTTACCACCATCGAGCATGATAATTTTATCGGCTAGTTTTGCCGACGATACCCGATGCGAAATAATCACAGAAGTACGCCCCTGCATGATTGTTTGTAAATTATTGAGAATCTGATGCTCGGTTTTGGTATCTACAGCCGACAAACAATCGTCTAAAATCAATATTTGTGGCCCTCGTGCAATCGCCCTTGCAATGGAGAGTCGCTGTTTTTGTCCGCCCGACAACGTAACGCCTCTTTCGCCCAAAACCGTTTCAAATTGGCTAGGAAAATCGAGGATATTTTGGTACAAATCGGCATCTTTGGTTGCCTGCACAATTTGCTCTTCGCTGAGATGCGTAGCCCCAAAACGGACATTGTTACGAATACTATCGGAAAACAAAAAGACATCTTGCGGTACATACCCAATATGGCTACGCAAATGGCTCACGTTCCAAGCTTGGATAGGTTGGTTGTCAATCAAGATTTGTCCTTGGTTTACATCATACATACGGCATAGCAGATTGGCAATGGTACTTTTACCAGAGCCAGTCGTTCCTAAAATAGCCACCGACTCGCCAGGGGCGACAGTCATTGAAAAGTTTTGCAAAGCCACAATGCCCGAATCGGGATAGGTGAAATCTACGTTTTTCACCGTAATCGCTCCTTTGATAGGTGCTTCGAGATTTTGCGTTGAAACAATGTCTGTTTTAATCGACAAAAAATCATTGATACGTTGCTGAGAAGCCGCCGCTCGTTGGATTTGCGAGGTTGTCCAGCCCAAGGCAATCATGGGCCATGTGAGCATATACACATACATGATAAACTCGGTGATACTGCCCGGCGTAAGGCGACCTGCCATCACTTCTTTGCCACCTATAAATACAACTAACACAGAACTTAATCCTGCCAAAATCGAAACAATGGGCGTAAAAAGTGCATCCACTTTTACCAAATCAAGTGATTTTTCTCGGTAAATATTCGATTGTTTGGTAAAAGCTACTGTAGAAGGTTCTTCTTGAACGAATGCCTTGAGTACCCGAATACCAGAAAAAGCTTCTTGAACAAACGTAGATATTTTGGATAAATTGGCTTGTATTTCTTCCGATTTACGAATGATAATGGTGTTAACAAAATAGATACCTCCCGACAAAAACGGTACGGGCAACAGCACATACCACGTGAGCCGAGCATTGACCGACAGCATATACCCAACCACTAAAATAAATACAGAAATAAGGTTGAGTCCATACATCAAACTAGGGCCAACGTACATCCGTACTTTGCCCACATCTTCGGAGATGCGTGCCATTAAGTCGCCCGTATTATTTTTACGATAAAAACTCAAAGGTAAAGATTGATAATGGGCATAAATTTCATTTTTTAAATCATACTCTATATGCCTCGACATCACGATGAGCGTTTGCCGAACCATAAACAAAAACACACCTTTGAGCAATGCCAATGCCAAAATCAAAGAACCATACAGCAATATCGCCCAAGCAAATAGCTCATATACAGATGCTTGGCTTTTAAACCCTTCGTAAAGAAAATACATAGCAATATTTTCTTTTACTAAATCAAGTGCATATCGTACAATTTGGGCAGGTACAACGCCAAACAGATTGGAAATGAATGTAAATAATGTTCCAAGAATAAAATACCATTTATATTTAACAAAGTATTTATTCAAATGCTTTAATGCCTTCATGTATTGTAAACCAACAAGCTAGGTAAAATAGTTTCAGAATAATCCTACAAAAGAAAAGAAAGATACCCAAACGCAAAAGTAATCTTGGCACATAATTTGTACTTTTTTGAATACATTTTAAGAAAATACCGTGTTTGGGTGCGTAAGAGCTTTGTCATAACTGAGCCATGAGTGCGATAGGCAAAATACACAATTCAGCCAAAGGATTTATTAAGTTTGCCATACCTTTGTTATCTTTACAAAAAAAGCAACTATGGCAAAGTACATCAATCCCTATACCGGTTTTGGTTTCAAAAAACTGTTTGGAGAGGAAGGTAACAAAGACTTGCTCATGGATTTTTTAAACCAACTTTTGCCTGCACACCACCAAATTGCAGACCTAAATTTCCGTAATCCTGAAAACTTAGCTGACTTATCAGCAGAGAGAAAAGCCATTTTTGATATTCACTGCAAAGCCCTTTCTGGTGAAAGGTTTATTGTAGAAATGCAAAAAGCGAAGGTGAAATATTTCAAAGATAGAAGTTTGTTTTATGTGACGTTTCCTATTAGGGAGCAAGCCCAACAAGGAGATTGGAATTTCAGGCTAGAACCTATTTATTTCGTAGCCATCTTAGATTTTGAATATGACGAGGCGGAAGAAATACGTAAATTTAGGCGTGATGTAACGTTGAAAGACCAAGATGGAGCGGTATTTTTTGACAAACTGCATTTCAAGTTTTTGCAAATGCCTTTGTTCAACAAACAAGAAAATGAGCTAGAAACGAAATTCGACAAGTGGTGCTATTTTCTGAAAAATTTAGCAAATTTCGACCACATTCCGAATATTCTGAATGAACCCATTTTCCAAAAAGCCTTTGACACAGCAGCCTTGGTGCGTTTAAGTGCCGAACAAAGAGCCCTTTACGAAGAGAACCTCATTCAATACTGGGGCATGAAAAGTGCCTTGGAAACAGCCGTAGAAGAAGCTGTAGAAGAAAGAGTACTTGAGATTGCAAGAAACCTGCTATTGTTAGGTACTGAAAATGACTTTATCGCCAAAGCAACAAATTTAAGCATAGCCCAAATAGAATTGTTGCGGAACGAAACAAAGAAAAACTGATACTGTTGTAGAAGCTTACAAATACAATTTTAACCAAATGCCTTAATTAAATAGCAGGCATTCAATATAGCATCGAAACTTTCGTACAGTACTGATAAATTAGTAAATTCTTGCTTACTTTGTAAATCACTTTTGCCTACTATACCACGCAATGAGAAAACCATTCCATATATTGAGCTTGGTAGCTTTGATGCTGCTTGGCTCTTGTTATTTTACTTTTGGTCAAGCGAAACTAAAAGCCGCTAATAAAGAATACGAACAACTCAGCTATGCAACTGCCATCAAGCTGTATGAAGAAGTATTGACCGAACCCAAACTTGAAGCTGTCGCCAAGAAAGAAGCCCTCACCAAGCTTGCCTACAGCTACCGAAGGGTGCAAGACACCAAGAACGCCGAGCGTGCCTACGCCGACCTCCTCAAAGAATTTCCAGAGGTGGAGTCTATCAACTACATGTATTATGCTCAAGCCTTGGCTTCTAATAGCAAGTACAAAGAGGCACAAAAATACTATTCGATTTATGGAGAAAAGCAAATTGCCGATATGCGTAGCAAGCGGTTTGCGGTTTCTTATATGGATATGAGTCGCTTCTACAGAGATTCGGCGATGTATCAGGTAGAATATTTGCCTATCAATTCGCCTCAATCAGATTTTAGTCCGATGTATTACAAAGGTGGTTTGGTTTTCTGTTCGGCTCGTGAAGAAGGTGGTGCTATCAAACGGGTGTATGGCTGGAACCAAACGCCCTTTCTGAATTTATACCAAGTGCCCGATACGGCTTCGTTGTGGTCGTCGTCGTTTGTGCAAAAAGCGGCTTCTTTGGGCGGTCTTGCCGCAAGCAACAGCGACAAAACGCTCAACGACCCTGCTTCTAAAGCCAACAAAGTAGCCGAATTTAGTCGGGTAATCAATACCAAATACCACGAAGGCCCTTTGGCTTTTTTCAAAGGCGAACAAAGGGTTATTTTTACCCGAAGTAATTATAGCAATGGCAAAGCAAGAGAAGCCAAAGATGGCATCACCAAATTAAAATTGTATATTGCCGATGCCCAAAAAGATAATTGGGTAAATATCAAAGAATTGCCTTTTAATTCGGATGAATATTCCAATGGCCATCCAGCTTTATCGCCCGACAATACCCGTTTGTATTTTGTATCGGATATGCCCGGCGGTTATGGCGGCACCGACATCTACGTGGTGGAATATACCAATGGCGGATGGGGTTCGCCTGTTAATTTAGGCAAAGAAATCAATACCGAAGGCAACGAAATGTTTCCGTTTGTGGACGAAAATGGCAATTTTTATTTTGCTTCCGACGGACACGAAGGCTTGGGCGGATTAGACATTTTCTTTGCCGAAATGAAAGAAGGCATTCCGTACAAAGGCATTGAAAATTTGGGAGCACCCATCAACTCCTCGAAAGACGACTTTAGCATCATCACCGACGGGGCTCGCAATACAGGGTATTTTGCTTCTAACCGCAAAGGTGGTTTGAACGACGACAACATTTATGGTTTCAGACGGGTGTGCCGTCCGCTGACGCTCATTGTGTATGACGTAACTTCTAAACAACCCCTCGAAAACGTGGACATCCGCTTGGCTGTCAATGGCGAAAACCGAGAATTACGTGTGACCAATATCGAAGGGGCAACCGCTATTTGCTTAGAATCTAATTCTGAATATGAGTTTAAGGCTATCAAAGAAGGCTATTTGATGAACTCGGTGGTGTATTCGACCAAAAGCCGTACTTTACAAAAAACAACCTTAGAATTATTTTTAGAAAAAGCTCCTGTTGCTATTTTGAAAGGGGTCGTAAAATCTGAAGCTAGTCAGCAACCTATTGCTGGGGTAGAAGTAACCCTCGAAAATACCAAAAATAAATCGAAGCAAAAGGTGGTAACAGGGCCCGATGGTGGCTATGAGTTTCAGGTACAGCCTGGTGCCGACCACAAACTGGTAGCACAAAAAGATAAATACGCCATCAACGAAGAGCAGATTGCCAACGTGAAGCCCAATGAGGTAGCCACAACCATCGAAAACGTACAAGGGATGTACGGCGAAGGCGATATTATCAAATTGAATAATATTTACTACAATTTCGGTAAATTCTTTATTCGTCCCGATGCTGCCAAAGAAATAGAAAAAACACTTTTGCCTTTACTCCGCAAGTATCCGAATATGAAAATTGAAATTCGCTCACACACCGATTCTCGTTCGAGCGATGCCTTCAATATGCAGCTTTCGGCCAACAGAGCCAGGGCCGTCGTAGATTACCTTACCCAAAGAGGCATAGACCCTTCTCGTCTTTCTTCTAATGGCTATGGCGAAACAGACCCTGTAAACGAATGCGTTGATGGTGTTGTATGCGATGAAAAACAACACCAAGAAAACCGCAGAACAGAGTTTAGAATTATTGCTGTTAAATAAGTTTCGTGGTCAAAAACAATCCATTGCCTTCATTACTTTTGACAAATATATTAAAAAAATCCACTCCTATTTGGGTGGATTTTTCTTTTGTATTTTATACGAATAATATCTTTTTAAATTTTTCCTTCTACGAAAACTTTACCTACTGTGCCTTATTATCAAGGCTTTAGCTTTCCTGTATAACGCTTTTTAAATGCTAAAGGGTTTTCGCCCGTTACTTTTTTGAACGTTCTATTGAAATACGACATACTTTCAAAGCCGCAATCAAAACAGGCTTCTGTCACGTTTTTATCCATCAACAACATATTTTGTGCCTGATTTACTCGGTAGTTATTCAGAAAAGCCGTAAAGGTTACTTTGGTCATTTTTTTGAAATAACGACAAAACGCCGCTTCGCTCAAATGGCTCATGTCTGCCACTTCCTGCAATTCTATTTTACGATGATAATTGTCGTCGATAAACCGATACAACTGCCGAATCCGTTCTTGGTCTTTTTTATTGTGCTGGTTTTCAACAGGATGCTCATGCAATAGCTCAAAGTCCTTGGTATTGCCAAGGTATTGCAAAATACTCAACACTTCCAAAAACTGCTCAAAAGGACTGAGTATGCCTAAGTTTTTCAGTCGATTGCCTACCTCTTCTTTGGTTGCTTGTCCGAAGGCAACCCCATATTTGGCATGGTCGAGCAGTTGGCGTATGGCATACAATTCGGGCGTTTTGTTGAGAACTTCACCCAAAAAATCATGTTTGATTTGCAAGACTACTTTTTCATAATCAGTCTTTACCTGATAGTCGAAGTTGAGATGAGGAATATTTGAGCCAATCAGCACCAAATCGTTATAGGCATATTGCGAAATATGCGTACCAACATGACGTGTACCATTGGTGCCTTCGATGTACACCAGCTCAAATTCGGGATGAAAATGCCAATAAAAAACTTGGCTTAAACGAGGATTCCTCAAGATTCTAAATGAGCTATTAGAATCGGGCGTAAATTCCTCCAAAATAAGTTTCATACTTTAAGCAGATTTGTGGATAACAATAAAATAATATGGTTAGTGTTGTAATCAAAATCAATCTACAGGATGCTATTTCAGCAAAGCTTTTAGGCGAGTTTTATCAAAAAACTTTCTAAAAAATTCTTTTCAATAGCATTGTATAGTCAAAATAGTTCAAAAAACAGCAAGAATTAGCCAAACATCCACACCTACGAAACACTACATTTGTATCAATATTTCAATATAAAATATTAACAAATATACAAAAAATGCAAACAATTCCGACAATGCAGCCAACAATGATGGCAAATCAGGCACACAAAGATATACCGGGCAATCCTTCTACTGCTACGAGCAGTCATTTACAACTCAACGACCGCTCGAATGGCAAGCCCTTGCGAGTACTGTCGGAAGAAGACTGGCAGTTTTGGAAAGAGCAAGGCTATATTGTCATTAAGCAAGCCATTTCTAAAGAACAAGCCGCTCGCACGGCTGCTTTTCTTTGGGAATTTGAAGAAAAAGACCCGCACAATCCCGACACTTGGTACACTGCCCCAAGGGCCGAGATGCAAATGAAAGAACTGGTCGGCAGTGGCATGGTGGAAGTCTATAACCATCAGTATTTATGGGACAACCGCCAAACCCAACGCATTTATGATGCCTTCGTTGATATTTGGGGAACAGAAAAACTTTGGGTTACTATCGACCGAGCCAATCTCAATTTTCCGATGCGGCCACACCACCAATTCAAGGGCTTTATTCATTGGGACTACGACCCCGAAACCAAGCCCCAAAACGTACAAGGCGTATTGGCTCTTGCCGACCAAACCGACGAAAACATGGGCGGTTTTCAGTGCATTCCCGAATTGTACCGAACCTATGATACTTGGAAGCTAACACAACCCGCCGACCGTAACCGCTTTAAGCCCGATGTATCGGCATTTGAAAACAATATTGTAAAAGTAAAACTCGAAGCAGGCGATTTACTCATTTTCAACAGCACACAGCCCCACGGCATTCGTCCGAATAGAAGTGAAAACAAAGTACGGATTGCCCAGTACATTGCTATGATGCCAGCCGAAGAAGATAACGAACCCTTGCGTCAGTGGCGTATCAATTCTTGGAAAAACCGCATTGCCCCCGAAGGTTACGCCTTTCCGGGCGACCCACGGCATTGGGAACGAGACCGTTATGCCACCGCCCAACTGACAGCGTTAGGCGAAAAATTGCTTGGATTAAGCCCTTGGTAAAATCTGACAAGGCTTTACGAGGAAAAAATTGGTTCTTTCATAAATTCGCCCCAAATTTGTAGCAGTATTCCATACGAATGTTCAGCTAAAAAGCTGGCAATGATGCACAGATTTGCCACACGATATTTATGAAAGACCATATTCATTTTTTAGTTCTAGGAGATTGGGGACGCAAAGGAATGCACGCCCAAATACCCATCGCCCAACAAATGTGCAATACGGCTCAATCAAATCCTATCGACTTCATTTTATCTACTGGCGACAATTTCTACCAAGATGGCGTAACTAGCACCGAAGACCCGCATTGGCAAGAATCGTTTTTAGACATTTACCAAGGAACAGCTTTACAAAAAGATTGGTATGTCATTTTGGGCAACCACGACTATCACGGCAATCCCTCGGCACAGGTATCTTACCATAAAATCAATAAAAAATGGTATTTACCAAACCGATATTATACCTTTGTAAAAGAAATCAATCCATCAACAAGCGTGCGTTTTATTTGTATTGATACCACGCCTATGATTGACGACCACCGTTTGCATAGTTATAAGCACAGCGATATTCTCGAACAAGATAATACCGCCCAATTACGTTGGTTAGAAGAAACCCTCCGCAATAGTACCGAAGACTGGAAAATTGTGATGGGGCATCACCCGATTTATTCGGCTGGCACCAACAGAGGCGACCAAGCCGAATTGATACAACACATCAAACCATTACTCGAACAATACAACGTACAACTATATTTGGCAGGGCATAGCCATAATGCACAGTACCTTCGTGCTTCGTCTGGCACAGTAGCCTATATGGTAGCTGGAGCAGGAGCTTTAGCGGACGACATCATCGGCCCGCACGAACACCTGCAATTTGGAAGCAATCAGCCTAATTTTGCCACCATGTATTTAGACGAATCGCAGTTGCGTATCGAGTGGATTGACCAACACGGGGCTTGTATTTTTCAGACGACCATCGGTGTAAATGCAGCCTTGTGATTTATTAGTAAAAAAAATTGTACCACTTAGCTTACTAGCAGTTTAACGTTTACGACTTATCTTTTAACCAACTGTCTTAAACATAAGTAACACAAAATTATGAGACAAATAACTGAAGCAGAGTACTTAGAAGCACTTGAAATCATTAAGCAGTATGAAAGCCAACAAGCCTCAAAAGCAGCTTCGGCTTCGACTTTTTCAGAAGATTTGAAATGCAGTAAAAATTTAAAAGAGCTGATTTTGAAACATAATGTCACCAGTGTAGCCGATATGTACGACAAGTATCAGAATCGTCAGATGATGGCCTGGGCGGGTTTTGGGAAAAAGCTCCTCATCGAAGTGGAGAAAATTTTTGCCGAAAACGGATTTACCGTCTAAGTCGCTTGCACTGTTGCATAAGCCTGTAGTAATTTAATGAATTGCCTTTCTTTGTTAAAATTTTGCTATCATTTAAACCTTGAAAATCAATCCATTAAACTGCTATGGGCTATTGGCGTTGTATTGGAGTGAAAATCGGCCACCTTGTTTCTATGCTTGCTTCTCCCTGATTCAATCGTAGTATTTTGCTTACGCAAGCGGGTATTTCGGCATCGTAATGTGTCACGTACAATAAGGTTTTGTGCAGGTAAACACATAACTCGTGTACCAAATCTCTAAAATAAATGGTATGCTCTTGGTCTAGCCCCTGACAAGGCTCGTCGAGTACCAGCATAGGCGGATTTTTAATCAAAGCCCTTGCCAACAACACCATGCGTTGCTCGCCTGTAGAAATTTCAGCAAATCGCTGTTCGGCTAAATGAGCAATGCCCAACAGTTGCAAATATTGCAAGGCAAGCTCTTTTTGTCCAGGTTTTAAAGCCTGATACAAGCCATTGGTATTGTACAAACCCGACGCTACGGCCTTATATACTTCGGTGCGTTTGGTAAAGAAAAGGTGCAATTCGGGCGAAACAAAACCTATCTTATTTTTAATATCCCATATCGACTCTCCAGAACCTCTTTTTCTATCAAATAAATCAAAATCGTTGGCATAACTCTGCGGATTATCGGCATTAATCAAACTCAACAGCGTCGATTTGCCCGAACCATTTGGCCCTAACACAGCCCAATGCTCGCCACTTTTTACTTCCCAATCCAAAGGTTTTAATACTTGTTTTCCTCCATAACTTACCTTTACACCACGCATTTTGATGGCGTATTCAAAAGAAGATACAGCGGCAGCTTGTTGCTGTAAAACACTATCCAACAAAGCTTTATCTAATAAAATAGTTTTAGTTTGTGGTGCTTCTTCGGTATTTTTTTTCTGCAAATACAAGGTATTCGTAATGCAAGTCGGCACTTCGTCGGGGGGTGTCACCATGATAATTTGCGTATCGGTCTGGGCAATTTGGTTGAGTGCCTCATGCAAAGTAGCACGAGAGGCCACATCTAGCCCCACAAAAGGCGTATCGAGCAATAAAAACCGAGGCTTTTTCAGAAAAGATTTGGTCAATAATGTACGTCGAGTTTCGCCATTTGAAAGCGTCATGAGGCGACGTTGCAGCAAATGGTCGATTTTCAGGGTTTTGGCGGCATGGTCAATTTCTTCTGGCGTGTAAGGAATCGGCGGTAATTTCACCGATTTTTCGTCAATTGTGCCAATAGGCTTCATTTGGTCGGTCAGAAATTCCCATACTGTAGGCGAGTTTTCGGCATCATATACATTGAAACGCTGTTGGTAATATTGGGCGGCGGTATTCAAAATACGATTGCTCGAATAATCTTTTGCCACCAATTCTATGTAATCTTTGAGCAATTTGCCTTGTTCGACAAAAGTAAAAACAGCCTTTCCACCTACAAAAGGAATTTTACCAGCCAAGGCTTCCAACAAGCTCGATTTACCCGAACCATTTTCGCCCACAATAGCCCAATGCTGTTGGGCTGTCACCTGCCAACTCAGGTCTTTTATCACTATTTTCTCAAATTTTCTTACAGCAGTATGTTCTAATTGAATAAATGTTTCCACGGAAATTCGGAGGGTTTCAGATGAATAATTGGTCAGAAGGCAACATATATTTATTGATAACAGTATTAGACAGTCGCAATCCAATTGACGGTGATATGGTCAATTTTTTCGAGTTTCCCCAATACTTGTGCCGTCATTTTTTTACGAAACTCTAGCACCATTGTGCATTGATTGTCAAAGGCTTGTGATTTAATTTTCAAGCCAAACTCTTTGACAACCTTCATGATGTCGTTCATTTGTACAAAAGCAAACTGCACCTCGTATTGTTCATTGACGGTTTTTTCGATGATGGTCGCCTGCGAAAGAGCTTCTTGCGTAGCTGTTTTGTAGGCATTGATAAGCCCTGGCACACCCAAAAGTGTACCACCAAAATACCGCACCACTACCACCAACACATTGGTCATATCTTGCGAAAGCAATACATTCAAGATAGGTCGCCCTGCCGAACCCGCAGGCTCGCCGTCGTCGTTTACCCGAAACTGGTTTCTGTCTTGTCCGAGCCGATACGCATAGCAATGATGCACCGCCTTGAAATGCTCTTTTTTCAGGGCATCGACCAACTCTTTTACCGCAGCTTCGCTTTCTATCGGATAAGCGTATGCCAAAAACCTGCTTCCACGGTCTTTGAACAAGCCTTCCGAAGGAGCAAGCAAGGTTTTATAGGTATCGTCAAATAACATATTTTTCTCGCTAAAATTCTTACAAAATTACGTGAAAAGCCGCAATACCCCAACTTAGTAGGCAAGGCTACTCACAAATCAAGCGTCTTTTTGTACCTTTGCAGATATTATACCCCAAAAACCATGCAAACGAATTACTATTTCCTTCGACAACTTTCCCAACGCCTAGCCCAAGAACTCACAGGATTGGTGTTGGCCGAATGTTTTTCGCAAGAAAAAGACGAATTGGTTTTGGGTTTTTGTACCGAAGGCAAGGAATGGAAAAAAAAGCGGGCTTTTTATATCAAAGCTGTACTGCATCCCGACTTTGCCTGCCTCAATTTTCCCGACGATTTTAGAAGAGCAGGACGCAATTCGGTGGACTTATTCAAAGAAATTGTAGGGCTAAAAGTAGTGTCGATTCGGCAGTTTCTCAACGAACGAGCTTTTGCCTTGTTTTTTGAAAATGATTTTGTATTGCTCTTTAAAATGTACGGCAATCGCTCTAATATTATTTTGTTTGAAGGCACAGAAGTATTGGATTTATTCCATAACAAACTCGTGAGCGACAATAACCTCAATTGGACAAGCCTCGACCGTCCACTCGAACAAGATTTTGCTGCCTTTGAAGCCGTACAAGGGAAAGTGCAAGCCCTATTTCCGACCTTTGGGAAAGAAGTAATCGCCCATATTCAGGCACAATGGCAAGCCTTGGACACAACAGACCTATCGGCACGCTGGGCAGTTGTGCAGGCTGTCGTAGCCCAATTATCTCAGCCACATTATTATACCAAAATCGTTCATTATCAACCTATTTTATCATTATTGCCTAGTACGGAAGAGGTGCTAAAAACCTTAGACGACCCCATCCAAGCAAGTAATGAATTGTATTATGCCTTTACCAAAATCAATATTTTTGACAAGGAAAAAGGACAACTCATCAAAGGTTTACAAAAGCAAATACAACGCACAAATATCTATCTTGAAAAATCGTATCAGCAGTTGATGAGCCTCGACGAAGGCATCAAACACGAAGAAATCGGGCATATTATTATGGCCAATTTGCACGCCATTCCCGAACGCACCGAAAGCATAGAATTGTACGATTTTTATAGAGATAAACCCATCATCGTCAAACTCAAAGCCGAAGTATCGCCTCAAAAAAATGCCGAAAACTATTATAGAAAGGCCAAAAATGAGAAAATTGAGATTCAAAAACTACAAGAAAATATCGCTGTAAAAGAAGAAATTTTACACGAAATACAGCAACATATCCAACACATAGAGCAACTCAACAGTCTCAGAGAACTGCGTAAATACAGCAAACAACACAACCTAGACCAAGCCGAAAAACAAGTACAAACCGTACAAGATTTGTTTAAATACATCAATTACCAAGGCTGGGAAATACTCATTGGTAAAAATGCCCGCAACAACGATTTGCTCACCCAACGCTACGCACGCAAGGAAGACCTGTGGCTACACGCCAGAGATGTAGCAGGCTCGCACGTGGTCATCAGGCGACAGGCCGGTAAAAAATTTCCTAATGCCGTCATAGAAAAAGCCGCTGGTTTGGCGGCCTATTACTCCAAACGCAAAAACGACACTCTTTGCCCCGTGATTGTAACACCCAAAAAATATGTACGCAAAACCAAAGACCTCCTCGAAGGACAAGTCATTGTTGACAAAGAAGAAGTAGTCCTAATTGAACCTGGGATTTAAGTAGTTGAGTGAGTGAATTGTGAGTTAGTGATTTGTGAATGAGTGTTTTTATTTTCAAAAACTTACATTTTAGTCAAAATCAATTGAGTCATAATTGAAAAATAAAAACTTAACTCGCTCATTAACAATTCGCTAACTCACAATTCACTCAATCACTCAATAACAGAATCGTACATAAAATCCTTCCCTTTCCGCTTAATGCAATCCTCAAAACAATCCTTAGTGTAAAAAATACACTAAAATAGTTGTTTCTTAAATTTCTTTTGCTTTATCTTTGTGTAAAAACAACACTAAGATATGTCAGAACCTATTTTTCAATACCGTCATCCACATCCTGCCGTAACGGTCGATTGTATCATTTTTGGCTTCGATGGCTTGCAAATCAAGGTTTTATTGGTGCAAAGAAAAAGTGAACCTTTTGCCCAGCATTGGGCTTTACCGGGGGCTTTTGTACAAACCGACGAAAGCTTAGATGCCTGTGCCACAAGGGTTTTGCAAAAGGAATGTAGCATTAGTGGCGTTTATGTAGAACAACTTTATACCTTTGGTTTGCCCGAGCGTGACCCTCGTGAACGGGTCATTTCGGTGGCTTATATGGGTTTTGTCAAAACAACCGATTTTCAATTGATTGCGGGGAACAACGAGCTGCAAGCCGACTGGCAAGCACTTGACCAACTTCCTGTCTTGGCTTTCGACCACCACGCCATGATTCAGAAAGCCCTCGAACGCCTGAGAGGGAAAATTCGCTACCAGCCCATTGGGTTCGAGTTGCTCGACGTAAAGTTTACGATTCCACAATTACAACAATTATATGAAGCAATTTTAGGCAAAAACCTCGACCGTAGAAATTTCAGGAAAAAAATTCTTTCTACGGGTTTGTTGAAACAACTCGACGAAAAGCAACAAAATGTAGCCCATAAAGCGGCGTATTTCTTTGCTTTCGACCAGCAACAATACCAGCAATTGATGCAAGAAGGGATTTATTTAGAATTGCTTTAAAACGAACATCTTACCTTAATCCGCAAAATCATGGAACAAACTTCGCCCGAAATTGGTGTATTGGTTGGGAGATTTCAGGTTGATAACCTACACCCAGCACACGTGTCGTTGATAAACACCGTCTGCCAGTCACACAAAAGAGTGTTGGTCTTTTTAGGTGTTACGCCCGTACTCGTGACCAAACGCAATCCGCTTGACTTTATCACCCGTAAAGAAATGATTTTACAACAATTTCCTTCGCTTACGGTGCTATCATTGCCAGATATGCCCAGCGACGAAGATTGGAGCAAGGAGCTAGATAAACGCATCAGAGAGGCTTGTCCTATTGGTAATGTAATGCTTTACGGCGGTCGGGATAGCTTTCATCGGGCCTATTCGGGCCTATTTCCTTATACGGCGGTAGAACAAATCACCCAATTTTCGGGAACGGAAGTAAGAAAAGAAATTAGTCAGACGGTGAAAGCTTCGCCAGATTTTCGGGCAGGTGTGATTTTTGCCGCCTTCAACCAATACCCCAAAGTGTATCCGACGGTCGATGTGGCGATTGTTGACAAAACTGCTATCTTACTGGGCAGGAAAGCCTATCAAACGCTCTACCGCTTTGTGGGTGGCTTTGTGGACCCCAGCGACGAAAGCTTTGAAGCTGCCGCTTTGCGAGAAGCTGCCGAAGAAACAGGATTGCAACTTGGGGCGGTGCAGTACGTTGGCACGGCACGCATAGACGACTGGCGTTACAGAAACGAAGAAGATAAAATTATTACAACGCTTTTTGTGGCCGAATACCTTCAAGGCACGCCTTTGGCACAAGACGATATTGCCGAATTGGCATGGTTTGACATAGCCCAATTGACCGAACAAGTCTTTGTGAAAGAACATCGTGTATTGTTTAGATTGTTGAAAAACAAATATTTAGCCCTACAAGAAAGCTTTTAACACCATCTTTTTACCGTATATCTCAGGTTTTTATTGATACATTTTGCTAAATCCTCATGCCATGCACAACAACATTTTACTGCTAACCGATAGCTACAAACTGAGCCATTACAAACAGTATCCGCCCAATACAAGCCAGATTTATAGTTATTTTGAAAGTCGTGGTGGAAAATTCGACCACATTACGTTTTTTGGTTTACAATATTTACTCAAAAATTATTTAGCAGGAACGGTCATAACCCAACAAAAAATAGACCAAGCCGCCAAATTATACACAGCGCATTTTGGAACAGATACCCTTTTCAATCGAGCAGGCTGGCAGTACATCCTCGACAAGCACCAAGGTCGTTTGCCTGTTCGTATCAAGGCGGTTGCCGAAGGTACGGTTGTGCCGGCCCATCAAGTAATGATGACCGTCGAGAACACCGACCCCGCTTGTTATTGGCTAACCAATTTTCTGGAAACCCTATTGGTTCAATTGTGGTATCCTTGTACTGTAGCCACTATTAGCAGAGAAGTACGCAGCTTGATACTGCATTACCTCGAACAAACTGGCGACCCTCAGTTAATCGACTTCAAATTACATGATTTTGGTTTTAGAGGCGTAAGTAGCGTAGAAAGTGCAGGTATTGGCGGTGCGGCCCATTTGGTCAATTTTCTTGGAACAGACACCGTAGCCGCCTTGACTTTTATCCAAGATTTTTACGAAACCGACGAAGTGGCAGGATTCAGTATTCCAGCAGCCGAGCATAGCACCATTACGAGCTGGACACAAGCAGGCGAACAAGACGCATACAGCAATATGCTTGCCCAATACCCAACGGGCTTGGTAGCCGTCGTAAGCGACAGCTACGACGTATATCATGCCTGTGAAAAACTATGGGGAGAGGCATTGAAAGAACAGGTTTTACAAAGAAATGGCACATTGATTGTGCGGCCAGACAGCGGTGTACCCAAAGACGTAGTACTGAAAGTGGTGGAAATTTTAGGCGAAAAATTGGGCTATACCATCAATGCCAAAGGCTTCAAAGTGTTAGTGCCACAAGTGAGAGTGATTCAGGGGGATGGCGTAAATTATGAAAGTATCGGCGAAATTCTAGCCAATTTAGCTAATCATGGTTGGAGTGCCGACAACATAGCCTTTGGCATGGGAGGAGCTTTGTTGCAAAAAGTACACAGAGATACCCAAAAATTTGCCTTCAAATGTAGCTGTGCCACCGTAGATGGACAAGACCGACTCGTGTATAAAGACCCCATTACCGACCAAGGCAAACGCAGCAAAAAAGGCCGTTTGAAGCTCATTCAAACAGCCGATGGTTTCCAAACCGTACAGCAAGAAAGCCCTGAAGAAGATTGTTTACAAACGGTTTTTGAAGATGGCTACCTCCGCAAAACCTACACTTTTGCCGAAGTAAAAGCCAATACATTGGCTACTTTGCCCCTAAAATGAGGATTACCAAAGAAATATTGTTGTTTTTTGCAACAACCTATAAATTAGTTTATTAACTTGCACGGCAAAAGATAAACTTCTTTCAAGCCTCTATCAAAAAATGAAAAAAAACATTTCCAATAAAACCATACCATTAGCTTTGTTAGCCCTTTGGCTCCTAACAAGTAGCTTTGGTTTGCTAGAGCCTTCGACGGTATTGAGGCATAAAGCACAAATTCAACAAGCACAACAAGATTCGGTAGCGGTAGAACAACAAAAATTGACGGTAGAAGAAAGAGCCAAAAAGCCTACCCAACCCGCTACAAATCAAGAGCCGAAAGATAATTCGGGAACAAATGCCCTTGCCAATTCGTTGATACAATGGATTGCCAGTAGCATGAAGGTGCTTGTGGCTAAATTACTCAGTTTGGTATTTCACGTTAATGTATAAGTAATGAAAAGCTTCTCTCGTATGGTTTGTTTGTTGATGGCTTTGCAAGTGCTGGTTTCTAGCATGGGCTTTGCTATTAATGAGCATTTCTGTAAAATCAGAGGAGCAAAGGTTTGGTCGTTTACAAAAAAGCAAGATTGCTGTAAAAAAACGACCATTCCTTCCAAAACACCGCTTATTAGCAAAGCAAAATGTTGTGCTGATAAAGTGTTGTTGACAAAAGTGGTGCATCAAAACATAGAAGATGCCCAAACCAAACAAGGTATCAAAAAAATCAATACCGATGCCTTGTATCAATTCAACACCTTGGTGTGGTTGAACACCTTGTGCTTGCCTCGCAACAACGAGGCTGTTGTGTTTTTCCATGCACCTGCACCACCGCTTTCGGGTAGAGCCATTTTATTGAAAAAACAATCTTTCCTCATTTGATTTCCCTCCTTTCTTGCTTGTAAAACAATGCTTTGCTACATTCAACAAGCATGACGTACAACAAAATCTTTCAACAATATTTTAAGGCATTGTATAGTTTATGCAATTGTATAGCTGCTATACAACGGATGGTTTTTGGCATAAGTTATTTACCAAAACTATACAAAAAGACAACATCAAATGAGGTTAGAGATGAAAAATGTTTTTTTAAAAATATACAACAAACTACTGATAATTAACGCATTGTTTTTTATTTCAGGAATAAATGCTTCTGGACAAAGCCTACTCAAAGGAATCGTCGTAGCACAAAAGGATGCAAACCAATATGAGCCACTCATAGGGGCAAGCATACGTTGGCAAAATGCCAAAGGTGGCACACAAACCGATACATTAGGGCATTTTAGCCTTATCAAACGCCCCGAAAATCATCAATTGATTGTGAGCTTTACAGGCTACCGCACCGATACCATCATGGTACATAGCTTAGATTTTCTACAAGTAACGCTGCAAAACGATGGACAAATCCAAGAAGTGACCGTTCATGCCAATGCTTCCACCATCGACCGACTCAATCCTATTCAAACCGAAATGATTACGACCAAAACATTGGCCAAAGCCGCCTGTTGCAACCTGTCGGAAAGCTTTGAAACCAATGCTTCGGTTTCGGTGAGTTTTGCCGATGCCGTCACAGGAGCAAAACAAATTCAAATGCTCGGGCTTTCGGGCAATTATATCCAAACCAATACCGAAAACCTACCGAGCATCAGAGGTTTAGGCAGCACATTTGGACTCAACTACATTCCAGGGACATGGATAGCCTCAATTGATGTAGCCAAAGGAGCAAGCTCGGTTATCAATGGCTACGAATCTATGACTGGTGCTTTGAACATAGAATTACAAAAGCCCGATAATGCTGATAAATTGTATGTAAATACCTATCTAAACTCATTTGGTAGAGGAGAATTAAATGTCAATTTTGCTAAAAAAATCAATGAAAAATGGTCGGTTGGTTTACTTTCACATGGCTCAGGACAAGCCACGTCTATCGACCAAAACCACGATACTTTCAGAGATATGCCTTTGTTTGGACTCGCCACGGCATTGAACCGTTGGAAGTATCAGTCGGATAAATGGATGGCACAATTTGGCATCAAAGGTTTATACGAAAATCGCACAGGTGGGCAAGAAGCCAGTTGGGTTGCAAGTGGTAAGCCTATCTATGAATTTGGCAATACGACCCAACGCCTAGAAGCTTTCGGAAAAATCGCCCAATTGTTTCAACACAAACCTTACAAAGGCTTGGGCTTGATACTCAATGCAACAATTCATGATACCAAAGCCTATTTCGGACAAGCGGCTCGTGCTTATCAAGGCGTAGAAAAGAGTTTTTACAGCAATTTAATTTATCAAAATATCATCCAAAATACCAACCATACTTATAAAATCGGAGGCAGTTTTGTGTTAGACGATTACCAAGAAAAATACCTTGATTCGGCCTTTGCTCGCCGTGAAATTGTACCTGGTATTTTTGGAGAATATACCTTGACAATCCCGAATAAATTGATTGTTGTAGCTGGCACACGTGTTGATTTTCATAATTTATACGGCACACGCATTACGCCAAGACTGCACGCCAAATACGATATTTCGAGCAACGTACACCTCCGAGCCAGTGCAGGCAAAGGCTGGCGAATGCCCAATGCTTTAGCCGAAAACTTTGGGATGTTGGTCAATGCAAGGCAATTACGGGTGACAGAATCCCTGCGACCAGAGTCTTCGTGGAATTATGGCATCAGTTTAAGTAATGATTTTCAACTGGCAGGTCGCAACGCCAATTTTACCCTCGATTTTTATAGAACAGTCTTTGATAATCAACTTGTCGTAGATATGGAATCGGCCGAGTATGTCAGTATGTACAATTTGAAGGGACGCAGTTTTTCTAATAGTTTCCAAGCCGAGCTCAACTATTCGCCTTTCAAACGCTTTGAGACCAAAGTAGCGTATCGCTTGTTTGATGTACAAAGCGACATCAGAACCGCATCAGGAGCTTCGGCACTTTTACCCAAAATGTTTATCAACCGAGATAGGGTTTTAGTAAATTTGGCGTATGCAACCAAATTTGACAAATGGAAATTCGACCTTACTTGGCAGTGGAACGGCAAAAGACGCATTCCCGATGCCACCGTGCATCATGTACATGATATAGACTCACCCTTGGTATATGCCCCTGCTTTTTCGACGCTTTACGCCCAAATAACAAAAGCGTTTTATAAATGGGAGTTATATGTAGGAGGCGAAAATCTTACGGGCTTCACACAAAATAATCCTATTATTTCCGCCAACGACCCCTTTAGTCATGCCTTCGATGCGTCGATGGTTTGGGGACCTATCACCCAACAAATGGTATATGTAGGTACACGGTATAAAATCAAATAAGTTATGAGGTTTAGTAGCGTATCAAACATTGACTTTGCTCAAAAAATAAATTCATCTTTTTTCTATTCATCATTTACCAACAACATCATCATGAAAAAAACACTTTTCTTTGCCTTTATGGTTGCCGTAGCAACGGCTTGTTCTTCACAAAGTACTAAAAAAGAAGAACATACACACGAAGCCACCGCCGATAGCAACAAAACGGCTGTTGCCAGCAGCGATTCGGCACAGTACCAATGTCCGATGAAATGCGAAGCCGAAAAAACCTATACCAAATCAGGCAAATGTCCTTCTTGTGGCATGGATTTAGCCCTTGTAAAAAAGTAAAACTTCAAACAACACAAAACCATGAAAAAGTTGCTATTGAGTATCATCGGGTTGTGTATGGTTGCTTTCGTGACCTTGGCCGATAACCCAACCGTAGTGAAAATCAAAACTTCGGCTATCTGCAAAATGTGCAAAGAACGCATTGAGAAAAGGTTGGCTTTTACGAAAGGCGTAACCGACGTGAATTTGAACCTCGACGACAAAGTGGTGACGGTTGCCTACAACAGCAAGAAAACCAGTGTAGAACAAATCAAAAAGGCCATCAACGAAACAGGTTACGATGCCGACGATATGCCTAAAGACGAGAAAGCCCATGGCAAACTGCCGAGTTGTTGCCAAAAAGGTAGCCAAGAAATGAAACATTAGGCTGGCGAAAGAGTTTATAGCATAAGGCGTTTAGCAGAAAAATTTAAGGGATGTTGGATGTCGGATTGTTGATTTCGGAGTGGAGAAAATACGTTTTTTAAAACAATTTTTCTTAGATTAATATGAAAAATTTTAATCCTGAAATCAACAATTCGACACCTGTAAACAGTAAAATTCTTTGTACACGTCAAATTTCTAAACAACAAGCCTTATGCCAAAAATTTGTATTCAAACAGCCGTTGAACAATCCGTAACCTCCGTTTGGCAAGGGTTCGACGAAACCCTTTTCAAAGCTTTATCGCCTCCCTTTCCTCGGGTAAAAGTATTGCGTTTCGACGGCTGCGACGAAGGCGACCGTGTAGAAATACAAATGAACCTTGTTTTTTTTACCCAAGAATGGCACGCCCTAATTACGGCACAGGCAAGCTCTTCCAACGAAATTTATTTCATTGACCAAGGCACAACTTTGCCTTCTTTTCTACAAACTTGGCAACACAAGCACCGCATCGTACAGCAACAACAACAGACCTATATCATCGACGAAATAACCTATCAAAGCCCTTATCGTTGGCTCGATTATGTGTTGTACCCGGCGTTATATCTTCAATTTCTTTATAGAAAACCCATTTACAAACGATTCTTCCGTAAAAAATAGCTGCATACGCATGAGCTACGATTTGTAAAGCATCATTTTTTTGCTTTATTTCGTAGAAATTCATCATGAAAGACAAAAAAGCAAGCAGGTGAATTATCGGTAAAACCACTGTTCGGAAACTTCGATTGTCCATCATCTAGCCACTCGTAGCCTTTCATTGCATGACATAACCGCATTCATCAGCACTTCGGCAAGCGAAGGAGCTATTCTTTTGTCTTACAGACTAAACTTTTGCCCATGAAACTAAACATTACAACCAAAATTCTGATTGGCTTTGCCCTTGGAGTCCTTATTGGTCAGATTCTCAACGTGTCGATGACACCTGAAGCGGCAGCAGGCATTTCTTCTAAATTTCAATTACTCAGCAAGGTTTTCTTGAAATTAATCAAGATGATTGTAGGGCCTTTGGTATTCTGCACGCTTGTGGTAGGCATTGCCAAGCTCGGCGATTTCAAAGTAGTAGGTCGCATTGGTATCAAAACCTTGTTATATTTTTATTTTGCTACCATCTTATCGTTGATTGTAGGCATGGTGGTAGTGAACATCACTCGTCCGGGGCAAGTACAACAATGGCCACGCCCTGCGGCTGGCACAGAAACGGGCATTACGGGCAACAAAATGAAAAGTATAGAAGAGTTTATTTTGCATATTTTTCCAGAAAGTTTGTTCAAATCATTGGCCGAAAATGAGATTTTACAAATCGTCGTATTCTCTATCTTTTTTGGTATCGCTTTGGGTTCGATAGGCGAAAAAGGCAAAGCACTTACCAAGTCTATTGATTCGTTGGCCGAAGCCATTTTCAAAATGGTAGGCTATGTAATGGAACTAGCCCCTTTTGGTGTATTGGGAGCGATGACCGCCGTGGTAGCAAGTAAGGGATTGAGCATTTTGATAAGCTATGCGTATTTGATGCTTTGTTTTTTTGGAGGCTTGGCGTTTTTCATTTTTATAGTATTATGGGCGATTTGTTTGGTCATGAAAATTCCATACTGGAAGCTTCTCGCAGAAATCAAAGATGCCCTTATCTTATCGTTTAGTACGGCTAGTTCGGAGGCTTCGTTTCCGCAGACGATTGCCGCTTTAGAACGATTTGGATGTTCGCAAAGAATTATTGGTTTTGTGTTGCCATTGGGTTATAGCTTCAACCTCGACGGCTCTATGATGTACATGACTTTTGCAACGGGCTTTATCGCTCAGGCGTATGGCGTGCCGTTGAGTCTTGAGCAACAGATTACGATGTTGCTTACCCTGATGATTACTTCTAAGGGCATTGCAGGCGTACCAAGAGCCTCATTGGTGGTTATTGCAGGCACACTTGCCATGTTCGATTTACCAACCGAAGGAATTGCACTTATTTTAGGAGTTGACCCATTCTTAGACATGGGGCGTTCGGCTACGTCGGTAGCGGGCAATGCCGTAGCAACTTGTGTGGTGTCTAAGCTTGAAGGAGAATTACAAAATGTATAGCAACTGTGAATGAATATTCTTGATTTTCAGAAGATTAACTTTAACAAAAAACCACGCTGTACAGCGTGGTTTTTTGTTGGTAATAACCGAGAGTATTATTTTATTTTGTAAGATAGTCCCATATTTAATCCAAATCTATTAGGTCGAATGGTTAAATAACCACTATCTCGTTCTTTCTGTAAAGCATAACCAAAAATAGGTTCAACAAAGAGATTTACCTTAGAACTTATTTGATGACTAACACCATAAGATAAATTAACAAAAGCATTAAGGTTTTTTGCTCCAAATATTACACTGTTTACTTCTAATCCTAAACCTACATAATGATTGAGCAATCTTGTCTTTGATATGGTATATTGAGTATCAAATCTTAGGGCTAAATAGTGTTTGGGATTGTAGTATTGTTGTGAGATTTCAAGATAGGATACCTCTGGGGTAGTACCTTGACGCACAATGAGTGAATCTGTTCTCACTGTGTAACGAAATACCAATTGGTGTAACCTAGTATAGGCAATACTTCCTCTAAATCTCCACTTTTCGTCTATACCAAGTTGTATTCCTAGTTGTACGTAAGCACCTATCCTACTATTTGTAACATTGATGTTATAAACATGCCAATTTTCATCTACAACATTAGACGTAATAGTATAATAATTAACCAGAGGCATACCACTACCAAAAATATCAATTGTGATTGGTTTTTTGTAGTATTTATTTTTGGTCAATATCGGGTGACTCCACTCTACTTCGGGCATACTTAGCTCGTTGAGGGGCTTATGAAATGCTTTGCCTTCGAGCATATCTACTTGGAAAATGCTTTTGGTCATTTCCTCAGTGGTTTCTGCTGCTGTCGAAATTACTCCAAGATTGTCCTCTGCTGCTACTTCTCTGTGTTCTTGCTCTGACGCAAAGCCATTGTTGTTCGGATTGGTAAGAGCCTCCTCTTCATAAGTCGTAGGAGGTAAAGCATTGCCAATGTCGGTTGTTTTTGCAGGCAATTGTTTTATTTCTGCCAAAGTTACAGTAGATTCCGCATGAGCAGGCTTGCTAGGTTTGCTTGACTTGAGTGTTTTAGCTACGGTTTCGCTGGGTATTGGTTGTAGGCTTGGCACAGTTGCTTGGATACTTGTCACTGCTTTTTTCGCTAGTTGGGCTACAGTATGTGTTTGTGGTGCATTGACATGAGATTCTGTTGTTGCAGCAATTATTTTGGGAGCAACAGCAGCAGCCATTGTTGTTTTTTTCAATAAATCATCTTTCCAAAACCACAAGCTACTACTGGTTAGGAGCAACAACAAGGCAATACTCGACCACAACCAATATTTCGGCGTTTGTAACGCAGGAAGATTGGTTTTTATGTTTTTCCACAAAACATCATCTGTGTCGGCTTCAAAATCTTTGAAGCGATCACTAAAAAAATCCTCAAAAGGATCTTGTTCATGATTAGATGTGTTCATAACTTGTCATTCCTAGTTTTTTGAGTTGCTTTCGCAACAATTCCTTTGCCCTTGAAAGTTGAGATTTAGAAGTATTTTCACTAATTCCCAGTATTTCTCCTATTTCTAAATGATTGTATCCATCAATTACGTACAAGTTGAATACCATACGGTAGCCATCGGGCAATTGATGAATCAGTTTTAATAATTCTTCCGTTGATAATGATGCTAAAATGTTTTCATAGCTTTGATTACTTTCTGTAACTGTTTCGTAATCAATTTGGTTCTGAAATTTCACATTGGCATAATAATAATTAATGGCTGTATGTATGACAGTTTTTCGGACCCACGCCCCTACTGCTTCGGGCTTTTCGAGGGTAGCAACATTATTGAAAATCTTGATAAATGCCTCCTGAAAAATATCCTCTGCCTCCACTTTGGTACGGGCGTACCTCCGACAAATACCCATCATCTTGCCTTTATACATATTGTAAAAGGCAGTCTGAGCTTTTCTGTCGTTGCGTTGGCAAGCAAGAATTAGTTCAACTTCTTTGGACATTTAATCAAAGCAATTAGTCAATAAAAGCTTAGTTTGTAATTAATTACAGCGTTTTTTGACGGTTTTCATGTACGAAAAATCAATTAAACAGTAATAATACAAAATTTTGCCTTAAAATGTACGTTTTATTGTTCTGACTTGCAGAAATTTAGCTCCTTTTTATTGCCACTCACAACGTAAGAATACGCTTTTAGCAGTGTACAAAAGCTTAATAAATTTCGGTTTTTTACTTTCGGATGTAGCGTTTGTATAGGTTTTTAGACTTATACCCTTACCCCCTATCCTACGTTAAATATCCTCTATTATCAAGGATTTCCATACACTTCTGTTTCATAATTCAACTATATACGTAGTGCCGCTTTACAAGAAAGACTTTCTCCAAATGAAGAAAGTCTTTACCTTTAACCACTTGTATAATTGTTGTTGTCTTTAATATTTTATTTTCAACTGCATTTTGGCAGTCAAAGCATTGCCTGATTTTGTATAAACCACATACGAGAGCGTTTCTTCTTGTTCTTGTCCCGCAGTCAAATTGCTCTTTTTGAGCGTATAGTATATTTTTTTATTATTGACATTCAGTGTACCATATTTAGATTCGGAAATAACCGATACCGCCAGTATATCAACACAAGTAGAAAGATAGACCGAATAAGGTATTTCAAAAGCTTGTTGCCCCACTGCACTTGCTGCTACTTCCATTTTCCCATTAGAAGCTTTTTCTACACAAGAGGGCGGTTGTTCGAGTACAATTTTTACTTTTACAGGTGCCGATGCTTTACCTGAAAGGTCGTTTAAAGTATAGTACAACGAATCATAAACGCTTGCGTTGGTCAGTGGTAATAAATTGGTATTGAGCGTATATATAATTTGTGCATTGGCGTTGATTTCGGCCTTACCAAAAAATGGAACATTCGTGATTTTTAGTGAACTATATGGATAATTATAACATAATTTATCATTATCGAGCACGCTCATCACAAGGCTTTGCGTTTGGTTTTTAGGCATGAAATAAATATTTGGCACTAAGCGTACCTCACAAGGTCTTTCGCTAGAACCCCGCACATCTAAACGTACAGCCGCCGAAAGGATAGTACCAGCGTCGTCTTTGAGTTTTACACTGTAATATAACAGGTCACTTCCATCATACCCTTTAGGAGCGGTATAAACAATTCGGTTGTTTTTTACCACCGCAGTGCCATTTTTAGGTTCTAAAGTAATAGCTAAAGACGACGAATCGACAATGGCATTACAAAGTAAATCATTGGCTAGTACGTGCAAGGTTACACTCTGACCGCTGTTCCAATATTTATAAAAGTCTGATATGGTTCCTGCATTGCATGGAATAGTGTTTAACTGATTGGTAATCTGAAACTTAATAGTATCTATTGTTTCTTGTTTACTTATAATATCGACCGTTTTTAGTACAACAAAATCTTTTGCTTCGGTGACAGATGAGTCGGGCAAATACAACATAAACTTTCCATCAGACGAAATTGTACAGTTACCCAAGCGTGCATTTTTGGTAAGTTTGAACGATTCAGCCCCAATTTTTTTTAAGAAATCTTTAAGCGTAATCACTACGTAATTGTTGGGGGTAGTGTAATATGTTCTTGCATCAACCAAGGGCGTATCTAAATACTGAGAGAAGGCTGGAATGACTCCCTCTAAAATCTGGTCACAACCACACAGCAGCACAACGATTGTACTTAATACAAAAAATATATGACGAATTTTTCTCACCGCTTCAATAATCGTTAAAACGTACCGTTTCTCATTTCGTTAAAAATTCTAATTAAAGCTTTTCATCCACAAGATTTGTGAGCATTTTCCTTACAATTAACACCTAAAACACATCATTAACACCTGTACTAGGTAAGAACTATTCACAACACCCTATACTTGATTCCTTTAAGAGTATGTTGGTGACAACATCTGGTAAAGCAATGCTTTTACAGATATTAATAATGTGTTTTAAGTTATATTACTATTCTACTTCGGAATTTTTGGTAAGAATAGGTTGTGATTAATAGCAAGAGCAACGCTGTTTTACTGATTAAGACAGCTTATTTTGAAAAGGGTTGCATCTTGTATAAACTTTTTTTTAAAAAAGCCATTTTCCTGTAAAGCATTGTTTGAAATCGTCGAAGGGAATTTCTTCTTGTTTGATAAAACCTTGCTGTGCAAGCTTTTGGTCCGCTACCATTTCTACCACGGCAACAACCGAAGCAGCGGTGGTCCAAGAAATGGCACGCCACATTTGGCTATCTATTTTCTTGGGCGAATAAGCCCGATAAAACTCTTCTCTTGCCAATTGATTGCCCTTCCAACCTTCTACAATGGCATATACATACACTACGTCTTCTTGTACGGGAGGTTTGGCTTCGGTTAGGATTTCTTCGACCAAGGTTCTTTTATTTTTAAGGATAAGTTCATACAACAAAAAACGCATAAGTTTGCCATGCCCAGGATAGCGAATACTTTTATAATTGAGCGTATCGACCTTTCCTTCAAAAGTTTCGCACATCGTGCCTAAGCCCCCCGAAGTGCTAAAGGCTTCAAATTCTTTGCCTTCTATGTGAATCGTCTCAAGCCCATCGAGTGCCGAAACCCATTTGCGTTGCCCATTCTGAATTACTTCGCAATCGTTTAAATATTCGTTGATTACACCTGCTGGCGACCACGTAAAAGAATATCCTAAAAGTCCGTTGGGATATTTGGGCAAAGCCCCTACTCGTAGTTCTATATCTCTTACCCGTGTAAATTTATGAGCCAAGGCAGCTCCCACAATGCCAATCAAGCCCGGTGCTAGACCACATTGAGGCACCAATACCGCTTGGCTTCCTTGGGCAGCCATAGCCCTAATGGCAGTGGTTGTCGGAACGTCTTCGGTGAGGTCGAAGTAATGTTTACCTAAGCGATGGGCTTGCTGGGCAATACTCAAATTAAGGTTGTAGGGCATACAGGACACTACCGCATCGGCGGCGGTCAAATGAGGTAGCCACGCTTCTACCAGATGAATATTGCCTTGAATAACCCTAAACGGAAGTGCATACACAGACGGATGCTGGTCGAAGCCTATTACTTCAAAACGTTTTGATAAAAGCAAACCGACCAATGAGCCTACTTTGCCCATGCCTATAACTAAAACCTTTTTCATAGCTGTTGTGTGTTGTAAAGAATGATGAAGTGAGTTTACTGTATGGAGGCTATTTAACTAAAAAATAAAATTTTATCAATATTTTTTATGAAAAAATTTATACAAAACAGTCCTATGAAGCGTAAACACAACAGCGATGAGAGAGGAATATTGGGGGCAGTTTTTTGATGTAGGAATTAGACCGAAATCAAAAAACTACCCGATGTTACTGGCCGATTTTTTTGAAAAAGTCTTCTGAATAATGTTCACTTACAGGAATTTGGGCATTCCCAATTTTAATTTTCAGGTTACGAATCGACTCTATTTTGTCGAGGGCTATAATGTATGATTTGTGTATCCTAAAAAATAGATGGGTGGGTAGTTTTTCTTCAATCGCTTTCATGGTCATGCGTGTGACGATAGGCTTAGTACCTCCCAAAATATGAATTTTGATGTAGTCTTTCAACCCTTCGACATACGTAATTTCTTGGATTTTCACTTTCACCAACGAGTAGTCGGCATTCACAAATAAGGAATCGTTTTCTTTGGGAAGTGCTTCAGTGGGCAATGCGGTGTGTTGGGTACGCAAATGGTGCAAATCATAGGCTTTGGTGACAGCCTTCATAAAACGCTCGAACGACAAAGGTTTAAGCAGGTAGTCTATCACGTCGAGTTCAAACCCTTCTAAAGCATATTGTTGGTACGCCGTAATAAAAATTACCATCGGCGGTTCTTTGATGGTTTTCAGGAACTGTACTCCCGTAATACCAGGCATTTGGATGTCTAAAAACACCAAATCTATTGCTTCTTTCTGAAGGGTTTCGATGGCATCGAAAGCATTTTTACAACGTTTTACGAGGTGTAAAAATGGTACTTTGGCAATATTGTCTTCTAGCAAGTCGAGTGCTAAACTTTCATCATCTACTGCAAGGCAGTTTAGTTTTATCATGGTATGAAGTGTTTAAAATGCTTCATTGGAGAAATGTATCAAGCAATTGGTTAACAGCAATAGGGCTGGCAAAATTCCAATCAGTTATTTTGATGACTTCATTTTTGCCTTGCTCGTTGCCTGTTACGCAAGAGAGTTTTACATTTTTCTTAGATAAAACTATTGTCTGATGGTTTAAAAGAAGAGATAAAATAGTGTTGCTAGGTGGTTATTTCTAAATGCACTTTGTACCAATCGTTGTCTTGTTCGATGTGAAGTTGGTGCATTTGTGGGTACAACAATGCCAAACGACGCTTCACATTGGTTAGGCCTATGCCCGAAGCGTGGTCTTTGGTTTCGGTCGATTGTGGGTTGATTTTGTTTTGTACTTCAAAAATCAGGGTATTGGCTTTGCAGCACAAGTGTATGCGTATTTCGGGTGCAAGAATCATCCCAACGCCATGCTTGAAGGCATTTTCTACAAAAGGAATAATCAACATGGGTTCGATGTGCATTTGTGGAGCGTAATCGCTGGCATCGAAGCTAATCTTGATGTCGTCGCCAAAACGAATCATTTGCAAGTCGATATAACTATTCAAATATTGAATTTCTTTTTCCAACGACACTTTCATATCGTCTGATTCATACAGCATATACCGCATCAGTTCTGAAAGCTTGATGACCACAGGCTCGACCATGGTAGGTTTACGACGTGACAGCGACACAATGCTATTGAGTACATTGAACATAAAATGCGGACTAATCTGCGAACGCAAAAACGATAACTCAGATTTAAGTCGTTCATTTTCTTGCTCTTGCCTTCTTTCCTCGTGACGCAGGTTATCTAAAATCATCCGAAAGCTCGTGCTTACGGCCAAGACAAAAAGCGTTTGAAACAACGTACCAGTACGAGGAAATTTCGACATCGGATGCCCAAAAAGCAACTCTTTACCATAGCCATTGAGGGTGAATGTGATAGCCACCGCCAACAGCAAAGTTAGTACGTACAGCCCTATTCCTTTTTTATTCAAAACCTTTGGAATGAGTATTTCCGAATTGAAATAAAACAAAGGAATATTGAGCATATTCAATAGGGTAAAAAACCACGTAGCATTGATGTTGGGTGGTGGTGGCATTGCCCCCATTTTGGGAGGCTCGGGCATGGCGTTTCTCAACAGGTAAGGCAATGCCAAAAAGCAAGCCCAACCAAGGCAATGAAAAAACAGGTTTTGTATGCTGATGCGTGGAGTCTTATTCACGATAGATAAAAGGTATATCAATATACAAACATAAAAATTATTGGTAGAAGCTCCAACAAAGTAGTGCATACAAGGCGTATGTGCCGACCAAGGATTTTTTTTCTGAGATGAGTACCTGTCTCCGCTTTCGATACAGGTCAATTATTACCTCAACTAGCCATGTATGCAAGGTTCAATCGCTGTAGAGAAAAAATATTTTTGAGTATTAATACTTATTTATTTTTTAAGCATTATAGCGGTTTTTACAAGCTCAAAACTGGTTATTTGCTATATATTTTATTTTTTCGGCTCATTTTTAAACCTGAATTTTGGTAAAACATAGCCTTTTCGACTAAAATCCTATCAAAAAGCAAGTTGTCGATAAATAAAGTACAAGAAAATATTTTAAAAATTTTATTTTTATCTTTTATCTAAAACTAGGTTTAAAAAACATTCCATTGCTGTCGTTCCATGATATTTTCTATGAAAAATAGGTATAAAAATGATATTTATTAACAAAAAAACGAATAAAAAAGACTAAAATACGTATAAAAGCTGTGCTAAGAGGCATTTTGGTAAGTACTTGACAATCAAAATTTTTCTTCCCAACTTTCGTTTATAATTCACAACAAAAAAAAAATTTGGTCACGATAAACGGAAAAGAATATGAAAGCGACAATGGATAATCAGCAATTTTTGACTCCTCACTTATATACCACTGTAAGCGAAGTAGAAATTATCGACTGCCTAGTGGATTACGGCTATATGCCTAAGCAATTTGACCAAAATCAGGTAATCTCTTTTGTAAAAAATGAGAATTTTTACTTAGTGTTATTTTTAACTAAACAAGACGGGCAAAAAGGTTTTTTGATGTACGAAATTCTCGATTTTACGATGCACGAAAGAGAGATTTATTTGATGTCTTGCCTATTTAAAGAACTAGCGGCTGCCAATGCCAACAACAATACCTACCGTAAAGCACAATACAAATTAGACGAAGTATTGTGCATGGTGCCTACGTTTAGAGCCTTGTATGGCAAAACTTTCGACCCCGACGATTACAACATGGCGGCGTAAGTATGGATAATTGCACTGAAACAAAACACACATACAAACCCCGTATCGAAGCGATTCGATACACTTACTTAATACAGTTATGAGAAAATCAATTTTTTGGGCGAGTTTGTTAATGGTAGCAAGCTTCGGTTCGTTCGCTCAGGAGTTGTACAAAAATGACCCTGGCTATAGCCCCCACAATTACAAACATCCAAACAAGGCAAAAGCTGCCCAAAGCAAGCAAAAAGCTTTACCCGTAGTTGCGTCGTCGGAGGTAGTTCGGAACTACAAACAGCCAAATATGTCGAAAGACTGGGCTTTGTCTGTAGAACGCACGCAGCCGAAAGAGGTGTATCTTGCTTGGAAAAACTACAAAATGCCATTCAATACCAATGTAGAACGGGAGAAATTGGCTGGTACAATCAACAGCGACTCTTCTAAAAATGTACTAGATTAAACGTTTGATTGGGAAAGCTTTAGCCTTATTTGCGAAAGCGATACGTAAAAATGGGTCGGAGGGATATGCCTCCGACCCGTTTTTTATTTGATGCGCTTGGTAGAGCTGTATGGAAGATTGAGCAAGAACAGCATTGTTGCAAAAATCTTTCCTTGAAACACAAAAAACTCAGGATAATTCTTTAATTTTCAGGATAAAATCTATAGTAGTTACAGACTTCCAGTGCGAGCTTGTACAACACTCAAGCAATACGATAAAGTCATTTAAGACCAACATAACCATGAAAAATATTTTTGACCCTGCCGTTTGTACGGAAGTAATCACACGCATCGAATCGTTGAAGCCTACCTCGGCAGGCCTTTGGGGCAAAATGACCGTAGCCCAAATGCTGGCTCATTGCTGTGTGTCGTATGAGATGGTCTATGAAAACCGTCCTAAGCCCAATTTTATCCTAAAATACTTCCTCAAAACTTTCGTCAAACCCTATATTTTGAACGAAAAACCCTTCAAAAAAAACGAGCGAACAGCCAGTGCTTTTATCATAGCAGAAGACAAAGATTTTGAAACCGAAAAAGACCGTTTGGTGAGCTATATTTGGCAAACGCAGGCACTCGGGGCTAATTATTTCGATGGAAAAGAATCTATCAGTTTCGGCTCACTCACCAAACAAGAATGGAATATTTTGTTTTATAAGCACCTCGACCATCATTTACAGCAATTTGGTGTGTAGCGTTGGGTTAGGCGGATTTTTGGGTAAAAAACGTTTAAATCCGCCACTTTCAATACAGCATTTATTTTTATAAAAAAATACAAACATTTGAAAATCAATACAATAATTCATAATTTTCTGTTATCGTTTCGGGGCTTGACGAAGATGGTAATTTTCTCCACAAATGTGTGGTTTAGAGCACTGAACCGCCACTTTTGCCAAACCCATATTATCTGCTGGACTTTCTTTCGACTATGCAACATGCACAAGAAAAAGGTTTGTCAACCAATTACTTGTGCATGTTAAGCAATTATTGTTGAAATTTCAGAAGTAAAATTTATCAATTCGCCTTACTGCAATAATTCTGTTACATTGTCGATTTAAAAACCGTACATACCACCTGAAACAGAAATTTGTTCTCCTGTAATCCAAGCAGCATCATCGGAGGCAAGAAATACAGCAGCTTTGGCAATATCTTCGGGCTGACCTCTGCGACCAAGCGGTGTTTTTTCAATGAACATCTTTTCATACTCACTGCCTTTGGTGACTCCCGCACTACTTGCACCTTCTGTATCGGTAGCACCTGGCAAAATTGAATTAATGCGAATGTTTTTTGCTCCTAATTCTTTTGACAGAGCTATGGTTATAGCGTCTAATGCTGCTTTTGTTGCAGAGTACAAGGAGGCCATTGGTAAAGGCATTTTACTTGCCCCAGAACTAATATTGATAATATTACCTCCATTGTTGCTAAACAATTTTAAAGCTTCCTGAATTGAAAGGATTGGACCTAAAACATTAACATTAAAGGCGTTTTGGAAAATTTCAGTAGATACTTGCTCGATTGGTGCAAATCCTTGGGCGACAGCATTGTTCACTAAAATGTCCAAAGTACCAAATGCTTTCTTTGTTTCTTCAAACAGCCTGTTTACATCGGCTTCTTTTGATATATCGCCCTGTACCGAAATGGCTGTTCCTCCGTTATCAGTAATGACTTTTACTACTTTCTCCGCTTCGACTTTGCTTGAAGCATAATGAACAACAACCTTTGCACCTTCCTTGGCGAATGCCTTTGCAATTCCTGCACCAATACCTTTGGCTGCTCCTGTAACTACCGCTACCTTATTTTTTAATTTACTCATGTTCTTATTTTTTAAAATATTTTTGAATGTGATTTATTTAGCCAAATAGCTCATACCTCCATCAACAAGGATTTCAGTACCAAGTATAAATGAAGAGTCTTCAGATGCTAAAAATACGGCTGTTTTACCAATGTCTGATGGCTGCCCAATTCTGCCTATCGGCATTTCACTAGCAAAATGTGTTTTTATAGCATCAACTTGTTCTAAGGGAACAAACTTTTCAAATGCTGGCGTATCTGTTGTGCCCGGTGTTATTACGTTTGCTCTGATTTTTCTACCTAAAAGGTCGCTTGAAAACGCTTTTGCAAAAAAGATTACAGCCGCTTTTGCAGCACCATAAAGCGTAAAGTTTGGATATGCCCTATGTGCCGCATTTGACCCAATAAGAACAATAGAACCACCATCATTCATATAAGGCAGTGCTTTGTTAACGGTGAAGTAAACCGCTTTCAGGTTTAAATCCATGGTCTTGTCATACTCCGCTTCGCCAATGGTTGCCACAGTTCCCACTATTCCTGCACCTGCATTGGCTACAATCACATCTATTTTACCAAATATTTCAGATGTTTTTTTAAAAACCATCTCAAGGTCGTCAAGGTTGGTTACATCGGCATTTATGGCTATAAAATTATCGCCAAGTTGAGCCATAGCACTATCTAAAGTTTTCTGATTCCTACCTACAATACCCCCTTTAGCACCTTCATCTTTAAATGCTTGGGCAATGCCTAATCCAATGCCACTATTACCACCTGTAATAACAGCTATTTTGTTTTTTAATCTACTCATTTCTATTTTTTTTAATTTGTTTCGCAAAGATACTTTTGTTAATTTCTTAAATATACTATCTTTGTTCTTTCTGGTAACCTTTGGGTAACTATTTTATAACACATAAAAAATAGTAATATGAGAGATGAAAATTTTTGCAATTCAAATTGTCCATTCACAAGAGCTATCGGCACTATTGGCAATAAATGGAAGCCGATAATTATTAATGTAATGGGTAGCCGTACCATTCGTTTTGGTCAGTTAGATGCCATAATACCACACATTACAAGAAAAGTGCTGACTGAACAGTTAAAAGAATTGGAAGAAGACGGATTGTTGGAACGAATGGCGTATAAAGAATTACCACCAAGGGTTGAATATAAACTTACTGAAAAAGGATTGGCATTTCTGCCTATATTAGAGGCAATTAAAGTATGGCAAAGTAAGTTTGAGATAATATCAAGTCAACAGTAATAAATTTGGTTTGTTTTTCACGGTCGGTTTTATCCTAGTAGATAACACTTAATGCGTACCGTATCGTTTTTCTCCAGCCGTGATATAGAGCGATAATTTATTTTCTTTCGTAGGTAACGGACACGTAGCAAAAGGCGTAAACGCACAAGGCGGATTGTAGGCTTTATTAAAATCGAGGTACGTAAAACCCTCAGCGTTGGGTTCGGCTACCTCCAAAAATCGGCCGCCGCCGTAGGTTTCTCGTTGGTTGCTGACATCGCCAAACACAATAAACAAGCTTTGCATTGTGCCAGTCGTTTCCAAAGCGTACTCTATGCCAGCTATCGTAAATACAAGTTTGCCCAACGATTCTTGTAGATAGGTTCGCCCAGTAATATCAAGAATAGAGATTTTTCTACCCACAGTTGGCACAAACTTAGCTTTGATTCGCCAAGTCGAATCAATCGAAAAGGTAGGAATGCCATGAAAACTTTTCAAAAAGGGGCTTTCCACATCTCTCAATCGCACGGCGTATTTATCGCCTCGTTGTATCACAAACCAACGCAGCGATTGGTGTGACAGTACAATAGGGTTGTTTTCGTAAGGAAAAATAGGAAGTGGCGTTGTAAGTACTTGTGCTTGGTATTGCACTGGTGCTTGCGTTGTAGGAACGAACGTTACGTTGCCTTTTTGTAAAAGTATTTTTCCGATAAAACCTGCACTATGTTCTTCTGGAAAAATCAAATCGTTTTTGGCATCACTGCCGATGCTGTTTTCTCCTTCTTTCAACCAAAACAAACCAGCCAAATTGAGCCAGCCATCTTCTTTTTTGAGGTCGGCAAGGCGTTGTTGTTGCCACGCTTCTATGGTCTTTTCGTAGGCATTGTTTGCTTGTCCGAAAGAACTAGCCCAAAAGCCTGCCCCTAAAAGCACTTGCATGAGTATCACACGTTTCATAAGCTTTGTTGTTGAATGAAATAAAAATCTATACTTAGTTAATAGAATAAAAATATCATTTTCGTAGAAAAAAAACAAATGCCATACACGGTTTCGTTTTTTCATTCATCGTCACAATTGATTGATACATCTACAGACTTCCTTTATAGGGCGATTTGGGCGAAGGTTGTGGCAACGGTAGGGCGTTATTAGACAGTCAGATGGAATGGGAAGATACCTTCCGTCCAATTTATTGTTTCACCAAGCCCTATACGAGTATAATTGTATGAGAAAAATACTATTACTGCTTTTTTGTTTTGTATGTCAATTGGCCCTGAAAGCACAAGCCCAAACGGCAACGTCGGTCAATACTACAGGCATTACTATCAACGATGAATTTTACAACAACGAGTCGCTCGACCGTATTTGTAAAGATTTACAAAAGAAATCAGGTGTAAAAATTGTAGCGGATTCGAGCTTAATTGCACGTTATCGGGTGAGTTATTGGTTTCAAAATGTAAAGGTAGAAATCGGGATAAAAGAAGCCCTCAAAAATACCGATTTGAAAGCGTATGTTGACGAAAACGGTATTTTGTACATTGTTTCTAAACTACAAAAAGTAACCGTAGCACAGTCGGCAACGCAAAATGCTGTTTACAAAGGAAAGCCCGAAAAAAATAATTTTACCATTACGGGTAAAGTCGTTGATAGCAAAACCAGCGAGTCCTTGGCTTTTACGTCGGTTATCATTAAATCGAAGAAGTCGGGCGTTCAAACCAATGTCGATGGCTTATTTACATTACAAAAAATCCCAAGCGATACTACTACCTTAGAAATCAGCTATATTGGGTACAAAACGCTTACCTATCATCTTTCGCCCCAAACGCCTACCAAAGACTTACGCATCGAGCTAGAAGCCGTAAGCGAAGTACTAGACGAAGTAGTGGTTTCGGGTGAAAAGAACGAAATCATGAAGGTAAACGAAACGGTAGGTTTGTTTACGATGACTCCCAAAAACATCGCCAAATTGCCGAATGTAGGTGAAAAAGATATTTTCAGAGGTTTTCAATTAATGCCGGGTATCAGTGCCGCCAATCAGTCTTCGTCGGGGTTGTATGTGAGAGGCGGTACACCCGACCAAAACCTGGTGTTGTACGATGGTTTTACGGTGTATTATGTGGACCACCTGTATGGCTTCTTCAGTGCGTTCAACTCCAATGCCGTCAAAGATGTACGCTTGTTTAAAGGCGGCTTTGAAGCCAAATATGGAGGTCGGGTTTCGAGTGTAGTGGACATTACAGGCAAAGATGGCAACCAAAATGAGTTTAACGCCACCGCCGATGTAGGCTTGCTCAGTGCCAATGCACTGGTAGAAGGGCCGATTACCAAAAACAAAAAACTTACCTTTGTGGTAGCTGGTCGCCACTCTTGGGCTGGGCCATTGTATGATAAAATTTTTAATACCTTCAAAAGTCAACAAACTTCTAACCAAAACGGAGGCTTCGGTGGACAGTTCGCTCGTCGCTTTCAATCGGGGCAAACGGTGACATCGTATTTTTACGACCTCAACGGCAAAGTAACGTACCGCCCTAATACCAAAGATAACATTACCCTGAGTTTTTATAACGGCCAAGATTTCTTAGATAACTCTCAAAACCTCAACCTGCCCTTTGGCGGTACAAGAGGCGGCGGTTTTGGCAATACCGACCAATCGAATTGGGGAAATATTGGTAGCAGTTTGAAGTGGTCGAGACAATGGACGACCAAGTTTTATACCAACTCGCTCTTGAGTTTTTCTAACTATTTTAGCAAAAGAGATAACACCAACCAAAACACCTTCACTCGCACCGATGGCACTACCCAAACCGTTAAATTTGGTTCGTTAGAAAGCAACGATTTGAAAGATGTATCGTTTAAAACCGATTTTGAATACCGTGCATCAGACCACCATTTGGTTGAGTTTGGCGGACAATTCAGTAATTTGGCTATCAAATATTCGTATTCACAAAACGATACTACCGAAATTTTGGGTAAAAACGACCGAGGCAATACCATTGCAGGGTATTTACAAGACGAAATCAAGATAGGTGCAAACAACCGTTTTACGATGAAACCTAGCTTGCGTGTAACCTATTATGACGTAACCAAGAAAGTGTATTATGAGCCTCGCTTTACTGCCAATTTTGCCCTGACCAACGAAATCAAACTCAAAGGTGCAGTAGGACAATACTACCAATTTGCCAAGCAGGTAGAACGAGAAGACATCTCGAACGGAAGCCGCAGTTTCTGGCTTTTAGCCAACAATAGCTATTTGCCCGTAACGTCTTCTACGCATATCATTGTGGGCGGTAGCTACGAAATAGACGATTATGTAATAGACATCGAGGCGTATTACAAAGATATTCAGAACGATACCCGTTATACCCTTCGTTTTGCTCCACAAATCGGCAGAGGCTTGGTAGCTGATGAAACGTTCTTTACAGGTACAGGAAAAGTAAAAGGCATTGACTTTTTACTTCAAAAGAAATTTGGAAAATATAACGGTTGGATTGGCTATACCCTTGCCAAATCAGATAAATACATTGCTCAATTTTCGGCAGATGCCTTTCCTTCAAATTTTGACGTAAGACACGAATTTAAGAGTGTAAATATGTATAAAATTGGACGTTGGGATTTATCCGCCACATGGATTTACGCTTCAGGAAAGCCATACACTTCTATTACAGGAGGTTATGTTGTAAAACTCTTAGACGGCACAGAAAAAGACTTTACCAGCCCCTCTACAACCAACGCCAATCGTTTGCCAGCGTCGCACCGTTTAGACATCGCCGCTACCTACAATTTTACCCACGGCAGTCTGAGTTTATCGGTATTTAACGTATATGGACAAAGCAATGTTTGGTACAAAAAATTCCAGACCATCACCGACCCCGATACCAACGAAAAGTATTTGTCGGTGACAGACGTAAATTACTTAGGCTTTACGCCAAACTTAACTTTTACGTATCATTTAAGATAACATACAGCAAGCCTACGTTGGATTGTTTCTCTATTTTAACATTGATTTATCATGAAAAATATATTGAATTATTTGTACAAAAATATCACTACTCTTTGTGTTTGGGGGATGATGATAGGGCTTACGGGTTGCAACTCTGGCGAGGTGCTAGAATCGGCAGATAACCCTATTGTAGAAGGTTATTTGGTTGCCGACCACCCGATTACGTTGCATATCAAAAAAGAAATTCCTTATAGCGACCAAAGCATCAGTACCGAAGAACCTTTGGATGGCCTCGACGTAACCATTACGGGCGGAGGCAATACTTACCATTTAAAAAATAATGGAGATGGCTATTATTCAGACAGTACCGTTTCGTTGAAAGTGGGGGTAAGTTATACCATGAATTTTACATACAATGGTAAAGTTGTGACGGCCACTACCAGTATTCCGAGCAAGCCCACCAATTTTGCCAGTGACCAAACGTCTATTTACCTCACCCAAGTTGATTTAAGCAGCGGAGGAATGCCCACGCCGGGTATGGGTGGAGGCGAAACAAGAGTCAATCTTTCTTGGACAAACGCCAACAGCGATTATTATTTTGTGGTAGTAGAAAACATCGAAACCGACCCCGAAGCGGTTATTATTCTGCCAAGTACTACTACTGTATCAGCAGATGCCCGTAGGTTTAGAAACCAGCCTGTACAAGGTACAGAATCGAGCATCAATCCGAATCAGTTTCAGTATTTTGGGCAACACCACATCATTTTGATGCACGTCAATCCAGACTACGCAGCTTTGTATAAAAGTGCTGGCACCACTTCTCAAAACATCAGCACCCCTCCTACCAGCATCACTAATGGTTTTGGGATATTTACAGGCGTAAATGCCGATACGTTGGATTTTGAGGTGAAGAAGAGGTAAACTTTTTTTGAAATGTGGCGGATGAAGACGTGGCAGGTAGAGATGTGGTATATAAAAACGTGGTGCGTAGAGCCGAGGCAATGCCTCGGCTCTACGGTTTTATTTCCTCCTTGCAATGCCTACTTTTCCTTGGTTGCGACTGAATACAATGCTTTTCTTTTGTCCAATCATCAACGAAACAGCATCTCGTACATCTCCTCCAAACAGTAAGCCTGTTGGGGTTGCTGTGGCACTTGTAAACGTTCCTTTGCCATTGCCATACAAAAGCACGCCTGTCGAAGCATCGGTTTTGCCTAATTGTACTCGCCAAGGATAAAAATTGCCCATAAGCAGTACATCTTTTTTGCCATCTTGGTTATAATCGTCGATCAATATGCCTGATGTCCATGAAACTTGGGCTTCTAATGGTAAAACTTTAGCCGTAAAATTACCTTTCCCTGTATTTTCAAAATATGTGCTTGCCAAAGTATAAACATCTTTGGTATGGCTCTGGGCGAGTTGTTCGGACGAAAGTAAATCTTTTAGTTGAGCTTGAGCATACTCATGATACTTTAAAAACTTCTTCCGAACCCAAGGCATTTGATTCGCTAGTTCGTCTAAAGAAGCCATCGGATAGCTTTTTCCTTGAATATAATAGCAAACCAAAGGGTCGATGGTTTCATTTTGGTCGAAATCGCCGTAGCAAATTTGCAAGGGTTCTTGCAGACTTGCCCGCAGTTGGGTGTTCAGCCCTGCGTTTCCTGCCATTATATCGAAATCGCCGTCGTTGTCAAAATCTTCTACCAAAATTTTTGCCCATAAACCATTGGTTTGGTGTAAACCATATTTTTCGGTTGCATTGCTCAATTGCCCTTGTTGATTTTCAAAAATATAAATAGGCATCCATTCGCCTGCCACAATCAAATCGGGCCAGCCGTCACGGTTGAGGTCTTGCCAAGTAGCACTTGTCACCATGCCCAACGATTGCATAGCTTGACTTTGAGCTACAACAAAACGGATATTTCCTGCCTTACTTTCATTTTTCAAGATATAGCTCTCATCGGCTACTGGAAACTGATTCAGTTTTGAACGCCCTCCAACAAACAAATCGAGGTCGCCGTCTTTGTCGTAGTCGGCTACGGCAACACAACTGCCATTGCTTTGCAAGGTTGGCAATGCTTGCGAAGCCTGCGTAAAATGACCTTTGCCATCATTAACAAATAAAACATCTTGCAGAGCCTCTGAGGTTACGGCTGCACCGCTTCCTCTGGCTATGAACAAATCTAGGTCTTGGTCTTGGTCGGCATCAAACAACACCACACCCATATCCTGAGTGGCGTTGGCGTATTGCCAAGGTTGGGTCGTCGCAGGGCGAAACGAGCCATTGGCTTGTTGCAAATACAATGCTCCTTTTTTCTGACTATTTCCTCCTATAAAAACATCCGTCAGCCCGTCGGCATTGACATCTCCTTGTGCCACAAAAGGGCCTTGTTTCGACACCTGATAAGGCAAGAGCGATTGTTGTTTAAAATCGACGGAAGGAATGGCTTCGTGTTGCCAAGAAAGCTGTGAAGTCAAGGTGAAATCTTCAAAAATAGCAGCGTTATTTTCTGCAAAATACGTTCCTTCTTGGGCTTGTTGAGCAATTACGTCAAGTACCTGATTGGCTGGCACGTGTTTTACTATCGTCTTTTTATTATTTGTCCAATAAATCTCTACCGACTCTACAAGCGAATCTTGCCCTAAGCCAAAATGTAAAATCGGTTCAACACTACTTTGAAAACCTTGTGTTGGGTACATTTCTTGCATTTGTTGGTGATGTTGGGTGCGGACAATTACCTTCGCCCCGATACCAAAAGTATTCGCAGAATTTTCGTGTAAACGCAAGCGGAGGTAGTGCTGTGGTTTTTGTTGCTGGCTACAATTTTCGTACATCATAGCAGGCTGATTGGTATTATTGACAATCAAATCTAAGTCGCCATCATTGTCTAAATCGGCATAAGCTGCTCCAGTGCTGACGGTTGGTTCTGTTAATCCCCATTTTTCGGTAGCATTTTCAAAATGAACACTGGTATTTTCTCCTACATTTCTAAAGCCATAATTACTCGTTTTGGTACTGGGCATTTGCTGTATCAATTGCCAAGTGTTCAGGTTTTGTCCTAAACTTTGGGCTTTGTTTACTTCTTCTTGATAGGTATATTTCAAGAAGTCCATATTGGTAAAATCTCGGAGAAAACCATTGGTAACAAACAAATCCTTTCGTGCATCGTTATCGAAATCGCCCGCCAGTGGAGTCCAGCTCCAATCGGTATTAGAAATGCCCGCCAATTGCCCAACTTCGCTAAACACAGGCACACCTGCGGCCGTATTTCCTTGGTTGATTTGCAGCATATTGCGGGTATTTTGGTGATGAAAACCACTGTCAACTAAAAGCTGATAGGTATCATATTCATCGGGACCTTTGAGCAGTTTTTGTCTATCGTTTGGTTCAGGAAGCATATCCAAACTTACTACGTCGGTGCGTTGGTCATTGTTAAAATCAACCATACTCGACCCCATCGAGTTTTTAGAAATATGCCCCATGCTTTCTTTCAACACTTCTTTGAATGTACCGTTTTGTTGGTTGAGATACAAGAAATCTTGTTCGTTATAATCGTTGGCTACATACAAATCTGCCCAGCCGTCGTTGTTGGCATCGCCTACCGATACACTCAAGCCAAAGTTGAGTCCACTGCCGTGAATCCCTGCGGTTTCGCTGATTTCGGTAAAATAGCCTTGGTCGTTGCGGTACAAGCGATTACCAAATTTGGGGTGACGGGTTTTTCGTAAACGTTCGGTATTGAAGAAGGCATTGTAAAACATATCGGCATGATTGGCCATAAAGCAATCGAGGTCGCCGTCTTTGTCCATGTCAAAAAATGCCACTTGGGTAGTATAAGTTCCTGTGGCATCTAAACCATAGCGAGCCGCTTCTTCGGTAAAAGTAGGGATGCCGTTTTTTACGCCTTGGTTGATGTATAATTCGTTGCTCCGTTGTTCGTCTGTACCTGGTCCCGAATAACACACATAAATATCGAGTTTGCCATCGGCATTAATATCGACCATCGAAACGCCCGTTTTCCATTTTTTTCGTCCTTTTACGCCTGCCATTTCTGTAATATCTTCAAAACGAAAAGGGGCATTGGCATCTTTTCCTTTGTTGAGATACAGTTTGTTTTCGACCATATTTCCCGAAAAATACACATCTGCCAAGCCATCGCCATTGACATCACCCACGGCAACGCCTCCGCCATTGTACATGTATTGGTATTTGAGTAAATTCAGTTCTTCGTTTTCTTCAACCAAATTATTGAACGAAACGCCCGAAGCTTCGGGCTTGACGAGTTTGAATAGAGTTTCGTCGGATGCCGATTGACAAGCCAGTAAAAAAAAACAGGAAAGCAAAGGTAAAAGTTTGTACATACATCTGTGGATTAGGGCTTAGGAAGATTCATTCTGATGGCGGATTGCGTTTTTTGAATAAAGTTATTTCATCCGATAAACCAAGGTCGTTACCGAGCGAGCTGGTAGCTCTACCGTGGTATTTTTAACTACAGAAGGGCTTAATTTTTCTGATTCAGACGTTGTATAGCCCATAGCTTTTTTGTTGGTTTTAAATCCTGAAAACTGAAATTTACTTTTTTCATTAGTCGAATTAATACACACCACAATGATTTGTTTGCGTTGCGAATCTTTGTAAGCCGATACCAAATATGGTGATTCTGATTTCATTTCTATGGATATTCTTTCAGCACCAGGCCTGATAAATCGGCTAAAATTGCCCAATGCCCAAAGTATTTTACTGTCTTCAAAAACGCCGTCTGTTTTGTTTTTATCAACATAAATCAACCCATCTTTGTACTGATAAGCCGAAATGGCTGTCCACCAATGCCAAGCGGTAGCTTGTCCGTTTACCAAATCATTGTGTATCGTTTTGGCGACATACAAAGCGGCGTTGATACCCGTGTCTTTGCCATTACCTTCTATTTCGCCGGCATTATCGCCCAAAATACAATACTCGGTCATCCAGTAGCGTAGCCCTTGTATCTTGGCTACTTCCCTAGCCAGTGCTACCCGTTTTTGTGCCGCATCGGCATAAGGCGACGTGGTAAAATAGCTATGTCCGCCAATATTTTTGCTAAGATTAGGCAAATTACCTAGATACCAAGGACTATCAGCTTGAAAAAATGCCTGAATCTGGTTGCCACGAGCAGGCTTGTTGAAGGGATTCAACAGGTAATCTAATTGCCCTGCTTCGGCAATAGAAATTTGAGTAGGTAATTGTGCTTTTTGTAGCTCTACACTGAGGTGTTTGGTTATATCGGCAATGTGCTGGTTATCGAAAGGCGTACCTTCTTGTCCGCCGTCGCTCCAATCCCATTGCGGTTCATTTACGGGACTGATAAAGTCGAAAGTAATGCCTGTTTTATTTTTTACCCCACGAATTACTTCTGTTAAAAAACGGGCAAAGTTGGGGTATTGTTCAGGAGCTAAATTGGGTTTTCCGGCTGTGGCAAAGGCTTTTTGGTTGCTTGTAAATTGCACAGGAGGCGAATTGGTGAACGCTAAAAAACGGTCAACTTTATGTTTTTTAGCGGCTTCCAAAAACCAAAGCTGCCCTGCTTGCTTCTGCCAATTATACGAACCATCTTCATTCATAAACGATTCGGCACGTCGCCATTCGTCTTTGATGCCACTTTCTTTGCCTTTTTCGGCACTTCCAGCCCCTATATTGAAACGCCAAAGCGATAAGCCAATGCCTTGTGGTTGTCCTTTTTTGTTGTTGTTTTGACTAAAAAGTAATTCGGCGATAGCATTTTTTTTAGCTACTGGCCAATTGCCTACAAACTGGCAAGCCCACGCATCAGATGCCCCAAAGTGTTCGATGGTTTGGTAGGTCTTTGCGGGGTTGATAAGTACTTGCAAGGGTACTTCCTGAGCCATGGCACTCAAGGCTACACACAAGAGCAATATACCCGTTTGGAAGTATTTTTTTACATAAATATGATTCATTTCAAAAGTAAAGCAATGTTTTAAAGCGGATTAAAACTTTAAAAGGTAAAAGAAACATTCAAATAATATATCGGATGTTTGATTGCAGAATTAAGGTACAGATGTTGTTTTAAAAACGGTTTCATGTACCTTAGTTCATCGTTCAAAAACTAGCGTTAAAGCCCCCAGCTATAGCGGATTCTATTGACACCCGATTGGTTGACCGTCACCAGCGACATCGCTGTGCCACTTCCTTCTCTACGCAACAAGCTATAACTATCGCCGTCACGCAGACCAGGCCAATACAAACTTGCTACTTTATCGTTGCGAAAAACGTTGGAGGAGGCAATCATATAGGCAATTTCGTTATCGCTTTGAGAACCACCGATATAGTCTTTGCCGGTACTCATAGCAACGCCAAATTCGGTGACAACCGTGCGACTGGCGTATTTGCCTATTCTTCTTCGCCAATCGCTTTCCCAATCGGCAAGGCTACGGGTTGTCCAGAACGCATAATTGTGTAAAGCCAACAAACAATCGCTAAAACGGGTATCAGCCCCTACGTTGGTTACATCTTCAGAATAGCCCGTTCCAGATAAAATAATTCGCTTGCGGGCGAGGTTGGGGAAACGAGTTAAAAATTGAACATAAATATCGGTTAGGTCGGCTAAAGCATAGCCGTGAGGTTCGTTGAAAACTTCAAAATACACCAAGGGATTATCGCCATAGTCGCTCACGACTTTTGTCCACATTTGCCAAAAATCGTTGGTATTATCAATGCGACCATCTTTGGAAGAAGCCCCTTCCCAGCAACAAAGAATTACCCTTATTTTTTTACTCAGGGCTTTATCTATTGCACCTTTGTAGCGACTCCACCAAACATCTGCCACCGAAGGTGGATTAATCGGCAAGCGAATGGCATTGAGGCTTGGCACATTTTTTTGAAATCCTGTTAAAATAATCTCGGTTTTGGCGGCCACAGCCGTGTATTCATCGCCTGCCTCTAGCCCCGACGGAATCACCCAGCCATCCACAAAGTTATCTCTGCCATCAGCCCAGTTTACGCCTGCAAGACTATCTATTCCTACAGGTTTAGTATTGGTGGTATTAGTTGTATTGGTATTATCGGCAGGGAGCGTTTGTTCTTTACTACAAGCTCCTACCAAAGCTAATAAACCGATAAAGACAATTGGGGTTTTAAACATAAGTTTAGACAATTTAAGGACAAATGCAAAATTGTGAATGAGCGAATGAGTGTTTTGATTTTTAGAAATATGTACTACAAGAGAATTGTTCGTTGTGAATAATTTCTATCATTCACAACGAACAATTCATCACACATCCTTAGTAGCCTGCGTTTTGTTGTAGTTTATTGCCCGAAGCCAAAATTTCGGCACGAGGAATAGGCAGGAAGTAATGTTTATCTTCAAAACGTCTTCCCGACAAAGCTTCTTTGCGTGTATAAGTGAAGTTGTTGCCATTTTTTGTTACTTCGATACCATAAGCAGGTACATTTTCGGTAACGTTAGCGATTTTCCAACGACGCACATCATAGAAACGATGCTCTTCAAATGCCAATTCTACTTGGCGTTCTTTGCGAATTGCCTCACGCATTTGGCTTTGCGTTAAGCCTGTAGGCAATGCAGGCATATTTACACCAGCTCTTTTTCTGATGGCATTTACGGCATCATAAACGGTTTGGTCGGGACCAGCCGCTTCGTTTTGTGCTTCGGCATAGTTCAATAAAATCTCGGCATATCTGAAATAAATCCAAGGCTGTGTACCCGCAATATCCCAAGGGTTGTCGATAGGTAAATTATCGCTCAAGAATTTTTTCAAATAATACCCTGTTTTAGACGTATTCCAGTTAGATGGGCCATCTTTGCTATCTTTACCACCAGGCAAATAACTTTGAATAGTACCTCCACGATAACTTGCTCCATTGTACAAAATAGTCATATAAAAACGAGGGTCTCTGTTTTTGTATGGGTCTTGTGGGTCATACCCAGAACTTGCGTCATCAATGTTTTTACCATTGTTCATTTGGTAAGCATCTACGAAGTTTTGCAAAGGCACATTACCACCCCAGCCACCAAAGCCATTCGACGAGTTGGAGATTTCCAAACATACGTGGCGTGCTCCACGGGTGTAAAGTCTTTCAAAAATAATCTCAGGGTTGTTTTCTGGCGTTAAAAATAACTTATCATAGCCATTGGTAAAGAGCGAGTATTTGCCCATGTTCATCACATCTTTGGCTGCCGAAGCGGCTGCTTGCCAAGTACCAGCATTGTATAACGGACTAGCGGCATACAACAAGATTCTTGATTTAAGGGCCAACGCTGCTCCTTTGGTTGCTCTACCGAGCTTCCAAGTATTGTCGTTGTTGACAGGCAAGTATTTACTGGCTTCGTCTAATTCAGCTACGATATAGGCCATCACATCTTTGATAGACGATTTGGCATAAATGCCCGTATTCGTAAAATCGTCGCCTAATTCATATACTTTATCGTTCATCAATACCACTTCGCCGTAGTTACGCACAAGGTCTTGGTAACGGAAAGCTCTCAAAAAACGGAGTTCTGCCGAAAGGCGGTTTTTCTGAGCTGTACTCATTTTTACGTTTGGAATATTCGTAAGGGCATAGTTGATTTCACGAATGCTACGGTAGCTTCTTCCCCAAATTGTACCAGCAATACCTGTGTTTTCGGGGGCTAATTGTCCTCGTTGAACCAACCAAGTGTTGTCGTCGTTGTTGTAAATCGACTCGTCGGTAAGCGACGACCAAAACGCATACTCAAAACCTCTCCCAAAACCCGGAGGTGTACCCTCGGCTTCTTTGTCGGTTAGTCTTACGCCCATGTATCGGTTGATGACATAAGATTCAAAAAGAGAAGAGTCGGTCAAAATAGAGCTATCCGAAACCCTATCGGTTGGTACTACATCCAAGAAGTCGGAGGTACAAGCGAAGGTTGAGAGCAATATTCCGATAAAAGTAGAGGATATAGCAAAATATTTTTTAGCTTTCATTGTGATATTTTTTAATATTAAAACTTAACATTGACACCCAAGTTGATAATGCGTTGCTGTGGATAGAATTGGCCACTGCTGCTATTGCCTTCTGGGTCATAATCTTTCACCCCTGTGAAGGTAAGAAGGTTGAAAGCGTTGGTATATACACGAAGCTGTTTGATTTTAAGGGTTTTCAACAGGTTGCTAGGGAGTGTATAACCAAACTCTAGGTTTTTCAAACGTACAAATGAAGCATCGTTCAACCAGAAAGTATTAGGATACAAACCTCCGTTCACAGAAGAAGACGAGCGTGTATCTACACGAGGGAATGTTCCGTTTGGATTTGTCGGACTCCAACGATTGTCTGCCCAACTGCTGTAGAAATTTCCGATTTGTCCTGATTCTGGCAATACATATTGGCTCACTTGTGCTTGTCCTGCCCATACCATCGAGAAGTCGAAGTTTTTGTATCCTGCGTTCAAGACCAAACCAAAGGTCATTTGTGGAATATTGCCATAGTCACTTCTTACTTGGTCGTCGGCGGTGATTTTGCCGTCTTTGTTATAATCTTCTAAAATTAAATCGCCAAGACGAGCACCGCTCAAATGAGGATATTTGTCTAAATCGGCTTGACTTCTGAAAATTCCCAAAGTTCTATACAACAAATACGTATTGAGCGGATGTCCTGTTTGGCTTTGATAGCTCAATGTACCAGCGGCTTCGTCGATAAATTCGATTTTGCTTTTAGCATAAGTAAAATTGGCCGCAATATTATATCTAAAGTCTCCTACATGGCTATAAGCAATGCTCGTTTCGATACCGTTGTTGCTTACTTTTCCGATGTTTTGGTCCGGCACTAATGCTCCTGAACCATAAGGGTTTACGATACCCGACACATACGGAATAGAGGCATTACGAGCCGCTAAAATATCGGAGCGATTTTGTTGGAAATAAATCAATTCCCATGTGAATTTTTTGAATAAAACAGCATTCAAACCGATGTCCATTTTCTTGGCAACTTCCCAAGTAATATTAGGGTTGGCCAATTTGGTAAGGTCGATACCCGAATGGATGATGTCTGTACCAATCACATAAGCGTTGTTGAACGAATAGTTGTTATAATATTGGAATTGTCCTACGTTATCGTTACCCAAAGAACCATACGAAGCCCTGATTTTTAGGTCGTCAACCATCGTAACTTTTTGCTTAAACCAAGGTTCTTCCGAAATTCTCCAACCAGCCGAGAAAGAAGGGAAGAAACCATATTGCTTGCCCGAAGGGAATGTCGATGAGCCATCTACACGCATTTGGACTTCCGCCAAATATTTTTCGTTGAAATTATACGCTACTCTACTGATATAACTTCTACGGGTAAAATTGTAGCTACTTCCCCAGTTGTTTTTGTCGGTTGCAGCAGCTCCTCCTTGCGACAGTTCTGGCGTAGCAACAGTGGGGTAGTTCAATCTCGATGCACCAAACGTTTCTGAGCGGTTTTGGCTTTGTTCAAACGCCACAAAAGCATTTACGTTGTGCTTACCTGTAGCCAAAGCGTAGTTCAATTTGATGTTTTGAATCATCAACGAAGCATTGGTTTGTCCTTCCGACAACGTAGCCGCTCCTGCCGAACCACCCGTAATAACTTGGTCGTAGGCATTTGTACTTTTGTTGTACGAGTACAATGGATAAGGCGTACTGAATGATTTTGAGAAATTGTACGATTTATCAACCGACAAGAAACCATCAATACTCAACCCTTTAGCAAAAGGCAAATTATAACTACCTCTCAAAATTCCGTTAAAGACAGTTGTAGGGTTTTTGTTGATACCACCCACCGCTGTACCCAATACCACAGGGTTGTTGTTTTCAACACCTGTAGAAGGCAAACCATTAGGATACGTTGCTACGACGGTTGGATAAGCCCTGTAAATAGAACGGAAGATATTTCCTGCGCTGCTGATAGGGTACTGGCGGTCTTCTTGGCGACCCGAAAGCGAAAGGCTCACTTTCAAATCTGATGTAATATTAGCGTCGATATTTGAACGGAAGTTATATTGGTTGTATTGGGTAACACCATTTTTCAATAATCCGTCTTGGCTAATCATGCCAATTGATAAGAAATACTTGGTATTGTCTGTACCACCATTCACCGTAAGGCTGTGTTGATTTTGCAAGGTTACACTTCTAAGTGCCTCTTTTTGCCAGTTGGTATTGGGGTAATTAACGAGGTCGGAACCGTTGGCAAACTTTGTGATTTCGTCGGCAGTGTAGTGTTGATTCATGCCTCCAGCAGGGTTGTTGTAATAGTCGATTTCATTCAAAATCGTAGCATACGTAGGAGCATCGGCCATTTTAGGCAAGCGGGTTGGCGAGCTGAAACCTTGGTTAAAGCTGTAAGAAATGGTAGGTTTGCCAGTAGTACCACGCTTGGTTGTTACGAGAATTACCCCGTTGGCAGCTCTACTTCCATACACGGCAGCAGAGGCATCTTTCAATACCGAAATACTCTCGATGTCGTTGGGGTCTAGGCGTTCCAAGCCTCCGATTTGTCCAGGGATTCCATCTACTACAATCAATACGTCGTTGTTGCCTGTCGATGCCAACCCACGAATGGTATAGCTCGACCCATCGTAGCCCGGCTCGCCTCCACGGTTGTTGGCAATAAAACCAGAGAAACGACCAGCCAAGGAGTTCGACAAGTTGGGCTGAGGGCTTTTTACAATTTCGCTCCCTTTTACATCCGATACCGAACCAGTGAGGGTTACTTTTTTTTGTGTGCCATACCCAACTACAACTACCTCTTGCAACGATTTATTTTCAACCGCCAATTTCACTTCTACAATGCTCTGCGAACCGATGCTCACTTCTTGCGAAGTATAGCCAATAAATGAAAATACAAGCGTATTGGCTGTACCAGCTACCGTAATGGTGTATTTACCATTGGCATCTGTCGATACCCCTTTGTTTGTGCCTTTCACTTGCACGTTGGCACCTGGCAATGGCACGCCTTGCTCGTCTAATACGTTACCCGTAATTTTTCTCTCGGTTTGTCCGAACGACACTACGCTAGAAAAAAGGAACAACAGTACACCTAAAAAAAGGATTGCACCATGCGAAAATAGCCCTTGCTGTGCTCTTTTCGCATGGTGTTCCTCTGCGTTTTTGAATAGAGAATGTTTCATCTTTTTGAAATGAATTTGGTTTGATTAAACAAAAATTGAAGCTTTTTGCATTGAAATATTTGAAGCAAAAGTAGGACTATAGAAATAATTGAAAGGGGGAGAAATCCTTATAAGAAAGGGGGTAATCAGACAAAAAGCCCTAAAAACTGTATTTTTAGAGCTTTTTGTTTAAAAAATATGATAAAAACTAGCGTTTTTTCTGCTGAAATGCCTCTTTGTTTACTTGTAGTTGGTTGTGAAATGGCTTGCGGTATTTCTTGACATAAGCCGAGGGATTCATGCCAAAAAGCTTAAAAAACTGTTCTCTAAAATACTTGCTGTCGTTCATGCCTACTTGATAGGCTGTTTCTGAAATGGTGCTATCGGTGGTAATCAACATTTCGGCGGCTTTGCGGAGGCGGATAAAGCGAATAAACTCGTTGGGCGACTGTCCACAGACAGATTTGATGCGGTTGTACAAGCTCGACGAGCTCATGCCTATTTCGGTTGCCAGCATACTCACATTAAACTCTGGGTCGATTAAATACTGCTCAACCACCATGATACACTGGTCTAGGAATTGTTTGTATTCGGGAGAAATTTTGAGGTTGTGGGCTTGTAAGGTTACTTCGTTGAAAAAGTATTTTTGTAGGTCGTTTCTACTTTTGAGAATGCCATTTACCCTTGCCATCAAAATATCTTTTTCAAATGGCTTGCTGATATAGTCGTCGGCACCAACTTCAATGCCTTTAAGCTTGATTTCAGACGAAGTACTTGCCGTAAGTAATATAATCGGGATATGGCTCAATTGGGTATTTTGCTTGATTTCGGTGCATACTTCGATGCCATTGAGGCCTTGCATCATGATGTCGCAAATCACAATATCGGGCAAAATTTCAGTGACTAAAGCCAATCCTTTTTCGCCATTATCGGCTTCGTATAATTTAAACTTCGCTTTAAAAATTTGCTTGAGGTATTGGCGTATTTGTTCGTTGTCATCAATAATCACCATCGTATGCTGTTCGGCATAAAGGTCGTCTGTAAGTTCTTGTTGGGAAACAGGGGCATTTTCTGACAATTGCAAACGGGGTTCTTCTTTCAATTCTGCTAAAATATCGGAATGCACTTCCTCCTCTGGCATCAGATGCTCGATGTTCAAATGGGCAAAACCTTTCAGTAAACGAATCGTAAAGGTAGTCCCTTTGCCAAGCTGACTGGTATAACGCAACGTGCCTTTGTGGTAGTTGATAAAAGTGCGGGTCAGATACAAGCCTATGCCAAAGCCTCCGGCCGTTGTATTTTTTACCTGATAAAACATCTGGAAAAGCTTATCTCCTACCTCTGGGGCAATGCCAGCACCACTGTCTTTTACATGAATCAACACTTCGGTTTTGCTTTCTTCAATATGCAGGGTTACGCTGCCATCTTTGGGCGTAAATTTAAGGGCATTGGAAAGTAAATTAAACAGGGCTATTTCTATTTTTTCTCTGTCGCCATAAATTTCTAAGTGTTCGTTTTCGCACTTAAATTCGTAGTGAATATTTTTCTCTTTTGCCTGATGACTAAAGCATAAAAAAACTTCTTCCGCACAGGTTTTGATGGGTAGTTTTGCCAGTTTTAAATCATCACTTTCGGCATCGGCTTTTCTAAATAACAACAGTTGGTCAACCAAACTCAACAGTCGTTTGGCGTTTCTATACACGATATGCAAGCTGTTGAGGTCTTGCACTTCAGCATAAAGCATTTCTTTGATAGGATTGATAATGAGCGTTAAGGGTGTACGAAATTCATGAGAAATATGGGTAAAAAAAGAAATTTTCTTTTCGTGTAACTCTTTTTCTTTGTCAGCTTCGATTTTAGCAATTTTTACCTGATATGCCAATGCAGCCTGTTTTTGTTTGTATTGTTGGTAAAAATAAATCAATACGCCTATGGCACAGAGGTATAAGGTGTAAGCCCACCAAGTTTTGTACCAAGGCGGCAAAATCACTATTTCTATCGAGGCGTATGTTTCAAACCATCGCTTGTCTTTGTTGGCAACTTTTACTTTGAAGGTATAAGTACCGGGGTCTAAATACCGATATGTAGCCGATTTTTGTTTTCCTACGTAGTTCCAGTCGTTGTCTAACCCTTCTAGCTTGTAGGCAAACAAATTTTCGTCTGGATACGAATAATGAATAGCTCCGTATTGAATCGAAAATACCGCTTGGTGCGGTTGCAGTTCAATTGGATTTTGGGGATGTTGGTTATCGAACGGAATAAAATCTTTGGTTTGTGTACCGTCGGTATTTACCTCTTTGCCAAATAATTGAAGCCCCATAATCAGCACGCTTGGCCGGTACGTAAGCGGTTTGATACCCGATGGCTTAAATATGTTCCAGCCTTCTGTACCTCCAAAGACCATATAGCCCGAACGGGGTTCGTACAAGGTAGAGCCATCATTAAACTGACCGCCTTGTAGCCCGTCTTTACGGTCGAAGTTATAGATTTGTTGATTACGCAAATCTATTTTTGAAATACCACTGTTGGTGCTAACCCAAAGATAGGGTAAAGCGTGGGTATTGATAGCCAAAATGGTATTACTTGCCAGTCCTGTTTTTTCGTTATAGCTTCTGAAAGTTCGGTTTTGCGTATGATAAGCCACCAATCCATTTTCTTGTGTGCCTATCCATAGCTCTCCTTTCGGCTGAAAAGCCAACGCCAATATCACGCCCGACGAAAGTGTTTCTCGTAAATGGGCGGTATAATAGCCTTCTTTGGGATTAAACTGGTAAAGTCCCATGCCATACGTTCCGACCCACAAGTTCCCTTGTGTATCTTGGGTAATGGCCCGTACATCGTTGGCAGGGAAGTTGTTCGATTGGGTGTTGTAGTTGACAAAATCGTTATTTGCTGGCTGGAATAGGCTGAGTCCTCCCCCGTTAGTTCCTATCCAAATACGGTGTTGGTCGTCTTCAAATATCACCCGTACATCGTTGGCTGCCAAACTATTTTTACGCAAAGCTTCATGCTTGAAATGGATAAAAGCATCTTTTTTTCTATCGTATAAAAATAAGCCATCGGCATAAGAACCAAACCAAAGGTTATGACGACTATCTTGAAAAGCCGTGATAATGGCGTTATCGCTGAGGCTACCCGCCCGATTTGAGGCAGTGTAATGCTTCAATACCTTGCCATCGAGGGTTGTTTTATAAATACCATCGCCATCTGTGCCTAGCCACAAAAAGCCTTCGTGGTCGGCGGTCATGCCATAATATCGGGTAAAGCCTTCGGTATTGGTATTTTTTTGTTGAAATAAAATAAATCGTTGTGGACTCTTATCGAGCATCAATACGCCATTGCCATACGTTCCGACCCAAATGTTACGGTCTTTGTCGGCATACAAGCATTGTACAGAGCGTTGCGTTACAGAGCCTTTGTTGTCGTTTACGGGCTGTAGGCTCAGTGGCGTACTGGCTTCGGCTTCGCTTGGAATAGACAATTGATACAGCCCTCCGTCTTGAACGCCAACCAATAAATGTTGCTGTGCATCTTCTAACAAGGAAAGAAAAACCTGCGTTTTAGGCTTTGTTGATGGGGCAAAGGTTATTTTATGGAAAGCATTTTGCCGACGATTGTAATAGAAAAGTCCGTCAGAAGCCGCAATCCATACGTTGTGGTCATGGGCTTCGTAAATAGCATTGATGCGGTTGTTGTATAATAGTTCGGCATGCTGGATGCTTTTTGACAGCAGTTTGTTGTTTTGCAACGCAAATACGCTCAGTCCATTGATATGTGTACCTACCCACACCAAGCCCTGCGAATCTTCTAGGGTTGAAAGAATGGTATTGCTGCGTAAACCTTTAAGATTACTTTGTCGGTAATTGATGCTTTGTTGGGTAGCAGGATTGTACCGAAAAAAGCCATGCAACGACGAAGAAATCCATAAAAAACCCTGTGAGCCTGCCGTAATGGCACTGATGTCTTCGCCGTTGGGATTATTGGCTTGAAGTTTTTGTAAATAAAATCGCTCGTGAGCGGCATCAAATTTGAGTAGCCCTTTGCGAGAAGTAACCCAAAGTTGTCCTTGTTTGTCTTGATATACACCTTGAATATAATTACCCGGCAAGCTGTAAGGATTGGCAGGGTCAAACCTAAACGTTCTAAACGAAATGCCATCAAAGCGGTTGAGTCCATCGCCTGTAGCAAACCACATAAAACCACTGTTGTCTTGTACAATTCCATTGACGATGCCAAACGACAACCCTTCTTGTGTGCCATAACGCAGTGTTCGATGGGTATTAGAAAATTGGGCGGCAACATCAAAGGCAATAAAGTAGATAAATATGTAAAAGGATATTTTCATACTTCAAAAATAACAAAGAAAAATCTTGAAAAACTACAAAAGGTTAAGTTTAATCTAGGATAAAAAGACGAGGTATCATGGCAAAAGCTTATTTTTCAGCACAATCTTTCCTCATAAATTCTCCTATTCTTCCTTGCGTTTCTGTTGTGTAATCCTAAACAGCCCGTAAATTTGCAAGACCAATGCCGTAGGAGGTATTGGGTTCTAGCGAAATATACTTATGTCTGCTCTCAAAAAATTAGCCAGCGAAACAGCCTTGTATGGTATTAGTACCATTTTGGGGCGTTCTATCAATTTCCTTTTGGTATTTGTGCATACGGCTGCCTTCTTGCCCGATGAACTGGGTATCAATGTGAAAATGTATAGCTACGTGGCGGTTGCCAATATTCTTTATACCTACGGCATGGAAACGGCTTTTTTCCGCTTTGCCGCCGAAGACAAACAAAAATATTACAATATCATCCAAAGTGCCTTGCTGGTGAGTAGTACCTTTTTTTCGGGTATGCTTATCTTGTTGGCTACTCCTGTGATGAAAGGCTTGGGCTATCCTCACCAAGAAATCTACCTCATTTGGCTGGCTGTTATCATCTGGATTGATAGCGTAACGGCGATTCCTTTTGCTCGTTTGAGGGTTGAAAAACGGGGCAAAAAGTTTGTGATAGCCAAAATCTGCAATATTCTCATCAACGTGGGTTTGAATGTTTTTTTCTTATTAGGCTTAAAAAAAATAGCCGAAGGCGATTATTGGCAGGCGATGCAACCCTTGGCACAAAGCTTATATAGTTCAAGTATTGGCGTAGGCTATATTTTCTTGGCCAATCTCCTAGCCAATGCTACTTTCTTTCTCTTTTTACGCAAAGAGTTTTTCGATTTCCAGTGGCAATTTGATTGGGCTGTTTTCAAAGAGGTGTTTATCTATGCCTTTCCTATTTTGCTGATGGGCTTGGCTGGGATGGTCAATCAGGTATTCGACCGAATGTTGCTAGAAGCCTATTTACCCCAAGATTTTTATGCCAACCTCAATGCCCAACAAGCCTTGGGAGTGTATGGCAATGCGTACAAATTGTCGATTTTTATGGCTTTGTCAACCCAAGCTTTCCGCTACGCCGCCGAGCCTTTCTTTTTGTCGAAAACAACCGATAAAAATTCACCTGCAACCATGGCACAAGCTACCAAGTGGTTTACTATCGTATGTGTGTTTATTTGGCTAGGCGTATGCCTCAACCTCGACTGGCTCAAAATGCTGTTTTTACGTCAAGCAATTTATTGGCAAGGCGTGGTTGTCGTACCCATTTTATTGCTGGCCAATTTGTTTTTGGGGATTTATTATAATATTTCGGTATGGTTCAAACTCAACAAACAAACCCAATATGGCACTTATATTACCTTGGTTGGTCTATTTATTACGGTTGCACTCAATATTTTGTTGATTCCGAGGTTGGGCTATATGGGTTGTGCTTATGCTTTTTTGGCTTCTTGCTTTAGTATGACAGCCCTTTGCTACTATTGGGGACAAAAGTTTTATCCGATACCCTACCCTATCAAGCAAATCAGTTTGTATATCGTTTCGGCTGGGCTATTGATTTATGTATCCATGCAGTTTTCTATCACTAACCTTTGGCTGTCAATTCCTTACCACAATCTTTTGCTCTTGCTTTATACGCTAGGCGTGGTTGTAGCCGAACGAGAAACCCTTTTACCTGCCCGGTTACGCAAAAAGTTGTTTTAGGTGAAATTTTTTATTTATTGAACCGTTCAATAAAAAATGATTAAGTTTTGCAAAAATTTTGAGATAAAATTAAGAAATTTGTCGTAGTTTTATTTCTGATGTAAAAAGTTCAGAAGTGATGCTTTTTCGTTGTATTTTTCCAAGTAGGTGGCCAACGTCACAGCTTTTGTTTGTGCAACAGTGCTTGTGTGGCCATGCTTGAAGCCATTTACCTTGCCTTACTCTTTTTAAGATGACATTCATGACAAGCGAATTTCAAATAAAAACCATCATAGATTCCTTAGAGGTAAAACTAAGGAGGGTCATTATGGCTTATACCGAGCTAAAGGAAGAGTTGAAACAGGTGAAAAAAGAAAAAGAAGAACTGAAAAACAGAGCCGACGAACTCTATAAAAACAACATCGCTTTACAGAAAGAATTAGACGAACACAAAAAAAACTTTAAAAAATCAGATAATTTTGCTAAGATTGTAGCAAACAATCTCAAAAGTACAGGCAATACTGCCGAATTTAAAGAGAAACTCGACGGATATATTTTGGAAATAGACAAATGTATTAGTCAACTGAGCCATTAATTAAGGGATTTTGTATGTGTAAAAAACGGTGTTACCATGCAAAACTTAATTTATATAGTACGCTAGATATAAATTATATACGCATTAGGAAAATGCCCACCCGGTAGCAAAGCTATCAACAAGGCTTTTGTATAACCTATAAATCCTAAAATACCATGTCGGACAAGATACCTTGCAAAGTTAAAGTGGGCCTCAAAGAATTTAGTTTTATGATTGGCCCAGAGGAAGAGGAGAACGTTCGCAGGGCTGCTAAGTTGATTAATGAACGAATGGATTATGTGAGGGTTCGTATGAATCTCACCGAATCGTATGATTTACTGGCATTTGTGGCCTTAGATTATGCGATTGATAATTTGAAATTCGATAAAAAACATTCTGACCTCCAAAGTATGGTAACGAATAAAATTTCGGATATGGATCAATTACTCGACTCTATCCTCAATTCGTAATACCTCGTTCGTTTAGATGCACAAAGTTGAGGCGTTTTTGGCCGCAATCTTTGTTTTAGTATCGTGAATCATTCGTGGCATAGCCCCAACAGTTATGCCAAGTTGGACAAATAGACTGATTTCAAAAGTACGTTGCTTATATGCACAAATACCACTAAGCACAAGCGGTTATTTTTTCGCCACATACTTTATAACTAAATGCCCACATCAGCAATGAAACGAGAGATACTTGTTTCTTTCTTTTATCTTCGGATAGTGTCTGTTTTAGTAATTTTTTTCACTTACGCTATTTAGCATTTCATAGTGATAGGCTATGACTTGTGTAAAACGTGATTCTAAAACGATACAAAAATGTTAACTCCCATCATCGCTGCTGTAGTTTCACTTGTAGCAGGTATATTTTTAGGTAAAATTATTTTTGCAAAAAATACCCAAAAAATCGAAGACGAGGCTATCGCCAAAGCTGCCGATATAGTGAAAAACGCCGAGGCTCAAGCCGAAACTATTAAGAAAGATAGAATCCTTGAAGCCAAAGAAAAATTCCTGAAACTCCGAGCCGAGTTTGAAGAGGATTCTAACAAAAAGAAACAAATCCTCATCCAAAATGAGCAAAAATTGAAGGAACGTGAGCGTAACCTCCAACAAAGCTTAGAACAAAACAAACGCTTTGAAGCCGAAATCAACAGCCAACGCCAATCGCTTACGGCAAAGGATGAAAACTTGCGTAGAAAATTGGAAGATGCCGACCGCAAAAGAGATGAAGCCGAAAAAATGTTGGCTTCGCAGGTGGCTCAATTAGAAAAAATCGCTGGGCTTTCAGCCGATGAGGCTCGTCAGCAATTGATAGATGCCCTCCGTGGTGAAGCCGAAACCAAAGCGTCGTCTATCATCAAAAATACCATCGAAGAAGCCAAACTAACGGCTACCAAAGAGGCGAAGAAAGTGGTTATCGAAACCATTCAACGCACGGCTGCCGAAAACGCCATCGAAAACTGTGTGTCGGTATTCAATATCGAATCGGACGATGTGAAGGGTAAAATCATCGGTCGTGAAGGGCGTAACATTCGTGCCTTAGAATCGGCCACAGGTGTTGAATTTATCGTGGACGATACGCCAGAAGCCATCATTATTTCGGGCTTCGACCCTGTGCGTCGTGAAATTGCTCGCTTGGCTTTGCACCGTTTGGTACAAGATGGGCGTATCCACCCTGCTCGTATCGAAGAAGTGGTAGCCAAAACTAAAAAGAATATCGAAGAAGAAATCATCGAAATTGGCGAGCGTACTGTCATCGACTTGGGTATCCACGGCTTGCACCCCGAATTGATTAAGATGGTGGGTCGTATGCGTTTCCGTTCGTCGTATGGACAAAACCTCTTGCAACACTCTCGTGAAGTAGCAAAATTGGCCTCTACCATGGCTGCCGAATTGGGCTTAAATGCCAAATTGGCCAAACGTGCAGGGTTGCTTCATGATATTGGTAAAGTTTGGCCCGAAGAAGCCGAATTGCCTCACGCTATTTTAGGGATGCAATTGGCCGAAAAATATAAAGAAAATTCAGAAGTATGCAATGCCATCGGGGCTCACCACGATGAAATTGAAATGACTTCGATGATTTCGCCGATTATCCAAGTATGCGATGCCATCTCTGGCTCTCGTCCGGGGGCTCGCCGAGAAATGATGGAATCGTATATGCGTCGCCTCAAAGAACTCGAAGAATTGGCAACAAGCTTTAGTGGTGTACAAAAATGTTATGCTATCCAAGCTGGTCGTGAATTGCGTGTACTGGTCGATTCTGAAAATGTATCAGACGAAAAAGCGAGTATGTTGTCGTATGATATTTCTCAAAAAATAGAAAAAGAAATGCAATACCCCGGCCAAATCAAAGTAACGGTTATTCGTGAAATGCGTGCCGTAAATTACGCAAAATAAAAGCTTTTGCGTATCTTCGAGCCTCCATAAACCCGTGTTTATGGAGGCTTTTTTTTCATCTAAAGTTCTCTAAATATAGTGCTGTTGTTAATATTTTAAAATATGATTCCTGTAAAACTTACACTCAAAGGCTTATATTCTTATCGAGAAGCACAAGAAATAGATTTTACCCAATTGACAGAAGCCGCCATTTTTGGCATTTTTGGCAAGGTGGGTTCTGGCAAATCCTCTATTCTCGAAGCCATTACGTTTGCCCTATATGGCAATACCGACCGCATGGGTGGGAAAGAAGACCGCAATTACAATATGATGAATTTGCGTTCAGACGAGCTTTTGATTGATTATGTATGTCAGGCAGGAAAACAAAATCATACCTATCGCTTTACCGTCAAAGGACGCAGAAATGGCAAACGCTTCTCGGTTGTGAATACCTTCGAGCGAAAAGCGTACCAATGGATGACCGAACTGCAAGATTGGGCACCCATAGAAGTAAGTAATGCCGCCGAGAAAATCATCGGACTTACCTACGAAAATTTTAAACGTACCATCATCATTCCGCAAGGACGGTTTCAGGAGTTTTTAGAACTCTCGCTTACCGACCGTACCAAAATGATGAACGAGATTTTTCAGTTAGAAAAATATGATTTAGCTGCCAACGTAAAGGTGTTGAAAGAAGCCAACGAACGCCAACTCGAACACCTCACGGGGCAATTGGCTCAACTCGGACAAAGCACGCCAGAAGCCCTAACAGCCGTACAGGAAGCTTTGCAACAAAACCAAACGTTGATGCAACTCAAGCAAAGTCAACTTTCGGAAAGGCAAGAAGACGAAAAAAACTTGAGTTTTTTGGCTAAACTTTTTAAAAATTTGGCAGAAGCACAACAAACTTTAACCAAACTCGAAGTCGAAAAACCCCGTATCGTAGCCCTTGCCCAGCAACTAAAACGCTACCAAGAAGCCCTCCTGCACCTGAAACCACTGCTCGACCAACAACAAGCACGCCTGCTTGAACAACAACGAGATGCTAAAGCCTTGGCACAACAAACCAAGCTTTGTGCTACTTTGCAGGCCGACATCCAAGCCCAAGAACAACAATTGCTTGCTTTGGCACTGGCTTTTAACCAAAAAGAACAATGGAAAAAAGAAGCCGAAGCCTTAACTTGGGTGCTCAAATACAAAACGGCTGAAAGCGAAATCAAGCAACTGGATAAGAATCGGGAGCGAGGCAATACAACGGTTGCCCAACACAAACAAACCCTGCAAGGTCTTAAAGACAACCGCCTACAACTCGAACAAAGCTTACTCAAAGCCCGCAGCGAACTGATAGACGTGCAGCGGGTATCGGAGGTAGCACAGTGGTTTGCCTACAAAAATCAGCTTTTGCAAGAACAACACAACATTGTACAAGCTGGCAAAGAAATCAAACAAAACCTCAGCAACCAAGAGCAAGTTTTGGCTCAATTATGGGAAGAAACCGCCCTGAGTGCCGTGGCTGAGGCATTACAACAAGCGACTTTCGAGGAAAAAATACAGTTGCTACAACAGCATAAAATCACGATACAGCAACAGATAGAAACCCTCCAAGAAAAACTAGCACACCTCGAAACCCAACGGGCTTTGCAAAATTATGCCCTGGCCTTGAAAGACGACGAGCCTTGTCCGCTTTGTGGGGCGGTGCATCATCCGCACAAACTGAACAGCGAAGATGATTTTGGGCAACGCATTAGCCAAGAAAAAAAGCAAATCAAGGCTTTACAAAACCAAATCGAAGCCCTCGACCGTATCAAGATACGTGCCGAAAATATCCAAGAAAATATACAAATCACTAGCAAAGAACGAGATAAATTTGTAGAACAATACAGAAACATACAAAGCAAATTTCAGGGGCATGAGGCTACTTTTAGTTGGACAGACTTTAGTCCGACCGAAGAAAGTATTGTAAAAAAAGCCTTTGAGCAAGCCAAAAAACAAACCGATGACATACGGCTACTAGAGCAACAAATACAACAAAAAGACCAGCAAATTACCCAAGCTCAACACGTGCTAGAAGAGCAATATTTGCCTGCTTTACAAAAAATAGAGCTACAGTTGGCCCATAAAAATAGCGAGCTACAAACCGCCGAACAGCAAATTGTAGCTGCTTCGCTCAACGATTTTAAGCAAAAAACCGAAGCCCAAGTCAAAGCCCAACAGCAAGCCCTTGCTCAACAATACGAGCAAGTGACCCAGCAATACGAACAGCTTTCGCAGCAAATTCAAACGTTGAAAAGTAAGTTTCATTTGGCACAAGGACAAGTACAGGCTTTGCAACAAAATGCCCAACAACATGAAGCTTTTTTACAAAACCTTGACCAACAAATAGCTACACAACTCCAACAAAGCTTATTCGATGATTTGGCGAGCGTCCAAGCCATTTTACAACAAAAAATATCGGTCGAACAAACACAAAAAACCATTGACACCTTCAATCAGCAGTACCACAGCACCCAACAGCAAGTGCAACAATTGCTTGCCGAAACGCAAGGCTTGCACTACAACGAAGGTATGCACGAGCAACTAAAACAGGATATTGCCCACTTACAAACGGCACTCAACGAACTCCGCAAAGCCGAAGGAGGGTTGAGAAATACCCTTCAAAAACTCGAACAAGACCTTGCAGCACAGGCTACTTTGTTGGAAACCAAAGCCCAACTCGAACTGCGCAAAAACGATATAGATACACTCAGCAAATTGTTTAAAAGTGCGGGCTTTGTGAGCTTTGTGTCGGGTATGTATTTGCAAGATTTATGCAACTTGGCAAACGTCCGTTTCAGTAAAATGACACGCCAGCAACTCCAACTCGAAATCTATGAGGTGCGTCCTGCCGAATACGATTTTCTGGTAAGAGATTTGCTAAACGAAGGACGCACCCGAGCCGTAAAAACCCTTTCGGGAGGACAAAAATTTCAAGTTGCCCTTTCGTTGGCACTTGCCCTTGCCGACCACATCCATGCCCAAACCCAATCGAAACATAACTTTTTCTTTTTAGACGAAGGCTTTGGTTCATTAGATAAAGATGCGCTCACCGAAGTATTTGAAACGCTCAAAGCCTTGCGTAAAGAAAACCGTATCGTTGGCGTAATTTCGCACGTAGAAGAATTACAACAAGAAATAGACCGTTACCTCAAAGTAAGCAATCATCCTGATTATGGTAGTGTAATTGAGTTGGTGTAAATTTGTAGCATCTTATGAAAAATCAACAGCCCATTTCTGTCACTATTTTAACCAAAAACAGTGCAGTCCGACTAGCCCAATGCCTCGATGCCCTGCAAGGATTCGACGAAATTATTATCCTCGACAACGGCTCTACCGACGACACTCTGCGTATTGCCGAGGCGTATCCGAATGTAAAAATTCACCAACATCCCTTTGTTGGCTTTGGCAAAATGCGTAATTTATCTATTAGTTTATGTAAAAACGATTGGATTTTGTGGGTCGATTCTGACGAAGTACTAGACACAGGTTTACTCGAAAATATAGCCACGATTCCTTTGCATGAAAAAACCATTTATCGCTTTTTACGCAAACAATACTACAGAGGCAAATACATCAACGGTGCTGGCTGGGGCAACGACAAAGTGATGCGGTTGTTCAACAGGCAACACACACGCATCAACGACCGAGCTGTACACGAAGGCTTGGAAACAAAAGACCTACAAGTAATTGATATAGAAGGAATTATCCATCATTATTCGTATGAAAATGCTACGCAATTATTGGCAAAAATGAATCATTATTCTGCCCTATTTGCCGAGCAAAACCAACATAAAAAAACGACCCATCCTTTGATTGCTTACTGTAAAAAAACCTTTCATTTTTGGAATTATTTTTTACTAAAAAAAGGCTTTTTGTACGGCTATGAAGGCTATTTGATTTCGTATTGCAATGCCCAAGGAGCTTTTTTCAAATACATGAAACTGTATGAATTAAACCAAGAACAGCGTAAAAATCACTAACTTTGTAGGCTTGCAACAGTGTTTATTCATTAGGTTTTGTATTATTTTCGATGAAAAAAATCTTGTTTATCTCTACCGTCAATGCTCATTTGTATCAACTGATACTCGAAGGCTTTCAAGCCTACAGCCAGACAATTCAGGTCGATTTTATGTCGAACGAATCACGGTATAAATACAAAAGCAAAGGACAAAGGGTGTTGAATTTTTTATCGAAAGTTTTCCTTCGCCGTAATTTTAAAGAAGTATTTCATCGCAAAGTGATGGAAAAACGCATGGCAAGGCTGCAACCACACTACGACATGATTTTTGTGATTCGTCCCGATTTATTGACCGATGCCGAGCTACAAACCTTACGTCAACGTACCCACAAATTCGTGGCTTATTATTGGGATACCATACAATTTTTTCCTAGAAAAAAAGACATTATGCCTTTTTTTGATAAAGTATATTCCTTTGATACAGAAGACTGTAAGCAATATAATCTATCACTTTTAACCAATTTCTTTTTCTACGAACCAGCCCCTGCACCCATCGACAAAACGGTTTTTAGCATTTCGCATATAGAAAAAAAACGCTTTGCGATGTTTAACCAAATGGGAAAATATTTGGAAGAACACCACATCAGCTATCGTTTTCTGACCTTACAATCGAAAGAAAAACTCAAAAGCCCTTATATAGAACCCCTCAAAGCCTTCATCCCCTACCGTGAAATGCTGCAATTACTCAATCATTATGAAGTGATTTTAGACATTACCAAGCCGCATCAGCACGGACTTTCGTTTAGGATTTTTGAAAGTTTGGGCATGAACAAAAAAATTATCACCAATAACCAAGCCGTAACACAGTACGACTTTTATCATCCCGATAATATTTTAGTCGTTGATTACGACAAGCTCGATTTACCCAAAGCATTTTTCGATAAACCCTATCAACCCATTGCCGAGGCAATCAAGCAACAATATCACCGCAATACTTTTATCAAAACCATCGTCAGTAACCTTGATTAAGCCCAACAAATGACCTTATTCTATTTGGTTTTTGGAGAAAACCAACACAATCATATACAAGCATACTTTTCGATTTGCTCTTTTTTAGGGCAAATACAGGCAAAAGATAAGATTTATGTTTTGACCGATGCCCCACAATTTTACCAACGTTTTGGCGATAGCATCAAAGTAGTAGTGCTTGACAAACCGCAACTCGACGCATGGGAAGGGCCGCATCGCTTTTTTTGGCGTGTTAAAATCAAAGCCTTGGAATACATTTGTCGGGCCGAGCCACAAGACGACATCATGTATCTCGACACCGATACCTTTTTGTACGGCTCGCTGCCTGCTTTGCAGCAAACCCTCGCCCAAAGTCCTATGATGCACTTGCACGAAGGAGCATTGGCACAGTTGAAAAGCAAGACCGAGCGAAAAATGTGGCAACAAGTAGGGCAAAAAACTTTTGGCGGCGTTAGCATCACGCCACAACACGGTATGTGGAATGCTGGCGTAGTAGCATTGCCTGCCAACATCGCTTTGTCAACCATTCAAAACGCCTTGGCTATTTGCGACGATATGCTGGCAGCCAATGTCACAAGAAGACTCATTGAGCAGTTTGCTTTGTCGGTGGCACTTACCGAAGCTGGCACAATGCAAGCTGCCGACACTTTTATAGGGCATTATTGGTCGAACAAGCCCGCTTGGAACGATGCCATTTATCAGCTTGTTAGCAGTTCTTTTTTAGGCAATCGCTCACTCGAAACCGATGTACAACAAGTACTGGCATGGGATTTTGGTCAAACGCCCATTCAGCAACGGATTCCTAATACCCAAGTTCGTTTAAAAAAATTGATTGAACGCTATTTCCCTACCAAGGCAATAGCGTACATTCAGCCCTAAATCAGGTTATTACAATGCACATTTTATTACAACACAATGCCTTACTCCCCGTAAGCGAATATGGCGGTACCGAACGAGTGGTATGGTGGCTGGGCAAATGCCTCAGTGCGTGGGGGCATAAGGTGACTTTTTTGGTAAAAGAAGGCTCAAAATGCTCGTTTGCCCGTGTAATTGCTTACAATCCAGCGTTACCCGTTGACGAACAAATACCCGAAGATGTCGATATTGTGCATCTGCATTCGAGCTACGAAAGTACACGTAAACCGCAAGTAGTGACGGTTCATGGCAATCCGCACACAGGGGAGCCATTGCAAGCCAATAGCATTTTTGTGTCTGAAAACCATGCCCAACGGTACGGAGCAAAGGCTTTTGTACATAATGGTTTAGATTTTTCGGAATATGGCAAACCCGATTTTACGCTCAAACGCAAGCACGTGCATTTTTTGGGAAAAGCCGCTTGGCGTGTCAAAAATGTGAAGGGAGCTATTGCCTTGGCAAAGGCTAGTCATCATCGCTTGGTTGTGATGGGAGGTCATCGCCTTAATTTTAAAATGGGCTTTCGTTTTACGCTCGATTGGCACGTTCGCTTTTATGGTATGGTTGGAGGCAAGAAGAAAAACCAGTTGTTGAATCAATCCCAAGCCTTGCTTTTTCCAGTATTATGGCACGAACCTTTTGGCATTGCCATCACCGAAAGTTTGTACATGGGCTGTCCAGTCATTGGCACGCCTTATGGCTCGCTTCCCGAACTGGTTGTGCCAGCCGTAGGTTTTTTGTCGAACAAAGCGAGCGAACTGGTAGCCCAGCTACAAGATTTGCGTTCATTCGATGCTAAAACTTGTCATGAATATGCCCGTGATTTATTTTCGGCAGAAGCTATGACACGCAAATATTTACAGTACTATGAAACCGTTTTGGCAGGTCACAGCATTAATCTGGGTGTACCCCAAACCATGGGGCATACGCCTAAATTTTTGCCTTATTTCGACTAATCCTTTTTCGTAAAAATACTACGAAAAAGGATTGATATGAAAGAGATTAGGCACGCAAATCGAGCAAGACCACTTCCCACAATTCGGGATAAGTCGTATCAAAATATTCATGAATTACCTGAAAACCAACCCTTTGGTGTGCCGCCATAGAGCGGGTATTACGCTTGGCAATTTCGGTAACGCACAAATCGTATTTGCCCCCCAAGCGTTCTTTGTGCAAGGCATACAAGCCATCGAAAACACCCATACCACGGTATTCTTCGGCTACGCAGATTTGTCCCATAGCATAGTACGCATAATCTTTGATGAGTTTTCCTTCGTAAGAAAGATTATCGAGCATCTCAAACATCGCCTTCAACACAGGTATATCATCTTGAAAACTCGTAGGCATTACAAGGGCATACCCTACCACTTTTGCACCATCTTTCGCAATGATTTGCCCTTCGGCAGCATTCATTCTCGACAATAAATCGAAATTATGCACCACCGTCACAAACCCCTGATTTTGAGCTGTTTCTGCTGAGATGTTTTTATTAAGATTGCGTTGTTGTAAAGCCAATACTTGTTCTATTTCGTCGTCTGTGGTAATAACAGTAAAGCTGATAGCCATGATGGAAGCGTTATTAAATAAGATATAATTTAGCCTTATCCCTTTGCTGTTGGGATATATTTTATCACAAAACTGAATAAAATAACTTATAATAAAAAATACTAATTTGATATATTTTTATGCCAAAATCACATAAATCTAACCTATCCGCCTTACAATCAGATTACGTACCAATTGAAAAAGAGCCATTGGCGTAGCTGTTCGCCAATTGATGATGTCTAGTGTACCGCCAAAATTGATGTAATAATCGAGTTTGTAGCGTATCCATTCTTGTTGGATAAAATCCCTAAAATTACAAGCAGCAATCCAGCCATCTTCTACTTCTTCAAACCATTCGGCATAGTAATCGTCGTCTCTGCTCCCGTGAAAATTGAGTACGTTTTCACCGATGAGGATAAACTGCGAAATCCCTTCTTGCAAAAGATGGTCGATTACATTGCGTTTAAACCACATAATATCGTTGTGCAGGGTGTCATTCCATTCGCCAAACAATTCGATAATGACAAAACGATGCTGATAATTGGCATACAAAATTTTACAATAAAGCGTAGGCGATTCAAACTCATCCCAAAACGGGTGAATGTAATAGCCATAAATATCATTTTCGTAATAGGTCGTATTATACTTGCGACCGTAAAAAGGCGAACGCTTGTCGGTGGAAGCGTTGTAGAGGTTTTCCCAATTATAAAAAGGCTCTAAATCTTGCATGGCTTAATACGTTTTGGTCATATCGGCAGGAATCGCCAGTACAAAATCGGCACTTCCTTTTTCTTTGCTGGTGGGTTGTGTAATATCTTCGGCTTCGATACTATGCACCGTCACGATTTTGAGTTTGGGGTTTTGCTTTTTGAGGTACCATACAATTCCTTCGTAATTTTTGGAATGATAGCTTCCGTTATAATGCAAAAACAATTTGCCTGTTTCCCAGTTTTTATAGATAAAATGAGCCATTGTAGCATCTTTGACCGCCTGAGCTTTGGTAATATTTTCGGCAGACATACTCCCCGAACTCCCGTGCATACCGCCCATGTTCATCATTTCGGCGTAGCTCGGCAAAGTTAAATCCACAGAAATCGGGAGTGGAGCTATATTTTTTTGAGCCTCTGCCGATAGTTGCCCAAGAGCCTCAAGGCCACTTTTGGCTACCAAACTAGCATACCTTCTTGGAATATTGGTAGCCACAAATGGCATACGCATACGCTGGGCGAAGTCGAGCAAAGGTTTATAATCCGTTTTAAAGTTTTGCCATATTTTCGCTTCTGTTTCCAGTTGTTTGGCTGTAATAATACCTGTAGTATATTCAGAAAGCACGGTTTGGTTATCGGCTTCAAACATCTCAGCCCCTAAAACCAAACGTTCTTTTTTGCGATTATACAAATCTTTGGTCACTTGTAACTCCAACCAATGACAAATAGGGTTATCGTGCTGTTCTCCAAAAAGTACAACATCGGCCTGAGCCATTTGGTCTAGCATTTGTTCATAGGAAACAGTCTTCAATTGAGCGTCATACAAGCGATAAGCAGGGCGGTCGCTATGCCAAGCAGTACTGCTCAACAAGACAATACATAAAAAAAATTTGGCTAAATAAGATAAGCTTTTACACATTTTTTTGTTATTTTACGATGAAATTATAACCATTTTCTATGAAAACTCTTGTAAAATTAGGTCACTATGAACACACATACACGGCGTGATTTCTTGCAGTCACTATCGCTCGGTACAGCTTTTTTACTACCTCAAAACCGCATTTTAAATACCATTAATCCTAAAAATAATACAGTTTTAAACATTGCCTTAGTAGGCTTAGGCAGCTATGCGACCCACCAATTAGCACCAGCCTTTGCCCATACCAAAAACTGTAAATTAGCAGGAATCGTTTCGGGTTCTCCTTCTAAAGTAGAAATCTGGAAGAAAAAATACAATATTCCTGACAAAAACGTTTACAATTACAGCAACTTCGACGAAATAGCCCATAATCCCGACATCGACGTAGTGTATGTGGTATTGCCCAATGCCATGCACCACGAATTTGTGATAAGGGCAGCCAAAGCAGGCAAGCACGTTATTTGCGAAAAGCCGATGGCGGTTTCTGTAAAAGAAGCTCAAGAAATGATAGCCGAATGTAAAAAAGCTGGAGTTCGTTTGATGATAGGCTATCGTTTACATTATGAGCCATTTACCCAAGAAATTATGCGTTTGTCTAAAGGACAAGACCACGGAAAGGTAAAGTTTATCGAAGCCAGTTTTGGCTGGCGTAACCGAGATACAAAGGCTTGGCGTATGCAGCAAAAATTATCAGGTGGAGGGGCTTTGATGGACGTAGGCATTTATGCCATCAATGCTTGTCGCTATGCCACAGGCGAAGAGCCAAATTTTGTTACGGCACAATCCGTCAAGACCGAACCATCCGTATATATTGATATTGAAGAAACCATGATGTGGCAATTGCATTTTCCTAGCGGAGCTATCTCGCAATCAACATCCACCTATAACGGGAATATTCAAAGGCTTTTTGTCAGTTATGAGCAAGGCTTTTTAGAGATGTCGCCAGCATACGATTATGGCCCACTCAAAGGTCGAACCTCCAAGGGAGCAATGGATTTCCCAGTCATTTATCACCAAGTAGCCATGCTCGATGGCATGGCAGAAGAAATACTACACAAGCTTCCAAGCAAGGCTTCTGGCGAAGAAGGATTACAAGATATGAAAATTATAGAAGCAATTTATCAGTCTGCCTCCCAAGGCGGTGCCCCCATTAAAATTTCTTAGCTATGACAACCAATGAACATTTGATCACAAACTTTTATGAAGCGTTTGCACAAAAAGACTTGGCCATGATGGCGAGTCTTTACCACAAAGATGCCACATTCAAAGACCCTATCTTCTATTTGAAAGGCGATAGTATCATGGATATGTGGACAATGCTGCTGAAAAGTAGCAACGATGTGGATGTAAGTTTGAGGCGTGTAAAAACGCATAGCAACAAGCTTGAGGCTAGTTGGCATGTGACTTATACCTTTAGTGCAACAGGGAACTATGTACACAATACCATTTGGAGTACATTTACCATCAAAGATGGCAAAATTTATACCCATACCGACCATTTTAGTTTTTATAAATGGGCAAAAAGAGCCTTTGGTTTTACGGGCTTGCTCCTAGGGTGGACAGCTTTTTTTCATAACAAAGTAAGAAGAGAAGCGATGGAAAAACTTGAAAAATTCAAGAAAAAGCAATTGCAAGCCTGAAAGCTCCTCCTTGTAAACTTTCCTGTGTAGTACTTAATAACACCCCAAAAGCCGAAATGGTATTTTGGGGTGTTTTAGGTAAAAAAGGATTGAGCAGTTTTGTGTACCTTTGTTGAAAACTAAAGCCAGATGGCATTGGAATGATACAAAATAGGGGTTGAATCGTAGAGTAGAACCAGTATCATATCGCAAACAATGCCCCAAAACAAAGAACACTCATATCATTTTTACAATGGAAAGCCCTGATGCACGCTATTTGACCTATCTTTTTGCTGGCGAACAACTCTATCGTATTCCTGATACGACGGCAGCTAAGCCTCTTGCTACTGAGCCTATCGACAAGCCCGCACCTCTGCCGGTAGTCGCCAAACCCGTTATGCCAACAGTTGAAGAACCCTTACCTTATAACCCCAAACATCAAGTATTGATTGTAGTAGCAACCCTAAGTGTTGCTGAAAAAGCCTTGTTGACTAAAATTCTTGCGGCGGTCAATTTACAGATGAATCAGGTGGATATACTCAATTTGTCGGAAATAGCACAGGCAGATTTAAGAGCTGTATTAACCCAAAAATCCTTGCAACAACTCATTACTTTTGGTGTTTCGTTGTTTAAAATTAAGTTAGAAATACCGCTTACCCCCTATCAAGTACGAGCGGTGCAAGGCATTAATTTTCTCTATGCCGACCCCCTCGAACAAATTGATAGCGATGTGGCACTCAAGCGTGCTTTGTGGACATCCCTCAAGCAAATGTTTAGTTAAACACGAAATCATAACATTTTTTTAAAGTTTTTTTCAAAAAATATACATGAGTTGTTGATTGATAATGAATAGATTACCGTATTATTACCTAGCACCTTCTCTTTTTTCAGCAGGAAATCTACCAAGAGCATTTGCATTATCCATCAAAAAGACCTAATTTTGCATCATCATTCAACACGGTTTGGTAGTTCAGTTGGTTAGAATACATGCCTGTCACGCATGGGGTCGCGGGTTCGAGTCCCGTCCAGACCGCCAGAAGCTCAGAAAGCAATTTCTGGGCTTTTTGCTTTTATAACCCTCTAGCATTCATCCCAATTATTACATAATAAACTTTTCTCAAAACTCCCTGTATTTTTTATTCCCTTACTTTTCTAACAAAACAAAATTGGTGACAAAGACAGCCCAAGTTGAAAAATGAGTCTGTAACGGTAAGCGTTTTAAAAGTAAAATAAGAAAATTTATATGTTAGAAAAGTAAAATAAGAAAAGACTTATTTTACTTTTATCAATTAAAGTAAAATAGTAAAAAACTTATTTTACTTTTGTACCACATATAATACCTTGAAAGACACATGGAATCAACACTTCATTTAGATGAATATATAGCAGGCGTTAAAGGTATCGGTACTGGTTATAAGTACTTTATCCCTGAGAAAGTAAATCGCCAGTGGTTATGGGATGACCCTAACCTCAATCATTTACTAGAAAAGGCATCTTTGCAGTTGGGACAACTCAACTCGTATGCTAGGCTTGTACCCAATATCGACCTGTTTTTGCACATGCACATCATGAAAGAAGCCGTGCTATCAAGTAAGATAGAAGGAACACAAACCCAAATCGATGAAGCCCTATTACCCATTGAAGATATTTCGCCCGAACGACGAGACGATTGGCAAGAAGTTAATAATTATACCAAAGCACTTAACGATGCCATTGAAGACCTGAAAACTTTACCTATTTCATCAAGGCTTATTCGTAAAACTCATGCTACTTTGTTGCAGGGAGTGCGAGGCGAACACAAGCAACCAGGAGAATTTAGGTATTCACAAAACTGGATTGGGGGAGCATCTTTAGCTGATGCGGTATTTATTCCACCAACGCATGGTTATGTAAATGAACTCATGGGCGACCTTGAAAACTTTTTACATAACGATGCGATTACCGTTCCTTACTTGGTTAGAATAGGAATAGCCCATTATCAATTTGAAACCATTCACCCATTCTTAGACGGTAATGGGCGAATCGGTAGGCTATTGATACCGCTTTATTTGGTAAGTGTAGGAATGCTAGATAAGCCCTTGCTTTATCTATCTGTTTTCTTTGAAAAAGACAAAACGTTATACTACGACAACCTCACAAAGGTACGAGATAAAAATACTTTAAAACAATGGTTACTTTATTTTTTGGTAGGTGTGGAAGAAACAGCTAGACAAGCTTGTGAAACGTTGAGTAAGATATTGGAATTGAAAAACGAGTGTGAGCATTTGGTATCAGAAAAAATGGGTAGAAGAAGCAGTAAAGGGCAAATATTGCTAAAATCATTATTCAACGAACCCTTTATTAGAATCAAAGAAATAGAGCATATCTGTGGACTAAGCCCCAAAGCAGCCAATGATTTAGTACAAGCATTTGAAGAAGAAAAAATTCTCAGAGAATTTACAGGACAAAGTCGTAATAGGATTTTTGTCTTTGAAAAATACCTATCGCTATTTAGGTAATTTTTAGCATAGTAGTATTCTATGCAGATACTGCAAAAAATATCAACCATTCACTTGTCTACCTACAGCATCGCCATTTGCCGAAGTGGAAAAATCGACAAATGGCGATATGAAAATTGCTACTAAAGTATTTTATAAAACTATAAAGTTGTATATTTATGTGAAAATTTAATTTAAAACAACTTTAAGATTGTTTTTAAATTTTTAAATTATTTAATTTGTAATCATAAATCAGTATAGCTGCATGGCAACACGGCAGGAAGTTTATACCTTTTTGAAGGATTTTCATTTGAAATTAAAGATTTGGGGAATTGTTTATTTAGACAACAGACCCAAAAATGCCCAAACATTAGCAAGTTTAGAAATAAGTCCTGCTGAACGAACAAAAATTGTTAGTCAACTTGCTGTAGAAGACTATTCGGAAGGGCCAATAGAGGATATAATCTATCAAAGACAGGATTTGTGGGTATTTGGGAAACAAATTAAAAATCAGGAAGTGTATATAAAAATTACTTTAGGAAACCCAAGCAAACAAACCATTTGTATTTCGTTTCATCTTGCGGAATACCCTATGACTTATCCATTTAAAAACTTTAAAACATGAAACCATTAGCCAGTCCTTTTAGTGACAGAACACTTGATGTTCAGACACGTAGCGAGGTTTTATCTTTCCGTAAGGAAGAATTTGAGGTAGTTTATCATTATTACGAAGACGAAGGACATGAATTTACAACAGACGAAATCGACAGTATCAACCTCAAACAAGTGTATAATCTCTACAGAGAAAAGCATAATTTACCTTTTCCCGAAACGATAAAAGCTATTAGAGAAAAGTATCAACTTTCAGCCACTAAAATGGCAGAAGTACTAGGTTTTGGCGTGAATGTGTATAGGCAATACGAAAACGGTGAAATACCGAGCCAATCGAATGCCCGACTCATACAACTGGCAAGCGACCCAGAAGAATTTAAAAAACTGATTTTGTTGAGTGGGGTATTGAGTGGCAAAGAGTTAGATAAAATGAGTAGCTATATAGATGAACTGATTCAAACACAGAAAAATCAGAAGCTGGCTCAAAAAGAACAAATTGTCAAGTATGTGTTAGGTGCAGAAAGTCCTAGTCCCTGTCGTTTAAACGGTTATAAAGAACCGAGCCTTCGTAAAACTATAGGTGCAATATGTTATTTTGTCGATAAACTTAATCCATCAAAAACAGGCTTAAACAAACTACTATTTTATGCCGACTTTTTGCATTACCGCAACCACGGTACTGCTCTCATGGGTTTAGAATACATAGCAATTGAGTTTGGTACAGTACCTTTAAGATATGAGAGTTTGTATGAATTTATCGCACAAAAAGGGCATATTGAGCGAAAGCCTAAAGAATTTGCAAGCGGTTATATTGGCGAAGTATATAACGTTTTAAAAGATGATGCGTCATCTTTTACAGAAGATGAACTTGCAACTTTAACGATGGTCTGTGATTCTTTTCAAAACAAGAAAACAAGAGAAATTGTTGAAATTAACCATCAAGAATTAGCTTGGAAAGAGAACCAAGCCAAACATGACAAAATTGACTACAAGTATGCTTTCCATCTGAATTTGTGATAAGTAGAAGCATGACAAAAAGTCGTGAAACTAGAAAAACCCCAATTTAGCTAGTCAGCCTCTACCAAACTTTGATTATAGCCGTGTTATCATTGCTCTTGTTATCAACCGCAACGTACTTTTTTCCCTTACTATACCCCTAAAAACGTTTGTGTGGTTTGAAAACTAAAGCCTTCTTGCTGTAAAAAACGCATAAGTTTTGTAAAGCGTGTACGCATTTGTTTACCATTGTTGCGGTGCAAGTAAAAAGGGTATTTTGCTCCGTTAGGCAACTGGGTGTAGTCTGTAAATTCCCAAGGATGAAAATACAAATGTACATAACCATCTGCTTGTGCTACTTTTTTGCACAAGTGAAAGAAATAAGCAAGGGGGAAGTTATGAAAGGCTATCCAAAACAAAGGAATACGCCAACGAGGCGAAACCGATGCGGGAAAATGCACTAGATTGTTTTGGGTAAAAGTAGTTCGGGAAATGTGTCGGTAATCGTAACGCCCCGGCAAGTAGGTCGGATTGATAGAGGCGTTATACAAATAGCCTGCTTCTACCAAATCGGCATCGGCGATGGGTGCCATGCGAGGCATCCTAAAGCCTTTGACGGGCTTACCTGTGATGCCCTCTAAAATGGCTTTAGAGGTGCTGAGGTCTGCTTTCTTATGGCTCGAATGGTAGTGGTTATGCGAGGCAATTTCGTGTTGTATGCTCAAGTGCCTGATTTGTTCGGGCTGTGCTTGTGCATACACGCCAGTACAATAAAACGTTGCACTGGCGTGAAATTGTGCTAAGATGTCAGATACGGCGTTGAGCCCTTGGTGCGACGTGGCTATTTGCTCGTCTATCGTTGGCTTTCCTCCGAACTCGAAAGGCATATCAAATTCCTCTACATCAAAACTCAACAAGGCTATTTTCATGAATATTTTCTTCTTGAATAATGTACAACGGTCGTTGCTTATTTTGAATTAAAATTTTTCCTATATAAATCCCCAGTACGCCCATCACCATGAGGTTGAGGCCACCAAAGAAAGCGATGGTCATAATAATAGAGGCCCATCCGTCCACGGCCTTACCCGTAATAATGCTGTAAAGTACATAAGGCAGGTATAAAAATGAAGCACACGCAAAGAAAAAACCAATATACATAGCTGTATATAAAGGCTTTATACTAAAAGAAGTGATGCCAGCCAATGCCAAACGTAGCATTTTTTTGAAAGTATATTTACTTTCGCCAGCTATTCTTTTATGAGGTGTATAACGCATGGTTGCTTGCTTGAAGCCAATCCACTGAATCATGCCTCTTAAAAAAACATCTTGCTCTTTCGAGTTTTTTAGGGTTTTTGCCACTTGGCGGTCAATCAAACGAAAGTCGGCTTGTCCGGGTTCAAGCTTCAATTCGCTGATTTTATTGAGCATTACGTAAAAATATTTACTTGTCGCTTTTTTAAACCACGATAAGCTTGGGTCTTCCTCTCGCAATGTATTCACCATGTTTACACGGTTGCTTTGCCAAAGGTCTATCAGTTCTGGAATCAGGGCAGGCGGATGCTGTAAGTCGCTGTCCATCATAATAATGGCATCGGCATCAATGGCATCAATACCAGCTTTTAAGGCTACTTGTTGCCCAAAATTTCTGGAAAAAGACAGGTACTTTACAGTGTTGTCTTGTTTGGCCAGACTTTTGATAACCGCCAACGTATGGTCTTTACTGCCATCGTTTACAAAGCAAATTTCAAAATCGTAAGGCAGTTTATCTATGACATTTTTTACGGCATGGTAAAAAACAAACAAGTTTTCACCTTCGTTGTATGCCGCCGACAGGATGCAAATTTTTAATCTTGATTGAGCCATAGTGTCATTTTTTGAGAAGTTGTATCAAATAGTAGTTGGAAAATGCAAACAAACCAGACTACGCAACAAGGCACAGCTTTTATCGAATAAATGATAAACATTCGCCGTACATCGGGTGGAAAGAGGTCGGTTGCGGAAAGAGATGTACCTAGCATAACAAAGCCTAATACTGCCCAAGCCCATCGTTTTATAGGAAACGACTGGCTTACAAACCAAATCGCTACGCCCGATACGGCAATGACAAACGTGGGCGATTCGGAAGATGACGAAAAAATAACGACAAATATGAGTACAGCAGCTAAGTACCTGAGTTGAAAAATGGTATTGTTGTATTGCTTGAAAAGTAACAAGGGAAGCCCCTGTAAAATCACGGCTGGCACAAGAAAAAACAGGTTCGATAGCATCGGAAAACCTCCAACCCTACGCACAAAGCCCATAAGCGATACATCTTGCATACTTTGCCCTAGTCCACTGATGGCGTTTTGGTTTTCTAGGTTTTTGTGTACCAAGCTGTCGTACCAATCGAAATATGATTGCACCACAAAACTTGGCGAACTAAATGCCATCGGCAATACAAACAGCACCGCCGACCAAGCAACTAGAGATGCTATATAAGCTGATTTATGTCGTGAAAATACCCAAAAGGCTAGTCCTACAATACCATAAAGCTTGATAAACGTTCCTAATATCACGAACAAAGCAGCCCAATGGTCTTGTTCTTTTTTGACAAAATACCACGATAAAATGAGCATACCAGCAATACTCGGATTGACCTGTACGCTATGAGAGGCGGTCATTAAATCGACGATACAAATGAGGTACAAAATCCATTGGTAGGCAGGTTTGATGGGTAAAGCTTGTAAGGCTTTGTATAAGACAAAAGCTTGCAGGGCTACCCACAAAGGCACGCCAATGCCGTCGGGTAGCCAAGTGAAAGGCATAATAATCAGTCCAAATACCACACCATAATGGTTAGAATCAAAATATTCTTGTGGGTATTGACTGTACAAATTCACTTGTTTGACCAAGTGGTAAAATACACCTTTATAAATGTCGTAATTATTGACTGCCCCACGTACCCATTTAGAATAGCCCGCCAACGCAGGTAATAAAAACCACAATACAATAGGAATATTACGTTTTTCTTTGATGAAAGAGAACGTCATGGTTCTTGAAAAAGTGTTAAAGAGTAATGTTTTACAATTGGTTAGGTAAAAATTTACTGATTACTGGACAAAATTGTTTTATACGGGTTTAGGTCTAATATTCTTAGTGTTATAGTTTTCAATGCACCATTCTATTAAAAGTGCTAATTTTTGACAATGTTTAGAAATCAGGCTATATCCCTTTCTAAAAATAGACTCATATTTCGTGT
>JAAFJE010000053.1 GCA_013298025.1 Cytophagales bacterium | reverse complement strand
CCTTGAACTGTACCATTTGTGGACGAATGCTAAATCCTAGAAAATCGTACTTGCTCGGGTATTTCTTCTCAGATGTGCCTCGCAAATTGACTATCTTGGTCTTTTGTGGGTGCAAACTGAGTTTACATGCTTTCATACGTTGCTCAATTTGCTTGAGTACGAACTTGGCTTGTTTCTCTGTCTTACAATGCACCACCACATCATCGGCATACCGCTCAAAGGGCTTTTCGGGGTGTTCCTTTTCCATCCATTTGTCAAACACCACATGCAGGAAGATATTGGCTAATAACGGACTGATGACTCCGCCCTGTGGCGTTCCCATCTCCCTCTGTTGGACGTTTCCATCTCGCTGGACAATTCCTGTGCTTAGCCAACGCTTTACATACAGCAACACCCATTTATCTTGACAGTAGTGCCTTACCGCTTTCATCATCAATTCATGGTCTATCGTGTCAAAGAAACTTTTGATGTCGAGGTCTAGCACAAAATCGTGGTTAAACGAATGCTTTTGGGCTTGTGATACCGCATCGTGACAGCTTCTCTGTGGGCGATACCCATAAGAACTGGGGTGAAATAGAGGCTCTACTAGCTTTTCTAAATGGTGCTTGGCTACTTCTTGGGCGATGCGGTCAAGCAGGGTGGGAATGCCCAATTTGCGTATCCCTCCATCTTTCTTGCCTATCTCCACTTGTTTCACAGGCAACGGCATGTAACTGCCAGAGGTAAGTCTGTTCCATAGTTTGTAAAGGTGTGAACTTAGATTGTTATCTAATATTTCCCAACTCATTTCATCTATGCCTGCACTTCCTTTGTTGGCTTTTACTTTCCTGTATGCCTGCCAAACCATCACTTTGGTAATTGGCTGTGATTTTGTTTCATAATAATCTATCATACCATTGCTGGGTGTAAATTGGTTTGAAAACTAAACAAGCTAAGCCCTTTGCTCCGTTTGGTTTCCCAACTATCATCGCTACTACGGCTTAGTCTGCCACCGCTATCTCGCCTCATCCGTTGGCGACTGTTTCCTCTCTCGATTTGGCAGTACGATAGCGACTTCACTTGTTCCATAAAACAGCCTATAGTGTAGTCCTGCCCACTTTACCCCGGATGTCGCACCACCAGTAATCAGGTTGCCGTGGTACTCTTCATAGGTACAAACGTAACTACCTATTTTTGACATCACATATCCCTTTCGAGGCTTTATAGTGGGTTCAATTTATTCAGCGCTACACTACTCACCTACAAGGGTCGCTGCCCTCGTTTTTCCTTATCGCTCACTACATGTCTGTTTCCAATACATGCAGCATAAGGTGGTTTGAAGGCTACTCCTGAAAGTCGCCTTCGGAAGTCCAATTCTTTCCTTCTTTTAGGAAAGCCTTCCATCTGTTTTACAGCATAAGCGCTTGTCTTGCGACAAGTGGCCTTACAAGTCACACACGGTTTGCAGCTACCCGAAGGGCGGGACTTTTACCACAAAACTTGATTTGAAAAACTAAACTTCCATTAACTACAAAATTGTCTTTGGAACACGAAACCCCGCCTTTTGGGTAGGTGCTGTTGAACGAAACCTTCGGTAGCTAATCATGGTCTATCCAAAACTTTCTATCTTTGTCAAAATTACTAAAATATAATTATCATGACAAAAAAAGAATCTTGAGGAACAGCGTGTAAACAAACTCCTCAATCTTGCCTGTGCTCAGGTACAGGGCTTTAAAGAACTCATTTACCGCTTCGAACGCAGCATCTCGGTACTAGGGCGATGTGCCAGTACTTTTAACAATTATGCTCGACACTTAGCAGCTCTCGCCTTGCACTATGGTCAATTGCCTACGGACCTTGATCCCGAACAGGTACACGAATACCTCTTTCTGCTTCAAAAACGAACCCATTCTCCCTCTCAAAGCTATTTCAAACACACCGTTTATGGGCTGAGGTTTCTGCTCAAATGCGAAGGATTGCCCTATACCTATTTGCATCTGCCCCAGATAAAGGCAGATAAAAAACTACCCACGGTATTGAGCAAACAAGAGGTGTGGGCAATGCTCAAATGTTGCATCCTACTCAAACATAAAATCCTCATCGGGCTGCTCTATGGCTGTGGACTGCGGTGTTTGGAAGTGCGTAGCATTCGCCTTGCTGAACTGGATTTTGACAGGGCTCAACTTAAAGTGGTGCAGGGTAAAGGTCGCAAAGACAGAATGCTGCCCTTGTCCGAACACTTAATCAGAGGGCTCAAGACGTATATTTCTACCGAAAAGCCTGAAGAATTTCTCTTTGGAGGGAATATAAACGGCCGAGCTGGAGGTGATTTCGATTCTCGCTATTCTCAAAAAGGCGTACAATGGGCGGTCAAAGAAGCTGCCAAGCGGGCAGGTATCCTCAAAAATGTGCATGTACATACCCTCAGGCACACCTTCGCCACTCACCTACTCGAAGACGGACTCGACATCATTACCCTCAAAGACTTACTCGGTCACGAGAACATCGAGACTACGATGGAATACCTCCATGTGGCACAAAATGGTCGAGTAAAGCCTTTTAGTCCCATCGATACGCTCTTTGCTGAATGCAGACGCAAGTAGAGGTTGCAGATGTATTGCAGTTACTTGGTGATGGTATAGATGAATTAGGATTGAATACATGGCAATTACGCACCCTATCTGCCATTCGTAGGTGTCGAACCGCAGCTCTCGGTGGGCATATCGATGCTTGTGATGGATGTGGCAATCTGAGTATCAGCTACAATTCGTGTCGCAACCGCCATTGTCCAAAGTGCCAAGGCCATAAGAAAGAACAATGGATACAGGCACGCACGGCTGACTTGTTGCCTGTGCCTTACTTTCATGTGGTGTTTACACTGCCCTCAGAGCTCAATACACTCGCATTGCACCAGCCTCGAGCGGTGTACAATGCTTTGTTTGATGCGGCATGGGCTACCTTAAATACCTTTGGTAAGAACAAAGGTATTCAAATGGGCATGATCACAGTATTGCATACTTGGGGGCAGAATCTATCCTTGCACCCACACCTGCATTGTATCGTACCAGGTGGAGGTGTGGACAAGCAGGGGAACTGGGTAAACATCAGAGCAGATGGAAAGTTCCTCTTTCCTGTCAAGGCACTTAGCAAGGTCTTTAGGGCTAAGTATGTAGCTGCACTCGCCAAGTCTGTTGCCATAGACCCACAGGTTCGCAATGCAATATTTAAGAAAAACTGGGTGGTGTATGCCAAGCGTCCCTTTGGCAATGCACAATCGGTCATCGAATACTTGGGCAGATACACCCACAAAATTGCCATCAGCAACCACAGGCTAAAGGCGATAGATGGCAATACGGTGACCTTTGCCTACAAAGATTACAAAGCCAAAGGGGAAAAGAAACTCATGACCTTGACACATGGGGAGTTTATCCGCAGGTTGGCCATGCACATACTGCCGAGGCGGTTTGTAAAGATGCGGCATTATGGAATACTCAGCAGCACCTGGAAACGAAACAAACTTAAGAACCTGCAAACTGCACTGAAAGCAACGCCAAAAACTGTTGTAAAAAATATTCTGTTGCGCAAATGTCCTTGTTGCAAAACAGGCAACTTGATTACCATAGAGGTGTTTGGTAGCCGAGGGCCACCCAGCAAATACCTTGGCGTGGACCAAAACATTGCGCTATGTGCTATTTAACAGTACGGGTAGGGGAAGGTATGCCAAAGCCTCAAAAAATGAAAAAATATTGATACAAAAATGAGATAAATAAAAAAAATAAAGGTCGCCGCCCCATTCAAAATACCACCTGCCAGCTACGAAAACCCCATAATAAAAAAGTCTGCTTAACCCCCACCCCCGCTACCAAAGGTCACGTTCAACCACGCCTTCATGGCTTGGCTTGCAGCCGCCACGAAGGCTTAGTTGTTAGCCGTTCGCCCTTTCTTCGGTGTCCTTTTTGTTCGTTTATATTTATGCAAGTTCAAGGTTAATACTTTCAATTTGATTTCTTGATTCTTGTCGAAGTTCAAACGCTTTTTTCATTTTTGAACTAATTTCTGTTATTGTTTTGTCGTCAGGTAAATGAATTAGTGTATTTGCTAAATCTGTGTCAGAAACGTTTGGAATTGCTGCACCTGTTCGATACATAAACATTTGCTTTAAAAACACTTCTGATTTCAAAAAGTAAAGTAAATAGTAACTATCAATTTTAAAATTTCGTAAAACCCTAAAACCATTTGTGCAAATACTTCCTTCAAAATCTGTGTTTACTAATGCTGTGGCGTGTTTTCGTGTACCAACTGAATTTCCTGCTATGGCTGTAAT
>JAAFJE010000052.1 GCA_013298025.1 Cytophagales bacterium | reverse complement strand
CACAATCGCACAACGTTCCAAGTAAAATTAGTACCAATATCTCTACTAATTCGTGTAAGCAACGACCTTTAACCCTAAAATCCGTTACTTGTTCAAAGTGTTTTGTAAGTTCCATCTTACAAAATTAAAGCTATTCGATTTTTTACCCTAATTTTAGTGCGGAAGCCCTAAATGATATAGGATTTTTACTTCTTTCTCATATTAAAATACCCTTTGATTACCGTAAAAGTGGTAATGAACAAAAAGAATAAAATAATATAATGCACATAATTGATAATCCAAGGAAATTTGATACCAAACCAATAGCCCCCTCCTACCAACGACACCACCCATATTGCTGCCCCTGCTACATTGAGCAACAAATATTTGGGATAATTCATTTTTGTAATACCTGCCAAAATCGGAGCAAATGTGCGGATATAAGGCAGAAAGCGACTGATTATCAGTGCTTGACTTCCATATTTATCAAAAAAATCTTTGGTTGCTTCGAGGTGTTTGCGTTTGAAATACCAATTATCTTTTCGCTGCTCTAGCGTCGAACCAAAATAGCGTCCAAATACAAAGCCTGTGAGCGAACCAACTACCGCCGCCACAAACAAATACAACAATACCGTACCAATGCTATAATGCAACAAGCCACTTCCAACGAATACGCCCGTCAAAAATAAAAGGTAATCGCCCGGCAAAAAGAAGGCAAAAAATAAGCCATTTTCGGCATATACTACAAAGGTTATGGCAAACAACCCAGCATTTATTATCTCTTTAGAATCAAAAAGATACTTCATCATCTGCGATACATCCATGAATGTTTACATTTTCATGTTACAGGTTCGAAATCGTCACTACGTGTACAGACTTGCAAGTTACAATTTTAAATGATTGCAACGCATAAACTGAAAATAATCATTTTGTAATCTATGCACGGTGCTACATCAAGTCGGAAAGTTCGAGCCAGCGTAATTCTTTTTCATCAAGTTGCTCCGTAATTTGCTCAATTTCTTTTGCCCACGCAGCCAGTTCGCTATACGAACCTCCTGCGTTGAGTTGTACAGTCAGTTGCTGTTTTTTAGCTTCCAACCGAGCAATTTCTACGCCTAGCGTTTCATATTCTTTTTGTTCTTTGAACGAAAGTTTGGGTTTGTTGACAGGTGCTGCGGGCTTGGTTTCTTTGGGCGTACTTTTGCTCGCTGCTTTGGTTTCTTCCTTGTCTTTTGCTTCCCCTTCTTCTATCCAAGCCCTATAATCGGTATAGTTTCCAGGAAAATCTTTGATAAAACCTTCTCCTTCAAACACAAATAAATGCTCCACGAGTTTATCCATAAAATAACGGTCGTGCGAAACGAGCAACAAACACCCCCCAAATTCGAGTAAAAAGTCTTCTAAAATATTCAAGGTTTGAATATCCAAATCGTTGGTTGGCTCATCCAGAATCAAGAAATTAGGATTTTTGATAAGCACACGCATCAAGGCCAAACGGCGTTTTTCTCCACCCGATAGCTTTTCTACTTGGGTGTATTGTACTTTTGGCTCAAATTTAAAATGGGTCAAAAACTGACTCGCCGTAATCGTTTGACCATTTCCTAAAGTTACATACTCCGCAATTTCAGTTACTAAGTCAATTACTCTCTGTCCGTCTTTATAACTCAAATCACCCTGTTGGTAATAGCCATACACCACGGTTTCGCCTGTGATAATGCTACCAGCATCGGGCTGCAACTGTTGCGTAATCATGTTGAGGAAGGTAGATTTACCTGCCCCATTTTTACCAATAATACCAATTCTGTCTTTCTTTTGAAAGGTATAAGAAAAATCCGCCACGATTTTTTGTTCGCCAAAGCTTTTGTAAAGATGCTCAATTTCAAGGATTTTACTGCCTTGTCGGGCCATTTTCACATTCAATTGTACCTTAGAATCATCTTTGGTTTGCGAAGCTTTGTCTTTCAAATCGTAAAAGGCATCAATCCGATATTGGGCTTTTGTGCCACGTGCTTTGGGTTGGCGACGCATCCATTCGAGTTCGGTGCGTAAGAGGTTTTTGGCTTTGTCGATGCTGGCAGCTTCGCTGGCTTCTCTCTCGGCTTTTTTCTCTAAAAAATACGCATAATTGCCTTTGTACGGATACACTTTCCCTTGGTCCAATTCTACAATATTATTACAAACCCTATCTAAAAAATAACGGTCGTGGGTTACGAGTAACAACGTAATATTTTGTGAAGAAAGGGTTTGTTCTAGCCATTCGATGGTTTCTAAATCCAAATGGTTGGTAGGCTCATCCATGATGATTAAATCTGGCTCATCTATCAAGATTTTTGCCATAGCCACCCTTTTGCGTTGCCCACCCGAAAGTGCCGAAATAGGGCGTTCGAGGTCGTGAATGCCTAGTTTTCCTAAGATTTGTTCTACTTTACTTTCATAATCCCAAGCTTGGTGTGTATCCATCAACTCTATGGCTTTCCCCAATTCGTCGTCGTTGGCATGAAGCATGGCTTTTTCGTAGGCTTTGATGGCAAGCACACTTGGCGAATCGCCCGTAAACAGCGAATCAACCACCGAAAGGCTTTCATTAAAAACGGGATTTTGAGATAAATAACCCACCGAAATGCCCTTTCTTAGGCTTACCGTTCCTTCGTCGGCAGGAATTACGCCTGCAAGCACATTCATCAAGGTTGTTTTGCCAGAACCATTTTGTCCGACTAAGGCAACTTTGTCACCTTTTAAAATACCAAAATTGATATTTTTGAATAACCAGCGTTCGCTGAAATTTTTAGATATATTCTCTGCCGATAAATAATTCATTCTTTTTGAGCGTAGGCACGTGCCTTGTTTAGCAAAATTTGGGGCAAAATTACGTAAAAAAAGCCGTATCGTGGAGATACGGCTCTAAAACTATTCGCTGGTGTTGGTTGTACTTTTTGGGTACTTCACTGTATATTGTAACGTCAGCTTCTTTTGTTGCGTAGCAGGCAAGTTCAACCGCCAAGTAACTTTCCCCGAATCTTCATCTACAGTAGCTTCGGGAGCTGCTCTGTCATAAACTTCTATTTCTTTGAATCTTGATACAGGGAATTGGTCTTCTACCAATAAATTGATAGGGTATTTTTTGGTATTGCGTAGCTCAATTTCGTATCGCATATTGTCTATTTTATTGCTACCAAGGAATTGTTTTCGCTGTAATTCGGTTTGTTTTTTTCGTGTAACCAAAATATTTTTATCTCTTCCTAAAGCAAATACAAGGGAGTCGTTTTGTTTCAACGCCAACTCGCTTTTACCGATGTACGTGCCTTCTAAATAAAGGTTTACTTCGCCATCTAACAAATTGTATTTTTCCCAATCTTGTATTTTGGCTTGTAAAAACACATCTGTATCAATTTTAGGAATCACTTTGTATTCATAAAAAGCAGGAATATCTTCTTCTTTTAGGTCGATGGTATGCGTTTCGGCATCCGAAGCGATAGTCGTAGGCGTTACTACGTCGAAATTCAAACTTGTGGGGGCTTCTGTTTCCTCGATATTGGTTAATACAGGAGCATCGTCACTTTTTCGTCTGACACTAACCGATCCCGTCAGAGCCTGTTTTTTTTGAGTTGCATATCCCACTACTACAACTTCTTCTAATGCTTGATTGTCTGCTTCCAAGATTACATCTAGGACATTGCCACGCACTTTTTGTTTTTGGGTTTTATAACCTACGGAAGAAAAAGTGAGTTCTGTACCTTTTTTTTGTAAGTTCATCGGAATTGCTAGGCGGTAATTCCCATTGCCATCGGTCAATGTACCAAAAGATGTACCCGTAATGCGAATGGATACGCCCGGCAATGCTTGTCTCGATTGTAAATCTTTGACAGAACCTTTCACTTCAGTAAGGTCATTAGAGTTGCTTTCAACCGCATTATAGTAGTAAGAATAGTCGTTGGCTTCGCCCCAATACCATTTTTTTAGTTCGGGAGGTGTCGCATTTTTCTTAGGATTTGCCGTAGAAAAACGCAACTTTACGGCTTTCCAATCTTCGCCCGAATACTGATATACATAAGCTTTGTAGGCAAGTCGCAAGGGTTTCAATACATTTTCTACCCGCACATCATAGGTTGGTATCCAGCCCGCTTCTTTCACATAATACGACAACATAAAAGCCACATCTTGCAACGCCTCTTTGGTTTCAACCGTCACCAAGGCTTCCGATGTATTGGCGGTTTGTTTTTCTGTTAGTTCGGTCAGTTCTTGGTTATGTCGTTTTTTTTCTTCTTCCAATGCCTGTATGCTTCTTTCTATTTCGAGTTGTTTATTCAAAACCTCCGTCATGCGTTGGCGTTGAAAATCGACCAATAGTTTAAGTTCTTCTACCTTTGCAGAGGCGGCTGTACCAACGGTTTGGTTTTTTACGAGCAAATCTTCCTCTCTTTTATAAACCGTAAGCATGGCTTTGAAATTCTTTATTTTTGCATCAATTGCCGTTTTTTGGTCTTCGTGCTTTTTGATTTCCTCTTGCTTATCTTTTTTCACATCATTCAAACGATGCTCTACAGACAATACACGCACACGGGTGTCCACGCTTATTTGCAAGCTTTTGGCATCGAGAGTTGCAGCAAGGCCCGAAAAGAGCAATTCGGTTTTTCCTGCGGACAAGTCTATTTTTGCCTTTCTGGAAATCTGAGCCCCATCGGGATAAACGGTAACAGCTTCAATTTTTGAAGCGGCAGGTTGGTTAATAAGCGTTGGTGTAAACCATAGCCCATGTAGAAACAAAAAAAACGCAGTTATCATATATGTTAAATAATTGTTTAGTTGCAAAATGCTGCTCAAATTCCTCTTTGTAGCATTCGTTTCAAAGAGGCAAATTTATATTTTATTCCGATGCTCAGAGCAACCCAGCCATCATTTGGTGTATCGCTATAAGAATATTGCCCCGAAGTAGTCGTTCTGTCGATTAAATTATAAGGAGTTGTGCCATCTAATTTATCCGATGTTACCCAATTATAGGTAAACGTTACATTCAAATACACCTGCGGAACCAGTTTCCAATCTGCCGTTACCTCTACAGGAACGCTCCATTCTCTCGTATAGTATATGCCTGCATTTCCGATGCCCATGCCATAGGGCTGAAACAAAGGTGTATGCTTACTGCTTGCATCGGCCGTTGTTCGCAAAAATGCTCCTGACGACAAATCGTAAACGTCTGTATGAAAACGCAGAAATCCTAATCCAGTCGACAAATATAGGTTAAATTCTGGTTTATTGTTTCTTTTTATCAATTGATAAATATTGATTACCGCCATATTACTCCATTGAAAATATGCCGTTTGAGCATAAGCTTGATAAGGAGTAGCATTCATTCCGAGTAAATTACCTAATTGGAATTGTGTTTTGAGGTGAAAAATAGGAGAAATGCCTTTTTCTATGGCGATTAATCCGTACAAACTTGGTTGTTCCCAAGTACCGAGTTCTCCCAGTAAAATATGAGAACCAGCCTTTAGGGTTAACGAAAAGCCGTCAATGTAGCGATACATTTTGTAGGATGTTTTTTGAGCAAAAGAACCACAAGAGTAAATGCCCATGAGTAGTACAAACAGGTGCTTTTTCATAAGTGTAGTATTAAATGTAAAAGTATTTATTTGATAGTCAAGCAAATGTAAGATAAAAATAGTATATCACAATTGCTTTATCCATTTTTATTGATAAAATATATTTAGAAAAATATCTAAAAACGCAAAAAGGGTCACTGATATAGTGACCCTTTGGATTTGCTTGTTAATATTCTGGAGCTTTTTTACTTTCCCGCATTTGATTGCAGTATCATCAACGGTAGTAGGCTTAACTGCTCTGTTCGAGATGGGAAGAGGTGAACACTACTC
>JAAFJE010000051.1 GCA_013298025.1 Cytophagales bacterium | reverse complement strand
ACGAAATTAGCCTTATTGCGTAGTAATTTCTTTACTGCCCAGTCAAATCGAATTAGTTTTTTGCTCATCGTTGTTTTAATAACTTTTTGCAAAGTTATTAAAAGTTGTCACTTTTAAAAATAGTATTTAATTGTTTGATTATCAACTTAGTAACTTTCCCAACAAGTTATCTGCATCACCTAACATTTCAGAATTAAAATCATCACAAATATTATGCAACAAAAGATTAATTTCTAGGTTATAAACCTGCTCTGTGCCATTGGTTCTTGGGGTTTTACTGGTTAAGGTGATTACCTCATTTGGTGGAAAATTACCAAAGCCGAGTTACTTCCTTTTTATCAATGTAATGTTGGGAGATGTGCCGTTTTGGGTTAGGAGTCAATTTTTTGACAAAATAGCATTATTTTTTTCATATTTTGAGGTAGTGTTTCTTAGAGTAGCCACCAACGGATGTATAAGTACCAATGCGGTTATATTGTCTTCCAAGTTACCAAATCCTGCTCACATTTTCAAATTCCCACATTTTCAAATCTTCAAATTCTCAAATCCTCCCAAACAAAAAAGCCAAGAGATTTCCTCTTGGCTTTTCATGAATACAACAAACAAAAAACAAGGGCTAGACACCACTCTAGCGATGTTGTTGTTTACTTATGTATAAAGGAAGCTCAAACCTAATTTTAAATAAGTCCATTTTTCGATAAATATTCAGCGATTTGAACGGCGTTGGTAGCAGCACCTTTGCGAAGGTTATCAGCTACAATCCACATATTCAAGGTTTTAGGCTGTGTTTCATCACGACGAATACGTCCTACAAACACCTCATCTTTGCCGTGGGCATTGATTGGCATTGGGTAAACCGTATTTTTAGGGTCGTCTTGTACGATTACGCCTTCGGCATTCGCCAAAATATCATATACTTCTTGCAAATCGAATTCGTTTTCAAACTCTATGTTTACCGATTCTGAGTGACCACCAATGGTAGGAATACGCACGGTAGTTGCCGTTACAGCAATAGAATCGTCCATCATAATTTTCTTCGTTTCGTTCACCATTTTCATTTCTTCTTTGGTGTAGCCGTTGTCTAAGAAAACATCAATATGAGGCAAAACGTTCAAGTCAATTTTGTGAGGATATACCGCTTGTACATCGGTACGGCCTTCACGCTCACCAAACAATTGGTCAACCGCCGCCTTACCTGTTCCTGTAACAGACTGGTACGTAGAAACAACCACACGTTTGATTTTATATTTTAAATGAAGTGGGTTCAATACCACTACCATTTGGATAGTCGAACAGTTGGGGTTGGCAATGATTTTATCTTCTTTTGTCAAAGTAGAAGCATTGATTTCTGGCACAACCAATTTCTTAGTGGGGTCCATACGCCAAGCCGACGAGTTATCTACAACCGTAATGCCTGCTTCTGCAAACAAAGGAGCGATTTTGGTAGAAGTACCACCACCTGCCGAGAAAATAGCCACATTGGGCTTCAACTTGATAGCATCTTCGAAGCCTACTACGGTGTATTGCTTACCTTTAAACTCAACCTGTTTACCTACCGAACGCTCTGAGGCAACTGGAATAAGTTCTGTTACAGGGAAGTTACGTTCCGCTAAAACTTTCAAAATTTCGCCACCAACCAAACCTGTGGCTCCGACAACTGCTACTTTCATTGTTTTACGTTACTTTATGATTAATTACTAATTTGATTGTTTTTAAAATGCGTACTGCCAACCCAAGCCCACACTTGCCGATTGGTTTGGTAGAGGCGATACCACAACACCCACTTGGCTGTGTCGTAATACTGTATTATAACGACTTATCGCTTTCACGAGCTGTTTATTGGCTCTGATATTAAAATAGGTACTCACCAGCATGGTGCTTCCTACAGTGGTCCAATAAACCGTACTCGACACTTTTTCTCGATTGAAAATCGTATATAACGAAAAACCTGCCGAAGCAAAACCTAGCCACTTGATAACCTTCCGATTGTTGACGTAGCCTTCAAAAGCAGTACGTACCGCAGGGTCGCCAAGTTCGAGCAAGGGTATTTGCAACGCCGATGGCTGGTCTATGATTTGTTTACCATAAATAAACCGAACCGACAAGCCCCGCCGCTCCGCCCCAATGGGTTGCAATGGCACAACAGGCGTTTGGGCATAAAGCTGACAACAAATGCCTATCGAAAACAACAGACCCACGTACTTTTTGCGTAAAATCTTTGCCTTTGTCATGTCTGTTTGGCGTTGGGACGTTGCTACTTTTCAACAAAATTTTATCTTAGAAAAGTAATTTTCTGATTTTCACTACTTTGTAAAAAGTTAAAAAGTCCGCAAAATTACTTCATAATCTCCGAAGAGAAAAGATTTTTTTGTTTTTATATAAAGATTTTACATTTTATCATAAAAAAATACCACAATCGTCTATTCTTATGCCTCAACCTAGCCAAAATAATAGGTAGCGTTGGGCGTAACGCAAGCATCTAGGCGTACATCCCACGGTTGTGCGTCGTCGATATGGCTCACGGGTGGCTCTAGGCATAAGCCTATTTTGAGTACATCGGGCTTGCATTGAGTCAAAAATCTATCATAAAAACCCTTGCCGTACCCTACCCTATTGCCTTGCTCGTCGCATACCAGCAAGGGCAATAGCACTACATCCAACAGCCCTACGGCTATCGCCTCCGAAACGTCGGGGTTGGGTTCGGGAATGCCCCAAGCATTGACGAGCAGCTTGTCGGGTTCGTACCGAAAATGCTCCATCTCGAAAGTACCGGCAATAACCCTCGGTACAACCAGCACGAGGTCGGGATAACGCCGTTGGATGGCAGCAATCAGCAAGAAGGTGTCTAGCTCCACTTGCTTTTCGATGGGTAAAAAAAGATGAAGATAGCGATAAGACTGCAAATCGAACGCTTGCAAAAACTGTTCGACAAGCTGTGTACAGCGTTGCCGAAAAACAGGCAAAGGCAAACTTTTACGCAAGGCTCGGTATTGCTGTCGCAGGTGTTGTTTATTCATGAATTACCTAATTTTATCCTAAAAAAATGACATCAATGCCTCAAAAAGCTGATATAAGTTATGGTGTTGACTTTTCGGTTTTTTCCAATTTTTGCCCACTTTTTACCAAAAAACCGACAAAAACTACACTTCATCGAATAGAATTACCAAAAAAAGAAATCTGATGTAACTTTGAATCAACAAAATAAGGGAACAAAGTTAGAAAAAATAACAACCCAATCGTTGAGCAAATTTTGACTAACCCAACCTTATTTCAGATAGAAAAAAAGGTGTGCAGACCAACGTTTTTATCTTGACCGTGCAGCAAAAAATATTATCATAAGCAGAAAAAATTTGGCGAAAGCCTAACCACCATTTACTTCGTGCAAGAAGTAAAAAAAAGAACTTCATAAGTAGGAGAGTTAAAAGGGCAATAATCTTTTAATGTTGTGTAATAAAGGTGTTTCTGATGTCAGAGACACCTTTTTTTTGTTTATCCCTTATATTCTCCAAGCCGAAATCGGCAGAAGACTCATTTATTTAAAAAGGATTTTGTACTTTTGCAAGAATTTTGAAACAAGTTGTAACACAGATGATTTTATTCTTGTTTCTCCTAGACAGCACACGTGTTTAAGTTACTATAATGAGCTTCAAAGAATACAAAAACCTCGACTATGCTCAGGTTGCAGACGAAATCTTGAAATTTTGGCAAGAGCAAAAGGTTTTCGAACAATCAATCGAAATCCGAGAAGGACAACCCACTTTTACCTTTTACGAAGGGCCTCCTTCGGCCAATGGTACGCCGGGTATTCACCACGTCATGGCTCGTGCAATTAAAGATATTTTTTGTCGCTACCAAACCCTCAAAGGTAAGCAGGTAAAACGCAAAGGCGGCTGGGATACCCACGGCTTGCCCGTCGAACTCCAAGTAGAGAAAGAACTAGGCATTACCAAAGAGGATATTGGGAAAAAGATTTCTGTTGAAGAATACAACAAGAAATGTAGAGAAACGGTCATGAAATTTACTGACCAATGGAACGACCTTACCCAAAAAATGGGCTACTGGGTGGACCTCGACAATCCCTACATTACTTACGAAAACAATTACATCGAATCTATCTGGCATTTGCTCAAGCAATTGTACGATAAAGGTTTGTTGTATAAAGGCTATACCATTCAGCCGTACTCGCCTGCGGCTGGCACAGGGCTTTCGTCACATGAGTTGAACCAACCGGGTTGCTACCGTGAAGTGAAAGATACCTCGCTCACGGCTCAGTTTAAAGTAAAACTCACAGGCAAATCAGGCTATTTGTTTGATGTGGCCGATAGCGATAATATTTATATCTTGGCTTGGACAACCACGCCTTGGACACTTCCTGCCAATTCGGCTTTGACCGTAGGTAAAAATATTGATTATGTATTGGTAAAAACCTATAATCCATATACTTACTTGCCTGTCAATGTAGTTTTAGCCCGTGATTTAGTAGGAAAATATTTCAACGAAAAAGGAAAAGACGGCGACTTTGAAGCCTATAAAGATGGCGATAAAATCATTCCTTGGAGCATTGTGATGAACATGAAAGGAAGCCATTTGGAAGGCATCGAATACGAACAACTCTTGCCTTATGTGCAACCAGAAGTGCGTGCGTTCAGAGTGATTTGTGGCGATTTTGTAACCACCGAAGACGGTACTGGCGTTGTGCATACCGCTCCAACTTTTGGTGCAGACGACTTTAGGGTAGCCCAACAAAACGGCATTCCTGCCATTTTGGTAAAAGACGAAACGGGCAAAGATGTGCCTATCGTAAACCGCCAAGGACGTTTTGTAGCAGAAATTACCGACTTCGCCAACGAGCCTGTGAAAGAAGCCTACCTTTCGGAAGAAGAAAAAGAAATAGAGCGTCTGAAACAAGGACGTGACAAATACCTTTCGGTTGACGAACGCATTGCCATTAAGTTGAAAACAGAAAACAAAGCTTTCAACGTTCAGAAATTCGACCACCCTTATCCGCATTGCTGGCGTACCGATAAACCCGTGTTGTATTATCCGCTCGACTCTTGGTTTATCCGCACCACAGCCGTAAAGGATAAATTGATTGCTTTAAACAATACCATCAACTGGAAACCTGAATCGACAGGAACGGGTCGTTTTGGCAACTGGTTGGAAAATTTGGTGGACTGGAACTTATCTCGTTCTCGCTACTGGGGAACGCCGCTACCGATTTGGCGTTCGGAAGATGGCGAAGAAGTATGCGTAGGTTCTTTGCAAGAATTAGAAAACGGCATTACGCACGCCTTGAAAGACGAGGCTTTGTCTGCGGAACAGAAAGCTGCTAACGAGAAGTTTTTGGCTTTGTTACAAGAAGGAAAAGAAGACTTGCACCGTCCGTTTGTTGATGAAGTGTATTTGGTATCGGCTTCGGGCAAAGTGATGACCCGTGAAACCGACCTCATCGACGTGTGGTTCGATTCGGGAGCGATGCCTTATGCCCAATGGCATTATCCGTTTGAAAACAAAGACATTTACGAAAAAGCGTATCCAGCCGACTTTATCTCGGAAGGTGTGGACCAAACCCGTGGATGGTTCTTTACGCTTCATGCCATTTCTGCGATGATTTCAGATTCGGTGGCGTTCAAAAATGTGGTTTCTACGGGTTTGGTACTAGACAAAAACGGCAACAAAATGTCGAAACGGTTAGGCAATGCAGTTGACCCATTTGAAACCCTGAAAAAATATGGTGCCGACCCAACTCGTTGGTACATGATTACGAATGCACAGCCTTGGGACAACCTGAAATTTGACTTGGCTGGCGTAACCGAAGTACGAAATAAGTTTTTTGGTACATTGACCAACACGTACAACTTCTTTGCATTGTATGCCAATTTGGACGGTTATCAGCCTACGGGCAAACTAGATAAAAGCATTGCTACGGAGTTAGACCGTTGGATTTTATCGAAACTACAAACCTTGATTGCCGAAGTGGACGAAGCTTTTGGCGCGTATGAACCAACCAAAGCCGGCCGTGCGATTCAGGAATTTGTAAGCGACCATTTATCAAACTGGTACGTGCGTTTGGGTAGAAGACGTTTCTGGAAAGGAGAAATGACCGACGATAAACAATCGGCTTATGAAACCTTGGCGTATTGCTTGAAAACCGTAGCACAATTGATGTCGCCGATTGCACCGTTTTATGGCGATTGGTTGTATAGAAACATCAGCAACCAAGACGAAAAGGCTTCTGTGCATTTGACCGATTTCCCAAAGGTACAAAACGAATGGATAGATGAAAATCTTGAAACCTCAATGGACTTGGCACAGCGTATTTGTTCGTTGATTCACTCCTTGCGTAAAACCAACAAAATCAAAGTGCGTCAGCCTTTATCGAAGATTTTGATTCCGGTATTGAGCGAGAAAACCCGTGAGCAAATTCGCAGTGTTGACGAGCTAATCAAGACCGAAGTAAACATCAAAGCCGTTGAGTACCTCGACGACGCATCGGGCGTATTGTCGAAAAAAGTAAAACCTAACTTCAAAGCATTAGGACCAAAATTTGGGCCAAGAATGAAAGAAGTAGCGGCGATGATTACGGCGATGAGCAAAGAAGACATCGCTTCACTCGAAAAAGCAACGCAGTTTAGCCAAGCAGGAAGTGATTTAGTCATTACGCTGGAACACGTAGAAATCTTAACAGAAGATTTGCCGGGCTATCTTTCAGCCAAAGACAACGAATTGACGGTGGCACTTGACATAACCGTAACAGAAGAGCTTCGCCAAGAAGGTATTGCTCGTGAGTTTGTAAACCGAGTACAAAACTTCCGTAAAGATTCGGGCTTTGAAGTAACCGATAAAATCAGCATTGCGTTATTGGATACTCATCCAGAAGTTTCGGCAAGTGTGAGCCAGTTTAAAGCGTACATTGCTCAAGAAGTGCAAGCCGTGGCTTTAGACATCGTAAGCGAATTACCAGATTCGGTTGCGGTTGAGATGGAAGACCTTACGCTCCAGTGGCAAATTTTAGTAGCCTAAACGTCTATCAATCATTCATTCGCCCTTGTGTTTGGTAAAAATGCAAGGGCGTTTTTATTAGGTTTTTTCATATTACATTTTACTCAGTTCTAATACATCTCCAAATGACACAATATTGAAGTATAGATAATTTTGGTTGTAATAGGTTCAGTTAAAGAAAATAGCCATAAAGTACTAATGCAGCATTCTAAGTTTTAGATTTAAACAAAATACCCAGCTTATAATGTTGGGTTGTACTCTCACAAAAAACAATTACTAGCTCATTAGCGTATATTGTTTTTTGAAATCATATTGCTTCTTATCAACTCTAATACTCCTCCCATTAAGGCAATATTGAGATATAGAAAACTCTGATTGTACACGCCAAACCATAGGTTTACGATGATAGTTAAAGAAAACAGCCATACATTTTTTAAAGATACAGCATCTTCGATTCCTACCTTCAAAGATGTGTAACACCCCAAAGTAAGAATCAATAGATTAAGCACTATGCTAACTATCTTAGCTTTGATTATTTCTCCAACACTTAGGTGAGGTAAGCCAAGGCTGTTATCTCGAATAAGGAATATTACAATAACTAATAAGAGTGCTAACTCTGTAAGTACCCAATATTTTGGTTCTTTATGAAATTACTTGGTAGTTGAAGTCAGAGCAAACAAATCGGATAAGTTTTTTAAAGTTTTCGACATACCTAAAACCTTTTGCTACTCTCTTAATAGTTTGAATTTTAGCATTTATACC
>JAAFJE010000050.1 GCA_013298025.1 Cytophagales bacterium | reverse complement strand
ATGACCTTCACTGGCATTTAGATTTGACTTTTAACGAAGATAGTTCCAGAATAAGAACTGGTAATGCACCCCAAAATATGAATATTGTTAGAAAATTGGCTCTTTTTATTTTAAACAAAAACCAAGATAAGATGAGCCTTAAACGAAAAAGAAAAAAGGCTGCAAGAGATAATGAGTTCTTAATCAACCTTTTATCGAATGTATAAATTTTGGTGCGGAAGCCCTAGTCCTTATAGTAAATACTAATGCAAAACTGTAAACTAAAGTTTTATTTTTCAGATACTTATACTTTATATTGATTAACATTACTTTTACACGAATACTTATAAATCACCTACGGCTATCTTTTTGTTGTTTCAAATTGGAGGAAGGAATCTACGGCTATCTTTTTGTTGTTTCAAGTTGGAGGAAAGAATCTACGGCTATCTTTTTGTTGTTTCAATTTGGAGGAAGGAATCTACGGCGATTTATTTGTTGTTTCAAGTTGGAGGAAAGAATCTACGGCGATTTATTTGTTGTTTCAAGTTGGAGGAAGGAATCTACGGCTATCTTTTTGTTGTTTCAGGTTGGAGGAAAGAATCTACGGCTATCTTTTTGTTGTTTCGAGTTGGAGGAAGGAATCTACGGCTATCTTTTTGTTGTTTCAAGTTGGAGGAAGATTCTGCCGTTGTTTTTATTTTGTATTGAATAGAAATCAAGCCATATACTAAGTTTTACTTGTTTTATTGTAATTTTTCTATAAAAAAACTATATTTAAAACAGTTTATACTGTAACCTTATTCAACCACACCCTTTCATGAACTTACGCATAGCTTCTATTGTAGATTCTATCAAATCAGGACGCTGTATTTTGATTTTAGGTTCTGAGATACGTCATATCAATCCAACTAAATTCAAGATTCCGCAGTCTTCAGATTTTGATACTTCTTTACAATTAGCTTATAACTATTATCTATCAGAAGTGCTAGATGAGGATGACAAAAGGCGCTTGGGAGAAAGTAAAATTCAATTTACCGATTATTCTTTTGCCCATGAAAACCTGATGAATCAAAAATCAGGACGTGACGAAGAACATATCTATGAATTTATGAACTGGTATTTTTCTCAAGCAGACGGCTGGCAAGAAGAATTTGAAAAAATTGCTTCTATTCCCTTTCCTCTTGTGATTTCATTGTTGCCTGACAATGGTTTACAAAAAGCTTTTGACAAAGTATTTGCAGCCAATAAACAGAAATACAACATGAGTTGGTACTCAAGAGAAAACCAACCAACTCCTCCAGTAGAACAAGTACCTACCAAAGAACAACCGCTTTTGTACAAACTTTTAGGCGACCTCGAACACTACGATGCTACTTTTACATTTGATAATTGGTTCGATTATTTCAAGAATATTTTTGGTCGTCAGCCACTTCCACAAAAAATTGAGTTTATTCTCCAACAAAATCCTTTGATTCTTTTCTTGGGTGTTCGTTTCGATAAATGGTATATCCAATTATTAATTCGTTTGCTCATTTCTGAAGCTGGAGGAGGATTGATTAAAGGTAAGCGTTTCTTCTCATCGACCGTCAAGGAGCATGAAGACGAAATAGAAACCCTCATTTGGGATCGTTTTCGGCTTTCTTATGAAGAAACTACGCCCGAAGCATTCCTTCAAGCACTTTACGACCAATGTGCCAAAGAAAATATATTGCGTGTAGCTCAAAATAATCCAGACCAAATCAATGCCAATGTATTTATCTCCTACAATCATGCAGATATGGCTTTGGCTTTAAGACTACGTGCAGACCTCGAAAAAGTAGGCATCAACGTAATCTTAGATACAGATAATCCCATCGGCTTTGATATTCCAAAGTTTATCAATCAAAGTATTGAAAAAGCCGATTTTATTTTACAATTGATTTCAGAAAACTTCCTTACCTCCGCTTGGGTATCGCAGGAGTCTGTAAAAGCATTTACCATTGCCGAAATAACGGGAAAGGTAGTATTGCCTTGTGAAATAGACCAATCATTGAGCGATGCGAGTTTTAGAGGAAGAGCCTTAACAAAATTTGAAGCAACCCTTGCCAACTTGAAATTGCAAATCAGCGATAGACTTGATACAGGAGGAAGTATTGAAGACCTACAATCGCAATACCAACGAACCTTGAGTCTGAAAAATAATTATGATGTAATGATGGCTCAATTTATCAATAAAAATCGAGGCAACTTGCAAGAAACCCAATACGAGCAAGGACTACAACAAGTACTCACGTCTATCAAAACCTACTTAAAGCAATCATAATTATGAACGTAGGAACATCGGTTTACAGATACCCAGGCGTAATGCCTTTTACTACTTCTCAAAAGAATTTATTTATGGGAAGAAGCAAAGATATTGAAGACTTTTACCAACTCATTTTTATCAAACAAATAGTTGTTCTTTATGGCAAAAGCGGTTATGGTAAAAGTTCGTTAATCAATGCAGGGGTTATACCAAAGCTTATCAAAGAATTGGGGGGGAATTTGAAGTATTTCTCTATCCGACTGTATCATCAGCAACAAACCTTTGCAGAGGAAGTGTACAATACGCCACTCAATACCCTTTTGGCTGCTACTCAAACAACAGATACACTCGACTGGATGCAGGCTTTTTGTGATACGAATCGTCAAAAAGGAATGTTTTGGTATTATATCAAACAGCAACAGGCTCAAAACCCTAAAGCACCCATTTTTCTATTTTTTGACCAATTTGAAGAATTATTTACCTACAACGAACCAGCCATTGAAGAGTTTGCCAATGAGTTGGGAATGGTCTTATACCAAACAATCCCCGATTTTTTCAGGAAAAAAGAGTTACTGAGTAGCTTAAATGAAGAACAACTTGCCTTTTTATATGAAAAACCACAAGTAAAATTAGTGTTTTCAATTCGGGCCGACCGCCTGTCACTCATCAATCGTTTGTTAAAATATTTACCTAACCTCTTACAAAATTGTTATGAATTAGACGCACTCAAAGACCGTGATGCCTTAACAGCCATCATTGAGCCTGCTCAATTAAGCGATGAAATTTTTACTACACCTCGCTTTTCGTTTAGTCCGACGGTTGTAGAACAGATTATTTCACACGTAAAAAATAGCCGAAATCAAAAAATAGAAACCACTACCCTACAAATTATTTGTCGATATATTGAAGAAGAATTGGTATTGCAACAGGGACATACCTATATCAATGAACAAGTATTGGGGAATATCAATACCATTTTCTACGACTATTACCATGCTACTTTAAAAAAATTGCCCACCGATGTAGTTGATACCGTTAGTAAAATTATTGAAACTAAATTTATTCAAAACGGACAGCGTATTCCTTTTGAAGAATCATACATTATTCAAGAGTATAAAATTCCTAAAGCGTATCTTTTGCTGTTAGAACAAAGTACTTTATTGAGAAAAGAGCAAGATTCTTACGGGCGATTTATTTATGAAATTGGACATGACTCGATGATTGAGCCAATTTTGAAAGATGCCCAAAAAAGATTGGCAAAAGAAGCCATTGACCAAGAGCTTGCCAGAATGCAAGCAGAGAATGAAGTATTAAAAATAAAAAGGCAAAAACTCTTCACTAAAATATCGGTCGTAGTTGCTATTGTAATGATTTTCCTTACTGGCTTATCTATTTATTCTTGGAAAAATGCTCAAAGAAATGAAACGTTAGCTCGAAAAAGCGAAAATTTAGCCCAAGAAAGCGAACAGAAAGCTAAGATTTCGGAAAAATTAGCCAAGAAAAATGAGGCCAAAGCCAACTTTGCTCTTTTTCAGTTTGAGGTAGAAAAAGCCAATCGTATTAAAATTCAAGGAGATAATTTGAAAGCAAATGCCGATAAACAATTAGCCAAAGAGTATTATCGTAACGCTTCTGCAATTCTGAAAAAAGCAGCTATAATTTATCAATCTTTTCCTCCACAAATGCCTTACGTTACAAGTTCAACAGCAAAGGTAAATGTGATTAAAAGCGATTCTGTGCAGTCTATGTCAATGTTTAAACAGCTACAAGAGCAATTAAAAAACTCATTATAAGCCTCTTAATGATGATACACATGAAAAAAGTATTTCTCTTTTTAGGAATCATATTCGTAAGTTTTTACAGTGTTTACGGGCAAAAGGATTATAAAATAGAAGCCCAAAAGAGGTTTAATCAAGCCAACGAATTAGCTTCTAAGGGCATGATAACGGCTGCTATTCAGAAATATAATGCAGCTAAAATCTTGGCAGAAAATGATTTAGCACTACAAATCAAGATAGATAATGCCATTGCCCACGTTTTTAACGACCTCGACAATAGGCTGACCATCGCTCAACTTGATGAATTAAGAGCAAGCATTGCTTCACAGCAAGCTTCTGCGATGTCTAAGTTATTTTCGTTATACACCAGTTATCAACCAGAAATTACAAAATTTATCTTTACCGATAGCTTGAGCAAAAATCTCAATAAACAAACTCAGCAATCAATTTCCCAAATCAATCATATTATAAAAGACAAAAAAGTAACGGATGAATTACAAAATAAAGTTGAGTTGGTAAAGCAATTGGCTGCTGGTACTTCTTTTAAAAATAAATTAGACACTTTATTGACTGAAATTTTTAATAACAGTTATGTTCATCAGTTCAGACAACCGTATTTTTCAGGCACACAAAACTATAAACTCAGAGAAAAAAATACCAGTACCAATATTATAGAGAACTTTATTTCAAATAATAATGTACAGTCTGGGATTGGAGTTCCTCCTAATTCGGGTGAGATTGATGTTGTTACAGGGAGAAAAAAAATAATTCCTAAACCTCTTTTAGACTGGCAGGAATACTGGAGAGTACCTAATGCTCAAGACTTTTTTATTTACTTAGATAAACAAGAAAACATTGATGAGGATAGTAAGCTTATTGGTAGCCCAATAAAAATTGGTGATAAAATATTTTATGCCACAGGATATTTACAGGTTGACCCCACAGGTAGGTCAGAGTTTCGTAAAAAGGACTATGGGCAAACCCAAAATTTACTATTGGAATATGATAGCTTGAATAACCAAAACATTACTATCAGACAATTGCTTGTAAAAGCACTGGCTAATAAAAAACTGCTTGCTACTTTTCCTAATACAATTAAGCATAGAGTAAGCCCTGATGGAAAGTGGTTGGTACTATTATTACCCAATCATAAAGCAGAACTAATTTATACACAAAATTTTATTGCAGAAGACCTTCTTAGTAATGAAGAAATAGATGACTGTGTATTTTCAAGTGATAGCCAATGGTTAATTTGCCGAGATAAGGTTTACGATACAAGCTTCTGGAAACTTACCCCCAACGAAAGGGTTATAGCACCAATTTATGTAGGAAAAGACGAAAAAATCAATCTTGTTTATACAAATCCGCAAGAACTCCAGATTAAAGATGGAAACAATACATCACTCCTAAAAATAGCACCCTCAAATGTATCTCTTGTTCCTTACTGGCTTGTTGACAGCACTCAACTCAACAAGGCTGTGTCTGTACCCATACCCACATCATCATGGCAAGTAGAATTTAAGCAATACACGATTGTCATTCAAAATGATAAGAAAGAAACGCTTCAAACCATTTATCATACGCATACAATTGAAAACAACACCCCTCCCATATACTACATACTTAATAACAGATTTTTCTTGGTTGTATTAGGGAAATCGTTGATAAAAACAGACTTACAAACACAAAAGGGGGTGTTTTTTACGTATGGAGATGGTACAAAATTCAGCTATAGACGTGAGGACATTGAAAAAATAAAAGACCTATTGAAGCCCTAAATCTCCACAAATCGTTACACCGACAAATCTAGCGTAAGTAACCAGAAAAATATATAGATGTATGGCTTTTATTGGAGAAAAATGCCAATAAAAGTATCATGTTCTCTTAGCAGGCAAATCAATTTGCCTACTAAGAGAAAAAGCGTGTGTTGTTTACCCACGGCATGAATTTGTCATGCCATGAGTTCTAGTATGTTTTTTCACTCCGTAGAAGCAACACCTTTGTAGCCTTGTTGACCGATAACCTGTTTTGTAAACTTCGTATTTTCTACAAAGCTTTCGTTCTTACAGGACTTTTGGTTCCAATAGCTGCCAATTTTCAGTCTTCGTGCAGGGTGATTTTCTATCTTTTTTATGGAAAAAGTCATCTCATAAGATGTGTTGCTTACTGATGGCATGACTCAAAGTCATGCCATCAGTGTTATTTTATGGAAAAAGCCATCTTCAAGATAGGCTAGGTTATGTTTTAGATAGAAAAATCTCTCTTTTTTATGGAAAAAGCTATCTCTAAGATAGGCTAGGTTATGTTTTAGATAGAAATTTCCCTCTTTTTTATGGAAAAATCCATCTCCAAGATAGGCTAGGTTATGTTTTAGATAGAAAAATCTCTCTTTTTCATGGAAAAAGCCATCTTCAAGATAGGCTAGGTTATGTTTGAGATGGGAAAAGCGTGTGTTGCTTACTGATGGCATGACTCAAAGTCATGCCATCAGTGTTATGATTGAATTTGACCGCTTACTCATTTATAATGAAAAAAGATTTATTAGCGATAAATAAAATTTATTTTTGAAAAAGTGATAAGGATTGAGGAGGAAAAGGTATTAATAGTAGGGAGTATCTGTGTATCCGTTAATTGTTTAAACGGATAACAGATACACAGATAACGGATAACGAATACACACATAACAGTAAACAAATAAACAAATGAAAAAGCTTTACGTATTTTTATGGCTGTTGCTTTTTTGCGAACAGCTTTTGGCTCAAAACCGAGGGATGACACCCCTGAAAAATCAATCAGAGCGTCGCTTGGCTTTGGTGATTGGCAACTCAGCTTATGAAGGCAAGCCCCTTCCCAATGCCCTTAACGATGCGGAAGATATGGCTACACAACTCCGTGCATTGGGCTTTGAGGTGATTCTAAAAAAGAACCTTAGTAAAAAGGCAATGGAAGATGCGATTATTGACTTTACAAGTAGGCTGAAAAACTATAGTGTAGCCCTTTTTTATTATGCAGGACACGGTTTTATGAGCAGCCAAAAAGAGAATTATTTGATGTCTATAGAAGTACGGACAAACTTTGATGAGGCTTTTGCCAAAAATAGTTCTGTTTCTATGGGAACACTTATGGAAAGCATGGAAAGAGCCAGTAGCCCAACCAAACTGTTATTTGTGGATGCTTGTAGCAATAACCCATTTAGGAGTTGGGGGCGTTCAGACCAGAAGGGTTTGGGGGCTGTTACTGTTCCCGAAGGAATGGTGGCATTTTTTGCTGCCTCGCCCGGACAAGAAGCCTCAGAAAACACTGGGAAACGCAATGGTCTTTTTACGCAAGAACTTCTCCAGCAACTTCGTAAGCCCAACCTCGAACTGACAGAATTGATACGCAATACACGCAATAGAGTAAAGCAACAGGTCAATACTCAAATTCCTTACAGAGTAGGTGACTTATCAGATGTATTTTACTTTCAGGCAACAGAAGATGAGCCAAAACCTGAGCCAAAGCGTAAGCCCGACTTATTACCCTACGAGCCTGAGATGGTGTTTGTAGCAGGGGGGAGTTTTGCTATGGGGAGTAATAGCGGAAAAAGTGATGAAAAGCCAGTGCATAGGGTAATATTGGATAGTTATTATATAGGGAAGTATGAGGTGACTGTGGGGGAGTTTCGGAGTTTTGTAGAGGCTACAGGCTACCTTACAGAATCAGAGATGGGAGATGGGAGTTACGTATCGACGGGTAGTATATGGGAGAAACGCAGAGGTATCAATTGGCGATATGATGCTGGTGGTCGAAAACGCTCATCAAGTGAAGAGCGTCATCCTGTGATACACGTAAGTTGGAATGATGCGGTAGCGTATTGTAAGTGGTTGAGTAGCAAAACAGGCAAGACCTACCGTTTGCCCACGGAGGCAGAGTGGGAGTATGCCGCCCGTGGGGGCAAATATAGTGAGGGTTATATTTATGCAGGTAGCGCCAACGCCGAAAGTGCAGGTTGGATAGAAAGTAATAGTGAGTATAAGACGCATGAGGTAGGAGGCAAGCAGGCGAATGAGCTGGGTTTGTATGACATGAGTGGTAATGTACGGGAATGGTGCAATGACTGGTATAGTTACAGCTATTATAGCAGCAGTGCTAGTAATAATCCTACAGGACCTAGTAATGGTACTGGTCGAGTTTTGCGTGGCGGTAGCTGGAGCATAAGTGCTCAGGATAGTCGGGTAGCGAATCGGTACGACTACTCACCCGAGTCTCGTAATAGCCTTAACGGTTTCCGTGTAGTTCTTGTACCGTAGCACGTAGCACGAGTTTCCAACTCGCTGTCATGTATTACTCCCTTATGGGCGTTTTTGGGGAGAAAGGCAGTTATCAGTGTAACCGTTATCTGTTAACCGTGTATCCGTTAACAGAACTTCATATCATGAGTTATGTTGAGAAAAACGCCCATAAATTAAGAGCAATTCATACGTCAACGTTCATTTTTAATCCATCAAAAAACCATGAAAAAATTACTGATTTTAACCTTTTGTCTTAGTTGCTTGATAACAGCGTTATCAGCCAAACCACACGACATAAATCCTTACAAAAAAATAGCCTTGGTCATTGGCAATGCCAACTATGCCAACGGTATCGGGTCGCTCAAGAATGCCGTTCATGATGCTGATTCAATGGCAGTTGTACTCAAAAAGTCGGGCTACGACGTGATTAAAATGACCAACCTTAGCAACATTGAGCTAAGAAAAACCATTGCTTCATTCAATGATAAGCTTTCATCTTACTCCGAAGCCTTATTTTATTATTCAGGCACAGGCTTAGTGTATGATGGACAAGCCACGCTTATCAGTACAGATTTCAAAAATGAGGCATTTGCCAATGAAGTAACACTCAAGGAAATTTTTACAGAAAGTAATGCCAACAGACGAAATTTGACCAAAATCATTATTTGGGATTCTTGTTTAAATACAAAATTGGGAAGCGAAACAGCAAATACACCAGCTTTTACTGTACCTCAAAGCAAAAACAGTATTTACTTATTTGCCACTGCTATTGGAGGGGTCGCTTCCGACGGTACAACAGGTAATGGATTATTTACATCCGAACTATTAAAACAGTTAGTAATCCCCAACCAAAGCATTCATCAAATTGCCATCAATACCCGCAACAAAGTAAGGGAATTATCTAACGATACCCAGGTTCCATTTACTTGGGAAAACTTATATCATGATATAGTTTTCTTGAAGAAGGCTATCAGATAAGTCATCCCATTGGTCAACAATAAATCGTATCTAGCCGTGGCAATGCTACGGCTATTTTTATGATGGGGGTTATACACCTTGCAGGAAGGTTTTATGATATAATGTTTTGCTTTGGCTCCGTAGGAGCAACACCTTTGTAGCATGATTGACCGATAACCTGTTTTGCAACCTTCGTATTTTTCTACAAAGCTTCCGTCCTTACGGAACTTTTGATTCCCATATCTGCCAGTTTTCAGTCTTCGTGCAGTGTGATTTTCTCTCTTTTTCATGGAAAAAGCCATCTTCAAGATAGGCTAGGTTATGTTTTAGATGGAAATTTCCCTCTTTTTTATGGAAAAAGCCATCTCTAAGATAGGCTAGGTTATGTTTTAGATAGAAAAATCTCTCTTTTTTATGGAAAAAGCTATCTTCAAGATAGGCTAGGTTATGTTTGAGATCAGGTCAAACGCATGAGATTTTAGGTTATTAATTGTTTTAGGTATTCAGTATCAAAAGCGGCTTTAACACGTCTTTTTTTTAGGCTCAGTTTATCAGTATGTTCTGTCAAAATTTGCAGTGCCATT
>JAAFJE010000005.1 GCA_013298025.1 Cytophagales bacterium | reverse complement strand
CACAATCGCACAACGTTCCAAGTAAAATTAGTACCAATATCTCTACTAATTCGTGTAAGCAACGACCTTTAACCCTAAAATCCGTTACTTGTTCAAAGTGTTTTGTAAGTTCCATCTTACAAAATTAGAGCTATGCGATTTTTTATCCTAATTTTAGTGCGGAAGCCCTAACAATGATACTACAAATAATAACAAACAAGGTTTTTAACAATGTTTGTTGGCTTTTGGGTAAATCAGTCTTAAATTTGTCCAAAAGCGAGACTAGAAGTTGTTGTTGGGTTTTCACACATTCACAACAACTTTTTTCTCGCTTTTATTCATTTTGTCCAGTAATCAGAAAAATTTATGCTTTTACAGAACAAAGATACATCAAATTAACGCTTTACAATAACTTATAGTTTCTATATTCTCCAATACGATAACCGGTGTATTTTTCTACCCACATTTTTAGGCGATTTTTGAACGAAAGCCGTTTTTCTCGAATGTCAAAATCAAACAGCCAGTTCATGCGATGAATGCGTGCTTGCATCACCTGTGGGTGCGTACCTTGAAACACCGACAGCGAGTCGATGCCACTGTAATCGAAATCGTCTATCATTTTTTGTACGTGTGCCACGTCGTGTTCGTCGCCCCAGAAGTTCAATGAGCCCTTCATTTTTTGTTTTTGTACTTCTGGAGGTTTTACCCAGCCATAATGATACACGTAGGCATCTATCAATTTTACCTTCAATTTTTGGTTTTCTACCGTTCTAAAACCTTGGGCATCTTTGTACGAAGTAACTTTCCCCGTATTTTTAATTATCCGAATTTCTCTTCTATACCATTTATGGGCATCGGCGGTGTATCTGTACGACCCATAAAAATGAAGGTATTTCAACAGTAACCCTTCTACTTGTGGGTTGTGTATATGCGTTTGCATGGCCGCCTGAATGATAGGCAAATATTGCTCATGTATCACCTCATCGCCCTGAATATAAAAGCACCAGTCGGCATCGCTGGCTACAGCCGCCAAGGCTTTGTTGGTTTCTACCGCCAATACTTTACCTCCCGACCGCAAAGAATCGTCCCAAATGGTTTCTATGATGTTGATTTTGGGCGAAGCAATACTTTTGATTAAACCAAGCGTGTCGTCTTCCGATTGCCCAACAGCTACCACCACTTCATCGCATAAGGGTAAAATAGACGTGATGGCTTCTACAATAGGATAATCGTATTTGATGGCATTTCTAACAAACGTAAATCCAGCAACTTTCATATAAATAATTGAGCGAGTAAGTGATTGGTTGATATGTTTGGTAATCTGGCTTTTGCAGAAGTACGAATGATGAATGGCGAATTAGCATTTTGATTTTCAAAGACTTACATTTTGTCTTAATCAAAATTAGATGTAGTTAGCAGAGTTATAAAAGTATTAGAAAATAAAAAACTTAACTCACAATTCACCATTGGTACTACGCTACTCAGGCATCTATAAAATCTAAATCTTTGGTAAAGGTTTCTTCTAATTGATACGCTGCCCAAAGTGCTGCACCATTACAGACGATGCCTACGATTAAAGCGGCTGTAATTAATCCGTAATCGCCAAGGAGCATTTGAAAGCCCATGTTAATTAAAATTAAAGCTCCTCTTACAAAATTGGGTACAGTGGTCGTAACGGTAGCCCTGATATTTGTTCCAAATTGCTCGGATGCCATCGTGATAAACACCGCCCAATAGCCTCCCGAAAAGCCTAAACCAAAACAAATAAAGTAGAAAATTGGGGAGGTTAAACCATACGAAAAAAGGTACAAACCCATAAACAAAAAGCTTCCTAGTACAAAAATATACACTGTTTGCTTGCGACTTTTGAGCCATTGACTTACCAAACCACTCAAAAAATCGCCCGAAGATAAGCCTAGATAGCAGCAAATCACCACGTTGCCGGGCAGAATTGTTCCTTGTACGTGCAATTGCTTGCTCAATTCGGCGGCGTAAAGCACCAAAATACCGACAATATACCATATTGGTAGCCCCATCAAAATACACAAGAAATAGCGAGAAAACTTTGAATAGCTTGTAAATAACTGTAAAAAATTGCCTTTTTCAACCTTGGCATCCATTTGGGCAAATAACGTTGATTCCATTGTGCCTAGGCGTAACAACAACAACGCCAAGCCCATGCCACCACCCACAAAATAGGTCATACGCCACCATTCGGGGTCTTGGCTCATGCCAGCCACCAATGCCGCCGTTACGGCACCCAACGCACCTGTGCCTGCAATAAACAATGCACCTAAGCCTCTTTTTTCTTTGGGCAACGACTCGTTTACGATGGTTACACCAGCACCCAATTCGCCCGCCAAGCCAACACCAGCCACAAATCGTAAGAGCATATAAGTCTGTATATCGTTGACCAAGCCATTGGCAGCGTTCGCTAGAGAATACAGCAAAATTGAGCCAAACAATACCGATTTTCTTCCTTTTTTATCGCCCAGAATGCCCCAAAGTAAACCTCCTAAAAGCATTCCTGCCATTTGGGTATTCATCAGTTTCGAGCCTTGTAAAAGAAGGTCATCGCCCGACAAGCCTAGGCTTTTAAGACTCGGAATACGTACAACGCCAAAAAGAATAAGGTCGTAAACATCAACAAAATAGCCCAAAGATGCCACCAAAATCAAGAGTTTGGCATTTTTAGAAATCACGGCTGTTGGTTCGGTATGAGATAGCATAATTATTGGGGAAAAAGGTTTCGTTTCATAAAGCATTTGCCTCAAGCTGTAGTAGTTTGTACAGGACTTGATACAATTAACAAATATAAAACAAAAAGAGGTTGCCAAGCCCAGCCTAGCAACCTCTTTTCGTTAAATAATTTCTTACTGTAAAAAAGCCAATTTCAATTCGTTCAAGCGAGTTTTCACAGAAGTATCCACCTGACGGTCGTTGATGCGTAACACATAACCACCGATAAGCTCAGGTTTGATTTTTTCTACCAATTGAACCGTTTTACCTGTAGCCTCTGCCACGATGCGGATAAAATCGGCACGTTGAGTGTCGGTCAAAGGAGAAACTGTTGTTACCTCTACTTTTTGAATATTTTTGTAAAGTGCGTATTGACGTTGAAATTCTTGAGCAATCGCAGGGAGGAATTTCTCACGATTTTTTCTAGTGATAATTTCAAAAATCGAAAACGTCACAGGATTTACTTGGCTTTTGAAAATAGCCGAAAGAATCGCTAATTTTTGAACGTGTTTAACGATTGGGCTTTTGAGTGTTAAGGCAAGCTGACGGTTTTCGTCACACACTTGGTCGAAGAACTGCATATCTTCGTGTACCGTGTCTATCACACCCTTTTCAATGGCTAAATCAACCAGTGATTTAGCATATCTGAAAGCTACACTTTGTTCTGACATCTTGAATTATGCGTTGAATTGAGAGCCAATGCTCGTCACCGAATTAGTTTAATTTAGCATCAGCCAACAAAGACGAAACCAATTTCTCTTGTGCGGCACGGTCTGCTAATTGAGTACGTAATACTTTCTCTGCAATTTCCAAAGAAAGAGAAGCAGCCTCTTTTCTTAATGAAGCCACAGCACTAGCTTTCTCTTGGTCGAACGCTACACGCGCTTTTTCGATTTCTGAGGCAGCCGCTTTTTGTGCTTCATTTCTTGCTTCTGCAATCATTTTATCAGAAACTTCTTTCGCTTCTTTGATGATGCTATCACGCTCGGCACGGGCTGCTGCTAATAATTTTTCGTTACCAGCCTTCAACTCAGCCATTTCTTTACGTGTATTTTCGGCTAATTCTAAGGCACTTTCGATAGAAGCTTCACGCTCATGTAAAGAAGCAATGATGGGTTTCCAAGCGAATTTAGCTAATACAAAGAACAATACGCCAAAAACCACCAACTGCCATACGATAAGACCTAAATCTGGAGTAAGTAATTCCATAGTAATGAATGTTTTGCGATTGATACGCTACTAAGAGCCTATCGTTCGGTAAAGTATGTGTGATTAAAATAAGTTTTCTCAGAGAACTTTGTACCACAAGCCTAATGCTTTATGGTACAAAGCAAATGTCTGTGCTATTATCGAAAGCTTTCAAGCCTAAAACTACTTTTTACGCATCGGTTTTCGATAACTGATAGTAACAATTATTTGTTAGCTACCAAGAAGCAAATTACGGCTGCGAAAAGAGCTACCGCTTCAACGAAAGCAGCAACAACCAACATCGCACCTTGGATTTTTCCAGAAGCTTCTGGTTGACGAGCAATACCTTCCATTGCACGACCACCGATGTTACCGATACCAAGACCAGCACCGATTGCTACTAGACCAGCACCAACGCCAGCTAAACCTGTACCTACTGAAACTTCCGCTAAGATTGACAAAAGTGACATGATTTTATTTGTTTATTATAGTGAAAAAATTATTTACAAAATGAAAACATAAGTAGCCTCATAAGGAGTTTTTTGATAATTATTCAAAACTCTGCACTCGCTACTCAGTACGCTTAATGGTGATGTTCTTCAACAGCCGAACCGATATAACTAGCCGCCAACATCGTAAAGATAAACGCTTGAAGGAAGGCTACCAACAATTCGATTACGTTCATAAATACCGCAAATGCTGTAATTACTGGCGTAACAGCCCAAATTTTCAAAATAAAAATCAAACCTATGAAGCTCAACATAATGATGTGACCTGCCGTTATGTTGGCAAAAAGACGAATCATCAATGAAACTGGTTTGGTAAAAATACCGATAATTTCTACAGGTGTTAAGATAATCAACAACCATTTTGGTACGCCTGGCATCGCAAAGATGTGTCCCCAGTAAGTACTTTTACCATTCAAGTTGGTCACAAGGAATGTAATCACTGCCAACACCATGGTAACAGCAATGTTACCCGTTACGTTCGCGCCACCTGGCAACAATCCTAGCAGGTTGTTAATCCAGATAAAGAAGAAAAGCGTTAATAAATAAGGTAAAAATTTTCTGTAATGTTTTTCGCCAATATTTGCTTTTACTACTTCGTCACGGATAAAAATAATGATTGGCTCGATTAAAGATTGAAAACCTTTGGGAGCTTTACCAGCTCTTTCTTTGTAAGATTTGGCTACCGAGAAGAAAATCAAAGCCATCAACACGGCGCTCAACAACAAAGAAGCCACGTTTTTCGTGATAGATAAATCTAGCACGTGCGAGCCATCTTCTGCATGAATCTTGCCATGTTCAACAATTAAGCCTTCGTAAGCGACAGCATTGCCATGTTCGTCTTCCAAATTACGAGAAGAGAAAACTTTCAAGCCACTTTCTGTTTTTACGATACAAGGCAAATAAATTGAAATACCATGAGCAAATTCCCACTTATGGTCGTCGCCAATGTGGTGCATAATCATGTGACCTAAGTCAACCTTACCTTCGCCATGAGCCTCTTCTGTAGCTTCAGTAGCGTGAGCGGTGGTTGTAACTGCCGAAGAGTCAGTCGACGTAGATTCTTCAGAATGGTGCTGTGCAAATACCGAGGTGGCAAATAAAAGAAGAAATGCCAAAATATTTGAAAAATATAATTTTCTCATCACGACTTGGAGGATGAACGTATAATGGTTTATGATTTTATTTTCTTGTCGGTTTACTAGATAACTTTTGATTATCAGTTACTTATCCCTTTGGCTTATTGGCTCATTACGAAAAGTGTCGCAATTTACGATACAAATCGTATATTTCAAAACCTGTATAACATAAATAGAGTACAAAAAAATTGCTAAGGAAGATATATATATCTGGCGTACCCTTCATGATATACACCCCAACAAATGCTATACTTAAAAGTAAACGAGCCAAAATACTACCCATATAAAACTGCACAAAATGTTGTCGGTTATTGGCAAAGCCTTGTTGCATGAGCAAATGGTTGAAATAAGATACGGCTGCATAAAAAGCCAGAATAAACCATTTGTCAACAGCAACGTATGCCTCTAGCCCTAGAAAAGGAGCAAGAAAAAAAACCAAACCGATACCTGCTGAAAGTAATATAATACGTAACATATTGGTGAAATTTCGTCACAAAGATACGCAAAAGCCTATTACCTCAAGCAAAAAAACTGACAATTCTCATGCTAAAGAAAGATAGGTTTGAAGCTACTTCTTTGAAGCATAGCATTTCACGGAAAAATCATATAAAAAACTACTGTACACGGTATTTTCCTCGTATTACTCCTACTCGGCTATTTTCTGAAACACCTTCAGCTTTGATATTCATCGTACCTGTGGCATCCGATTGATAGTAACTCAGCGTCGCTTTGCCTGTAGCGTCGGTAGCTATAGTTGCTTTCCAAAAAAGTGTTGAGCGGTAGTCGGGTAGGTATGCAGCATTAGGATTGTCGTACACAGGGCTATAAAACTCACGCATTCGCTCGTAGCCTTTGCGCTTTTGTAGGGCAATCCCTTCCGAAGGCCCTGCTTTACTCCAATCATAGTTGGAATTGCCCCGCTTGGTCAAAAACGCAATAGCTCCGTTGCTTGCCTGCATACCAAAAATGGCAGCATCTGCCCCTTTGAGTATGTCTATCGTTTCTACATCACAAGGACTTAAAGAAGCAAGAGCATCGGCATCTACAGGCATCCCATCAATCAAATATAGAGGGTCTGTACTACCCGAAAAAGTGTTGATTCCTCGAATCGTTACTTTGAAGCTCGCACCCGATGGTATTACCTGTACGCCAGGTACTCGCCCTTGTAGCATTTGTAACACGTGCAATACGCCACCACACATTTGGTCTTGTACCTTTATAGTATTACTGGCATTACCGTAAATTTTACGACTGTCAGGCTCTTTTTCTCTACTAGCCTTTACTACTACTTCTTCTAACATTTGTACTTTATTGAGCTTCAACTTTTGTTCTAAAGCGATAGCTTCTCGTCTTTTTTGCAAAAACACAGCAAAGGTTTTAGCATCGAATGTAATGGGATTAAAAGGGATTTTGAGTAGCTTGATTTGTGGCGTGGTATCGTATGGGTCGAGCGTAATACTCAGGTTGCGACCTCCATTGCTTTTGATAGCCTGTACTAATACGTCGGTTGAATCAACAAAATACAAATCATATACGCCAAATCTACCCAATGAATCGGTGTTGGCTAATAAGAACTGAGGGTTTTCAGCCTTATTTTTCAACATGACTGTCAAATTGATTTGCTGACTGACTTTTCCGTTGGGGCGTAGTACTTTCCCCGTAATGCTCAATCCTGTTTCAATAGGGAAAGCCAGCTTTGCTTGAGCATCAGCCAAAATATCAGCCCAAGCAAACCTTCGCCAACCTTGCGTAAGCATAAGTACGTCAAGGTGCAGGCGTGCCTCTTGTTGGTTGGGGTCGAAATAATACGCAGGGTCTTCTACCGTACCACGCAAAGCCCACGTAGATAAGCTGGCTTCTTTGTCTCGCACATCGGAGGTCAGCAATAGGTTGGTGAGCAGGTTTTCTTCGTATAAATCTTCTGCTACTTGTGTGCCATCTGTCACGGCCAACGAAAAATTACCTTTAACGGGCTTACCTTCCGCATCTTTGGCTTCTAGGGTAAGGGTTACTTTTTCTCTTGGTCGATAGCTTTCTTTGTCGGGCGTAATGCTTAGTTTGAGTTGTTTATTCGCCTGATGGAAAACCAAACGCTCGCACAGGGGTTGCCCTTCTGGCGAAAACAGGGTGATTTGTACAATGCCATCGTCGGGGATACTACTTTTCGGAATCGTTGCCACAAACGAAGCACTGGCTTCACTGTTTTTTCCTACCATACAGACGCTACCTCGCTGCTGCACCAGTATTGCTAAAGGCTTGGCTTGGTCGACTGGTTTGGGGCTGCTATTCTTAACATATACTCGAATTTTATCTTTAAAACTGGTATTGTCAACCAACATCACATAGCCTTGTGCTAGTGCTTGTGGCAAGTTTTTTTGTAAGAAAGTGCCGTCGGGTTGCTTGACAAATGCTTGGTAGGTTTTTCCTTTTTCAGGTAAAAATGTAAAATAGCCCATGCCCAAATGAGCCGCCTGAAACATGGTGATGGTGTCTTTGGCATTGTCTAAAACAAAACCTTCAATAGGTACGCCTTTGCCCCATTTGTTTACGCCTTTGAAAGCGACACGAGATTCAATGTTTTCAACCAAATCGCCTCCTTCAGGAAAAAACTGTATATCGCTAATACTCGACAAAGCTTGTACGTTGTTTTCATTAATCGACGAATAGGGCTGTTGTTGCCATATTGTAAGTTGTTTTTGAAAGAAAAAATCATCAGAAAAATTCCGCATATAATTGGTATAAGCCCTTAGCGTGTACACGCCTTGTGCCAAGCTATCAGGAATGGCTATTTCGCCTTGGGCAGCACCTACACAAAGCAGGCGTTTGTGGCTGATGAGTTTACCCTTACTTTCGTCTAATAAATCGACATATAGCACCCGACTTACCGAATCTATTTGGTGCGTACTGGCATCAAACAAATAGCCTTTGAGCCATATCGTATCGCCAGCCATATAATAAGATTTATCGAGATGTAAATAGACTTTTTCTTGAGGCTTTTGCTGATGAAAGGATTCTAGTTTGCTAAGGAGTGTTTGAATAAGAGGAATCTCTTCTCGAAAACCAACAGACAAACACGCAAAGGTTATGAGCAACAGGAGTGTATTTTTGATGTACATAGGTAAATATGATAGGAAAATGAGGTTGAATACTAACCATGAAATTTCATAGCAACAATAATAACGAATAAAAGTGCACGAAAATACATAACAGGTAGAATCTGCCAAAAAACATTTGGAAAATCGGCAAGAGAGGCTTTATATTTGCAACATCAAGTCAATTACTCTTCTTCAAAGTAGTAGTTGATTTATAAAGAAGAAGGGAGAGACTAGGCTCTAAGAACTTCTGGCAACCTACTTACCTCGTAAAAGCAAGGTGCTAATTCCTACCTAAAATCATTTTATTAGAAATATTTTGGGAAATATAAACCAATTACGAAGCACTTACTCAGCTTTTTCAAGGTCATTTGCTGTACAGTATTCGTCGGGTTTTACGAAAATTTAGGCTTTGCTTATACACAAGCAAGACAATTGCCGATATATCCGCTTGTGTTCCAAGCGGTAGGCGCTTTGTCGTCTTGCATGTCAATATTTCTTGTTGAAAAGCGGTTATTTTTGTTTAGATTAAATAATTACGACATTGAATAATACATTTCTTTTTAAACATCCTCATCCTTTTGCTTTGGAAGCAGGAGGCGAATTACCCGAAGTGGAATTGGCTTACCAAGCATTAGGAAAACCCAACCAAGATTGCTCTAATGTGGTGTGGATTTGCCATGCTTTCACGGGTAGCCATGATGCCGAAGATTGGTGGCAAGGCTTAGTAGGCCGAGGCAAGTTGTTTGACCCCGATAAATATTTTATCATTTGTGCCAATGTGCTAGGCTCGCATTATGGCAGTACAGGGCCTTTGTCTATCGACCCTCGTACTGGCAAGCCGTATTTTCATACTTTTCCTCCTATTACAATTCGGGATATTGTGCGGGCATTTGACTTGTTGCGAGAATACCTTTGTATTGGAAAAATACAAACCTGTGTGGGTGGCTCGTTGGGCGGACAACAAGCCTTGGAATGGGCGATTTGTCAGCCTGATTTAATAGAAAATTTAATTCTGATTGCCACCAACGCCCAGCATTCGCCTTGGGGCATTGCCTTCAACGAATCGCAACGCATGGCTATTGAGGTGGACCCCACTTGGCAGGAGAGCCATCCGTTGGCAGGCATCAATGGCATGAAAGCGGCTCGTGCTACAGCCTTAATTTCGTATCGTAATTACGAAACCTATAATATTACCCAAGCCCGACAAGGCGAACCCTTGGGTAAGCCGTATCGTGCGGTTTCTTATCAAAAATACCAAGGCGAAAAACTCGCCAAGCGTTTCAATGCGTATTCTTACTACATTTTGTCACAGGTAATGGACTCGCAGGATGTGGGGCGTGGCCGTGGTGGCGTGGTGGCAGCCCTGAAAAGTGTGAAGGCTAAAACCTTGGTCATGGGTATCAAATCGGATGCCCTGTTTCCTATCAATGAACAAGCGTTTTTGGCTAAACATATTCCCGGTGCAACTTTTCAGGCCATTGATTCGCTGTATGGACACGACGGTTTTCTGATAGAAAACGAACTCATCACCAAGGCGATTAAGTTATGGCAAAAGTTCATTAAGCTCGACGTAAATCCGATGTACGATTTCTTCAAAAACCTCGAACAAAAAGTGGTTGGTTGATACTACAGCCCAATTTTGGATGCTTTGTACTTGTAAAGCAAATAAAGGAAAAAATCCACTCGCGTATGAGTGGATTTTTTCCTTGTCATAGTCTAATCAAAAAACTTTTTCGGCTTTTCGGCGGTTGGTTTGCTTGCGGCTTCCGACGAACTAGGCTCTGTAGTTTTTGCTTTTTTATCTTTGGTAGTCGTTGGTTCTTTGCTCGAATTTTTGGGTTCGTTGGTAGGCGTACTGCTTGTCGTTTTTTCCTTTTTCTCCTTCTTGTGCTCTTCGGGAGTTGCCTCGGCATTGGTTTTCGATTTGGGCGTTTCTTTGGCGGTTGTAGTGCCTTTTTTCTCTTCTTTTGTATCGGTTTTACTCAATTTTGGAGTGGCTTCAGCTTCGGTATTGCTATTACTTCCAGCGACAAATCCTGTGCGATTCACCATTTTCCATTCACCTTTAATCATTTCTACGATACGCAATTCTTTGGTTATTTCCTTTTTGGCATCGCTTGTTTTGGTTTGGTCGAACGTCACCCAAATGTACGTAGGGTTTACTTTTCTAAAGCTAAAATTATCCCTTTTGTAGGTAACTTTAGGCGTGTTTTTTTCGTGAAAAAAAGTATTCGCCCATGCTTGAAGATTGTCCCAACCCTCTTTTTGGATGGTTTTTCCTTTTTCTACCGTGGCAAAATACACCTGTGGCGTTTGGCGGTAAAAGCCCGTCCATTGTTCGTACTGCTTGTTCGAGAAAGCCTGTGCTTCGTCGGCTATTACTTGTTTAATTTGTGTTTGCTCTTCGGGGCTTACAACATTTTGGGCAAAAAGTAAGGCTGTGTTCCAATAGCAACAAAGTAAGAAGATTGTTTTTTTCATGGTATTATCAAGATAAAATGTAAGACAAAGTAGCGGTAGTACAAACCAAGGTGTAAGCAAATATACTTATTGCAAAATTGCGTTTCATTTCTCTAAAATCCTACAAAGAAAATGGCGGATTTATAAAAATAGGCTATCAATCCGCCATCAAAAAATCAGGATTTCGGTCTTTATTTTCTATAATCTAAGGCAGGTTTACGGTTGCCTAAAAGGGCTTCATAAGTAAAATTAGCCCCTCTTTTATTTTGCCATTCTACTCTGGCTTGCTCAATAATACTGGGGTCACTGTACAAATCGAGGGCTGTTACGGCCAAGGTTTTTGCGGCAACAATCATTCCTTTTTGTCCGATAGACATCCCACTTGTAGCCGTCGATTGCCAGCTATGAGCCGATGTTCCAGGCACCCATGTAGCTGTGCCTAGCCCAACAGTAGGGACAACCCAACTTACGTCGCCTACGTCGGTTGAGCCGCTACTGGTAGCACTTTCAGACGCATCTTGCCAATTTTTGATTTGGGCGGCATTGGTAACAGGCTGTTTTTGTTCGCCAAAAGTATCCGCAATTTTTTCGGCAAATTGTTTTTCTGTATCGTTATATACTACGCCTCCTACTTTGCTTAGGTTGGCGTGTACTACTTTTGCTAACGTTACATTAGGCAATAAATTATAGACACCCCCTAGCACTTCCCATTCTACCTTTGTACCGGTACCTTGGGCAGCACCTTGGGCGGCATTTTCGATGCGTTTCCAAATACTCTGTAAAATGGCACGGTCTTTATGACGAGCATAATAATACACCTCGGCATACGCTGGCACTACGTTGGGAGCTTCGCCACCTTTCGTAATTACATAATGAATGCGGGTGTCTTGCGGAATATGCTCACGCATCATGTTTACCATATAATTCATGGCTTCAACGCCATCGAGTGCCGAGCGGCCTCTTTCGGGCGAAGCCGCCGCATGGGCAGCAATGCCTTTGAAACGAAATTTGGCATTGATATTGGCAAGCGAGGTGCTGGCATCGGCGGCATTCGCCGAGCTTGGGTGCCAATGCAAAACCACATCCACATCGTTGAAATAGCCTTCTCGCACCATATATACCTTGCCAGAGCCACCTTCTTCGGCTGGGCAGCCAAAAATTTTAACCGTACCCGATTTGCCTGTTTTTTGCAACCAATTTTTTACTTCTACAGCCGCCGCCACCGAAGCCGTACCAAAAAGGTTGTGTCCGCAGCCATGTCCGCCTCGCTGTCCAGCAATAGGTTTCAACTCAGGCGTGGCTTCTTGTGCCAAGCCAGGCAAGGCATCGTATTCGCCCAAAATGCCTACCACGGGCTTGCCCGTGCCATAAGTTGCCACAAATGCCGTAGGAATCCCTGCAATGCCCGTTTCTACTGTAAAGCCTTCTTTTTTGAGTTGTTCTTGTAAAAGCACACTACTTTTTTCTTCCATGTAGCCCAATTCGGCAAAATTCCAAATTTGCTTTGAAATGCCCGCATATTCGTCGAAACGATGGTCGAGGTTACTGATAATCGTCTGTTTGTCGGTTTCGAGCGGAGAGCTTACACTTTTTTTCTTTTGTGCCGATGTGCTAAGACTTGCAAGCATACAGGCAGCCCAAATAATTTTTTTCATTGGCAATGCTAGTTTAGTTGATGTGAAAAAATAAAAATTCCGAGTAAACATTTTTTCCAAATCTACTTAAAACATTTGTCTGACTAAAGCTTTTTTATGGGTTTTTATGGCTACAGCCACAGATTCTTGGGAAATTATGACAAAGAGGCAATCCAACAATTTCATTTTTGCGTACATCTGTTTATAGAAAAGCAATACACCCGAAATACCCATAGCACCTGCCTGCTGGCACTTGGAGAAAACAAAGCACATCCTTGGTTTTCACCAATTTAATTAGGTGTGGTTTAATAATGGGTAATTCGTAAAGGACTTTCTACGTAGGAAGTCCTTTCTTTTCTCCGATTCATAAAATCATCTTGTTACCTCTATCAAAGCCAAACATTATCATCAATCAAATGGCTGTATGCTATCCCTTTTTTGTCTAATCATTTTCGATAAAAAATAGGGTACAAACAACCTAAACGCAAACTTTGTTGTCTTAGACGACAGAAAAGTATTGATGAGCTGTACGCATAACATCTTTATTCCTTACATAAAAAACTTGCTATTATTCATACCCATTATTCTCTAAAAAACCCACTTATGTCGAAAAGGAAAACGGTTATAGCAGAAGAATCGCTGGTAACTTTATTGAAAAATAAAGACCAACGGGGCTTTTCTATCCTGTACGATAATTATTCGGCGGCACTTTATGGCGTAATTATCAAAATTGTGCGTTCAGAAGAAGTAGCAGCCGACGTAATGCAGGATGCTTTTGTAAAAATATGGAAAAATATTGAGGGATACGATACCTCCAAAGGAGCTTTGTTTACTTGGATTTTGAACGTGGCACGCAATACAGCCATCGACAAATTGCGGTCGCAGGAGTTTCAAAATACCCAACGAAACCAAGACCTCGATGCCCACATTCATGTTATTGATAGCCAAGGCGGAAGCGAATTGGAGGTCGATGCAATGGGCTTGTCGAAGGTAGTAGAACAACTCAAGCCCGAACAAAAACAGGTCATCGACTTGTTGTACTTCAAAGGCTATACCCAAGAAGAGGTGTCAAAAGAGTATGGTATTCCGCTCGGCACAGTAAAAACACGTGTAAAGGCAGCGATTACTTTTTTGAGAAAATACATCAAATAAGCCTTGTGAGCAAAGGGCTTTAGCTGAGGAGGAAAACCTCCCCCTTGTGATGCACTGATTTTAAATCATCAAAAAATCCTCTTGCTTATAGAAAAAAGTTATTCAGAATTTATGGAAGCAATACAACATCCACTGTATAAAATATTAATCAAATGAATATCCAAGCATATATAGAATCGGGTATTTTAGAAAGCTATGTGTTGGGGCATACCAATGCCAACGAAACCGTCGAGGTAGAAAACTTAGCAAAACAATACCCCCTTATCGAAGAAGAAATCAACGCCATTCGACACTCACTTGAAATGTATGCGTCGCAGTTTGCGTGCCAACCACCTGTAGAACTAAAAGAACGAGTGCTACACGTGCTAGACGACCTAGCTACAGAAGATGCCGAAGCCACAAGCAATATTATTTTTGTTCCATCGTCAAACAACAGTTTTCGGTATGCTGCCGTATGGGTATTGCTGGCCATGAGTTTGGTAGCCAACGTCGTGCTGTTTTACCGTTGGCAGACCTCATCAGACCAAGTGTTGGCACTCGAATCAGAAAAGCAACAACTCGCAGCTACCAAAGCCAATTACCAACAGCAGTTGGCCTTAGTAGAACATCCTTCTACCGAAAAAATTATTTTACAAGGGCAAACCATTGCCCCACAAGCCAAAGCCGTCGTGTACTGGAATACCCAAACCCAAGAAGTACTCCTTTCGACCTTGCACTTACCGCAGCCTTCGGCCACCCAACAATACCAATTATGGGCGATTGTAGAAGGAAAACCCATCGATGCGGGCTTGATTGACACGCTCGATAGCCCCAGTTTGATGAAATCCTTCCAGCAAGCAATGGCCTTTGCCATTTCGCTCGAACCCAAAGGTGGCAGTAGCACAGCCACTGGCCCGAAAGGACAAATCTATGTTATGGGCTTCGTCAAGCATATTTAAGGCACATATATTCGCATTTTTTTAAATAAAACCAAGGATGAAAAGCGTGCAGATTACACGTTTCATCTTTGGTTTTATTCATTTACGGTACAATCCTTGTCTGGAAGCCTACATTGATTATAATGTTTTGATAATGAATTTATTTTGTATCGAAGTTTGTAAAAATCCTGTTGAGCCACGATTTCTCTACGCTACAATTCCAAAAAAACTTCTTATATTTACCCATAGCTTTTTATCTTCTCATAAAATCATATAAAAATTACGTCTTAATAGGGGTAAATTTGCCCACGGTTGTCTTGGATACAACAAGACAGTTGCACCGTTACAATGCACGGTATCTTTACGAGGATATATCCATTTATACGTTTTTGCAACCGCTTACCGATTTTTCGGGCAAATATCGCTTATGTATGGTATTTTTGTGGAAATGTATAAAGCTCAAAGGCTTGTGCTTCGTAACCAATTTGTATAACGCCACAAATCTCTAATCGATTGCAACTTACAGACGCAGATATTTTACTAGCCATCCAACAAGGCAATGAGCGTGTTTTCGAGGTCGTTTTTCGGAAATACTATCAGGCACTTTGTAACTATGGGTTTGGTCTATTGAAAGACATGGACGATGCCGAAGAAATAGTGCAGAGTATCTTTACAAAATTATGGGAGCAGCGGGCTGAAATAGAAATCACCGTATCGCTCAAATCCTATTTGTATAGGGCCGTTCATAACACCTGTTTGAACCGTATAAAACACCTAAAAATCCAAGATACATACCGGCAGCACGTAGGCGATTTCTTGACGTTAAATCATGGTTCGGCAACCGACGAGTTGTATAAAAGCGAACTAGAGCAACGCATCGCCGCCGCCATTGAAAAACTGCCTGAGCAATGTAAATTGATTTTTAGAATGAGTAGATTTGAAGAACTGAAATACCAAGAAATTGCCGACCAATTAAATTTATCCATCAAAACTGTCGAAAACCAAATTGGGAAAGCCCTCAAAATCCTAAGAACAGAACTGGCAGAGTATTTGCCTTTGCTTGCGATGCTTTTGATAGGATGGTTTTAATTTCAACCACTAATCGACATAGCTATTGGTTTTAGCAACAACATGAGTAATAACTATACGATAGAAGAACTACTGGCAAAGTATTTGGCTGAAGAAAACTCGGAGGATGACCACGAGCTACTCAAGGCTATGCTCAACGAAACGGATGAAGCCGATACCTTGCTCGACCAATCAAAATTGATTTGGGATACTACCACTGCGTTTCAACATAAACAAACCGTAGATGTAGAAGCCGCTTGGTCGAAAGTAAAAACGCAAATACATAGCAATGAATCTTCGGCACCTGTGACTTTCAAGGAAACAGCCGTTGCCATCGAACCTCTTCGCCCTGTTCGCTCGAAGGTTCGTCTTTGGCCTTTGCTTGGCAGTATGGCGGCTGGAATCGCCTTGGTTGTGGCGAGTATTTTCTGGTTTTCGTCCTCCTCTTCGGAAGAAGTAGCCATGCTTACTGCTCAAAGCACCAATCAGAAGCTTCAAAAAACGTTACCAGACGGTACAAAAGTTTGGTTAAATAAAAACTCTCGCCTACAATTCCCTGCTCAATTTACTGGCAATACCCGTGAAATTTCGCTTACTGGAGAGGCATTCTTCGATGTAGCACACGACGCAGCACATCCGTTTATTATTCATGCCCAACAAACCGACGTAAAGGTATTAGGCACGTCGTTTAATGTAAAGGCTTATGATGCTAGTGTATCGGTGTTTGTCAAAACAGGAAAAGTACAATTTTCACAAAAACAAGCTTCTATTACTTTAACCCCCGGACAGCAAGCTCAAACTGTTGGTGAAACGCTAAAGCTACTCGACCATCCCGACGAAAATACGATTGCTTACCAAACCCAAAAGTTTGTGTTCGACAATACACCGCTCAACGAAGTAGTGCACGTGCTATCGGAAACTTATGGGCAAAAAATTACGCTTGAAAATTCTGCCATGAGTACCTGTAAGCTTACCGCTACTTTTGAGGAAGAAAAGCTAGAGAACATCGTGCAGGTCATTGTACAAACCTTTGGTTTTAAGTTGAAAATGAAAGGCAAAGAGTATGTACTTAATGGCAATGGATGTCTGTAAAATCGACTTTTTTCTGTAACTTTCGCCTAAATTTTCAAGTAAAGTAAGGAGTTATTTCATGACGCAGCGTTTACGAGTAGCCATATCGCTAGGAATCATAGGATGTTTGATTGCTTGTCACGTGCCTATCATTGCCCAAAATGTACTCGCTCGTCCTGTTACGCTACGCTTTACCGACGAACGCCTCGCTGTGGTACTCGAAAGTATCACCAAACAAACCAACTGCTCTTTTGCCTACAATGCCAGTGCCATAGACGACCGAAAAACCGTAGATATAAACCTCATCAACAGACCTTTACGAGAAGCATTAGCCTTGTTGTTTAGAGATAATATTCAATACAAAATACAAGGAAACTATATTATTCTGATAAAAGTAGAAGTCCCTATATACAAAACCATTTTCATTTCTGGGTATATTACCGATGCCAATACCGAACAACGCTTGGCAAACGTGAGTATTTACGAAAAAAAATCGTTGGCATCGGCGATTTCATCAGCTACAGGTTTTTATCGTTTAAAAATTACGTCACCCCAACTTCCCTTTAAAATTACTGTTTCAAAACCGGGCTATAGACAACAATCTCTTTGGATAAAAGAAGCCGAAAGCATTACCAAAGATTGGCTATTGTTACCTGAAAAAGAAAAACAAAAGCCTGTTTTTCCTTCCGAAGACAACTCGCCTTTTTTCCTATTGGTCGATTCTTCGGCAATCCGTCAAGCTACAAGGCCACGTTATACGCCTGCCCCTTTGCTACTAGACGAATACGAAAATACGGCTGGCGATAAAGGAATTTTTACCGATAACTCCAACGATAGTTTATATAAAGGCAACCTTTGGACTAAGCTTAAAAATAGTTTCGATAAAATCATGGTACGCCAAGCACAGCGTATTCACGCCCAAAACGTGCAAGACACCTTGGTACGCCCTTTTCAGGTATCACTTTTCCCCTTTTTAGGAACAAACAAACTTTTATCGGGTAGTATCGAAAACGACCTCTCGCTCAATATCGTCATGGGCTATTCGGCTGGTGTTCGGCGAATGGAATTTGGAGGCGTACTCAATGGCGTAAGACGCAATATGCTTGGTTTTCAATTGGCTGGTGTAGGGAATATTGTTGGAAAACACGTCAATGGTGTACAAGTAGCAGGTGTTTTTAACACAACTTTAGGGCGTACCGACGGCGTAGCTTTGGCTGGTGGCTGGAACCACACATGGAAAGGCTTTAAAGGTGTACAAGCCGCAGGGCTTTTTAATATTACGCACCAAGAACTACAAGGGTTACAAATGGCCACAGCCGTAAACTTTACCAAACGCATTGATAAAGGTTTGCAAATGGCACTTGTCATGAATGTCACCCTCAAAACCGCCCAAGGATGGCAAGTAGGCATGATAAACTATGCCCATAAAATTGGGAAAAAAGGCCGACAAATCGGGCTACTCAACTTTGCCGACTCTACAGAAACCATACCCATTGGTTTTTTGAGTTTTGTGGGCCGAGGCAACGGTTTTAAGCGTTTAGAACTGGCTATTGACGAAAACCGCTCGGCAAATTTTACCTTCAAAACAGGCGTACAGCAATTCTATAATGTACTTACGTTGGGCTACAACTTTGTACGAACCTACGAAATGTTTAATATTGGCTACGGCATCGGGCGTGCCTACAGGCTCAATAACAATTGGATGATGAACACCGACTTGGTAAGCAACGCCCTTGTTGAATACGACGGCATTGCAGGCATCAACCAAGGTTGGCTACTTCGGCTAGACATTGGTTTTGAAAAATTTCTGGCACGCAACTCTAGCCTAACGTTTGGGCCTTCTATCAAAGCCCTGAGCATTGACGTAACCAAATCGTCGTATTGGAACGGCAAACCCTTTCGCAACATTCCTTCTTATCAACCCCTGCGTTCTACTGATACCTTTACCTTATGGGTTGGTTTTCAGATGGGGATTAGAATCAAGCAACGGTATCGTTTAGGATAAAATCAAGAAATTTTTTGAAAAATATCTCAAAGCTTTGTATATTTCCTACGTAAATGCAAATAAAAAAGGACACTCCTGAGAATGTCCCTTAGAAAAAAATATCGTTGAGCTTCAACTACTCAGTTGATTTTTTAGCAGGTTTTGGCACAACTTCACCTTTGATTGTCAAAGTGATAGTTGGCGTTTCTGAATTACTTACAACCGTAACAGTTTTGCTGAATACACCTGGGCGACCAGTAGAGTTGAAAGAAGCCGTTACAAAGCCAGGTTTACCTTGCAATACAGGTTCTTTAGTCCAGTCTGGTGTTGTACAGCCACAAGAGGGCTGTGCACTAGAAATTACAACAGGAGCAGTACCTGTATTAGTAAAATGGAAGGTATAAGAGGCTACCGTGCCTTCTTCTATTTTACCAAAATCATGCGTTGTGATATTCTTATCGAATGTAATAACGCCTTGTGCATTTGCAAAAGTTGCACACAGAACAAATGCGAAAAAGAAAAATAATTTTTTCATGTGAACTGATTGTTTAGATTGAATGAAAATTACTTGACAGCGAATGAATCGTGGAAATTTTATGATAATTTACGCAAAATGCGTGTATTTGTTGTATGAAATCGCCACTAAATTCCTGAAAATGTGCAGTACTGTACAAAAAAATAATCTGTTATTTTTCTCTACGAAAGCACCATAATTAAGAATGTGAGGCTTTTGTCACCAAACAAAAATATATTATCACAGCAGATTAGCAAAATATGGAAAAGGCTTTAACAAATCATTAACATTAACCTCAAATAGGTAAGCATTTGTTATACTAATTAATTTATCTTATTTTTGATACGACTTTACAGGTAGGGAGCTAAGAAAAAATAAAGAACTGTTTTTTTGAAATAAGTGTATCTAGCCGTATAAATGCACAAAATACGTGACTTTATTAGACGCTGTATAGAAGCAAAATAAAACCATAGGAATGCGTACTTATCAATCCGAACAATCCGAAACAACTGTGTTAGAAAACGAAACATCGCCAGAACTACCTCTGTTCCAAAAGGAGTCTGTACTACAGGATTATCGTTTAGCAAGGATAAGCCGAGAATGCTCTTTGCTTGTAAGGAAGGAAGTATTTGCTGGACGAGCCAAGTTTGGGATTTATGGCGATGGCAAAGAACTGGCACAAATTGCCTTGGCAAGAGCCATGCAAGCAGGCGATTTTGTGTCGGGGTATTATCGTGACCAAACCATTGTAGCGGCTGTTGGCGATATGACATGGACGCAATATTTTGCACAATTGTACGGGCATCCAGACAAAGCCTTTGACCCGCACACAGGCGGACGCACCATGAACAACCACCATGCTACGCAGTGGCTCGATGCCGAAGGAAATTGGGTTGACCAAACCCAACTTTTTAACTCGGCAGCAGGGGTGTCTTCTACGGCTGGACAAATGCCTCGGTCGATTGGCTTGGCTTACGCTTCAAAACTATACCGTTTGTTGCCCGAATTGCAGGGTGAAATTGCTCAGAAATTTTCAAAACAAGGCAACGAAGTATGCTTTGCCACCATCGGCGATGCTTCTACTTCGGAAGGAATGTTCTTGGAATGTATCAATGCCGCAGGGGTGTTACAAATTCCACTTGTGATGGCCGTCTGGGACGATGGCTATGGCATTTCTGTACCTACCGAATACCAAACAACTAAATGTTCTATTTCTAAAGCCTTGGCCGGATACCAACGCAATGAAGAAGAGGCTGGTTTAGAAATCATTGCAGTGAAAGCTTGGGATTATGTAGGTTTGATGGAAGCTTTTCAAAAAGCAGCCAAACTTGCCCGACAATACCACATTCCTTCGTTGATTCACGTAGAAGAGGTGACACAACAACAAGGACACTCTGCTTCTGGCTCGCACGAACGCTATAAATCAGCCGAAAGGTTACAATTTGAAATAGATTTTGATTGCAATACTCGCTTTAGAACATGGATTTTGGACAATGCCATTGCATCGGAAGATGAACTTTTACAAATCGACGAAGAAGCGGTAGGCATTGCCCGACAAGCCCAAAAACAGGCTTGGAAAGATTATATGGATTCGATTAAGCCCGAACGAGCCGATGCCCTCGTATGGCTAGAAGAAGCCACAAGAGAAAGCCGACAAGGGGTATTTATTCAACCTATCATCGACGAGCTAAAAAAGACTCCCAACGCCATTCATCGAGATAATATCACGGCTGTAAAAAAAGCCTTACGGTTGCTCCGATTCGAGCAAATTCCTGCTAAAGAAGGCTTACAAGCATGGCTACAAAAGGCAGAAGAACGCAACTACGACCGTTTTAATGCCTTGCAATACAGTATTTCGGCTGATTCGCCCCTCAAAGTAAGCGCCGTGCCAGCCGAATATACCGAAGATGCTCCTATATTGGATGGAAGAGAGATTTTGAATAAAAACTTCGACCGCCTTTTATCAGAATATCCTCAAATTTTTATCATTGGCGAAGATGTCGGTAAAATAGGGGATGTCAACCAAACATTGGCTGGGTTGCAAGAAAAACATGGGCATTGGCGTGTGACCGATACAGGCATCAGAGAAATGACTATCGTAGGACAAGGCATTGGGGCTGCCATGCGTGGGCTACGTCCTATCATCGAAATACAATATCTTGATTATATCTTTTATCCTTTTGCTACGTTGTCCGACGACCTCGCTTGTCTGCATTACCGCACCAAAGGAGGACAAAAAGCTCCCATGATTATCCGTACCCGTGGGCATCGCCTCGAAGGAATATGGCATTCGGGTTCGCCTATGGCAGTATTGCTTAATGGCTTGCGTGGAGTACATTTATGTGTTCCTCGCAACATGACCCAAGCGGCAGGTTTGTACAATACATTGCTCGAAAGCGACGACCCCGCTATCGTAATCGAATGCCTGAATGGATACCGTTTGAAAGAAAAATTGCCAGACAATTTGCCAGAGATGCGTGTGCCATTAGGTGTACCAGAAGTGATTCGAGCAGGTGAAGATGTAACGGTTGTCACCTACGGCTCGATGTGTCGCATTGTACTAGAAGCTGCCCGTTCGCTTCAAGAAGTAGGCATTAGCATTGAAATCATAGACGTACAAACCCTTTTGCCTTTCGACCGCCATCACCGCATTGTGCAGTCGATACAAAAAACCAACCGAGTCGTATTTGCCGATGAAGATATGCCCGGCGGTGCGTCGGCTTATATGATGCAACAGGTATTAGATGGACAAAACGCCTATCGTTGGCTCGATGCCAAGCCTGTGTGTGTCGCAGCCCAACCACACCGACCCGCCTACAGTTCTGATGGCGATTACTTCTCGAAACCAAGTGCCGATACTGTTTTTGATGCTGTATATGAGCTTATGCACGAGGCTAATCCGCAGGCATTTCCAACATTGTATTAAGGACAAAACTTTGTTTAACAATAGGCATTAGGCTTCGAGATAGGTTATCTTAAAGCCTAATGTTTTGTTTTAAAGTGTAGGTAAGGCAATATTTACGGTACGTGGATTCTTTTACCAAAAAAAAAGGTTTACTCTATAAATTCAGTATTTTATAGCGTAGCTTTGTAATTGATTATGCAAAAAGGAGCAAACAACACATATTGGGGCAATATCAAAGAGGGAATAAAAACTTCTTTGAAAGGGCTTTCTTTGTCTTTTAAACACCTCTTAGAGGCTCGTCAAAGTCGTAAGCCTATCTTTGTGGATGATGCCCATTACTTCGACCAACAAACGGGCATTGTAACGGTGCAATATCCGTTTGAACAAATTCCTGTACCCGACACAGGGCGTTATCAACTGCACAATGAAATGGACGATTGCATTGTGTGCGATAAATGTGCTAAAATTTGTCCTGTCGATTGTATCGAAATTGAACCAATCAAAGCCACTGGTGTTGTAGGCTATGCCTCCGACAGCTCGGCGATTCGTTTGTACGCCGCCAAATTTGACATTGATATGTCGAAATGTTGCTTTTGTGGCTTGTGTACAACCGTTTGCCCTACCGAATGCCTGACCATGACCAAAGAATACGATTTTTCGGTATTCGATGTAATCGACCATAATTTCCAGTTTGCCAATCTTACGGCTGAACAAGCGGAGGAGAAAAAGCAATTGTATGCACAATATATGCAAGAAAAAGAGGCGTTTAAGAAAGAAACAACGCCTAAAACTACGCCTGTAGCCAAACCTGCCTTCAAGCCTAAAGTACAGCCTATAGCTGAAATACCAACAACACAGGAAACTGAACCTATAATTCCTACGGCAAAACCTGTATTTAAACCGAAATTTAAAACAGCAAACGCCGAGGATGTAAAAGAACCAGAAGCCACAGCACCGAGCGATGAGCCAGCCAAGCCTGCTCGCCCTGTTTTTAAGCCAAAATTCAAAGCAACCGAAAAAACGGTTTCGGAAGAAAGTGATAAAGCTGTAGCACCAGAAGCCTCAGCAACGAGCGATGAGCCTGTCAAGCCTGCTCGTCCTGTTTTTAAGCCTAAATTCAAAGCTCCTGCAACCGAAAAAACGGTTTCGGAAGAAAGTGCTAAAGCCATAGCACCAGAAGCCTCAGCACCAAGCGATGAGCCAGCCAAGCCTGCTCGCCCTGTTTTTAAGCCTAAATTTAAAGCACCTACAACCGAAAAAACGGTTTCGGAAGAAAGTAGTGCTAAAGCCGTAGCACCAGAAGCCACAGCACCGAGCGATGAGCCAGCCAAGCCTGCTCGCCCTGTTTTTAAGCCTAAATTTAAAGCACCTACAACCGAAACAACGGTTTCGGAAGAAAGTGCTAAAGCCACAGCACCAAGCGATGAGCCAGCCAAGCCTGCTCGTCCTGTTTTTAAGCCGAGGTACAAAGCGTCTGGTAATGACATTCAAGATTCTTCTTCTGAGGCCAAACAATAAAATTACTCAATAACATTGCCCATGTTACAAGTCGTATTTATTTTCTTTATGATATTAACTTTGGTTACAGCCTCAGTTGTATTAATCACCAAAAATGTATTGTATGCCGCTTTTTGTTTGTTGGGTACATTTCTTGGTATTGCGGCCTTATACGTGCTGGCAGGTGCCGATTTTGTAGCTGTTACGCAGATATTGGTCTATGTAGGTGGCGTGTTGGTGTTGTTGATTTTTGGTATTATGCTCACCAACAAAAAAGGCAACAAAGATGTAGGTAAAAATACTATTGAGTCGGGAAGTACCAACCAATTTTGGGGCATAGTGGTTGCCTTGGGCATTTTTGCCTTGCTCTTTTTTGCGATAGGTCGGGCCCGCTTTGCCGAAATCCAGCAAAGCCTTTTTGAAGAAATAGAACAACATTCTACCGTACAACAAATAGGCGTTTCGCTTATGACCAACTTTGTCTTGCCTTTTGAAGTAGCAGGCGTATTGTTGATGGCAGTGCTTTTAGGAGCAGCATATTTAAGTAAAAAAACAAAAGACTAAACAATGGACAATAGCTTTTTAGGATACTATTTGCTCACGAGTGCCATGCTTTTTAGTATAGGCTTGGCAATTGTAGTGGTCAAACGCAATATCATTGTGGTACTCATGGGCATCGAACTCATGCTCAATGCTGTTAATCTTAACCTCGTTGCTTTTAGTAAAAATGACCCAACACTACAAGGACAAATTTTCTCGCTGTTTGTTATCGTAGTAGCAGCCTGCGAAGCGGTTGTTGCCTTGGCCATTGTGCTAAAAGTATATGAACATTTCCAGACAGTTCATTTGGATGAAATTAACCAACTAAAAAAATAATAAACACTTCGTTGAACAATGGCTAAATCAAAACCTGTAGCCGAGTCGCTTACGACCATGACCGAAATGATATTCCCGAACGATACCAATACCTTGGGCAATTTGATGGGAGGGAATCTGATGCGTATGATGGATGTGGTGGGGGCAATATGTGCTCAAAAGCATTCTAATCGGATTGTTGTAACGGCTTCTGTCGATAATGTTTCATTCAAAGAATCTATACCCCTTGGGAGCGTTGTTACGTTGCAAGCCAAAGTAACCCGTGCCTTCAACTCGTCGATGGAAGTCGTGATTGACGTTTGGGCCGAAAATATTCCAGCACAACAACGAGTAACAACCAATAAAGCATTTTTTACGTTTGTGGCAGTTGACCAGTCGGGTCGTCCTATCGACGTACCACAGGCGATTCCTGAAACAGCCGACGAACACGCCCTGTATGAAGGAGCGTTGCGTAGGCGACAATTAAGGCTCGTTTTGGCTGGAAGAATGAAGGCCCAAGAAGCCCACGAACTAAAGTCGCTTTTTGAAGGAGAAAGAAGCTAAGGGTGTACGTAAGTACTAATGCAGAATTATTACCTGCATCAAATCATTTCCAACGAGCCTAGCTTCAGATACAAGCAACATTGTGAAGCAAAAATTCATCTAAAAGATAGGACGAGCCATCTTAGAAATGGGAAACCCTATCTTTTTCATGGAAAAACCTATCTATAAAGATACGACGAGTCGTCTCAGAGAGGGAGAATCCTATCTTTTTCATGGAAAATCTATCTATAAAGATACGACGAGTCGTCTCAGAGAGGGAAAATCCCATCTTTTCGCTCTAGCATCCATCACAAGTAAGCCATTTTAGGCAAGAACAACCGATAACTTGTCCAAAGGAAAAGTTATCGTACAAAAAAGTGTATCAAGGCTGTTTATAACGAATCAATCTTTTGAAATAAATTTTCATTAAATACTTCAACGTTACTTTGTTGGGGTGCATCTGGAATGTTTTCCAAACGTGCTTGTAAGCTGCCTTGGGATTTTGGTAGTCGTGGTAAATTTTATCCGAAATTTTGGCAAAATACTCCGAAAAGTTCCTCAGTGCTCGGTTTCTGTATTGCTTCTTTTTGTCTTCTGGCCAGTACTTTTCAATAATATTTACGACCTTGATAATATCGGCAATGGCTTGTGCCGATAAGAAAGAATTACTCGTGATATTGGTGGTATGAATCCGATAAAGGGCAAGGTACGTTGGACTATAAGCAAAGGCATATTTGGAGGCAATACGCACCCACATTTCCCAATCTTCGCCATAATGCACAGCAAAAAAACTGCCCAAATCTTCGTAAACAGCCCTTTTTACCAAAATCGCTGGTGGCTGGATACGCTGTCCTTGTGAAATTCTATCGAGCCAATTGGGCAAAATGCCTGGTTCTGGCAACAAAGGAGGCAGAGCATACATTTCGGCATCGGCTTCGTTCATATAAATATAGTCGGTAAACACCGCCGAAGCCTGTGGAAAGTTGTCAATCAGTGATTTGATTTCTTGGTAAAATCCTTGTTTAATTTTATCATCTCCATGCAAAATATGCACCCAATGCCCTTGAGCACGGTTGATACAGGTTTCAAAATTGCGTAAACTTCCTACGTTTTTAAGTTGTCGATAAAAGGTCACTTTTCCTTTGCCAACTCTTCGTACCAATTCGCCAATATTACCATCGGTACTGCAATCGTCAACAACCTCAATCTGCACCAAGTCCATATCAAAGTCCTGAGAGAGCACACTCAGCAAGGTTCTTTCTACATATTTATAACAATTATAAGTAGGAATCATCACCGAAATGAGCGGACGGTTTTCCAGCTCAATCGGAGCGATACGTGGTGGATTCGAGGGCGTTCTTTCAAATGTGTGCAACATGGTAATAGAGACAAGCTAGGTTGTTAATTTAAAGTTTTTGGAAAAAAAAATAATCGTATCTATTTAAAACAACTAGGCTTATGGTTCATTTTTGTTTTGTTGCTGAGGTTAAATTTTTATAACGAAATTGAGAAAAATCCTTTGCTTTTGGCATGAGTAAAAAGGATTACACCAACCTTCAAACTGCCGTTAGTGCAACCCTTTGTATATACTCAATCTTTAAGATTGGTAATAGGCTTGCCAGTTTTGTACACCTTGTCGGTATGCCGCTTTTTCCGATTCGTTTTGCAAGCCAGCTTCCTGTTTTTTCAATACTTCTAGGGCTTTTTCGAGCATTAAAGTCTTATTTTTCGACATATTATTGGCGTGCATCCGATAGCCTGTAATTGGTTTTGCGTGACCTAAAGCATCATACGTTTGGGCAATCCGCAAATAGAGGTCATAATCTTCACATACAGGCAGTTTATTATCAAAAAAGTACCTAAAAAACAAAGCCCTTCGATACATCACCGAAGCCCCCATACCGATACAATTGCCTTGCAACAAAGCCGTGTAAATATTGTATTGTTTGGGTTCGGTCACAGGCGATTCAATGATTTCGCCAGTAGCATCTATTTTATTGTATCCTCCATAGACAAAAGCCATTTCTGGAAACGTTTTTAGGTAGTACAAATTGAGTTCGAAAGCATTGGGGTACAGCACGTCGTCGGCATCTAAAAATACAACCGTTTCACCTTTAGCATATGCGACCCCAATGTTTCGGGCATTGGACAAGCCTACTCGGTGTGCATATACATACCTCACAGCAGGGTACTTTTGGCAAACGGCTGCGGTATGGTCATCGGAGCCATCGTTTATTACAATAATCTCGTAGTTTTGGTACGACTGGCTGTAAACACTCAACAACGCCTGTTCTAAATAATCGGCTTGGTTGTAACAAGGTACCACCACCGACACCAAAGGCGTTTCACTCAACGGAGCAAAAGTCAGGCGAGGCGGTTCGGGTAAAGTGGGGTATGCTGGCGTATTTTTGTGTTTTTTATAGTACTGCCAACCTGCCCAGCAACCTTCTATTTCGGTAAAAACATACCTAAACTCTGCACTCCAAGGTCTTCTGAAAAACTTCTTTACTCGTTGTTTATAGTAGGCAGGTAATGCTTCCTTCACTCGCTTCAAATCACCTGCGTAGCCATATTTTTCATACTGCACCATAATCGAGCTTACGTTGCCTTTCATATACGCCTGAATCTGCTTTTCAAGGTCTTCGGTCGATTCTCGGTGCTGATGATAGACATATAAATTGGGAAAATAATTACAATTCCAGCCTTCTGCCATCACCCTATACCAAAACTCCGAATCGCCACTACAGCCCGACGCACCCACATCGAGGCGTTCGTCGAATAAGCCCACAAGCGAGAAAACGTCTTTTCTGAAAGCCATATTTGCCCCAGCACCAACGTCCCAAGCTGGTACGCCTTCGTCCACTCTATCCAAGAAATATTTATGGTCGAAAGTAAGCGGACTATACCCTTTGTTGAAGCCCCAATAACGCTCGAAAATCCCCTGTGCTTCGGTACGCAATTCGTAGGGAATTACAAGCCCCGTAACGGCCATTGTCATGGGGTCTTCAAAACACCGACGTACCTTTGAAATCCAATCTCGCTCAATAATTACGTCGTCGTCGGTATAAGCCACAATATTGTGCGATGCCGCCAACGCACCTGTATTACGTGCGATGTCGAGTCCTTTGCGTGGCTCCAATAGGTATTTTACCTGCGGAAAATGCTTGGCTATCAACTTGGCAGTTTCTTTGTCGGAAGGAGCGTTGTCAACCACCACAATTTCAAAATTTTGGTCATACGACTGATAGAAGCTCGTCAAGCAAGCCCCTATGGCTTTGGGGCGGTTGCGGGTGCAAATCACCACCGAAACGGGTTCGCCAGTGGTAGCCACAGGTTGTAACAAACGAGCAAAGTTGGGCTTTGCCTTTTGTTCTATGAAAGCTCTATCGCTCGAAAAAGCATAGAGTATATTGGTGTAATCGCTGTCTTGTTCAATCCAAAAATAGCCATAAATGGCCTTCGCAATGGCATTGACAACCCATTGGTGCCATTCGGCTAGGTCACTCGGATGGTGCTTTTCAATCCAGATATGCCCCAAAGGAATTTGTTCATACCAAAACACATAATATTCTGGCTCAAAACTCGGTAGGGTATCTAAAGGCTTTTTTAAGTCGTAATGAATAATCTTATGTGCGTGATACTTAGACATGATATTAGGATGTTTTAGTGGAAAATGATTGTATGGGTTTATTCGTTGAAATACATATTAACCGTTGGGGCGATGTAGCCTTTGGGAATCACAGTATTGAATGAAATAGCTTCATCTTTCGACAAATCGACCGACAGGCAGGTATCAAAACCAAAGAGTAGGGTTTCAAATTTGGTAATAAAATAAACCGAAAAATAGTACGAACCTGCATTGAAGAAATTGCTCGGGAACTCACAAGAAAGCTGTGTTAAGGCTTGTGTTGTGATATTTTTGAGCGGTGAACTTACTTCAAAAAGGCATTCTCCTGCAAAGTTGAAGGCAAACACCCGTACCGATAGCTCTAAAGGCGTGTGCAAGCTCCAAAAATCTATGTCGAAACGCAACGATGCACTGGCATAAATCAGCCCTTCTTTCTTTTCAGAAGGGGTAAGTTCTACTCGTTTTACCCTGATGTAATGGTTGCCCGGTGCACTGTAGGCATCGTCGTACTGTTGGCTTAAAAAATCAATTTTTTCTGACCAAAGATAATTTGCCATCACTTTCAGGGGGTCGCCGATGTCGGTCATGCGTCCTTTTTCGAGGTAAACCGCCTTGGTGCATAGTTTACGCAAAGCCTGCATATCGTGACTAATCACCAGCACGGTTTTGCCTTTTTGCGAAGCCAATTCCTTCATTTTATCCATGCACTTACGCTGAAACTCTAGGTCGCCTACCGCCAATACTTCGTCGATAATCATGATTTCGGTTTCGAGGTGTGCCGCCACCGCAAAAGCCAAACGCACATACATTCCACTCGAATAGCGTTTGACGGGTGTTTCGAGGAAAGCTTCTACGCCCGAAAAAGCCACAATTTCATCAAATTTGGCACTGATTTCATGTCGTTTCATGCCTAAAATTTGCCCGTTTAAAAACACATTTTCCCGTCCTGTTAGTTCGCCATGAAACCCTGTACCAACTTCCAACAAACTCGAAATGCGTCCTTTTCCTCTAATCACTCCTTGGGTAGGCAAAATGATGCGTGAAAGTATTTTCATCAAAGTTGATTTCCCCGAACCATTTGGGCCAATCACGCCTACCACTTCCCCTTCTTCTACTTCAAACGAAATATCTTTTAAAGCCCAAAACAAATCCTTTTTTGTACGAGGATTCTTCTTGTTGGTCAAGCCATCAACCCAAGCCAACAAGTCTTGCTTAAAGGTAGATGCCCCCAAGCTTCCTACTTCAAAGGATTTAGCAATTTCTTCTATTTTGATGACTACGTTTCCCATTAATTCTACAGTGGTTCTAGCTATGCGTTGTGTATGAACTTACAGCACGTCCATTACTTTTATCTCGGCTTTTTTGAATAGAGTAAGGCTAATACCATAAAATACAAATATGAACAACAAACTTATACTCAGTTCTTTGGTCAAGAAAACACCACCAGTATAACAAGCCCTAAAGCTTTCAAAAATAGCCGTAAGCGGATTGAGCCAAAAAGCCCAAGCAAATTCTTTCGACACAATAGAAACAGGGTAAAATACGGGCGTAATAAACATATACAGCCGTAAAGCAAAATGGACTAGGTTCTCAAAATCTTTGTATTTTGCCGTAATCACAAATACCAACAAGCCCCAAGCCAAGGCATATAGGGCAATACTGACCAATAAAATGGGTGTAAAAAAAAGCGTTGCCTTGATGTGTACACTACTTTCGCCCGTTTGATGGTAGTAAATTAATACTCCTATAAAAAAGATAAAGTTGATACCCAGGCGAAAAGAATGGGTAAGAATGCTACTCAAGGGTAATAAAATTCTTGGAAAATAAACCTTTTCGAGAATATGAGCATTGGTCTTAAAACTAAACATACAGCCAAAAAGGCAATCGGCAAAATACGTCCAAAGCATATTGCCTGTCAAATAAAACAACAAGGGAGGACTGCCATTGGTCGAAAGCTTGATGATATTGCCAAAGACAATCAAATACACCAACGTTGTGAAAAGCGGAAGTAGCACTGTCCAGATATTCCCTAGCACAGTTTGATTGTTGGTACTCTGCAAATCACGCCTCGTAAAGCTTACTATCAACTCTCGGTTGTTCACAATATGAGCGATATTGAAGCTAAACCAAGAAACCTGCGGCTTGATTTCCCAATCCCATGTATCTTTTGTTTTATTGGCATTTGTCATATATGTGAAGTTATAACAAGTATTTGGTTTATCAAGGCAAAATTACGTAAGCGAATTATTTATTTTTTTTACGTCTATATTCGTAAAAAAAAACGCTATTTAGTGAGTAATAAAGGGATTTATTCAAAAATAATGGTTCTATTACCCGTAATAAACACCCTGTCTTCAAACACCACTTTCAGGGCTTTCGCCAGTACAATTTTTTCTACATCACGCCCCGCAGCAGCCATTTCTACGGCGTTTTTGGTATGATTTACCCGAATCACATCTTGGTAAATAATGGGGCCTTCGTCGAGGTCGTCGGTGACAAAATGGGCGGTAGCACCAATAATTTTCACGCCTCTTTCGTATGCTTGTCGATACGGATTTGCTCCCACAAAAGCAGGTAAAAACGAATGGTGAATATTGATGGTTTTGCCAGTATATTGCTTGGTAAAATCGGGCGTTAGCACACGCATAAATTTGGCCAACACCAAGTAGTCGAAGGCGTATTGTTGCAACAAGGCATGAATTTGGGCTTCGTGTGCCATGCGAGCGGCTTGGTCGGTGCCTTTGGCTGGCAAATAATGAAACGGAATGCCAAAACGTTCGGTGAGCGAGCGTAAGGTTTCGTGGTTGCCAATGACCGCCAAAATATTGAAAGGAAGGTCTTTAAATTCATTTCTAACCAACAAGTCGCTTAGGCAATGGTGTTCTTTTGTGACCAAAATGACCACATCTTTGACCTGCTTTTTAGATAGATTGATATTGGCTTTATTAGGCAAAATGCCTCGCAGCCCGTCTTCTATTTTTTCGGGGTCGCAATTACCCGAAAATGCCACACGCATAAAGAAATGTTGGTTTTCACTATCTACAAATTCGTCGGTACGCTCTACGTTGAGATTGTTGAAAAATAGTACCCCTGTGATTTTATGCACCAATCCTTTCTCGTCGGGGCAGTCTATTCTAAGTATATAATCGATCATGATAAAATGGCAAGCTTTTGGCTAGGCAAAGCTTCTGTGCTACAGTTGTGTGTAAAGTTGTACAAAATACATTTTACAAAATTAGGTATTTACCCGACTTTTTACACCATCTGTACTCAATTTCATACATCCATTTGCATCTTGCAGTAGGCTATCTCATCTTTGACAAACACCTCTCCTACTACCTGTAAGCCAAAGCCTTGATAAAAAGTACTAGCCGAGCATCGGGCATGGCACCAAAGTGTTTGAATGTGCTGTTGCTTGGCTTCGGCAATCAATCGTTTGAGTAGCAACGTACCGTAGCCTTTACCTTGGTGAGTCGTATCGGTAGCGAATTTCCGAAATTGAGCAGAAGAACCTTCCACAAAAAGCGATACCACCGAAATCAGTTCGTCGTCGAGCCAAAGCCCCCAGTGTTGCCCTTGCTCGTCGTTGGGAACAATCACATAAGCCAAAGGCTTGTGTGGCCACATCACCCGATGGCGTAAATCCCAGGTTTGGGCGGCGGTAATGGGTACTATTTTTATGTTTGACATACGATAGTTTTAGTTTTGTTACCTACAATAGGTTACTTGTAAGTTTGTTGACCAGCTAAAAATAGCTCTTCCTATCTTAGTGATGGCTTTTTTCATGAAAAAGATAGGATTTCCTGTCTCTAAAATAGCTCCTCCTATCTTGTAGATGACTTTTTTCATGAAAAAGATAGGATTTCCTGTCTCTAAAATAGCTCCTCCTATCTTATAGATGACTTTTTTCATGAAAAAGATAGGATTTCCTATCTAAAAGATGGGATTTCCTATCTCTAAAATAGCTCCTTCTATCTTGTAGATGACTTTTTCTATCTATAAAATGGCTTATCTTTTCTTTTATACTTTGAAGGGGATAAAATTGTGACTTAAAGTACACAAAATATATGTTTTTCCTGCAATTGTAAGCCTGAAATTTCAGGAGTTTAATGATGTATCCAATTTTATCTCTTTTGAAGTAAAATTACGATTTATAAACAATAGAAAGCCAATATTAAGGCGTTATTACATCTGAAAAATCATGACTAAGCTCATCCAAAATCCTAACAGATAAACTGTTTAAACGCCTGAATTACAGTCTATTTTTGTCTTAAACAAAACTCCAGATACATACCATGAAAAAGATACTTGTCGCAACCGATTTTTCTGAAAATGCTCAGATAGCTCTACAATATGCCATTGAGATAGGCAAGGCTTATCAAAGTGAGCTATACCTTTTACACACGTATTTACCACTTTATACCGAGCATGGTATTTATACAAGTGCCAAAAGTTTACAAGAGTCGATGGACAAGCAACGACTTACGTTAAAAGCTGATATGACCCCTTCAGTCGATGCCGTTGTAGAAGCGGGGCTATCGTGTATGCCATTACTCGAAATGACCGATGTGGCTTCGGGTGTGTTCGAGGCGGTTGAAAAATTTGACATTGATTTAATCGTGATGGGACGCACAGGTTCGGGTGGATTTTTTGATAAATTGATTGGAAGCAATGCTGCCCACATCACCGCAAAAGCCCCTATTCCTGTACTGACGATTCCTGCTCAAACGCAGGCAAAAGAGGTTAAGCATATTTTGTACGCTACGCAATTGGAGTTTGACGAAATAGCGGTGTTACAGCAAGTTTTTGATTTGGCTCATCAGTTGAAAGCACAGGTTTCTTTGGTCAAAGTCAATGCTCCTTTTGAACCAGACGTACACACCGACAACCAATATATCAAAGAAATCAATGAGGCTTTTGTCAAGGAAGATTTTACATTACAACAGATAGCCGCCAATAGTGTTGCCGAAGGAATTTTGGTCACGGCTCAGGCAAAAAATGCCGATTTGATTGTGCTGGCGGCTCATCATCGCAATTTCTTAACGCAACTGATAGACCCTAGCAAATCGCAACAAGTCATTGTGCGTGCGGCTATTCCTGTATTGACGTTTCAATTAAGCGAATCATGAGCTAAGTTTTTTGCTTTCAACTAAAATTTTCGTAGGGGTAATCCTTGCGGTTGCCCCTACAACAAAAAATGCTAACGATAGGAATGCTTTTCAACAACATAAAATCCTGCGTACAGCCCTCAATGCTGGCTCATAAAGGCTTCTATACAATGATAAATGTACGCCAAGGTATCATCGTCGATGCAATAGGGAGGAAGCAAATAAACGATGTTTCCTAGCGGACGAACCAAAATGCCTTTCTCCAAAAAGAATTGATAAATCACATCTCTTATTTGGCTAAAATACGATGTGCCTTCTGCCATGTTGATTTCTATGGCTAGAATTGTGCCACAAACCCGCACGTCTGTCAGTTTATCCGCCCAACGTTGTTCGAGCTGTGCTTTAAAACGCCAATGCTGTGCCTCAATCGTCCGAATGCGTTCTTGGGTTTCAGGCAATAAAAGTAAATCTAAACTCGCTAAAGCTGCCGTACAAGCCAAGGGATTGGCGGTAAAACTATGGCTATGAAAAAGCGTTTTACGACGGTCGTCCGACAAAAAAGCTTCATAAATTTGTGCCGTACACGAAGTAGCACCCAAGGCCATTGCTCCGCCGGTGAGGCCTTTCGACAAGCAAAAAATATCAGGTTTTTCGTCGATATAATCTGTGGCAAAAAACTTCCCTGTACGATAAAATCCCGTCATGATTTCGTCGGCAATGGTAATTACGCCTGCTTGTTTTGCCAAAGAAATGAGTTCATTCAAAACCCACGGCTCATACATCACCATGCCGCCTGCCCCTTGTACCAAGGGTTCAAAGATAAACGCTGCGATATTGCCTTCTGCCAAAAGCGTTTTCATTTGGTCGATGGCGGTGTTTTCTTGTCCTTTTGTAGTAACAGTAAGGTAATGTGTTTCGTATAAAAATGGCTCAAATGGTGCATTAAAGGCACTTTTTGCCCCTACGGCCATTGTGCCAAAGGTATCGCCATGATAGCCATTGCTGAGGGCAATGATTTTGTTTTTCTCCGTAAATCCTTGGTTATGGAAATACTGAATAGCCATTTTGAGTGCCACTTCTACCGCCGTCGAACCATTGTCGGTGTAAAAAATGCGTTGTTGATTGGCAGGTAAAACCTCCAATAACCGTTCGGCCAAACGCACGGCTGGCTCGTGTGTAAAGCCTGCAAAAATGACTTGTTCGAGTTGAAGAAACTGTGCCGTGATTTTTTCCGCCAAATACGGATGGGCATGGCCATGCAAATTGACCCACCAAGAAGCAATGGCATCAATGTATTTTTTGCCGTTTTCATCCCATAAAAATACCCCTTCTCCTTTCACAATAGGAATAGAAAAAGGGGCTGTATAATGCTGCGTAAACGGATGCCACACCACTTGGGCATCACGCTCGCTGAGGGGCGTTACAACGGGTGTGGCAATGTTTTCGATAGGGTATTCTAAATGCTCGTCTATCGAAAAATCCTTTGATTCGTTTGTCATTTGTTTTGCTTTAAACCAACTCATTACCAACTAACGTTTGCTGTAAGGTTTTTGCCAAACTTGTCACAATAGAAGCATCAAGGCTTGTTTGTGTTGGAATCCGCCCAAGACAAGGCACACCAGTGTATTGTAAAATGTACTGCTCGGAAGACGGCGTGCTATCGCCATTAAAAATGATGCCTGCTATCGGAATTTGTCTGCTTTTGAGGGCTTCTATCGACAACAGGGTGTGGTTGATGCTGCCTAAGTAATTTTTTGAAACTAAAATAACAGGAAGATTCAAGACCTTTACCAAATCAATTATCAAGTCTTTGTCGTTCAATGGCACCATCAAGCCTCCTGCCAATTCTACCACCAAGTTGTTGCTCGTTTGGGGTAATTGGATGGTTTCTAATGCAATAGTAATGCCTTCTAATGCCGCTGCCGCATGAGGCGACATGGGTTCTTTGAGTTGGTAGGCTTCTGGATGAAAAACAGAAGTGCGATTGCTCACCAAACGCCGTACCGTAATGGTGTCGGAGTCTTCAAGATTTCCTGCTTGAATGGGCTTCCAATAGTCGGCTTGTAAGGCTTCTACTACGATACTCGACACAAACGTTTTACCAATTTCGGTACTTATACCAGCAATAATATATTTTTTCATACGACGAAAGTTGGAGTTTTGTAAGAATGGTAACTTGTGCGTTGCTACTTAATTCAAGGCTGCTCGTTTAAATTCAGACGTAAAATGGAACTCAATATCTGGATTATTCTGAATATTCATCCGTAAAATCCAGTCTGATTCTGCCAAAAACACATAGTTTCCGTCTTTGTCAGTTGCAATTTGTTGTCCTTTCAATCGAATAAACTCGCTCAATTTTTTAGGGTCTTCCGACGTAATCCAGCAAGCTTTGGCAATATCTCGGTGGTCGAAGCGACATTTCGCTCCGTATTCATGTTCTAGTCGGTATTGAATAACTTCGTATTGTAGTTCTCCAACCGTACCAACGACCTTACGATTCCCCAACTGACTTTGCGTAAACAACTGAGCCACGCCTTCGTCGGTCAACTGCTCGATGCCCTTTTCTAGTTGCTTGGCTTTCATAGGGTCGAGGTTGATTAATTCCTTAAAAATTTCGGGTGAAAAACTTGGAATACCTTGGTAATGAAGTATTTCTCCTTCTGTAAGTGTATCGCCTATTTTGAAATTACCTGTATCGTACAAACCAATTACATCGCCCGGAAATCCTTCATCTACCACTTCTTTGTCTTGTGCCATAAAGTTGTAAGGGTTATTGAAACGCACATTTTTTTCTAATCTTACGTGTTTGTAAAATTTATTGCGTTCAAAAACACCCGAACAAATACGCAAGAAAGCGATACGGTCACGGTGTTTGGGGTCGAGGTTGGCATGAATTTTAAAGATAAAACCACTAAATTTCTTTTCTTCGGGCTCAACTACACGCACATCGGTTTGGCGTTTTTGGGTACTTGGGGCGATGTCGGTAAAAGTATCGAGGAGTTCTTGTACCCCAAAGTTGTTGACAGCAGAGCCAAAAAACACGGGTGCTACGCTGCCCGACAAATAAGTTGCTCGGTCGAATACATCATAAACACCTTCTATCAAATCTACGTCTTCACGCAATTGGTTGGCATCTTTTTCACCTACACGTTTATCCAATTCTTCCGACCAAATATCAACTTGCACCACATCCTTTTCAATTTTTGTTTTGTTAGGATTAAACAAGTTCAATGATTTGTCGTACAAATTATATACTCCTTTAAAATTAGAACCAATATTGATAGGCCACGTAAGCGGACGCACACTGATGTTGAGTTTTTGCTCTAATTCATCCAATAAATCAAAGGGATTTTGCCCTTCTCTATCCATTTTATTGATAAAAATAATCACGGGCGTATTACGCATACGGCATACTTCCATGAGGCGTTCGGTTTGTTCCTCTACCCCTTTTACGCAGTCGATAACCAAAATCACCGAGTCAACGGCGGTTAAAGTACGATAGGTATCTTCGGCAAAATCTTTGTGACCAGGCGTGTCTAGGATGTTTATTTTGAGGTTGTTGTATTCAAAAGTCATCACCGACGTAGCCACCGAAATACCTCTTTGGCGTTCTATTTCCATAAAATCGGAAGTAGCTCCTTTTTTAATTTTGTTCGATTTTACGGCACCTGCCGTTTGAATAGCTCCCCCGAACAACAGGAGTTTTTCGGTAAGCGTGGTTTTGCCGGCATCGGGGTGGGAAATAATCCCGAAAGTGCGGCGTTTGTGTATTTCTTCTTGTATTGTTGCCATGAGGAATAAATCAAGTCACTGGAAATGAAGGTGCAAAATTACGGATAAAAAAATTAACCTCACAGGTTTTTATGCTGCGAGGTTATTTTATGACTCAAGTACTTGCTGAAAAGCGTGTTTAGTCAAAAATTTTGGCAATTTCTTCTTCCGAATTGTAGGTATGCAAACAAATGCGGAGGCGTTCTTTGCCCTTGGGTACAGTTGGCGATACAATCGGGCGGATGTCTAGCCCTTGTTGCTGTAACTGCCATGCCAAGGCTCTACAAGCTTCGTTGCCTGGTACTAAAATTCCTTGAATAGCCGAATCGCTTGGGAGTATGTCAAAACGGGCGGTTTCTTTGGCTTTTTGTTTGAAAAAAGCAATCAGTTGATGCAGCTTTTGGTTAGAAAACGATGGCGATGCCAACAAGTCGTAGGCACATTTTACACTGGCGTGTGTATGCAAAGGTGCGGCTGTTGTGTAAATAAAAGAACGGGCAAAATTAATCAGATAAGCCCGTAAAACTTCGCTTCCTACTACGATTGCTCCGTGGCATCCGAGGGCTTTTCCAAAAGTAATAATTCTGGCAAAAACCTGGTTTTCAAGTCCTAAATATGAAACAAGTCCTTGCCCTTGTGTACCAAAAACGCCTGTGGCATGGGCTTCGTCAACAATCAAATAGGCTTCGTATTGGCTGCAAAGTTTGGCTATGGCTGTAAGCGGAGCGGTGTCGCCGTCCATCGAATACACCGATTCTACCGCCACAAATACCCTTGCTTGTGGGTTTTGCTCACGACAAACCTTGATTTTCTTCGCCAAATCTTCCATATCATTATGCCGAAATTTATACCTCGTAGCCAAGCCAAGCCTTGCCCCATCAATCATACTGGCGTGGATAAGCTCATCGGTGAGTAAAAAATCGCCTTTTTGTGGAATATTCGCCAAAACGCCCAAGTTGGCATCATAGCCAGAATTGAAGATTAATCCTGCTTCGGCCCCATGAAAACGAGCAATTTGCTTTTCTAAGGCTTCGGTATAGGCATAATTGCCAGCCAACAAACGAGAGCCTGTAGCCCCTGTCGTAGAAAAACCCATTGCCTTGAGCGTAGCCAGTTCTTGGGCTATGTTTTGAGCCAATGTTTCGGAACGAGCAAAGCCTAAGTAATCGTTCGAGCAGAAATCTATCAGACCAGTCGTGGTACGTAAATGGCGTTGTAAACCTTGGGCTACTCGCTGGGCGAGTGCTTCGGATAAAAAAGTATCTTGCATAAATGTAAGCATCCGCTACGGCGGTGCAATTTTCAAACGTACTTGACGAAACTCCTTATCAAGCGAGTCTCGCTTGATAAGGAGTTTTTATTTCCCTCGCTGTTTCAAGTTTAAGAACTTGGAACAACAAATCAAGTGCAGTCTCCGACTGCACCACCAGTACAACCAATAGCAAAGGTTGAATATTTTAGTATGTTCAATTTGAGCAAAGTCGCAGTCGGAGACTGCTTTTTATTCGGCGTTCCAAGTTCTTAAACTTGAAACAGCTAGGGTACTTTTGTCATTCGTTTTCTAGTTCTTGATAGCTATTAAACTTACGAGTAATAGCATTATCGGCAAAATAATACAAAAATCATAATTCTGTACATCTTTCTGTTTCGATAAAAACAACTTTTGTGCTTGTTCCTTGCGATTTTTTGGTAAAAACTTTGTTGTGAAACTTATGTTTTAATGCCAAATATTCTTCCCCCTCGCTGTTTCAAGTTTAAGAACTTGGAACAATAAATCAAGTGCAGTCTCCGACTGCACCACCAGTACAACCAATAGCAAAGATTGCATATTTTAGTATGTTCAATTTGAGCAAGGTCGCAGTCGGAGACTGCTTTTTATTCGGCGTTCCAAGTTCTTAAACTTGAAACAGCTAGGGCTTTTTTACTCATGCCATGACTTATCTCATAAGGCTGATGATAAGTCATGGCATGAGTTGAAACCAAATACAAGTAGTTTATAACGTCGGGGAGGTTTAAAACCTCCCCGACGTTATAAACTCTAGGGAATCTTAATTTTAGTCACAATTTCATTTACTCGATCAATAGTATACCTCTTTTGCTTATCAAAGCCCACATTATATGTTTTGTTATGCTCGTAAGCCTCTATTTTTTCAAGCAAAAAGCTAGTATAAAAATTTGATTTAGGATTGATAAACTTAAAAAATAATACAACTACCTTGTTGGTTGTATTATTTTTTACAGGAATCTTTATCCCGTCTTTATAAGATTCAATCTTCTGCATCTTGTACTTATTACTCAGCTTAGTCACACGTTCCTGATCGATATAATTTAGGACCCCATGTATATCTTTTTGAAACAGATAGATTTCATTATCACCTACTTTAGCTTCGATAAATACAACCAGAGTTTTGTTATCTTGAAGAGTTACTGTATCTGCTATCCGACCTTCAAAAAAATCGCTGTCAGAGTAAAAACGCTCATGAGCCCCCCCATCCATAGAGATAATATTCTTTGTTATTGAATCTTTTTGAAAACTAAATACTCCTTGCGTGTTCAACTTAAATAAGTACTTATGCTCTTTAGAACGGAATCCCTTTCCAGTACCAATTTCCCACACTTCCTCTCTATCCGCCATACGAATTGTTAAATCTGTCCCGTTGTATTCAATTTTCGAAGTCATTTTATAATTAAAATCTTCCCAATTGATGTTTTTATCAACTAGGATGGAGTCAAGTGTACGACCTTTCGAGTTTTTAACATATAAATATGAGTCTGATAAAATAACCTCTTCAAATTCTTTTAACTGCTGAACTAATTGTATTGCTCGCTTATCAGGCAAGGTAAAACGATACATTATTTTCCGTTGAACTCTATTATTAGTTAATTGCTCATCATTTTTGTTTTTAGTCGTATTGATAGCATCCATTTTTTCATGATTCTTCAGTAAATATTTGGTATCAATACTGAAAGTGTTTTGATTGGATTGGGAAAATAAAGTAGGCTTCATGCCCAAAAATACTAATAGGCAGTATATTGCTATTTGGCTGCTTTTGGTGAATTTATTGCTCGTATGCTTCATAGTTTATGTTGTTTTTTGATTACCTATATTCGTGTAAGTATAAATGATTTGATGAGTCATGCCATGAGTTGGCTATTCTTTGAGCAAAGTCGCAGTCGGAGACTGCTTTTTATTCGGCGTTCCAAGTTCTTACACTTGGAATAGCTGGGGGCGAAAATTTCACTTCAAAGTATTTGAAAGAACATTTGGTAGGAATTTGGCAGAGGAAAAGACTTTAACAATAATCCCTTTTCTATTCACAATGATATGCGTAGGAAATTCATTAATCTGTAAAGCTTCATTTATGTATTTTTCTTTGTCTGCAACAACAGCATATTTGAAGGTAGTTTTATGTAGGAACGCTTTAAGTTTTTGAGGTTTGTCTAAAGCAAGGCTTAAAAATATTATATCATTTCTGTTACTGTATTTTTGTGCCAATTCATTCAGTTGAGGCATTTCTTGAATACAAACTTTACAGCCTATAAACCAAAGTTTCATTACAATAACTTTCCCTTTGGTATTTTTATCATTATATTTTTTACCTTCTAAATCTGTAAAATTGAAATCAGGTATTTTTTTACCTTCATACATTAAGTTTTTAATTTCAATTGCAGCCATTTGTTTAATGACCTGCTTTATTTCCTCGCTAATTTTCGCATCAATCCCATAAAGTTGATAATGCACCTTATTATTTATCAACACTCTTACAGGGATATATTTACCATTTGATAAGTGTTGCAAGAAAACTATTTTCTTGATTTCTTTCTTAGATTCATCCAATGGAATAAACTCATTACTCAGATTGGTGCTTTCATTATAATAGTACCAATAAGTAGTAAAATCTTTTAGAAAGGGTAAGCTTTTAGGAAGGGATTGGTTTTGAGCAATACTTGTAGATGTACATAAGAGTAGTATTGTTGAAAATAATATATTTTTAGACAGTTTCATCAAAGTTAAAATAGGGTTTTAAAGTGGATGGAGGACATATACAATTTATAAAAATCAATGAACTTCGCCTAAAATTCCTTAACTTTTCTCCAACAAGTGCAAGTAAAACGCTTGCTGTGCCAAACCTTGCTGCTGGTACATATACTGTAACGTGTACCGCAACGGCTGGTAGTTGTACCACACCAAGTACTACCACAGTACAGGTAAACCAAACTGCTGATTGTGCTGTGTATATCAGTGCCACAGATGGTAGCACCGAAACCTATTCTTTTGCCCCTGCCAACAATGGTGTAGTAAAACCCCTTACGCTATCGGTAGTTGATGAGAACGAAAATGGTACTGCTTTTTGGGGTGTCAATGCCGGCATTACGTACCAATGGACGGGGCCTAACGGCTTTACAAGCAATATTGCTACGCCTAGCGTAAGTAAACCGGGCCTTTACTCGCTCAAAATGCTCAGTGGTACAAGCCAATGTGCTGCCAAGGTTAGCCTCTCGGGCGAGCCTTGCCAAACGGTAAAAGCCATGTACTGCAACCCTGCCTCGGCAGTGAAAGCCCCCGAAGAAACCACCCGCCTCAATTTCCTCGATGTAGGTGACAACGTGTTTGCTGGCGATTTTATAGCCAATATCCTGACAGCCGAACCTACAGGCGATGGCAAGTTTAGTGGTACTGCCGCCGTAAGTGTGCCTTACCTCAAAGGTATTGCCCTCGAAACCCAGTTTACCAATGTTGACTTTAACCAATGCTTATCGCTCAAAAACGGAACGGATAATAAGTTGGTGACGGTGTTTGACCCCGAAGGACGTGGGATTCTTGATGTGGATAAGTTCATTGAAGACCTCGGAAATCTAGTTGATAACATCAAATATTGGTCTGACCAATTTACGAATGTTTCTGCCGATTATGATAAAATCCCTACGTATGCCTATGGTTTAAAAGAGCTAAGAGAACAAATTGTATATGATTCGGAGTACTCTGATGCCGATAAACAAGAGATACTCAATAGCATCGACGAAGAAATAGAGCTTTTCAACGGCATACTCAAAAGCGTGGGGTACGGTTCGTTAAGATCCATGTCCAACGCAGAAGTTAAACAGAATATTAGGAATGGCGCCGCTAAAATAGAAAGCAAAGTATGGGAGCCTCTCCTCAAGCTTTTTTGTAATCAAGCAAATCCTACTCCGTTTACAATAGATGAAAAAACGGGTATAGTTCCTCAATGTATTTGGAAAGACGCTTACTATTTTAAAAATGATAAAGCCTTTGCATCAGGATTGATAGATGGCTTCTACATCAATATTTCCGATCAATTAGGTAGTATGAAGCAAGTGCTTGATTGTATCACAGCCTTAGCAAAATCTATCAATCCATTGGCTTCTTCTGATTTGCGGCCTTGCCGAGACATTGCCAAGCAAATGTATGAGCCTCTTAAAATGATGCAAAGTCTTGCAACAGACGACAAAGCTCGTTCTGCTGCGTGGGAGGGTATCAAAAAAGAAGTTGCTAAATATGGTGACATACTCACCTGTTCAGGAACGTATGCAGACGACCCTGCTCTATGTTATTATATGCGAGGGCGTTTGCTTGGCGATTTTGTAGCCGATTATGCCACAGGAGTAGCCTCGGTAAAATTACTACAAGGTGTAAAGAAATTGGCAAAAGTCACTAACTTTACAGTAGCTTTAAAGACGATTGCTGCGGTAGAAAATGGCTTTGCGGCCATGAGCAATGTGGTGAATAAGTTGCCCAACGCTGTACTCAAAAAAGTGGGTACTAGAGCCAATATTACCGCCAAACTGCTCGTTAATGGCACTACCGAGTTATTGAGCTATACCCAAAAGGTTATTAAAGTACCAGCCGCCAATTGGCTCACCAATACCAGCGGTTGGACTTACATAAGCTCCATAGCAGGCGAGTACATCGACCAAGCCGGCAAACGTGTTAAAGGATACCTCAAAATCTATGAAACAACCTGTCTCATTGGCAATAGTATAGTTGCTAACCCTAGTGCTAGGGTTGAGGCAAGTGCGACTAAGAAAAAGTGTTTTGGGGTAAGTGGGACGAATGGAGCGGATTTTGTCTTACAAACTTTAAAACTTATCTCCAAAGTACCTAAAGCATATAAACAATGGGGGAAGTGTAATTTCTTTGCCGATGCCTTAAAAGCAAAAATGAAGGAAGTAGATATACAAGGAGAGCATATACATATAAAATCAAGATATGATTTTATGCCTTCCAAATCATAATAAAGAACACGGAGGTAATATTAGTGAAAACGGCTTTCATGAAGCTATTAAAGTTGGGGATATGATTTTTGACAATCTTAACTTAAATGGCATTAAGTATGATGATTGGTTAGATGATTTAGATATAAACGATTTGATACGAGAAGGTCATTACAAAATGACTACTAAAACTTGGTAAGATGGAACTTGATAAACTTTTAAAAATGATTGAAAAAAGACCAAATATGGTTTTTAGAGAAAAAACATTAATTCATTTGAAAATTTTTTTAGATGGGTATTTATTTTGTCGGATAGAAGACGGAAATATTCAAGCTTATGAGGAAGATTTTAAGTATTACTTTTCTATGTTTATAGAGGAAAAATTTGAAGAAGAACGAGCTATAGGAAGTTGGGATGTATATCTAATGACAAAGGATGATAGCTGGAATCTATTTTTTAAGCTATATGATGAGTTTAGGAGCATAGATAACCCACGGTTGATTGGCTATGTCGAGTGAGGCTTATCCCAGTCTGGTCGTAAATTTAGCGAAGCTTTCCTACGACCTATAATTTTCATACTCATGGCAAGACTTATCACATAAGGCTGATGATACCCATACCATTGTCAGTCATGCCATGAGTGACATATTTTGCTCCTGCAACTTGCAGGAAGGTTTCATCACAAGATGTTTTGCTCCTGCCACTTGCAGGAAGGTTACATCACACGATGTTTTGCCTCGCTGTTTCAAGTTTAAGAACTTGGAACAACAAATCAAGTGCAGTCTCCGACTGCACCACCAGTACAACCAATAGCAAAGATTGAATACTTTAGTAGGTTCAATTGGAGCAAGGTCGCAGTCGGAGACTGCTTTCCGCCTTCGTTTGAGTTATCTCCAACGAAACGAGCGTAAGCAACTTGCCAACTATCAAAAAAAGAAAATATGATAGAGATTTGTTGCTTACGCACAGCTTGTTGGAGATAACTCCAACAAGGGCGAAACAGCAAAGATTGAATACTTTAGTAGGTTCAATTTGAGCAAAGTCACAGTCGGAGACTGCTTTCCGCCTTCGTTGGAGTTATCTCCAACGAAACGAGCGTAAGCAACTCGCTGGATATGAATTGAAAAGAAAATATGATATTTGCTTACGCACAAACTTGAAACAGCTAGGGTTTGTTGCTTACGCACAGCTTGTTGGAGATAACTCCAACAAGGGCGAAAATAACATCAAGATTATTTGATTCTAGCCCACTAAATAAAAGCAAATGAATAATCCAATTTTAAAAAAAATAGATACAGTAATTCAGAAAATAAAAAAGAAGTGTGATATAGACGGTGTTACAGCAGCGGACATATTCATGATTTTCTCCTTTGAAATATTGAGATTTGAGATTTTATTGCAAAGAATAAGTGATAATACTGTTTCTGCAATGAGCGAAATTGCATCTACAACATCTCATTTTTATTACTTTAGGGATTATTCAGAATTGTATAAAGACATTCAGGATATTTATATTGACATATCCTATCTTGACGATAGGTTTAATGATGCAGATTTTATAAGTTCTGTTAACTTCGAATTGTATACTTGGACAAGAAATATTTCTGAGGCGTCCGAAAAATTATTACAAGGTCTTCCTATGTCATATTTTACAAAAGAGGATTAATCTGCCCCCTAGCTGTTTCAAGGAAGTTTAACAGCTTGGAACAACAAATTAAGTGCAGTCTCCGACTGCACCACCAGCACAACCAATAGCAAAGATTGAATATTTTAGTAGGTTCAATTTGAGCAAAGTCGCAGTCGGAGATTGCTTTCCGCCTTCGTTGGAGTTATCTCCACCGAAACGAGTGTAAGCAACTCGCCAACTATCAAAAAAGAAAATAGGATAGAGGTTTGTTGCTTACGCAAATTTATGCTTAATGAAAATATTAATGCAGTAAATCTAAAACAGCAATTAAAATATGTTGTAAAAGCAGAAGATGGTGCGTTGGCTCCAAGCTCTGAATCAACAGAAATCCCGAGACCAAAATGGGGGGATTGGCTATCTGGTTTAGGTATTGCCGTAAATGATACATGGGGATACAATGTAACTATAGAAAACTTAAAAATCTACAAACATCCTCAAACTGGGAAAAAAATGTTTCAAGCTAATTTTGATATCGAAATATTTGATCATTTTGGTTTGGATAACAACGACATTGATCCCAATATTAAGTTTGTTTATTCACGGTTACCAGTATTCAATATATGGTTTGTATTACAACATTTTACGAGGTATGGCAAGAAACCATTTATCACAGTAGTTAGGTTCAAGAAAACAATAGTAGATGAAATATAATTATGAAACAGCTAATTACATTTTTAATGGTTTGTTTATTTTTAGCAAGCTGTTCGGAGGAAGATCAGATTTATCGCTTAAAATTAGAAAAAGCTTCTTATGATAGCACACATTATGTGGAATATTTTGTGATAAATAATCCATCAAAAAATCGGGATACTATTCTCAAGCACATAAGAGCATATAATCGCATCTGGCTACCTAAGCAACGTGCAATCATAAAAAAATATAAAAAATACGTACAAGTATTTTATGAAGAAACCAGAGGAATTGATAGAGACTATCAGCCATATCAACTGTTTTTTGACCTTGACGATATTAGAGAGACAGAAAATCACATTGAGGATAAGATTTTACAGATCGTCATAAAGGAATCAGAAGGAGGAGCTTTTCCCAAAAACTGTAATGATTGTCCTTCGGGTCCTCCATACTATATATTTTGGAACGAAAATGGTATAGGTAGGCTTAGGGGGGAATATTAATACCCCCTAAGCCACTAGGCTCTAGCCGAGTGAGGCTTATCCGTAAGTCCTCTGGGCGTTGTTGGCAAAGGAAATAAACGGTTCATACTCATGGCAAGACTTATCACATAAGGCTGATAATACCCATACCATTGTCAGTCATGCCATGAGTGAGATATTTTGCTCCTGCAACTTGCAGGAAGGTTGCATCGCATGATATTTTGCCCCTGCAACTTGCAGGAAGGGTTCATACCCATACCATTGTCAGTCATGCCATGAGTAAAAGCCCTCGCTATTCCAAGCTTAATCATTTGAAACAGTGGGTGGCTTACATCACTTTATTCATTCAAAGTAGCAATCGCTTCAAATATCAAATCTTGTTCATAGCCTTTGCCGAGGGCGTAGCGTACAAGTTTTTGTTTGGCTATTAAAGCATTACTTTCCTTTATTTCGCTTTTTTTTCTTGTCAATAGTTGTACTAAGGTATCAAAATAGGCTTCGTCGTCTATTTCTTTCATGGCTTCCTGCAAGCAATAAGGCGAAACGCCCCGAAGCTTGAGTTCTTGCCGAATTTTCAGGCGACCCCAATGTTTTACCCTAAACTTACTTCCTGCAAAAGTTTTGGCAAAACGCTCTTCGTTGAGGTAATTGTTTTCGATAAGCCATACTACTATTTCGTCGGCTTCGTCGCCCCAAGTACCCCATTCTTCCAAGCGTTCTTTTACTTCTCGTTGGGTGCGTTCTTGATAGGCACAAAAATTGGCAGCTTTTTTGAGAATCGTTTTATCCATGAATACCAATAATGAAATAAATAAAGTCTAAAATTAAGGGCTTTTTGATGAGTAACAAAAAAGCCTTCAACGCTGTGGGCATTGAAGGCTTCTAAGAACCGAAAAATCGGCTAAGGTATTAAGACCCGCATGCTTCACAACCTTCTGGGTCGTCTAGTGAGCATTGCATCGCAGACCAGTTTTGTTCGGTCACATTGTTTAAGCCAGCAACCGTAAACGAGTTAGCGGCGGCTTTGGCTTGTGCGGCTTGAGCAGCATAGGCCTCATAGTTGAGGGCTTGCTCGTGTACCACATTTGCTTGCTCAATAGCAACTTCGGCTTGCTTTTCAACCGTAAATTTGATGGCATCCGCTGCGGCTTTGGTACGTAAATAATACATACCTGTTTTTAGCCCTTTTTCCCATGCGTAGAAGTGCATAGAAGTCAGCTTTCCGAAGTTCGGGTCTTGAATATGGATATTGAGCGATTGCGACTGGCAAATATAAGCACCACGGTCGGCAGCCATGTCGATAATCGCCTTTTGTTTAATTTCCCAAACAGTTTTATACAACTCTTTCAAATGCTGTGGAATTTCTGGAATCGACTGCACCGAGCCATTGGCAGAGATGAGTTTATTTTTCATACCGTCGTTCCACAAGCCTAATTTTACTAAATCTTTTAATAAATGCTTGTTTACAACCACAAATTCGCCTGAAAGTACCCGTCGTGTATAAATATTAGAAGTATAAGGCTCGAAGCATTCGTTGTTGCCCAAAATCTGCGATGTAGAAGCCGTTGGCATTGGGGCAACCAACAAAGAGTTACGCACGCCGTGTGCTACCACCTGCGAACGCAAGCCTTCCCAGTCCCAACGACCAGATTCTGGCGTTACGTCCCACATATCGAATTGGAAAATACCTTCTGAAATAGGCGAGCCTTTCCATGTTTCGTAAGGGCCTTCTTTTTTCGCCAACTCCATCGAAGCTTCCATCGAAGCGAAGTAAATCGTTTCAAAAATATCTTTGTTCAAACGACGAGCCTCCGCCGATTCAAACGGCATACGCAACAAAATGAACACATCCGCCAAGCCTTGTACTCCCAAGCCAATCGGACGGTGACGCATATTAGAGCGACGAGCTTCTTCAACCGGATAATAGTTGCGGTCGATGATGCGGTTGAGGTTTTTAGTGACAACCTTGGTTACTTCGTACAAACGAGCATGGTCGAACTCGGCAAAACCTCTTTCGTTAGTTTTCAAGAATTTGGGCAATGCCAACGAAGCCAAGTTACATACCGCTACTTCGTCTTTAGAAGTATATTCCATAATCTCGGTACACAAGTTCGACGACTTGATTGTACCAAGGTTCTTTTGGTTCGACTTACGGTTGGCGTGGTCTTTGTACAACATATAAGGCGTACCCGTTTCGGTTTGTGATTCTAAGATTTCAAACCAAAGTTCTTGGGCTTTTACCACTTTACGAGCCTTACCCGCTTTTTCGTAGCTAGTATATAATTCTTCAAAAGCCTCGCCATAAGAATCGTACAAGCCAGGGCATTCGTGTGGGCAGAACAACGACCACATATCATTGTCTTTTACCCTTTGCATAAACAAATCTGGCACCCAAAGAGCATAGAATAAATCTCTGGCACGTACTTCTTCTTTACCGTGATTTTTCTTCAATTGCAAGAAATCGAAAATATCGGCGTGCCAAGGTTCTAAGTAAATGGCAAATGAGCCTTTGCGTTTGCCGCCACCTTGGTCCACATAGCGAGCCGTATCGTTGAATACCCGTAGCATCGGAATAATACCATTAGAAGTACCATTCGTGCCTTTGATATAGGAACCTTTCGCCCTGACATTATGAATACTCAACCCGATACCACCAGCCGATTGCGAAATTTTGGCACATTGCTTCAAGGTATCGTAAATACCCTCGATAGAGTCGTCTTGCATCGTGAGTAAGAAACAAGAAGACATCTGTGGCTTAGGCGTACCTGCGTTAAACAGCGTAGGCGTAGCATGGGTAAACCAGCGTTCCGAGAGTAAATTGTAGGTATGCAAAACCGCCTCAATGTCGTCGAGATGAATACCCACCGCCACACGCATAAGCATGTGCTGCGGACGTTCTACGATTTTACCGTCGAGTTTCAACAAATACGATTTTTCTAAGGTTTTAAACCCAAAATAATCATAGCCAAAATCTCTATCATAAATAATGGCGGCATCGAGTTCGCCAGCGTGTTTTTTGATTACATCATAGACCTCTTTCGACAACAAGGCAGCATTTTCGCCCGTTTTAGGGTCGATGTAATTGTACAAGCGACGCATAGTAGTCGAAAACGACTTTTGGGTGTTTTTGTGCAAGTTAGAGATAGCAATTCTAGCCGCCAACACAGCGTAATCGGGGTGTTTGGTGGTCATAGATGCCGCCGTCTCGGCTGCCAAATTATCTAATTCAGTTGTTGTAACGCCGTCGTATAAGCCAGTAATTACTTTTTTGGCTACTTCAAGCGGCTGCACAAAGTAAGGGTCGAGACTGTAGCAAAGTTTTTCGATTCTTGCTGTAATCTTATCGAACTTTACAGATTCTCGTCTGCCATCTCTCTTGATAACGTACATATTTTTGATTGGGGTTATGAAGGTTAATTACCAAACATTTGCCTTACTCAGGCTTTTTATTTTATTGAGTGATTGAATAATAGCGTAACTAATTGTGTAAAATTAAATTTTATTCAAAAACACTAATTTGCGATTCACAATTAACAATGCACAATTTTATCTTATAAAATCTAACTGGACGAATCCTAGTATTTCACAGTGTATCTCCACAACCTGTTACCTATACTCAACTGTCTGATTTTTGGTAAAATCCCTATATGTTACATTCATTTTAAGCCTTCTGCTGCCATCGCTGAGTCACTATCATCTCTTTTGGTAGGCACATAAAACCATCTAACCTATTGGCATGAGTATAGGTTTTATTTTCAATACGTACCTAATAAAATTACTATTTTTTTGAGAATGATTTTACAGTATGAGTTCTTTTACAGAACCGCTGTCGAACTTGGTTTTGAACAAAAAATCAACCGAAAACGGAGCAGATGTTTTGATGTATGCGAGGCTTTCACTACTTCAAAGTTAGTAATTTTCTTTTCTGAAAACAACGAAAAAAAATCATCTTATTCTATGCCTTTCGATAGAATATTCATAATGTACAACTCAAAGTTTAGATAATCAGTTCACTATAAAGTATCGAACTTGGAAAATTCATAATCGTTTTTTTGCAAAAAAAAATGAATCTTTACTAAATGCTTGCTGGTGAATAATTTCCTGTAAAAAAGTTTTTGAAAGCACTAAAAAAAATGTAAATTTGCGTCCCGTTTTGCAAGTCTTATGATTGTAGCATTATCGCCTCATATTCACAACGTTGGCTTTTGGATAATGTAAAAAACCCCACCAATCCTAAGCAAAACGCCTAATCAATCACCGAGACGGCAGGGAATCGTCTCAAAATTCAAAACATTGTCATGAAAAAAGATATTCATCCTAATTACAGACCAGTGGTTTTCCACGATTTGTCTGCTGATTTCAAGTTCTTGACTCAGTCTTGCGTAAACACGACTGAAACAACTGAATTTGAAGGACAAACTTACCCTGTGTTCAAACTTGAAGTTTCATCAGTATCGCACCCTTTCTATACTGGTAAAAACGTATTGCTTGATACCGCAGGACGTGTGGACAAATTCTACAAACGTTTTGGTCAGAAAAAATAAGCTATATGCCTTTTGTGGACATAGGTTATCAAAAGCCTCTTAGATTCGTCTGAGAGGCTTTTGTTTTGCCCGTAGGAATCCTAATTTTGCGGTAATAAATTACTTGTGCTATTTTGTACTATAACATAACACTATTACTCAAAACTCTTATAATTCTGCTTGAACCGATGAATTACATCCTTTTCGACGACCCACAGCATAGAGATGCTTTATTGCCCATGACTTTTACACGCCCTGTAAGCGAGCTACGCATTGGCATTGATACCATTACCGAAAAATGGGAAGCCTTTCTCAACGCTAGGGTTTCGTTTGCTACCCAAGCATATTTACAAGCCAAATATCCCTTGGTATTGGCTTCCGATAACCTGTTTATCAATGGTTCGGTATGCCCTACGCCTTTGTTGGTAGAGGCATTAGCCCACTTGCCTTTGCACACAGCTTTGGTACAAAACAACATTTTACTGGGCTATCGTGCCGAAACCTTGGTAGCTAATCCTGCCGAATTGCCCAGTCTTGCGTTCAACGAAAAGCTGTGCGTATTGACGCAATGTATTGATATTTTTACGAAAAATGGCGAACAACTCCGAGCCGATTTTCAACGCCTTACGCACAACCGTGTGTCGCAACCCATCAACGACCGCTTTACTGCCGCCTACAACGAATCCCAAATTTTTATAGAAGAAGGCGTAAAAATCAGAGCGGCGGTACTCAATGCCGAAAATGGCCCAATTTATATTGGTAAAAATGTAAACATCATGGAAGGGGCAAAAATCCAAGGACCTTTTGCAATTTTAGAAGGTTCGGCTATCAACATGGATGGAAAAATGCGTCCGAATACAACCATTGGCCCCGGCTGCAAAGTGGGTGGCGAAATCAGCAATACCGTGATGTGGGGCAACTCAAACAAAGGACACGAAGGCTTTATGGGCAACTCGGTCATTGGCGAGTGGTGCAATTGGGGTGCCGATACCAACAACTCAAACCTCAAAAACGATTATTCAAAAGTAGAGCTTTGGAGCTACGTAACCAATCGCTATGAAAATACAGGCATACAGTTTGCTGGCTTGGTGATGGGCGACCATTCTAAATGCGGTATCAACACAATGTTTAATACAGGTACGGTAGTTGGCGTAAATTGTAATATCTTTGGGGCTGATTTCCAACCCAAGCATATTCCTTCGTTTTCTTGGGGCGGAGGCAGTACCTTCAAAACGTATCATGTACGCAAGGCATTGCAAGTGGCTCGTGCCGTGATGGAACGCCGCAACAAAGTATTAGATGCCGTAGAAGAAGGAATTTTAAACGCCATTTTTGAACAAACGAGGCCCGCATAAAGCCTTTTTTCGTATGTTATTCAAAGATATACCCGGTTTAACCGCCATCAAACAAACGCTCATTCGCTCGGTGCAGGCCAATCACGTAGCCCATGCACAGCTTTTTCACGGGCCTGCTGGTTCGGCGAATTTGGGCTTGGCTTGGGCGTATGCGACGTATATCAACTGCGAAAACAAACAGGCACACGATGCTTGTGGGGTTTGTGCCTCTTGTGTAAAAATGGGCAAATTGGTGCATCCCGACTTTCACCAGATTTTTCCGACGGCGAGTACTAAAAAAATCAAAGAAGCCGACTCAGAAGCATATATGCCTCTTTGGCGGACTTTTTTACAGGAAAGTGTGTATGGTTTATTGCCCAATTGGCTCGAACATATTGGGGTAGAAGGCAACAAGCAAGGCAATATTTCGGCAGAAGAAGCCCGCAAGATTATTCAAAAAATTTCCCTGAAATCGTTTGAAGCCGAATACAAAATTTTGTTGATTTGGCAACCCGAAATGCTCAACCAAAGTTCGGCAAACGCCCTTTTGAAAATCTTGGAAGAACCACCTGCCAAAACACTTTTTTTACTGGTTTGTCACGATGCCAATAAGCTCTTAACCACCATTTTATCTCGTACCCAAAAAGTAAATGTACCTGCTTTTAGCGATGATGAAATCGTGCTTTTTTTACAACAAAACAAAGAATTACCGTCTGATAGAGCCAAGCAAATAGCCTATTTGTCGGAAGGAAATTTAGCCAAAGCCCTACGCCTAACCGACAAGCCCAGTGGAGGCAAGCACCTGTGGTTTTCGCAATGGATGCGTACAGCGTATCGAGCCGATTGGGCAATGCTACTTAAATTGGCGGATGAATTTGATGCTTTTAGCAAAGAAGAACAAAAAGCAACCATCGACTACGCCTTGAATATTTTTAGGGATTTGTTGTTATGGAAAAACGGAGCAGAATCCTTGGTTCGGTTGGAAGGCGAAGAATTGACCTTTGTTCAAAATTTTGCTAAGGCCGTCAGTTTTCAATCAATCGAGCCTATTGTAGAAGAATTGAGTAAAACATATTATTATTTAGAACGAAACGCCAGAGCAAAAATCTTGCATTTGGATTTATCTATACACATAGCTCGTTGGCTACGGGCTTGAAACGTTGTTGTATGCAAACCATCAAATTAGGAACACGTGGGTCGAAGCTTGCTTTATGGCAGGCGTATTTTGTGAAAGAAACCCTCGAAGCAGGTGGCGTACCTGTTGAAATTGTGATTATCGAAACCAAGGGCGATAAAATTTTAGACCGCTCGTTGGCAAAAATTGGCTCGAAAGGGGTATTTACCGAAGAACTAGAAGAAAAATTACGTTCGGGAGAAATAGACATCGCCCAGCATTCTGCCAAAGATTTACAATCGGATTTAGGCGAAGATTTTGAAATTATTGCTTTTACCGAAAGAGAAAAAATCAACGACGTGCTGGTAAGTTTCGACAAATCGTTGTCGCTCGACAGTGGCAAGCCTTTTGTTGTTGGCACATCTTCGACACGCCGAGTAGCCATGCTCAAGCATTATTATCCGCATATCAAAACCGTTGATATGCGTGGCAATTTACAAACCCGCATGGGCAAGCTCGAAAGTGGCGTATGCGATGCCTTGCTTTTGGCGTATGCTGGCGTACACCGCATGGGCTACGAAGAACATATCGCCCAACTGATTCCGAGTACAACCTTTACGCCTGCCGTCGGACAAGGCTCGGTGGCTATTGAATGTGCCGTAACGCTTGCTTCGGAGAAAAAAGCCATCATTCGCCAGTTGCTCAACCACGCTGCCACCGAGCAACAATTACTAGCCGAAAGAGCCTTTTTGAAACGCCTGCAAGGAGGCTGTAGCATTCCAGTATTTGGCTTGGCACAATACGACGAAACCCAAACCAACCTTCGGCTTGCGGGCGGTATTATCAGCCTCGATGGGAGTACGATGCTTAGGGAAGAAGTACAAGGCTCAGTTCCAGAAACATTAGGTACACAACTCGCCGAAACCCTTTTGCATAAAGGAGGCGACCGCATTTTACAAGCCATCAAGGCTCAATTGTAAAATTGGATACATTGCACTCATTGAGGTAATAGCTAAAAACTTATATTATTTTCGTACCTTTGTGCCTCAGAACAGTTTCGTTCTAAATGATTTGTCGCACAATTAGCATATTGATAAACAATGTTTGAGAATTTAACCGGTAAACTCAACAACGCCATGCGTACCCTCAAAGGAAAGGGACGCATCACAGACGTAAACGTAGCCGCAACCGTGAAAGAAATCCGTCGGGCCTTAATGGATGCCGACGTAAACTATAAAGTTGCTAAAGAAATCACCGACCGCATCAAAGATGAGGCAATGGGGCAAAAAATCTTGATTGCCGTTGACCCCGGTCAGATGTTGGTGAAAATTGTACACGATGAGTTGGTTCAGCTCATGGGGGCTCAAGTACAGGGAATCAACCTCAAAGGCGACCCTGCCGTAGTGTTGATTGCTGGTTTGCAAGGTTCTGGAAAAACAACGTTTTCGGGTAAATTGGCACAATACCTGAAAAAATCGGGTAGAAATGTATTATTGGTTGCCTGCGATATTTACCGTCCTGCTGCCATCGACCAGTTGAAAGTACTGGGCGAACAAGTAGGCGTAGAAGTATATGCCGAACCAGAAAATAAAAATGCAGTTGAAATCGCACAAAATGCCCTTGCTTATGCTCGCAAAATGAGTAAGAAAGTGGTGATTGTCGATACTGCTGGTCGTTTGGCTGTTGACGAAGCCATGATGAACGAAATTGCGGCGGTAAAAGAGGCGATTAAGCCTACCGAAACGCTTTTTGTGGTTGACTCAATGACAGGGCAAGATGCTGTAAACACAGCGAAGGCATTCAACGACCGACTTAATTTTGATGGGGTAGTACTTACCAAACTCGACGGGGATGCCCGTGGTGGTGCGGCCTTGTCTATCCGTCACGTCGTAGAAAAACCCATCAAGTTTATCTCGACGGGCGAGAAAATGGACGCACTCGACCAGTTCTATCCCGACCGTATGGCAAGCCGTATTTTGGGTATGGGCGACGTGCTATCGTTGGTAGAAAGGGCTCAGAATGCTTTTGACGAAGAAGAAGCCGAACGCTTGAACAAAAAAATTCGTCAGAACCAATTTAGCTTCGAGGATTTTTACGCTCAATTGCAGCAAATCAAAAAGATGGGAAATATCAAAGATTTGATGGGCATGATTCCGGGCATGGGACAAGCCATCAAAGATGTGGATATTTCAAACGATGCTTTCACGCCTATTGAGGCTATCATTCAATCAATGACACCGAAAGAACGCCAAAAGCCTGAAATTTTGGATATGTCACGCAAGAAACGTATCGCTGCGGGTTCGGGTACTTCTGTGCAACAAATCAATAATTTGTTGAAACAGTTTGAAGATATGCGTAAAATGATGCGTATGATGAACCGTGTGCAAGATGGTAAAATGAAGTTGCCGAAAATGATGAAACGCTAATCATATTTCTACGAAAAAGCCCCTGTTTGACATATCAAGCAGGGGCTTTTTGTTTGTCTTTTTTCTCCAATAAAAGTGAAGAAAATTAAGTATCAATACAAAATTGTGAATGAGTGAATTAGCGAGTCAATCTTTTGATTTTCAATACTTTATAACTTTTTAATCAAAAAAGAAATTAATCAATTGAGCTTGATAAGTATTTGACAATGAAATAATTAACTCACTCAATCATTCAATCACTCATTCACTCAATAAGTTAAGATTCTTTGTTCAAATTACTCTTTCCTCTACTATAAATAAAATACACAATAATACCCAGCGTACTCCAGATAAGGAATGCTCTCCAAGTAGCTGCTTGTGTTTGTGTCATTAAGTATAAGTTAAAGAAAACGCCCATCGGAGCTACAAACCAAATCAGTGGTGCTTTGTAAGGGCGTTCGATGTCTGGCTGTTGGTAACGTAACAATAATACTGCACCCGAAATCATAGCGAAAGCTAATAATGTTCCCATTGAACACATTTCAGATACTTTATCAATTGGCGTTAATGCCGATACCACCGATACGATAAAGCCTACCAAAATAGTACTTTTCCACGGTGTTTTAAATTCTGGGTGAACAGTTTTGAAGAAGGCAGGTAATAAACCATCTTTTGCCATTCCCAAGAAAATACGAGTTTGCCCAAGCATCATTACCAACATTACCGAAGTAAGACCTGCTACTGCTGCAATAGTGATAATAAATACAGCCCATGGCAAGCCAACGTCTGCAAATGCTGCGGCTACTGGTGCTTTCAAGTCAAGTGTATCGTATTTTACCATACCTGTCAAGACCAATGATACTAAAATGTACAACACCGTACAAACCACCAAAGAAGCTACGATAGCAAATGGAACGTCTTTACGAGGATTGATGGCTTCGCCAGCTTGCGTAGAAACAGCATCGAAACCGATATAAGCGAAAAATACAACCGTTGCGGCAGTTCTTACACCAGCCCATCCGAAGTGTTCAACGCCATCGGCACCTACTTGTACAGGAGGAATGAATGGAGTCCAGTTATCAATTTTAATATAAAATGCTCCTGCAATAATTACGAACAATACAACAGATAATTTGATGATTACAATGGCATTGTTGGCTTTTGCCGACTCTTGGATACCTTTTACTAAGACAGAAGTCACAACCCACGTGATTAAGAAGGCCGCAAGGTTAAAGGCTGGTACAGGCCCGTCTAAACCTAATTTTTCGCCCGCCGTGTAAGGGTCGTTCATTAATCTGACGGGTAATTCTATGCCGAAAAGGTGGACAAGTTTTTCAAAATATCCCGACCACGCTACGGCTACCGTAGTAGCACCCATCATGTATTCAAGGATTAAGTTCCAACCAATCAGCCATGCAAAAGCTTCTCCGACAGTTCCATAAGAATAAGCATAAGCAGAGCCTTCTACGGGAAGAATGGAAGAAAATTCAGCATAACATAGCGAGGCAAATGTACAACCGATAGCCGCAATGACAAAAGCAATGGCCAAAGCGGGTCCAGCGTGGTTGTGTGCGGCGATACCTGTAAGAGTAAAAATCCCTCCACCGATGATAGCCCCAATACCAAGAGAAGTAAGCCCCCACTTGGTCAGCACTCGTTTTAGTTCAGATTTTTTCATGTCAGCTTCGTAGGCTGCCATTGGCTTTTTTCGCCAAATACTGTTACTCATAAATGAAAAGGTTTTAGTTTATTTTTTATTGTGATTGAAGGTAATTACAGAATAGAATTTTATAAATTATTTATCAATATACAGATTATTTCGTTTATAAACAAAAAGACCTCATAGCTTTTTGTCGCTATGAGGTCTTATAATTAGATGCTTATTTCGTAGCAGGAGCGGCTGGTTCTTTTTTCTTGCCTGTACCTAAGTCGATTACGATAGGAGCAGCAACGAAGATAGATGAATATGCACCAAATACTACCCCGATAAACATCGCAAACGAGAAACCTCGCAATACATCTCCACCAAACAATAACAATACAGTTACTACCAAGAATACTGTTGTGGCAGTCATAACGGTACGGCTCATGGTGTGGTTGATAGATTGGTTGATTGTCTTGATAATCAATTCTTTATTCGATAAATCTGCGTCAAGTCCAATTTCTTCACGGATACGGTCGAATACTACCACGGTATCGTTGATAGAGTAACCTATTACGGTTAATACCGCCGCAATGAAGATTTGGTCAACTTCTAACTCAAAACCAAACAAACGAGTAATACCAACCATACCCAACACCACTAAGGCATCGTGTAAAAGGGCGATTACACCACCCAATGAATATTGCCATTTGCGGAAACGAATCAAAATATAGATGAAAATAGCAATCAACGCATAGATGATAGAAATGAATGATTGCTTCAAAATATCATCGGCGATGGTAGCACCAACTTTCGATTCAGAAAGTACTTTTGGTTTCGCATCGGCAAACTGTGCTAAACCTTTTTCTAAAGAAGCACGTACTTTGTTGTTGGCTGCCGCCGACTCGTCATCAATTAAGTACGAAGTCGTTACTTTCAATTTAGTATCGCCATTGAATGTTTTTACTTCTACACCTTTTCCGTCAAAGTCATCTTTCAAAGCGTCTTTTACGGCGGTAGCATCGGTTGGTTTACTAAACTCTACTACATACGAACGACCTCCTTTGAAGTCAACACCAAGGTTGAAACCTCCTTGTACTGTCAAGACAATTGCACCCAAAACGATAAGTCCCCATGAGAACCAGTACGAATATTTACGTTTGCCGATGAAGTCGAAGTTCATGCCTTTGAAAAGGTCTTTTGAAATAAAGGTTTCAAAAGTTACTTCTTTGTCTTTGCCCGCAGCAATTTTGCGTTGTACCATCCAGTCAACCAATACGTGCGAAATAAATACCGACGTAAATACCGACGTAACCAAACCAATACAAAGCGTTACCCCAAATCCTTTTACAGAACCCGAACCAAAAATAATCAAGATAACCCCAATCAACAAGGTTGTCACCTGACCATCAATAATCGCCGAGAGTGCTTTTTCATAACCCAGTTTCACCGATTCGAGTAAACTGATTCCTCTGTGCAGTTCTTCCCTGATACGTTCGTTAATCAAAACGTTGGCATCAACCGCCATACCCAAGGTAAGTACAATACCAGCAATACCCGGAAGGGTCAAGGCTGCTTGCATTTGCACCAAAATACCTGCAATAAAGAATACGTTGAACAACAAAGCCGCATTGGCCATCCAGCCCGAATTGCCATAGTAACCAATCATAAATACAATTACAAGCAATAGACCAATACCCATTGATACATATCCTTGGTTGATGGCTTCTTGTCCTAACGATGGCCCAATGAAAGCATCTTCAACAATGCGTGTAGGAGCAGGCAATTTACCTAATTTCAAGACTTTTGCTAAGTCTTGGGCTTCTTCTACTGTAAATGAACCAGAGATAGAAGAGCGACCGTTTGGAATTTCACCATTGATTACTGGTGCCGAATACACAGTGTTGTCGAGTAGAATTGCTACACGCTTGCCTACACTTGCAGCCGTAAGGTTTTTCCAAATTCTTGCACCTGTACTGTTCATGGTCATGGTTACTTCGGCACGACCATTTTGGTCAAAGTCTTGTGCCGCATCGGTAATTACACTACCTTCTAAAGGAGCAGGTTGTCCTTCACTTTTCTTAACCGCTTCTAATTGAATCAATTCATCGCCAGTTTTAGAAGCAGTCATTCCTTTAGCATACCATACAAAAGTAAGGTTTGAGGGAAACATTACTTTTACTTCCGGACGACGGAACAATTCGTTTACACGAGCAGTATCTTTACGGAATACGCCCCAACTTCTCCCTTGGTTGTCGAGTGGAATAAACAATTTAGTCAAGGCAGTACCAGCAGTTGTATCTTGTTTGGCTGTATCTTTTTTAGCTGTTTTAGCAGGAGCGGCCGCTAATTGACTTGCCAAGCCGTCTTTTTTAGTCGTATCAGTGCTGGCGGTAGCCGTTGTTTTAGCAGGGGCTTTCTTGGCTGCTTCTTCGGCCGAAAGGTATTCGCCTAGAGCATTGAGGCCTTGTCCCCATTCGTTGATTTCGGCTACTTCAACAAACTCCAATTTAGCCGCACCCGACAATAAGTTTCTGGCACGGTCTGGGTTATCAACGCCCGGTAATTCAACCTGAATACGGTTTGTTCCTGGCAAACGTTGGATGTTCGGGTTAGCTACCCCAAATTTATCGATACGTCCTTGAATGATTTTATAAACACGGTCAACGGCATCATCAATTTCTTCGTTGATTACTTTCTTCACTTGTGCATCAGACGAACCCGAATTGAGCTTTTCACGGTTGAGTGAGTTGGCAAAAATTGTAGCCAAAGGCTGGTTCGGTGCAATTTTCGCGAACGATTCATAAAATAATTCGTTGAAAGGTTTGGTCGAATTGGCCTGTGCTTGAGAAGCCATCTCGATGGCTTTTTCAAAATTTGGGTCATTGCTTTTCCCTGACAAGGCACGCAACATTTCGACTGGCGATACTTCCAATACAGCGTGCAAACCACCTTCAAGGTCAAGACCTTTGTGCAAAGCATAAGTGGTTACTTCTTGTAAGGTAAAGCCTAAATACACTGGCTGTTTCCACAACGAGTCGATGTAATGAATTTTTTTGGCGGGGTCTAGTTTGCCATCAGCCGAAGTTGCATATTTGATAGCATCTTCACGGATAGCACCTGCTTTCCAAGTAAAAGAGAGAAAGAATAAGCATAAGGCTGAAATGATACCAGTCAGCCAAATGATGGCACTTTTGTAACGCATTTTTTTGAGATATTAGATGATTTTTGACACAATTTATAAAAAGAGTAATCCGAGTCCACCTGATATGTAACAGGAAGAAGGATGACCAAGGAAATACAAAGGATAGGCTATACCAATAGCTTGTTTGCAACAAGCCTTTTTCTTACAAAGCCGTAGCCGATACCAACAAGGTATCAGGGAGCATTGGTAGCAATGACGTGTTCAAAAAGAATTTCGTGAAAAGCGTAAAAAGGCGTAACGAGTAGCCGAGGAAATGTTTCGAGCTTACGCAGGGGAAGGCTAATGCTTTGGCATTGAAAAATAAAATCGGGTGTGGCATCAAACGACAGCGAAGTACTGGTATGCACAACCGACAACTCACTCACCGAACATTCTTTTTGTTTGCTAGAATGCTCTGTTTTAGCCTTTTGATGCGAAGAATAATGTACCTGCGAGGCTGAAAATGTTTTACCAAAAACGGTAAACATCAGCATCAGGCACAGGAAAAAAGTGCTAAACAAACGTGATATGTGAGTTCTTTCTTGCATTAGTAACTGCAAATGTAGTAAGATTTGCTAATGTATTGCAAAATTTCTGCTAAAAAATCCTATACGTTCTGCTCAAGCATCGACTAGGCTCTTGTGTGCTTCCTAAAAAATTCAAAAGTACAATAAAATAATTTTCTTACTTTTGAGGCACAAAACAATCAGCGTTCACGTATGTTTAATTATTTAGAAGCTTCTTACATCAAAGAATTCATACAAAAGGCACTTGTAGAAGATGTAGGCGACGGGGACCATACTTCGTTGGCGACCGTGCCAGCAAACACCATCGGCAAAGCACAATTACTGGTAAAAGACCAAGGTATTTTGGCTGGTGTCGAATTGGCAAAAATGATTTTTGCCGAAGTAGATGCCTCGCTTGCTGTGGCGACGCATTTATCTGATGGCATGGCTATCGAAAAAGGACAAATCGTTCTAACGGTAGAAGGTGCTGCTAGGTCTATCCTCACAGCAGAACGCTTGGTACTCAACTGTATGCAACGGATGTCGGGTATTGCTACTTATACGCACAAAATGGTGCAATTGCTCGAAGGTACAAAAACGCAACTGCTCGATACCCGCAAAACAACACCTAATTTTCGACTTTGTGAAAAATGGGCTTGTCGCATCGGGGGAGCTGTGAACCATCGTTATGCTTTATTCGACATGATTTTGATTAAAGATAACCACGTTGACTATGCAGGAGGAATCGGCAATGCCATTGCACAAGCCTTGGCGTATTTGCAAACAACGCAAAAAAACTTGGCTATCGAAATCGAAGTACGCAACCTAACCGAATTGGAGGAGGTTCTTGCCATCGGACAAGTGCAACGCATCATGCTCGACAATTTCAGTTTCGATGATTTACGTCAAGCAGTGAGGCTCATCAATGGGCAGTATATCACAGAAGCGTCTGGCGGTATCAACGAAACCACCATCCGCCAATATGCCGAATGTGGTGTAGATTATATTTCTAGTGGTGCATTGACACACCAAATCAAAAGTTTAGATTTGAGTCTTAAAGCCGTAAAATAACAACCATGAATTTACTCGACGAAGCAAATAAAGTTGGCTATGTGAGCCGTTCTGTGCCTTATAAAGGCAACGATTTGAAAGAAGCGATTTTGCGTTTAAAGAAAGAAAAAAATGCGGTGATTTTGGCTCATTACTACGTCGATGCCGAAATACAAGATTTAGCCGATTTTTTGGGCGATAGCCTTGCCTTGGCCCAAGCTGCCGAAACCACCGATGCTAGTATGATTGTGTTTTGTGGGGTGCATTTTATGGGTGAAACGGCCAAGATTCTCAATCCTGATAAAAAAGTGGTATTGCCCGACCTCAACGCTGGTTGCTCCCTTGCCGACGCTGCACCGAAAGAAGCTTTTGCGGCTTTCAAAGCTCAATACCCAGAGGCTGTTGTGGTGAGTTATATCAATTGTACTGCCGACATCAAGGCAATGACCGATATTATTTGTACGTCTTCTAATGCCGTAAAAGTAGTAGAGTCTATCCCTGCCGACAAGCAAATTATTTTTGCTCCTGATGCCAATTTAGGAAAATACGTAGCCAACAAAACAGGCAGAGAATTGATTTTATGGGATGGGGCTTGTATTGTGCATATTGATATTTCTTTAGAAAAACTCAAAAAAGTAAAGGAGGAAAACCCCAATGCCTTGCTCATTGCTCACCCCGAATGTAAAGAGGTGATTTTGTCGCAAGCTGATTTTGTGGGTTCTACAACGGCTTTGTTGAATTTTGTCAAAACTTCTGATTGTCAAGAGTTTATTGTGGCTACCGAAGCAGGGATTTTACACAAAATGAAAGAAGCTGTACCGCATAAACGCATTATTCCGGCACCTGCCAACGAGAAAAATGCCTGTGCGTGTTCTGAATGCCCATACATGAAAATGAATACCTTAGAAAAACTTTACAATGCGATGTTCTACGAACTTCCCGAAATTCAGGTATCGGAAGAGGTGATAGAACCAGCCTTGAAAGCCCTCAAAGCGATGTTAGACATCAGTAAATAAATACCCCATGTAGAGCCGAGGCAATGCCTCGGCTCTACGGGCAATGCCTCGGCTCTACATGGTTGTCTTTTTGACCATCCGCAAAAGCGATGCGCTATTGTTCAACGCTGCTACTTCCGAAAGCTTCACCCAAGCCAAATTTTTCGACTCGGCACTTATCACCAAGGGCTCGTCGAGTGAGGCTTCTAGCAAAAACCTGATGTCATAATGCCAGTGAGCCGGCTCTGTTCCTTTGGCTGGAATGAGATGTACGTCTATGTCAAAAATGGCTGTTGAAAGGGGCTTGATACCTAGCAAACCCGTTTCTTCTGCGGCTTCTCTGCGTGCCACCGCCAACACATCGGGGTCGCCGTCGCAATGCCCGCCTGTCTGAAACCATCGGTTCAGTTTGCGGTGATGCGTTAGTAAGGTGTGGGTTTGTGTTCGGTCGATAATCCAAGCCGAGCCAGTGATATGCCCAATGGCTAAACTTCGTTCAAAACAAGCCGGATTAGCTTGTACAAAAGCGAGGGTGTCGGTCAAAAATTGTGCTTCGGTTGCATCGAACGGACGGTGCTGTTGAAGCAAATTCAGTAATGTATCTCTGTGCATAAATAAACGAATATGTCTTGACACAACACCCGATTTTTACCGAAAGTTCGGAGAATTAAGTAATTGCCTCTCCTAAAAAACTTGACAGTTTTATGGGTTAAAAACTAAATTATTTATCAAACTTTTTTAGGAGATAACATCCCAATAAACTCTTTGCCTGAACCGCAAATGTAGTCCTCAATTGGCTTGCATATTGCTTAATTTGGCATAATAGCCATTCGGGATTTGCAACAAACTTTCGTGTGTACCTTCTTCTACGATACGACCCTTGCTAATCACAATAATTTTATCAGCATTTTGAATGGTACTCAAACGGTGGGCAATTACCAAGGTAGTACGATTTTTCATCAAATTGGTGAGAGCTTCTTGCACCAATTTTTCCGATTCGGTATCAAGGGCCGACGTAGCTTCGTCCAAAATCAAAATCGGTGGGTTTTTCAACACCGCCCGTGCAATGCTCAAACGCTGGCGTTGTCCGCCCGACAAACGGCTACCACGGTCGCCAATTTTGGTTTGGTATCCTTCGAGCGATTGGCTGATAAACTGGTGGGCGTTCGCAATTTTCGCCGCTTCCACAACCGCCTCTGGCGTAGCGTCGCTTCCAAACGTGATATTGTTTTCGATGGTATCATTAAACAAAATAGATTCTTGCGTCACGATGCCCATTTGTTTGTGCAACGATTCGGCAGAAATATCTCGTAAATCAATGCCATCAATCAAGATTTGTCCTTGTGTTGGGTCATAAAAACGAGGCACTAAATCGGCAAGTGTCGATTTTCCTCCTCCCGATTCTCCTACCAATGCAACGGTTTTTCCTTTCGGAATTTCAAAAGAAATTTGGTGCAAAACCTGTCTTTCTCCGTCATAACTAAAACCTACGTTATTGAAAACAATAGATTTTGCAAAAATAGGCAAATCAATGGCATTGGGTTTATCCTGAATACTCGGCACGGTATCTATCAGGTTTACGATGCGTTCGGCCGAAGCAATGCCTCGTTGTACCCCACTAAAGGCATCGGCAATCACCTTGGCAGGGCGTTGTACCTGCGAAAACAAGGCAATAAAACCAATAAAAGTAGCCGCACTAAAGCCCCCTTCGTTGTTGATAACCAACGACCCACCGTACAACAAAATACCAGCTACCACCAATACACCAAGTGTTTCGGAGGTTGGCGAGGTCATTTCTTGGCGATACACCATGCGTAAAACCGATTTTTTATAGGTTTGGTTGATTTGGGTAAACTGTCGAACAATGGCTTTTTCGGCATTGAAAGCTTTTACCACCCGCATTCCCCCAAAAACCTCGTCGAGCGTACTAACAATACTACTCAGGTTTTCTTGTACTTCTTTGGCATTTCTTCTCAATTTTCGAGCAATCATGGCAATAGCACCGCCCGAAACAGGCAAAATAAGCATAGAAAACAAGGTCAGTTTTACCGAAAGACTAAACAAAAAAGTAAAAAACATGACCAACGAAAAAACCTCTTTTAGCGATGCCGTAAAGGCACGAGCAATAGAATTTTCTACTTCTTGTATATCGGTTGTCAAATGCGACATCAAATTTCCCTTGCGTTCGTTGTTGAAAAAACCCAAATGTAAGCTAACCGTTTTCGTAAAAATCGCCTCTCGTAGCGAAGCGATGGTTTCGGCTTCGACCGTTTTGAGTAATCTTTGCGAAAGATAACGGAAAATATTGGCGAATGTTACTGAGGCAATAATTGCCCCACAGGCATATTGCAAGGCCCCGATACGTCCGTTGGTTTGGAGCATATCGTAAAAATAATAATTGAATAAAGCCGTAAAATAATTAGGCGATAGGTCAAAAACGGGCTTTTGTAGCACCAAAGTAGGGCTCACGTTATTAAACAATACATTTAGTAAAGGTACTAACAACGTAAAATTTAAAATACCAAATAAACTTGCGAGTAATGAAAGAATGAAATAAGGTACAATATACTTTTTCAGAGAAGTGGTATATTGCAAAATGCGAAAATACGTTTTCAAGAGTTATGGTATGTTTGCGTACTTGCGTACAAGTTTTTGTTAATATCTTTTTATGGTAAATGAACAATTATGCAAAATTGTGAATCGTCAGTTAGTGAATTAGTGTTTTGATTTTCAAAAACTTACATTTTTAACTACAATTAATTTTACACGCTTACTTAATATTTCACTTGTATGCCATGATAGTATTCTTGTGCTTGGTAATCTTTCCGAAGGGGATGTCCTTCCCAATCTTCTGGCAATAAAATTCTTCTTAAATTCGGATGATTGCTGAAAATAATACCCAATAAATCGAAGGCTTCTCGTTCGTGCCAATCGGCGGTTTTCCACAGATGGCTTACGCTTGGCACAACAGGATTTTCTCTTGGCACAACTACTTTGAGCGTAAGTTTCTGCTCATAAGGAATGGAGTATAGGTTATAAACTACCTCCATTGTCTGCTGCGTTGTGCCATTGTCTAGGCCAGTCAAGCAAGACAACATATCGAAATAACAAGTCTCATGCGTATGTATCAACTGGCAAACCGCTGGCAGTTTTTCTGGAACAATTTGAAGATACTGTTCGTTGGCTTGTTCGATGGTAGCATCGCCCAAGGTTGCAACAATTATTTCTTGTATGGTTGTTTGTATCATGTCAATATGTTTTCAAGTCTTTTGACTCACAAGCCTAACTATCAGGATATTATACAGCAAAGTCAGGCTTTTGGTTACGTGCTTCTTGGGCTTCTATGTCTAAAATCGCTTGTGGGGCTACAAGGGTATGTTGCCTAATTTTTTCTTGTAATTTCAAAAAACCACCAATCAAAGCTTCTGGTCGAGGCGGACACCCCGGCACATATACATCCACAGGCACAATGCGGTCAACGCCCTTTACCACGTGGTAGCCATGCTCCCAATAAGGGCCACCGCAATTAGAGCAACTTCCCATCGAAATCACATAGCGAGGCTCTGGCATTTGCTCGTACAAACGTCTGAGGCGGTCGGCCATTTTAAACGTAACTGTGCCAGCCACAATCATTACATCCGACTGCCGAGGCGAAGGGCGAGGAAACACCCCAAAGCGGTCGAGGTCATAGCCCGAAGCCATCGTTTGCATCATTTCTATGGCACAGCAAGCCAAGCCAAAGCCCATGGGCCACAACGAACTCAGCCTTGCCCAGTTGAGCAGGTCTTCTACCTGACTCAAGACAATATTATCTTCCTCAAATTGTTGGTCTAGTAAACCTTTCATGTCAAATCCATTTAAACGAAGCCTCTGTCCTCCACCCAAAAGGAGGCTACTAGCGGTACAAATTTACAGGGTCTGTTGTGCTTTCGATAGTTTTTTTGAAAAAAAACACAAGGAAGCTCAATCCTCGAAGCCTATACCTGCGTATCTATAACGAATAAATAGGATTTTTCTGAGTAAACAAAGGAGAAAAAGGAAGCTTTCTGCTAAATTTGTCATAATTCATGCGTCGATAAAATCGGCTTTGTGGGTGTTTTTTGGCTATTGGCTCATCTACTGACTAGAATCCTTTGAATATGATGCAATCGTCTATTTTCGATACTAAAATTGAACTTCTCAAAGGTGTTGGCCCTCAACGAGGAAGTTTGTTGAATACCGAGCTTCAAATCTTCACTTTTGGCGATTTGTTGCAATACTATCCTTTTCGTTACGAAGACCGCACGCAATTTCATACCATAGCGGCTTTGCAAGACGGCATGGAATATGTACAAATCAAAGGCCGACTCCGCAGCTTGGAGTTGGTTGGCGAGGGCTTCAAACAACGCCTCACGGGGGTATTTATGGATACCACAGGAGCGTTGGAACTCACTTGGTTTCAAGGGATCAGTTGGGTAGAAAAGCACCTGAAAATAGGGGCTGAGTATGTACTGTATGGTAAACCTTCGTTTTTTCAAGGACGACCACAAATGCAACACCCCGAAGTAGAGCTACTTACGCCTGCCAACGAGCATGGTAGTGGTTTTGTGCCGGTGTATGGGCTTACAGAAAAGCTTCGCAAACGTTACATCGAATCGAAAGCGATTGCGGCTATGCAAAAGAATTTGCTCGAAAAGACGTATCAAGCCATCAGAGAAACCCTGCCCGACGAACTCCTGCAACGCTACAAGCTGATAGGCAAGAAAGAAGCCATGTACAATATCCATTTGCCTGCTTCTGCCGAATGGTTGCGACAAGCCAGACGAAGGCTCAAATTTGAAGAATTATTCTACAATCAGCTACGCCTTATCAAACAAAAAGTGCTACGAAGAGTTGATTACGAGGGACAAGTTTTTAAAAGTGCTTTTTTACTAAAAGATTTTTACGAAAAATATTTGCCTTTTCAACTGACCCAAGCCCAAAGGCGTGTAATCAAAGAAATTTTCGACGATATGCGTTCGGGAAGACAAATGAACCGCCTGTTGCAAGGCGATGTGGGTTCGGGCAAAACCATCGTGGCGTTTATTTGTATGCTATTGGCCATAGACAATGGTGCTCAGGCGTGTTTGATGGCACCAACCGAAATTCTAGCCGAGCAGCATTACAATGGACTAAAACCTTTTGCCGAAAAACTGGGTATTAGTATAGAAAAACTTACAGGCTCGACCAAGAAGAAAGCACGCACCGCCATTCACGAAGGGCTTTTGTCGGGAACGGTAAAAATTATTGTAGGAACGCACGCCTTACTCGAAGATATAGTGCAATTTAAAAACTTGGGCTTGTGCATAATCGACGAGCAACATCGGTTTGGAGTGGCTCAAAGAGCAAAGCTTTGGGAAAAAAATAAGTATATCCATCCGCATATTTTGGTCATGACAGCCACGCCTATTCCTCGCACCTTGGCAATGACGCTGTACGGCGATTTAGATGTGTCGGTCATCGACCAATTGCCTGCCGGACGAAAGCCCATCAAAACGGTGCATCGCTACGACGCTCATCGCCTGAATGTGTTTGGCTTTATGCGAGATGAAATCAAAAAAGGGCGACAAGTATATATTGTGTATCCGTTGATTGAAGAATCTGAAAAGCTAGATTACAAAGACTTGATGGATGGCTACGAAAGTGTAGTAAGGGCTTTTCCCGAATACCAAGTGAGTATTGTACACGGTAAAATGAAGCCTGTCGATAAAGATTTTGAAATGCAACGTTTTGTCAAAGCCGAAACACAAATCATGGTGGCAACTACCGTTATCGAAGTGGGCGTAAATGTGCCGAATGCCTCGGTGATGGTGATAGAAAGTGCCGAACGCTTTGGGCTGTCGCAATTGCACCAATTGCGTGGCCGTGTTGGGCGAGGAGCAGAACAAAGCTATTGCATTTTGATGACCGACGTAAAGATGTCGAAAGAAAGCCGTACCCGCATCGAAACAATGGTGCGAACAAACGATGGCTTTGAAATAGCCGACGTTGACCTACAACTCCGTGGTCCAGGCGATTTGTCGGGCACACAGCAAAGCGGTATTATTGATTTACAAATAGCCGATTTAGCCAAAGATGGCGAAATATTGAAGGTAGCACGGGCTTGTGCACAAGAAATTTTAGACAAAGATTACTTGCTCGAATTGCCTCAATACAGCATGATTAAAGAACAAATAGAAGCACATAATATACATCAAAACAACTGGGCTAGAATCAGTTAGCCTTTTCTTAACAACTTGTTAATAATTATGAATACCTCCTTAGCTAGTATAACTTTGGCCATTCAACCACTAAGAGCCAGCCTGACTAACCATGCTGTGTATAGCAAAATTAGTCAACTCGAACACTTGCAGGCTTTTATGCAAGACCATGTTTTTGCCGTATGGGATTTTATGTCTTTGCTCAAAGCCCTACAACGCCAACTTACTTGCGTCGAACTGCCGTGGGTGCCGGTAGGCAATGGCAATACCCGTTACCTCATCAACGAGATTGTAAATGGCGAAGAAAGCGACCTCGATGCCGAAGGCAAACGCCTCAGCCATTTTGAAATGTACCTCGAAGCCATGCAACAAGCGGGTGCCAATACCGCTCCTATCCAAGCATTAATAGCCGAGTTGCAAGCAGGCAAAAACCTCGACGAAGCCTTTGCTCAACTCGATATTGCGAGCCACGTGCGTGATTTTGTACGTTTTACTTTCGACGTAATTGCCACCAACAAACCGCATATCATAGCCGCCGTATTTACTTTTGGACGAGAAGATTTGATTCCTACGATGTTCATTGCGATGGTAAAAGACCTCAACGCCAGTATGCCCGAAAAGGTAGCCAAGTTTACCTATTATCTCGAAAGACATATCGAAGTTGATGGCGACCATCACGGGCATTTGGCCTTGGCAATGGTACAAGAGCTTTGTGGCAACGATGCCCAAAAATGGCAAGAAGCAACCCAATACGCCTACCAAGCTTTAGAAATGCGTCAGAAATTATGGGATGGCGTTGAAGCAAGCATAGCCAATATTGCTTTGCAAGAAGCCTAAAGCCACTCGTCGATTGCCCCTTCGTCGGGGCATTTATCCAACAATGTACGTGTATTTTCTCGTAAAATAGGATGGATAAATTCAGGAGCAATATCGGCCAAAGGTACCAACACGAACTTACGATACTGCATCAAAGGATGCGGAATGGTAAGTTCGTGGTGGCATACAATAACATCTTCCCAATACAATATATCAATATCAATGGTTCTTTCGCCCCATTTTTCTACTCTTTGTCTTCCTTGCGACTGCTCTATGGCCTGAATAGCCGTCAAACAAGCCATCGGATTGGGCAAAAAAGCCCTGATACACACCACTAAATTTAAAAATCCAGCTTGGTCTAATTTTCCCCAAGGGGCAGTTTCATAAATCTTTGACAACGAATCAATTGTTCCTACATTTTTTTCAAGGGCTTGTAAAGCCACACGCAAATTTTCGATTCGATTGCCCAAATTTGAACCCAAGGATAAATAAACTTTTTGGAGATTTGCCTCTTGCATATTATTTTTAATAAAAAGAATTATCCAAAATAGAGCTTCGGATAGTAAAAAGTGGACAAAGTTACGCAATAATACCCGTTTGCACACTTTTACGTATCCGCTAAATGCGAGAAGCACCCAAGGCAAGCATCCTGTCCACTCGACGAGCATTGGCTATTGCCCCTTCATAAACATTATTCGACACAGATAAATCATTAATATTATGAAGCACAGAAAGGTTATTAGTGGGAGTTTGCTTATCTCTGAGCCATTCATAAGCGACCCCAATTTTGAAAGAAGCGTTGTGCTGATTTGTGCACACGACGACACCGATGGTACTTTTGGGTTGATACTCAACCAAGTGTCAGAACTTTTTTTAGCAGATGTGCTTGAAGACAACATTTATCCCGACGTGCCGCTATACATTGGCGGGCCTGTACAGCAGAATACCTTGCACTATATTCACCGCCGCCCCGATTTGGTAGAAGGCGGCAAAGAATTGGTCAAAGGGCTGTTTTGGGGAGGAAATTTTGCTCAAATGAAAATCCACCTCAACAATGGTGTACTGCACCCCAACGATGTGCGGTGCTTTGTTGGATATTCGGGCTGGGAAGAAGGGCAACTCGATGGCGAACTCAAACAAGACGCTTGGATTGTTTCGCAAACCAATACCTCGTTTATTTTCGATACACCTTCAGAAGATTTTTGGCGTTCGATTCTCAAAACAATGGGCGGCGATTTCAAGGTAATGGCAAATTATCCAACCGACCCACGGTTGAATTAGGAAATACGCTGTAACAAACTGAATTATTAAAAAGTACTAGAGTTCTTTCAAAAGTCATTTAGAAGTGTCCCAACTGAAACTGATAATAGCAGCGAATAAATTGAATCTTAGCCCAAACCTTTTTCACGATTACGATATTTGGTTGAAAAGACTTTAAATCGTTTTAAAAAACCAAAGACAATCTCAATTTTAGTTTTTTTCATACCTCTTTTTCAGGGCAATTGCATCAAATTTTAAACTATTTAAGAAAAATACGAAATAATATTTGGCAGAAATGATTTAAGTTCTTGATTTTAGGATTTCACAATAAATTCTCGTCTAAAATTTGTATAATAGAAAATCTCAAAGGTTAAATAATTTCATTTTAGCTTTGAGTAAAACATAACGAAATTAAAAATTAATCATGTTTGCCAAATTTTATTCTGTAAAATATCTTTTTTGTTCATTTTTTGATGCAATTGCCCTGCATTTTAGTGCGGTAGCCCTGATTACCGTAACGTTATTGTTAACTTATTTCAAATACCCCTTAACAATTCTCATAAAACAATGGCTACAAAACAATTACCCCTGTTTGTTTTTCTGATTTTTTTTAATTCATCCGCTGCCTTATTTACCGCCGTAGCCCAGATAAAAAAAGTCCAACCGCAAAGTGTGTCCGATATTTATATGGCAGGGGTTGGTAACGGCAATGGGGAGTATTATATGGCCTCGTATTTTAAAAATATGAAGCCGGGTTTGCCGCTTGCAGGCGCGGATGAAAGTACGAAAGAAAGTTATGGTGCCGCTATATGTGTTGTGGGCAACGACGTTTATGTTGCGGGCTGTCTGGGTAAAAAGGCAGTGTATTGGAAAAATGGCCAGTTGGTGCAGCTTGCGAACACTTCGGTAGGCCCCGGAAACGCAAGTGCAATAACCGTAGCAGGGAATGACGTTTATGTGGGTGGAAATGGAGAAAAAAGAGCTTCTTACTCATCCAGAAACCTTGCACAGGCCAGGTATTGGAAAAACGGGCAGGAAGTGTTGCTACCAGGCCCTATTAGTGATAACGGATACGAAGAGGAAACAACTGTTGTTTCGATGGCGATTGTTGGCGATGACCTGTACATTATAGGTAGGGTTGCTTATGCTTACAAACCTGTATACTGGAAAAATGGGCAACTGGTACAAACGCTTGCCAACGGATTGGACCGGGTAGAAAAAATAGAGATAGTAAACGGGAATGTATATGCCGTAGGTTCGAAGAATGATAAGGCGGCTTACTGGAAAAACGGCACTACTACCATACTTACTTCGGAAGAAAGCTTAGCTACAGCAATAGCCGTGGCCGGCAATGATGTGTATGTAACAGGAATAATAGGCTCCTATAGTGCAAAAGCCCTATACCCTGGCTTCGCAAATGGTGGCGTGGGAAAGTATTGGAAAAATGGCGTGCAGATGGACCTCATCGGAGGCAAAGGCCAGTATCCAAGCCCGTACCCTACGTCGATAGCCGTATCAGGCCATGACGTTTATATCGTGGGCATTGATCAGGACAATATGATGTACATGCTGTGGAAAAACGGGCAGCACACACCGCTTACTAACAACAATAGCCGTGATGGCTGGTTTGGGCCATGGGCGGTTACAGCTGGGGCACCGGGCGGGGTTAAACGTTATACCACCCCGCCAAAACCGCAGCCTGTACCTGCCCGTTCGTCTGCAACCACTCCGCCGCCTACGCCCGCTCCGTCTGTACAGCCTGCTAATGCTACAGCGGTAAAAGCAGAACAGGCAGCCCGCTATTTGTCCGAAAACAAGTTGAAGCCAGATGTAATTACCACAGCAAGCGGTTTGCAATACGAGATACTTCAACCACAATCTGGCATCAAGCCCACATTATCGGACAAGGTGAGCTATAAGTTTAAAAGAACAATGATTGTTGGTAACGAAGTAAAAGATGAAAGAGCGACGGCAGGCCCAGTAAACCTCTCGATGGCATTGTTGCTTCCCGGGTTGAGCGAAGGCTTGAAGCTAATGAGCCCGGGCAGTAAATACAGGTTTACCATCCCGCCATCCCTCGGTGCCGATACTCAGCTAAAAGACAGACCAGCCGATCCTAATTTTCCGCTTGGCGCTGTTATAATGGTTTTTGAAGTGGAATTATTGGAAATACTTCATAATTAGTTTTTAAACCGGTTTTTATTAAAATAACCACAGCCGACGCACGCGTGTAACTTCATTATATTAATTACCATCATTCTTATCGGGAATCACACCAACTTGATTTTTAAGTTTGTTGAGATTTACGTTTTCTTTAACAATAATACTACAAATAATAACAAACAAGGTTTTTATGGCTTTTGGGTAAATCAGTCTTATAATTTGTCCAAAAGCGAGACTAGAAGTTGTTGTTGGTTTTTCGCACATTCACAACAACTTTTTTCTCGCTTTTATTCATTTTGTCCAGTAATCAGAGCCCTGAGATATTGGACGTTGTTACTAAATAACAACAAAGAACGTCCAATATTAGCCCACTCTCCTACTCCGGAATTTGCTCAATTAGCACTTCGTTGCCTGCTTTATCGTAATAAGTACAGGTCATTTTATCCATACAGATTGCCCATTTTTCTATCCCTGTGCTGGCACACATTTGAATAAACGTCAGATAATTTGTTTTGCCTTGTTGGTGTGCGAGCAATTCAGCTTTAAATACGGCAATATTGGCTGTATCGGCAATGGTCAATGCCTCGTATTTTGCTGGAACGGTTGCTGTATGGTTGTCGCCACCGTGATAATCGGTGTGGCCATCTACGACAAATGCTTCGTAGTGCGTTACGCCCAAGGCTTTGATGGCTTGAATGTATGCAGGAAAATCTGCCCCTGATTTTACTTGGCTGTGTGCCGCTTTGATTTGGTCTGCTGTAAACATTTTTCTTGCTTTTGAATGGTAAAACGATTGATTTTCATGCGTAAAGAAAGGCTATTTTATACCTGTTTTAGCATGATAATTACGATACAAAAGTGCAAAGTTTGGCATCGCTGTGATTGTAAAAAATCGTTTTTCTACAAAAGACGCTTGAAGTTTTCGGGCGTATCGCCTGTAAATTGTTTGAAGTCTTTGATAAAATGTGCTTGGTCGAAGAAATGATTTTCGTAGCAAATCTCGGTTAACGATTTGGCTGGATTCATTGTGGCAAGCACCGCATTGAAACGAACAATAGATGCAAATTTTTTAGGTGTTGTTCCAACTACTTTTCTGAAACGCTTTTCAAAAGGACTTTGGCTGATACATAATTTTTCGTTCAGCTCTTTGATACGCACCGTTCCGTTGCTTTGGTAAATGAGCTTTACGGCTTCCAACATAAGTTTATCCGTCTGAATATCTTTTAGTTGCGTTAGTAAAAACCGCTCCACAAGCTTGATTCGCTGCTGGTCGGTACTGGCAAGAGCTAATTTTTCTTCTACTGTGGCTACCTCATTTTTATCAAAAATATTATCCAGTGAAAGACTCAAATTGAACAATTCGTTTGCTGGATTAGAAGTAAAATGCGTAAAACCTATTTCGGTAAAATAAACCAAAATTGTGCCTATCTCAGCCGAATTTTTAAACACCCTAAAACCATCCGTCATGCCCGTAATGCCTGCCGATGCCAATGGGCTTGCGGTGGTTTGCTCTAGGCTGCTGAGTTGTCCTTTGTACTGAAATCCAAGCACAAGCCCTGGCGATGGAAAAACTTTGTATGTCCCCTCCAACGCTTGTTCCGACACTACCAAATATTTGATATAGGGGCTGAGTTGTGCGGTCGGAAAATATTTGTCGAATTTCATACGGCAACAGGGAAAATAAAAAGCGGCAACCACAGTCGCCGCCTTGAAATCTTACAAAGCCAAGCTTTTAACGCTCCGTTTCATCCACTCGAAACTACCAAACATCACCGTAGAAAAGAAGAGGTTACTTACAAGCGTATTATCTAAAAACGCTAAACCATTGACATAACATAGCGTAAGTCCTTGCCAATCTTGGCTATACATGGTGCCACCATACCAAACAAAAAAGTTTGACAACAAGAAAAACGCCAAAGTAGCTACAAGGTTGGAAGCCAATAGGTTGATAAGCGATACTTTTTTCAACATCACGTGCCCGATAGTCACCATCAATGCAATGCTCACAAATACGCTAGGTTCTACCCCCCACGAAAAGCTAGGATACCATTGTTTATAAAAAACATTATTCAGCACCAAATTAGAAAGCCACAATGCCAGCATCGGGATAGCATAAGCCCAACGTTTGCTTGTATAATAAGCTCCTCCAAACAAAGCGATAGTCCCTACTGGCGAAAAATTGGCCATAGAAGGCGTGTTTACAAACAAAAAACGACTAACCGTTGCTACGGCTATCATGCCCGCTATTACCCCAAAACGAAGGTTTATTGAGTTTTTCATACATTATCAATTATTGAATACGCAACAAATTTAATAACCTTTCAATATTTAGCAGTAATTTTGCATCACAAATAAACACGATTCTTGTTTTCGTGCTAAATATCATGCCATTATTCTCGAAAAATTTCAAATTAGGTCTTTTAGGCGGCGGGCAACTTGGACGGATGCTCTTACAAGCTGCCATTGATTTAGATATTCATGTAAAAGCATTAGACCCCGACCCTAATGCCCCTTGTGCTAAAATTGCTCCTGAATTTGTCTGTGGGTCGTTTTTAGATTACGATACCGTATATCAATTCGGACAAGACTGCGAGGTGATTACTATTGAAATCGAAAACGTAAACCTTGAAGCTTTAAAGCAATTGCAAGCCGAGGGCAAGAAAGTATTTCCTCAGCCCGAAGTACTAGAAATCATCCAAGACAAACGGGTACAAAAGCAATTCTATCAAGATAATCAACTCCCTACCGCCGATTTTGTTTTAACCGACAACAAAGCGGCTGTGGCGGCCCAGGTCGATTTCTTACCTGCGTTCAACAAATTGGGCAAAGGCGGCTACGATGGCAAGGGCGTACAACGCATTGCTTCGGCAAACGACGTGCATTTGGCTTTTGAAGCTCCCAGTTTATTGGAAAAAGCCGTTGATTTCGCCAAAGAAATTGCCGTGATTGTAGCACGCAACGAGCAAGGCGAATGCCAAACTTTCCCAACGGTAGAATGTGTTTTTCATCCAGAACACAACTTGGTTGAATACCTTTTTGCCCCAGCCGAAGTATCGGAAGAAATAAATCTTCGTGCGAAAGCGATAGCCATACAAACCGCCCAAAAACTCAATATCGTGGGCTTATTGGCGGTAGAAATGTTTTTGACCAAAGAAGGAGAAGTACTCATCAACGAAGTAGCTCCTCGCACCCACAACAGTGGTCATCATACTATTAGAGCCAACCATACTTCTCAGTTTGAGCAACATTTGAGGGCTGTATTGGGCTTGCCTTTAGGCGATACCACCGCCCACAGCAAAGCCGCTATGGTCAACTTGCTTGGCGAAGACGGCTACAGTGGCGATGCCCTGTATGTAGGCATGAACGAAGCCTTGGCTTTGGCAGGCGTTTATCCGTTTTTGTACGGTAAAAAGGTAACAAAACCTTTCCGAAAAATGGGACATATCACCGTAGTGGACAACGATTTAGACTCGCTCAAGGCAAAAGTCGAACAAGTCAAACAAACCCTCAAAGTTATCAGCTAAATGTTGAGTGAATGAGTGATTGAGTGATTGAGCAAATTGAATCATAAAATAAATATTTCATTTTCAAACACTTACACCCTTCGTTTACATTTTGCATGGATACTTATCATGGTATTTTACTTATATTTTAATCACAGCAACAATGGTAGGAATTATCATGGGCAGCATTTCAGATTTGAAAGTTATGCAAGAAGCTGCCGACGTAATCAAAGAACTTGGCGTATCGTATGAAATAGATATTGTATCGGCTCACCGCACGCCCCTCAAAATGGTTGAATATGCCCAAACAGCCAGAGCAAGAGGCATCAAAGTGATTATTGCTGGTGCTGGCGGTGCGGCACATTTGCCCGGCATGGTGGCATCGGTTACGACCCTGCCCGTGATTGGTGTACCCGTCAAATCGTCTAATTCTATTGATGGCTGGGACTCGGTTCTTTCTATTTTACAAATGCCTAGCGGCGTGCCAGTGGCAACCGTTGCCCTGAACGGAGCAAAAAATGCAGGCATTTTGGCAGTTCAGATGTTGGGTATCGAAAACCCTGCCATTGCCGAAACATTAGCGGCATATAAAACGCAGTTGAGCAGCAAAGTAGATGACATGGTGGCCGAACTCCAAAAAACCCTTGGATAAAAATTAGGCTTTTTTGATTCATTGTATCAAACGAATGACTAAATTGAAGGTATTTCAGTCGGTTGGTGTATGGGCGAGTGTTGAGGTTAAGCGTAGATAAAAAATAACAATAAAAATGGCTATAAAAATTGCTTTTTTTAATCACAAAGGCGGAGTAGGAAAAACCACAAGTCTTTTCAATTTGGGTGCAATGCTTGCCCAAAAAGGCAAAAATGTATTGATGATAGACGCTGACACGCAATGTAATCTTACATTACAAATACTTGGAGTGGAAGGTTATGAAAATCATTACGAAAATCATCCTAAAAACAATATAAAGAGTTATTTGGCACCCGCTTTTGACTCACAACCTATTCTAATTTCTGCGGGAGAGTGTTTATCGTCAACAATTCCAAACTTATTTGTTATGCCAGGTAGTTTGGATTTATCAGGCAGCGACACCCAACTCAGTATGTCATTCAATTTGAGTAGTTTTCTAACCTCAATGCAGAACCTACCCGGTTCGTTTGATTATCTCATTCAAAAAACGGCTGAAAGGTATCAGATTGATTTTGTTTTAATTGATATGAACCCAAGCCTAAGTGCTATCAATCAAGACTTGTTGATTTCAAGCGATTATTTTGTTATTCCCACTTCTGTTGATTATTTTTCAGTACAGTCAATTCGCTCATTAGCTACCAAACTACCTGAATGGGAAACTTGGGCGAAAAAAGCAAGAGAAGTATTCAAAGAATCATTCTATCCATTACCATTAAACACGCCTAAATTTTTAGGGTTTACTTGTAATAAATTTAATCTAAGTAACGGCAGACCTCAATTCAATCATCAACAAATGATGGATAGAATTGGTAATACTGTTAATGAATTCCTAATACCTAATTTGAGAAGTGTGGGGATGTTACTTGACGATAACTTATATCATCAATACCCTCAACAAGAAAGGCAGAGCCAAAGCAAATATTGCTTGGCTGAATTTTCAGATTACTATAAATTGGGGGTAATCTCTCAGCAAAAAAATATACCTATTTTTGAAGTACCCGATGCTGACTTAACAGAAGAAAATCAGCGAACTACAAGAGAGTGGTTTAACAACATCTATGATTATTTTGCTAACGAAATTATAATCCGAACAAACAATGCAACAAGCAATTGACACCTTCAAACTCAATATTGATAGTGTCAAACAACTTGATGCTATTTACCAATATCTGGAACAGAACGATGTAGGGAAAACCTTAGATTTATCCGAAATTTTAAGGGCAGAAATTGTTTTAGCTGTGAGTGCTATGGATAATTTCATTAGTGATACTCTACATTTCGGATTAGTTCATACATTTGAAGGTAATAGAGTTATACCATCAGACTTTGTAAAGCCTTTCAATGACTTTCAAGTAGATATGCAAACATTAGTGCAAATTATAAACGCACCAAGTCCTAATGATAAATCTTTAATTTTAGGGGAGTACATACGAAAAGTTAATTCAAAAAACCCTTATCAAGACCCTAAGCAAATTGAATCAGCACTGCTTTTGTTAGGTATTAAGCAACTTTGGACTAAACTTGGTGTCGAGTTATCACAAAAGGGTGATGATGTTAGAAGGGAATTAGCAAATATTGTTTGGCAAAGGCATAAAATTGCTCACGAAGCAGATTTTGACCACTTGACTCAGAGAAAGCGGCCAAGAGATAGAGAAACAACATTGCAAGCCATTGAATTTATAGACAAACTTTGTAAAGCAATCTATCAAATCGTAACTACCTAAAAGCTCCTGCACATATTGTAGTAAGTGTACAAGAGTACTAAATGAACAAAAATAATTTGGTCTTAATTCTTTCTGAGACAGATACAAAATGTAAGGATAAAACAACCTGGTACTGTTCCTTCATTCCTTACGCATTTGTCGTACCAACGGTGAGAGAAAATCTATAAATATCATGGAAGAAAAACGAAATCCTCGTCCAGTAGAAGAATCTTCAAAACTCCCCACCATTACCCTTACGGTATTGGTCGGAATCATCGCAGCCTTGTTGTTTGTAGGCTGGCAGTACCTTTCTGATAGTTCTATTTCCGACAACGAGCTAACCAACATCGGTAACGATAGCCTTTCGGTCGTAGGTGAGTCGAGTAGCTTGCCCGAAGTAAAAGAAGAAGGTGAAAGCAGCGATGCCTCCGAAGAAACAACACCGACTGATGCCGAAGAGCAAACTAAAACCAAGGAGAAACAGCCTGAAAAAACGCCGACCAAAACAGTTGATAAAAGCGAAAAAGCAGCAGTTTCGGACCTTGGCAAGGGCGAAGAAATTTCACATACGGTACAAGCTGGCGAAACTTTTTACGGTATAGCCAATCGCTATAACCTGAAATGGGAAGCCCTTCAAAAACTCAACCCCAACGTAGAACCCAACGGTATCAAGGTGGGCGTAACAAAGCTGAAAGTGAAAGTGCGTGCCGTACACACGGTAGGCCCTGGCGATGTACTGCGTGTAGTCGCTTCTAAATATGGCGTAAGCAAAGAGTTGTTGATGCAAGCCAACAAAAAGAAAAAAGACTTCACAGAAAGAGGCGAAAAGCTGATTATTCCGCTTAAATAAACAGGGGCATTTGCCCATAGTCATTTCCTTTTCAAGCGATTTTTCTGGCTTAAATCTCTTGAAAAGGAAAACGCTACTCACAACTCACTGACTAATTCACTCAATCCTACGATGATTCAGATTCAGCAACCCGATACACCTCAACAATGGGAGGCGTATTATGCCTTACGCTTTGCGGTATTACGCCAACCGTGGGGGCAGCCACAAGGAAGCGAAGTCTTGCCCGATGAAGCCTCCGCCGAGCACGCCCTAGCCATTGATACCGAAACCCAAGCCGTTGTAGGCGTAGCACGTTTACAGGCCAATTCGCCCCAACAAGGACAAGTGCGTTGTGTAGCTGTTTCGAGCCAAGCCCAAGGAAAAGGCGTAGGAAAATTATTGATGCAGTTTTTAGAAGAAAAAGCTTGGCAACTAGGCATGACCGAAATTATCCTCGATGCCCGTGACAACGCCGTACAGTTTTATCAATCTATCGGATACACGATTATTGCCGAATCGTATTTACTTTTTGGCGAAATTCAACATTATAAAATGCTCAAAAAAAAGCCCTAGCAAGCATTTGCGAGGGCTTTTTTTTGAGCTATTGTCTTTGACTTATTGCAATTTTGCTACAGCCGTTTTGATACGCTCGCAAGCTTCTGCCAATTGTGCATCGGCTGCCGCCGTAGAAATACGCATACAGTTGGGTGCACCAAAACCAGAGCCTGCCACTGTGGCAACAAATGCCTCAGCCAACAACCACATACAGAAATCGTCTGAGTTGTTGATGGTCGTTTTGCCATCTGATTTACCAAAATAGTAGCTAATATCAGGGAAAGCATAAAATGCACCATCTGGCATATTTACTTTGAAACCCGGAATTTCACGCAACAATCCTACCACCAAATGACGGCGACGGTCGTAGGCTTCTTTCATTTTATAGGCTTCGTCTAATGGCCCGTTGAAAGCCGCTACTGCTGCTTTTTGTGCAATCGAGCAAGTACCCGACGTAACTTGTCCTTGTAGTTTTTCTAATCCTTCGGCAATCCATTTGGCCGAAGCAGTAAAACCAATTCTCCAGCCTGTCATGGCATGGCCTTTCGCTACGCCATTTACGGTAATAACACGGTCGTGGATGGCAGGAATCGAGCCAATAGAGAAATGACCGCCTGCTGTAAAATTGATATATTCGTAAATTTCGTCAGCCAATACAAAGATATTTGGATGCTTCTCTACAACCGCCGCAATCGCTCTCAATTCATCTTCCGAATACACCGAGCCAGTGGGGTTGTTGGGCGAAGCAAACATCACCAATTTGGTTTTAGGTGTAATAGCCGCTTCAAATTGCTCAGGCGTAACCTTGAAGTTGTTGTCGAAAGAACCTTCAACAATCACCGAAGTACCTTCTGCCAATTTGACCATTTCAGAATAAGAAACCCAATAAGGTGCAAAAATAATCACCTCATCGCCGGGGTTAATCAATACCGAAATAGCATTAGCCAAAGCGTGTTTTGCACCTGTCGAAACAACAATGTGTTCGGGTCCCCAATTGAGATTATTGTCACGCTTGAGCTTATCAGCAATCGCCTTGCGAAGGTCTGGATACCCCGCCACTGGCGAATAACCATGAAAACCAGCATCAATGGCATCTTTGGCAGCATCGCAAATATGCTTTGGTGTTTTGAAGTCTGGTTCTCCCACAGATAAACTGATAACTTTATGACCTTGTGCCGCTAATTCACGGGCTTTCTTGGTCATGCCCAACGTAGCCGACTCTTCTAGTGCGTTGATTCGACTGGATAATAATTCAACAGACATTGTTTTTGTTATTTCGGATTTGAAATGAAAATAGGAAGCATATTTGTCTTATACCCCCAAAAAATTGCACAAAATTACAGGATGTTCTTTTCTGAAACTAGCTTTTTTTGAATTAAATAAGAAGTATGTTATTTTATTGCTATTTTTTCAAAAAAATTATATTAAAATTATTATTTTGACAAAAATAAAAGCTCCTTATCGCACAAAAAAAAATCCATCAAGCCCTAAAACCTTGGACTGATGGATTTTTTTTAACGGCTAAATTTCATTTTGTAATCAACCTTTACTTTTCCTTTTGAAATATCGGCCAACTTATTTTTGAGCAAGCGTTTTTTCACAGGATTGAGGTGGTCGGTAAACAAAATGCCTTCGATGTGGTCGTATTCGTGCTGAATAATCCGTGCCGCCAAGCCTTCATATACTTCTGTATGCTCGTTCCAGTCGGTATCGAGGTATTTTATTTTGACAAATTCTGGTCTAAAAACATCGGCACGAATGCCCGGAATAGACAAACAGCCTTCTTCAAAGCCCCATTCATCGCCTTCTTCTTCGAGAATTTCGGCATTGATAAACACCTTTTTAAAATCAACCAACGAAGGGTCTTTGTCACGCTCGTCGAGGTCTTCACCTTCGTTAAAAGGACGACCATCAACCACAAACATACGAATATTCAGCCCTATTTGTGGAGCTGCCAAGCCTACGCCCGAAGCCGCATACATGGTTTCAAACATATCTTCGGCAAGTTTTTTCACGTCTATCGAATCTTTTTCTATATCGACCGACACTTTACGTAAAATGGCATCGCCATAAGGAATAATCGGATAAATCATTGGTTTATGTCGCTTTTGAAAGGTGCTTTTTCACCCAATTCGTTCACTAGAATAATTATATGGCACAAAGTTACATAAAAAAAGCGGATTTGAGCGGACAGATTTCGGCTACAATATCACAGAAGTACGATTTATTTGGCTATTTTCACGTTGTAAATGCACAAAGCTGTATGTTTTTTATCGACCTCCATACGCATCAATTTTCTACGGAAAGTCCACAACTAGCCATCAAAAGCATTGATGTAAAAGTCCCCAACGAAGCCCTTTTACATGCCGAGTTGGAAGGAAGCCAGCCGAACCAATATTTTTCGTTGGGCTTGCACCCTTGGTATATCAACCCCACAACAATCGAGCAAGATTGGGCTTGCTTACAACGGTTGGCGGTGCATCCGAAAGTATTGATGATTGGCGAAACAGGACTCGACCGACTGGTGGCAACTGATTGGACTTTTCAAATACAAGTGTTTCGGCAACACATAGCCTTAGCTCAATCTTTGCAAAAGCCTTTGATAATCCATTGTGTGAGAAGTTTTCCTGAAATAATTCAATGTAAAAAAATGGTAAAAAATAACGTTTCTTGGATAATTCACGGCTTCAACTCCAATGAACAAATTATGAAACAACTCCTTGATAAACAGTTTTTTATATCGGTTGGCACAGCCGTTTTACAAAGCCAAAGTCATATAGCCCGTTTGTTGCCAGCTATGCCAATTGAGCAGTTATTTCTTGAAACAGACGATAAGAATTGCACAATATCAAGTATCTTTGCAAAAGTAGCTACCATACGAGGCATTGATATTGAATTTTTACAAGAAAAAATTTTCGATAACTTTAAAAAAAATATCCATTTATGCCCTCAAGCTGCATCCATCGTATGAAATGATTAAACCATTTATAGTTAGTCATACCCTGTGCTACACTGTGGCCTACAAGCAAACAGCAGTACAGTCTGTTAACACAACTTTTACTTACCCGCAGTAAACACTGCAAGAATAATTATGCAAAGAAATTTTTATAAGGCTCACCCTTGGCATGGTATCCAAATCGGACAAGACATGCCGAAAGTAGTTACTTCTTTTATCGAAATTGTACCTACCGATACAGTGAAGTATGAAATCGACAAAGAAACGGGATTCTTGAAAATCGACCGTCCACAAAAATTCTCTAACATCGTTCCTGCCTTGTACGGTTTCGTACCTCAAACGTATTGTGGCGAATTGACTGCCGAATTGGCACGTACCGAATCGGGCAAATCAATCGAAAAAGGCGATGGCGACCCACTTGATATTTTGGTTTTGACCGAGCGTGCTATCACACACGGCGACATCATTTGCGAGGCTATTCCTATCGGTGGTATTCGTATGATTGACAAAGGCGAAGCTGATGACAAAATCATTGCTGTATTGAAAGGCGACTCGATGTATGGCAAATGGACAGACATTTCTGATTGCCCTAAAGGTATCATCGACCGTTTGGTTCACTACTTCCTTACCTACAAAAACATTCCAGGCGAAGAGAAAGTAGCCGTTGACATCGACGCTGTATATAACAGCGAAGTGGCTCACCAAGTAATTTTGAAATCTCGTGAAGATTACCGCAATATGTTCGGTTGAAGCTTAGAGCTTGTCACCGTTGCCGAATATGGCGATTTGCCACAAGCCGAATCGTTGCAAGAAAAATTGTCGATTGCTGGCATCAAAGCAGAACTCGCCCAAGAAGAAGCATACGTGTTGCAAGTGCTAGAAAAAGATGCCGAGGTAGCTACATCGCTATTGGCGTATTTTGAAGAACAAAGCTAACGAAAAGGTCAACGCAAGCGTTGACCTTTTTTTATGTCCTTTCACCTCCTATCCTTACATTTTTCCACTAAACACAAAAACTTATTTTTCGTAAGGCTGTTTTATATTTTTGAAATGAGTAAAGTCGTCATTTGGCTTAGTTGAGGTGTCATTCCTATGGGTCGTTTGTAAGATAAACTTTACTTCTTATAATTTTGTACAAAAAACCAAAACATTATAACATTAGCACGAAGCTTGTAAAAGCCCGTTTAGAAAACCCATCAAATTTATGCTCAATTTCCTCAAATATGTGTTTGCGACCATCGTTGGTCTGTTTGTATTTACCATACTGAGCTTCTTTTTATTGATTGGTATTGGAGCTGCCATTGGCAGTTCGGAAGACCAAGTAACGCTGAAAGACAATAGCGTTTTGAAGCTCGACCTCAATCATCCGATTGTGGAAAATGCTGCCGAAGACGACAATCCTTTGAAAAACTTGGGCGGGCCTTTTGCCGATAACCAAGAAGACGTAGGGCTAACGCAAATCAGAGAAGCCCTTGCCAGAGCCGCCAAAGATAGCCACATCAAGGGCGTTTATTTGCAGGCACATTATCCGATGGCAGGCTATGCCCAACTCGAAGAAATCAGAAATGCGTTATTAGCCTTCAAAAAATCAGGCAAGTTTATTTATACCTATGGCGAATCTTTTTCTGAAAAAGGCTATTACGTTTCATCGGTTGCTGATAAAATTTACCTCAATCCCGCTGGTGGACTCGACTTTAACGGTATCAGTGCCGAAGTGACATTTTTTAAAGGAACACTCGATAAATTAGACATCAAGCCCGTTGTGTTTAGGGTGGGAGAATACAAATCGGCAGTAGAGCCCTTCCTTCGTGAAAACATGAGCGATGCCAACCGTGCTCAGTATAATTCCTTACTTACCTCTATCAACGACCACGTGATGGGACAAGTTGCCATCGCACGCAACGTAAGCTTAGAATCGTTGAAGAAAGTGGCCGACGAGCTTTCGGCGTATCAGCCCAAAGGAGCTTTACAAGCAAAATTGGTGAGCCATGTCGGATATTTTGACGAATTTGAAAGCGACCTTAAAAAGAAAACAGGCCTTGCCAACGACGAGAAAATTAGCTTTGTTGGGCTGTCTAAATTCCTCAAAGCGGAATCGGTGCTTCCGCTCAACGAATCCGATAACCGCATTGCCGTGATTGTAGCCGAAGGCACAATAGAAGGAGCAAAAGCCAGCAAGGGCAATATCGGTTCCGACGATTTTGTAGCCGATTTGAGAAAAGCCCGTGACGATAAAAAAGTGAAAGCCATTGTTTTACGCATCGACAGCCCAGGCGGTTCGGCGTTGGCTTCTGATGTGATGTGGCGAGAAATTCAATTAGCTAAAAAAGAAAAGCCCGTGATTGCGTCGATGAGCGATTACGCTGCTTCAGGAGGTTATTACATGGCTATGGGAGCCGATACCATTGTGGCGCAACCCACAACCATTACTGGTTCGATTGGTATTTTTTCACAATTCTTTAATTTTGAAGCATTCCTTAAAAATAAACTAGGCATCACCCACGACCGTGTAAGTACCAATGCACACTCAGATTTTCCTACCGTAACACGAGAAATGGATGAGTTTGAAAAAAATTGGTTCCAAGCACGCACCGATGCAGGCTACGAAACCTTCACGAGCAAAGCAGCCAAAGGCAGAAAAATGAGCATCGAAAAGCTCAAATCGTTGGCAGGTGGCCGAGTATGGACGGGAGCACAAGCCAAAGCCAACGGCTTGGTGGATATATTAGGCGATTTGAACAAAGCCGTCGAAGTAGCCGCTCGTGCCGCCAAAATCAAAGGCGACGACTACCGAGTGAAATACTATCCAACGCCTAAATCTTTCTTTGAAGAACTTTTCGACAACAAAGAAGAAGAAATGGAAAATAAAATGCTACAAGCCCAATTTGGTGAATTTGCCAGCTACGTAAAACAAGTACAAATGGTAAAAAAACAAGAGGGCTTCCTTGCATTAATGCCTTTTGCGATAGAATTTAAGTAGGTAATTTTGGTAAATATCATGTACAAAAGGACTTCTTGTTTGGTGATACAAGAAGTCCTTTTTAATTTTGGTACTGTAACGAATGCGAACCGTCGCAAACTTTCCAATACTTTAAATAAATCGATATGGTTAGAAATAATTGGACCAGAGAAGAAATAGAAGAAATTTATAACCTTCCATTCTTAGAGTTAGTGTATCGTGCCGCTACGGTGCATCGTCAATACCACGACCCACAAGAAGTACAAGTAAGTACCTTGTTGTCTATCAAAACGGGCGGATGCCCCGAAGATTGCTCTTACTGCTCGCAAGCGGCTCGCTATCATACCAATGTGAAAGTGCAAAAACTCATGGAGGTTGACGAGGTTTTGGCTGCCGCCGGAAGAGCAAAAGACGCTGGTAGCTCACGTTTTTGTATGGGTGCTGCTTGGCGTGAAGTACGTGACAACCGTGACTTTGATAAGGTTTTAGAAATGGTGAAAGGCGTAAATGGCATGGGCATGGAAGTATGCTGTACATTGGGTATGCTTACAGCCGAACAAGCCCAAAAGCTCAAAGACGCAGGCTTGTATGCTTATAATCATAACGTTGATACCAGTGAAGAACACTACAGCGATGTAATTTCGACAAGAACTTACGACGACCGCCTCAATACCCTCGACAATGTGCGTAAAGCCAATTTGTCGGTATGTTCGGGTGGTATCATTGGCTTAGGAGAATCGTCTAAAGATAGAGTAGGAATGCTACAAACCTTGGCAAATATGCCTAAGCATCCCGATTCAGTGCCTATCAACAACCTCGTTCCGATTGCAGGAACACCTTTAGAAGGGCAAGAACCAGCTTCTATCTGGGATTTGGTACGTACCATCGCAACGGCTCGTATCATCATGCCAAAATCAATGGTTCGCTTGTCGGCAGGTCGTTTAGAATTATCTTACGAAGGACAATCCCTTTGCTTCATGGCAGGGGCAAACTCTGTGTTTTCAGGCGATGTGTTGCTCACGACTCCCAATCCAGCCGTTAATAAAGACAAAGAGTTGTTCCAAATTTTGAGCATCAAACCAAGAGAAGCCTTCAAAGACGAAAGCAAAGCACCCGTAGCTTTTCAAGTAACGCCTACAGCAGGTAAAGCCTTGGGTATTAGCGAAGTGGACGTTTTGTAATACAACTGAAAAAGATGTTCCCTTCTTTCGTTGTAAAATATTACTTCCCAAACAAGGTTTTGCTGAAAGCCTTACATACACAATAAAAGAAAAAACAGGATTATTCAGTGAATAAGCCTGTTTTTTTTGTCCATTTCTAAATCATTCGCCTACTTTGCAGTAGAATCTGTACTATGCTTATCATACTTGTTTAATCCAAATACTAATCCATATCAAATTCATACAACCATGAGAAAAATTACCCTACTCTTTTTGACAGTAATGGGCTTGTTTTTTTACGCTTGTAACAGCGTACCCGATGCCGTAACGCCCGTAAACAACGAATTACCAGCAGCTACAGGAAAGCTAGACATCTCTTTTTCAGACCCTGCTCTCAACGCCAACCCAACCGTAACGGCTGCTTCGGGCGATAACGTAACTGTAACGCTTGTCATCAAAAAAACACCCGATGGCGGTAAACCTAAAGTGGCAAGAGTTTATGTAGCTACACAAGCCAATTACCGTGGAGCAACAGACCAACCTTTGTTTGAAGTGAAGTTGAAAAACGTTGATGAGCAAACCCAAACTTTTGAATACACCGTATCGCCTTCGTCGGGTGTGGTGTATTTGCACTTCGATGTACAAGACAATACCAGTGGCAACCCTATTTCGAGAAAAACCTTGAAAATTAACATTGGCTCACAAGAACAAATTGCCTCTTGGTCGGCTATTACTTTAGGAGGTCAAACTAATGCCTTGGGTTCTCGTTTTGCTTCTTCTACTGGCGTGATTTATCCTGTGTGTGACCTAGACTCAAACATCAAGTTTGTGGACATTACCTACGCTTCAAACCGTACTACGGATGCCCCACAATTCTTGTCGAACCCAGAAAGAACTACGCAAGGATATTCTACCACAGTACCTTCTTCTAATACCAGTTGTGCTGGTACATCTACGGCAGGTGGTAATCCAACCTACTTCCAAGAAGCACCTGTAGGTGTTGATTTCGACGCTGCTACCAACGCTACTTTAGAAGCCCTCTCGATTACTTCTACCAGTCAGTCGATTGCTATTGCTTCGGGTAAAATTTATGTGTATAAGAAAGGGTCAGGAACACAAACGAAGAAAGGCTTGATTCGTGTAACCAATATTACCAAAACAGGTACTTACTCGGCTGGAACGGTTACTTTTGATGTGAAAATTCAGAAATAATTTTTCCTGATAAATGAGTTTAGGGTGATGCTTTAATCATAAAGCATCACCCTAATTTTTTAGTCTTTTCTTCTGCGGTTTTCGTAAGATTTGCCATATTTTCGTTTCAATTCGGCTTGGCGATTGCGACGCACATTTACTTTTTGGTTTTGCGAAGCCTTGTCATGATAGGCCAATCCTCCTGCTTCTATGTCGGGCAAACGGGTGATAAATTTCATGTTTACCTTGGGTACTTCTTCTTCTAACAACTGGCTTGAAATGGCTACATCCGCAGGAAATATTTCGGTTGGAAGCTTATACTGCATCAGTTCTTCAACGGCTTGCAAATATTCTTGCTCGGCTTCATTCACAAACGACAAAGCAATGCCTTTTTTGTCATAACGCCCCGTGCGTCCGATACGGTGAATGTAGTTTTCGGGTATGTCTGGCAAATCGAAATTGATGACGTGCGTCACCTCAGCAATGTCTAAGCCTCGTGCGATGATGTCGGTTGCAATCACTACTTGGCAATAGCCAATGTCAAACAAGCTCACCGTATTGAAGCGGTGATTCTGGTTTTTATTGGAGTGAATCACATCAATTTTGTATTGAAAAACAGGTTCTAATAGCTCGTACAGTTTATCCGCCCATTTTTTTGTCGCCACAAACACCAACACTTTGGTCATGCTGGCATCATTTTGTAACAAATATTTCAACAAGTTTACTTTCGTATAAAAATTAGGTACTTCATAATACGACTGTGTAATATTGCTATGAGGCGTACCTACAGGCTCGGTTTCGATGCGAGCGGGGCTATTAAAATAGGTATCGACCAAGGTTTCTACTTCCTGAGTAAGCGTAGCCGAGAAAAGGAGGTTTTGGCGTTTTTCGGGCAGTTTATTGAAAATTATATCCAATTGTGCTTTAAAGCCTTGGTTGAGCATTTCATCAAATTCGTCGATGACAAGCCTTTTCACATTTTTCGTTTTTACCGTTCCATTGAGCAAAAAATCGACCAAACGCCCTGGCGTAGCCACCAAAATATCAACGCCTTGCAGAATAGCCGCCGTTTGAGGTTTGGTATTCGTACCACCATAAATGCCCACCGAAAGCACACTCATATATTTGGTCAGTTGCTGTACCGCCTCCAATACCTGTGCCACCAACTCACGAGTAGGCACCAAAATAATCAACTGAGGTGTTTTTACTTTGTCTTTATTGTATTGAAAAAGTCGTAAACAAGGCAATAAATACGCAAAGGTTTTACCCGTTCCTGTTTGGGCAATACCGCACACATCTCTTCCCGACATCACTACCGAAAATACCTGCTCTTGGATAGGCGTTGGCGTACTCAGTCCAAGGTCTGTGAGGGCATTCGATAAAAATTTATTGAGATTTAGTTCGTCAAAAGTCATATTAATACGAAGTTGAAATACAAACGTAGCGTTTGATAAGCAAAAAAAATTTACACAAAGGTACAAGGAAAAGAGCGGTATATCAGCATCTATTTTATGAAAATCTCAGCTAAGTAATTCATTATCAAAGAGAAAGACCTTTGGTTTATTTATTTCCAACATTCATTCAATTTATCAGTATTTTAACATAAATTACTGATAATCAGACACACAAAATTAATAATAATTTTTTTTATAATATTTTCTTGTAAACACTTGCATATATCAAAAACCTGCCATAAATTTGCACTCAATAGGTGTAGAACTATTTACTAGGCTTGCTCTTATGGCTTCCATTTGAGCAACTTGTAAAGACCTTGAAGTAAATACTTCAAGGTCTTTTTTTATTTATTCAGGATGCGTTTGATGTCGTTGGCTTGTACCAAATACTCTCTAAACTTATCGTAGCCATCGGCAAGCATCAAGCCCTTAAACTTCAAAAGCGTATTGATGTATTCGTCTAGCACATCAATGATATTTTCTTGGTTTTGTCTGAAAATAGGAATCCACGTATCAGGGTTCGATTTTGCCAAACGCACCGTTGATTCAAAACCCGAACTTGCCAAATTAAAAATACTATCTTCGTCTTTTTCTTTCTCCAAAACCGTAGCCGCCAAAGCAAACGAGCAAATATGCGAAATATGCGAAATATACGCCGTATGAATATCGTGGGCGGTTGAGTCGAGGTATTTCAAACGCATTTGTAGCCCCTCTACATACATTTTTTCAATCAATGCTACCAAATCAGGATTCGATTGCTCTACATCGCAAAGCACACAAGTTTTATGATCGAACAAATGCCTGATAGCAGCTTCCGGCCCAGAAAATTCTGTTCCTGCCATGGGGTGCGTTGCCACAAAATTGGCTCTGTTTGGATGCGTTACTACAGCATCTACCACTTTTTTCTTGGTAGAACCCACTTCTATGACTACTTGATGAGGCAAGATGTCATCGAGGACTTGTGGTAATAAACTCACAAGAGCATCTACAGGCACCGCCAGTATAATAATGTCGGATTGCTTGATGGCATCGCCGAGCAAAGCCACTTTGTCAACCAACTGTAGTTCAAGGGCTTTTATCACGTGTTCGGTTTTATTATCGACCCCAATAACGGTATCGGCAAAACCACTTTCTTTAAGACCCAAGGCCATCGAGCCACCGATGAGTCCTAAGCCTACAACTGAAATAACCATACAATGAAAAGTTGTGAAAATACGCTGAAACAATGGCAGCTTTTAGCTTTCTCATTTCTGAGCCAAAAGCTACCATCTCGAATGATTACAAAACAACAGGAATGTACGACTGCTTGATACGCTGAATCGCCGTTTCAAAAACAGCTACTTCGGCACAAAGCGAAATACGCACATAACGCTCGCCTGCCGAACCGAAAATACCACCCGGCGTAATAAATACCGCCGATTGTTCTAATACTTCGTCGGCTAAAGCAAAACCCGAAGCGACCGTTTCGGGGACTTTCGCCCATACAAACATACCTGTTTGCTGGGGGTCGTATTGGCAACCCAGCACTTCCATAATTTCAAATACCTTTTGCTGACGCACTTTATACACTTGGTTGAGTGCTTCAAACCAAGCCGTTGGGTTTTGTAAGGCTTTCACGGCCGCCATTTGTAAAGGCAAAAACATCCCCGAATCCATATTCGACTTGAAACGCAACACAGGATTGATATAATCGGCTTTACCCACCAGCACCCCCATACGCCAGCCAGCCATGTTATGCGATTTCGATAACGAATTGAGTTCAATGGCTACTTCTTTCATGCCTTCTACCGCCAACATACTTTGTGGCTCAGGATTGAGAATAAAGCTATAAGGATTGTCATTGACCAATAAAATTTGATGTGCTACAGCAAAATCACGCAATTCTTCAAAGAAAGCCGTAGTAGCCTTTGCCCCCGTTGGCATGTGCGGATAATTGACCCACATCAATTTTACTTTGCTCAAATCTCTTTTTGCCAAGGCCTTCAAATCGGGCAACCAGCCTTTTTCTTCCAATAATTCATATTCTACAACTGTAGCTCCCGTAAGTAACGATGCCGCACGATAAGTTGGGTAGCCCGGATTAGGCACTAGCACTTCGTCGCCTGCCTCCAAGTAGGCCATAGCAATGTGCATAATGCCTTCTTTAGAGCCAATGAGTGGTAAAATTTCGTTGACAGGATTAAGCGAAACATGATAATACTGCTGATAAAATTGGGCAAAAGCCTCACGAAGTGCCGGAATGCCCACATAACTTTGGTAGGCATGGTGCTTCGGATGGGCCGCAGCGTCGGTTAGGGCATCGATTGTTTCGGCAGAAGGAGGCAAGTCGGGACTCCCAATACCGAGGTTTAAGACATCTATACCACTGGCACGCATATCGGCAATTTGCTTCAATTTGGTAGAGAAGTAATACTCTTGCACCAAATTCATTCGGGACGCAGGTTTTATAATCATTGTTTCAAAAAACCGATACAATCGGCTACAAACTGGCTAAAATGATGGATTGAATAGTAAAAAAAAAACCGACCCAATGAGTCGGTTTGTGTATGATTATTTTCTTGATTTCTTTATCCTAACAGACATAACACAACCGACCTATACTGGCAAAGCATAGTAGTAATAATAAGCACGGTATGTATTGATTGTCTGATTCATGGCTCAAAGTTAGTTTGAAAAAATAACTTGACAAATTTTTTTCTAAAAAACCTTGTTTTTTGTTGCTTATCAAGTCAACAGATTAGCCCATATCTTTTTAGCGTAGATTGCCAAACGCCACAGGCATAATTGTACTATTTCAAGAATATATTTTTTATATAAAAGTTTGAACATTTTGTCCTAAACAACTTGTTTGTTAAGTACTTGAAATTAAGGAAAAAGCTTTAGAGGAAAGTTTTATTCGGATGTTTTCTTCTTGAATAATAGGACATTACCTAAGAATTTCCGTAAATTTGTGCCAATTTTTCGACCAATATCCATCAAATTCATCCATTTAATGAAGATTAACTTTCAGTATCAAGAAAAATTTGAGAACCGCCATAACAACGCCAACGAAGCCGACCGTAAGGCCATGTTCGAGGTGATTGGCGTTGACTCGATAGCAACACTCATCAACCAAACTGTGCCTTCGGCCATTCGTTTGCCTCAATCACTACAATTACCTGCCCCTAAAACCGAAACCCAATTTTTGAAAGATTTTAAGAAATTGGCCGAACAAAACAAAACGTTCAAATCACATATCGGTTTAGGCTATTACGATACATTCACGCCTACGGTTATTCTTCGCAACATCCTCGAAAATCCAGCTTGGTACACGGCATACACGCCGTATCAGGCCGAAATTGCCCAAGGACGCTTAGAAATGTTGCTCAATTACCAAACCATGATTATTGATTTGACTGGAATGGAAATTGCCAACGCTTCCTTGCTCGACGAAGGTACAGCCGCCGCCGAAGCCATGACTATGCTACATGGACAACGCAAAGGCAGCAAGAAAAACGCCGATACCATTTTTGTATCAGAACTTTGCCATCCGCAAACCATCGACGTATTGTTGACACGTGCCACACCACTAGGCATCAAAGTGCTTGTTGGCGACCACCGCACCGTTGACCTTACGCAAGAAGATATTTATGCCGTATGCTTGCAATACCCAGCCTCAGACGGCTCGGTTTTTGATTATACCGACCTGATTGCCACTGCCCACGAACTGAACATCAACGTAGTAGTTGCCGCCGATTTGTTGGCCTTAACTTTGTTGAAATCGCCAGGCGAAATGGGTGCCGATGTAGTGATTGGTTCGTCACAGCGTTTTGGTGTACCAATGGGCTTCGGAGGGCCCCATGCTGCTTTCTTTGCCACAAAAGAAGATTTTAAACGCCATATTCCGGGACGTATCATTGGAGTTTCGGTAGATGCCCAAGGCAATCGTGCCTTACGTATGGCTTTACAAACCCGTGAGCAACACATTCGTCGTGAAAAAGCTACTTCTAATATCTGTACAGCCCAAGTATTGCTATCGGTTATGGCAGCCGCTTACGCTGTTTATCACGGCCCAGCAGGCATCAAAGCCATTGCCGAGCGTGTACATGGCTTGACCAACCTCACTGCTTTAGCCCTAAGCAAACTAGGTTTTGACGTAAGTAATGCGGCTTATTTTGATACCATTAAAGTAAAAGTAACAGACCTAGCGGCTATTCAAGCAGCAGCAATCGCCCAAGAAATCAATTTTTATTACGACGAAAACAACTCGGCTGTAAGCATTGCTTTAGACGAAACTTGCGGTTTGGCAGACGTAGCCAATATTGTCAATGTATTTGCCAACGTAAGTCAGCAAAGCATCGACCTTGAGGCTTTGTTCGAGCAAATCGACTTTGCGTTTCCTGCTACCCTTGCTCGCAACAGTGCTTATTTGACGCATCCAGTGTTCAATTCTTACCATTCTGAGCATGAAATGTTGCGTTATTTGAAGCAATTAGAAAACAAAGATTTGTCGATGGTACACTCCATGATTTCGTTGGGTTCTTGTACCATGAAGTTGAATGCTACCACCGAAATGATTCCAGTGACTTGGAAAGAATTTGGCAGCATTCACCCATTTGCTCCTAAAGACCAAGTACAAGGCTATACCCAAATGATTGCCGACCTCAACCAATGGTTATGCGAAATCACGGGCTTTGCACAAATGTCGTTTCAGCCCAACTCTGGAGCACAAGGCGAATACGCTGGCTTGATGGTGATTCGTGCCTACCACGAGTCACGAGGCGATGTACACCGCAATGTAGCCCTCATTCCATCGTCGGCACATGGCACAAATCCTGCTTCGGCTGTGATGGCAGGCATGAAAGTAGTTGTGACCAAATGCGATGAAAACGGCAACATCGACGTAGCCGATTTGCGTGCCAAAGCCGAGCAATATGCCGATAACCTTTCATGTTTGATGGTTACGTATCCTTCTACGCACGGTGTTTTTGAAGAATCTATCAAAGAAATTTGCGACTTGATTCACCAGTTTGGCGGACAAGTATATATGGACGGAGCAAACATGAATGCACAAGTAGGACTTACCTCTCCTGCAACTATCGGAGCGGATGTTTGTCACCTCAATTTACATAAAACCTTCTGTATTCCTCACGGTGGCGGTGGCCCGGGCATGGGGCCTATCGGCGTAGCAGCTCATTTAGCACCGTTTTTACCTGCTCATGCGGTGGTGAAAGATGCTGGTGGACAATTGGGCATTTCGGCGGTATCGGCTGCTCCTTATGGTTCGGCTAGTATCCTTACCATTTCGTATGCATACATTGCCATGATGGGAGGCGAAGGCTTGACTCACGCTACCGAAACAGCCATTTTGAATGCCAATTATATCAAGGCTCGTTTAGAAAATCACTATCCTGTACTTTATACAGGCTCAGAAGGTCGTTGTGCCCACGAAATGATTTTAGATTGTCGTCCGTTTAAATTATCGGCAGGCATCGAAGCCGAAGACATCGCCAAACGCCTGATGGACTACGGTTTCCATGCACCTACCTTGTCGTTCCCTGTGGCTGGTACCTTGATGGTAGAACCCACAGAATCGGAATCGAAAGCCGAACTCGACCGCTTCTGCGATGCCATGATTGCGATTAGGGAAGAAATTGCGGCCATCGAAAAAGGAGAAGCCGAGAAAACCAACAATGTATTGAAAAATGCACCACATACACAATTCGTAGTAATGTCGGAAGATTGGAACCGCCCTTATTCAAGAGAAAAAGCGGTGTTTCCGTTGCCTTACGTGAAAGCGAATAAGTTTTGGCCAACAGTTTCTCGCATCGACTCTGCCTACGGCGACCGCAACTTGATTTGTGCTTGTGTGCCAGTGGAGGCTTATATGCAATAAGACAGACAAGTCCATAAAAAAGCCCTTTGGTTATGAATCAAAGGGCTTTTTTTATTATGGAAATATCTTTTGATTTTTAGGCATGATGCGTAGTACTTTTTTCTAAATCGAATAGCTCGTGCAATACATCGACCAACTGCTCGGCTTCGCCACGTTTGCAAGCGGCTTTGAGTTGTAGGACAGGCAATTTGATGATTTTTTGTACAATGCCCATCGTAATTTTTTCTAGCTTTTCCGATTCTTCGGGCGTAAGGTTTTTCAAATGTCTTGCCATTTCTTCCTTACGGATTTGTTCCAAAGCATTTTTTAGTTTATTAATCGTGGGCGAAACAACCATTTCTTTCGACCAATCTTCAAAGCCAACAATTGCCTCGGCAATGATATTTTCTACTTGCGGAATAGACGCTAAACGATTTTGCAACGCTTCGTCGGCTCTTTGGCGAAGGGTATCAATATTATAAACCAATACGCCAGCCACTTCCTCTAAGTTTTCTTCTACACTTCTTGGTACTGATAAATCAATGAAATACTTGAACGTAAGAATTTGCATCGAAGCAACCAATTCTTTTGTAATCAAAGGTTTATCTATCATTACCGACGAAATAATCACATCGGCTCTTTTTACTTCTTCGTATAAATCGGCAAAATCGGCGATTCTAAAATGCTGTCCTTCGGCTATTTTTTCAGCTTTGGCACGGGTACGGTTCATCACCGTAATTTCGGCAAAGTTTTTATCAGCCATATTTTTGCACACATCAATACCAATTTCGCCCAAGCCCAAAATGAGAACTTTAGGCAAAGCAATATTTTGTGTTACTTCTTCGGTAAGAGCCACGGCAGCATACGAAGTAGAAGCCGCACCGTCACGGAAGGCAGTTTCTTGGGCAACACGCTTATTAGCAAAGAAAATGGTGTGCATCAACCGATGCAAGAAAGGCCCAGCAAGGTTGAGGTCGGCAGCAATTTGGTAGGATTGCTTGACTTGGTTCGGGATTTGTAAATCGCCTACCACTTTCGAGTGTAAGCCTGTAGCTACTTCAAACAAATGTTGTACAGCCTCGGCTTGGGTATTAAATTGTTGGAAATATGCAAAATACTCGGCCGTATCGAGAATACCTTTTTCAAGTAAAATGAGTTTGATAATGGCTTCGTTACGGTTTTCAGCCGATACATAATACACCTCTGTTCTATTGCAAGTAGAAACAATAAGTATTTCCTGAATGTCGAAAAACTCACGGATTTTCAAAGAAAAACGCTTGATTTCTTCTTCATTCAAAGCTACTTGCTCACGTACTGCTAACGGAGCGGTTTTGTATGATAAACTGACTGATTTGAATAAATTTTGCATGACCCTTTACTAATTCCAGATTACAAAATTACAACATGAATGTGCATTAATTACGCCTTTTTTAGCTAATTATTTATACTTACGTGTAATTTAGAAAGAGTATAAATAAACAAGCTTTTTTATGAAACCATCTTAAAAATGTACTATTTTTGATAACAAAATTTCACACTGCGAGTTACACAAAAAAACCAATGCTCGAAGATGATTTTTATCAGTTTACTTTATGATTTTGGGTGAAATAGCACATATATAAAACAATCGCTGTGTTTGCTAGGTTTACAGCGATTGTTTGCTGATAGTTTGTACCACATTATTGTCCTACAATATCACCCTTCATGGCAGCCAAAGCTGTGAGGAGTTCGGTTTTTTCGGTATTGCCTACTTTGTATTTATCGAGCGATGCAACCAAATCTTCTACCAATGCTGTAAAGTGGGCATCGGTGATTTTCATGCCTTTGTGTGCCGTTTTCATATCAAGACCAGTATATTTTTCACTACCGCCTGTCGCTTCGCCAATTTGGTTGATAAGGTTGTTGCGTAGCTTGGTCAAACGTGCTTGGTCGGATGCCGCCGCCGCAAAGAAAGCATTGATACGGGTGTCGGCCGCTACATTGGCAATAAATTGGTCAACCACAGCCGAAATCGCCGAATTGCCTCCCAAGCGGGCATACAAGGTTGGTGTTGGCACAGCCGTTTCTTCGTTTTTGCAAGCACTGAACATAAGCGTGCCTGCCATGAGGAATACTCCCCATGAAAAATACATTTTTTTCATGATTTTAAAATATTTATAAGTAAAAGAATGCAAAAGGCTATCTATCCGCAAAACAGCATTGTTGCGAAAAATCAATTGAAAAAACGGATATAGATTTTGGAAATGGACTTGCTATAAACTTCCGTAATTGGTAGGTTAGTTACGGAAACACAAGGCTCGTTTGGCATTGGTAAAATAGTCGATGTACTGCATCGGAATAGGACATTGTGGACCTTGCACTGCCGAAAAATCTACTTTCTGTGCCTGTATTTTCACGCTGGCTAGGCGAAGCATGAGTTGTTTTTCGGTGGTTTGGTCTGGATAAAACGTAACACTCAGGGTCTTTTGTGCGGCATTGATACAGACGGCTGTAATGCCTTTTTGCACCAACATTGCCTCGCTCAGGCGTAGGCTGTCGTATGGGGTGATTGCTCCTACCAAATTGAATACACGCAGCTCGATAGGCTTGAGCTGCAAGGATTCGGCAAGACTGGGTTTTTCCCAATTGGCATATACGACAAAGGCTACAAAACAGCCAGCCGCACCAAAGACCAAATTGCGTAATGAGTTATACAAGGGTTTCATAACTTAAATAAATTATACAAAGTAAGGGTTAAATATGTGTACTGAATCATGCGTGATTGAATGGGAATTTTAAAACAATCATTCAAAACTTTTGTACAGCCAACAAACGTTGCAACTGTGGATAACTACCACAAAATAAGGAATTTAAACAAAAAAAACAGTTATCAAAAAGCACATCTTATGCTTTCGCTCTTCAAACATATCTACGCAAATGCCTGAATTATCGGATTGAGTGAAAGTATTTTTTTTTCTAATTTTTTTCTTTTGCTCGTTTTCTTGTCCTAGTTCAATGTTTTTGCCCTCCCAATCCTGCCATCTTTGTCATGTAATACCACATGGATTACACCAACAATTATGGCACAGTCAATTTTGCATAAAGCCCAAACCCGTGGATTTGCGAATCACGGTTGGCTCAAAAGCTATCACACTTTTAGCTTTGCGAATTATTACAATCCTGCACGTATGAACTTTGGCGTTTTGCGTGTATTGAACGACGACCACGTAGCGGCAGGTAGAGGTTTTGGTACACACCCACACGACAACATGGAAATCATTTCGATTCCGTTGGAAGGCGATTTAGAGCATAAAGATAGCATGAACAACGTAGCCGTGATTCAACACGGCGACATCCAAGTGATGAGTGCTGGTACAGGCGTGTATCACAGCGAATACAACCGCAATAAAGACCAAGACACCAAGTTTTTACAAATTTGGATGTTTCCTAATAAGAAAAATGTGACCCCTCGCTACGACCAAATGGCGATGAATTTGGAAGACCGTCACAATAAACTACAGCAAATTTTATCGCCCGACCCAAGCGATGCTGGCGTGTGGGTGCATCAAGATGCTTGGTTTCATATCGGTACATTCGACGAAGGTGTGAATACGCATTATCAAATCAAAAAAGAAGGCAATGGCGTTTATGCGTTTGTCTTGAAAGGCTCATTCAGCCTTGATGGACAACCACTTGAAACCCGTGATGGCTACGGTATTTGGAACACCGAAGGCTTTGAATTGAAAGCCCTTAGTCCAGATGCTGAAATTTTGTTGATGGATGTTCCTATGGAAATCTAGGTAAATCTGTTGTCTGTTATCGGTTGCCTGTTATCGGACAACCGATAACAAACAACCCCAAAAACCAATATTCTTTTCTATGAAATTTCTTGTTGTACATAAACACGAATCCATCTGTGCGGTGGTGCTACGGTTGATTCAACAGCAGCCCGATTGGGAAGCTGTATCAACGCATTGTATTACGGAAGCTTGTGCATGGTTTTCTGAGCAACATTTCGATGGCGTATTGCTCGGCAGTGGTCTCAGCGACACAGAAGAAGCGACGCTTCGTAAGCATTTTCAGCAAAAACCCTCTATTCCCGTGATTCAGCATTATGGCGGTGGTAGTGGGCTATTGGTAGGCGAAATTCGCTATGCTTTAGAAAAGGGCAAAGTTTTAGGCTAAAAATATCCTCAGAAATTTGTAAGTTTGTTTAACAGCATTGTCTTAGGACAAATGCTGTTTGTTTTGTGTATCAGTTGTTTAATACCAACACACATCTTTCAACATTCAACAAACTTACCTTGGCTTGCCTATGACAAGTAATGCTCTTTTTTCAGAAAAACAACGCTTCAATCAAGTGTGGATTTGGCTCGTTTTGGCTGGGTCGAATGCTACGTTTTTGTATGGTTTATACAAACAATTGGTGTTGCACACACCTTTTGGCGACAATCCCATGAGCGATACCGCCCTCATTATTTCGGCATCGCTGATGTTACTTTTTTCGGTTTTGATTCGTTGGGTGAGTTTGCAGACCATCATCAACGCTCAAGGCATTTATGTACGCTTTTATCCTTTTCAACGCTCCTATCGGGCCTTTCCTTGGGAGGCCGTTACGACAATACAAGTACGCACCTACGACCCCATTGGCGAATACGGCGGTTGGGGCTATCGGATTGGCTTCGGCGAAGTCGGAAAAGCCTATAATGTAGCTGGTAATCAGGGTATTCAATTGATTTTGGAAGACCAAAGTAGGTTTTTGATTGGTACACAAAAACCCACAGAAGCAGCCGAAGTATTGCTTACTTTAGGAAAATTGGCAGCCATTTAGCCCAAAATAACGCCCAACAATGTTTGGCTTTTCATTTCGGTTTCTTGCCACTCTTTTATCGGAACAGAATCTTCGGTGATACCGCCACCAGCATAAATGGTGGCTTGGTTGCCCTGAATTTTCATGGTACGCAAATTGACAAACAAATGACTTTCTTGTTGCACGTTTACAGGCCCCAAAAAACCACTGTAAAACTCACGGGCGTGCAACTCGTGTTGGTTGATAAACTGTAAAGCTGCATTTTTGGGCGTACCACAAACAGCCGAAGTCGGATGCAACAATTGCAACATCACCGTACCCAATTGTGGAAAATTCACTTCGTTGGTATCTACTGTATAATCTGTTCGCAAGTGCATCAAGTTTCCTGCCTGTACGGTTTTAGGGCCGATTTCGATGTATTCACGCAAACGAATTTTCTTGAAACACTCTATAATATAGCGACTTACAAAAGCTTGTTCTTCAATCTCTTTCGACGACCAACGGATGTCTGATGGTCGGTAATATTCGCCAGAAGGGCCAATAGCCGATTGTGTACCAGCCAACGACATTGTTTTGAAAATCCCGTTTTTATCCATGCTAATCAGCGTTTCGGGCGTTGCACCCAGCCAAAGAGCCTTTTCATGAGGCAGATAAACCAGCGAAACAAAGGCATTCGGATAAGCTACGCAAAGCTTTTGAAAAGCATCTATCGCTATAAAATTGTCGGGCAATGTAATGGTTTTGGTACGAGATAAAACCACCTTTTGCATTTGCTCTGCTTGAATCGCTTCGATGGCTTCGGCAACCATTTCGGCATAAATCATTTCGTTGTAAATCGACGAAGTAGCAGGAATAGCAACTTGATTGGTGGTGTTGTTCGGTTGGTTGGTTGTTGCCTGAGCAATGGGCTGTTGCTCTTCCCTACGTTGTACTTTTTTGATAAAATCGGTACCCGCTTCGTTGATACCTTCTTCATTAAGAAGTTGATGTTGGGCATCAAATACACAGTACAAATCTCCTTTTAGAAATAACGATTCACCCTCAAAAGGACTCATCGCAAAGCCTAAAGGAAGCTCTTCTAGGTCGATGGGCGTAGTACTAATTCGTCCTGAAAGGTCGATAAGCAATTGCTTTTCTGTAGCCCTAGGGAGTCGCCAAACCGCAACGGGGAGTCCTTCGGCAAAAGCAGTTTGCCAGAAAGATTCCAATTGTGGCGTTTGGATAGAAATATGAGTTTCCGAAGTTGGAGTCATATTTTTACAAATAATTTAAGATGAACGATAAATGATTAATCTAAGTAATCTTGCAAAATTACGTTAGATTAAAATAGAATATAAACTCAAAACACTCATTCACCATTAGCTAATTCACCATTTTTCATTGATACTTATCTGTTGATGAATTGTTTAGCATTTTGATTTAAAATGCAGGTTTAAGCGTTTTCAAATATAACGTAAATTAGATTTTTCTTGTTTCAAAAAAAAGCATTATTTACGGTCGATAATCATGGTTGTAAGACGACTTACGCATATCAATTCTTGGGCTTCGTTGCTAATTTCGATGTTCCAGACATGGATACTTCGCCCAATTTTGAGGGCTTTGCATTTGCCATATACATAGCCACTTTTCACCGATTTGAGGTGATTAGCATTGATTTCGACCCCTACGGCCGCCTGTTTCTGTGGGTCGGCCACACAAAGCATAGAAGCCACACTGCCAAGCGACTCGGCCAGTACCACAGAAGCCCCGCCATGCAGCAAGCCCATAGGTTGATGCGTTCGGTGGTCAACGGGCATACGGGCGAGAAGGTAATCAGGATGTACTTCAAGAAACTCTATTCCTAAGTGTCCCAGCATATTATGCTGGCTCATGGCGTTTAGTTGGGCCAGAGAAATATTAGTATTTAGCATAGTCAAAATTACTCATTTTTAAATTAATGGTTAAAGATAGAGGTATTTTTGAAGCAGTAGATGGGGATTTGACGTAAAAACTGTATTTTTGTGGCAATTTTTAAACCCACGTGCCAAACTAACCATCCGCATGTCGAATCCTGATAAGCAGCATCTTTCCCAAAAAACCATTTACCTTATTCGTCACGGCGAAACAGAGTTTAATCGCCTTGGCATTGTGCAAGGAAGTGGCGTTGACTCTGAACTAAACGAGCGAGGTCATGCCCAAGCAGATGCTTTTTATGAAGCTTACAAACATATTGCCTTCGATAAAATTTATACTTCGGTACTACGCCGTACCCACCAGTCGGTAAGAAAGTTTATCGAAATGGGCATTCCTTGGGAGCAACACGCTGGCTTGAACGAAATTAGCTGGGGTATCAGAGAAGGACACGTGCCAAATGCCCAAGACGACGAATATTACAAAATATTGATTGATAGCTGGGTGTCGGGCATCGTAGATATGCAGTCGGAAGGAGGCGAAAGCCCTGTTGAAGTAATTGCGCGCCAAAAGCCCGTTATCGACACCATCCTTTCTCGCCGAGAAGAATCGACGGTGCTTGTAGCCATGCACGGCAGAGCGATGCGTATTATTTTGACCATGCTCCTCGACAAGCCTCTCAGCGAAATGGATACTTTCGAGCATAGCAATTTGTGTTTGTATAAATTGATTTATGACTACGAAGCCGAACGCTTTTATGCCGAACTCGAATGCGACACAACGCATTTGTTAGGTTTATAATCATTTTCTAAAGGTTCGGAAGCTCATCTCCGAACCTTTTATTTTCACACAGCCCACCAGCCTTTTATCCCTTCGATTTTCCGTTTACTCATTTTGTCCGTACTTTTCGCCCTAATCTTTCTTATTTTGCTGTAGATACATCAAAAAGGCATTGCTTTTGCTCGATGTAAGTTTTTGCTATTTTTGACTAAGCGATATGTTTGTAAGGAATGTTTTGTCGAAAAACTTCTTAATTTTACCAGTAAATCCATTGATAGATATGCCAAAATTAAAATTATATTGGACCTTGCAATTGGTTGGTTGGCTTACGTGGCTCGCCAACGAAGCCTTGATTTATGTCAATTCGTTTGGATGGTCGATAGATTGGTTCATTGCAGCCGACCTCAACGCCGCCTTTGCGATTTTTATTACGCATAATTTCAGGAAGGTCATTCGTAAATACGGTTGGGTCGAATTGCCCATTCAGCAGGTTGTGCCTCGTATTTTACTATCGGTGCTTACCATGTCGGTGTTGATGGCCCTGATTAATATTCCTTTAGATTCGTACTTATTGCGTGAAAAAGACCATACCGATTTTTGGTCGGTGTTTTTTGTGTTGCAATACGTTTTTAGCTTTATGAAACCATTGATGATTTGGACACTTTTCTACTATGCCGCCCATTATTTTGAAAGAAAATCGGAGGTTGAAATAGAAAAACTTCGCCTAGAATCATCTATTCGAGAAACCGAATCGAAGGTTTTGCGGGCCCAAATGAACCCACATTTTATGTTCAATGCCCTCAACAGCATCAGGGCTTTGATTTTGGAAGAACCCGAAAAAGCCCAAAAAGCCGTTACGCAGTTGTCGAATATTTTACGAAGCTCCTTGCTTGCCGATAGAAGAAAAACGGTTTCGTTGGCAGAAGAACTCAGAACGGTAGAAGATTATTTGGCTTTAGAAAAAATTCGTTACGAAGAGCGTTTACAAATTCGGAAAAACATTTATCCCGAAACACTCACCTGTCAAGTGCCTCCGATGTTGCTACAAACGCTCGTAGAAAATGCCATCAAACACGGTGTTTCTAAGCCTGTAAAAGGTGGTTTTGTAAGCCTAGAAACCAAAATTGTAGAAGATAAAATTGTGATTATTATCAGCAATACAGGCGTACTCGAAACAACCGATTCGGGTGGTTTTGGACTCGAAAACACAGCCCATCGCCTCGAATTGCTTTTTGGTCCAGCTTCTAAATTCAACATTTACCAAGCATCAAAAGAGGTTGTTTCGGCAGAAATAACCATTCCAGTTCCATCGCAAGTAACCGAAAACAAAGATAATCCTTTTGCAAAAATCACCAATATGGTACATATCAAGGTGTAGAAAATCGGAACTTCCGTCTCTTCAACCGCCCATTTAACAGCTTAAAAAAGCCCTTATTCGACTAGCATTATGAAAGCTATTATCGTAGATGACGAACGTTTGGCAAGAAATGAATTGAAACGCTTGCTAGAAAATTTTCCTAAAATCAATATCATAGGAGAAGCCCCCAATGCCGACGAGGCGATACAATTGATTGATGAGTTGCATCCCGACTTACTTTTCTTAGACATTCAGATGCCCGGCAAAACGGGTTTCGATTTGTTGGCCGAACTCGACGGCAATGTGCCAGAGGTAATTTTCACGACGGCTTATGACGAATATGCCATTAAGGCTTTTGAATTTAATGCCTTAGATTATTTGTTGAAACCCATCGAATTGCATCGTTTGAGCGAGGCAATTCAAAAAGTAGAAGAGGAGTTTGAGCGTCAAAAACAAATCACAGAATCGGTAAAAGAAGGGGCAAGTGTCTTGAGCGAAAACGACCAAGTGTTTGTAAAAGATGGCGAAAAATGTTGGTTTGTGCGTTTGGGCAATGTGCGTTTGTTTGAGTCGATGGGCAACTATGTACGTTTGTATTTCGACGACCAAAAGCCCTTGGTGTTGAAGTCGCTCAATGCCTTAGAAGAACGCCTCGACCCGAAAGTATTCTTCCGTGCCAACCGTAAACATATCATCAACCTGAAGTATATCCAAAAGATAGAGCCTTGGTTTTCAGGAGGTTTACAAGTAACCCTACGTGAAAGTGGCGATAAAATCGAAATCTCTCGCCGCCAAGCCATTCGATTCAAAGAATTATTGAGTTTGTAGCAGGAGGATTGGGGGATTTGAAGATGATTGATTTGAAAATTTGAAGATGATTGATTTGAAGATTTGAAGATGATTGATTTGAAGATTTGAAGATGTGGGGATTTGAAGATTTGAAAATTTGGTGATTTGAAGATGTAGGATTGGATGATGATGTTTTGATGTAAATATTTGAAAATGTATGCGTCAATTTACGGTATTCAAATCACCAAATTTTCAAATTACCCCCTCCTACCCATTTTCAAATCTTCAAATCACCAAATTTTCAAATCACCACATCTTCAAATCACCAAATTTTCAAATTTTCAAATCGCTCATCTTCAAATCACCACATCTTCAAATCTCCAAATTTTCAAATTTTCAAATCTCCACATCACCTCCGATGTTCGGCTTCGCCGAGCAGGTATCCAAATGGCTTGAGCGATGGCACATTGTCGAAAACCACTTTGAGAATAGCCACCAAAGGCAAAGCCAATACCAAGCCCGATATACCCCAGATTTGTCCGCCAAGAATCAAGGCAATCATCGCTGCTAACGGGTTGATGCTCACTTTCGAGCCAACAATATGTGGTGTGATAAAATTACCTTCTAAAAATTGGACAAACATAAACACCCCAGCTACGCCTACGGCATACATCGGCGAATCCTTGGTGATAAGTGCCATCAGAATAGGCAACAACGAACCAATCATGATGCCAATGTAGGGTATCAACAACAGAAAAGCTGCTAAAACGCCAAAGAACAACGCATATTCTATGCCTAATATCCACAAACCCAAGGTGTTTAGGCCTGCTACAATTAGAATTACGCTCAACAAACCCAACAAATAGCCCTGTACCACGAGGTAAATTCTACGAAAAATCAAATCAATACGATTGCGATGTCCACGCCCAAAAACCATGTAAAAAAACTTTCTAAAAAAATCTCGATACAATAGAAAAAAGAAAACAAAAATCGGAATCAGCAAAGCCGACGACAGCGAATTGATGGTTGTACTGAGCGTATTGGTGATGATTTCGCCACTGTTTTTCAACAAATTGATAGACTGGTTGCGAAGTTCGGTTACTTGTTTTTTACGGCTAATATGCAAATTATGCGAAGCCCAAGACTGGAGCGTATTGATGAAGTTTTCGCCTTTTTTCTGGAAAGCAGGAAAAGTATCGCTAAAATCGACCAACTGCATGGCAACCAAGGCAATAATGCCCGCAACAATTAAAAAAGACACCAGTAAACAAGCCGCTATAGCCAAGGTTCGGGGCAATTTCCATTGTTCGAGCCGATGACAAAGCGGAAAGAGCAACATAGAAAACAGTACCGAAAAGGCAACTAATACCAAAATTTCTCTTAGTACGTACATCCACCAGACCAGAATGGTGACAGTCAACAGACCAATAAGTAATTTGCTTGAAGAAGATAATTTTGTTTCCGACAACATTCAATAAAAGGCTTTAGGGTAAAGTTTTATATACAATCGTTAATGCCATGAAAAAGCTAATAAAAGAGCTGCCACACTTTTACCTACATTCCCACAACAGCATTATGCTTCGTTATTAACACCTAATTTAGCATTCTTCCTCAGAGTTATCTATTTTTTTTGTATTTTTCTAAAAAAATGACAAACCCACGTTTGAGGTCACTTAGGTGGCTATTCTTGAATCTGTAAACATTGGCTCAATAAAAAATTAATAATTCGTTAATATTGAGATAACTAATTTTGTAGTGGCTATTGGGGGTTAGGAAAGTAGCCAAACTTCTTCGAGTGGAGCTTGTCGCCTCTCGAACGCAACACTAACACTCAACGACTAATACCAATCTATTATGAGCAACACGCTACAACCCGCAAAAATTTTGTTGGTGGATGACGATCCAGACATCATCGAACTGTTAGAGTACAACCTTACGAAAGAGGGCTACGATATTGCTTCTGCCGCCGATGGACTGCAAGCTTTAGAAGTGGTCAAAAAATTTAAACCAGACCTTGTTTTGTTAGATGTAATGATGCCTAAAATGGACGGCATCGAAACAGCACGCCAAATCAGATTACTCTCAGAATTTAAAGAAACGTACATTTTATTCCTCACAGCCAGAGCAGAAGAATACACAGAAGTAGCTGCTTTCGACGTTGGTGCCGACGACTACGTGGTGAAGCCTATCAAGCCAAGAGCTTTGTTGAGCCGTTTGAAGGCTATCTTGCGTCGTGATGCCCAACAAGCCGAAACAGAAGATAAGTTGGAAATAGGAAGTTTGTTTATCAATCGTGTAAACTATACGGTACTCAACAACGGTAAACCCTTGGTGATGCCCAAAAAAGAATTTGAATTGCTCTCCTTCCTTGCACACCACCCCAATAAGGTTTTTAGTCGGGATGAATTATTAGAAAAAGTGTGGGGTTCAGATGTATATGTAGTTGAGCGTACCGTAGATGTACACATCCGTAAACTGCGTGAAAAAATCCCTGAAAGTTATATCAAAACCCTCAAAGGTGTAGGTTATATGTTTTCGATAGATTAGGCTAATTTGAAGATGTGTTGATTTGAAGATTTGAAGATGTGCCAATTTGAAGATGTGCCAATTTGAAGATTTGAAGATGTGCCAATTTGAAGATGTGCCAATTTGAAGATTTGAAGATGGGGATTTTCAAATTGCCAACTCCATTTTCAAATCTTCAAATTGACACACTTTCAAGTTCCCAACTCCATCTTCAAATTTTCAAATTAGCACACTTTCAAATTGCCAACTCCATTTTCAAACCTTCAAATTGGCACACTTTCAAATTGCCAACTCCATTTTCAAATCTTCAAATCAGCACACTTTCAAATTATCAACTCCATCTTCAAATCTTCAAATCAACACACTTTCAAATTATCAACTCCATCTTCAAATTTTCAAATTAGCACACTTTCAAATTGCCAACTCCATTTTCAAATCTTCAAATCAGCACACTTTCAAATTATCAACTCCATCTTCAAATTTTCAAATTAGCACACTTTCAAATTGCCAACTCCATTTTCAAATCTTCAAATCAGCACACTTTCAAATTGCCAACTCCATTTTCAAATCTTCAAATCAACACACTTTCAAATTATCAACTCCATTTTCAAATCTTCAAATCAGCACACTTTCAAATTCCTTACTCCTGCATCAGAAAAGAAATCGGCAAAGTAAAACGCACAGGCACCGACCTGCCCGATTGCTTGCCGGGCAGCCATTTGGGCATCAGTTTGATGACACGCAAGGCTTCTTCGTCGCAACCAAAACCAATGCCTCGCATCACTTCGGTATGACTGATGCTTCCATCTCTGCCGATAATAAACTGTACATACACTTTCCCGCCAATGCCTGCACTTTGGGCTTGTGAAGGATAGCGTAAATTTTTCTGTAAAAACTTACCCAAAGCTCCCAAGCCTCCCTGAAATTCGGGCATGACTTCGGCGGTTGTAAAGGGTTCTTCGGCTTTTTCAATACTAACAGGTGGTTCGATGACAGGGGGTGTAGGCTCACTTTCAACAGGCGGAGCATCGCCAATTTCGCCTTCGATATTCGCCGAACCAATCACTGCTTTAGAGTTCGTCAATTCTTCTTGGGTTGGAGGCAACTCGTCTATTACTTTTTCATCGGGTAGAATTTCAATTTGATTAAACTTGATGGTTTTTACAGGGGCAACTGGCGCTACAGGCTTGGGTGGCTCAAGTACTTTGGGTTCTTCGGGCGGTGGTGGCGGAAGCTGTACTTTGCTTAAATTAGCCTCCACATACACTTTGTCGTTGGTCTTTCGCAAAGCCCAAAGCAAGGGCGTAGCCAAGGCCAAACTGAAAAACGTAACGCCTAAAATGGTCGCTTTTTTTACTACGTTTCCATACGAAGTGCGAAGCGAATACGCACCGTACTGCTTGTTCCGCTTGGCGAAAACAATGTCATCTAAATTTTCCATGATGATTGAGAAGTTTACTTGTTGTGGGTTGTCTGTTATCGGTGTATCTGTGTATCTGCTATCCGTTATCCGTGTATCTGCTATTCGTTATCTGTGTACCTGCTATCCGTTATCTGTGTATCGGTTATCCGTGCACCTACTATTCATTTTTCCATAAGTATTTAAAAACCAATGAATTAAATTTTAAATTCACTAATTCACTCAATCACTAACTCACTCAATAACGGATAACGGCTATACGAAAACTACATAAAAGATTTATTCAAGGGTGAAAACTATTACCAGACTGTCGGTGAGCTCTATTGGTTCAACTGATAAATTTCTGAACGCTGTAGGTGGTGGTGGTGGCACTACTTCTTTATCGCCTTTGGTTTCTGATGCCACAAAGCGTAATATTCTTTCTTCTTGCACTGGCATTTGCCTCAACACCGACTTCACTTTTCCTACTTTTGCTTCTAAAGATTTGGCAATGAGTTGGGCTTTCGCCTTGGCATTTTGGATGACCAAAGCGGTGATTTTTTCGTTGGAAACTTGTTGGAGTGAATCCGAAATAGCTGTTTCAAAATCGACTTGTACATCGCTGAAATTTTGCCCTTGCAAACGACCGTAAAAATAATCTAAACGCTTGGTGTCTAAGGCAAAGGTGATTTTGAAGCTATTAGATGCCTCGTAGGTTTTGCTATTGTTTTGATAATTATTGTTGGGCTGAATCGAAAACTCGCTGATGACCATTTGCTTGTCGCTAAAGCCTTGTTTGTGCAGGAAATTCAACAATTGCTTACTTGTTTCGTTGAGCTTTTGCAAAGCCAAATTTTGTTGTATATCTCTTTTGGCAATACTGATTTTCAAAACGGCTACATCGGGTGTAACCAACACACGAGCGAAACCTTCTACCGTAATTTCTTGTGAAGTTTGGGCAAAAGCGATGCCATGCAGGCATATACATACCAGCGTCAATAGTTTTTTCATAGTTGAGAAAAGCTTTTAAAAAGGTTTATTCAAAACGAATAGGTAAAATCATATAGCAACGCAAGGGACGTTGGTCTTGGCGGCCTGGCTCCCATGCTGGCATGGCACGCAGCACACGCATAGCTTCTGTGGCTAATTTAGGGTCTGTTTCATTCAAGACTTTAAAATTTTGTAATGAACCATCTTTGTTTACAATAAATTGCGTATATACCGTACCTTTCGCACCTGTAGCTTTGATATTTTGAGCAAGATAAGCCTGCAACGCTTTTTGTCCGCCCGGAAACGAAGGCATTTGTTGTGTTACGGTAAATATTTCCTCCTCTTTTTGGTTGGTCGAATCCGTAAGACGGGCTTGTTTTTCGGCTTGCAATTCTTCGGCGATAGTCGAACTTACGAGGGTGGCTTGCGAAACATCAATGCCTGCTTCGCTCAATACTTGTCGTGCCGATTTGCTGGGCTTACTTTTTTCTGGACGAGTGATTGTACTGATTTTCTGTGCAATGCGTTTGAATGTTTGAGGATTGGAAAGACTCGCCGACGAAATAATGACCATCCACAAAAAGAGTGGCAGAACCAATCCATAACGCAACATCGCTTGTTTATGAGAACGCTCTTTCAACAACATCATCACACGAGTTTTGAGTAAAGATTGGTTGAAAAAGTTATTGGCAATAGGCACAGCTTTTACCCCAAATTCTTCATTAAATAAAATCATCGCATAGGCTTCTTTGCTGGGTTGTTGGCGACTGGCAATGTCGTCGGCAATAAATTCATGAATGTATCGAATCGCCTTTTTGTACAGCCACAGCACTGGATTAAACCAGTTGAAAATAGCAATTAATTCAAACAACAACACATCGGCCGAGTGTAACTGTCGGATGTGTACGTACTCATGCTCCAGTATCACCTGACGCATCGGTAAATCTTGGCTGACAAACAGAAAATTGAAAAATGAAAAAGCCTGTTTGGGCTGTTCGCCTTTGTGTTTGCCCCGCAACAAATTGCCCAAATACGCCATACGTAAGCTCAGGCGAGCTACACCCACCAACACACCCGTAATATACACAAACGCCAGCAACATCCCAATAGGCCAAGCCGTCTGTGCAGGTGTAGCGGTTGTCACCTTGGTCAAGGGAACATACACCACGGTCAACTGCTCCGACACCCGTTCGGTTACATCCCAAGCCCTCACCCAAGTCGATTGTATCAGAGGAATAAAAAACGATAACGCCGCCGCACCCAACAAATACACCCGATTGAGGTGAAAAAAAGTTTCTTTTCGTAAGGCTACATGGTAAAAACCATAAAACAATACGAGGTAAAGATTTACTTGCAAAAGGTAATGTAGCCAGTTCATAGTGTTTTCAGTTAAGCGTTCTAGGATGGTTTATCTGGTCAATTAATCTATTTTTTGTCGTTCTTCGTTGGTCATGGTATTCACGATGGCGTACCGTTTGTTACCCGTAATCGTAAGCTCGTCGAGCAAATCAATCATATTGCGGTACTTGGCATTTTCAGTCGATTTAATAACGACGGTAAAAGGGTCGCCGATACGAGCTTTGTAATCAAATAGCACTTTTCTGATGCCATTGTCTGAAAAATTGGTTTTTTGCATGACCACACTTGGGTCGTCGGCTAATCCTTGGTAATAAAAAACTTGGTTGTTTTTCCCTACAATAACCGTGAGCGATTGTGATTCTCTGATAGTTACGGGAAAATCGCTGACGGTTTTATCGGGCATTGCCAGTTGCATGGTAACGGGCTTTGCCAAGGTGGTGGCAAGCATAAAAAAGGTAATCAACAAAAAACCGAGGTCAACCATCGGAGTCATGTCGATTTTGGTGGACGAGCGTTTGCGGTGCTTTTTGCCACCCGAGTCGGAGGTGTTGATTTCTGCCATTGTTATGTCGAACTTTTAAGTACGTTTCATCAAAAATGGATACAGCCTTATTCTTTTTTCATGTTTTGAATCAAGGCTAAAATCTCGTCGGCTTCCTTTACATCGAGTTTTCCTTTTTTAGAAAAAAACGAAAACAAACTAGAAAGCGAGTTTTCAAAATAGCCCTCCACAAGCTTTTCAGTAGCAAAAGTTTTGTATTGCTCTTTGCTAATCACTGGAAAATATTCATGCGATTTGCCATAGGCTTTATGGCTCACAAAGCCCTTTTCCTGTAAAATCCGCACAATCGTCGAAACGGTATTGTAGGCTGGCTTGGGCTCTGGCAAGTGGTCTAAAATGTCCTTGACAAAACCCTTGTCGATTTGCCAAAGGACTTGCATGATTTGTTCTTCGGCTTTGGTTAGTTCTTTATCTATTGATTGCATAAGGTTCTTCCTAAAAATGATGGAATACTTGGTAAATGGTAGATTGATTTTGTTGAGATAAAGTTATAACTAATTTTTTAGTTTTACAACTACTTATTTAGTTTTTTATAAAAAAAAGGAAAAAAAAGATAGCATATTTTATAGAAAACATAAGGCAGTCTTTCTAAGTATGCCATAAAACACGTATAATTGACAACTCGAATCTGCATTGCAAAAACACAAAACATTGATTATTAAGAAATTAATAAAAACATTTATTCAACTTAAATTTGCGTCACGACTTATTTAATTCTTAACAAAAACTTTCCGAAATTTGTTGGATAATCATCAGTTAACCAACATCATGGAAGTAGAAGCGATTGCTCACACCAGTATTGTTCCGCTTTTGGCACAAACGCACGCTGCCGCATCGGCAGTGAGAGCCTTGAGCGACGAGCAGAAAAAAGCTATTTTACATCGTTTGGCAGCAGTGCTTGTGACCAATATCGACCACATTGTAGCCGAAAATGAAAAAGACTTAGCGCGGATGTCGCCCAGCGACCCCAAATACGACCGCCTCATGCTTACGCCCAAGCGTATCGAAGATTTGGCGGCTAGTATGCACGATGTAGCCAACCTTACAGACCCATCGGGACAAGTTTTAGTCGAAAGTGTATTGCCCAATGGCTTAAAAATAAAGAAAGTAGCCGTACCGATGGGTGTAATTGGTGTAATTTTTGAATCTCGTCCCAATGTAACGGTCGATGTAACGGCCCTTTGTTTGCGTTCGGGCAATGCCGTGGTGTTGCGTGGGGGTTCCGATGCCTTCGACACCAATACGTATTTGATAAGCCTGATTCACCAAGTATTAGAAGAATTTGGCGTAAACCCTGCTTGTATCACGTTGTTGCCAACCGACAGGGCGTTTGTGAAAGAATTGCTGACGGCGGTTCGTTATGTGGACCTCATTATTCCGAGAGGTTCTGAGTCGTTGATTCAGTTTGTGCGTCAACATTCTTTAGTACCCACCATCGAAACCGGTGCAGGCGTTTGTCATACATACGTAGAAAAAACAGCCGATTTGACCCAAGCAGCACAAATTGTGGTGAATGCCAAAGTTTCTCGTCCGTCTGTTTGCAATTCCTTAGACACCGTGTTGGTTGATGAAGCCGTTGCCGAAGACTTTTTACCAAGATTAATTGCCGATTTTGAAAAATGGAACGTAGAAGTATTTGCCGATAACAAAGCCCTTCGCATTTTGCAAGAAGCAGGTTTCAAAAACCTTCAAGAAGCCCAAGAAGCCGATTTTGGTAGAGAATTTTTAGACTATAAATGTTCTATCAAAGTAGTGTCGGGCATTGAGGACGCTTTGCAACACATAGCCCAGTACTCTTCTCGCCATTCGGAAGCCATTCTTTCGCAAGACCAAGCCTTGTGCGATAAGTTTGTGCAAGAAGTAGATGCCGCAGCCGTATATACCAATGCTTCGACACGCTTTACCGATGGCGGACAGTTTGGTTTGGGGGCAGAAATTGGCATTTCAACCCAAAAACTCCATGCCCGTGGGCCATTTGCTTTAGAAAAATTGGTTACAGAAAAATGGATTGTAGCTGGCGACGGACAAGTACGTTGGTAGCTTGAACTTTAGTACAGATGTAGCTGCACAGATGGCAGCTACATCATAAATACTTACGCTAGTCCGTATCTTTCTTTCAAGATAGTCAAATGGTGAGCTTCGTGGCCAGCGATAGCCCAAGCATACGCCCGAGCCGATACCGCAAAGCCACTGGCATTGCCCATACGAGCGGCGATTTCGTCGGTCATAGAAGCATACAAGGCAATAGAGCTACTGCGTACCAAACGGTATTGTTCGAGCAAATCGGCTAGGCTTTGTTCCGAAAAATTGGCCATCGCCACATAGGCATCCTCATCAAACCCCGGCAAAGAAGCCTGTTCGCCACGAGCAATACACAAAGAACGATACGAAAAAATTCGCTCGGTATCGGTGATATGTCCTAGCAACTCTTTCACCGACCATTTGCCTTCGGCATAACGATAGTTTTGTTTGTCTTCGGGCAAATGTTGGAAGAGTTGGATAATCGTTTCTTGTTGATTTTTCAATAGTACAATAACATCCTGAGCATCAGAATATTCGATATATCTTGAAAAATATTTATGCTGAGGGTATTCGCTTTTTTGGGCAGGTTTCATATTTTTTTGCTTTTTTTTTACAAATGTATTTGCATTGTACAAAAAAACAAGTAATTTTGCATCACAATTCAGAAACGCAGTACGAACGGCAATTCAATTGTGAAACGGTTTGGTAGTTCAGTTGGTTAGAATACATGCCTGTCACGCATGGGGTCGCGGGTTCGAGTCCCGTCCAGACCGCCAGAAGCTCAGAAAGAAATTTCTGAGCTTTTTGCTTTTATAGCCCTCTCTAGTGTCATCCCAATTGGACGATAATTAATACCTGACCTTTCGCAGGTCAAAAATTTTGAATATTAAAAAAATTGTATTAGCAGGCAGCCTCCAAAATGTTGGCATCCTGTTTAGTATCAATTCTAAAAACATCTTCTTCCTTGAATTTTTGTAATTCTGAATAGGAAGCTTGAAGAGCTTTGATATATAGTTTAGCTTTTAGAGCAAAATGGTTACAGCCAACTTTAAACTTGAGTAACTCCAGTTTACAAAAGGCAATCATTGACGCAAAAATGTGATTAGCCTGAGTTCTTTCAATAATTTTAAGGTTTGAAAATAACCATCAGGCCTTAAAATTAGCTATATATGGAAAAGAAAATGGTTACTCCCTCACCTCACAATTCCTCGTACTCTTTGGTCATAAATATCATTAAACCAAAGCCGCTTAAACATAAGGTTGACTTTATCCTCTGATAGCTTATTGTATAGCTCTAATTTGGTATTGATAAAATTAAGTAGCTCATTATCAATCTCCTCGTTGAATTTATCTTGAATATTAGCTTTACTATTTTTATCATTAAAGTAACTCATGAGTTCTGCATTGGCATAAATGTTTGTTTTCATTCGCTCAAAATCTACTTTGTCTTCGTCTTTCAAATCCAAGCCGTATGTTTCATTTAATACTCTGATAATTTGGGTGAGCCACTCATATTCCTCATCGGCTGTTTGTCCTCCGCCTCCAGCGGTCATTCCCTTCATGGCGTTGTCGTGGCTTTCAAGGGCTAAATCTATCGTAAACTGATGTTGCAGTTTATAGCTTTCTAAATCTATTTCTTCTAATACTTCTGTGGGCAAAGTACTAATCGTTGCGGGTAGCTTTTTGTACAAATCCGACAAAAAAACATAGTACTTCTCTAAGGCTACGTCTGTAAAGGTGATGATTTGTGACAAAAAACGGTATAACCTCACAAAACTCTTAGTATGAGCCTTAAAGTTTGCTTGTTCGTCTTCATCTAATTGCTGATTGTATCGCTTAACTACTTCGTTCAGAATGGGTTGTAGCTTTTCTTTGTTGTCCTCTTTTGAAAAAAACAGGCTCGCATACGCTTCTAAATCATTTTGATAAATGATTTGAAAGGCTTCTATGATTTGCTGTACATCATATAAACTGTTAGGGTCGGTTTGGTCGTCAAGCTCCATGTAGTTGCTACCGTAGTATAACTGAAAATCGGCTTGGATTTTTGCTGGGTCGTTCACAAAATCTAAAACCATCGTCGTATCTTTCCCTTGGGTTGTTCTATTCAAACGACTGAGGGTTTGAACGGTACTTGTTCCCCCTAATTTTTTATCTACAAACATGGTATGTAGCAGTGGTTCATCAAAACCCGTCTGATACATATTGGCTACTATCAAAATTCGGAACTGTGGAAGTTTGAGGGCATCAGGAATGTCTATTTTACCACCCAAATTATTCATGCTTTCTTTGGTGTAGTCTTCGTTGGTTTCAGCGTCTGTTACCGTGCCACTAAAAGCAACCAAAGCACCATAAGGCAACTTCATTTCTCGCATTATATCATCAAACTTTCGCTTGAATCTTACGGCGTGAAGCCTCGAACGAGTTACGAGCATGGCTCGTGCTTTGCCTTGTATTTCATTCTGTGTTTGCGATACAAAATGCTCTATCATTATTCGAGCTTTCTTCTCTATGGCGTGGTCTTGAAGGTCAACATAAGACGATAATAGCCTTACCGTTTTTTTCTTTTCATATTCTTTGTCATCTATTTCTGTGCGTTTGATGAGCTTATAGTAACGTTGCCAGCTCATATAGTTTTTTAGTACGTCTTTGATGAAACCCTCCTTGATGGCTTGTTCCATTGTGTAAAGGTCGAAAGCTTCTTTTTGTCCGTTGCGAACTGTACCAAAAAGCTCTAGGGTTTTGGGCTTTGGCGTGGCTGTAAAAGCAAAAAACGAAATGTTTTTTTGGTCGCCTTTGGCTTTTATTTCATCGGCTATTATTTCATCTAACGATTTTACTTCTCCCTCGGCTTTTTCTGCTTCTTCCAACGAAAGTGCTTTTCGTAAATGCCTCGCCGATTCGCCTGCTTGCGAGCTGTGGGCTTCGTCTATGATAACAGCATAGGTTTTATCTTTATTTTGAGCAATTACATCAGATATGACTGGAAATTTTTGAAGGGTTGTAATAATAATTCGTTTCCCTTGCTCAATGGCATCTTTTAGGTCTTTACTTGTCTTGTTGTTGTCTATATACGCAACTGTGCCAGGTACTTGTTCAAACTGACGAATATTGTCTTGAATTTGTTTATCCAACACTTTTCTATCCGTTACGACAAGTACACTGTTGTATAATGCCTTGGCATCGTTGGGGTGTTGATAAAAATCTGAAAGACGGTGTGCCAGCCATGAAATTGTATTCGATTTGCCCGAACCTGCCGAATGCTGAATCAAATATTTTCCGCCAACGCCTTCATTACGAACGGCTAAAAGTAGATTTTCTACGGCTCTACGCTGATGAAAACGTGGAAAAATCAAGCGGACTTTTTCCTTTTCTTTGAGGGTTTTTGTCTGATTATCGTAATACTTTTCTTTATCAACCTGTACATTGATATAGTTTTGTAGCAAATTGAGTAAGGAGTCTTTGGTCAGTATGTCTTCCCATAGATACGAGGTAGCGTAGCCGTTTGCGTCTTCATTCACCAAGGCTTTGTTGAATGGCAAAAAGAACGTACTCTTTCCTTTGAGTTCGGTGGTCATACTTACTTGCTCGGTACTGACTGCAAAATGTACCAAACAGCGTTTAAACTCCAAAAGTGGTTCTTTGGGGTCTCGGTCTTCGATGTATTGTTTGATGGCATGGTGCAAATATTGCCCCGTAAGGGCATTTTTTAGCTCCATTGTAATGACAGGAATGCCGTTGACAAACAAGACTATATCTATCGACTTTTCGTTTTTCTTCGAGTATTTAAGCTGACGAATAACGGTTAATCTATTTTTGGCGTACCATTCTTGATGCTCTGGTGTTTTACTGTGCGTAGGCTTGAAGTAAACCAAATCAAGGTTTTGCCCTCGGTCTTTGATTTTCTCACGCAAAACATGGAGTGTTTTGTTTTTATTGAGGCTTTCGGCTACTCGTGCCACAATTTTAGCATCGGTGTTTGTGCCATATTGTAGCGTAAGGGCTTCATACTTTTTGGGTTGTGTATCTTTGATAAAACCAATGACATCTTCTGGAATCAAGCATAATTCTTTATCGTAACAACTGTTATCTTTTTCTACATACTCAGGAAATTCAGGTTGTGCCGTTTTGGTGAGATACTTCACGATGTGTTCTTCAAAGTGTATTTCTTTTGTTCCTGTTGCCATTGCTTGCTATTATAATTAGAACGCACATATTAATTTTTTATGCTTTTATTAACTTATCACGAATGTCATATTAAAAAATTACGTTTTCTTAATATGGCATGGGATGTTTTCTCTCAGGGAAAATTACTAAACTTAATCTAATTTCGTCAATACCAATGATGAAATTGTTTTTTTACTTAAAATTATCTGTTAGGTGGTCGATAAAATTGAGTAAACTCATTTATTCTTCTTTTTCTATTTTTTCTAATTCTTTTTTCAATTCTGCTATTAATTGCTCTTCGGTAGGTAAATACAAGTGATATTTACTGGCGATAATAGTGCTATTGTTTTCGGGCAATGTGATTTTTACTACGGCATCGTTTTTATCAGTGCAGAGTAAGATACCAATGGTTGGATTCTCAAATGCTTGCTTTTCGTAGCGGTCATAATAATTGACGTACATCTGTAATTGCCCAATATCTTGGTGGGTGAGTTTGGTTGTTTTTATTTCGATGAGTACAAAGCACTGCAAAAGACGGTTGAAAAAAACAAGGTCTATAAAAAACTCGTCGCCTTCGATATGAATGCGTTTTTGCCTCGCCATAAAGGCAAAACCATTGCCCAACTCCAAAATAAACTCTTGTAGGTGTGTGATGATTGCCGTTTCTAAATCCCGTTCGTAATAGGCAGTTTCTCTTTTCAATCCTAAAAACTCTAATACCATTGGGTCTTTGATGATTTCTTTGGCATCGGTAGGTAGTTTTTCCTCTCTTGCAACGGCCAATACCGACTGTACATCGTTGCTTAATAAAAGTCTTTCAAATAATTGGCTATTTACTTGACGTTCTAATTGCCGTGCCGTCCAATTGTTTTTGTCCGTTTCGGCTATGTAAAATGCTCTTTTATCTTGATTTTCAATGCGTATGAGGGTGCGGTAGTGTGTCCAACTGAATTGTGAACGCAGTGCGTTCACAATTGGGAAAGTGCGATAAAACTGACGAAATAAATTTAATTGCCTGTAAGAAAAGCCCGAACCGTGTTGGGGTTCGAGGGCTTGAGCAAGGTTTTTTATGAGAAATTCTCCGTAGGAGGCTCTTTCTTTACCTTGCTGCTCTTCTTCAAATATTGCCTTACCAATTTGCCAATACATTAGCACTCTTTCGGTATCCACACTACGAATAGCCCTTGCTCGTGCCGAAGCAATGATGGCCTGTATTTGCTCTATGAAACCTCGCTTGATTTCCATTATAATTTTGGTTGTATTGTTGCTACCCACCCTCGTACATCTATCTTGCCCGTAACCGCCTCCGATATAAGCGATTGACGGTATTCTTTGAGCTTTTCGATTTGTAACTCACTTCTTCTTATGATAGTGTTTACTTTTTCTTTTAAACCGTCAATATATTCGATAATTTTCTTCTGTTCTCCCAAAGCAGGAATCAAAATTAAAAAGTTTTTTATATCCTTTTGAAATAAATGAGGAACACCCTGACCTGCTTTTAACTTATTAACTACCGTTTGTAAGGCATTTGAACTTAAAAGTGCTAATAAATACTCAGGAAGAAGTTTTTTGGTATCATTTATCCTTATCACAGCAATTGAAGAATTTACTGTTGATGGAATAGGTAATTCTTTAATAATATTAGTTATTCCTAAAGTTGAACCATCTTTTACCAAAAGAACATCTCCAACCTCTAACATAATTTCAGGAGATTCAAGATAACGTTCTTCTGTAATATAATTTATTGAATTAAAGTCAATTGTATCTCCTTTAATATCTGGTGTAGATAAAAAGCCAAATCCCTCTGGAACATATTCATCTGCTTTAAGCCCTTTCCACCCCAACCTTCCTTTTAATGTAGCAAGGTGCTTTAATGGAGTTATTTCCCAACTCTCAGGAATCTCTCCCAACCAGCGATGGTCGCCCCCGTCAACTCCACTATCCTTCATTTTGGCAGTTGGGTCTAAGCCTTTGGTTACGGTTTCGTTGATGATGGCTTGGCGTTTTTCTTTGAGTAAAGCGATTTGTTTGGTCTTTTTCTCAATCAATTCATCAATGATAGCCGTTTGGTGGTCGAGGTATTTGGCTATGGCGGTTTGTTCTTGGAGTGTGGGTTTTAATAAAAGTAAGTCCTTAGTTTTTGACTGATTTAAGATAGCCATCGTAGATGAACTGGCTTCGTTAGCTGTTATTTCTTTAAACACATCAAGGAAAAACAAACCATACTGAGGATTGATGTAGCTATTAAAAATAATAGCATTCACCTGTTGATTGGAATAGCTTGGAGCATTTATTATTCCAACTTTACCCAATGTAGCTCCTATCCCTATCAGTAAAACTGTCCCTTCGGGATATAGCTCTAATTTTAATTCATTGACTGCTTTTTCTGTTATTGTTCTAGAAGAGTCCCTTAAAAATAGAGTTTTGAAATCTCCAGGACCAAACCAGTTAATTTGCCCTTCTTCAAAGTATGATTCGTTTTCAGTTGGTGGAGTCTTACCCGTTTTTACACTTGTTGAACAATAACGAATTTTTGATACAACCCAATGCTCAGGGATTTCGCCAATCCATTCAACGCCACTGTCTTTATATTTTTCGTATGGTTTCATTCGTTCAAATGTTGTTATTGTCCTCTGGGGTATTATCCCATCTACTTTTAGCATTGGCAATAGACTGCCTTAGTTTTTGTTTGAGTAGCTCTACGTCGGGTAGTTCGGTAAAATAGGTAGCTATGTGTATGCTCTGGTTTTTTGCTCAATGCTGTGCGTTCATAGAGCATCGAGTTGATGCGTTCTTTGAGGGTACGCACACTCCAATGCTCATTATGGCACAAGGTGGCATAAAACTCTCGTTGGAGCGGTTCTTTGATAGCAAGTAACTGTACAAAATGTGTCCATGTCAATTTTGCAATCAGTGATTGCAAAATGTTTTCGGGAAAAAAAAGGTGAAATTGAGCCATATTAAACAAAGACCTTTCACCATAGCCTTTCCCGTAACGTTCGGTTAACTGTATAGATAAATTTTTAATGACTTGTTTCCCATATTCTGCTCTTTCATGCTGCAAAATATGCTCGTTTATGTGTTTGCCAATGTGCCAATACAGCAAGGTAAGGTTGGTGTTTACTTGCTGTATAGTTTTGGTCTTGGTAAGTTCAATTAAATCAACAATTTGGCTAAAAAGTTGGTCGTTGTTTTGTTGTAAGTCCATCGTATTTATCCTAACAATTCTTTTAATAATTGAGCAATACCTTTTTGGTTTTCGTTACCAAATTCGAGGGCTTCAATCTCGGCTTTGATTTCAGCCGAAGGGCGTAAGCCTTTGTATTCGTAGAAATACTTCGTAAAGTTTATTTCATAGCCAATACGAGTTTTGTCGTAGTCTATCCACGCATCGGGTACGTGTGGTAAAACTTCGTTGGCAAAATAGGTTTCAATGTCTTGGCTAAGAGGGATATTCTCTTTGTCACGCTTTTTACTATCGGCTTTAATTTTCCCTTTTTTATCTTTTACAATATTGCCATTGTCGTCATATTCAGGCTGTTCTACTGTAATTTGATAATAGCCAAAGTCTTCGTTATCAAATATTTTGCAGTACGTACCTGCTTCAAAGCTTTGGTAAATTTCTATCAGTTTTTCAATATGAAAAGGCTCAATTTTATTGCGTTTATTGCCGAGGCTACGTTTTTCTGGTCGGCAAAATCCCTCAATTCCATTGGCTTTATCTTCGGGTACATTGGCATTAATCAACTGTACCTTACCACGGCGGTGGGGAGGTTTGTTATTATCCAAAAACCATACGTAGGTATTGATACCCGTGTTATAGAACAAATCTTTGGGCAAGGCTACGATACAATCGAGCCAATCGTTAGAGATAATCCATTTACGAATATCGCTTTCGCCACCGCCAGCATTGCCCGTAAACAAAGGCGAGCCATTGGTGACAACGGCAATTTTACTGCCTTCACGTTCCATTTTGCTAATCATGTGTTGCAAAAACAGCAATTGTCCATCACTTGTCCCTGGCAAACCAGCGTAGAACCTACCAGCAGGATTGGCACTTTCGTTTTGGATAAAGGCTGCATCTTTGCTCCAAGTAACGCCATAAGGCGGATTGGCAAACATATAATGGAAATGCTTATCAGCAAATCGGTCTTCGGTAAAAGTATTCCCGTGGCGAATATTGTCGGCATTTTCGCCTGTAATCAATGCTTCCGATTTGGCAATGGCGTAAGACTGTTCGTTTATCTCCTGTCCGTAAGTCTTGATAGTTGGTTTGTACTCGGCATCTTGGCAGAGTTCGTCAAGTACATAGTTTTTAGCCAAGTTAATCATACCGCCCGTTCCGAGAGCAGGGTCATAGATGGTGCGAATGATACCCGCTTGAGAGAGGGTTTCTTTTTCGGTGCTAAAAACCACTTTAATCATAAGCTCGATTACGTCACGAGGCGTAAAGTGTTCACCAGCCGTTTCGTTGCTTTGTTCGTTTGAGATACGAATCAACTCTTCAAAGATATAGCCCATGCCGTGATTGTCCACTTTGTCGGTGTGTAAGTCCACCTTACATATAGCATCAATCATTCGGTAAAGGAGTTTGTTTTTCACCAGACGAGCAATCACTTTATCAAACTGAAAGTTTTCAATAATATCACGCACTTCCTTGTTAAAGCCATTGAGGTAATTATTGAAATCAATCTCGATGGTTTTGGGGTTTTCTTTGAGCGAATCGAGGGTATGTTTTGACGTATTATAAAACTGCAAACCGCCTGCGGCTTTACGCAAGATGGGGTCGAGTTTATCTTCTGATACTTTTTCTTTAAAGTTATTGTAGGCATCTCTTACCTTCGTATTCACAGGTTCGAGGATACAGTCTAAACGACGGATAACCACAAAAGGTAATAGCACATCACCAATTTCATTTTTCTTAAACACATTCCAAAGCACCTTATCGGTAATCTGAAAAATAAACCCAACATCCGTTCTGTTATTACTCATATATCAATTGTTAATCCTTGTTTTTATTTTGATACTGCAAAGTAAATAGGTAAAAATGCAGTAGAAGTGCATTGTTAGGAGAATTTTAGGAAATTAGATTTTTTGTCGCCTTTGATAACTTTTCCACGGTTTACGTACAACGCCATTTCCGCTTTCTCCATGAAAAAGATGGCATTTCTTATCTCAAAGAAAGCTCATCTTCCTACATACAATCCACATCAATAATAATGCTTGCTCCTTTAAACTGCTTATCGGTGATGATGCTTTCTACTTGTTCGTGAATGTATTGTTTCGCTCCTTTGAGGTTGATACTTTTTTCTAGTTTAATTAAAATTTCATAAATAAATTGGTTGCGTATGCGTTCTACCAAGGGTTTTTCTGGGCCTAGCACTCGCTGTTTGCTCAGTTTTTCGGCTAGTTTATTACTCAAAGCTTGTGCTGTTTTGTTGGCTAACGCTTCTTCTGTGTGCTTGATTGTAAGGCGAATAAGGCGGGTAAAAGGCGGATACGCAAAGGCTTGCCGTTCTTCTATTTCGCTTTGATAGAGTCCTTCGTAGTCGTTTTGGGCAATTTGATGCAACAGCTTTTGTTGTGGATTATTGGTTTGAATCAGCACTTTTCCCTGAATATTCCTACGCCCTGCACGCCCTGCCACTTGCGTAAACAACTGAAAGGCTCTTTCCGATGCCCTAAAATCGGGAAAATGAATGATGCGGTCGGCATCGAAAATACAGACCAAACTTACTTTTTCAAAATCTAAACCCTTAGAAATCATCTGTGTACCTACCAAAATATCAATCGCACCGCTTTCTACTTCGTTGATAAGGGTTTGAAAGGCGGTTTTGGTACGAGTAGTATCTAAATCCATGCGGGCAATTTTAGCACTAGGAAAGAGTTCTTGTAATTCTTCTTCTATTTTTTCGGTGCCATATCCTCTGCTGCGTAATTTCACCGAACCACAAGCCTGACAAGTTTTGTACATGGCTTCATGATAGCCACAGTAATGACAGCGAAGTTCGTGTTGGCTGTAATGATGGGTAAGACTTACGTCGCAATTCGGACAAGAAGCGATGGTGTCGCAGTCGTCGCATTGAATATAAGGGGCGTAGCCTCTTCGGTTTTGAAAAATAATACTTTGTTCCTTTTGTTCAAAATTGTGTTGTAAAGCCCCCAAAACCGACTGCGCAAAATCGCCTTTGACTTCTTTTTGCTTTCGGGCATTTTTTAAGTCTATCAATTGAATGTCAGGTAATTGAGCATTACCAAAACGCTGGGTCATTTTCACCAAGCCATATCTTCCTGTAAGGGCATTGTAATACGTTTCGATGGCAGGCGTAGCCGAACCGAGCAATACTTTGGCTTGTTGGGTATGGGCAATGACAACGGCTACATCTCTGGCGTGGTAGCGTGGGGCTGGGTCGAATTGTTTGTAGGATGCCTCATGCTCTTCGTCCACAATAATCAGACCTAGGTTGTCGAAAGGTAAAAAAATGGCAGAACGCACGCCTATCACAAAAGCATATTTCCCCGAAATAACGCCTTTCCATACTTCCACTCGTTCGTTGTCGGAAAAACGAGAATGATAAATGCCCATTTTATCACCAAAAACTTTGCGTAAGCGTACCACAATTTGCGTGGTAAGGGCAATTTCGGGCAGCAAATACAATACCTGTGAGCCACTGGCCAGCACTTCTTCGATAAGTTTGATATACACTTCGGTTTTGCCACTGCCCGTAATGCCATGCAGCAATACCGTATCTTTTTGCTGGAAAGCCTCCATAATTTCGGAAAAAGCTTGGCTTTGCGAAGCCGAAAGTATGGGCGTTGGGGCTTCCACAAAATCATCGGGATTGTCTTCAAAGCGGCTGACAATCACCTCAAACTGCTCTAATACACCATTTTTGAGCAAGGTTTGTAAAGAACTTTCCGACACATTGGCTTTGCTTAAAGCACTTTTTTCTACGCCTTTCTGGTTCAATTCGGGACTTCGTAAAACAGGCACGTAACGTAAATAATGCAGCACGACCTCTTGTTGCTTGGGCGTTCTTTCCAAATCTTGCAAAAGGCTAGTCAATGCCGAAGGATTTTCGTAAAAAGCATTTAATCGGATTTTTTTCAGAATTTTAGGCGTATATTTTTCCTTAATTTCTTCAAAAATGATAATCGCTCTTTTCTGAACCAAGGTTTTTATCAGGTGATACACTTGCTTCACATCGGCGAGTCGGGCGAGTTCGTCGTAGGTAAGTGCTTGGTGCTTTTTGAGTTCTTCTATTAAAAGTGCTTCCTTCTCGGTAAGAAGTTCGGGTTGGTCGAATGCTGGATTGAATTGTACTTTCGACAAACTCGAAATTTTCAAGCCCGAAGGTAGAGCCACGTTCAATACTTCGCCAACATGGCACATATAATAATCGGCTATCCATTGAAACAAAGAAAGCTGTTGCGGAATCACCATCGGCGTTTCGTCGAGGAGTTCGAGAATGTATTTGGCTTGGTATTTTTGTGGCGGCTGGTGATGCAAATGAGCCACCACCGCCGTTACGACCTTGGTTTTACCAAATTGTACCACAACCCTAGCCCCAATACGGATATGCTCGGCCAATTGGCGAGGCACACGATACGTAAACAAATTAGGCACAGCCACGGGTACGATGACATCGGCAAAGATGGTCGTTTCTTCTAAAAAATCGGTATGATGCGCTTGTGTAAACATACTGCAATTTACAGAAAAATCATTTTGGTCGGCTACCCGACTTTGTGAAAGTGGCTTTATCCCGTAGATTTGTATTGTACGAAGCCTGATGCTGTAATCAAGTATTCGTACAACCTTCATTCATTACTTAGGCAACTCATGAAAGTTTTATCTATTTTCGGTCTGACCTGTTTGATTAGTTTTTTGGGGTCGGTGCATCCGGGTTCGTTGAATGTATCGGTTGTACAAACCGCCCTCAAATATGGAAAAAAGCAAGCCTACATGATGGTACTCGGTGGCGTATTGCCTGAGTTGCTGTATGGCTGGCTGGCGGTAGAGGGCGTGCATCTTTTTGAACAAAACCCCAGTTTGTACGCTTGGATTCGGTGGAGTTGCATTGTAGTTTTTATCGGTTTAGGCATTTATAGTTTTTATACCGCAGGAGTTTTGCCTGCCTTGCAGCAACCTAAGCCACAGCACAGCACAACCTTCGGCAAGGGGCTTTTACTCTCCTTGTTTAATCCGCAATTATTGCCCTTTTGGATGGTCGTGGTGGTGTCTTATCAGGCTTATGAAACATTGGCGATTCACAGCATTAGTCAACAAGCAAGCTTTGTATCGGGAGCAAGTGTAGGAGCTTTTTTGCTGAATGCTTTGTATGTAACAATAGCCTTCAAAAAACGTCAGTGGCTATTTTCCTACATGAGTCCCAAACGATTCGACCAGTGCGTCGGAGTAGGCTTTTTGAGTATGGCAATGATGCAATTGTATAAAGTTTGGTCATAAAAATGTATTTTTTGTATTTAAAACAAAGTTGACAAATGGCTTTCAAAAAACCGCTTTGGTTGATTAAGATAACAACGTATGAGTATTGGACATGGTGGGTATTTTATTTACCCCTTTTGCCCTATTGGTTATACTTGGCATTACGCACCCGTTCGCTCACTTTTTTTACCAATGCCGACCCTTGCATTGACTATGGGGGCTTTTTTGGCGAATCGAAAATGGCAATTCTGCGTCAAATTCCGCCTGAATATTTGCCTCAAACGCTATTTGTGCCACAAGGAACGAGCTTTACAAACCTCAGTACACAGCTTTCGGAGGCAAATATTGCCTTCCCACTCATTGCCAAACCCAACATAGGCGAACGAGGCACACAGGTAGAAAAACTGCTGACAGAAGCCGAGTTGCAGCACTATTGCCAACACAATTCGGTTGATTTTATCATTCAAGAATACATTGATTATACCCTTGAACTCGGCGTTTTGTACTATCGAATGCCCAACGAACCAAGGGGCAAAGTGAGTTCGGTGACGCAAAAAGAATTTTTATCAATTGTGGGCAACGGTCAATCAACCGTAGAAGAACTGATGGAAACCAACACCCGTGCCAGATTTCAGCTTGCATCGATGCGTAAACGCCTAGGCGAAGGTATGCAAAAGGTGTATCCGAAAGGTGAAAAAGTACTACTCGAACCCATCGGCAACCACTGCCGAGGCACGAAGTTTATCAATGCCAATGACCTCATCAACGACACCTTACACGAAGTTTTCAACAACATAGCCTTGCCTATTGAGGGCTTTCATTACGGGCGTTTCGATATGCGTGTACGTTCAATCGAAGATTTATACGAAGGCAAAAACATTCGGATAATGGAACTCAACGGCGTGAGTTCAGAGCCAGGCCACATCTACGACCCCCAGTATTCGCTATGGCAAGCCTACAAAGATTTGGCAAACCACTGGCGTATCATTGCCGATATTTCTATACAACAGCAACAAAAAGGCTTCCAACCCGTGCCTGTCAAAGTACTTTGGCAAGTGGTAAAACAGCATTTTGGGAAAGGTTTGTAAGGTGTAAAGCTAGGTTGCATTACATACAATGGCTTTATGAAATTTCAGTACGCTGTCTGTGTAATGCTTCATAACTTTTCTTGATTTTATTTGTTCATTTTTAAAAATAAAGCTAAATTTGGACACAAATTGTCAAGAAAAATTTTTTCTATGCAAAATTTAGACAGTATTGGTAAACAAATCAGGATGTTACGGGAAGCAGCAGCGATGCCTTTGCGTAAGCTTTCCGCATTGCTTGACATAGACCAATCAACGTTGAGTAAAATTGAGCGGGACGAACGTAGAGCTAATATTCAAATGATTGAGCAAATTGCCAGCATTTTTAACGTAGATAAAGACAAATTGCTTATTGCTTTTTACAGTGATATTGTTGTGGATGAAATTCAAAAAGAAAGTTCTTTCTCTGAAATTTTACAAGTAGCTGAAGCTAAAATAGCGTATCTACGAACTTCTAAAAAACATACTCAATGAACAATACTTTGAATTATTTCTTAGCGAAAGAAGAACAACTCATTTTACTTGAAATTCAAAAGCATTTTCTTGGGGATAAAGATAAAATACAGCCTATCTTATCAGAGGATATTCATTTGATAAATGCTAACTTACTCCTGACAGATGAACAAAATATTGCTTTTCAAGTTCATAAACAACTAATCAACGAATTGATTAGTTGTTATATTCATGTAAGGTTTTCACATCAACTTGATGAATTACAAACTATTTTTCAGATTGAAAAAAGCCCTGTTATTGATGCGTTTACCCAAAAGTATATTTTAGATATTCCTGCCATCATTGAAGCCTTACACGTTAGTTTTCTAAATTCTGAATTTTCGGTAAGTAACGGAAAATTAACTAGAAAAAAATCTAAGCATCATTTGCGAGAAAGTGGGGCTGTTTATACGTTGCAAGAAATCACTAAAGAAATGGTTGAAAATACCATTGATAAGGCTGTTCAAGGTAACATCAATCCTCAAAAAATTACGTGTCTTGATTTTGCCAGTGGAACAGGACGCTTTTATTTTGAAGCCGTTAAAGTTTTAAAAGAAAAATATAAGCAGACTTTACAACAAATTATTTGTAATAACCTGTTTGCGGTAGATATAGACGAAGTAGCTTTGTTGGTTTTGCGTTGTAAAGTATTAGCCCTCTGCAACCATCTTAACACCGACATACTCAATGCCCTTTCAAGTAATATCCTCAATCGTAATGCGTTGATTCCCAAAGTGACCTTACTTTCTGATGACGAAAATGGGCTTGACCTCACAAACGATTTTAACAATATCGTTGCCAAAGGAGGTTTTGATGTTGTGTTTTCAAATCCGCCCTACTGTTTGTTGAAAGTAAACAAAAAAGATAGTGAACAACAAAAACTACATAGTTACTATAGGAAAGTTCAAAATAAAGTTCAAAACGAAATCAACTTTTTCCGAAATTCGGGTATATACCAGTATTCCATTGAAGGAATGCTAAATTACTACCAGTTGTCTATCGAAATGATGTTACGGCTGACCAAAGTAAACGGACAAATCGGCGTGATTTGCCCTTCGTCATTATTTGCCGATTTGACTTCTACAAAACTGCGTAAGCATCTCTTGACCTCCCACCAAGTGCATTCTATTCGTTATTATCCTGAAGCAGCGAAGCTATTTGAGAATGTATCACAATCAACCGTTATTTTCTATTTACAGAAGAATGGAAAGACAGATAAGATAGGTATTGAAACGGGAGAAGACACTTTTTCAATTGATTTTGAAACAATCAAGCGTATTTTTCCTACTAATGTTGAAATTCCATTGATTGATGCAACAGGGTGGCATATTTTATCGAAAATTTCAAAGCAAAAAAAACTGAAAGAAATACCTTTCATCAGGAATCGTAGAGGAGAATTGGACTTGACTTTGCACAAATTGTTTATTACAATAAACAACACAGGCAGGCGATTGGTAAGAGGCAATATGATTTCGGAAAATGGGTTGATAGACAAAAACAAAGAATTTGTTGACATTACCCCGTTTCTCAATAAAAAATCAGACGATTTTAAAATAAACGATTATAATAAAAAACGCTTAGTTTGCCAGCAAATATCGAATGTAGATATGCAAAAACGTTTGAAATTTGTGTTTTGCGAAAAGACAGACATCCTAGGAAATTCTTGTAATTACATTGTTTCTGTACGTAAAGAATCGGATTTAGAAAAGTTGTTTTTTATACTCAATAGTGAACTCTTGAACTGGCGATTCAAAATTACGAGTAGCAACAATCATATCAACAATTATGAGTTAGACGAACTACCAATAATTGATTTAGATAACTCGGCTTTACAAAACTTATCCCAAGAAAATTTTGACGAGGTTATCTGTCAATTATATGGTTTGACAGAAATGGAAACCCAGTATATTTTAAGCAGTAAGCAAAAGAAAGCGGAAAAGATATTTCAATATGAACACGAAACTGTATAATCATATAGCGCCCGGATTGAGCAAGTTGGAATGGGAAATGGTACAACACATTCCCGAAGGGGGGAATTGGCAAAATATTCCAGCCAATATTCCTTCACAGCGTTTAGAGCAAATTCGACGTTCGGGAGGGAGAACGACTTATTATGGCAGACTTGAATTTGAAAAACCAAGTTACACTATTACAACGTATTTTAATCGTTTAGGAAATGGCTGCAATCTTCATCCTAAGCAAAATCGTATCATTTCAACACGAGAGGGAGCAAGATTACAATCATTCAGAGATAGTTTTGTTTTTTACGGAAGTAAAACATCACAATACAAACAAATCGGGAATGCCGTTCCTCCTTTATTGGCTAGAGCCATTGCAGAAACGCTGAAGCCTCATTTGAAAAATCATACTTTTGTTGATTTGTTTGCAGGAGCTGGGGGTATGTCAGAAGGATTTATTTTAGAAGGTTTTCAACTTGTTACAGCCAACGAAATTGAGAAAAACTTTTTTGAAACATACAAGAAAAACCATGCTGCGTATGACAAAGGAGATAATTTGATTTTAGGAGATATTACCTTACCTACAATCAAGCAACAAATTATTACGGCTTCTAAACAACAGGAAATCGGCATCGTAATCGGAGGCCCTCCTTGCCAAGGATTTTCCAATGCAGGTTGGCGAAACCCTGACGATAAACGTAACCAATTGTTCAAAGATTTTGTGCAGATTGTCCATGAAATACAACCCGAAATCTTTGTAATGGAAAACGTGCCTGGCATTTTGACCATGCGAAAAGGTGAAGCCATGAAGGAAATTATTGCATCATTTGAAGCCATTGGCTATCACGTAAACACCCCCTTCAAGCTCAATGCCGAAGATTTTGGCGTTCCACAAAAACGAAGACGAGTGGTTATTGTTGGTTCGTTGAAAAACGAAAAAATCAGCAAACCCAAGAGTTTATTCTCATCAACTGATGAAAACTTACCAAAGCCCATAACCGTCAAACAAGCTATCGGAGGATTACCCGAATTAAAAACAGGCGAAGGCGAGTTTGAAATGATTTGCCATTACAAACCTGTTTCAGCTTATGAAAAACTCATGGCTGGCGATATAGAATTTACTGATTTTTACGAAATTTGTCTGGGAAAATTACCAGTTACTTGCGGCTAAATCAGCCAACATTTGGAACACATTTTCAAGTTGATACTTGGCTTCTTCGTTTTTCTTTGCTTCTAGCAGGCGAAACAATGCTTCGAGAGCAGTATCAACTTGTACGTTATCCCAAATTTTGGTTTTTCGATTTTCTTTTTCTCTGTAATCCTTTAAAACATCAAAAGAAATGCGGTAGTAACGCTCACTATTATTTGCTTGGTTTTTACCTATTTTTTTGATTTCTCTGACAGCTTTATAATTTCCAGTTTTTTCGTCAAACCCCTCAAATTCGTAATCAAAGAAAGAATAGTGTGGATTTAAAAACTGTTCCAAAAAAACACCATGTCCTCTTTCATCGATCATTGAAAAAATGATAAGAATATGATGCAAGTTTTTTCTCATCAACTCGCTTAATGTAATGGCATCTTTATCGTTTGTAACCTTATTTTTCAGTTTATCCCAAATAAATTTGGAATGCCAAGATACAACTTGCTCATTTTTTTCATCATCAAGTAATATCTTAACGTCATTAAAGCTCATTCGATTATTTTTTGCGGCGTTTTCAGCTTTAGTAAGTGGTTGAAATTTAGGACGATGGCAAAATCCAAGCGAAATTGGCCCAATATGGTCAGCACTTAAATTGTGTTTACGAAACAAAGACATCAAACGGTCAGCTTTTTTCCAATTGCCATCAGCCCAATTTTCATACGCTCTTCGGTCTTGTCCATACCGTTGCAAATTCGACTTATGACGACCTTTGTCGCTTTCATGGCGACAACAAGCACCGTCAGAGTGAAAGCCATCAAATCTATCAGGCGAATTACTCATGGCTCCCGGAGAAAGAAAACTTTTTGCATAATTGTCAACAAAATGTTGTTGCAAATATGTATTGATATTGTGCGTTGTAATTGTTTCTTCAGAAGATTTTATGTTGAAAATATGTTTTATTTTTATTACGTCTTCTTCATCCTTCACAAGTTCCTCCACAAGCTGAAAAATGTCTTTCGAGAACGGAGCAACAGAAATACCAAACTCTTTTTTGATTGCCGTAATGGTTCGCTTGTTGGGATAAATGTATTCTATGCTTAACTCTTGTCCACAAATTTGGCAAGTATGTTTCTTTGTCGGATGTATCATTAAAGCAATTTTAGCGTAAGCACCAGCTTCTATTTTTATGCCATATTTCTCACATTGCTCATTCCACCACAATCTACGTTTTTGACCTTTCTCAGATTTGCCAGCAACAACCCATTTTACTCTTTCTTCTTTATCTCTTTCATAGAAAAGTCCTTGATAATTTGGATGATTAACGATGAAGTTTGTGTACTTCAAAAAATTAGGATGCCACTGTCTATTGTTGTCAACAGTCTGAGATTCGTTTAACTCTTGCATTATACCGTATTGGTTTTCAAGAAAATTGTCAAACATAACAAATTTTTCACATAAGTTTTTAACCATACGAAAAATATATAATATGAAATTCAAAAAAAACAACTAACTTCGTAACTAATTACGTAAGTAATTACTAAAATAAATCAAAACTATTAATTTTTCACTCAGCACACTGTATCGTGTTGTTACTATGGATATTATTGAAGAACTAGGCACTTTGGCGATTGCAAGTCGCATGAAAAGATTGGCAGAATTGATTTTTAAGCAGGCCGTCAATGTGTATAAAACCCATAACATCGACTTTGAACCCAAGTGGTTTCCATTGTTTTATTTGCTTTCGCAGAAAGAAAATATTGGCATCATGGAAGCTGCCGAATATTTGCATATTTCGCACCCAGCGGTGATTCAATTTGCAAAAGAACTAGAGAAAAAAGGTTGGGTAAGTGCCGAGAAATCGCCTGATGATGCCCGTCGCCGTACTTTGTGTTTGACGGAAAAAGGGAAGGCTTTTTTACCACAATTACAAGAAATTTGGCATAATATCAAAACGGTCAATGAGCAGTTGATTGCCCAAGAACCACATAATTTGATGGTATCGGTTGCTGCTTTTGAACAATATTTTATGACCGACGATTACATGAAACATTACCAAGCATATCTCAACTCGAAAGTTCAACCATAACTTTCACCTAAATTTTCTGACACGATGGAACAAACAATTTATCAAGTAGATGCTTTTACCTCAAAAGTATTTGGCGGTAATCCAGCAGCCGTTTGTCCTTTGCAGCAATGGTTGTCTGATGGATTATTGCAAAAAATTGCCTTAGAAAATAATTTGCCCGAAACGGCCTTTTACGTTCGAGAAGGAGAGGTTTTTCATATTCGATGGTTTACGCCTAGCATAGAAGTGGACTTATGTGGTCATGCAACCTTAGCAACTGCTTATGTTATATTTCAATACGAGGGTTATGAAGCCGATACCCTTGTGTTTACTTCCAGAAGTGGGCTGTTGGAGGTACAACGCAAAGGAGATTTACTAGAATTAGACTTTCCTACAGATACGCTTGTGGCAGTCGAAACTCCCAACGGACTAGCAGAAGCACTTGGAGCAGTGCCTAAAGAGGTATATAAAGGTCGCTCTGATTTCTTAGTGGTGCTGGATACTGAAACACAAATAAGAACCTTAAAGCCTCACTTCCAATTCATTGCTACTTTGCCTTGCAGAGGAGTCATCGTAACGGCACCAGGCGATAACGTTGATTTTGTTTCCCGCTTCTTTGGTCCTCAAACAGGCATCGACGAAGACCCCGTAACGGGCTCGGCACATACAACGCTTGCTCCTTATTGGGCATCGAAATTGGGAAAAACTTCCTTTACTGCCCTACAAGTATCAAGCCGAGAAGGAGAATTATGGTGTACTTTAGAAGGAAGTCGGGTGAAAATTGCAGGAAAAGTTGCCCCTTATTTGAAAGGTTTTATCACAATCGAATAAATAGCTTTTGTAATGGAAGAACAAACCAACGTGCAAGTAATAGGGTATCAACCGATGTATAAAGCTTATTTTAAGAGCTTAAACATTGAATGGATTGAACAATATTTCAAGGTAGAACCCCACGACCTAGAACAACTCGACGACCCCGAAGGATATATTTTATCGAAGGGCGGACAAATCTTTTTTGCTTTGTACAAAGGCGAAGTGGTCGGTACGGTAGCCCTAATCAAAAATACGGAAAGCGATTACGAACTGGCCAAAATGGGCGTAACTACCCGTTACAGAGGCATTGGTGCAGGCAAAGCCCTTTGTGCCAAAGCCATAGAAGCCGCACAAGAGGCAGGAGCTACGCAACTTTGGCTAGAGTCGAGCCGACAATTGACACCCGCTTTGCGTATGTACAGTCAATTAGGTTTTGTAGAAGTGTCTATGGGCGAAACGCCCTACAGCCGAGCCGATATAAAAATGGAGATACAGTTTGTAAAAGCCTAGTACTTTTTTGGGTTTAAGGTATTATCCCCGTATAGGGTCGTGGCATGGCTCTATACGGTTTTGATGATAGACCTTTTACGGCTGTCGGTTGTCTGCGTAAAGGTTCTAGTACTTTTCTCTCATACATGAGATACAGCCTTGTACCACGGCTTTTTTTATACCAATTGGATAATTTTTACAGGACAAGCTTCTAAGGCTTGTTGGTTGGCGGCTCGTTCGTATTCGGTGATAGTTACCTGATAAATGCCTTTTTTCTCTACTGCACCCAACAACACAGCTTTCCCGTCTTTTTTCGACATACGCCAACGCTCAAACGCAATTTCTACACAGGCGTTGCAACCAATGCAACGGTTGCGGTAATGAATAAGCTTAGGCATGGGCTGGCACAATTTTATACAGTTTGTCGGAAGGACGAATTTTTTCAGGCATAGGCATTGAGAAAGTATGACCTTTGTTGGCTTTGTCGATGACTAAACCGTCTGCGTTGCGAAGCTCGGCTACAGTAGTGGCTACGTAGCCCGTAGTAGGGCCTGTAATGACGATGCTATCGCCCAAAGCGATGTCGTGGCTTTCGAGCAGAAATTCGCCAACGCCAATTTTGTCGAAATACTTGAGCCCTTTGCCCAAATATATTTTCTTTTGGGTAGCCACAGAGCCGTATTGGTTGCTCCATTCGCCCATTTTACGTCCTAAATAGTAGCCATCCCAAAACCCACGGTTATACACTTTGCTCAATTCCTCTTTCCAGTGGGCGATTTTTTCAGGTGTGTAAGTACCCGTTTCGATGGCTTCTATCGCTTCTCGATAGCAACGAGTGGTAGTATAGACATAGTCGGCGGCTCGACCTCGGCCTTCAATTTTTAATACTTTGACACCTGCCTCAAGTATTTTATCCAAAAAATCAATGGTACATAAATCCTTTGCCGACATGATGTATTCGTTGTCAATTGCCAATTCGATGCCTTCTTCGTCGGTGACGGTATATTCTCGGCGACAATTCTGGATACAAGCACCACGGTTGGCGGAGGCATGATGTGTGTGTAAGCTTAGGTAACATTTCCCCGAAACAGCCATACACAACGCTCCATGTGCAAAAATTTCTATTTCAACCAAACGCCCCGAAGGCCCAGTAATGTGCTGACGCTGAATAGTTTTAACAATATCGTGTACTTGTTTGAGGGTCAGTTCTCGTGCCATCACCATTACATCGGCATAGTCGGCATACAACTCTACCGTTTCGATATTGGTAATATTCGATTGCGTTGATATATGCAATTCCATGCCTTTTTTACGACAATAATTCATCACTGCCAAATCGGAAGCAATTACTGCCGTGATGCCAGCTTCTTTGGCTTGGTCGATAATCCGCCGCATCAGGCTGATGTCATGGTCATAAATGATGGTATTGAGGGTTATATAACTTTTTACCTGATTTTCGGAACAAATACGAGCTACTTCGGGTAGGTCTTCAACGGTAAAGTTATTGGTTTGTCTGGCACGCATATTGAGTTGCTCAACCCCAAAATACACCGAATGAGCACCCGCTTTGATTGCCGCCATCATTGATTCCCAAGACCCCGCAGGTGCCATGATTTCTATAGAAGATTGTTGCATTTTTTCTCAAAAAAGAATAGTTATGTAAGAATCCCAACCAAGCTAGATTACTTGGTGAAACTTACAAAAGTAGAGTAGCTTAGGGAGCGAAAAAAATGTTTTTATGGAGTATCAGCACTGATTTTTATTAGTTTTTGCTCGAAGCATAGCAGACCAATGCCATTTTAGTTTTAATTTTAACTTTTCAATCAATAATCCTTATGGCACAGCAATTCGATTCAATTAATGAATCTGTTACGAAATATGTAGCTTTTGAAGCAAGTGAATTGACGTATTTCAACTCAATTCTGACCTACAAGCGTGTACCAAAGAAAACTTTTTTATTGCAGGCTGGTGAAGTGTGTAGCATAGAAGCTTTTATCATAAAAGGCTGTGCAAGAGTGTATTATGTCAATGAACACGGCACAGAAGTGATATTGCAATTGGCCATAGAAGGATGGTGGTTGAGCGACATTGCTAGTTTTCACGAACAAACGCCGAGTAAATTGTATATCGAAACCCTCGAAGCCTGCGAATTGTGGATACTCACCCCCACAACCAAAGAACTGCTATTGAAAAGTATGCCCAAGTTTGAGCGTTTTTTCCGTTTGTTGGTACAGCGTAATTTGTCAGTTATGCAAAACCGTCTTTGTCAGACCATTGCACAACCTGCCCAAGAAAAATACCTTGATTTTATCAGCCGCTATCCGAGCCTTCCGCAACGTGTGCCACAGCATTATATTGCATCGTATTTGGGTATTTCGCCTGAGTTTTTGAGTAAAATACGGAAAAAAATTACGAAGAAATAAAGACCAGTATTGCAACCGACAATACAATAAATTGATGTAAATACACGAATAAATCCCGATGAATCATTACTTTTGATTTGAAACGCTACGAAGGATATAATGCTATGGTTGGATGAGGTTTTTGATTTCGGCATTTGGATAAAAAGGTTCAAGCAAACTTTTTATTGTCTAGTGTATAACTGAACAATTATCTAAAATCCAACACAGACATTCTTTGTATAGTCCTACTTTTGATTAAACAATAGACTTATTTTTATAGAGATGAAATTAGATATTTTAGTAATGGCTGCTCATCCCGACGATGCCGAACTGAGTTGTTCTGGAACGATTTTGTCGCATATTGCCCAAGGAAAAAAGGTAGGGATTGTCGATTTTACCCGTGGAGAATTGGGAACAAGAGGAACGCCCGAAATCAGACAAGCCGAATCGGATGCCGCCAGTGAAATTATGGGCATTCATGCACGAGAAAACTTGGGCTTTAGAGATGGCTTCTTTGTCAATGACGAAGCCCATTTGATGAAGCTCATTCAGGTAATTCGGAAATATAAGCCCGAAATTGTGTTGGCAAATGCCATTTACGACCGCCATCCCGACCATGTCAAAGGGGCTGAACTTGCCGAAGATGCTTGTTTCAAAGCAGGATTACGCATGATTGAAACCTTCGACGAGGAGGGAAATCCACAACAGGCATGGCGACCTAAAAATTTGTATCATTACATCCAAGACCGATACCTTGAGCCTGATTTTATTGTAGATATTACGGCTTTTTGGGATAAAAAAGAAGCGGCGATTCGGGCATTTAAGAGCCAGTTTCACGACCCACATTCCAAAGAACCCCAATCGTATTTGTCAACGCCAGAGTTTTTGAAATTTGTCGATGCCCGACACCGAGAAATGGGTCATGCCATTGGTACAACGTATGGCGAGGGTTTTACAAGTTATAAAAAAATAGGAGTGAAAGATTTACACAGCCTTTTGTAAGGATTTTTGTTGAATAAAAAAGCCGTCGCAATGGTTTTGCGACGGCTTTTTTGGCTTAATATTTTTTCTGTAAAACCAACAAAGGTACTTGCGACGATAGGGTCAGGTGCTTTAGTACGCTGGTATGAAACAAGCGTTCTAGTATGCCCTTGGGGCGTTTGGCCAATACTACAAGGTCGGGCTTTTGGTGACGAATGTAGGTTTCTAGCCCCACAATGGTATCATTTCTATGCAAATTCCGAAAGGTAATTTGTTCTTTATCAAACGATTCTTCTAGCATCTCAATAATTTCATCCGACGGAAAAACTTCAGGTTCGTTGGTTTCATGCACGTGTACCAATCGGGCTTTATCAAACTGCAACAGGCTCTTCATTTCTACTAAAGTATGCAAACAATTCATTTCATCTCCTTCCAAATCGGAGGCATACAGCACTCGTTTTAGCCCATGTATTTCAGCTTTTTGCGGTACAACCCACACAGGACACTCGGCTTTTTGTACGACGCTAAGGGTAGTCGAACCAAACACTTTGCACAACAAAGAAGGGTGGCTCACAGTGCCCATCACAATGCAATCGGCTTGTAGGTTTTGTGCCAACGCAAGAATGTTGTCACTGGCATTGCCAAACAGCATTTTGGTTTCAAGTTGTTGCCAAGGTTTGTGCGGATACGCTGTTTCTAAAGCCGTTTTAAAAGATTGAAGGGCTTCTTGTGCTTCTAAAAAGGCTTCTTCCATTAGCCCTTGTTGAGGAAGGGGCAACACAAAAGGCGTTGTAGAAACAGGCGGTGCATACGCATGAACGAGCACAAGGTGTGCCTCAAACAATTCGCTTAATGACACAGCAAAAGCGGCGGCGTGTTGGGCATTTTTACTAAAGTCGGTAGGCAATAAGATTGTTTTCATGGCACAAAAGAGGAATGTTTTAGCTCAAAATTGACCAAAAAAACAAGCTTGCAACATGAGGAATGTTACTCAAAATAATGACAAAAGTCAACTGACTAAAGTCAGCCTTAAAACCCTCCAATCTCATTCAGTCGCTTCTTTTTTTCTTGAATATTTGTTATCAACAACAAAGGTTTCATGAGCAACACCCATGAAACCCTCGCACAATGCTATTGGCACAAGAGAATCTCAAACAGAATTTAAAACATTTATCTTATTATGGCAAGCCACGAACAAATACCAGTCCTCATGCTATTTTATGAATCTCGAAGCGAGGGTCTGGATGTTTTTGAGCAATTAAAAAAAGAAAGCCCAAGTATTGCCAGCTATCTTTCAGTAAATGCAAGAAATAATCCAGAAGTAGCCAAAACCTTTAAGGTAATAGAAGTTCCCACATTTTTGCTTTTAAAAAATGGCAAAGAATGTTGGCGACATACAGGTATGATTACGCTGGATGTCCTGAAAAGTAATTTGTCTTTACTTGAGCCCATCAACAAAGAGGCTTTTATCTAGTATAAAAGTGCCTCTACAAGTATTTGTGCCTAAGTTTCGACCTAACCACTTTTACCCTCAAAAGTAAAAGATTCTTACAAAAATCATGTTTTAAACTGAGCTTTATCCTGCTTTGTTTTTCAATTTTAAAGCAATTTTACTTCATCAAACAAGGACAAAAAAACGCCTTGCTTATAACAAAACAAAGTTTTAACCAAACATATCAACCCATGAGCAATTTGACCACCCACGAAATCGACCGTACTTTTAAGTATCAGTTTTATCACCGTGAAAACACCGGATGGCTTTCGTCTTTGGCGTTTTTCAAAGAAGAATTGCCTTATTTCGCTAGTTTGTTGGCCAATGTAAATGATAAAAACACCGCTTTGGAAATTCGTAATCAAACCTTTGTTTTTGAAAAAGAATTAGAAGCATTCAACCAAGCCATAGACGAAATCAAACAATCCATTATAGAAGAAGAATGGGGCTTTGACGACGACGCTATGGGCAGAGATTTCTTGCTAGGAGAAGAGATTTACAACAGACACGTAGGTATTAGAGAACGTTTTCAACAAGCAGAAAAGTCATTTCTCGACATCAAACATCGTTTGTATAAATTTTTGTGTAAAGTATTATAAAGGACTGGGATAAAGCCTGAACCGTATCGGGCTCAACAAGAGCGTTGATGCTTGCATTTTATTTGTTAGTTTGGGATATACAACGGTTTTCTGGCTTCGGAAAACCGTTTTTCAAAACTTGACTAATATCAGTATTTGATATGATTATTGCTTTATCATTATTCGATAAAAAGCTTCAACTTTGTTCCATCAACCAACAAATCATTGTCTATCGACTTACATGGAAATACACAGTAGCACAAGCCTATCAACGGGTTCGCTGAGGTATGAATTGTACCATCGAGAAAACCAGCAGTGGTTGACTCAATTGCAGTTTTTTAAAACTGAAATGGTTTATTTTGAAAAACGCTTAACACAATTGGCTACGCTCAATTTGCCCATTTATGTACAAAACAAACGCCTAGGCTTGCTTGAACAATTGATACAACAGAAGTTTGTTTGTATCGAATTAACGAACGCCATCAAGCACGAAGTAGTGCTTTTTGACCTAGAGATAAAAGAAAAAGACTTTCACCTCAACGAAGAGCATTATAAAAAACATCGGAGCTTCCGCACTCGTTTGCACGCTTTGGCTCTTGATTTTTGGCAAACCAGACACACGTTTTATGAATGTATGTCCGACCTCATGGATTAGCGTGCCAAGTATCATTTTATAAAGAAATAACAAGTGGTTTAGAGATAGATTTGAATGGCTTTCCCAATTGGGAAAGCCATTTTTGTTGTTGGCGAGGCATCACAAAAAAGCACCTCATTGATATGAGATGCTTTCTGTATTTACTCAATACTAACACATAATCACTTTAGCATTATTCGGGTTGTTCCCATTCGGTGAGGTTTTGAATGGTTTTATCGGCAATATTGGTTAAGGCTTCCTGTGTTAAGAACGCCTGATGCCCCGTAATCAGCACATTGTTGTAGTTCATCAATTCTAGCAAAAGTGGGTCTTTCCCTTCTGTATCGAAATGGTTTTTAAAGAAAATACCTCTTTCATTTTCATAAACATCAAGCCCTACATAACCTATCTTTCCTTCTTTTAAAGCCGCCAATACAGCTTTCGTGTCTATCAAGCCTCCTCTACTGGTGTTGATAAGCATTACATTTTTTTTCATTTGAGCCAATTGTGGTGCAGCTATCAAATGTTTGGTTTCGTCTGTGAGCGGGGCATGAAGGGTAATAATATCGGACGTTGCCAAAAGCTGTGTCAAAGGGACAAAAGTCACGTGCGGTAAATGGCTTTTATGTGGTTGGGCATAATCGTCATGCACAAGGATATGGCAGCCAAAGCCTCGCAATATATCAGCTACAACTTCGCCAATTGTTCCTAATCCTATGATACCCACAGTTTTTTGGTGCATATCAAAACCTATCAGGCTGCTCAAATCAAACTGATACGCATGACTCTTGGCATCGGCCATGATGAGTTTGCGGTTGAGAGCCATCATCATGGCTACGGTATGTTCGGCAACCGAGTAAGGCGAATAGGCAGGAACATTGGCTACGCTGAGTCCCAACTCGGCGGCTACTTTCAAATTGATATGGTCTGTGCCAACCGAACGGGTAGCAATATATTTTACGCCCAAAGCGGCAAGTTGTCTGAGTACAGGCTCGGAGGCATCGTCGTTGGTAAACAGCACAACGGCATCAAAACCTTTGGCTAAATCAGCAGATGCCAAGGTTAATGATTGGTTCGTCACCGTTAAATCGTGCTTATGGGCGTTGGAACGAATTAAATACGATTTTTCAAATTCTTTGGTACTATAAATTAATGCTTTCATAGGGATACGATATGTTTGTTTATGCAAAGGTAGATGCCACTTGAGGCATTACGAATGACCGTTGTTAGCTCGTAAACTGTTATTGATGAGTTGCCAACGATTTTTTTAAGCATACTTCTTTTTTCTCTGAGAATCCTAATGTAAGTTTGTAGCAGACTTTAGGGGTGCCTTACTTTACAGGCTGAGATTATACCCTTTGAACCTGAACAACGTAATGGTTGCGAAGGAAAAAGCAACGAAAATGCCAATCTTATCTATGTATTTTCTTTTATAAATGTTTGATACATTCGACCAAAAACAAGCTTCGTAAAAAGCCTTGGTATGTATTTTATCAAAAAACATTTATCCTGCTTTTCTTCCGCAATCGTAATAATTTACTGATATGCAATTATTTATCAACAACGAACCAGAAGACTGTTCGTCCGAAATTACCATTGCTCAACTGCTCGAACAGAAAGAAATGAGTCATTTAAAAGGATTAGCGGTGGCCATCAACGATGTGGTTGTGCCAAAAGCTGAATGGGAAACGTATTTTTTAGACAACCAGAGCCATGTTACCATCATTAGGGCTAGTCAAGGTGGTTGAGTTGCTCAATTATCGTTTCATCCAAACCTGTGCTGTACCATGCTCATTCTCCTAACGCTTCCAACTTTCTTTGAAGAAGAAACCGAGCTTATCAATCAGCTTTTCAACGCTGGATTGACCATCTTGCATGTACGCAAGCCTCATGCTTCGCAAGAACAGTTGGTTGATTTTTTACAAAAAATTCAACCAGTGTATCTCAAAAGAATAGTAATACACAGTCACTATACTTTGGTAAACCGTTATAATTTAAAAGGGATTCACCTGACCAGTCGTGTTTGGCAAGCCTTACTCGAACAACATAAGTTGAAAGCCTATATTCGTCCTTTGCAAAAAAGAGGGTTAAGTGTCAGTGCTTCAACCCATACGCTCGATGAAATCAAACAACTGCCCACTTCCCTCGATTACGTGTTTTTAAGTCCCTTTTTTGATAGTATTTCAAAAGCAAACTATGTGGGCAATATCGACTTTGAGGCAGTACGGCACTATTTGTCGGTAGCACCGCCCAAGCCAGCATTGGTGGCACTGGGGGGTATCCAACAAGACAATTTACCCCAATTGCACGCCATTGGTATGCAGCATATTGCTTTATTAGGAAGTATCTGGCAAACGCCCAATCCTGTAGCAAGTTTTCAACAGTGGTTATAAATTTTTAAACTGTTATTTTTTATGAACATCGCCTCATTGCATTATATCACCCAAGATTTGCCCCATATCAACCATTGGCAACAAGCCCAAAAAGCCTGCGAAGGAGGCGTAAAATGGGTACAATTACGTGCCAAAACGCTATCGGCAGAAGCTTGGGAAGAAGAAGCTTGGCGTACCAAAGAGATTTGTCAGCAGTACCAAGCTACGTTTATTATCAACGACAACCCAGCCTTGGCCAAGCGTGTCAAAGCCGATGGTGTGCATTTGGGTAAAACCGATATGTCGCCCGTAGAAGCACGTACCCTATTGGGCGATAGCTTTATTATTGGCGGTACTTCTAATACCCTCGACGATATGCTTGGCTTAATAGCCACCCAAACGGTACAATACCTTGGTTTAGGGCCCTTGCGATTTACGCCTACCAAAAAGAACCTTAGTCCGATAGTAGGGTTTACGGGCTACCAAGAACGCCTTGCCGTTTATTTGCAAAACCCCTTGGCAGTGCCAGTGATTGGCATTGGAGGTATTGTATTAGACGATATTCCAGCATTGTTGGAAACAGGTTTGCATGGTGTAGCTGTTTCATCGGTCATCAATTTAGCTCCAGCACCAGCGAGCGTTGCCCAAGCATTTTTACAAGCACTTGAAGCCCCACAACGCTACACCAATGTAGCTCACTTGGGCTAATATTTTTGGACTACTTACACATTTAAACATTGAATCCTCGTGTCGATATTACAAATTGCCGATAAAACATTTACTTCTCGTTTATTTACAGGAACGGGTAAATTTAGTTCTGCCGCTTTGATGGAAGAAAGCCTTGTTGCTTCAGGTTCGGAGTTGGTGACAGTAGCCCTAAAACGAGTAGATTTACAAAAGAAAGAAGAAGATTTGTTGAGCTATTTGGCTCATCCACAGTTCAATTTACTTCCCAATACTTCGGGTGTGCGAAATGCTAAAGAAGCTGTTTTTGCCGCACAATTGGCAAGAGAAGCCCTAGAAACCAATTGGTTAAAGTTGGAGATTCATCCAGACCCCAAATACCTGATGCCCGACCCCATCGAAACCCTTCAAGCAGCCGAGGCATTGGTCAAATTGGGTTTTGTGGTATTGCCCTACATCCATGCCGACCCCGTATTGTGCAAACGCCTAGAAGAAGTTGGCGTGGCCGCTGTGATGCCTTTGGGTGCACCTATCGGAAGCAATAAAGGACTAAAAACAATAGATTTTTTAGAAATCATCATTGAGCAAAGCACCGTGCCTGTGGTAGTGGATGCGGGCATTGGTGCACCTTCCGACGCTGCCAAAGCAATGGAAATCGGAGCAGATGCGGTATTGGTCAATACGGCTATTGCCGTTTCGCAAAATCCAGTACAAATGGCACAAGCTTTCAAAATGGCAGTAGAAGCAGGACGCATGGCTTTTGAAGCAAAACTGGCAGGTGTGAGCCAATACGCTATTGCGAGTAGTCCGCTCACCAGCTTTTTGAGCGAAGAGTTTTGACAATAAAATGCTGAAAACGATTGGTTTCGGGTTTACACAAGTTTTTTAGCCCTATTTTATACAAATGGATTTTTATCAAGTTTTCAAACAATACCCTTGGGAAAACGTCAAAGCCCGTATTTATGCCAAAACAAAGGCAGATGTACAAAAAGCTTTAGGCAAACAAGGCAACAGAGATGTAGAAGATTTCATGGCATTGGTTTCGCCTGCGGCGGAGGCATTTTTAGAAGAAATGGCCCAGTTGAGTCATCGCCTTACCCAAAAACGCTTTGGAAAGACGATTCAAATGTATGTGCCTTTGTATTTGTCTAACGAATGTCAAAACATTTGTACCTATTGTGGCTTTAGTTTCGATAATAAGATTCGTCGTAAAACCTTGACCGACGATGAGATTATGCGAGAAGTGGCGGTTATCAAACAAATGGGGTTCGACCACGTACTATTGGTGACAGGCGAGGCGAATCAGACTGTAGGTGTGGCGTATTTGCAACGGGTGATTCGGTTGATAAAACCTCATTTTGCCCAAATTTCGATAGAAGTGCAGCCCCTCGACCAAGACGAATACGAACTATTGGTAGCCGAAGGAGTTCATGCGGTATTGGTATATCAAGAAACCTACCACGAAGAAGATTACAAAAAACACCATCCCAAAGGCAAGAAATCTAATTTTATGTATCGCCTCGAAACGCCCGATAGACTTGGCAAGGCTGGCATTCATAAAATAGGGTTGGGCGTATTGATTGGCTTAGAAGATTGGCGTGTGGATTGTTTCTATACGGCTTTGCATCTCAAATATTTAGAAAAACAATACTGGCGTAGTGTATATACCATTTCGTTTCCACGGTTACGCCCTTTTTCGGGAGGTTTAGAACCCAAAGTAGCCATGACAGACCGCCAATTGGTGCAACTGATATGTGCCTATCGGCTACTGGATGAAGAAGTAGAGCTTTCTATTTCGACAAGAGAACGGGAGGCTTTTCGCAACCATGTCATTAAGCTAGGCGTAACGTCGATGAGTGCAGGGTCTAAGACCAACCCCGGAGGTTATATTGTAGAGCCAAGTTCGCTCGAACAATTTGACATAAGCGACGAGAGAAGTCCTGCCGAAATTGCCCAAGTGATTGTGTCGCAAGGGTACGAACCCGTTTGGAAAAACTGGGATAATGTGTTGCAACAAGCTTTCAGCCAATAGCCCAAAGCATTCCTCAAATACGGGAATTGATTTCGGATTTTACACCCTATTTTACAACAAAATAGGGTGTTTTTTTATGTTTCTAAAATCAGTAATCTCCCATTTCCTAGCGATTTTTTTATTTTCTTTTAAAAAATAAAAAGCCATTTTCTTCTTTGATAAACGTCAAATTCGGATTGGCTTTTGTGGCACTATCAGCCGTAATTTTCATGACAAAGTACGCTGGTTTATCGAGCTTGGGTTTTGTCAGAAGTTCTTCGGCACTAATAGCCTGCTGAGGCATTTTCTGAAAATAAAATAATTGGGCATACGACTTAAACCCAACAGGTTCGACATACACATCTTGTCCTTTGAGTGACTCATAAAAACTAATAGCTGCCCGTTGGGTATAAGCTTCGATTTTAGGAACAACAAGGGCGGTGTAGGCAAAAAGAATACAGGCTGTTAAGAGATATAACTCTTTGATTTTTTTGGTAACAACTAAGCCTGTTACGCCCAGCAGATACAGCACACCAATGTACTGCTCCCAGCCAAGCCATGCTACTTTTGCCTGTAAATTACCCACGGCAAAAGGGTCTTTGATATAAGGCGTTAGTGCTGTAGCGTGTTGCCCCACAATGGGCACAGCCGCCAATACAATTCCCATCAGCACGCCAATAAACAACAGACCCGCCGAAAGCCATTTCGACCAAGTCCATTGCCCCTCTTTCAATTGGTACACATGATAAGCGGCAAGATAAGACACAGGAAACCAAGCCATTGACGAGTAATGTACGATTTTGGTTTTAACAATAGTAAACAAAATCATCACTACCCAAAACAAATACATCATCCATTTTTTGAATCGTTCGCCCGAAGCATTTTCTACATAAACATCTTTTGTAGGAAATAACCCTCGAATAGCCAATACTGAAAGAGGAAAACAGCCTAGTAGTACCACCAAAAAATGATAGTAAAAAGGTTGCTCGTGTCCGGCATCACCAGTGGTAAGCAGGCGTATTTGGTATTGGATAAAATCGGCGAAAAGTCCCCAGCCATTTTCATAAATCGACAAGCCAAACCATACACAGGCAAGCACAAAAGCCACGGCTATGGCAATCAGTACAGCTTGGTAGGTTTCGAGGAAAAAGTTTTTGCTAAAACGGTTCATGCCCCAATACGTAAGGTAGGTAAGCCCCCACAGTAAACCACCCACAGGGCCTTTGGTCAGGATGGCCAAGCCCACAAAGAAGCCCGCCCACAGGGCATAACGCCTTTTGGTAGGAGGCATAAATTTACCTGTAATAGCAAGACTTTGGTTTAAATACCATACGCCCAAGAAGATGAACAGGTTAAAAGTAGGGTCGATAATCCCCGTTTTGAAATATAAATGAGGAGCAAATGCACCCAAATACCCCAAAGCCCACAATACGCCAAAGGTATGGTTATACAATTTTTTGCCCAAACGATAAAAAACCAACAGCGTAATAATACCAATGATAGCATTGGGAAAACGAGCGGCAAATTCAGGAGAAAAACCTGATTGAGGGTTGAACACATCGAAGCATTTCATGGCAGCGACTTGCATCCAGAAAAACAAGGGCGGTTTTTCCCAAAAAGGTTGGTAATTGATTTGTACGGTAGCATAATTGCCCGTAAGCAACATTTCTCTGGCCGATTCTGCAAAATTGATTTCATCCCAATCAAACAAATGAGAAGCACCTAGATAAGGGATAAAAAAAACTGCTCCGAGAACAGCCAACCATAAGTATGGAAATTGTTTTGCTTGCATAGTAAAGCGTGTCGTGTGCGAAATGTTTGCGTAATCATGCAAAAATACACATTTTTTACGAAGCAAAACAAGGCTTGTGCATTTGGCTTAACGGCTCGAAAGATTGGCGGCGGCGAGGTATTCTTTCACCAGTGGCAAAAGACTACTTTTCGGAAAATCTTTTACAAAATTGTCTAATGCCAAAATATAGGCTTGTTTGTTTTGCAGTTTGGCGACCAACAAAGCTTTGAGAAATACTACTTTATCTTCGATTTTACTGCTAGGATAGGTCTGTAGGATTTTTTCTACCGAAACAGAGGCATCGGTGTATTGCCCTTGCTGATAGGCGGTAAAGGCTTTTTCATACATATTTTGTACAACGGTTTCTTTGTCGGAACTCAAAGGCTGTGCGGCATTTCTTTTCAGTAAACGGGCAAAATATGAGTCGGGATATTGCTCAAATAAACGCTTTTGGTAGGTTTCTTTGGGGCTTTGGTTATCGTACAGCAAACACAACAAGTACAGGGTTTCTGCTTCGTAGGTAGAAGTAGGGAATATTTGTAACAGTTTTTCAAACGTTTGGATAGCCCGTTGTGGTTCGTTGAGTTGGAGCTTACAAACCTTTCCTAGCTCAAACAAAGCTTGTTCTTTGCGTCGATTAGAGGCATCTAAAGCCTGCGGTGTAAACGGAATTTTGCTCTTCATTTGGCTTCTTTCAACCGCCCAATCGCCATCGTTGGGGCTGTTGCTGGAGCTTGCGTTGGTGGTAGTCAAGCCTGCGTTGGGCGTGTTGGCGGTAGCACCAAACAAGGTGGCATCGTCACGGCTGCTTCTTCGCCAGTTATCTTCTAAGGCTCTGCTTCCCCATTTGACCAAAAATGCTGCTTGCCCCTGCGATACCGCCATCGGATTGCTAAAGTACCAATCAAGTTGTTGTGTGGAGGTATTAGCATTGGGCTTTGCCTTGCTGTCGTACATTCCTATGGGTGCTTGTTGCATACGAGCCGCTTCTTTGGCACGGTTGGCACGAATGATATTATCTAATATAAAATCCACTTGTCCCATTGGGAGTTTGGCGAGTTTTTGTAAAGAATCTTCCAAAACAATTACATTGGCTTGTTTGACGTATGAGGCCAAGGCGTTGTGTTTTTCTTTTACCTGTGTAAAAACTTTATCTTGTGGCGAAAGCACCGTAAGACAACTATCATAATAAGCATACGCTTGCTCATATTGCCCTAATTGTTGGTAATACATATCGGCCAAATGGAGGTATGTAGTAGCCAATTGGCGAGGGTCTTTGCTCGATGCAGTGGCGTTTTTCAACAAGGCAAGTCCTTGGTTTTTATTCCCATTTTGTAAAGCTAAATCGGCTAAGGCACTATAAATTTTATCTTTGACCTCGGCGTTTTTAGGGTCTTTTAGCATCCTTTCTAAAGCTAAACGCTCACCTTTCAAAATAGCCTCGTTGAGCGAAGCATAAAACCGCAACTCGAAAGAAGCCCGACCCTTGCGGCTTAAAGCGTATTTTTTAATCGCCTTTTCGGTTTGTCCTGTCACCTCATATAATTGGGCTGTGGTGTAAATCAAGCGGGCTTTTTGCTCGTTGTTTGACAGCAAAGGCAGGGCTTGTTCGACAATCGCCAAGGCCAAGGCAAATTCTCTTCTTTGTTGGTGTAAGTAGGCTTTGGTCAGGTAAAAAGCCACGGTATTGTCTTTGTTGAGCGGTGCTTCACGCAACAATTCGGCTACCCGAAGAGCGGTAGGGAAAGCTTTTTGCTCGATGTACGTCCGCATTAAACCGATGAGGGCTGCGTGGCGGGCATCGGGGTCTGTGGCGGTAGTGTTGATATACTTGAACGTTTCGAGGGCGTTGGCGTAATCTTCTTTCATCAAGCGAGCCTTGCCAATCAGGTAATACGCTTGGTCGAGCCATTTAGAATTTTGGTGACGCTCAACCACCATCGAGGCTTTTTTGATAACAGACGTGAGGGCTTCGGCCTCGGCACTTGCCGCCGTTGAGTCGAGGGGTAGCAGAATAGGCAATAATTGGGTATAATTTTCTTGTCTATTGTCAAACAACTGCTTTTCTATTATCGCCATTTTTTCTTGGGCTTGAAACAAGGCATTGTATTTGGCATTGAGGTTGTGAAACCCAACGCTCAAAGGGGCACGGCTGTATTGCGAACACGCACCTACAATGATGGTCAAGAGCATAAAAATGGTTGTTTTTTTCATGGAAATTGGGGCAAGTCAGGGGCGTTTGTATGCGTTATACGGTAAGCAATGATGGTCTATATTTTCGCAAACGCAAATTAAACAAAATTTATTATCAGATTCGGTGTGTATCCTGTAATTTTGTTCTATACTATTTGTCTTAATAAAAAGCCATGAAACAACCCGATTCAAACGCCAACAAATATATGCGCTATATGGGTGCTGGCACGCAAATGCTCGTAACCATTGCACTGGGAGTATTTATTGGGAATTGGCTTGATGTTCATTTCCAGACAAAAACGCCTTGGTTTTCGGTGGGGTGTTCGTTGGTATTTATTTTTATTGCGATTTATTTATTGATTAGAAGTATTCCAAAAGAATAACAATACGTAGAAAATGGTGCGTTCAACCAAGACAGTTTTTGATTTCGGATAAACCACGTGCTTGTGTAAGCCTTTTTCCAAATACCACAATCAAAAAACAGAACCCCATCATTCTTACTTAACATCCTTAAAACTAATAGTAAAGTGGACGAGATTAGAAAGCGATTCATACAAGTTTTTTTTGTCATCATTGCACTCTTATATATTTGTCGGTTATTCTATTTACAAGTAATTGACGATACTTATAAACTAGATGCCCAAAACAACGCCATTCGGAAAATCATTCAAGTACCATTCAGGGGATTAATATACGACCGCAACAAAAAGCTCATCGTCTATAATACCCCTGTGTATGATTTGTACATTACGCCCAAGAAAGCGAAGGTGCAAGACACCTTGCGTTTTTGCAGCATTTTTGGAATTACACGCAACGAGTTCGATAGCCTAACGCATCAAGCAAGGGTATTTTCGCCCGTGCGACCTTCCTTGTTTTTGCGTCAGCTTTCCAGAGAAGAGTATGCCCGTGTGCAAGATATGATGGTTGACTATCCGGGGTTTTCTTTTCAGGTAAGTTCGTTGCGGACGTATCAGACCAAAAGCATGGCCAATGCCTTGGGCTACGTTGGTGAAATTAGTCCCGAACGCCTTGCCAAAGAAGAAGAAAAAGGCAACGACTATTACCGCCAAGGCGACTATGTAGGCGTAACGGGTTTGGAGCGTTATTACGAAGAAGAACTCCGAGGGCAACGAGGCGAAAAGTACATGATGGTCAATAGCCGAGGCGTAGAAAAAGGTTCTTTCAAAAACGGAGAGTTCGACCGTGACCCTGTGGCAGGCAAAAACCTTATTTCTTCGGTCGATATTGAATTGCAAGATTATGCCGATAGCCTCATGCAGCACAAAGTAGGCAGCGTAGTAGCCATAGAACCCCAAACGGGTGAAATCCTTGCGATGGTATCGGCACCAACCTATGACCCTACCTTGCTTTCGGGACGTACTTTTTCTAAATATTTTCAAACACTCAACCTCAATCCGCTACACCCGCTTATCAACCGTCCGCCGAGTGCTTATTATCGGCCAGGTTCTACGTTTAAGCTCATACAAGCATTGATAGGCCTGCAAATGGGCGTGGTGTATCCATCATCAGGGTTCAGCCATGCCGGCGCACCCCTCAAATGTCACTGTGGAGGCAATTCGTCGAATATCCAGCAAGGCATCAAAAACTCGTGTAACCCTTATTTTTACCATGTTTTCAAAAGAATTATTTATAATAATCACGAGCAAAATGTTTTCAAAAAATCGGCAACAGGGCTGAACAAATGGAACGAAATGGCGGCTCGTTTTGGCATCGGACAACAACTTGGCGTGGACCTTCCGAACGAAACCAAGGGCAAACTTCCAAGCGTAGAATATTACGACAAAGTATATAAAGGCTCTTTACGTTGGAAATTTTCTAATATTTATTCACTTGGCATTGGCGAAGGCGAAATTGTCATCAACCCTTTGAAAATGGCGAATGTAGCGGCCATTATTGCCAACCGAGGTTGGTATATTCGCCCACATTTGGTAAAAGGCATCAACAATATTGGCAGCATCGACCCCAAATACAAAGAGCAAATCTCGGTAGGCATCGACCGCCGACACTTTGAACCCGTGATAGAAGGCATGATTGGGGCGGTAAATCAAGGTACTGTAGCCGCCGAAGCTCGTATGGCAGATATTCAGATGTGCGGTAAAACAGGAACATCGCAAAACCGTAGAGGAGAGGACCACGCTATTTTTATTGCTTTTGCCCCGAAAGAAAACCCTAAAATTGCCATTGCTGTATTTGTCGAAAATGCTGGTTTTGGAGGTACGCACGCTGCTCCGATTGCCTCGCTTTGTATTGAAAAATACTTGAAACGCCACGTTGAACGCAAAGCAATGGAGACCAAATGGATGAACAAGAGCTATTTATTTAATGTATTGAGCGTAAAAAGCAACACCACTACCGCAAGTAAAACAACCGAAAAAGTAAACAAACCACAACCCAAAGACTCGACAGAGGAAGATTATCAGTTGAAAAACTCGCAATTGAGCAAGCTATTATTACAAGGCAAACAACCCGTACAACCTTTGCAAGGACATGGGCCAACCAAACCAGAAGCTATTCTTCCTCAAAATAAAACGAATACCTTAAAAAAAGTTATTCCGTACAAAATCAAATAATTACAAACCTTGAACAGAGAAGAACAAATATCCCGCAACCTCGATTGGGTAACGGTCACTTTATTTATCTTTTGCGTGGTGGCAGGATGGATGAACATTTATGCTGCCATTTATAACCCCGAACATCCGATATGGATTTTCGATAAAGGTTTTTTTGATACCAATTCAGGAAAACAATTGATATGGATTGGTACAACCGTCTTGTTGATTATTGCTATTTTGGTCATAGATTACCGTTTTTATGATACCTTCGCTTTTTTCATTTATGGCTTCTTTGTGTTTTTGCTCATAGCGGTATTGGTGGTAGGAACAGAAGTGAAAGGCTCGCATTCGTGGTTTAGGATTGGGGCGTTTCAATTGCAACCAGCCGAGTTTTCAAAAATGGCAACGGCTTTGGCTTTGGCCAAATACCTCAGTACGCCACAAATCAACCTTGCTCGTTTCAGAGACCAACTCAATGTAGCCTTAATCATAGCCGTGCCACCCATTTTGATTCTCGTATCGAATGAAACGGGGGTGGCGTTGGTTTTCTCGACCTTCATGATTTTGTTGTATAGAGAAGGTTTACCAGGGATTTATCCAGGGATTTTTCTGAGTATCATTGTTCTTTTTATTCTCTCTTTGGTTTTTGAAGAATGGAAAATTTATGTAGGCTTGGCAGTATTGTTGGGCTTAGTGATTTGGGCAATGCCAAGATACGAACGCAAAACCAAGAATATCGTCACCATTGCAGCTGTGACTTTGTGCATGGGCTTGTTTACGACGGGAGTCGATTGGGCGGTGAACAATATCCTAAAAGAACACCAACGCAACCGTATTCGGGTGTTGGTTGACCCCGATTTTGATAGAAAAAAGACAGGGTATAACGTGCGTCAAGCCAAAATTGCCATCGGTTCGGGGGGACTTATCGGGAAAGGGTATTTGCAAGGCACACAAACCAAATTTGACTTTGTACCCGAACAAAGCACCGACTTTATTTTTTGTACCGTTGGCGAAGAATTTGGCTTTATGGGCAGTTTGATAGTCGTGGGCTTATTTGTTTCACTGTTGTTTCGGGTAATTTACTTGGCAGAACGGCAAAAATCTCGTTTTGCTCGGGTCTATGGCTATGGTGTTGCCTCCATTATTTTCTTCCATTTTCTCGTAAACATCGGCATGACCATCGGTTTAATGCCAGTGATAGGCATTCCGCTTCCTTTTTTTAGTTACGGAGGCTCGTCGCTTTGGTCGTTTTCTATTCTGTTGTTTATCTTTTTAAAACTAGACGCACACCGCTCGCAAATGCTATCGAGGTGGTAGGCTAGTTGTGAGTAAGATACGAAGGGTTTTAAAAATCACTCATTAGCGGGTGTTGGAAATATACCTGTATTGGCCATATTTCCAACATCCTCAATCCCCAATAGCTCGAAAATACTGTAGCTTAATCTCTCAAAATTTCATTAATTTTCCCTAATTCTTCTGAGGAAAAAGACGTGTTTTTGAGGCATAGCAACGAATCGCTGAGTTGTTCGGGGCGACTAGCACCAATCAGCACCGTTGTGATACGCTTATCTTTCAGTACCCAAGCCAAGGCCATTTGGGCTAAGGTCTGTTCTCTTGCCAAGGCAAGTTGGTTGAGTGCTTGTATTTTAAGCAAAACTTCGGGCGTAATCATTTCTTTTTTCAAAAAGCCATGAGCCTTCGATGCCCTAGAGCCATCGGGTACACCACCAAGGTATTTGTTGGTCAATAAACCCTGAGCCAAAGGCGAAAACGGAATACAGCCAATGCCTTCTTGCTCCAACACATCGAGTAAACCCTCTTCTATCCAACGCACAAACATCGAATATTTAGGCTGATGAATCAGGCAAGGCGTACCCAATTCTTTGAGTATTTTACTGGCTTTTGCCGTATCTTCGGCACTATAGTTCGACAAACCCACATACAATGCCTTGCCTTGGCGTACCAATAAGTCGAGGACCGACATGGTTTCTTCTAGGGGCGTTTCGGGGTCGGGTCGATGATGGTAGAAAATATCAACGTAGTCGAGTCCCATGCGTTTAAGGCTTTGGTCGAGACTAGCCACCAAGTATTTTTTAGAACCCCAATCGCCATAAGGACCTTGCCACATAGTATAGCCTGCTTTCGACGAAATAATCATTTCGTCACGATGGGCAGCAAAATCTTTTTTCAACAAAATACCAAAATTTTCTTCTGCCGAACCCGGCGGAGGCCCGTAGTTATTGGCAAGGTCGAAATGGGTAATGCCGCTATCGAAAGCCAAACGTACAATGGCACGGTAGTTTTCCATCACGTCAACACCGCCGAAATTATGCCACAACCCCAGCGAAACAGCCGAAAGTTTAATGCCACTTTTACCACAACGGCGGTATTCCATCGTTTCGTAGCGAGCAGGATTTGCTAAATAGGTCATACGTAAGTTTTATGTGTTGAAAGGTAAATGTGATGCTGTTTAATGTATATTGTGGTTAGGCTTCTTGCGGATAAGTTAGTCCAATTTGCCTACGAATTTCGTCCATTAACTCCATCAGTTCTAAACTAAACTGTAGGGGTAACTTATCGTTTTCTACCCGATTTTCCGCCAAACAGCGTTGTACATCAAGTGCTTCATAGCCATAGCCCCAGCCAAGGCGTTCAGTTGCGATGCTTTGCGGTTCTTCGCCTGTAAGTTGCAAGGTAAAGCCAAGGGTTTCGTGGAAACGGCTGTGGATATAAATTTTACCTTTTGTGCCATAAATGGTACAAGTGGTGTCGGTTTGGGCGGCAAAAGTAGAAAACAACGAAGCCGTAGCCCCCGACCCGAACGCCATTGCTACCGATAAATTCATATCTACGCCCGTTGGTGCTAGTACGCCCACGGCTTTTACTTCTGTCGGTTTTCCTAGAAGTAACTTACTGATAAACAAAGGATAAATGCCAATATCCATCAAAGAACCGCCCGTAAGTGCAGGATTGAAGAGGCGTTCTTCGGGTTTGTAATCGGCCAAGAAACCAAAGTCGGCTACGATATGTACAATTTTACCAATGGTATCGGCGGCAATCAACGATTCTATTTGCTGAATGGCAGGATGAAAGCGAGTCCAGATGGCTTCCATCAAAAAAACTTGTTTTTCTTGCGATTTTTGAATCATTTCTTTTACCATCGAAGCATTGATGGCAAAAGCTTTTTCACACAAAACCGGAATGCCGGCCTCTAAACACAACAAGGTATTTTCGTGGTGCTGGGCATGAGGCGTAGCAATGTATATCACATCGACCAAGCCACTGCTGACCATTTCTTGATAACTTCCGAAGGCATGAGGACAATCATACGGACGAGCAAAAGCTTGGGCTTTTGCCAAATCACGAGAAGCCACCGCATGCAATACGGCACCTGGCACGTTCATTAAATCATCAGCAAATTTCTGGGCGATTTTACCACAGCCGATAATACCCCAACGAAAAGCAACAGCGTTATTTGAGCTCACAGATTGGATAGTTTAATAGTTTTAGTGAAAGTATTTCTTACTTGTCAAAAATACTCAAAAAACAATTATACTTTATCCTTTTGTCTTTTTCTGTGAAAAAACCACTCATGAAGCACTCGCTGGCATTCATCGCCAAGCAATCATTGAGGAATGAGGGCTTGATTTCCGTTTTATCTCATTTTCTTTACCACAAATACCAAGGGCAGCCGCTTTAATCGTTACCCGCTTGCCATTGGCAAGTGTATCGGCAATAGCCACTCACACTCATTTCAGGCTCGATACAGGGGTGAGTGGCTCATTGGCTTTAAAAATTTATTGAAACAATTTAACGAATTTTACTAGCCCCTAGGTTAGGTTTAGTATTCTTTTACCATTCATTGTAGCTTTACATTGCTATACTGTAAAGTAATACAAACCTAATAAATCTCGTATTTTCACGAGGTGTTTTATTGGCTAATTGACTCTTGGTAAGCCAAATACCCTTGCACAAAAGAGGTTAAATCCATTTGAGATTTTGCCTCTGTAGATTCGTTGTCAGTGAACTCGCTTGTGTCTGTGTACCAATGTAAAAATGCCTTACGACGAAACATGGCATTAAACTGTTCTGACACTCTTTTCCAAAGCGTCATCAATGAGGTACTATTCCCAATAAAAGTTGATGTCATTTTGAGACCACGAACATTTACAGTACTGGCAGATGCCTCAACTTTTTAAGTTCCATTCGTTGAGAATTTTCTATTTTCACACAATCGTTTGATAAGTCATGCTATAAGTAACTCAAGCTTAGTGTTCCAATATAACTATATCCTCTTTTTTTAGCCAGCCTTCTATTTTTTTGATTTTAGTTATTTCTGGGTCGGGATAACATATTATCTGAGCATAATTTCCTTCTTCTTTAACAAGATACTTTTTCGTTTTTATATCTTTATGTTGGTAGATATATGCTTTAGGTGCTTGAATCCGCCGAAGTTTTTGCTCACTTCTCTTCTGTAAAATCTGGATTAATCGCCATCTTAAAAACCCAATGCCCTTCAAATTGTTGGAGGGTATCTAGCTGTGTGTACTGCCCAAATAAAGTATAGGTAGTTAGTAAAATTAGAATTATAGTTTTTTTAATTTCCATCATTCTTGTATATTCTTACGCATGGCATGAATGACAATCTTCATGCCATGCGTTTGATACATCAATGGTCAGACTTTATCTTTTCATCCTTAGTTAGGTATAAAGTGTTACTTATCATATATATCCCATCAAATACCTCCCCAACTTTCTTAGGGGGTCTTGTATCGTTTCTTTTCAAAATATCGAATAGATGCCTTAAACTCTTCTCCGAGAATTGAAATAACCCACCCCAGCCAAGGCCAGGAATATAGTAACCTATTTGTTTTCTAAATAAAACCGTTACGCCATCTATAAAGGTATAGCCTATTACAGAAGCATAATCTCTGTTAAAAGATTGAGGATGAAAGTCCTCTCTAGGAGCTATACCATAACCTGCATCAGCTAATATAAGTACGCTATTCCCATGACGAATATTCTGTGGCGTTAAATCAATATCTAGGTAATAATAGTCTTTCCAGCGTTTATCCTCATTTTTAAAGTACCGAATAGAGCTTTTGATAAAGGCAATCATCGAGGTATCTTTTACCACCAACTGCGGCAAATCAGGTAAAGAGTCCGTTTGGGCTTGGCTTTGGCTCATACAAAAGACCAAGCATAAGAATAAAAGCAGTGTTTGTTTCATACGTTGTTTTTAGTTTCCCAAGCCCAGCAAAGGCATGGCATGAATGACAACCTTCATGCCATGCCTTTGATACATCAATGGTCAGACTTTATCTTTCTATCCTCCGTTAAATATAAGTAATTACCTATGGTATATGTACCTTCAAGTATATCTCCTTCTTTTTTGGGGGTTTTGTCCCTTGTATCGTTTCTTTTCAAAATATCGAATAGATGCCTTAAACTCTTCTCCGAGAATTGAAATACCCCACCCCAACCAAGGCCAGGAATATCATAACCTATTTGTTTTCTAAATAAAACCGTTACGCCATCTACAAAGGTATAGCCTATCACATCAGCATAAAATCTGTTAAAAGATTGAGGATTGAAGTCGCCTCTAGGAGCTATACCATAACCTGCATGAGCCAATATGAGTACACTATTATTAATATGAATATCTCGTGGCGTTAAATTAATATCTAGGTAATAATAGGCTTTCCAGTACTTATCATGGTTTTTAAAGTACCGAATAGAGCTTTTGATAAAGGCAATCATCGAGGTATCTTTTACCACCAACTGCGGCAAATCGGGTAAAGAGTCGGTTTGGGCTTGGCTTTGGCTCATACAAAAGCCTAAGCATAAGAAAAAGAGCAGTGTTTGTTTCATACGTTGTTTTTAATTAATGTTCCAACACGTTTGCGAAGGAATCCCCCATTGTAATGGTGTAGCTGTTTTCATCTTTTTCTGATTGCCGTTTAGAAATGTTAGAATAGTGTGTCAAAGCTATCGAATATAATGATATTTTTTATAGAAATACTTTCATAAATTGCTTGCAGTTTTTGCAAGTGATTTATGAAAAAAATCTTTCTTTTCTACGTAAATCCTAGTAATTTAACGCCCAACTTATTTTAGCTCTCGTAAATTCCTCTATCAAACATATTTGCATACAGCTTGTCTGGCTTATAACCTATGAAAATCACCATGTACAACCTCAATAAAGACACATTAAGCACATTTCCAGCACTCAACGGCACAATAATCAAAGAATTAAGGATAAAAAAGGATGGAAACAAGCATATCTTGCCTACATCGTTGGCATTTCGTCGTATAAGTTATCGAGAATTGAAAACGGTAAAACGGGTATATCGCATCAATTGGCTATTGTACTTTTAGAAAAGCTATATAGTTAGTTTTAGCCATGCCTATTGCACAAGTTAACGGCTATCGGATACGCTTAACAAATAACTTCTTTTTCACTCTTGTTGGATATTTTTCCAACAAACGCATGATTGTCTTGTTCATGGCTGAAATAACTCGAAAAGGTGCTACTCCAAGGTAATTAATTCAATCTCAAAATCTGAATTATTTAAGGCCTGTAGAATTGCATCCACCCCATCAAGGGCTGAACCCATATCTAGTGTGAAGAGATAGACGTTTTTCTTTTTCTTTTCATAGCTACAATGATGGATTAAGCCTAGATTTGTCATGTCATTTTCATCAAAATCATCTTTTAGCAAACTCTTTTGGTTATAAGAGTCAATGGTATTCCCGATAAATTCAGCTAAAATTTCGATGTTTACAGAGGTCTTTATTCTGATGCCAATCTCTGGAAATGAAGAACCAAACCAGCCCATTTCTCGAATCTTAAACCGATAGAGCTTTTTGTCTATTGTTACTTCTTTAGAAGGACGTTTCCACATATATTCATTACGCTCAATTACCTGTTTTAATCGTTCTTGTGATGGCATATTCTCAATCCAAAAGCTGATTTCTTTGTCTGCGACCTCATCAGAAGCTAATACAATACTGCCATTTGGTGAACGCCAGTGAAGCTCTACATCCCAGATTCTCAATGCGGCTTTTGCAACTAACACCTTAATCATGCAAAAGTGGTATATTGAATTATTATCATCGTTCTTACGAATAGACAATCCTATCCACAAAAGTGATTCTTTCACATAAGGAACAACTTCTGATTTAATAATAGGAACGACAAATGATTCGACTTTTTCTAAGAAGGATTCTGAACACCTACCTTCTGAAATATTTATTTTCATGACTTTAACTTTGGGGGCTTTGGTTTAAAAGGTTGTATTGCCAATTAGGGCTGTACGAAGGATTTTATTTTGTTCAAAAGCGTTCTTATCATTAGTATTTTTGTGTAGTGCCAACCCTTTCCGTTGCCATTTTGAATGTGGTAAAGCAAACGTTACCGCTTTTTATTTGAAAGAAATAAACCTTCGTACACTATAATTGTTAATTAAGCTTATACTAAAAAATTAAAACCTTAACTCACAACTCGCTCAATCACTCATTCACTCAATTACTCTCCTTTACCCTTTTTTCATAAAAGCAATCAAGGCTTTACGAATGTCGTTGCGAAGGTCATTGGTGTTTTTGTCGTCGGGTATCTCAACTGATTTTACGGCTGGATTTTGGGCTGTGAGGTAGCCAAAATTGGTTTCCTTGCCTTCTATCAAAAACAAAGGCATCATCACCCGATAGGTTTGCGTTGTTTCCAAGGCTTTGCCATCAATCAGCCAAGTATTCCCTTGAAGGGCTACTTTATCCCACTGCAAGAAACCGCCATTGCCTTTGTTGGCTAGACCCGTTGCCAATACTTTTGCCAGCAGTTCTCCTGTCATGGTTGCCTCCACAATTTTACCGCCAAAAGGCAAAATACGCATCACATCGAGTTGGGTTATTTTACCCGCCACTTGGTCGTCTATGCGTACCGAGCCACTGTTAAAAATCGTACAGTCCACGGGTTTGGTAGCGGCGGCGGTCATGGCTTGGGCAATCAAATCGCCTAGGTTGGTGTGGCTATTCCGAATCATGCTTTCTCTGCCATCTAAAGGCGTTTTGAGGTCGGCAATCACGTCGTTTTTATCCAATCCCAATTTTTTCATCGCCGCATCCAGAATCTCTTCCCACTTTTGTACAACCGTCGCCACGGCAGGTTCATCGGCGATTTGCTCATTGATTTTGCGTAATTCGCTATTGATTTGCAAGGCTTTGGTCTGTGTATTATAGGCCAAACGATGGATATACACCGTTTTGGCGTTGGCATCGGCCTTGGCGATGACCGTATTTCCTACTTTTTGCAACATATTGTCGTGGTCGTGACCACCCATGATAAGCTTTAGGTCGGGAAGAAGTTGGGCTAATTTGGCATCATCTGCTTTGTTGATATGGGTAATGGCTACCACAAAATCGCATTGGCTTTGCAGTTCCTTATAGGTTTTTTGGGCAGTGGCAAAGAAGTCGTCGTAATGCACATACGCTTTGGGGTTGGAAGGGAGCACTATCGAAAACATCCCCATTTTCACGGTTTTACCTGCGGCATTGCTAAACGTAAAAATTTTACTTGAGGGAAAAGGCTCTTCTTGTCCACGGGTTTGTTTGGCAAAAGGCACAAGTTTTTCTCCAACTTTATGCCAAGCATTGCTTGCCAACCAGCCAAAGGTTGATTCGTCGATTCTTTTTTGCAAATCGGCTTCGTCCAAATCAAACTCGTGGTTGCCCAAGCCCACCCAGTCGATGCCCGTGGCATTCATGGCTTCTACCATTTGGCGGCCTTTGATGCTTTTGCCTTCGTATTTGAACGTGGCAATCAAGGATGGATTCAAGAAATCGCCAGCCAATACCGTGAGGGTATTAGGGTTTTCAGTAAGCAATTCCTTTCTTACGGTAGCCACCCTTGCCATGCCTCCTGCTTTGCCGCCTTCGAGTGGTGCAATTTCATACACATCGTTGAGGTGCAAAAACGTAATAGGAACAATGTTTTGCTGTTGCGTTGTTTTACAAGAAATAAATAAGGCTACAATAAGCCCCAAGATGGTGAAGTGCTTTTTCATGGGTAGTCGTTAAAATGATTATCAAAACTTTACGAAATGTAAACAAAAAAAACAACACCACCATACCCACATTCGGATTGGTATTTTTGAGGTAAAATAGAACGAAGCGTAAAAACAAAAGGGATGCCTACCTGTGGTAAACATCCCTTTTGCGTGATTATATCTGCTCGCAAATTTCAGTGTTCTATTTTGGGAAAATCAGTGAAATCTTTGATGTAATTTGTGAAGTCTTTTCCAGAGCATTCTACCTTTCCTTTAGTATAGGAAAAGTAAAAAGTAACATTCCCTTTAGCTTCTGAGCCTACTTTATCATTTTCAAAATGGTCGAGTAAATAATCTTGTCTAATTATTACAGGTTTCGCCCATTCATCATTGTGTCTAACCAGAAATATATAATGAACTAAAATAGTAGAAATATTACGAAGGTTTTTGAGGGAAACACTGAATTGACCGCTAAAACCTTCTTTTCTACCTGTCGAAGTAGATGTTTTAACTTGAACTCTTCTTAGTGTTCCATTATCATCCTGAACAACAAAAATGTCATCTCCAATATCAACTTCAGGAATTGCGACATTCCAACCGAGCATTAGAAACTCTGACATGACATACAAATGTCCAGCCTTGCCTAGATATTGATTAAATTTTTTAGTCACGAGGTGTTAATGTATGTAAAACATTTCCTGTATGTGTATCAATGAATTGAATTTCAGCAAAATAACTCAAATCTTCGTCATTGTCAAAACCTAATAATGCTGGATAAATATGGTTTTCGAGCTTGCCTACATAAACTTCAAAGTCGCTCTTGGTGTCGTATCCAACGAAGATGTTGTTGGCTGGATGGGCATTAGGAAAACGTTTTTTAATAGAATCACGGATAGACGGAGCAATACTAAAAGAGTATCCATCTATTTGTTTATTTACGTTTATCTTGATTGTATCCATTGTCAAGCATATTATGAGTCATAAGATAACTAGCGTACAAAGGATTGAAATGATATGTTTTATATTTCAAAATCAAATAACTTCAATCCTTCGTACAACATTAATCAAAGATAAGCAAAATTACGATGTCAGCAATTATCGTCCATTAGTTATCAGACCCCACAAGCGACTTGAATCCTTCTACGTCGATTGCTTTTGTTTCTGCTTTCACGTTGCTTACAATCACTTCGGCAACTTTGTCGGCGAATACTTGGTTGAAAATTTTCGAGAAATTATCGCTGTTGGCTTTGTCAGTCAAATAGCCATTGGCAATACGCTCAATCATTTCTTCCATTTGAGGGTCGGCGGCGTTGCCGTACATACCAAACTGCCCACGAACCATGTCTTTGGTTTTTTCAATTACTTCTGGGTAATCTACTTTGATACCGTGCTTATCGGCAAGGTCGTTTTTGATTAAGCTCCAACGGATGTCACGTTTTACGGCATCGAAATCAGCTTCAATTTGTTCCAAAGTATATTTACCTTCGTTTACTTTCACCAACCAGTTTTTCAAAAACTCTTCTGGCAACTCAATGTCGATGTTTTCGACAAGTGATTTTTCGGCATCAATTCTCAACAAATATGCTGCTTCACGCTTGTAGTTGTCTTGGATGATGGCAAGAATTTCATTTCTAAATTCTTCTTCCGACGATACCTTTCCTTCGCCCAATACTTTGTCGAAAAATGCTTGGTCGAGTATAGCGTCAGCAGAGCGGGTAATATCTTCTACGGTAAACGTCACTTCACCTGTAAGGGCTGCAATTTCCTCCCCTTTTTTGTTGGTAGCCAAGCCTTTCGCTTTTTCATCTACAAATACGGCATCAACATCAAACGTCAATACAGCATCTTTGCTTGCACCAATGAAGATAGCCTTCGCTTCGTCTTTGATAGCTTTGGCAGGAATAGCCGATTTTTCAGACCATTCGCCTTGGGCAAACGTACCGAAAAGCATATCGCCTTCTTCGGCAACTTCAGGGTGAATTTGTTCAGCGTATTGTTTTTTCAAGGTTTCGATAGCCTCCTCTACTTCTTTGTCTGTCGCTTGAATTTCGTAAGAAGTTACCGCAGGAAGAGCTTGGAAATCTACTACGAAATCGCCAGCCAAGCCTAATTCATAAGTAAAAGTAAACTCTTTTTGGTTCCAATCGATGTTTTCATCAATTACTGGAAGTGGGTCGCCAACAAGGTTTAATTTGTTTTCTGTAATATATTTTTGAACAGAACTACCCAACAAGTTGTTGATTTCGTCGGCTAAGATAGACTTACCAAACATTTTTTGTACCATAGTCATTGGTACTGTACCCGGACGAAAACCTTTGATATTGGCACGTTTACGGTAGTCTTTTAACGTTTTTTCAACTTGGGCTTTGTAATCCTCCTCAGCCACAGCTACGATAAGCTTGGCATTTACGTTGCTACTTTTTTCGAGCGTAATGTTCATTTTATTGAGATTTCTGATTTTGCGATAATAGATTGCGGGAATAATGCTGAAAGTGGAGCTTTTTAGAAAACTATTCAAATATTATATACATCTGAAAGCCGCAATCCTGTTGCCCACAAGCAAAAAGCCCTCAAAACCTTGCCGGTTGAGAGGGCTTCGAGATAGTACGGGCGGAGGGACTCGAACCCCCATGCCTCGCGGCGCCAGATCCTAAGTCTGGTATGTCTACCAATTCCACCACGCCCGCTTGCGTTTTGGAGTTGCAAAATTAGTTATTAGTTTTTTGTTTGCAAAGTTTTTTTCAAAAAAAATACAAATATTTTATATCAATCTTATAATCAATTATTTAACAAAATATCTTTTTTTACATGCTCCAAATCGCTTGCTGGTTAGGCTATTTATATTTTCACCACCACGTGTTTGATGGTCTTGCGGTTGGCGGTATAAGTAAGGTGTACGAGCCCATCTTTGGTTTGAATAATGGCAGGATACGAAAATTCGCCCACCTGATTTTCAAAAACGGCTGCAATCGACCAGCTTTTGCCATCTGCCGAAACCCCAATACAAAGCGGATAGCGAGGCCCGCCCCACTTGCCTTTGTATCGGATAGTCGGATTAAAAACCAAGACTTGTCGGCCGTCTTTGAGCGTTACGGCATCTGTTCCTGAGTTGGGATTTGGCAAAGCGGTTTTGCTGAGGGGCGTCCACGTTTTACCATTGTCTTGTGAAAATGCCTCTAAAAGTGCATCGTTTTGGCTGCGGCATAAAAGCTGTAATTGTTGTTTACCACGAAACAATACACTAGGTTGGATGGCCGACAGCGTAATGCCATCGTTGATAAAATCGGTTTTTTGCCAACTTTTTCCTTGGTCTTTGCTGTATTCAAAATACACTTTCCAAGCCCCCAATTCGGTACTGGTTGGACATAAAATTGTGCCATCCGACAACCAAACAGGCTTATTTTTGATAGGCCCTAAAATTCCTTCGGGGAGCTTTTCAGGGCTTGTCCATGTTTTGCCTCCATCTGCCGAACGCATCAGCATACCCCACCAATGCACGGGGTCGGGACCAACTTTGTAGAAAAGAAGCAAATCGCCTTTAGGAATTTGAAACAATACCGGATTCCAGCAAGGATAACGCAAACTGGCGTTTTGTACGCCGTTGGCTACTTCTAGGGGCTTGCTCCAGCGGCCTTTGACCAAACGGCTCAGGTAAATAGACACATCGGGGTTTTTCTCTTCTGTGCCTGCAAACCAAGCACTTACCAAGCCCGTTGGGGTTTCAACAATCGTGGAGGCGTGGCATTCGGGAAAGGTGTTGGTTGGAAAAATGTTTTCTTGTACAACTACGCCTTTTTGGGCCAATGCTTGATAAAAACCAACGCAGCATACCAAGCAAATAAGATAAACTTTTTTGAGTGTCATAGAAAATTGAGTAAAATGAACGTTTAGATTAACAAAAATACACGTATCAAGCTATTTATGTGTCTGCTATAATCCTGAGTGTTTTTATCAAAAAATACTCATTAGTTGAATGATTTATAAATTTTAGTAGATGTTTTATACCTATATTGAGAGATTATAGATTTTAAATGCTTATTTTTGAGTATTATTTGCTTTTGTTTAACCTTTTTTGGAAAAGTAATTTCTCTAAACCCTCAACTATGTCTGATTCATCCCTAAAATATGATGAATTAACATTATGGCATGATTTGCGTAATGGAAATGAAGCAGCATTAGCCAAGCTTCTACGACTATATGCCAAGTCGCTGATTAGTTATGGGCGAAAAATGGTCAATGATGATGCACTTATCGAAGACTGTATTCAAGAAGTATTCATCCAACTTTGGCAATATCATCATACGCTTAAAGCTGACGTGGGTTCGGTAAAAGCTTACTTATTTGCAGCCGTAAGGCGAAGAATTATAGCAGAACTCAAAAAAAACGAGTTGCTTTCTTTACAAGCATATTCTTCCCCTGAATATTTTGACGTTGTTTTTTCGATAGAAGAAAAAATTGTTCAAGACGAAACAGAATTACAGAGGATAAAACTCATCAACCAACATCTCAACAATCTTCCTAAAAGACAAAAAGAAGTCATTTATTTAAAATTCTTCAAAGAGCTTTCCAACCAAGAAATAGCCGAACTGATGGGCGTTAAATACCAATCGGTCAGTAATCTTGTTCACGAAGCACTGTCTTTGCTCCGTACCTTATTTCCTGATGATGCCTTGTGGATAGGCTCGCTGCTTTTTTTTATTGCCTAATTGAGCCAAGCAAAAGTATAGTTGCTTTCAATGTATAATATTGATTAACAACAATATGCACTTTTTTTTCTTGTATTTTTAGTTATTCTCGTTCCTTTTTATTCTTTCTTTTTTATAAAATTTTCATTTTTTTTTACTAAAAAGCAGTATAAACCCAGCAGAAATCTTCTACTGTATATAGAACGGTTTATTACTTTTTTATGAAAAAATATAGTGATTACACGACTGAAGATTTTATAACGGATGCAACTTTTGTAGATTGGGTCATCGGCGAAGGTCACAAAGATGCAACGCATTTTTGGACTAGGTGGTTTGATGCCCACGCCGAGCAGCATGGCATCATGCAGCAAGCCAAAGATTTTATTATGGCTTCGAGAATTGAAGAGCCAGCAGTGAGCGACAGCCAAGTTGAAAACCTGATAGCCCAAACATTGCATAGAATTTATGTAGAAGAAACACCTATTGCTTGGTATAAGTCGCCGTTTTGGTTGTGGAGTGCAGCCGCATCTGTATTGCTACTCCTCACTTTTGGAGTGTTCGATAAGGTGAAACAGCAAGATAGCCAACTGTCGATTGCCTCGAATGTTCCTACGTTATTGTTCAAAAAAAATGAAAGTGAGCAAAAAATGCCCGTCAAGTTGCCTGATGGTAGCACGGTGTTGTTACAGCCCCAAGGAACGATTCGTTATCCAGACAATTTTAGTGAAACCACAACCAGAGAAGTGTATTTAGAAGGGCAAGCCTTTTTTGAAGTCATCAAAAATCCACAAAAGCCATTTTTAGTACATATCAACAATGTCGTAGTAAAAGTGCTAGGCACAAGTTTTACGGTACAGGCCAACAACGAAAGCAAGGCTGTAAAAGTGATTGTAAAAACAGGCAAAGTGATGGTGTATGAAGCCGAGCAAGACCAGCCCACAACACGAGCGATGACCTTGTTGCCCAATCAGCAAGGGATTGTAAATGAGCAACATCAGTTGTTAGCTTCGAGGGTTTCGGAGGCACAAGTACAAGCCCTTACCTCACATAGCAAGCCTGTCTTAGAGTTTAGTGATAGCCCTGTGGTGGAGGTATTCAAAACCTTAGAAAAAGCTTATGGTATCACGATTTATTTCGACCAAAAGCTTTTGTCCGATTGCTCTCTTACGACTAATTTGGGCGATGAGCCTCTTTTTGAAAAGCTACAAATCATTTGCGAAGCGATAGGGCCTAATACAAAATTTGAATTAGTAAACGAAAAAATCATTATTCAATCACTCGGTTGTAATCAATAAGTAAGCACATGAAATATTTTATATTCCCACTTCCTCCATAAAAAAAACGGTGTTAGCTGTGTGCCAGCACAACCAACACCTGAGTAACATCCCCTTCTCGTCTGCTCAACATACCCTTTAAAAAGGGTAAGGGGATATTTTTTGTTTCATTTTACAGAAAACTATCAAGTATATGAAAAAAAATCGACAATCAAAGGCTTTTTGGCTTACTATTATGAGAATTACTGGCATTCAGTTTTTCATGATTCTATTCCTCGCTAGTTTTTCATGGGCTAAGACATCGGCTCAAGAAGAACTCAACAAGAAAATTAGTATAATGCTAGATGGAATAGTTCTTAAATCGGCTTTACACAAAATAGAGCGAACCGCTCAAATCAGGATTTCGTACAACTCGCAAGTTGTACCCTTGAATCGCACGGTGACAATTTCGGCTACCAACGAAAGGCTTGCCGATGTACTCGAACGTTTACTAAAGCCGTTATCTGTAACGTATGTTATTGTTAATAAGCAAATTGTTTTGCGTAAAATAGACGTTCCCTCCGTTGCACCAGTCGAGAAAATCGAGAAGCCCGAAGCCACTGTCATAGCACAACCTACCGTTTCGGGCGTAGTAACCGACGAAAAAGGGAAGGCTCTTCCAGGGGTAAATATCACCATCAAAGGCACAACCAAAGGCACAAATACCGATGCCAATGGACAGTTTAAGCTCGAAGTTACTGACGAAAATGCTATCTTGGTTTTTAGTTATGTAGGATACAACAAACAAGAAATGGTTGTTGGCAAGCGTACAACTTTTACGATTTCGATGACAATAGACCAGCAATCGCTTGAAGAAGTAGTAGTGGTTGGCTACGGAACACAAAGCAAAAGAGCTGTTTCGGGCGCTGTTTCATCTATTGGATTCAAAGACTTTCAAGACAGGTCTTTTAGTAATGTTACACAAGCTTTGGCTGGACAAGTAGCAGGCGTAAACATCTCACAAAGCCAAGGCGCGCCAGGCGTTTCGCCTATTATTCGTATCAGAGGAGTAAGCTCTATTACAGCGGGCACCAATCCTCTGTTTGTAGTGGATGGCGTACCTTTAGAAAACTTCAACCTAAACATGGTCAACCCACAAGACATCGAATCTGTAGAGATTTTGAAAGATGCTTCTTCGGCTGCCATCTATGGGTCGAGGGGGGCTAATGGTGTAATTTTGGTGACAACCAAACTAGGCAAGCCCGGTAAAACAACCTTTAGCTTAGGCTATGAATCGGGTATTCAGACTGTAGAAAGACGGGTGAAAATGATGGATGCCCAGCAATGGATTGATTACTATATAGATGCCCACAACAACGCTTGGGTGGACCTCAATCCTGCCAAAAACAAGGCAAGCGACCCCAATAGTGTTAGAACGTCGGTTTACAAAATTCCAGAAGATTTCTTGACGAATCCGCAACAATTTGGCAAAGGCACCGACTGGCAAGATGTGATGTTTCGGGCGGCTCCGTCACAAAATGCTCAATTTTCGGCATCGGGTGGTACAGACAAAACACAGTTTATGTTTTCGGCAGCTTACCTCAACCAAGAAGCAGTATTAGACCAAAATTATTACAAACGCCTAGCCGTGCGTTCTAATATCAAGCATCAACTAAGTAACAACGTTACGATTGGGCTGAATTTAGGCTTTACCAGTATTTTCGATAGAACCGACGGCACACAAGGCAAAAGCGATGTGGTGAGCTTGGGCTTACAAAGCGACCCCATTTTTCCTGTTTACAACGAAAATGGAAATATTGGCTATCGTGACCCCAACTCTGTTTGGAATAAATATGTCGCCTACAACGACCTCAACTTGTGGCATCCGTATTCGCTTACACGGTACATCCACAAGCAAAACAAGACTTTTAATACACTGGGTACAGCCTTTCTTGAATATCGTATTATGGACGGTTTGCGTTTGCGTACCAGCATCAATGCCAATTTGTATAATACACGTTATAACTCCTATCGGGTAAATAAGCAAGGATATGGCTATTCGGGCATTTTACCCGCAGAGGGTTATTCGACCAGTGGTTATATGCTCAACTGGCTGAGTGAAAACACATTAACTTATGATAAAAGCTTTGGCAATCATAACCTAACCTTTTTGTTGGGATATTCGTCGCAAAGTCAGCGTAACGAATTTGCGTCTATCACTTCAGGAAACTTTCCGAACGACCTTGTGGAAACCCTCAATGCTGGCGTGGTGTCGAGTGGTTTTACCAATGCTACCGAATGGACAATGCTTTCGTACATTGCCAGAACACAATACAATTTTTTAAATAAATATTTCTTTACTGCCGCTATTCGCCGTGATGGAAGTTCGAGATTTGGGGCCAATAGCCGTTGGGGATATTTCCCTTCGGTATCGGCGGCATGGGTGTTGTCGGACGAAAATTTCATGAGTAATGTTAATGCCATCAATAACCTCAAATTGAGAATAAGCTATGGGGTAGCAGGCAACAACCAAATTCCGAATTATGGCTCTACCAGTTTGCTTTCGTCTTCCAATTATGTGGCAGGTGGTACACTGGCTTCGGGTTTGGCTATTTCAAATATTGCCAATACCAATCTGAAATGGGAGCGTACCACACAATTCAACGTAGGTTTCGACTTGAAAGCCTTCAACAACCGCATCGGTTTATCGGCAGAATATTATAATTCGACAACCAACGATATGCTTTTGAACGTGCCAGTACCAGATATTACGGGCTTTTCTACGCAATTGACCAATATTGGTAAAATGGAAAACAAAGGCATAGAACTGAACCTCAATACCCAAAACACAACGGGTAAATTGCGTTGGTCAACCGATATTAATTTTAGTAGAAACCGTAACAATGTGCTACAACTTGGACAAAACAATGCTCCTATCATTTACACCGATTTTGTGGTGACTGTCAAAACTGAAGTAGGGCAGCCGATTTCTAATTTCTTTGGCTATATCGTAGATGGCGTGTTCAAAAATCAAGCAGCCGTAGATGCTGCACCACATTATAGCACTACAAAACCCGGCGACCCGATTATCAGAGATGTAAACAACGATGGCAAAATCACAGTAGATGACCGCACCACCTTGGGCAACTATCAACCCGATTTTATGGCAGGTATTACCAATAATTTTTCATTCAAAGGCATCGACTTGTCGTTTATGTTTCAAGGGTCATTTGGTGGAGAAATCGTTAACCAAAACTTCCGTTATTCAGGATTTTGGAACAATGGTCGTAATATGTATGCTGGCGTAGCCAATCGCTGGCGTTCGGAAAGCGACCCTGGCGATGGAACACACTTTAGAGCTACTTTAGGTCTGACTGGCTTGCAAGATCAGTTTACAAGCTTGTGGGTTGAAGATGCCTCTTTTGTACGCTTGAAGAACATCAGGGTATCTTATACCATCCCCTCTGTAGTGACGAAAAAGCTACACCTGAAAACAGCCCGTGTGTATGTCAATGCCGAAAATGTGTATTTGTGGAGTAAATACACCAACTACGACCCTGAAAACACAACGTACAATTCGTCTAACTTTTCGGGAGAAGCCAACGGAAACATTTCTAGCGGCTTGAACGCATCAGGTAACGCCCCCAATGGTGCATTTATTGGCGTTGACTATGGCTCTTATCCCATTCCAAGAGTAATTACCATCGGTGCGAAGTTGGATTTTTAACAAATGGTTTTTCAACCCTCAAATGACAGATAGCCATGAAAACAATCATAAAAATATATTCATTAGTTATAATCGCTTTTATTACAGGCAGTTGTAGTGATTCTTTCTTAGAACTAACGCCTATTTCAAATGCTACGGCAGATAATTTCAAAACAACAGATGATTTTGAATTAGCCATCAATTCGGCCTATGCGTCGTTATATACGATTTATCATCCAGAAGGTGCGGTTTCGTATTGCAACGAACAAATGAGCGATAATGCCATTATGTATAATATTTCTGGTATTCAGGCTGATAAATGGCAGTTTAAAGATTATAGCCTGATGACCACCAATACGATGGTGTATCAATTTTGGCAAGATTATTACAAAGCAATTTTTAGTACCAATATTGTACTGAGTAAAATTGAAAGTGCCAGCTTGAGCGATGCCTACAAAAATGAAGTACGTGCCCAAATGCGTTTTTTAAGGGCCTTATTTTACTACAATATGGTACAAACTTGGGGCGATATTCCATTGGTTACGCAGCCTCTTTCTGGCGATGAAGCTTATGCCGTATTGCGTTCGCCACAAACAGAAGTGTATGATTTTATCAAAAAAGACCTTCTTTTTGCTATTGATAAACTCTCTCTAGCCTCCGACATCCCAAGTGCCAAAATCGGACGTGCCTCTAAAGGTGCAGCCCAAACGCTCCTCGGAAAAGTGTATTTGTCGATGGGCGATAAAACATCGGCCGCAACAGTTTTAAAAGAAGTGTATAACAGTGGACAATATGCACTTCTTTCTACTTATGCTAGTTTGTGGGGACCTAATGTAAAAAATACCAAGGAGTCTATTTTTGAAATACAATATCTTGGTGGTTCTGCCTCTGCACCTTATAGTAGGTATTACCAAGGGTTTTATCCAAACAATAATTTCCTCGGCTTCTATGGTACGGGAATGAACCAAGTAACCGACGATTTATATAACGAATACGAAGCCAATGACCCTCGCCGTGATTTGTCTATTGCACTAGGCTACAACAACGGAAGTACTTTTATTGCTCAGAAATATCCAATTAAATGGACACACACCAATGCCGTGCTAGGAAACGGGAATCCGCTTTCCAACAATAATTTTATGGTGTTGCGTTATGCCGATGTATTGTTGATGCTTGCGGAGGCAACAGGAGATGCCACCTATCTGAATCAAGTAAGAACAAGAGCGGGTTTACCAAAATTTGGCGAAGCCAATTATCCTGCTGCTTATTCAACGATAAGTTTGGCCATCGAACACGAAAGAAGGGTTGAACTAGCCCTAGAATTTCACCGCTGGTTCGACTTGAAACGCAACAATAGGGCTATTGCGGTATTGCAACCGAAAGGCAAAGCCATTACTACCGACAAATTACTTTTACCCATTCCCCAAACGGTTCGCTCTCAAAATCCAGCTATTATTCAAAATAATGGCTATTAATGAATTTATTGAGTGAGTGAATTGTGAGTTATAATCCTTATTTTCAAAAACTTAACTCACTCAATAAGCTATCTTGGCATAAGCAAAGTTTTTATTATTCTTGTGTATCATGTAGCAAAGACACAAAGCCTAGCCGCTTTGTGTCTTTGCTTTTTAACACGAAGCATTTTATATTTGATAAAACATATACGGTTATCCTTATGGAAAAAGATAAATCCTTGCCTCCTTTTATCAAATCTTGGCAACAACTCTACTGGATTGTCGTCGGCAACCTCGTACTGATGATAGGCTTATTTTATCTCTTTAGCGAATATTTTAAATAACCCAAAATACAAAGTACTTAGTTGGGGTTATTGCTAGAGATTATCTTGCTCAAAACCCACAAAATCGCTCTTGATTAATTAGATGAATACTATAGACTGGCTTGTATTGGTACTCACCTTGGGTACTATCATTACTTTTGGTATCTGGAAAGGTCGTGCTTCACGCAAAAGCGTAGAGGGCTTCTTATTAGCTGATAAGCAACTACCTTGGTACCATGTTACGCTTTCGGTGATGGCAACGCAAGCCAGTGCCATTACGTTTTTGTCGGCACCAGGACAAGCTTATACCGACGGAATGCGTTTTGTTCAGTTTTATTTTGGCTTACCTCTTGCCATGATAGTCCTTTCGGTGACGTTTATTCCAATCTTCAAAAAACTCAATGTTTATACGGCTTATGAATTTTTAGAAGGACGTTTCGACCTCAAAACACGCATTCTTACGTCGTTCCTATTCCTTATCCCAAGGGCTTTATCCACAGGCGTAACCATCGCTGCTCCGTCTATTATTTTGTCCACCATTTTGGGTTGGGACTTGTATTGGACGAATATCCTGACGGGAACAGTCGTAACGCTCTATTGCATGATTGGTGGCTCAAAAACCATTTCTTATACCCAAATGCAACAAATGTTTGTGGTATTGGTAGGGATGTTTTTGGCGGGCTACATGGTGGTGCATTTGCTTCCTTCCAACATGGGCTTTATTGATACGCTCAAAGTTGCAGGCAAAATGGGCAAACTGAATGCGATAGACTGGAAATTCGACCTCAACAACCGCTATAATGTATGGTCGGGGCTGATAGGTGGGTTCTTTTTGCAACTATCGTACTTTGGCACAGACCAATCGCAGGTGGGGCGTTATTTGTCGGGCGAGTCTGTTGGCGAAAGCCGCCTTGGATTACTCATGAACGGCATCCTAAAAATACCCATGCAATTCTTGATTTTGTTGGTAGGGGCATTGGTATTTGTTTTTTATCAATTCAACCAACCGCCACTTTTTTTCAATAAAACCATACTCGACAAAGTAAGCAAGCAAGCCAGTTATAAGGCTTTGGAAACCGCCCAACACGAAGTATTTGTGCACAAAAAAGCGGCAGTAAATCAATTGGTCACAGCCCTACAAAAAGATGATGCCGAGGCTATAGCCCAACAACAACAAGCCGTCCAAAAAGCCGACCAAGCCCACAACGAGCTACGCAACGCCACCAAAGATTTGATTAAGGCACAAGACCAGCACGCCGACACCAACGATACCAATTATATCTTTCTTTCTTTTGTTACGCAATATTTACCCGTGGGCATGGTTGGTTTGCTCATTGCTGTCATTCTGCTTGCCTCGATGGGGTCGATGGCATCGGCGTTTGGCTCGCTTACTTCTTGTACCATTATCGACATTTACAAAAGGCTCATCCATGGGCAAGACTCCGACCAACATTACCTCAATGTATCTCGTTGGGTAACGCTAGGCTGGGGCATTTTCTGTATCATTGTAGCACAATTTACAGCCAATATTGGCAGTTTGATAGAAGCCGTAAACATCTTGGGGTCTTGGTTTTATGGCACTATTTTGGGCGTTTTTCTGGTGGCGTTTTACCTCAAACATATTCGAGGAAGTGCCGTATTTTGGGCAGCCATTTTAGCCGAAATCTTCGTTATTTATGCTTGGTGGATAGACCTCACCGCCTTTTTATGGCTCAACCTCATTGGCTGTGTATTGGTTGTGGTGTTTGCCCTTACGTTTGATTTGGTAGGTACGAGTGCAAGGAAGTAAAAGTGTATTATGGCCGAGTCTTTAATATTTGTCTTTGTGTGGTGAACATTTCACTTGTAGGTCGGCATTAAAGTTCTTTAATAAATCATATTTTAAAGATTGAATTTGAGTAGAACTAAGAGGACTTCTTGTGCAAATGACGTATGCTTTTTTGTTTTTATTCTTAAATTCGGGTGATAAACGCTTGATTGTTGCCTTAATCTGGCTTACAGCATGCAGTAAGTCTTGTCCTTTAAGTTCTATGTAAAACTCTATTCCTTTGGCCAGTAACATATAATCGCATCTGAGCGTATTGTCGTTTATTTCGCAGCCATCTACAAGTATTTCTATTGACTTAACTTGGTCAACATTTTCAAGCGTTAATTTGCTTCTGTTTTGCTCAAATGTAAATAGTTTCTGAGATGATTCTTTCTTACAATTCATTCGAGAAGTCAATGTTTAAAAGTTTATCAAATGCTATTGAAATTTCATCCGAAACAGCATCTAAAATAGTTTGAGAAATAAGGTTTGATTCTTGCTCAATTAAATCTTTTTGCTCGTTGTTACTCAAGGAATACACACTAAATAAGTCGCTTGTCAGTTGTTCTTTTGTAGAGATAATTTTGTTTAATTTATCATACTTTTTTCCTTCCAACTTCAACCTGTTTTTGATATTTCCAGCATAAATTAAGTTATTGAAAGAAGAAAGTATATATGGGCTATGCGTTGTAACAAATATTTGAAACTTGTTATCGGTACTATTAAAAGTACGAGCCAATAGTTCTACTATTCGTTTTTGGGCACTAGGAAATAAATGTGCTTCTGGCTCTTCAATGTAAAGCGTAATACCTCCGCCTACAGAACTAATTTTTGTGAGCGTTTTAAGAATAATAACCAATGGCAATGTTTCTTGTTGACCAGAAGAAGCGTTGGTTAAATTAACCTTTCTTTGGTCTTTATGTACGAGATAGTCTTTTTCTTTTTCTCTGATATACGTACTATTCAACACCTCCGCAATCAATTCATCATATTCTTTGTCATTTTTATCCTCTGCTAATACGTCACTGTAAAAACGTTTTAGATTTTCATAAAACGACCCAAATTCAATTAAAAATGGGTCTAATGACCTATTATCACTCAAAAAAGAAAATATGCTACTTTGGATATTGGCAAAGAAACTCCTACCAGCAGGAATAAAAAATTGGTCAAAAGTAGATAGGCTTCCTAGTTCATTTTTAACACAATCCTGAATCTTTTCGTTGATTTGCCTTTTTATATTAAAATTAGGTACTTTTCTATTTTCGAGTAATTTGGCCTTTTCTTCTTGGTAAATCTTTTTGCCTTTTTTTAATACAGCCTTAATGTTTTCTGAATAAGTAAAACTGATTTTATGGTCGATTTTCCGAATATCAATGGACGTATTTTCATAAGAATATGTAATAAAAAAATCGTCTTTACTCCAAGATTCTTTGGGGAAAAAGTTTATAAAAGTTTCTTTTTGCCTTTGGTCTAAGTCTCTTTTTGTTTCTTCATTCTCAATGCTTTTTATGATTTCATTCATGAAGTTTTTAAAAAAGTATAATAACTTTACCGTCACACTTTTTCCAGAACCCTGTGGACCAATAAGTAAGTTGATTGACTTAAAGTCAAACGTCATATTATTTATTCCTCCGAAATTTTCTATGTGTATTCTTTCTACGTTCATAAGGGCTTACATTTCTTACAAAGTTATAAAATAGAACTTGATATATTTACTTTGGTAATTTTAAAATTAACAACGATAATCTACTAAATATGAGTGCTGATAACGAAAAACATCCCCCCTTACCATGAAACATCTTTTAGCATTTATCCTTTTTATCCTCCTGAGCTTCAAAGGATTGGCACAACAAGAGCAAACCATTCGTATGCTGCAAGACAAAGGAAGTTTAGAAGGCACTTTACTTGCCCCCGAAGGAAATCAGCCTTGTGCGTTGGTGCTTATCATTGCTGGTTCTGGGCCAACCGACCGCCAAGGCAACAACCCCTTGGGTGTAAAAGCACAGCCTTATCGCTTGTTGGCAGAAGCCCTAGCCAAACAAGGCATTGCTAGTTTTCGGTACGATAAAAGAGGCATTGCCCAAAGCTTTACGGCTGGCATGAAAGAGATTGATATGCGTTTTGAAGATGGCGTAAAAGACGCTGGTCGGTTTTTAGACACCCTTCAAACAATGCCTCGTTTCAAGCATATTATCATTGTAGGACATTCAGAAGGCTCGCTTGTGGGAATGTTGTTGGCACAGCAAAAAAAGGTGCATGGCTTTGTTTCGTTGGCTGGTATCGCTCGCTCGGCCGATGAGGTTATCAAAGACCAACTCAAAGCCCAAACCCTCCCCGACTCGGTGAATACTACGATTGAGGCGTATTTTGCCCAACTCAAACAAGGCAAAACCATTCCTAAAATCATGCAACACCTCGTGATTTATAGCCTTTTTCGTACTACGGTGCAGCCCTACATGATTTCGTGGTTACGTTATACGCCCCAACAAGAAATAGCCAAAGTGCCTGTGCCTGTGGCGATTCTTCAGGGTGATGCCGATATACAAGTGGCGGTGCAAGAGGCCGAACGCCTGCACCAAGCTGTACCTCATGCTGTCTATCAAATTATCCCACAAATGAACCATGTTTTGAAACATGGCTCGCTCGACAGAGCCGAAACCTTGCAGAATTACCAAAACCCAAACCTACCCTTGGCTACTGGCTTGCTGGACGCTCTCGTTGCGTTTGTGCGTAGTGTGTTTTAAGCGTATGGGTAATTTGAAGGTTTAGGAATTTGAAAATTTGATGATTTGAAAATTTGAAAATGGTTTGTTGTGGCTAGGCTTGGCTTTACAACTTACTACACCTTATTTTTGCATAAAATAAAACACCATTAGACAAATGATGAATTGGAAGAAAGTAAGTGAGGTAATTTACGAGCCTATATCGGGAGAATGGGGAGATGAAGGCAACAATGTTAAAATAATTCGTACCACAAATTTTACAAATGAGGGCAAGCTAAATTTGTCTGAAGTTGTATGCCGTAATGTTGATTTAAAAAAGATTGAAAAGAAAAAATTAGAATTTGGAGACACAATAATTGAAAAATCAGGAGGCAGCCCAAGCCAACCTGTTGGACGAGTAGTTTATTTTGACATCACTAATGAAATATTCCTCTGCAATAATTTTACTTCTGTATTAAGATTAAAAGATAAAAACTTTGACTCAAAGTATTTCTTTTGGTTTCTTTTTCATAATCATCAATCTAAGAATACACTCAAATTTCAAAATAAAACTACTGGTATCATTAATTTACAACTATCAAGATACATAAATGAGCTTGATATTAAAGTAAGAGCCCTCGCCACCCAACAACACATTGCCCAAGTATTAGACCAAGCCGATGCTTTACGCCAACAAAACCGTCAGCTTTTGGGCTATTACGATGAGCTTTTGCAAAGTACTTTTATTGAGTTGTTTGGCGACCCTGTGAAAAATGAAAAGGGTTGGGAGGTGAAGAAGTTGGGGGAGGTTGTAGAAAAGTTCAAGTATGGTACTAATGAAAAATCAGATAGTATAAGATATGAAAATACCATACCGATAATTAGGATTCCTAATGTATTAGATAATAAAGTTAACTTTAGAGACTTAAAATATTCTGAATTATCAGAAAAAGAAATGTCTGAGGTAGAATTGAAAAATGGTGATTTACTGTTTGTCAGAAGTAATGGTAATCCAGCATACATTGGAAGATGTGCTGTTTTTTTTGATGAACAGAAATGTGGATTTGCATCTTACCTCATAAGGGCTAGGTTAAAAAAAGATACTATCATTTTACCTCAAATAATTCAGTTCATAATTTCTTATGAAACATACAGACCAATTATTTTAAAGAAAGCAACAACAACAGCAGGGAATTACAATATAAACACAGAATCGCTAAAATCTCTTCCAATCCCCATTCCCCCCCTCCCTCTCCAGCAGCATTTTGCCAAGATAGTAGAAGAGATAGAGGCACAGAAAAGTTTGGTACAGCAATCGTTGGCGGAGAGTGAGGCATTGTTTGAGGGGCTTTTGGCGGAGTATTTTGGGTAGAAATGTGTATATTTGATAGAAGATAAAACAAAATGATATGCTTACAGCCATAGAAGGAATTTATGACAACGGTCAGATAATTCTTAAAGAAAAACCAGCAGTTACCCATAAAGTAAGGGTATTTGTCATGTTTACAGAAGAAGAAGTAAACACAGACGCAACACCAGCCTCATTTGTGCCAGCCTCAACATTGAAGGGAGCATTGAGAGGTGCTTGGAAAAATATTACTTCACAAGACAAAGAAGAAATTAAGCATTACTTTGAGAATAGCCGAAATGAATGGGAAAGAGATATTTAATTGACACTAATGTAGTCACCAAGTATTTTGAAGAAACACTTTCAGAACAAGGTTTATCCTTGATAGATACGATACTTGAAGCATCTGAAAGTCAAATATCTATCATTACTCGTATCGAATTGCTAAGTTTTTCACCTAAGAATGAAGAACTCTTAAAAACTATTTACCTTTTTTTAGATGTTTGCGAAGAATACAGTCTTTCAGAGCCTATTGTGTTAAAAACAATAGAGCTTAGAAAACTTTATAAAATAAAACTTCCTGATGCTATCATTGCAGCTACTGCTTTATGCCATGATTTGATACTATTATCAGATAATGATTCAGATTTCGGAAAGATTCCACATTTACGTTACCTTAACCCCCGAAAATATAGGTAACATAACACCGTGTTTTCTTTTCCCAAGAATCCCTATCCAACTCTCCAACCAATGGTTGGAGAAAATAACGCAAAAACGATTGACTCTTTATCAAGCATAAGGAAGCATCCAACTATGATTTTGTCGGTGCAATGTTTGCCAGTGCAATGCTTGCCGGTGCAATGTTTGCCAGTGCAATGTTTGCCAGTGCAATGTTTGAAATCAGACAAAAAGAAATAGCGATGTCGGAGAAAATGTCGGAGAAAACACCAAAAAAATGTCGGAAAAGGTGTCGGAAAAGAAGGTATTTGGCAAGTAACAATACAACATAAATACCTGAAAATAAAAAACTTAACTCAACAATTCACTAACTCACTCATTCACTAATTCACTCAATATAAAGATGCTTACAGGCGAAAAACGCACACAAATAGATAAAATCTGGAATGCCTTTTGGACAGGCGGAGTTTCTAACCCATTGACCGTAATTGAACAGATTACGTATTTGTTATTTATCAAAAGGCTCGACGAACTTCAAGCAGTCAAAGAATTGAAAGCCAATCGTTTGGGCAAAGCCATAGAATCGCCTATTTTTGACGAAACACAACAAGAATTGCGTTGGAGCTATTTCAAAGACCGTGAAGCCGAAGATTTGTACCGACTCTTTACCAAAGAAAACGGCGTATTCGATTTTATGAAAAATATGGGGCAAGACAACTCATTCAGTCGCTTTATGAAAGGGGCAACTTTTATGATTCCGACACCCAGGCTTTTAACGCAAGTAGTGGATTTACTCAGCGATGTGTCGATGACCTCACGAGATGCCAAAGGCGATATTTACGAGTACTTGTTGTCTAAAATTGCCACGGCAGGCACAAACGGGCAGTTTCGTACACCACGCCACATTATCAAGATGATGGTTGATATGATGCAACCCACACCCCAAGATACCATTTGTGACCCCTCGGCAGGTACTTGTGGCTTTTTGGTAGCCTCAGCCGAGTACATTCAAGAAAAGTACGAAGAACGCTTTATTACAGACCCGCATTTCAGAAAGCATTTCAACGAAGATATGTTTATCGGAACTGAATTTGACGCAACCATGATTCGGATTGGTTCGATGAATATGCTCATGCACGGCATCGAAAAACCCAATTTGATAGACGTAGATGCACTTTCGGAAGGAAATAGCGGTTTTGTGAACAAAGCCAGTTTGGTATTGGCCAATCCGCCTTTTAAAGGAAGCCTCGACCACGATGCCGTAGAGAAAAATATTCTTTCGCTTGTTAGCTCCAAGAAAACAGAATTGCTATTTTTAGGGCTTATACTCAGAGGCTTAAAAATTGGCGGACGAGCGGCGGTAATCGTACCCGACGGCGTATTGTTTGGCTCATCGAAAGCACACGTACAAATCAGGAAAGAAATCATAGAAGGGCATCAGTTGAAGGCAGTAATTTCGATGCCTTCGGGCGTATTCAAACCTTATGCAGGGGTAAGCACCGCCATTTTGATTTTTTCAAAAACCAATTCGGGCGGAACAGATAAAGTTTGGTTTTATGATATGCAAGCAGATGGCTACAGCCTCGACGACAAACGCCAAGAAACCCCCGACCAGAACGACATTCCAGACATCGTAGCACGCTACCATAATTTGGTTCAAGAACAAGACCGCAAACGCACGGATAAATCTTTTTTTGTGCCATTCAATGAAATTCAGGCAAATAATTACGACCTTAGTATCAACCGTTATAAAGAAGTAATTCACCAAGAAAAACACTACGAAAAGCCTTCTGTGATTCTTGAAAAAATACATCTTTTAGACATCGAACGCCAAAAAGGCCTATCAGCTTTGGAAGCTTTATTGAAGATTTGAAAATGAGAGAATTTGAAAATTTGAAGATGAACTCAATTTGGTAATTTGAAAATTTGAAAATTTGAAGATGAACTCAGTTTGAAAATTTCTAAATTAGTCCATTTTCAAATCACCAAATCATCAAATTTTCAAATTAAATCCATTTTCAAATCACCAAATCTTCAAATTTTCAAATTAAATCCATTTTCAAATCACCAAATCATCAAATTTTCAAATTAAATCCATTTTCAAATCACCAAATCATCAAATTTTCAAATTAAATCCATTTTCAAATCACCAAATCTTCAAATTTTCAAATCTTCAAATTAAACTTATTTTCAAATTTTCAAATTACCAAATCTTCAAATTATAAAATTACCTACACATGAATACCTCAAACTTTGCTTTTCTTATAAACGATTGGTCGGAAATCTACAAAACAGCTCAGAAAGCTGAAAGTAACGTTTATCAAGAGCCTGTATATGCTGCTTTATTGAGCAGAAAAGCCCTAGAAGAAATGCTGACATGGCTCTACGACCATGACAGTACCTTGGCATTGCCCAACAAAAGCCAAATCAACCTAAATGATTTGATTTGGGAGCAAAGTTTTCAACAAACGTGGGGAAAGCACTTTGGCAAAGAATTGAGTTTTATCAAAAGTAGAGGCAACGATGCTGCACACAAAAGCATCAATATTCCAAGTAATGAAGCCCTTGCCTGTGTAAAATACCTGTTTCGGTTTTGTTTTGCCGTAGCCAGAACCTTCTCTGAAAATCAACCAGCTTATCAGGCATTCGATGAAAAGCTGACGAGCCAAACATCTTTGGCACTCACAGAAAAAGAGATTGAAAAAATACGCAAAGAAGTAGCAGCACAAAAAAGCATAGAATTAGAGCGAAGAACAGCCGAACTCAATCAGACACAAGAAGAATTAGAACAAATACGCTTACAGTTGGCTCATTATCAGCAAATCAGCCAACAAAACGGGGAGGTGACAGCCCCCTTGGTATTATCGGAGAAAGAAACCCGCAAGCTCTATATTGATGTCATGCTACGCCAGTCGGGTTGGGATATTGAAGCCCCCAACGTACAGGAGTTTCCGATACAAGCCACCGACGAAGCCAGCAAAAAGACCACAACACTAAAGGCAGATTATGTACTTTGGGGCAATGATGGCAAACCTTTGGCGGTGATAGAAGCCAAACGCACCAGTGTAGCCGTAGAACGAGGCAGAAACCAAGCCAAGCATTATGCCGATGCCCTTGAACAAACGTATGGGCAGCGTCCTATCATTTTTTATACCAACGGGTACGATACCTATTTGTGGGATGATGCCCAATATCCCCCACGCAAAGTATTTGGCTTTTTAAATGCAGAAGAACTACAAAGAGTTTTTGTACGAAAAGCACAGCGTAAAGTACTGAAAGAACAAAAGGTAAATCAACATATTGCCAACCGATATTATCAAGAAAGAGCCATCAGAAGAGTAGCCGAGCGATTTGAGCAAGAAAAACAACGCAGGGCTTTGTTGGTCATGGCAACAGGTACGGGCAAAACGAGGGTTTCAGCCGCCATTGTAGATATGCTTACCAAGGCACAATGGGCCAAAAAAATCTTATTTTTAGCAGACCGCAACGCTTTGGTGACACAAGCCAAAAATAACTTCAACCAATATTTACCAAACCTCACGGGTATCGACCTCACCAAAGAAGAGGACGACGGCAAGGCACGGATGGTTTTTTCTACGTATCAGACCATTATCAACCGCATAGACAGCGATTATCGAAACGAAAAGCGATATTACGGCATTGGGCATTTTGATTTAGTGATTATCGACGAAGCACACCGTTCTATTTATGACAAATACGGTTCGGTATTCGAGTACTTCGATGCCCTTTATTTAGGCTTGACAGCCACCCCCAAAAACGAAACTGATAGAGATACTTATGCCCTTTTTCATCATTTGCAAGAAGAGCCAACCGATGCTTATGAGTACGAAACAGCCATTGCCGATGCGTTTTTAGTACCTGTAAAAAAAATCAAATTACCACTTAAATTCCCAACGCAAGGCATATGCTATGCCGATTTATCAGAAGAAGAAAAGAGAGAATGGGAAAGGAAATTTTATGACCCTGCTACGGGTGAAATCATCGACGAAATAGATTCAGGTGCGATAAATCAATGGCTATTCAACCAAGATACGGTTGATAAAGTACTTCAATCGTTGATGGAATATGGGCATAAAGTAGAAGGAGGCGACAAATTAGGTAAAACCATCATTTTTGCCCGCAATCACAAACACGCCGAATTTATATTTGAGCGATTCTATCAGCTTTATCCACACCAGGATGCCTCTTTTGCAAAAGTAATCGACAACTACGATACCAATGCCGAGCGAAGTATTGATGATTTCAGACTCAAACAAAAGTATCCTCAACTTGCCATTTCGGTTGATATGCTTGATACAGGTATTGATGTTCCCGAAATTCTGAATTTGGTATTTTTTAAACCTGTTTTTTCAGCAGCAAAGTTTTGGCAAATGTTGGGAAGAGGTACAAGGCTTTGCAAAGATATATTTGCCCCAGATGAAGACAAACAAGACTTTTTCGTGTTTGATGTTTGTGGTACATTCGATTTTTTTGGACTCAATCCTGCTGGTATAATTCCGAGCAAATCAATGTCTGTTACAGCCAATACCTTTGTTTCACGATGCGAATTGGTGTTTTTGTTACAAACACAAGGTAACGCTCATCCTGAAAGCGAAGACTTCGCTTTAGCAAAAGCCCTGGCAGAAAACCTGCAAAGCCAAGTAAGCAACCTCGAAGCCAATAGTGGTTTTGAAGTACGGTTGCATCTCAGGCAGGTAGAGCATTATAGCAAAATCAGTAGTTGGAGTTCGCTCAACAACAACGATTTACAAGATTTACGAGAACATATTGCCCCTTTAATCCAAAACGAAGAAAGCCATGAATTAGTCAAGCGTTTTGATTTAATGATGGTCAAAATGCAATTAGCTATCCTAAGAAACGAGCGGTCGCAAAGAGGCTATGTTGAAAAGCTCAAAGTAATGGCTGGCGAATTGCTGAGAAAGGCAGACGAAGTACCTTCGATTGCTCAAAAAAAGCCTGTTTTAGCAATGTTGGTACAACAAGAATACTGGGAAAGCGTATCTATTCCAAGCCTTGAACAAGTGCGTATAGCCATACGAGATTTGAGTAAATTGATAGAAGTAGGCACAGGGAAAGGGATATTTTACACCAATTTTCAAGACGAAATCACAGCCCCTTTAGTAATAGAAGACTTCGCTGGCAGCTATGGAAATTTTGAAAGTCATTATGCAAAATTGAAAAAAATCGTTTTAGAAAATGCTCATAATCTAACCATTCATAGGCTACACACCAATCAAGCCATTACGAGCTTTGAATTAGATGCTCTTGATAAAATGCTATTCGAGCAATCGGGCGTAGCAACGCACGAAGAGTTCAAAAAAATCATAGGCGACAAGCCCCTTGGCGAATTTGTTCGTTCTATATTGGGTATGGACGTTCAGGCTGTAAGAGAAGCTTTTTCCTCTTTTCTTTCTAATGGCCCATTAACATCAGAACAGATAACCTTTATCGAATTTATCATCAAGCAATTCACCGCCAATGGTAAAATAGACCCCGAAATGCTTTTTGAGCCACCCTTTACCAAATTTCACGAAAGCGGTGTCAGTGGCGTTTTTCCAACCAATGACCAAAAAATCATTCAAATCATCGAAGAAACCAACCGCAAAGCAATGGTTGGATAATATGAAAAATGCCTCCGCCTGAATGGCAAACCAACACCCAAGCGGAGTACCATCGTTACAATCCTTTCAACAAAGCATCGACCAAGGCAGCCATGTCGTTGGCATCGTTATACACGTGTGGAGCAATCCGAATAGCCTCCCCTCTAAACGAAACAAAAATATTGCGTTCATGCAATTGCTGTCGGATGCGTTCTGTACGGGCATGGCTGGGCAGTCGCACGCCAACCAAGTGTTTACTTCGGTATGCCTCCTCTTCGACCCAACAACCTTTTTGTTGCAGCAAAGCCAAAGGTTCTGCCAATAATTGCTGGCAATACGCCTGAATTGCTCCTACGCCCCAAGCATTGATTTGCTCAATAGCGGTGGCAAGCATAGGGTTTAGGATAAAATTGCTTCGCTCACCCATGTTGTAGCGTTCGGCTTTAGGCCTATAAGCCGTTTGGTATTGTACCAAATTTTTGAAATCATCCGACCCCACCCGATTAATCCAATTGCGTTCGAGCGGTCGCCCTTCGTCGAAACAAGGCCCCAAATACATGATACCAGAGGCATAAGGCCCCAAAAGCCATTTATACCCCACATTGACAATGGCATCGGGCTGTACCAATGCCCAGTCGAAAGGCATCGCTCCAATGGCCTGCGTTCCGTCTAACACCAACCATGCCCCTACCGCACGGCATTGCTTGCCAATAGCCACCAAGTCGAACTGCGTGCCATCGGCCCAATGCACAGGCGAAATCACCACCATACAGGTGTTTGGCGTAATGGCAGCCAAGAGTTGCTCATTCCATTGTTTCCCTCGGTCTTGTAAGCTTGGCGGAGCAGCCACCACGTGCATACGCAAGTTTTGTTCGGCACAAACTTCTTCCCAAGCATACACATCTGATGGAAATTCTTCGGCTACCATCACAATGCGTTGTTGGGCTTGCAAGCCTGCTTTATGGGGCAAATTCTTCGCTACAATAGCCATGCCATAAGACGTAGAAGGAATCATTACGAGGCGTTCGGGGTCTGGACAATTAATCAGTTTGGCATAAGCATTCTTGACAGGCTGCGTAACCTCAAAAAAGTCTTGCGAAGTAATGTTTTGCGGCTGCGATTTTCGTAAAATACCCTGTATGCCAGCCGTTTCTACACTGATAAGGTTGGGCGACATGGTGGCACAGTTGATGTAATGAACCCCTTCGTCGAGGTTGAATAGGGCTTTCTGACAACTTAAATTCATCTAGTTTGATTATTGAAGTGAGCGAGCGTAGCATGAGCATCGTTGTTGACTCGTCAGTCATTTTATCCGACACTTCATACACCCTCATTTCAAATATAGTTTTTTTCCTAAATATTTCCCTCTAATGTATCCTAGAAGTATAGCTATGAGAGGTAATAAATCACTCGTTTTTTTTATATGTAGAAAAAAAGAAGCCGATACAACAAATATCTTATTTTTTATGTTATATTTAAAAAGTAAAAAATATTCACAAAATAGTACATAAAAATTACAACAAATAAAGGCTTGCTGATTGCGGATTTGCGTTGAATTACTTCCTTTCTTAATACCATTCTGCCATCAACATAACACACGATATAGAAAGTTTTTATACAGCAAAACGTAGTATTCACCATTTACCACTCTTATTATGCCTTATTTTAATTATCATTTGGTCGAAGAATCGCAAGGAACAAAAGTAGATTTAGTGCCTATCCAAGATGAAAAATGGCTTGGCAACTCTGTTGTGGGCTATTTGATAGAAGCTGTCACGGCAGAAACTTGGCGTATTTCCTTGCTATTTGTTTCAGCAGAAACGCCACTAAAGTTTGTGGTGCATAAACTAGAGCCTTTGGCGAGTGCCGAAAAGGTGCAGTATTATGAAAAATTGGCTTTCAAAACCGCCACCGTGTTGCGTCATGCTTTTACGCCACACTTGAATTGACTTATAAAAGATAGTAGGGTATGACCATTTCTTCTTGTTTGCTTTATCTGCTGTAACACAACTCGCCAAGTAGCCTACAAAAACCAACTGCTTGCAACTGTTTTTTTCACCAACAGCTCTCGCAATGGCATATTGTAGGTATGAGCATTTTCAGAAAAATCGGTTGCGATAAGTATGTATCTGGAGTTTTGTTTAAGGCAAAAATAGACTGTGAATCAAACGTTTAAACAGTTCATCTATTAGGATTTTCGATAAGTTTAGTTATGATTTTTCAGATATAATAAGGCCTTAATATTGGCTTTTTATTGTTTATAAATCGTAATTATCTTGTAAATTCGTATAAAACAAAAATCTATGACCATGCTACCAATCGCTTTAAAATCATTTCATATTAAAAATTACAGAGGAATCATTGACACACGAATTGATAATATTCCTGACAATACCCAATGGATTTTTTTAACAGGTGAAAATGGCTTTGGAAAGACTTCGGTTTTGCAGGCTGTGGCAAACTGGAATAAGATGAAAAGCTTCATGGCAAAAGTAGATATATTGATGACAATTGAGTTTCGGGAAAATAAGTACCCTAAACCAAACCAAATCCTAGGTTATGGTTCAACTAGGTTGAGGATTTCGGCTGGTTCTGCCATAGAAGTAATGGACAAATATTCTTCTACCGAATCACTATTTTCTAACGAAGCTCTTTTAGTTAATATCGAAGAAAACTTCAAAGATTGGAAAATAAATTATCCCAAAGGATACGAACAGCTTGAAAATATTTTCAAAACGCTTATTCCAAGATTGGATAAAATAGAGGTTAAGGTTGATGAGAAAAGCAAAAGGAATAAAATTGAATACTATGAGTTAGATGAGGAGGGGCAACCATTAGATAAAAGCGTTGAATTAAACGAGTTAGCATCAGGGTATAAAAATATCTTAGGCATGATTGGAGATATGATTAATAGATTGACCCGTGAGGCTGTTCCTGAAGATTTATCAAGTTTAGAAGGCATTGTTCTAATAGATGAATTTGAATTACATCTTCATCCTAAATACCAAAAGCTATTTGTAGAAAAGCTCACAGAATTATTCCCTAAAATTCAATTTATTGTTTCAACCCATAGCCCCATTCCATTGTTGGGAGCACCCCAAAATTCTGTCATTATCAATGTTTCCAGAACGAAAGAAGAAGGCATCAAAGCAGCATTATTAGACATAGATTTTAGTGTACTTACGCCCAATACCATTTTAAGCTCACCCATTTTTGGTTTTCAAGACCTTGTTCCTGAAAGTAAAAGCAATGATAAGATGATTCGGACGGAGGATACTTTTGCAGAATTAAAATTCAACGACCAATTAAAAAAGGACATCAATACTTTCTTAACCAAAGAAAGACAAGAAGAACTGCTCAAACTTATCAAAACATCGTAAAGTATGCGACTCGTAATAAAAGACTTAAACGATAAGCCTGATATTTTGAAAGAGCAGAGTACAATTGATGCTTTAAATCAGATAGCGGTATCAGGAAATACAAACTTGATAAAGGACAGTGTTTATAAAGGTACTTATACCGATAGTGTAGGGAAAACTCAATCATCGGTTAGAGAAAAGCTAAACAAATATTATTTTCATAAATGTGCATACTGTGAAGTGATATGTAAAGCCGAAATTGAGCATTATCGCCCTAAAAAAGGAGTTTCAGAAGACAACACCCATAATGGATATTACTGGTTGGCTTACGAGTGGTCAAATCTTGTACCGTCTTGTAGGTATTGTAATACAGAAGGAGGGAAAGGGAATCAATTTCCTGTTATGGGGACAAGAGTGAAAAGCCCAATCCTTGATATTTTAGGTAAACTTGATACAGAAAAATCTATTGCTAAATCAACTGAACTGATTGCAGAAAAGCCCTATTTACTCCATCCTGAAATTGATAACCCTGTTCTTGTTTTAGGCTTTACATTAGATGATGAAAGCAAAGGGATTAAAATGTTAGGGCTTGATACAGATAAGCTTAGAGGAGAAAAGACGATTAAAATTTGCAATTTGAATCGTGATTATTTAAAGCTTGCTCGTAAAAAGAATGTTACAGATTCTTTTATAAAGCACATAGATTCGCTGTTTGCTCTTAATAATCAAGGCCTCATTGCTGATGAAAATTTACCCAAAGCTTTAAAGATTGCCTTTGAAGAAGCAGAGGCCAAAAGTCAAGATGCTACTTTAGAATATACTTTATTAAGAAAATATATCGTTTCAAATGAAGTAAGATTTGAACAAATAATCGTATCACAATTAGAGTTTAGCCAACAAACTATCGTCCGAGAAGCATTCCAAGCCTACAAAAACGGTAATTTATAGCCCTTCCATTCTAGCTGAAAAGTCACTATTCGCTCAACTTCCTGTTTTACTCGCCAAATAGCCTACAAAAACCAACTGCTTGCAACGGTTTTTTTCTTAATTTCGTCAAAATCATTTTTCACCAACAACTCTCGCATGAAAAAAATACTATTACTCCTCACAGGGGTGATGGCTTGCTCGCAATTGACGAGTTTGGCCCAACAGGCGCCTACTGCTAACCCCTACAATGGCAATAAACGTTTTGAACAACTCGAAACGCTTTTACCTACGCCCAATACGTATCGTACTGCTTCTGGTGCACCGGGTAAAGATTATTTCCAACAACGAGCCGATTACGATATAAAGGTTGAACTCGACGACAGCCAACGCAAAATCACGGGTACAGAAACAATCACGTACTACAATAACGCCCCCGACGAACTTACGTACCTTTGGCTACAACTCGACCAAAACCTTTTCAAAGAAGATGCCATTGGCAATAAAACACGCACGGGTAGCATTGGGCAACAGGCTTCTTTTCAGCAGTTTAAAGACCTTACAGACCCTAAAAAATATGGCTACAACATTACATCGGTACGTGATGCCAAGGGGAGTCCGTTGAAATATACCATCAACCAAACCATGATGCGTATTGATTTGCCAACGCCTTTGAAATCGGGTGCATCGGTGTCTTTTGCTATCGACTGGAACTATTTGATTACCGAATATTATGGGCGTTCGGGCTACGAGTTTTACCCGAAAGATGGCAACTGCAACTATTTTATTGCCCACTGGTTTCCTCGCATGGCGGTTTACAACGATGTATATGGCTGGCAACACAAGCAGTTTTTAGGACAAGGAGAATTTACCCTTAATTTTGGTAATTATAAAGTAGCCATCACCGTACCAAACGACCACGTGGTTGGGGCTTCGGGCGAATTACAAAATGCCTCACAAGTATTGTCTGCCGAACAAATCAAGCGTATGGAAAAAGCCAAAACTGCCACTCGCCCAGTACTTATTGTATCGCAAGCAGAGGCAGAAGCCGCCGAAAAAGGAAAACCTACGGGTAAAAAAACATGGATTTACAAAGCTGATAACGTGCGTGACTTTGCCTTTGCTAGTTCTCGTAAATTTATCTGGGATGCGATGCAAGTAGATGTAGAAGGCAAAAAAGTATGGGCTATGTCGTTGTATCCAAAAGAAGGTAATCCGCTTTGGGAACAATACTCTACGATGGTTGTAGCACATACCTTGCGTTCATATTCTAAACATACCGTGGCGTATCCGTATCCTGTTGCCTATTCTTGTCATGCAACCCAAGGCGGTGGTATGGAATACCCAATGATTTCGTTCAATGGCGGTCGTCCTGAGCCAGATGGTACATATTCGGAAGCAACCAAAGCCGGTATGATTGGGGTAATTATCCACGAAGTAGGCCACAATTTCTTCCCTATGATTATCAACTCCGATGAGCGTCAATGGTCGTGGATGGACGAAGGATTGAACACTTTTTGCCAGTATTTAGCCGAACAAGAATGGGACAGAGATTTCCCTTCTCGTCGTGGTGAGCCACAGTACATTGTTCCTTACATGAAAACCGACCCTACGCAACAAGTGCCTATCATGACCAACTCAGAAAACATCATGGCATTTGGGCCAAACGCCTACGCAAAACCTGCTACAGCCCTCAATATCCTGCGTGAAACCGTCATGGGACGTGAGCTTTTCGATGCGGCTTTCAAAGAATATGCACGCCGTTGGGCTTTCAAACAGCCTTATCCCGCCGATTTCTTCCGCACCATGGAAGATGCTTCGGGAGTTGATTTAGATTGGTTCTGGCGTGGTTGGTTCTATGGCGTAGAGCCTGTTAATCAGTCGATTGAAAACGTAGAATGGTTTGGTATCGACAACCAAAGTCCAGAGCAGAAAAATGCCAAAGCCAAAGCTGATGCCGAAGCCAAACGCCAAACGATGAGTAATATTCGTAATAAAAAAGATATTCCGCAAACAGTAGTAGAAGCCAATCCCGATATGCGTGATTTTTATAACAGCTACGACCGTTTTGCTACGTCGGAAGCTGAGAAAAAACGCTTTGAGCAAAGCACCGCAGGACTTTCTGACGAAGAAAAGCAGTTGATGAATAGCAACAAAAACTTCTACGTAGTAAACCTCAAAAACAAAGGCGGTTTACCGATGCCCGTGATTATCAAAATGGTATTTGAAGATGGCACCGACGAAGTAGTGCGTATTCCAGCAGAAATCTGGCGTTTGAACGACAAAGAAGTGAAAAAGGTTATTCCAACCAGCAAAAAAGTAGCCAAATGGGTGTTAGACCCTTTCTACGAAATTGCCGACATTGATACCGAAGACAACGCCTTCCCTCGTGAGCCAGAGCAACCTTCTCGCTTCCAAGTGTTTAAGGCACAGCGTCAGGCACAGCCCAACCCTATGCAGCAACAAAAGCAAGCCGCAGGGGCAGTGCAAGGTTCTAAAAATTAAAAAATAATTATCTTAGACAAGAAAGGTCGTCATTGGAATGACGACCTTTCTTGTTTTTATATAACTATGCGTGTGAAATTTGAATTATTTTCATTAATTATATAATTATAATAATACAAAAGCTATACAATTGATTACTAGGTATTTACGATAAAAAAACTAGCTTTTTTTCTTGCAAATTTCTTTACAACTATTTAATTTAGTCTTAACATCGGTGTACATCTAAATAATTCTAACATTTATAAATTGCATTCTACAATCATGAAATCATCCGAAAAAGCGTATTTGAGCGATGAAATGCTTGCCCACCTTTTCGTCGAAACACAACAAAACACCTATCTTGCCCAACTCTACCAACGTTATTCAGAGAAGGTGTACCGTAAATGCTTGTCTCTTGTGAAAGACGGCGACCAAGCTCGTGACTATGCCCACGATATATTCTTGAAGCTTGTCGTCAGAATTCCCTCTTTTAGGTCGAATGCTAAATTTTCCACTTGGTTGTATGCTATCACGTATAATTATTGTATTGACCAAATTCGCTTGACGAGTAAAAATACTTTTCAACGGTTTGACTACCACGACGCTTCCTACCAACATTGGGTAGAAGAAGAACCTGCCACGTTTGAAACCCATCAAAAGATTGACCGTACAGTATCGACCCTATCGCTTGAAGAACAACGTATTTTATGGATGCGCTATCAAGATGAGTTGAGCCTCAACGAAATAGCTTTACACCTCGGTATTACCCTAAGTGCCACCAAAATGCGTGTACTTCGTGCCAAAGAAAAGTTGCGTGTACTTTATTTGAAGCAATATATTGCCAGAAGATAAAGGGTTTTGCTTTATTTTGTAAGTTAATGTACCCTAACAGGAGCATTAACTTACAAAATGAAGCATTGGTATGAATATACTCGAAGAACTTAGCCAAATTTCTATCGTACAAATAGCTCAAGATTTGGGGCTAGAAGTACAACGCAACCGTATCCTATGCCCTTTTCACCAAGAAGACTCGCCTTCGTTGGTACTGTACAGCCACACCAACAGTTTTTACTGCTTTGGTTGTGCTAAAACTGGGAATGCGATTTCATTGTATGCCGAGGTGAAACAACTCAGTATCAAAGACAGTATTCAAGGAATGGCCAAAGAATATCTTGGAGCGTATAATCCTACACCGTATCAAAAGCCAAGCAAGCCTATTACGCCTAGCCTCGACGTAAAAAGGATACAAGAGAAAGAAAAGCCGGTAGAAGAAATTCATTCGCAAATTTATGAGGCTTTTCGGGATTTTTGTTTGCAACAACCCTCCAACGAGTTATCGCAACAAGCCCTTGCGTATTTAAAAAAAAGAGGATTTTCAGAAAAAACCATCAAAGATTTTAGGCTCTTTTTTGTCAAAGATTATGCCTCCGCTTCATGGTACCTCAAGCAACGGTTTTCTACCCTCGATTTGCAAGAATCGGGCTTATTTAACGACAAAAATAATTTGATTTTTTATGCCCATCCGCTCATTATTCCTTATTACCGTCACGGAAGAATTGTGTATTTGCAAGGACGAGTACTCGGAATGCCCCCCGAAGGACATAGCCGTTACCAATTTTTGTATAAACACCCCCTAACGCTCTTCAATGCCGATGCCCTCGATAAAATCAAAATTGACCAAGAGGTCTATATCACCGAAGGAGCTTTCGACTGTATGCGTTTGGCACAAGAAGGGAAAGTGGCGGTAAGTCTTGGCACAGCGAATGTTTTTAAACGAGAATGGGCCAAATTATTCAAAAGAGCCCAAGTGATTTTCTACCTCGACAACGACAAAGCGGGCCACCGTGCCGCCGATGAATTAGAGAAAATATTCACGCATTTTGGGCTTTCTTGTACACGAAAAGAACTGCCCGATGCCTACAAAGACGTAAACGATTTTTATACCGACCGCCTAGGCAGCAACGAGCAACTAGGGCTTTTTTAATGCTCCTTTTGCTGTAAAATAACCTGCTTAGATTCACGAGCGAAGGGCTTGCTGCTCCATAAACGATTGCAAAATGATGGTTGCCGACACTTTATCAATATTCCCTTTTTCCCGACGGTCTTTTTTGGTACTGCCACTCATAATCATGGCTTGCAAAGCCATACTCGACGTAAACCGCTCGTCGTGTAGATGAATGGGGTGTTCAGGAAAGAGTTTTTTGAGTTGTCCGACAAACCCTTTGACGTGTGACGTATTGTTGGTATCGCTACCGTCGAGGCGTGTGGGCATTCCTACCACAAAAGCATCTACTGCTTCTTTGGCACAATAATTTTTCAGGTAAGTTAATACATCTTTGGCATGAACCGTTTCGAGTGCCGATGCAATAATCTTCAAGGGGTCTGTCACCGCTAACCCCACACGTTTTGTACCATAATCAATAGCAACGATTCTTCCCATATTGTTTTATCAAATAAATCAAAAACTTACAAATTATCACAAAGTTAGATGAAATGATTGGTTGAGGATGAGTTTTTTGTAACTTTATACAACAATCGTCCATATAAAAAATTAATCAAGCGTCTCAAAAATTATGAAAGACCATCACCCCATAAACAATCATCCTTACATCATCAAACTCCCCATTCTTATTGCCTTAGCACTGGTATGTGGTATGTTGATTGGAGCCAATTTTTTTGGTGGTCAAGCCAGAATGAGTAATATTTCTAGGGGGATTAACAAATTCAGAGAAATTTTATCGCTCGTAGAAACAAGCTATGTAGATTCGGTTAGTACAGATTCTTTGGTAGAATATTCTATCAAAAAAATGCTCGAAAAATTAGACCCACACACCAATTATTTTGGACCAGACGAAGCGTCTTTGGCTCATACGCAACTGGAATCGGGCTTCGATGGCATTGGCATAGAATACAGCATTTTCAACGACACCGTTTATATTGCCAATACCGTATTGCGTGGGCCATCCGACATCGCTGGCATTCGCTGTGGCGACAAACTTGTAGCAGCCGACGGCGCACCCTTGGTTGGGCCACATCTGAACTCAAGTGTGATTTTTAGTAAACTCAGAGGGAAAAAAGGAACAGACGTAAAGCTCACGATTATCAGAAGAAATGAAAATGCCCCTCGCCAAATTGTTGTAACCCGTGACCGCATTCCGACCTACTCGATTAGTGCTGGCTATATGATAGACCAGCAAACAGGCTATATCAAAATAGACCGTTTTACCGAATCGACCTACCAAGAATTTCGCACAACCTTGCTCAACCTCAAAACCCAAGGAGCAAAAAGATTATTACTCGATTTGAGAGGTAATCCTGGAGGCTACAAAGACCGAGCAGAAAAGGTTGTAGATGAACTATTAGGCGAAGACAAAATGATTGTTTATACCGATGGCAAAGGCTCGCAATACGACTCGCAAACCATGACCAAATTTGACGGTGTTTTTGAAAAAGGGGCTGTGATGGTATTGGTAGATGAAAACAGTGCTTCGGCCGCCGAAATCGTTGCAGGGGCTTTACAAGACAACGACAGGGCTTTGATTGTGGGCCGTCGCTCGTTTGGCAAAGGATTGGTGCAAATGCCCGTAAGCTTGGCCGATGGCTCGGAGTTACGCCTCACCATTTCACGCTATTATACGCCTAGCGGACGGAGCATCCAGAAACCGTATCAACTAGGCAGAGAAGACGAATACGAAAAAGATTATGAAAAACGCATCAAAAGTGGCGAACTGTACTCGTCTGATAGCATTAAGTTTAATGAAAAACTCAAATACCGCACCCTTGGTGGCCGTGTAGTATATGGCGGTGGCGGCATTACGCCCGATGTATTTGTGGCACGAGATACTCTGTATTTCACCAAGTATTTATCCGATTTAATTGGCAAAAACATCATTCGAGAATATGCCTTTTTGTACGCTTCTCAGCACCAGCAAGAACTAGAACGGATGTCGTTTAAAGAGTTTTTGAGGGCTTTTGCCGTATCGAATGATATGCTCGACGATGTGAAGCAATTGGCCACTCGTAGCCAAATTACCTACCATGAAAAAGAGTTTTTCCGCTCGGTCAATTACATCAGGGCACAACTCAAAGCCAATATCGCACGGAACATCTGGACTCGCAAAAGTGTCAATGCAGGACTCAACAACGAATATTATCAAGTAATGAGCGTAGTGGACGATACCTACCAAAAGGCACTGCATCATTTCGATAAAGCCGAAAAGCTTGCCAAAGGCGAACTCGTCGAAACGCTTTCTCATTCGTTTAAGCATTAACAAAAAAGCCCTCTTGCGAGGGCTTTTTTGTTAGGCGAAATAACCTTTATCTTTCAAAATTTTATCCAATAATTTTTTATCATTATCGCTCGTAAATACATTGAACGGAAGATAAATAAATTGGTATTGACCCAAATCAAGAATGTACGCTTCTTTGTCTTTTCTTGCCGATTTTATCATATCCCATTTGATAACGCCCCCTTCTTGGTCTGATATTTTCATCAAAATCTGACGGCTATCAATTTCATAACGATATTTCTCGAAGAGTTGCTCGTACTGTTTAAGCTGTGTGATTCCCGTAAATTGGATAGCCCAGAAAGCAACATAACCCAAAGCCGCAACAACTGTCAAAACATAAATCCAGTAATTATGATAAACCCCAGTAATGTTTAAAACCGCATTTACTGCAATCAAACCGAGTGGAACAAAACCCCAGTACCATTGATTCTTAACGAATTGGGTCATGTTAAGAGAAATAAATTTGTTTTTGTCAAGAGCGTATTTTTTTGTTTTAATAGCCAGTGGATTTACTGGCATTTGTACCATTCGCTTCTGTTGCCCTTGTGCATATCCTTTTGCCATGTGTATAAATAATGTTAAGTACTTTGTTGCGTTCTAAACAGAGTGCAAATGTACAAAAAAATAAGCGTAGCCAAGAGATTTACTTTGCTACGCTTTAATTTTTTTATCCTAAAAAAAGAGAAATACACTACTTGCGAGGTCGCTAGACCCTGCTTACGCCTTGTGCGTTTTATTTATCTTTTCTAAATTGAAGACTTTCGATAATAAATCTACCTTCACCCCCTCTTTTCATCAACACATATACGGCATAGTTGCCTCTTGGCGTTTTGTACAAGCCCGTGCAGTATCTGGCACCGTTTTGGTCGCCTTGATATACCACTTGGAAATCTTGTGCTGGCCAACGCTTAAAGAATGACTTGAGAATAATCTCAGCCTGAGAATTTGAAATATCATTGAAGTCAACCTGCTCGTTGTCTATCAGCAAATCTACGTTGTTGTCGAATAGATTGGCTAATTGACTTGCTTGACCTTGTTTAAGACAAAGTTGTAATTGATTAAGTAAGGCTTCTTCTGGCGAAAATGTCAAAGCAGAAATTCTGAATGTGACAAGCAGTAATATGGATAGTAATAGTTTCATGGTACGTCTAAAGTAACATTAGTTCAGTATAATACTATTAAGCACAAATTGTGCCATTTCTGTATTTTTGCTAAAATTTATTTATGATTTATGTATTTTTATAAAAAAATAAACACATAATCGCTATTATTGCTTTTTGTTTGAAGGCTCTTGGTATAAGAAAGCCCCTATTTTTCACTTTTTTTTATGGAAATCACAGATAATCAAATACTAAGCTCTACGCAGGTGCTGCAAAAAATCAGGAGAATCGCCTTCGAGATTTACGAAAACAACTTTGAAGAAAACGAAATCGTCATTGCGGGCATCCAAGGACAAGGCCATACGTTAGCAAAACTATTGGCACAGAACCTACAAGAAATTTCATCTATCCATACAACAGCGGTATTGATAGACATCGACAAAGAAACGCCTTACAGTCGGCCTATCAAATTTGACTGCGAAGATGTTTTTTTAGAAAATAAAACCATTGTGGTAGTCGATGACGTACTCAATAGTGGGCGTACATTTGCTTATAGTCTTTCTCCTTTTTTGAAAATTCATGTCAAACGCATCCAAGTGGCTGTGATGGTCGATAGAGATTACCGTCGTTTCCCTATTTTAGCGGATTACGTTGGTTATGAGCTATCTACGACCATCAACGAACACGTAAAAGTTGTATTAGATAACCCAGAAAGCATGGGCGTTTACCTCAGCTAAACCTAACGTAACAAACAAACGTTGGTGCAAATATCAACAGGGTTGGTTTTTGGATTTTTGCCCCTTTTTAAGTTTAAGTGACGAAAGAATGATGCGAAATAACCATTATATATATACGCAACCATTTTAACACTTTTTTTAACTAACTTTTTTGCCGAAAATTCTGTATTTTCGTAAAAAATCATTTCAGCAACAAATTATTTCATGAAAAAAACAAGCCTCTTAGCTCTGCTCGTTGGGTGTTGTTCGAGTTTATTTGGACAAAACCCTTACAACGGCAACGACCGTTTTGAACAACTCGGCAACATTCTTCCTACGCCCAACAGTTATCGGGCAGCTTCGGGAGCACCCGGAAAAGATTATTGGCAAAACCGAGCCGATTACGATATTAAAGCCGAACTCGACGACAAACAACAACGCATTACGGGTTCGGAATTGATTACCTACAAAAACTTTTCGCCCGATGAACTTCGCTATCTTTGGGTACAACTCGATCAAAATAATTTTAAAAAAGGAGGCATTGCTCAAACAACCCAAACCTCTTCGGTAAACGACAAAGGCATGAGTTTTGCTCGTTTGAATGCCGCCGCCAATCTTAGCACCAAAGAATATGGCTATGTGATTGCAGCCGTAAAAGATGCCAAAGGCGCTCCGCTAAAATTTACTATCAACGAAACCATGATGCGTGTTGACTTGCCTACGCCGCTTAAATCGGGACAGCAACTGAGTTTTCAGATTGATTGGAGCTTTAATATTACCGATGCCGTAGCAACCCGTGCCAGAAGTGGCTACGAGTTTTTTGCCAAAGATGGCAACTATATTTATGAAATAGCCCAGTGGTTTCCTCGTATGTGCGTGTATGACGATGTAAACGGCTGGCAACATAAGCAATTTTTAGGACAAGGTGAGTTTACCGTACCTTTCGGCGATTATAAAGTAGCCTTAACCATGCCCAACGATTTTGTTGTACTAGGCACTGGCGAATTGCAAAACCCCAACCAAGTACTTTCGCCCGAACAATTAAAACGGTTAGAAAAAGCCAAAAACGCTACTCGTCCAGTCCTTATCGTATCGCAAGCAGAGGCAGAAGTAGCCGAAAAGGCAAAACCTACGGGTACAAAAACATGGGTTTTCAAAGCCGATAACGTGCGTGACTTTGCTTTTGCTGGTTCTCGTAAGTTTATCTGGGATGCCATGCAAGTAGAAGTAGAAGGCAAAAAAGTATGGACGATGTCGGCCTATCCTAAAGAAGCCAATCCGCTTTGGGGGCAATATTCTACCATGCTCGTAGCCCATACTTTACGCTCCTATTCTAAAAGAACCATCGCATACCCCTACCCTGTTGCCCAATCAATTCATGGCCCTGTAGGCGGTATGGAATACCCCATGATTTGTTTTAATGGAGCAAGACCCGAAGCCGATGGCACATACTCGCAAGGAACAAAAGACTTTTTGATTGGCGTGGTGATTCACGAGGTTGGTCACAATTTTTTCCCTATGATTGTTAATTCAGACGAACGTCAATGGTCTTGGATGGATGAAGGACTGAATACTTTCTGCGAACAATTGGCTGAAAAAGAATGGGATAGAGATTTTGATGCGTCGGGCGAGCCACAAGACATTGTACCTTATATGAAAACTGATAAAAGCCAGCAAGTACCAATTATGGCGAGTTCAGACAATATCATGGCTTTTGGACCAAACGCTTATACCAAGCCCGCAACGGCTTTGAATATTTTGAGAGAAACCGTCATGGGGCGTGAACTGTTCGATGCGGCTTTCAAAGAATACTCACGTCGTTGGGCATTTAAGCACCCTACGCCACAAGACTTTTTCCGCACCATGGAAGATGCTTCGGGGGTTGATTTAGATTGGTTCTGGCGTGGTTGGTTTTACGGCGTTGACCCCGTGGACGTTTCTATCGAAAATGTAGAATGGTTTGGCATCGACAACCAAAGTCCAGAGCAGAAAAATGCCAAAGCCAAAGCTGATGCCGAAGCCAAACGCCAAACCATGAGTAATATTCGTAATAAAAAAGATATTCCGCAAACAGTGGTAGAGGCCAATCCCGATATGCGTGATTTTTATAACAGCTACGACCGTTTTGCTACGTCAGAAGCCGAGAAAAAACGCTTTGAGCAAAGCACCGCAGGGCTTTCTGAAGACGAAAAACAGTTGGTAAACAGCAACAAAAATTTCTACGTAGTAAACCTTAAAAACGTAGGAGGCTTGGTTTCGCCTGTAATTATCAAAATGGTGTTTGAAGATGGCACAGATGAAGTAGTACGTATTCCAGCAGAAATTTGGCGTTTGAACGACAAAGAAGTGAAAAAGGTTATTCCAACCAGCAAAAAGGTAGCCAAATGGGTGTTAGACCCCTTCTTTGAAACGGCAGACATTGACACCAAGAGCAATTTCTTCCCTCGTGAGCCAGAGCAACCTACACGCTTCCAAGTGTTTAAGGCACAGCGTCAGGCACAACCCAACCCTATGCAGCAACAAAAGCAAGCCGCAGGAGCAGTGCAAGGTTCTAAAAATTAAAAAATAGGTACTTTAGAGAGGTCGTCATTCTATGGCGACCTTTTTTCTTGCTTAATTCTTGTATTGTTTACAAGTTTGTAGCAAATTCAAGTATTTGCATGGTATATGAAAACAGACGTTTTAAAAAACTTAATGAATCAGCGTACTGCTGGTTATTCGGAACAAGAAAAAAAGACCTACAAGGTAGCACAATTGACTAAACTGATGAATCGCATAGACAAATCTATTGCCAGCAATGCCGCCAAAAAAGAAACATTTACCCTCTTACGCCTGACTATTGAACTGTTGCCACCAGCAGGTATGGCAACAGCTACAAGCCGTTTTATGCAACAGTACAGCACCTTGCGAAAACACGCCATTATGGTTTATAAATTCGACCCCGAATCGCAGGCTACCTTGTATTTGTTGGTGGGGTTAGCATTAGGGGCAGTCATTGGCTGGATGATCAAAAGCCTGCTTGTTGGCTTACCTGTAGGAGCAATTGTGGCATTGGTTTTTTATAATATTTCACTTAATACTTTCAAAAATCATGATTAAAATCTCTAAAACCCTCGTACAAGGCATTTGTCTTGCTTTACTCTTCCTCACACAAACCTATGCCCAAGAAAGTAAATCGCTTTTATGGGAAATTTCAGGCAATGGACTCAAACAGCCATCCTATTTATATGGCACGATTCACGCCATTTGTGAAAAAGATTTTATCTTGACAGCCGCTACGCAAAAAGCTTTTGCCCAAAGCCAACAATTATACCTCGAAATCGACATGGACGACCCAAGTTTGATGGGCGAAATTCAGAAAAGTATGTTCATGACCGACGGTACAACGCTTAAAAAGCTCCTTTCTGAAAGCGATTACAAAAAAGTAGCGACTTTTTTTAAAGATAGCTTACAAACCAATATCGACATGATACCCACCATCAAGCCCTTTGCGTTGAGTTCGCTCACGATGTCTAAACTACTCAATTGCCCGATGAAAAGCTATGAGGCTGTATTTACGAGCATGGCTACAGAGCAGCAAAAGCAAATTTTGGGCTTAGAAAGCGTACAAGAACAAATGGGGGCAATTGACAAAATGGGCTATGCCAAACAAGCCCAAGTAATGTTGGTAAAAATGGTTGACGAATGGAACAAAGGCAAAGAAGAATTTAAAAGCCTTATCAACGCCTACAAGCAACAAGACCTCAATGCTTTATTGCACATCATGCTACAGTCGTCGAGTATGGATGCAGCTTTTCAACAAGATATGTTGGTTACTCGTAATCTTTCGTGGATTCCCCGTATCAAAACTTTTATTGCCGAAAAGCCTAGTTTTATTGCTGTAGGGGCTGGGCATTTGGGTGGAAAAGAAGGTGTAATTGCCCTCCTCAAAGCCCAAGGTTATACCCTCAAGCCCGTAAAATAGATTCGCCTCCACTTTTTCGTATCATACTATATTCCAGTTTATTACAAAGCTTTTTAAAGTCAGTTGTAAAGCTAACATCAATTGGCTTGGCGGCTGAGGTAGGTCATGTATTAGCCCGTATAATTGCTGTAGTTTTGGGTATGATTCAAACCTAAACAACAGCAATTATGAAAAAAGTAATCGTAGCTTTCGATGGACTGCATTTTTCAAAAGGAGCGGTAAACTATGCCATTCAAGTGGCAAAAGACAACGGTGCATTTTTGACAGGCGTGTTTTTACATGACCTTTACTATAAAGCTGGGGCAACCACAGCCTTGTTGGAAGAACAACCCTTTTACGATGCCAGTACATTGGTAAAATTGGCACACGAAGACGAAGAGCAAATTGCCAAAAGCATTCAGCAATTTGAATGGTATTGCCATGAGTTTTATCCTCATTTTGAAGTCATAAAAGACATGGGCATACCCGATTATGACCTCACAAGAGAAAGTCGCTTTGCCGATATTATTGTGGTAGGCGGAGAGGTTTCGTTTACAGACGACGACGACAAAGCCAACAATCGCTTTGTTCGTGAGCTACTCAAGGATGCCGAATGTCCTGTAATCATCGTACCAGAAGATGCCGACCCGATTCATCACATTACCCTCACGTATGACGGTTCTGCGTCGTCGGTGTTTGCCATCAAGCAGTTTTTGTATTTATTTCCTCAAAAACGTTATAAAAGTTTCACCGTTTTGTCGGTTGCCGAAAGCGACGAAGACCAACGCATTCCGAATGAAACCGCCTTTTTATCGTTTTTACAACAATATACCAACGACATCAAAGTAGAAATGCTACCACATGGCAATGCAGGCGAACGGTTGGCAGCATATATCGGGCATCACCGCACTTCTATTGTAGTGATGGGTGCTTATGGCCGCAATGTATTGTCGAGGCTCTGGCATAGAAGTACCTCCGACGAATTGCTCAAAAGCCTAAAAGTACCTGTGTTTATTACCCATATTTAGAAAAATATACCAGCCACCCCTACGGTACAATAGATTGAATAAATTAATGCGATAGGTAAAGTAGCGTTGAGCAACGCAACAAATGGTGTGTGTAAAAAGCATCGGTAGGTTTGCTGATGCTTTTTTGTTGGGTTATAGAAGTTCTATCTTGTTCCGAGAAAGACGCACTTTCCCCATTTTTTCTAATTGCTTCAATAACCTCGATACCACTTCACGAGAAGTAGCCAATTCGCTTGCCAAGACTTCGTGCGTACTGTTGATAATGGTACTTTTCGATTGCTTACTCTTGCGTTGAAGTAAGCTCAACAAACGTTCGTCTAACTTATGAAAAGCGATTTCGTCAACGGCATTGAGCAGGTCGTCGAAACGACGTTGGTAGGTCAAAAACACAAATTGCCGCCAAGTAGGGTATTTGCACATCCATTCTTCTACTTTCTCGACAGGAATGGTAATCAATTTTGTTTTTTCTTCTGTAATAGCTAAAATTTCACTTTGTTTTCTATCAAGGCAACACGTAAGCGACATCGCACAGGAGTCCATACCGCCCAGATAATATAACAATGCCTCTCTGCCTTCGTCGTCGGGACGTAAAATTTTGATAGAACCCTGTATCACAATCGGAACAAACCGAATATAGCCTCCCGGACGCATCAGCACGTGCCCTTCCTCCAGTTCCATATAATTGCCAATGTGTGAAAGTTCTTCTAAAAGTCCTTTTTCAAACACCCCAACGAGGTTTTCTTGCAAAAATGTTAAATTCATAAAGTAGAGCCTGATAGCCAATAATCTTTTGTATAAGTTACCTTCACCGAAGAAGGCATTTGCGTAATTCTTTTTAGCTAACAAAGATTAGGACAATTTGATTGTACATAGCAGGGTAAATTTATGAATAAATAACAAGACTCATCTTAATGCCTATCGAAAGCTGAGAAATTGTGCTGCCTCCGACGATGAGTATTTGAAAATGATTAGTCATGACATAGATATGTAATATTTTTTGTAAAAATGTAAAAAAAACAAGGACACATCTGTGATATTTGTTACACAAGAAGAAAATAGCACTTAGACTTGAAGCGTGAGAATGTAGATTTTTACAACAATTGAGCAAAAGCTTTACTTAAAGACCTTTGCTCAATTAAATGTTAGTTGACTACAGTGTTAACACTAAAATCACGTTATTTTCTCTTATTGTTTCAATTTATTTTTGAAAGCCTTTGTAAATTTGTCAAGCTTAGGTTTTATCACAATCTGGCAATAAGGCTGATAGCCGTTTTGGTTGTAATAATCTTGGTGGTAGTCTTCGGCTGGATAAAAATTACTCAGGGCGGATATTTCGGTTACAATAGGCTTAGGAAAAACCTTCTCGGCATTGAGTTTGGCTTTCCAGGCTTCGGCCAACTGTCGCTGTTCGTCGTTATGATAAAACACAGCCGAGCGGTATTGCGTGCCCTCGTCTGCACCTTGGCGGTTGAGTGTGGTAGGGTCGTGAGTTGACCAAAACACCTCTAGGAGTTCTTCAAAGGTAATTTGCGTAGGGTCGTAGGTAATTTGGCATACTTCGGCATGGCCAGTGTTGCCCGTACAAACTTCTCGATACGTCGGATTTTTCACCGTGCCACCAGCATAGCCCGACTGCACTTTTATAACGCCTTTGAGCCGTTGAAACACTGCCTCAACGCACCAAAAACAGCCAGCCCCAAAAGTTGCTTGGGCTGTGGTGGTAGAAGTACTGGCTGATAAATTGTTTTTTTCTGCTGTTTGCATTCCTTTATTTTTCTGATTTTCAGTTGACTGACCGCATGAAACACTTGCACTTAATGTAAATATTCCAAGAATAAAAGCACTAATTTTTCTCATCATCGTTGATAACATTTAAAACTTGATGTAAGTTTGCAAACTTTTTGGTTTACGAATGTCGGCAAAACGACTAATCCGTATAGAGAATTATTTAATTTTTGGATAATCTATGGATAATGAATTATTAACAAAACCTCTTAAAACTGACCCACATTTTTCCAATCAATCTTATCTCCAAACGCTGTGTTCGAGTTGGAAAAACGCTTGGATTACGGTCGATTTTCGGGTAAAAATAATACTTGCCTTGGGCATTTTTCTTGCTGGTGCTTTGCAATTTCCTACGTATTTGCGTAATATCCAATTACGCAAAGGGGTAATTTTACAAGACATCATCCTCGATGCACTGCCTGCCATAGATGTATCTGTGCCTATTTTTACGCTATTGTATGGCACGTTGGTATATATGCTTATTAAAACGCTCAAAAACGCTTCTTTGTTTCTTTTGTTTGCCATGACTTTCGTTTTTGAAACCGTTTTGCGGATGCTCACCATTGCCCTTGTGCCACTCGACCCGCCGTTGAACCTAGTAGAACTCAAAGACCCACTCACCGAAGCCGTTGTATATGCCAGTAACCAAGCCATCACAAAAGATTTATTTTTCTCTGGACACACCGCAACGATGGTAATGGTTTGGATTTTTTTACGAGGCAAAACCGACAAAATCATCGGGGCAGTCACGTGTCTTTCGTTGGCATTACTTTTGCTTGTACAGCACGTTCACTATTCGGCCGATGTGCTGGCGGCTTTTGCCTTTACTTTTGGTTCATATCAATTGGCCAAATATGTATATCGTTTGCCTTGGACGTGGGCAGCAGGCATTTTATTGGCTTTTGGTGCAATTTTACAACTGGTATTTGTTTATGGAAAAAGCTTTCAGCCATAAGCCCCAAACACGTACAACATTGAATAAGTCCAATAAAACCAAAGGTTTACCAAACATCCAAAGGTTTGTATTTTTATTACATAATATATCCTATATTTGTATGAGAAAAGGAATGTGGCATATCTCTTACCACGACAATATAAAAACATTCCTTAATTTCGTATAATTTTTTCAAGTGTAAGCAACAAAAAACTTACAAAACGTTTAAGATTTCGTTATATTCATTTAATTTGCATTTCCATAACAATTTTTTTTTTGTTTGGAAAATAAAAAAATGACTTGCGTCTGTAGTTCTGCCCAACCGCATACGCTAACCATCAGAATCAAACGTTAAACTTTATTTTGTACAATTTTGAAAATGGTAAAGTTTGAGTACAAAACCTTCACTCTCGGCGAAAAGTTAACCGAAGAGCAAAAAGAATACTTCCGTAAATACGGCGTGATTCAGTTTAAAAACTTCATTTCAAAAGATACAGCTAAACTTTTTATTGGAGAGTTGGCTACCATTGAAAAGAAGTGGTTAGATGAAGGGGTAGAGAAAATCAATGGTATCCCCTTGAAGTTCGGTAAAAACGAAAATGGCGAAAAAATGATTCAGCGTATGTGCTTTACGAATCATTATAGCACCGTGTTGGGCGAATTTTTGAAAGACCCTCGTTTGCAACTTCTCACTGAATTGCTCGCGCCTTACGAAGGACGTGTAAGCGAAAACGAAAAAGACGGCTTAGTGTTCAACCACTACGTAAACGACCCGAACAGTAAATTCTCACAGATGGGATGGCATACCGACAGCCCTCGTGATTTATTTTTAGGTCAAAAAATTCTCCCCATGTTGAACGTTGGTATTCACCTTGACGACTGCCCGTTCTCTAATGGTGGCTTACGTGTATTGCCTGGCACACAAAACCAAAACGTGTTGAAATTGTTGTTTGGTAAAAAGCAATTTATTGACCACAACCCCGACCCACGTGAAGTTGGTTTTGAAATCAACGCTGGTGACTTAACGGTACACGACGGTCGCCTCTGGCACAGGGTAGAAGTTTCGCCTTACGTTGGCGAGCAGTCACGTCGCCGTGTGATGTATGTACCAATTATTACGGGTAAATACATGCCAAAATCAGCCAATAGCCGCACGCCTTTCTATCATAGATTTGCCAAAGTTGTGCAGAAATAAGCTTGTAAAGCGTAATATGTAAATGCTGAATTAATACTACAATTCAGCATTTACATACAAAGTATCCTCCCCCCATTTCCAAATCCTCAACTCCTACATCTTCAAATTTCCAAATCTTCAAATCATCAAACTCCCACCCCTACCGTCCACGCACGGCTAAACGTTTGTTTTGCTCCTAGCGAAATAATCCCCTCTTTTTGTTTCAACTCTTGGTTATGCGTTACGGCATCGGCAATGCCACACCAAGGCTCTATACAAACAAAATCGGCATTTTTAGCGGCCCATATTCCCAAGAAAGGAAAATCAGGAAAATCGAAGGTCAATTGATACCTCGTTTTACTCGAACGCAAGCACACCCGATTCGAGGCTAAACCTTTGAATACCAAGGCATCTTCACAAAAAAGCTCCTTCGTCAGAGGCAAACTTTGCCCTGCTCTTATCGGTACGGGCGTTGTTTCGATAAGTCCTTCAGCCGATAAAGGCCAGCGAGCAAATGATTCGTCGGCGTTGAAAAACAACTCATAGTCGTTGTAGGCAGTTCCTTCCTCTAAAGGCACTTTGAAAGCCGGGTGTCCTCCTACCGAAAAGTACAGCGTTTCATCCGAAGGGTTTTCTACCCAATATTCTACTTTCAAGGCAGTTTCAGCCAACGAATAACGCAACTGAAAGACAAAAGCAAAAGGATAAACCGCCCAAGTGCTTTCATTGTTTTGTAGCTCGAATACGATGCTGTCGTCGGTTTGAGCCACCACCTCAAACACCCGGTCACGGGCAAAGCCATGTCTTCCTAATTGATAAGATTGTCCCTCGAAAGAATAGGTATTATCTTTCAAACCACCCACAATTGGAAACAAGACAGGCGAAACTTTTCCCCAATAAGCCGCATTGCCCGACCACATAACATCGAGGTTGTCTTGTAATAAAATTAAGTTGGTCAATTCTGCTCCTTTCGGATTGATAGTAGCTTTGAGCCATTCGTTTTGAATAGAGTACATCATTTGTGCTAGGCTGTATTGTTAGAATACAATTTTGTTTTATTTGCTATTTGCCAGCCCTATTTTACGAAAGTTTTGGCAAAATACCTGCATTAATGCTTAGGTAACAATGCAAAATTGTGGATTATTAATGAGAAGCTAGTTTTTGGGTTTGCCGTAATTTATGGTTTATTTTATGCTGCACGATTGAAGGTTGGATTAAAAAAGAAGTAAATTAGCAATGAGTTCTAGTCATGGCATGAGTGAAAGCCTAAATGAGCCAACTCATGGCATGACTTATCAAATAGTGCTGATGATACACAAATGATTATCAGTCATGCCATGAGTAGTGAGATATTTTGCTACTGCAACTCGCAGGAAGGTTATATCCTCTCGCTGTTTCAAGTTTAACAACTTGGAACAATAAATCAAGTGCAGTCTCCGACTGCACCACCAGTACAACCAATAGCAAAGATTGAATACTTTAGTAGGCTCACTTTGAGCAAGGTCGCAGTCGGAGACTGCTTCTTATTCGGCGTTCCAAGTTATTAAGCTTGAAACAGCTAGGGGTTTTGCTCCTGCAACTTGCAGGAAGGTTATATCATACGATGTTTTGCTCCTTAGATTCAATCGACGGATGCTTGAAAAAACAGAAGGGTTAATTCACCGTAAAACAGCAAATTAACCCTTTTTGTAGCCCCGACAGGAATCGAACCTGTATCTTGGGTACCGGAAACCCACATTCTATCCATTGAACTACGGAGCCTTTTGATGTCGCAAAATTACGAAAACTTCTCTAACTGCTTTACTAAAACTTCAAAATCTTTCGGATAAGGAGCTTCAATCGTCGTTCTTTCTTCATTCATTAAATTGAAAGTAAGCGAATGAGCGTGCAAGGCAACTCTTTTAATCAAGGGTAATTCGTCGGTATTTTTTTTAAGGTTAAACCCTCTTTTCAAATCCGATAAGTAAATGGCTTCGCCCTGATACGTAGGGTCGCACACAATAGGCGCTTTCAAGCAAGCCAGGTGAATCCTGATTTGGTGCATACGCCCCGTAATCGGCATACATTCTATCAGGCTATGACGGCGATACACCTTGATGGTGTTAAAAATTGTTTCGGCTTCTTTGCCTTTTTGTCTATCTATCGTTACTTGTGTGCCATCTCGCTTGATTGCAATAGGTAAATACACCGAAATCATATCTAAATCGTGCGTACCATTGGCTACAGCATGATAACGCTTGGCTACTTGTCGGTGTTCAAACTGCATGGATAAATGCCTGTACGCTGCTGGATTTTTGGCAATCGCCAGAATGCCAGACGTTTCTTTGTCTAAACGATGGGCTAATTGGGCATCAGAGGAATATTGTTTGGCAAGACGCAAAATACTCTGAGTATTGTCTGCCTGACGCTCATCCAGAGAGGCAATATGTGGGGGTTTATTAATAACTATATAATCCTCGTTTTCAAAAAGGATACTTTCTTCAAATTTAAAACGCATATCGAATTGTGTGTATTTGGCACATCTATAGACCAAAAGTATGGTTATCTTACAAAGTTCCCACTTTTTTAGCAATCTATGGCTAAGATTTGAGAGAATAATCTCAGGGTTTTGTGTTGCGTTCGTCAAAAACTAGGTATTCAATCATCGTCTTGGCTTTCCAATTGTGTTTTAAATTGTGCTAATAATGCCTTTTGTGTCTCATCGACTTGCGGCATGGCTAGTGGTAGGTTTTGTAGGCGTTTGCGTAAAATATGGGCTACTAGCAAACGCATATTTTTTTTATCGTCGGCAGGTACAATGTACCAAGGAGCGTATTCGGTAGCTGTTTCGGCTATAACATTTTCGTAAACTTTACGATAATCATGCCAAAAAGCCCTTTCTTGTACGTCCTGAGCTTCAAATTTCCAGTTTTTATCTGGATTATTCAATCGAGCTAATAAACGTTCTTTTTGTTCTTTTTTCGATACATGCAGGTAGTATTTTATCACTTCTATACCATTGTCGGTAAGGTATTTTTCATAATTCCGAATCGCCTCGTAGCGACGATGCCACAGTTTGTCTTTGTCGTGATGCGAAGCCTCTGGTAGGCGTTGTGCTTGCAATAATTCGGGGTGCACTTGCACCACCAATACCTCTTCGTAATACGAACGATTATGCACTGCTATTTGCCCTTTTTCGGGCATTTTTAGGGTACTACGCCACAAAAAATCATGGCTTAGTTCGGTGCTACTGGGTCGTTTGAAGCTATGTACCACAATACCAGCAGGATTGATTCCCGTAAATACCGCCTTGATGGTACTATCTTTTCCAGCCGCATCGAGGGCTTGAAAAATCACCAATACCCCATATTTGCCTTGGGCAAAAAGTGTGCTTTGTAGTGCATCTAATTCGGTATGTAAAGCCGACAGCAAGCTCTGGTACTCGGCTTCTGTTTTGTATAAATCAGGAGTGCGGGTGGGAATTTGAGCTAAATCTGGTTGCTTCGTGCCATGATACACGGCATAATTCGACGACCATTTTTCCATATACAACAAAGTTTTTTTGTTAATAGTCAAGCTATTATATATAAATTTTACTCCTTAATTTTTGTACCACCTCAATCACACTCCTATTTTTTACCGAAAATTTTACTTTTGATAAATGCCCTTAGCTACTTTTTCGGTGATAGTTTTTGGAGCAATCCATGCCAAAAATGCTCCTAATTTATTGACTAGCCCAGTAACCACCTCCGTAGAGCCTTCAAACATTTCTTTAACAGCAATTTGAGCTACTTCTTTAGGCAACATCATCACTTTTTCGGCTGCTTTCAACGCCTTCTCTCCTACCTGAGCCCTGTCGTTGAAGTCGGTTGCGGTAGAACCTGGGCTTACCACCGTCACCGATACAGACGTATCGCTCAATTCGTGTTTAAGTCCTCTTGAAAAGTTCAACACAAATACCTTGGTTGCGGCATAAATCGCCATAAAAGGCAAGGCTTGGTATGCTGTAGAGCTTGCGATATTGAGGATGTAAGCCTTAGTTTGCTTTTTTAACATGGGTAGAAATACTTGACACATCTCTGTAAGGGTAAGCATATTGAGCGTCATCATATCTCTGTTGGCTTCAACGGAATAGTCCTCTAATGCTCCTACCAAACCATAACCAGCATTGTTGACCAATACCGAAACCTCGTATTGTTTGGCATTTACCCAATCATAAATTTTGTGTGCAACGCCAATAGCCGCCAAATCAATGGCAAGAAAATCGACCTTTACTTGGTATGTTTCGGTAATTTCTTGGGCTACTTTTGCCAATAAATCGCCAGAACGAGCCACTAAAAGTAAGTTATATTTACGGTTTGCTAGTTCTTTGGCAATTTCTTTGCCAATTCCTTTACTAGCACCAGTGATAAGAGCATACGACATATTTTGAATAGTTTGGTTGAATATCCCTCAAAATTAACAAAGCCCCACCGAAAGGCAGGGCTTTGTACAAAAAATAATTATGATGATTATTTTTTAGGAGCAGGCTTTGTTGTTGCACCTCCTGCCGCAGGAGCAGGTTTTGTTGGCGTTGCACTTCCCGCCGCAGGAACAGGTGAACCCGTAAGCATCGCTTTCAAGCCGTCTGGGTCTTCAGGTTTGATAGCAAGAGCTTTGTTGACAACCTCTTCTGCTTTGGTCACATCTTTTGTTACAGTGATATGATAACCAGCCAAGTATCTTAAAGCTTCGTAGCTATCGTCTTTTCTTTCTTTAAAACCAGCCAAATTTTCAGCTTTAGCCGCTTCTACAGCCGCAACAAATTTCTCATAATGAGGTACCGACAACCATTTTGTACCAGTAAAGTCGGCATAGTTGTTGATTCTTGCACGATACAAGTGGAACAAAGGCCATTTAGCATTCACAGCGATAGCATTCGAGAAAGCCGTATCGCCTTTCATAGCTAAGTCGTATCTTTTCAAGGTATCCTCTTTTGGCGTATAAGCTGCCAAGAAATAGTAAGCCATAGCCGCATTGTACCAGTCACCACTGGTTACACTTGCTTTTTTCTTTGTTTTCCAGCCAATAGCATTAATAGCAGCGTTGGCAGCAGCGTCATATTTCTTTTGCTTATAACGGATACCATACAAAGTAGCGTAATGGTTGTTGTTGGTATCAATTGGAGCGGCTTGTTCGTAGTAGTGGGCAGCCAAAGAGTCGTTACCAACACAAGCATAACCTTTTGCAAAATAAACATTATCCAAGAAATAAGGTTTCACACCTGCTTTCACCATTAAATCTAAGTTCGACAAACCGTCTTGGCATTTGTTCAATTCGATGAACGAATATCCTTTCATACGGAAAATATCATTGTCTTTTGCACCCGCTTGCTCGGCTTGGCTTGTAAAGTCCATTGAACCTGTATAGTCTTTAGCCAAGAACAACAATTTAGCTGTGTTCAACAAAATGGCAGGAGAAGCCTCAGCTTTGCTCACATATTTTCTAAAGTATTTAGAAGCCTCTTTGTAGCGGTTAAAGATGTTGTAATATTCGCCAAAACGCTTATAAATTGGAGCATAGTTAGAGTCTGTTTCCATAGCACTTTGGTACGAGTTTACAGCGTATTGGTAGTTTTTACCACGAAGATACACTACCCCAATTTTAGTATAAAGTTTAGCACTTTTACTAATAAAGTTGGCTTGTTCGTAAGCTGAAACCGCAGGGCCACCATCGTTTTTAATCAAGAAAGCATCACCTTTTACCGTGTACATTTCTGGCGTGAGCGGCTTTTTCGTTTTTTCAGGAATCAAGTCAATCAAACGGATAGCCTCAGCAGGGTCGTTGTTGCCTTTGTTTGCTTCGTCGCCAAAGTTTACGTCATAAAACATCACATAAGCTTCTGCAATACGATACAACACATCGGCATTTTTGTATTTTGTTTCTGTAAGAATTTTCTCAAATTCAGCCTTAGCCTCATCCAATTTCTTCTCAGCAACTTTCACAGCCGCCACACCTACAGCATTAAGAGCAAATTTACGGTCGGCAGCAAGTCCTTTTTCAAATGCCGCTTTGGCAGCCTCATAATTTCCTGTACGAAGATTGTAGTATCCTACATAGTATTGGTTCTCTGCCGTCGGAGCAGCCGCTACCAAGCTCTCAAAAGTCGCCTTCGCTTTACTTGGCTGGTCTCCATCCAACTGCGACAAACCTTGCTGAATAGTCTGAGCATTTGCAGTGCCTGCAAACAACAAACTAACAGCCACCAACAGAGATTTAATCTTTACTTTCATTTGCGTAATTAGTTGGGATTAATGTAATGTTTAAAAATACTGAATTTGGTATTTGATATTTACTTGTGTACTCTTTATAGTTTATTTGTAATATACGATGCTAGAAAGAAAATATAGGATTTTTTCTACTTAATTTTAGCTTAATCCTATTTTATTTTTCTTTGGGAGGCTCATTTCAAAACCTTGCATGAGTATGCTGTTAAGCACTTTTTGTATAGATAAAATTTTTTCACTAAGTTAAGTATTTCTTTCAAATTTACCATACTACACAAAATTAATGTAAAATTTGTAATAAAAAGACAAAATTTTATTCTTTATAACGACAATTTAACTTTTATTAAAAGCAAATTAAAATTATGGCTTTTTAAAGACAAAATTTAACTCAAAAAATTGTTTAGGCTATTTTATGTTTGTATTGTAATAGAATCAAAATTGTATTTATCTAAGTATAAAACAGGACAGATTTAAGCCTATTTTAACCTCCTATCTTCACAGTACGAATCTGAATTGGGCGAGTCAAGGGCAACAAACCACCTTTCAAAACAATCAATTGTCCTTGGTCCATACACATATAGTTGATAAAACCCGTGCCAAGCCCCATGTGCGATTCTTTCAAAATACAGCGAATGACACGGGTGAGCGGATAGCGTTTGAGTGCCAAATTATAGCCAAAAGGCTGATAATAATCATCTGGCGTTGGGTTGGCTTTTTCCGTCACAGAAAATACATTAATATCTTTAATAAAGCCTAGTGCCGCAGGATTATCACCATCGCTAATCCAATTTGTACCAATGACACCAATGGCATTTTTATGCGTTTTTACATACTCAATTACTTCCTTGTTGGAATTGAGTGCATAAAAAGCCACTTTTTCATTTTTCTTGATACCAAATTTATCCATCAAAAAAGTGAGGTTGCTCGAATTGGCATTGTCGAAAACCAACACAACCTCTTCGGCACGTCCCTTTTTAGAAAAATCAGACCATTTCTTCTTTTCGCCTTTCATCAAAGCAGCGATGTCGTTCACATTGATAAGCGTATCGTGATTGGTCTTGTTGGTAATTAACGCTAAAGCGTCACCTGCATATTTGTAGCTTCGGTACGTAATGCGGGCATCTTCAAACACTTTTTTTTCTTTCGGCGTTAAGTCACGGGTAACAACCGCCAAGCGAGCTTTGTCGTTGAGCATCATGTTGATAGCCTCTGTTTCAGGCTTATACACGAGCTTGATTTTAGTATATTTATAGCTTTGTTCAAAAGCAGATTTTTCAGCATCTAAAATAGGTTGAAAAGATTCATCAACCGCTACAGTAATCTCACCTTTAGCAGGGGTATCGTCAGGAGCATTTTCTGTTTTTCGTGTGCCAACGCTACACGATAACAAAGTTGAACCAAGCAAACTTAGTACAGTTAGAAGTTTAACACACTTTTTCATAATTCCTATATTTTTTGAGATTTATCTAAGTAACGTAAAGCAAGTATGGTTTTGTATAAAAGTATTCTTATATGTAAAACACAATTTTATCCGTTTTTTTTACCAGAGTAATAACGATACTCTTCTTCATCCTCATCGTCGTCGTCGTCTTTTTGTGACTGGATAGCCCTCCAAGCACGATAGAAACCATAGATTACCAACAAAGCTCCTAAGATATACGACCATTTAGCCGAAGGAAGCAAATTTTGTGCGACCGTAGAATAAGGAAAAACAATAAAAAATAAGCCAGCCAAGACATAAATCACCGACATAGCAAGGCTCATAAAAAAGACCGATTTTTTATAAATATTTTGGGCGTTTCTGTTGCGCATGATTATTCAAGTAAAAACATAATTCCCTTTGAAAAAGGAAACCTGTCAGTTTCCTGACAGGTTTCTAATGAGTTATGACATAGCCTAGGTATTACTCCGACAACACGAAGCTAATAGGCACAGTAAATCTCGAACGTACTGCACGGCCTGATTGTTTACCAGGGTTCCATTTTGGTACCATTTTGATTACACGAACAGCTTCTTCGTCGCAACCAAAACCTACTGATTTCAATACTTCAACACCTTGGATAGAACCGTCAGTGTTTACAACAAACTGAACGTAAACTTTACCTTGTACGTTGGCACGTTGAGCTGCAGCAGGGTATTTAAGGTTTTTCTGCAAGAACTTACCAAACGCAGCCATACCTCCAGGGAATTCGGCGTTTTGTTCAACAGCAGTAAAGATTTCTTCTTCTACTGGTTTTGGTGGTTCTACAGGAGCTTCTTCTTTAGTACCTCTTGCATCAGGGTCAACAGGAGGGGCAATATCATCTGTATTACCTTTTACCGTTTCGGAAGCTGTGTTACCTTTTACTTCTTCTGGTGGTGGCTCAGGTTTTTGTACCTCTTCATCACGTTTGATTTCAGGAGGTAAGAAACGAGTGGTTGTCACCTTTGGAATATCTTTTGGCGGTGGTGGTGGTGGTGGTGGTGGTGGCGGTGGTGTAGCCTCCTTTTTAGGTGGCTGCTTTACGTCCATCACCTCTGCAATCACCTCTTTTTTCTCATCTTCTTTTGGTGTCAAGCTACTCACAATGAAAGGGAGAGCAAGCGCACTAGCAAAGAGAGCCGAGCCAATCATTACTGATCTCTTAACGACTGTTTGATAATTTTTTCTCAAAGAGTACGCACCGTATTCTTTGTTTTTATCCTTAAAAATTATGTCGTCAAGCGTTGCGTTTGGGCTAATTACGTTTGACATATTTCTCTTTGTTGAGTTAACTCTGTTGAAATTTCTGATTTTCAGAATTACAGAACTAAGATAAAACTATTTTTTTAGTTATACAACTATTTCCTTAGTTTTATTTTTCATTCTTTTTGCTACTTACCAGACTTCTTAATCATCTCTTCTGTAGCTGCATCAATTTCGAGAAGGGCGTAACGCTTGTTGTCGGTGATAGCACACTCATCAAGCAAGTCCACCATGTTTTTGTATTTAGCTTCTTTCGTTGCTTTGATTACGATGGTGAAGTTATTACCGATTCTCTTTTTGAAATCAAAAAGTGTTTGTCTGATGCCTTTGTCTGAGTAGTCAGTTACTTGTAGTACAGCATCTGGAGACCCTGGAATACCCTGATAATAATATATTTTATTTTCAGCAGGACAAACCGTTAGGGTTTCAGACAACTTAACTGGCGAAGTTTCTTTCGTATCAGTTTTATCAGGCATGCTTAGCTGCATTGTCACGGGTTTTGCCAACGTGGTTGTTAGCATAAAGAAGGTGATTAGCAAGAAACCCAAGTCCACCATTGGGGTCATGTCAATTTTGGTTGACGCTTTCTTACTACGCTTTTTACCACCTTTTTTACCCCCACCGGACTGGTCTATTTCTGCCATAGTCGTTGAGTAGTTTTAAAATTGTGAAAGCTAAATATCAATTTTATTGTTGTCAGTACTATGAGTACCCTACCCCACAAAGCGGGGCAGGGTCAATAAACTACTGAGTACAACTTAATTAATTTCTAGGTTTGTTTTCAGGACCTGTAATCAACTGGAAAACGTTGATGTTTTGTTCTTGCAATGTACCTACCACTTGGTTGAACACTTTGTAGTTTGAGTTGCCATCACCTTTAATGGCTACGCTAAGGGCAGGGTTTGCCATTTTGGCATACGTTACCCACAAGAATAGTTCATTATTAGCTGAATCGCATGGAATGCCCGTATAAAATCCGGCAGCTTTCCATTTAGAAGGTTTCTCGCTCAATACTTGTTTCAATGCTCCAGCAGGGTAGCCTACAATTTCAGAAGCCATAAAGTTCTTCTGCATTTCGGCACTTACTGGAATTCCCAAACGGTTAGACATTCTTTCCAACATCAACTGTTGAGCTTCCTTATCGTCAACTCCCATGAAAATTTTGCCTTCATTCGATACTGAAATGGTAATAACACCTTTCTCAGTAGCAAGCGGTTTTTCAGAGATAGACGTAGGAGGCGTAATGGTAACAGCTTCTTCAGGACGGAATTTTGCCGTCAACATGAAGAAGGTGAGTAACAAGAATGCCACGTCACACATCGCTGTCATGTCCAAAGACACACTTTGTCTTTTTGCTTTTACCTTTGGCATAATGTTATTAATTTGAAAATTTGAGAAAACTTACATTTGAAAACAATCTTGGGATTCAGAAGAGTGAACTCTTCAGATTTTCAAATTGCCCAATTTTCAAACTATTAACTGTGGTGAGCAGCGTAGTTTTGGTTAACGCTCAAACCGATTTCGTCGATGCTGTATGTTAATTCGTCGATTTTCGAAGTAAAGAAGTTATAACCGATGATACAGATAGCAGAAGTACCGATACCCAAGGCAGTGTTTACAAGGGCTTCAGAGATACCGTTTGCAAGAGCTGTAGAGTCTGTCGAACCTCCTGAGTTACCAAGAGCCGAGAACGCTTTAATCATACCGATTACCGTTCCTAATAGACCGATAAGGGTAGATACAGAAGCTAACGTAGCAATGATTGTAAGGTTTTTCTCCAATATTGGCAATTCCAATGAAGTAGCTTCTTCAACCTCTTTGCTCAATGCAGCCAACTTTTGTTCTTTGTCTAAAGAACCGTCTGTTGACAATTGTTTGTACTTTTTAACAGCAGCTAATGTAACATTACCTACTGAACCTTTTTGCTTGTCGCACTCTTTCAAAGCACCTTCAATATCATCTTTGTCTAAAAGGGCTTGGATTTTACGAACGAAAGCATTCACATCACCTGTTCCTTTTGCCTTACCAATAGTGATAATACGCTCGATAGAGAACGTCAAAGCAGTTAAGAAACAAGTCATCAAGATAGGTACAATCACACCACCTTTGTAAACGATACCGAAGTAGTCACCTGGAATTGGGTGGCCATCTGGGTTGTTGTTTTCAAAGTGTGAAGGATCTCCCATCACAAATTTGTAAAGAGAAAGGGCAACAACAAAAAGAATCACAAGAATGATACCTGCAGGGATACCGCCTGACTTTTTGTTTGCTGGAGCTGCTGCTGGCTTTGGAGCAGCTGGTTTTGCTGGTTGTGTACTCATTAGTTTGGTAATTTGGGTTTAAGTTAAAAAACAATTTTTAGGTGATTTTTAAAATAAATCTTAAGAAAACTTAAATCACGCAAAAGATTATTTCGATTGTATGCTGTTTTCTAGTAATGACAAAACTAACACAAAAATCTTTCAATTTTTATATCCTGTTTGTCAAGATTTTTTAAACAAATTGTTCTACTATTCCTAGTCATTGTACTATAGTCATAAAAACAGGCATGAATCATGACTTTTCTATGTACTTTTCAAAGAATTTAATTTTTACAAGAAAATATATAAACTTTTAAAGTGGTATCTTATTTAGGGTAAATGTTATCAAGGATTCTTGATATTTCACTAAATCCATAAGTATTTTCACAGGCAACCGTATAATCAAAAATACTTAACAGCCGTATCAGGCTTTCATTTTCGCCAAGATAGAAAAGCGAAACAGAGGCTTGTTTGTCGGCCAAACGACTCAATAAGTTGCCTACGCCCTGTAATTTGGCTTGAGGTTTGGCTTCGATGCCCACCACAATGCTATCGGCTTGGGTAATGAGTTTTTGGGCGTACTGTATCACTAAGCCATCTGAAAAATTGTCGAGGTCGTAGCAAGTAAGCCCTACGGCATTTGCGGGCAAATATGGTAGCATCGGATTGGCAAAACGAATTTCAGCCAAATCTTCGACCAACTGAATATATAATAAAAGGGTTTGCATAACGATGAGTGCTGGTAAATTGTATGAAAAACAAAAAAGCAAATATTTAGTTTAGTGCGGCTAGTCTTTGTCTGAAAATTAACGTTGGTACACAATTATTTTTAAAAAATAGTGACTTCACCCTATAATCTGCGAGCGTATCTTTAACATGAAAAATATTTGTGAATTTCAACCAAAAACGTGGTACCAAGTTTATTTTCAGGAGAAGATTTGTACAAAGATGGCAAATCGACAGGAATGGCAACCCGAAATAGAAAAACATATTCGGATAAGTGTAACCCTATAACGAAGAACAAAAGTCTTGATAAATTCACCTTTAAAACCGCATCTATAGCTTTTTTAGCAAGGCTTTTGTGAAAAAACTAACGATTCTAAGCTAATAAAATTCCCTACGTATCAATTCATTCCGTACCTTTGCAGACGAAAATGCGCACAACTATTCACGCATCATTTAATAACGAAAATAACGTTTTTATACAAAAATGGGAAAAATTAAAGTTGCAAACCCTGTCGTTGAGCTTGATGGCGACGAAATGACCCGAATTATCTGGAAATTCATTAAGGATAAATTAATCCTTCCTTATTTGGATTTAGATATTAAATACTATGACTTGGGCGTAGAATACCGTGACGAAACGAACGACCAAGTAACAGTTGATGCTGCCGAAGCTATCAAAAAATACGGCGTAGGTATCAAGTGTGCAACCATTACTCCTGATGAAGCTCGTGTAACTGAGTTCAATTTGAAACAAATGTGGAAGTCGCCAAATGGTACAATCCGTAATATCTTGGATGGTACTGTATTCCGTGAGCCTATCGTTTGTCAGAATGTACCAAGATTAGTACCCAACTGGACAGCCCCAATCATGATTGGTCGTCATGCTTTCGGAGACCAATACCGTGCAACAGATTTTGTAACCAAAGGAAAAGGTAAACTTACCGTTACTTTCACTCCTGAAGATGGTGGCGAGCCACAAACATTTGAAGTATATAACTTCAAAGGCGATGGCGTTGCTTTGACCATGTACAACACCGACGAGTCTATCCGTGGTTTTGCGTACTCTTGCTTCAACATGGCATTGAGCAAAGGATGGCCTTTGTACCTTTCTACAAAAAATACGATTTTGAAGAAATACGATGGTCGTTTCAAAGATATTTTCCAAGAAATTTACGAAAACGAATTTAAAGCTGCTTTCACAGAAAAAGGCATTGTGTATGAACACCGTTTGATTGACGACATGGTGGCTTCTGCCTTGAAATGGAATGGCAACTTTGTTTGGGCTTGTAAAAACTACGATGGCGACGTGCAGTCTGATACCGTAGCACAAGGATTTGGTTCATTGGGTTTAATGACTTCTGTATTGGTTACGCCAGATGGCAAAACAATGGAAGCTGAAGCCGCTCACGGCACTGTAACTCGTCACTACCGTGACCACCAAGCTGGAAAACCAACTTCTACCAACCCTATTGCCTCTATCTTTGCTTGGACTCGTGGCTTGGAATTCCGTGGTAAATTAGATGGCAACGAAGAGCTTATCAACTTCAGCCAAACATTAGAGAAAGTATGTATCGAAACGGTTGAGTCTGGTAAAATGACCAAAGACTTGGCGGTTTGTATCCACGGAAACAAAGTTTCTCATGGCGAACATTACTTATACACAGAAGAGTTCTTAGCAGCAATCGACGAAAACTTGCAAGTAGCTTTAGCAAAATAAGGTATTCGTATTGTTGATACATCTAAAGCCATTCCTAGCCCATGTTTAGGAATGGCTTTTTTACTTTTCAATGCTTTTGTTTTAAAATGAACGTTAATTTATTCGTTTATGCCCAATTTATCCTACCGCAGTACCCAAAAGGAATTGATTGATGATTTATCGCTCGACAACGATGCCCTTCGTCAAAACTTAGAAGAATTGGCCCTTATCAATACGTATTTAGGAGGCAATCAAGTGACCATCGGCGGACTAAAGCAATTGCTCAAAGGGCGTACTATGGCACATTTGCACTTGGCCGATATAGGCTGTGGGGGCGGCGATATGCTCAAATTGATGGCAAGTTGGCTGGCTAAACAAAAGCAAAAAGCTACACTTTGGGGCATTGATGCCAACGATTTTATGATAAAATTTGCCCAAAAACGCACCGCCAATGTTCCTAATATCGCCTATATCCAAGAAAACATTTTCTCCGAAAGCTTTCAACAAAGGCAATTCGACGTAGTAACCATGACCTTGTTTTGTCATCATTTCACCGATGCCGAACTACTTGCATTGTTCAAACAACTCAAAACCCAAGCCCGTATTGGCTTTATTATCAATGATATACACAGGCATTGGTTTGCGTATCATAGCATAGCTTGGATAACTCGCCTGTTTTTACAATCGTATTTAGTAAAAAACGATGCCAAACTATCGGTTTGGCGAGCATTCAAAAAACAGGAACTTGTCAACCTTTTACAAGAAGCTGGCTACACCCGTTTTTCGATTCGCTGGAAGTGGGCTTTTCGTTGGGAAGTTGTGGTAGAAACCGATGACAAGTAAGGATTTTTCTGTCAATATTTTATCGCTTTCTACGCCCAATAACGTATCTTTTTGGTTAATTTTGTGAGAATGACACGATTTTTTTCACTCGAATCGAGCATTTCATAAAGATTTTTTAACCCCTGCATAATAAACATTATTCTTAAATCAATTTGTTTTGCCATGCTATAACCCTTGTAAACCGCCATGTTTTGGTACGAAGAAGAAGTAAAACGATTAGAACGAGAAAGCACACAAATAACCTATCAGCCTCAAACGGCTTTTTATGGTAGTTCAACTTTCACTTTATGGAATAGCCTCTATGAGCATTTTCAAGCATTCAAGCCCGTAAATCTCGGCTTTGGAGGCTCTACTTTGGCGGCTTGTGCGTGGTATTTCGACAGGGTTTTTGCACAGTACCATCACCTCGACTCGGTTGTGATTTATGCAGGCGACAACGACTTGAGCAATCATCGGCATCCCGAAGAGATTTACTTATTTCTGTTTCAACTCTTCCAACGATTACAAGAACGTTATGGCGACATTCACTGTACCTACGTTTCTATCAAGCCTAGTCCGCAGCGTTGGCACCTCAACGACCAAGTGAAATACACCAATATGATTATTGAAAAAGAAATACAAAAACGCCAGCATCCCTATTGGCATTATGTAGATATTTATGACCATTATTTAGGTAAAAACCATCGACCCAACTCCCAATTTTATGAAGCCGACGGGCTGCATTTTAATACGGCTGGGCATCAAATACTCAAAGATATTTTAATCCAACACCTTGAGTCGCTCAACATACCCAAATGAGTACATTGGCATACAGCTATCACCCAAGTTAATAGAACGCAATGAAAAGAACTTATTACAAATGGTTCAGTCACCATTTACAAAAAGACATGGAAATGCTGGTTTTTGGTCATGCTGGCACACGTGTCTTATTTTTTCCTACCCGCAGTGCAAGATTTTATGATTATGAAAATTGGCGTGTGATAGACGCCATCAAAGACAAAATTGAAGCAGGCATTTTTCAGATTTATTGCGTTGACAGCGTAGATGCCGAAAGTTTGTACAACACCCATTGCTCTCCCCGTGAACGCATTTTACGGCATATTCAGTACGAGCAGTACATTATGCAAGAGGTTTTACCTTTTTCGAGAGAAATAAACCCCGACATCAATATGATTTCGGCAGGTTGTAGCCTTGGGGCTTATCATGCCATGAACATTGCTACAAAATATCCGCAATATTTCAACAAGATTTTGGGTATGAGTGGCCGCTACGACCTTACCCACGAAGTTGGCTATTTCAGGGATTTGTTCGATGGCTACCACGACCAAGATATTTACTTTAACAACCCTGTGCAGTTTTTGCCCAACTTGCAAGACTCCACTATTTTGCAAGAATTACGTCGCCTCGACATCATTATGGTAATTGGCAAAGAAGATGCTTTTCTGGAAAACAACAAGCATTTTAGCGATATTTTATGGCAAAAACATATTCCGCATCAACTACACTTCTGGGACGAGGAAGCCCACAAAGCCCGTTATTGGCGTAAAATGGTGCAGCTCTATTTATAAACTTAACGAAACCTATCACTTTCTGCTGTGCCTTTACAGGCATATCATGCTTTTCGTTTGTCAATTCCTCAACTATCACCTTTTGAGGTTTGTTTACATAAAATTTTTCACAAAAAATCAATCACTAAAAAATTTCGTTCACGTACATTTTACTACTCTGTTACGATTTTGTCTAGGGGCTTACCCTATTGGCAAAAATTTTGCTGTATATGTGTTACAGAAAATATAATCGTGTAAAGAGCATATTACCTAACCACTTTTAATTTTGCCTCTACCACAGGCAGCAACAATGCACACACTCTTGCACATAACCTAAAACCAATAAAAGCTATTTTACTATTGTACAACGCATGGACGGGCCAAATATCAATACATCTTCTACTCAGTCGGGAGCTACTTCAATCGGAAATATTCTCAAAATATTCGGTTTAACTGCTACGGTAGCCATTGGCGTTTTGTCTTATTTGCTCTACAATGCCAATGCTAAAGCTGAGAAAACCTTAGCCGATTATGATAAAAAAATTGGAGAAATCACCGAAATTCAATACCGTTTAGATTCTGTTTCTACGCAGTTAGATGCCAAAATGGCCGAAATCAAAAACCTTGGGGGTACGGTTGATGGTTTAGAAAAAACCCGTCTGCACTTGATGAAAGACCTTTCTTTACTGAAAAATACCCAAGATTTCGACAAAGAAAGTTTCGACCAACGCATTGAGGAATACAAGGCTATTCTCAACGAAAAAGACCAATTAATTGCCCAATTACGTGCCGAAAACGAAACTTTACAAAAAGAAAAAGGGGCTTTAATTCAAGAGAAAGAAAGTATTTTTAAGGAAAATAACGACCTCAAAGCAGAAAGAAGCGTACTAGCTTCAAGTATGAACGAAGTGACAAGTAAAAACGACGAGTTACGCAAAAAAATTCATACGGCTAGCCGCTTACGTGCCAACAACATCAGTATTTCGGCCATCAATCAACGAGGTAAAATACTAGAAGGAGGTTCGTTTAAAGCGAAAAATGTAGAACAACTCCTCATTTCTTTCAACCTAGCACCCAACGCTGCCGCCGAACAAAATACCAAAGAAGTATATGTAAAAATTTCTGCTCCCGATGGCATCGTTTTGTCTAATGGCACAGGCGTATTTCAGTACGATGGCAAAGACCTTCCTTTCAGTATTCGCAAGGTGGTTGATTACACCAGCAACGACCAAAAAGTAGAAGCGATTTATAGCAGCCGAGGCGAATTTAGCTATTTATCAGGCAATTATATCGTAGAAATTTTTGCAGAAGGCTTTAAAATTGGCGAAAGTAGCTTTTCTATTCGATAAAAAATAGGTTAACGCTGTTCAAAACAGGTTAACCTACACAAACATATTCTTTTCTTTATTTTTACAATCGCTGTAAACAAGCCATATAAAAACCATCGTAGCCATCTTCGGCAGGAGAAGTACGGCGTTCGGCTAGGAGTTGCCAATGCTCGCCTTGTTCACGCAAAAAACGTTGGACATGAGCCTCGCTTTCAGAGGGTAAAAGGCTACAGGTTGCAAAAACCATTTTTCCTCCTTTTTTGAGCATCGTTGCATATTGGGTCAGAATATTGTACTGAACCGTGTGGAGATTTTCAATAAATTCGGGTGTAAGCTTCCATTTGGCATCAGGATTGCGTCGTAAAACGCCCAAACCAGAACAGGGTACATCCAACAACAACCTGTCGGCACTGGCCTGTAAACGCTTGATGGTTTTGGCTTCAATCAAACGAGTTTCAAGGTTCATAGCCCCGGCTCTTCTGGCTCTTTTTTGTAATTCTTGCAATTTTCTTTCCTCCACATCCATCGCAATAATACGCCCTTTGTTTTGCATCAGGGCTGCAATATGCAAGGTCTTACCCCCTGCCCCTGCACAAGCATCTATCACCCGCATTCCTGCTTTTACATCTAAATACGGTGCAACCAATTGTGAAGCAGCATCTTGTACCTCAAAAAAACCCTCCTGAAAATAAGGCGTTCTAAACACATTCGGGCGACCTTCGAGTATCAATCCGTCGGGTAATTCGTTGTTGAAAGAAGCGATAATATCGTTGTCGCTCAACAAATCTTGCAAATGTTCACGGTTGGTTTTCAAGGTATTGGTACGCAATACAACAGGGGCTTGTTGGTTGAGGGCATCCAGTTCTGTTGTCCACTTTTCCTCGCCCAATTCTGCTACACCCAAGGCATCGAGCCAGTCGGGTACAGAAGCGATAATTTTGCGAACTTTGCCTGCTTCTTCATAACGAGCATGAACCGCCGCCACACTCATTTTTGAAAACTCGGGCCAATCGGGCAAATTTTGTAAAAACTCAGGGCTTTGTACGTGTCGTTGTTTGAGCAATTGCCAAGCCCCAAAAGCCTGCCAAAAGTGGAATTTATTCAGTTGAGCAGGAGCATCTATCACAAAATGTAGCAAACGCCACCAGCGTACAATTTCGTAGGTATTTTCGGCAATAAAAGCCCTGTCACGACTTCCCCATTTGCGATTAGATTTGAGGACATATTCGATAGCACGGTCGGCGTGTCGTTTGTTGAGGAAAATCTCTTGTAAAGTACCCACAACAGCATCGGCTAAAGGGCGGTGAATTCTCATATTACAGTAATTTTTTGCGTAAAGCTGATATAATGAGCCACAAAGTTCCGAATTTTTTGTGGAGTTTGCTAATATGGAAGTGTTGGTTATCGGATTTGTATTTTGCCTAGTAAGGAAATAAGGAAGCAGCTAACAGTAATACCTTAACGATTGCTTTGCAAAACAATTCTTTTAAAATCTTGTGCTAGTTTGACCGAAAAGAGATTTGCCCCTGTTTTGTTGAGGTGTTGAGAATTGTAAAAAAAATTTGGTTTAAAACAAAGGGAATCGTTGGTATAATCTAAAAACACACAGCCGTATTGTTGCTGTGCTTTTTGACAAAGTGCGACAAAGGCTTTTTTGTTTTTGTACAAGGGTTGTACTTCGTAATATTCGGGGGCATATACCAAAATCACTTGGATGCCCTGTTTACGACAAAACGCCAAGTATTCAAAAAAAGCTTGTTGTAGGTCTGGTTCTATCGGATATTTCACCCCTTTAGGATACTTTTTCTTGAATGCTTCAAACTTATTATCCCAAGGCAAATCATTGGCTTTAAAGCCTTTATGTTTTTCTGTTTGAAGCGGCTCGAAAACATGGGTATAATTTTTGATTCCTTCCCAAATAAGCTCGTAGTCGTTGGCATATTTGTACAAAGGAATATAGCGTTGGGCATAGGTAAAATTACCTTTTAGTCCAGTAAAATTGGCTTGTAACAGAGGCTCGTTGATATAAGGCAAAAATTGTTGGTAATCAATCAAATCTTTTCGTTTCCGAAAGCCATACACATCTACATTGTGAATGATGTATTTAGGCTTGGGATTATGAGCTAAATACAGCTTGAATCGGGTAAGCTGCATATCTAAACGCCATGCCGACATCCCCAAATTATAGGAATTGAGCCGCAACGTAGTATCAAGAATATACGGAGAAATATGAAATGCTGCCCGAGAAGAGCCTAAAATCAGCATATCGGCCTGAATCTTGGCGTTAAATAGGTCGTTCCATTCAGCATATAAAGGATGCCTCGATTGCCTGAGTCCTGTATCGACAACCCCATGCAAAACACTCAACACCAACAAAGGAAGTGCCGCCAGACAGGCAAGTTTAAACCAAAATCTTTTCATCACAAGCATACAGCAGCACTATTGAATTGTTCCTTTTATCCAATAAGTTTTGGGCGTACCCCAAACCAATTGCTGTGTTCCTTTGATTTGGTAAAACCTTAATTTTTCGTTTGAAAAACGAGCCTCCAAGTTTTTTTGCGTATGGTATAAATAGTTTTCTTCTTCCTGCACTATTTGCACCTGTGTTACATTTCCTTCTGAGAAATGCAAGGTAATATTTTTGACGGGATGTTTTTCGGTAGCCTTCAAGCGGTAAGTAACGCTATCGCCTTGTTGTACAATAGCATAACTTTTAGTAAAAGCAGGTTTATTGAGGTCGGCATCGAGAAAGAAAGCCAATTCTTTTTCCCAATCTGCGATGGTTTTTGTTTTGGTTTCAGCATCGACAGCCTTAACGACGAGCGTTTTTTGGGTCGAAAAAAATTGTATTTGTCGCTCAAAAAGCCCTTTAATATCGTAGTACGTATGGGTACTTTTTTCTACGGGAGTCGAACAAGCCGTAAGTCCAACTACCATGAGCATAAAGAAAAAATGTTTCATGATACAAAATTAACAAAAAAGCCCTGCAAGCTGTTCCTTGCAAGGGCTGTTTTAGTTGAATTTGTCTAGGAAACAAAAACGTTTGCTACGCTTTTACTCTTACAACAAGCTTACTCCCGTCATTTCTTTCGGCTGTGGTACACCAATCAATGCAAGGACAGTGGGAGCGATGTCGCCCAATTTACCATCTTTGATAGGCTGTGTATAGTCGTTATCCACCAAAATACAAGGCACAAGGTTGGTTGTGTGCGCTGTGTTTGGAGAGCCGTCTTCGTTCATCATAAAGTCGGCATTACCGTGGTCGGCAATGATGATGAAAGTATAGCCATGTTTCAAGCCCGTTTCAACCACCGCCTGAGCACATTGGTCAACCGTTTCAACGGCTTTTACCACTGCTTCAAAAACACCCGTATGCCCTACCATGTCGGGGTTAGCGAAGTTTAAGCATACAAAATCAGCTTCTTCTTTTTCCAATTCAGGAATCAAGGCATCACGCAAAGCTGGAGCCGACATTTCTGGGGCTAAATCATACGTTGCCACTTTTGGCGAGGCACGCAAGATATTTGTTTGCCCAACAAAAGGCTCTTCACGCCCACCCGAAAAGAAAAATGTCACGTGTGGATACTTTTCTGTTTCGGCCATACGAATTTGCTTTTTGCCCGCATTTTGTAATACTTCGCCCAAAGTCATCACAATATTGCTATCGTCGAATACCACCTTTACGCCTTCAAACGACTTATCGTATTCGGTCATAGTTAAGTAGTACAACGACAATTTTTGCATCTCTTGTTCAGGGAAATCACGTTGGGTAAGGGCTTGCGTAATTTCACGACCACGGTCGGTACGGAAATTGAAGCACAATACCACATCGCCTTCGGCAATGGTTGCCACAGGGCTACCATTTTCGGTAACAATGATAGGCTTGATAAACTCGTCGGTTACGCCAGCTTCATAAGAAGCACTAATCGCCGCAAGTACGCCATCGGCGGTTACTTCTTGTTCGCCTGCCCCTTTTACCATAGCATCGTAAGCCAATTTTACACGCTCCCAACGGTTATCTCTATCCATAGCGTAGTAACGGCCCGTCACAGAAGCAATTTTAGCACCTGTTGTAGCAATATGTGCTTGCAAATCGGTCAAGAAAGCCAAGCCCGATTTCGGGTCGGTATCACGGCCATCTGTAAAAGCGTGAATATACGCCTGTTCAACGCCTGCCACTTGGGCAGCAGTACAAAGCGATTTCAAGTGATTGATATGCGAGTGAACCCCACCATTAGAAACCAATCCGATAAAGTGTACTTTTTTATGTTGAGCAATAGCATAAGCAAAAGCTTCGGCCAATACAGGTTCTTGTGCTAAGGTATTTTCTTCTACCGCTTTATTGATTCTTACCAAATTTTGATACACTACTCGTCCTGCACCCAAATTCATGTGGCCAACCTCAGAGTTACCCATTTGTCCTGCGGGCAAACCCACCGCCAAACCAGAAGCTTCTAGCTTTGAATGTGGATATTTCGGATACAACGAATCTATAAATGGCGTTTGAGCGGCATCTATCGCCGACACCTCTGGCTTGGTAGCAATGCCCCAGCCATCCAAAATCATAAGTACTACTTTCTTGTTCACGAGTTTTTTGGTTAATTTTTGTTTAATAAGCAATTGGGAAAGCCCGATAAAAGCAATGCTTATGCCTTTATTCTAAAGACTACGCTAAATTACAATTTATGTACTTCTTTTTCAATGATTTTACGCAAGTCCGTGCGTTTCAACTAAAAAGTCGAGGAAGGCATCGGCACATCGAGTGACGATTTGATAAACCTCCTCAAAATCTTTGCTGTCGCCATAATAGGGGTCTGGCACTTCGGGAATGGCTACATCGTGGTGATTGATTGGATAATAGCGTTGTGGAATTTCGACAGCAGGGTCGAAGCAGCGATACAAGAAACATACCTCATCGGGCTGATAAATGCCTGTGGCTCGGTACGAAATTCCTTGGATGTTGTCCATGTTGTAATAATCCATTCCTACAATATAATCGAATACCGAAAAGTCTTCGCCCGTGAGTCGGCGGCATTTATGCGTTAGGTTGATGCCATGACTTTGGGCATTTTTACGGGTACGGTGGTCGGGCAACTCGCCTATATGGTAGCTATGGGTAGCCGCAGAATCGCATTGGATTTGGCGTTGCAAATTACGTTTTTTCACAGCCAAGCGAAAGGTTTCCTCCGCAATAGGCGAACGGCATATATTTCCAGTACAAACAAATAATACTTTAATCATAGTTGTTGAGTTATTGAGTGAATGAGTGCGTTGGTGCTTGAGTGATTTTTGGGTTAATTTTTCATTTTCAAATACTTACAGGCTCAATCAACTAAAATTACTATTGATTTAAAAGTATAATTTTTTGAAAATCAACACACTCATTCACAATGCTACATCAGTACTTAGATAGCAAAAGTATTTACTTTTCTACAGGCTCGTTATCTTCGTCAACCAAGATAAATATCTCTTCCGTAGGCTTTTTCATCAAGTACTTTTCACGGGCAAATTTTTCAATCAAACTAGCATTGCCCATCACTTCTTGGCGTTCTCGCTCTACCTCTTTTACCTTGATTTGATAATATTCTATTTCATCTTCGATACGCCCAAGCTCTCGATACATTCGCCATTGGGTAAAAATATCATTGCCATCAAAAAACAGCATCCAGCCAAACAATCCTCCTAGCGTAAGGCAGTAAAAACGATATTTGATAAAGAGTTTTTTGAGCATTTGAGTACAGTTGAAGTTTACAAGGCATTTTCACTACAATACTAAAAGATTATTTTGAAAAGGGCAAAAAAAAGGTTGGTAAGCCTTAGCTGTACCAACCTTTCGTTTAACGGTATTCTTAGCTTAGAATTTCAAGCCAGGGAAATAAGCGTTTGAACCCAATTCTTCTTCGATACGAAGCAATTGGTTGTATTTCGCCATACGGTCTGAACGAGAAGCCGAACCAGTTTTGATTTGACCTGTGTTCAAGGCTACAGCTAAGTCAGCGATTGTAGCATCTTCTGTTTCACCCGAACGGTGCGACATGATGTTTTTGTAAGAGTTACGTTTCGCCAAGTTGATAGTATCGATTGTTTCAGATAACGAACCGATTTGGTTTACTTTCACCAATACAGCGTTGGCAACACCTTTTTCGATACCCATTTGTAAGCGTTTTACGTTTGTTACGAACAAATCGTCGCCTACCAATTGACATTTGCTACCGATTAATTTAGTCTGTTCTGCCCAACCAGCCCAGTCGTCCTCGGCCATACCATCTTCGATAGAGATAATTGGATATTTCTCTACCCAAGTTTGCCAGTAAGCAGCCATTTCTAGGGAATTTAATTGCTTACCATCAGACTTTTTGAAAGTATAAAGACCTGTTTCTTCGTTATAAAACTCAGAAGAAGCGGCATCCATAGCGATGAAGATTTCTTCACCTGGCTTGTAACCAGCTTTTTCGATAGATTGCAATACGATTTCGATAGCCTCTTCGTTCGACTTGATGTTTGGAGCGAAACCACCTTCGTCACCTACGTTGGTAGAATAACCTTTCGATTTCAATACACCTTTCAACGCATGGAACACTTCAGTACCCATACGCAAAGCGTGTGAGAATGATTCAGCTTTGGCAGGCATTACCATAAATTCTTGGAAGTCGATAGAGTTATCAGCGTGTGAACCACCATTCAAGATGTTCATCATTGGTACTGGCAACGTGTTGGCGTTTGTACCACCTACATAACGATACAATGGTAAGCCTGTTTCTTGTGCGGCTGCTTTCGCTACGGCCAACGACACACCCAAGATAGCATTTGCACCCAACTTGCCTTTGTTAGCAGTTCCGTCAAGTTCAATCATCAACTTGTCGATTAGGTTTTGCTCAGTTACCTCAATACCCAAAAGTTCAGAAGCGATGGTTTCGTTTACGTTTTCAACGGCTTTCAACACACCTTTACCAACATAAACAGACTTATCGTCGTCACGTAATTCTACTGCCTCGTGGATACCCGTAGATGCACCAGATGGTACAGCAGCACGACCGAACGCACCGTCTTCTGTACGAATATCTACCTCAACTGTAGGATTACCACGTGAATCCAAAATTTGTCTTGCATGAACATACTGAATAGCACTCATCTTTAGAAATTTTTGTTTTTGGTTAAAAACTGCTTGTATTTAGGGAAATTCTTGGGGCGTTTGATGCAGTACATAAGCCCGTTGGATTGCCCCACCAAGGCTTTGTAATAATGTATATTTTAGTCAATTGTTACATGCTGCATCAACTTATGTACAAAATTACGTGTTTTTTTAAGATTACTTGTAAATTTCTATTTCTTTCATTTATTATTAATAATCATCCACAAAATAATGAAAAACTTTATTCTAAAAATCACATTAACAACCTGTTTTTATATAGGTATAGCGAGTTTTTGCAGTGGACAAATTTTGTCAACCGACGATTTTGAAAAAAAATATATGGCTAGTCCGCAAGCACAGCTCATCGATGTACGCACGGCTGGCGAGTTTGGGGGCGGTCATTTGCCCAAAGCCGTAAACATTGATTTTAAGAAGGAAGATTTTGAAAAACAAATACAGCAATTAGATAAAACCAAGCCCATTTTTGTGTATTGTTTGGCTGGTGGCCGCAGTGGACAAGCGGTGCAGGTTTTACAAAAAAATGGGTTTAAAGAAATTTATGACTTGCAAGGAGGTTATTTGAAATGGACAACCAAGCTCAAGCCTGTTGAAGGAGTGCAAGGCGAAGCTACCGCCCAAAGCGTTCATCCAGAGCAATTAAAGTATTTGATTGCCCTGCACGATGTAGTGATTCTTGATTTTTATGCTCCTTGGTGTGGGCCTTGTGTAAAAATGATGCCCATTGTTGACAAACTAGCCGAAGAACTCAAAGGCAAGGTACATTTTATGAAGATTAATGCCGATGCCAACAAAGAAATCCTCAGCTTGTATGGCATCGACGAAATTCCAAGCTTTTTGGTATTCAAGAAAGGATTGCTTACCCAAAAAGCCACAGGTTTGCAAGAAGAAGCAAGCATTAAAAAGTGGGTGGAGTAGCTTTATTTGGGTTTTGTTAGGCATGGCAAGCGTGATAAAGCTGAATGCAAAATTGTGATTAGTGTTTTGATATCCCCTAGCTGTTTCAGGTCTAACAACTTGGAACGGCAAGGGGAAATCAAACATTTACGTCAAAGCAAATGTACCTAAGCGTGCGTAGTTTCCAACAAAGTCAGGGCTTCGATAATGTTGGTAGCCTTCTCCATGCTTTTGATTGGTGACAACCCCATGCTTTTTCGTGCGGTATTAATGGCATCGGTGTCAAGCTGCTTCACCTTGCGAATTTTAAGCATCACTGCGGTTTTAAGCGTAGCCGACTTGACACGTATCGTGTAAGGTGAATACCTTGCAGGATGGATATGTACATATCGCTCAGGCTCGTTGCCCCATAAAAATACCCACATGGAAGTATCCGATAATTGAAAGGTTGCATAGCCTTGATGCCTTTCCAAAAAGGCCCGATAATCCTCCTCTGAGGTGATTCCCTCTTCTCTCAAAAAAGCTAAGGCTTCCTTAAAAATAAGGTCCACAGACAAACTACCCGTATATAAATCCATCAACGAATCACCCAATTTCGACAAATTCACCTCCGATTCTACCGAATGACTCGCAATAAAATCCAAAATACTAGGTAAGTGGTGTTTTAATTGATTGAATAAAATCATGCTTGAAGATAGATTTAGGGGATTTGCTTTTGTTGGAGAAAAATCCGATGAAAGCAGAAAGGCTTTTACTCATGCCATGACTTATCATCAGCCTTATGGGATACATGGCATGAGTTGAGCGTTGAAACCATACCTAATTGGCTTCGTTTTTTTTAATCCAACCTTCTACTTTCTTTTTGCCAAAGTAACGTATTTTTATCCGATCATTTTTTTCCTCTAACACCACAAATACATCACCTTCTATCAAATACATTTTTGTTGGCTCGGGGCTATCGGCATCGGGGTAAATACTTGATTTTTTGACTATAACCTTTTTTTCTTTTAACCCCTCAAAAGCCAAATATTGTTTCCACAATACTTTATTACACTTATGCAATTGTAAAAGAAAAGTATCGTCTATTGCTGTTACTTGTTCATAGCCGGTATATCTATTTATATCGTAATACAGTGTAATAACGGCAGGTTTAGCGTCTTCATCCATGTCCTCGTTATATGTTATAGAATAACTTTGGCCTCTAGAATCAGGTAAAATATTCCCCCGTTTATCATAGTCCTTGCCTTCCACATCATAAAAACATAAAACGTTTCCTTTATCTAATAAATCAGAGATTTTCTTGGGATATGGTATTTTGTCATTATCAAATCCAATATAAGAAAAAGGAGCAGCGAATGTATAAAGACTCGAACGGTCATGCTTATCTTGATATATTTGTAGTGCTTTATTCCCTTTGATAATCATATAGACATTATCATATAATACAACCTTTACTCCTATCTCTACCCCCACTCCAGACCATATTCCCTGTAGTTGTTTCAGTGATACCTGTCCTTGCCCCAAGCTCGTGTTTAGGATAAGTAACAATAACAGCATAGTGCTTGTTGTTTTCATTTGGCTCGTTTTTTATATGATTTTTTGGTTTATGAACTGAACGTATGGAGGTTTGGACGCAGGGTTTCTCCTCGCTATTTCAAGTTTGATAACTTGAAGTTATCTCAGCGATGGCTCGTCTTCCTACATACAGTCCACATCAATAATAATACTTGCTCCTTTAAACTGCTTATCGGTGACGATGCTTTCTACTTGTTCGTGAATGTATTGTTTCGCTCCTTTGAGGTTGATACTTTTTTCTAGTTTGATTAAAATCTCATAAATAAATTGGTTGCGTATGCGTTCTACCAAGGGCTTTTCTGGGCCTAGCACTCGCTGTTTGCTCAGTTTTTCGGCTAATTTATTACTCAAGGCTTGTGCTGTTTTGTTGGCTAACGCTTCTTCTGTGTGCTTGATTGTAAGGCGAATAAGGCGGGTAAAAGGCGGATACGCAAAGCCTTGCCGTTCTTCTATTTCGCTTTGATAGAGTCCTTCGTAGTCGTTTTGGGCAATTTGATGCAACAGCTTTTGTTGTGGATTATTGGTTTGAATCAGCACTTTTTCGCCCTTGTTGGAGTTATCTCCAACAAGCTGTGCGTAAGCAACAAACCTCTATCATATTTTCTTTTTTTGATAGTTGGCGAGTTGCTTACCCCTTGCTGTTTCAAGTCTAACAACTTAGAACAAAAAGGAAATCAAACACTTACGCCAACAAGCCAAAGTAAATTTTCGCCCTTGTTGGAGTTATCTCCAACAAGCTGTGCGTAAGCCACTCGCTGTTTCAAGTTTAACAACTTGGAACGCCGAATAAGAAGCAGTCTCCGACTGCGACCTTGCTCAAATTGAACAGACTAAAATATTCAATCTTTGCCATTGGTTGTACTGATGGTGCAGTCTCCGACTGCACTTGATTTATTGTTTCAAGTTGTTAAACTTGAAACAGCGAGGGTGCGATTTTCAAACGTACTTAATTAGTAGTATAACGTCGGGGAGGTTTAAAACCTCCCCGACGTTATACTACTAAAAATGCACATAACCTGGAGCGGTTAGTTTGACCAAAGAGCCAGATTTCATCATCAAATGGGCGAGTTCTACGTCGTGCGTCATATAGCCAATGATACTTACATCTGTCATATTTTTGATTTTTTCGTAATCCGATTGTTGAACCGTAAACAACAACTCATAATCTTCTCCCCCATTCAAGGCCGCCGTCATGGGGCTAAGGTTCATTTCTGTGGCGGTTAGGTAAGTTTGGTCATCAATCGGTATTTTATCTTCAAAAATTACTCCTCCTATATTCGATTGTTGACAAATGTGCAACAATTCAGATGCCAAGCCGTCCGACACATCTATCATCGCCGTTGGCACAATAGACAAGGCGTTTAGTTCATGGATAATATCCATGCGAGCTTCGGGCTTGAGTTGTCGGCCTACCACATAATCTTTGTCTTGCAATTCTGGTTGCATAGCAGGATTAGCCAAAAACACTTGCTTTTCTCGTTCGAGTGCCTGTAGCCCCAAATACGCCGCACCTAAGTCGCCCGTCACACAGATAATATCGTTGGCTTGTGCCTTGTTGCGGTACGCCAATGTGGCTTCTTCGCCCAAGCCCAAGGCTGTCACCGAAATCACCAAGCCACTTCTCGACGACGACGTATCGCCACCAATCAAATCTATTTGATACGCTTCGCAAGCCAAACGCATTCCTTCGTAGAGTTCTTCGATGGCTTCTACCGAAAAACGATTACTCAGCCCCAAACTCACCGTAATTTGTTTGGGAATGGCATTCATAGCCGCAATATCAGACACATTGACCGCCACCGCTTTGTAGCCCAAATGCAATAGCGGCGTGTAAATCAAGTCGAAATGTACACCTTCTATCAACAAATCGGTAGAAACAACTACCTTTTTACCCTTGGCATCAATCACGGCAGCGTCGTCGCCAATACCTTTCATGGTTTCTGGCTGTGTGATAGGAAATTTGGCCGCAATACGATTAATGAGTCCAAATTCTCCGATTGTACTTAATTCTGTTCTTTGTTCCATGAGGCAAATTTACGGAGAATAAATCTTTCTGTCCTATCTTTCTACAAAGTAGGCACAAAAAAAGCCACTCTTATCCAGAGTGGCCAATGCGTAGGTATTTAGGTTTGGTTTAAGTACAATATTATGGATTAACTAATTGATAATTAGCAATTGTGTTGCTGGCTTTGATGTAAGCGGTGGCAGTTTCGAGTGTTACGGCCGAAGTTGTAGCCGAGCCTACAATTTTATACACAATTGTGCCCGATGTACCCGTAGGAGCACCCGCTGCGCTGGTCAAGCCAGAGAGCGTAAGCGTAGTGTTATCTGACGAAAGCGACCACGACCCTGTAAAGGTATTACCGTCTTTTTCAGTCAATTTAGCTGCGGTTTTACTGGTCAAATCCAATTTATAATTGGCATAACCGGGAATACTCTGTGAAGTAGCCGATTTGTCATAAACCACCGTAGAGCCTTCTTTTACGACTTTGGCTGTCCAGACTTTAGCCAACTTTTCTTCTAACGAAGGTTCAGAACTAGAACTTTTACAAGCCGTAAAAACACCCACGAAAGCTAGTAGCACAGGCAAAAAGAATAATATTTTTTTCATGATTGTTTAGAATGTTTAAAAAACTTTGTTAAAAATAAAGAAAAAATATGAATAAATAAAATACGCCCATAACACTTTGTTTGATAGCAGGTTTTCGCTTATTACTTCCCTGTTGTGTTTGCTTATCTTTGTACCCATCTTACCAATAACAAACTTAATCTTCTTGAAGATTGTTAGCTATACAAATGTACCTACGATAATCTAGCCACTTCAACGCCGATTTTTGTTTTTTATTGTTAGGTAATGTAGCGTGCTTGATTGTCAGCCAGTTAAAGCTTATTTTTATGGATAAAACGTTCACTAAAGCCCAACTTGCCCTAAGAAATGGACAAGACCGAGCGGAAATATGGGTTGCCTATCAAGGTAAAATTTATGATGTACAAGCTTCTCGTTTGTGGCGTAATGGCAAACATTACGAGCATTGGGCTGGGCAAGACCTCACCCAAGAGCTACGCCATGCACCGCATACGGCGATGGTGTTTGAGAAATTTCCTGTTGTTGGGCTTTTAGCCGACTAAAGTTCAGTCCCAAATTTTTATTCATTCTTTCGCATGAAACTCATTGCAGACAGTGGCTCTACTAAAACCGATTGGCGTAGCCTTGCTCCTACGGGAGCAATACAATCGTACAAAACCATCGGACTGAATCCGTACTACCAAGATACGCCTTCTATCGTAAGCGAACTCTCCCAACAGTTGTGTCCGCATCTTGTACCACAGGTTGTCAGCGAAATACATTTTTATGGCACAGGCGTAAGTTCGCCCGAAAAAGGAGCAATCATTGAGCAGGCACTTCGACAGGTGTTTCCTTATGCCGAAACGATTGCCGTTTACAGCGATATGCTAGGAGCAGCACGTGCCTTGGCAGGACGGCAACAAGGAATTATTGGTATTTTGGGTACAGGGTCGAACTCGTGTTTGTATGACGGCGAAAACATCAGCTTTCAAGTGTCTCCTTTGGGCTTTTGGCTAGGCGACGAAGGCAGTGGCGGATATTTAGGCAAACAATTGCTTTTGAGCTACTTACACAAAGAACTACCCGCCGATTTACGTCAAAAATTTGATAAAAGATATGGTGCAAAAGAACGCCTTGAAGTATTAGAAAATGCTTACCAAAAGCCCTTTCCAAATCGTTATTTTGCTGGTTTTTCTAAATTTCTTTTCGATAATCGTCAGCATCCTTTTGCCTTTCAATTGATATTTCAGGCGTTTGAAGCGTTTTTTGATAAATACTTGTGTAAATACCCAGATTTTCCGTCCCATAAAATTCATTTTACTGGCTCAGTAGCCTTTTATTATACCGATATTTTACGCCGAGTAGCCCAACAAAAAGGGGCTAGTGTGGGCATTATCGCCGAAAGTCCGATTGCTGGGTTAAGCTTGTTTCATCAAGAAGCCTGAGCCTTTTTTCATTTTTTTTATAAAAAATTATACTAAAAATATAGGGTTTAATTTTATTAAGAAAAACAAAAATAAAATTGTATCTTTTTAAGAAATGATACAATAATTGGCGTTATTTATATAAATTAGTGGAGAATTAGCTAATGTACCCCCAACTATTCATAGAAACGATAAATGGTTACTTACGATAAAAATCTAGGCACGAAGCAAAAGGCACTGCGTATCAACCTTGACAGACGCATTTATGGTTCATTTGCAGAAATTGGTGCAGGGCAAGACGTTGCCGCCAACTTTTTTAAAGCAGGCGGTGCTTCTGGCACAATAGCCAAAACCATATCGGCTTATGATATGGCTTTCTCTGATGCGATTTACGGAGAAGAACCTTCGGGCCGCTATGTGTGTGAGCCTCGCCTCATGAAAATGCTCAACCGTGAGTACAAGCTCTTGAATGTCCGTCTGACAGAAACGGCTTCTGAAAAGATGTTTTTCGCCTTCGCTGATACGGTTGCAGCCCTCAACTACCAAAAAACCAACGACCCTCACGGCTGGATTGGGATGCGTTTTCAGCTTCGCCCAGGCTCTGAGCCCAACGACGTAGTAGTACACGTGCGGATGAAAGACAACGACAACGTGCTACAACAACAAGCCTTGGGCGTGATTGGCGTAAACTTGGTGTATGGTTGTTTTTATTACCACCAACAGCCCGATATTTTGATTCAGTCGTTGATGGATGACCTGCATACCGACCGTATCGAAATTGACATGATTCGTTTTGCTGGTCCCGATTTTGCCGAGGTTGACAACCGCCTGATGTCTTTGCATTTGGTGAAAAATGGCTTCACCAACGCCGCTTTGTTTGGCCCCGATGGCAACGTAATGAACCCTTCGGAAGCTTTCTACAAAAAGCATATTGTGGCTATTAGAGGACGGTTCAGACCTGTGACAAACGTATTTGTAGATATGTTGAAAAAAGGTCAAATGCAATTTGAAAACGAACCCGATGTGGACGACGATAAAGTGGTGGTGGTTTCGGAACTAACCCTACGAAACCTACAAGGAGGCGACGAGCAAATCAACGAAAAAGATTTTCTCGACCGTGTGGATATTCTTTGTTCGCTTGGACAAACCGTATTGATTTCTAATTTCCACGAATATTACAAATTGGTTTCCTACCTCAGTCGCTTTACGAACAAACGCATGGCACTTATCATGGGGATGCCCAATTTGGCGTATATTTTTGAAGAAAAACATTACCAAAAACTCCCTGGCGGTATTTTGGCGGCTTTTGCTACGCTGTTTGGCCCCAATATCAAGATTTACCTTCACCCAATGATTGATAAGGACGGAACAATTGTGACTTCAAGAGAGTTTTTACCGCCCAAACATCTTGCTGGTTTGTTCCAATACATGAAAGATAACGATAAGTTTGAAGACATTAAAAACATCAATCAATCGCTGCTAACCATCCACACCGATAATGTCTTGAAAATGATTCAATCGGGCGAAAATGGCTGGGAAAATTTCGTACCGCCTGTGGTTGCGAAAATCATCAAAGACAACTGCCTTTTCGGCTATCCTTGCGAAGTGTAGCATCAATATAAAGCATTTTACTGCTAGTTGATTTCGGCTTTCATCTTTTTTAAAATTTTTCTAAGAAATTTTAGATAAAATAAAGATTTTCACCCAAATTCCGTCATCAACTAGCAGCAAACTGATACCAAATTTGCTGTAATTCGCAAGCATCCATCTCAACAATGAAATACCAAGCAAAGCTGTGCATCAGTGTTTTTTTATGGGTGTTTTATACCCAAAGTTTAGCACAAGCAATTACGCCACAAACCATCATCGAACAATACTTTGATGCCATTGGTGGGAAGCAACACTGGGAGCTGTTGCATCACCTAAAAATCATCCGAACACATCGCTTTTCTGATACTACGCTGTTTGTCAATACCATTTACCTGATACCGCAAATAGGGCTTCGGCATGAATCTATCCTCGAAAATGGCTCTAATCATTTTGTGTATGCGGTGCATCAAAATAAAGGTTGGAACTTAAACGCTCCTTCGGCTGTAGGAGGTAAAATTACGACCTATAACATCGACCCCGAAGAATGTCAGTTTTTATTGAAACAATCACTGCTACATTATGGCTTAGAAAACTATCAGTCAGCCGATTATACACTAGAATTTACGGGAGAAGTGTTTGCGGATAATGCCTTTTTTTATCAGGTAAAAATGACCTCGAAGCTGGATAAATCGAAAGTGGTGTACTGGTTTGATAAGCAAACGCATTTATTAGCCCAAATGTGGGGCGATGTATCGGTACTTGGGATGCGACAAGCGTATAACAGCAAGGTTTATTTTTCGGACTACCGCAAAGTACAACATTGGCTATTTCCGTTTAAGATAAGTATAGCAGCCAAAGAAATCATGTTTGGACAAGCACGCTTTTTTGAAGTAGAAAAAGTGATACCCAATGCCGATTTTCAAGAAAGCATTTTTGATAAATAACCTTCCCAAGTGAATACCAAGCTATGAAAGATTGAAGAGCATTGATTTCGGAAATACAGTAAATCAAGGTATTTTTTGTATTTCCGAAATCAATCGTTTTGGCGTTCCTCCGTTCGGCTAGTTAAGCTTACAAGCCATATCCTTTCACCGTATCAATAAAGCATTTCACCTTATCGGGGTCTGTGTCGGGATACACGCCATGCCCAAGGTTGGCTATATAACGTTGCGTACCAAACTGCTCAATTATCGTAATGGTATGCTTTTTGATTTCGTCGTAAGAAGCATACAGCACACAAGGGTCTAGGTTGCCTTGTAGTGTTTTGCTGTTGCCAATGAGTCGGCGAGATTCGGCGATGTCCATGTTCCAATCTAAGCCAATGGTTTCGCAGTTCAATTTACCCATATCTTCCCTTGCGAAGAAAGCACCTTTCGCAAATACGGTTACAGGTACTTCTGTAATAGCATCACAAATTTGTGCAATATACGGCAACGAATAAGTACGGTATTGTTCGGGAGAAAGAATACCAGCCCAAGAATCGAAGATTTGCACGATATTGGCCCCAGCCGCAATTTGTGCTTTGAGGTAAGCGATGGTGGTATCGGTAATTTTTTGTAGCAAAGCGTGAGAAAGTACCTCTTCTGAATACAAGGCTTTTTTCGCTTTCGAGAAGGTTTTAGAGCCTTTTCCTTCTATCATGTAGCATAATAAAGTAAAAGGAGCACCCGCAAAGCCAATCAAAGGCACACGTCCGTTGAGTTCTTGTTTAACAATTTTGATGGCATCTATGACATACGCTAATTTTTCGTGAGGGTCTGGCACAAGCAACTGTTCTACATCTGCCATAGATTGAATGGTTGTAGGAAAAATAGGGCCTACTTTTTCTTCCATAATATAAGGTAGCCCCATTGCTTCTGGCACAACCAATATATCAGAAAAGATAATAGCCGCATCAACACCAAGGATGTCAACAGGTTGGATTGTCACTTCGGCGGCCAATTCGGGCGTAGTAGCCAGTTTAATAAAGCTGCCGGCTTTTGCACGCACAGCACGGTATTCTGCCAATATTCTACCAGCCTGACGCATCATCCATACAGGTACACGTTCTACTTGCTCGCCACGAGCCGCTCTGAGTAATAAATCGTTTTGTAAATGTTCCATTGCTTGCCAAGGCTTTATTCATTATGGAATAAAGCAAAATATGGTGCAAATATCGCTAAAAACGCTGGTACTTGCACCATATTTACGAATTAATCCGCCAAGGGGCTTGGGTATATCGTGTATTTATTTCCCTAACGCATAACTCACATTAAGTCCCCAACGATTGATGTTTCCTCCAATCTTCACGAATATTTGCAGACCTGCATTATTGGTATAATAATCTAAGGATACTCTCATCCTTTTCACTTTACATCCTACACCAAAAGTATATCCGTACATAGCCCCCATTCCTTCCTCAAAAAAGTTATTATTAAGCTTATTTAAAGGAACTTCTATAGAAGCACCTGCTTCTACAAACATATCAAGTTGTTTGGGAATATTTTTATAGAGCGAATAAGCAGGGGTAAGATACAACCCTAAATAAGATTTGTTGGTCATGGGTAAATAGTTGGCATTGAGTGCAAGGCCTTCTTTATATACAGTATATAACACATCAAGGCTAAAACCAAGCTTACGACGAAAAGAAGGCAATTCTGTCAACAATCCTCCGCCAATACTGTAGGCAATCAAACCAGATTTTTCAAAACGAGTCGCATAATAATCGTAGCTATCAACCTGATAAGCATAGCTACTAACCCCAGCTTTGAGGCAAAAATTCATTTTAAATTTTTCTTTTTTCGAGGCTATAGTGGGCTTATTATCACCAAAGAAACGGTTGTATGCCAAAATCAAAGAGGTAAGGGTTGATTCGTCGAAAGAATACTTAAAAGCTTTTCCTTCATACAAAGAGCAGTCTTGGCACAATTGCAATAATTGCTGGTTATACAAATCCCAATGGGCGTTGAATTGTCGCCCATCAATTGTTTTAAGAAAATGGTGGTCAACCAATTCGGCTACTGGCTCATCGAACTTTTGGATAAAATAGTGATTTTTTTCTTGCTTATCTTTGGTATAAAATAAGCTCAAGCGTCCTTTTACAATCTGGCGAAGCAATAGCGTTGTGTCTTTTACAATGATTCGTTCGGCTGTTGTGAGTAATTTACTCAAGGCATAAGGCGAAACATCTAAATCCGTTTTTTTACGCACAAATACTACCTCATTTGTAATGCCAAACCCCTGAATATCATCGACTTTGTAGTCTATTTCACCCAAAGCAGGTGACGAGAAGCGAATCAATTGCGGTGTTTGAACCCAATTTTTATTGTCAATTTTACCTTTGAGGGTATCACCTGCATTGGTGACAACATAGCCATCAAGGTAAAGTCGTTGGGCTTGAACATACGTGCTGAGGCAAAAGAAGCATAGGAGAAATATTAGTTTTTTTTTCATGAAAGTGTAAAGGTTGATAAAAGATTAAGACTGGTAAATATAACAATGTATTTCTATATATTTATCACTCTTTTACTTCTTTAATCATTATTAATGTTATTTTGAAAAAAATAGAGAGCAAAAGCTACTGAAAGCTAGGTATCATTATTATTCGGTAGCACTCATTTCATCCGAATAGACTTATTTAGTCTGATTGTCTAGTAATACCTTCAAGAGATAACTGGGCGGATAATATCCCTTCAAACGCAAGATTTCTTTCCCTTCTTTGTTGAGCAGCAGTATAGTGGGGTATTGTCGAACTTGGTGCAAGTCGGCGATGTCCATTCCGACAAATTGTTCTACATCAACCATTTTTGCCATATATTTAAGGCTTATGACAGAAGCCACGGTTTCGTTTGAAAAAGAACTTGCCTTCAGTTGTTGACAAGGCTGACACCAATTGGCCGTGAAAAATAGTAAAATAGGCTTATGTTGTTTTGTTGCTTGTTTCAACAAAACCTCGAAACTATAGTCATAAAAAGCAGCAGCCAGTATTTGTTGGGCCGCTGTTTTGCTTGACAACGATGTGCAAAAAAGCCCTATCAATAACATTTTTTTCATAGTGCATACAGGTAAAACAAAAATACTACTCAGTGGGCTGAGTAGTATTTTTGAATGAAGTATCATAAACACAAGACTTTAGGATGATACACTGTGCAATCACCGCTAGGTTTGCTCTTAGTTTTCGCTGATACCCAACGCTTTCAATGTTTCGATATTGACGTTACCTTGTGGCAAGTTGTTATCTTTTTGGAATTTGAGTAAAGCCGCTCTTGTTTTTGGCGTAAGCACATCGCTTGCTGTACCGGGGTCATAACCTTTCGCTTTTAAGGCTTTTTGGATTTGAGCCACTTTGCTTATGGTCATTTTATCGCCACAAAGAATCTCTACCCAGTCGGAATACGTTTCATCCGAAACTTTTACTGTAGTAGTATAATTGCCATACTCCGCAGGAATTATTTTTTCGGTTGTTTTCGCTGGTGTTGTTACAAGCGTTTGAGCAATCGCTTTCGATTCTGATGGGATTTCAGTTTCTGTAGTTTTAGGACCAGAAGCCAACAATTGCTTCGTGATAGTAGCGTACTGAGCAGGCACATCGGTTACTTTGGTTGTAGCAGGCGAAACCAATACTTGTTTAGTACGAGTAGCATACACGGCTGGTACAACTATTTCACGGGTTGTAGCAGGAGCAGCTACCACCTCTTTGGTATAAACCTGATAGCAACTTTGGCCCGCAGGCAATTTAGCATTGGCGTATTCGGCACTAGCTACTGTACCCGGTGCTACGCAAGGCGTTGGGGCATCTACTTCAACCGTTTTAGCTGGCGAAACTACCGTTTGTTTTGTGCGAGAAGCATACACTGCTGGAATCACTTGTTCTTTTACCTCAGCGTCTTTTACAAGCACTTGTTTCGATACACTAGCATATTCGGCAGGGATGTCTGTGATACGAGAAGTAGCTTGCTTAGTGAATACCACTTTCGAGATAGTTTTGTACTCGGCAGGAATTTCTTTTTCTACCACTTTGGCAGGTTGGTCAACCACCTCTTTTTCATACGTTTCGTATTCGGCTACAATATCTTTAGCAGAAGCCAATGTAGCTGGTGCAACCAACAATTGTTTCGTTACGGTTTTGTATTCGGCAGGAATCACCGTTTCTTTTACCGTAGCTGGCGATGCTAAAATTTGACGTGTAACTGTTGTGTATTGGGCTGGTGTAACTACCTCTTTTACGCCTGCTGGGATTTTCACTACTTGTTTGGTAATAACTTTATATTCAGCAGGAACAGTCACCAAACACAAAATTCTACAATCTTCGGGATTGGCAGAAAGACAAGAAGGATCGGCTTTACCACGCTCGTATTTGGTATATTCATCTCTGATTTTTACCTTTTCAGTGATAGTTTCATACACTGGTGGCGTTGTCACCAAGGTTTTTACCGCATCTTTAATCAATACTTGTTCGGTAACGGTTTTATAAGCCGCTGGCACAACCTCTAATTTCTTGGTTGCTTCTTTGACCAAAATTTGTTCTGTAACGGTTTTGTAAGTAAAAGCATTAGGTGTTAATACCTTCGATGCTTCTTTTACTAATCTTTTTTCTGTTACTTTTTTGAAAGTAGCTGGAATCACCGATAGTACTTTCGATGCTTCTTTTACCAATACTTGTTCGGTTACAGTTTTGAACTCGGCTGGTAAAACCTCTATACGAGTATAAGCAGGCTTTACGGTGTATTGTTCGGTTACGGTTTTATACACCGCAGGTACAATTGTATAAGTTTTAGACGCTGCTTTGGCTACGTATTGTTCGGTTTCGGTTTTCAATACGGCTGGTACAACCTCTAATTTTTTACACGGCGAACCCGTTACTACAGCACCATCGGCTTTGACGAAAGCACGCTTGGCATTGTCCCAAGTTCCTGCCATATAAGAACCTGTAGGGCATCCGCCTACAAAGATTTTTTCGGTAAGGGTTTTGTACTGAGCAGGTACAACCTCTAGCTTTTTAGAAGCTTCTTTTACCAAAATGGTTTCCGATTCGGTTTTATACACCGCCGGAATGACCGAAACTGTTTTTCCTGCTTCTTTCGCCAAGATTTGCTCTGTAACAGTTTTATAAGCAGCCGGTACTACGTCGAGTTTTTTAGCAGCTTCTTTTACAACTATCGTTTTAGAACCTGCACCCAATACCGCAGGCACAACGTTGAGGAGTTTTCCTGATTCTTTGGCAACAAATTGCTGATTTTTAGTAGTAAATTGTGCGGGCTTTAGACATTTGGCATAACATTTACCATTGACGGCATTCGGAGGTAGGTCATTTTGAGCAAATACACTCGACGAACCCAATGTTATAGCAGCCGTTAAGAACAACAGCGGGGAGTAATTTTCTTTCATGGTTAGAAAATTTCAGTTTTTTATGGGTTATAAATAAATACAAATGTTAATTCTTCACTGTTGTAGGTACAATCGAATTTTCGCTCAACACTTTCTTTTTTTCTTCGATAGCCCTTTTATCATAAAAATAATGAATGGCGGAGAATAATCCTGTAGGCTTTGTTGTGAATAATTGTATTATTTTAAGAAAGAAAGCAATAGAACTTTATTTTAAAAAGCTGTTCAGACCGTTGTTGATGGCAGGTCTTTTACAAGTGTTTCATATAAAATAAGCCTAAGCCCAGCCCTTAGAACGGATATGTTATAAAGTTATGTAAATTTGCATTGCAATACCAAAACTTGCCAATAAATATTCATTACATTCTTCATTAAATATTACGAATATCGAATATTCAGGGCATTAAGTCCTAGATATTTACTAAAAAATACACAAACGATGAAAATAGTAGAAGCAAAATTCCTGATGAGCAACTCGGAATATAGCAAATGCCCCAAACCCGATAAACCTGAGTATGCCTTTATTGGGCGTTCTAACGTTGGCAAATCATCGTTAATTAATTCTTTGGTACAAAAGAAAGACTTGGCGAAAACGTCGCAAGTACCTGGCAAAACCCAACTCATCAATCATTTCTCTATCAATCAACAATGGTATTTGGTCGATTTGCCCGGCTACGGCTACGCCAAAGTGAGTAAAACAGAGCGAGAGAAATTTGAAAAAATGATTATGGACTACCTCTCATTGCGTAGCAATTTGGTGTGCACGTTTGTCTTGATTGATGTAAGACACGAGCCACAGAAAATAGACCTCGCCTTTATGGAAACCTTGGGCGAAAAAGGCATTCCGTTTTACATTGTCTTTACCAAAGCCGATAAGCTTTCTCCAACGGCTGTAGGCAAAAATGTGGAGGCATATATCGAAAAAATGCAAGAAACTTGGGATGAAGTACCGCAATATTTTGTCAGCTCGTCCGTTAACGGGACAGGTAGAAACGACATTTTGGCTGAAATTCAAAAGCTCAATCAGGACTTTCAAGTATAGCCTTGAATGATATTTTAGCGAAATTTGCCCAAGCGATACCGTTTATTTAGCTAACTTTGCAAAAACAAATCATAAGACATATTTATTATGGAATTACTCAAAGAAATCGCCAATATCTCAGGAAAAAGTGGTCTTTACCGAATCTTAAAACCTACTCGTACTGGCGTTATTGTTGAAAGTTTAGATGCCAAAAAAGAGCGTTCGGTTGTAGGAGCAAATGCAAGAGTATCAGTATTGAAAGACATCTCTGTATATATGGACGACCACCAAGATAGCTCTGTGCCTCTTGGCGACATTTTGATGGCGTTGAAAGAAAAGTTTGCGTCAAACATCGAAATCAATACTAAAACTGCTTCTGATAGCGAATTATACGACATTTTGAACGAAGTTGCTCCAAACTTCGACCGCACAAGGGTGTATCCTTCCGATGTAAAGAAAATCATCAATTGGTACAACCTCTTGGTACAATACTTACCAAGCGTTTTTGAAAGCAATAGTACGGTTGCTGCCGAATAATCGCAAGCAAGTGGATGTTTCTTTACCAATCGCAGATTTCCTAGCCGAAATCTGCGATTGGTGTTTTATCCAAGCCCTTTTATGAAGCGAAAAGAAAATATGCTATTGGTTTGTTGCTTACGCAAGATTTAGTTTTTGTGCGTAAGCAACAAACCTCTATCATATTTTCTTTTTGTTTCATCGTTGGCGAGTTGCTTACGCTCGTTTCGTTGGAGATAACTCCAACGAAGGCGGAAAGCAGTCTCCGACTGCGACCTTGCTCAAATTGAACCTACTAAAATATTCAATCTTTGCTATTGGTTGTACTGGTGGTGCAGTCGGAGACTGCACTTGATTTATTGTTCCAAGTTGTTAAACTTGAAACAGCGAGGGCAACTCATGGACGTCTATACAGACTCATTAACGAAATTATGATTAAAGAAAGCGTACCAAACATTGTTAAATGAGATAAAATATGGCTAGTAAACATCCCACTAAATCGAACATAGTATAATACAAATAGGTATGATAGAACTATTACTGATTGTATTTTTACTGATGCATTACGGGCTAATACTCTTAAAAATAAGAATATGACAACAACATACATCGAGTATGCCAGCATTTCCTCTTTTTCAAATCTCCCACCAGTTTCGTATTCGAACATGTTAAGAGAAAGACAGAAAACTAAACCAAAAAAGAAAATAATTGTAATACAAATTGTTTCGATCAAGATTAATAATACTCTCATAATCTTTTCATTTAAAAAATATGTATAAAAAATTTGTACCAATATAATAACCACCAGAATACTCACGACTTTTTCGCCCTTGTTGGAGTTATCTCCAACAAGCTGTGCGTAAGCAACAAACCATTATCATATTTTCTTTTTGTGCGTAAGCAACAAACCTCTATCATATTTGGTTCTTTATGAAATTACTTGGTTTACTATCTTTGTACTAAAAAGCGATGGATTTTATAGACCAAATAACAGAGTTATTACCAATCGACCCCCATTTTATAGTTAGTCGAATAGAACGCAATGAATCGGAGCAATCCGTTCACATCTATTTGATTGTGGATAAAAAAACTAAACCCAAGAACTTCATCATACAAAGC